>CAVZUA010000007.1:0-35521 GCA_963778385.1 uncultured Alphaproteobacteria bacterium | reverse complement strand
TCGCTTCCGTCATTGATTTTGTGAGGGTTCTCTGAATCGATGTCCGCGTCACCAGCGACGGAGCGGAGACGTGGGCAGCAAAGAGAGCGCAGTAAAGAAATACATTGTGACACTCAGCGATACGGAGCGGGAGAAGCTCAACGCCCTTATCCATAGCGGGAAACATCCGGCACAAAAGCTGCTGAAGGCCCGCATTCTGTTGAAAGCCGATACCTCGGACGGTGGTGAAGGCTGGAGCGACAGCGAGATTGCAGCGGCGCTCGAGACCAGTGTCGCCACGGTTGCCAGGACGCGCCAGCGGCTGGTCGAAGAGGGGTTGGAGGCGGCCCTGATTCGCAAGCATTCGGCGAATTCGGCGAGGCGGCGGATCTTCGATGGGGCGGCCGAGGCCAGGTTAATCGCGTTGGCCTGTTCCAAACCGCCGGCCGGCCGCGCACGCTGGACATTGCAACTGTTGGAAGAGGCGGTCGTCGAACTGAAGATCGTCGAACGGGCCAGCGACAACACGATCGGGCGGACGCTGAAAAAAACACTCTCAAGCCGCATCTGAAGCAGCAATGGGTCATCCCGCCGGACGCCAACGCCGCCTTTGTTGCCGCCATGGAAGACGTCTTGGAGGTTTATCAACGGCCCTATGATCGGCAACGTCCCCTGGTCTGCCTCGACGAGACCTCAAAGCAACTCATTGCCGAAACGCGCGTGCCGATCGCGGCGAAACCCGGACGGCCCGGCCGGCACGATTACGAATACCGACGCAATGGGACGGCCAATCTGTTCATGATGTTCGCGCCACTGGAAGGCTGGCGGCACGTCAAGGTCACCGACCGTCACACGGCGATGGATTATGCCCAGGTGCTCAAGGAATTATCCGACACGCACTTCCCCGGTTCAGCAAAAATCGTGCTCGTCCAGGACAACCTGAACACGCACAAGCCAGCTTCGCTGTACGAAGCCTTTCCCCCCGCCGAAGCCCGCCGGCTCGTCGAACGGTTCGAGTGGCACTACACACCAAAACACGGGAGTTGGCTCGACATGGCGGAATCTGAACTCAGCGTTCTCTCCTCCCAATGCCTCGACCGCCGCATCCCCGATCAGCGGGTGTTGAAGGACGAAGTCGAGGCATGGGAAGCTGACCGCAACAGGAAGCACGCCAAGGCGAATTGGCAGTTCACCACCGCCGACGCGCGGGTCAAACTGAGCAGGTTGTACCCCGCACTATGAACGACTCGGCCGACTAGGTAGAATTTTTACACGCTGGGTGCATTTTATTGCGGGAGCGGAAAATGCCGACACCAGCTAGGCCAGTGCCAGAGACGACACAGGAAGATCTGCGTCTGAGGCAGGCACGCGAGGGCATTGCTTGGCGGCGGTGGGGACCGTATCTCAGCGAGCGCCAGTGGGGCACGGTGCGCGAGGATTACAGCGAGAACGGCGACGCGTGGAGTTATTTCAGCCACGATCAATCGCGCTCGCGTGCCTATCACTGGGGTGAGGATGGTCTTGCCGGCTTTAGCGACGACCATCAACGACTGTGTTTTGCCGTAGCTGTGTGGAACGGAAAAGACCCAATCCTAAAGGAGCGACTTTTTGGCTTAACGAACGCGGAAGGTAATCATGGAGAAGATGTAAAAGAATACTATTATTATCTCGACAGTACGCCAACCCACTCCTACATGAAATACCTTTATAAATACTCGCAAAATGAGTTCCCGTATCGTGATTTGATTGAGACGAATAAACGAAGAAGCCGCAGCGAGATGGAATATGAGCTTCTCGACACGAAGATTTTTGATGATAACGGGTATTTTGATGTATTCGTCGAGTATGCAAAGTCTTCACCCGAAGACATCTTGATCCAAATTAGCGTCTGTAATCGGGGTGCGGGGACAGCGACGGTCCATGTGCTGCCGACATTGTGGTTTCGCAACACGTGGGCGTGGTGGCCAAATCAGTCGAGGCCGTCCCTACGCCAGAACGATAATGGACGAACCATCGAGGCGTTGCACAGCGAGCTAGGCTGGCGATTTCTGCAATGTGAAGGATCGCCAAGACTGCTGTTCACCGAGAACGACACCAACAACCAGCGGCTGTTCGGCGCCCCCAACGCAAGTCCCTATGTCAAAGACGGGATCAACGATTACCTGGCGTCGGGGCGGAGCGAGGCGGTTAATCCTGGCCAGGTCGGCACCAAAGCCGCTGCGCATTACCAGATCGAGGTGGCCGGCGGCGAAACCTCTGTGATCCGGCTACGGCTCAATAGTACAGCAGCGACAGACGCTTTCGGTGCGCCATTTGAGGAGATTATGGCAACACGTCGGCGCGAAGCCGACGAGTTCTATAAAGCGCTTACACCGCGCGGGATCGGCGACGATGCGGCAAATGTGATGCGGCAAGCGCTGGGCGGCATGCTGTGGAGCAAACAGCACTTCTTGCTCGATACCGACAAGTGGCTCGATGAGCACGGCGTTGATCCGGCGCGGCCGCAGACCCACCCGAATGTCCGGAACCGCGAGTGGTTCCACATGAACGCTGACCACGTCATTTCGATGCCGGACAAGTGGGAGTACCCGTGGTTTGCGGCCTGGGACCTTGCGTTTCACGCAATCGCCCTGGCACCGGTCGATATCGATTTTGCCAAACAACAACTCGAATTGCTGTTGCGGCATTTATACCTGCACCCGAATGGTCAGATCCCAGCCTACGAATGGAATTTCAGCGACGTTAATCCGCCGGTGCATGCGTGGGCCGCAATCTTTCTCTACCGCGCGGAGCAGGCGCTGCACGGGAAAGGCGACTTGAATTTCCTGAAGCGCGTTTTCGGCAGGCTGTCGGCGAATTTCGGCTGGTGGGTGAACCGAAAAGACAGGCATGGCCGAAGCCTATTCGAGGGAGGGTTCCTCGGTCTCGACAATATTGGGGTGTTCGACCGCAGCGCCCCGCTACCGACGGGCGGATATCTCGAACAGGCAGACGGCACGGCATGGGTGGCTCTTCTGTGCCAGAATTTGCTCGAAATTTCTGTAGAACTAGCCGCTGAAGATCCGACTTACGAGGAGTTGGCGACTACGTTCATGTCTCAGGGCCTGATGATCGCCCGGGCGATGAATACGGTCGGGCCTAGTGGTATGTGGGACGAGGAGGACGGCTTTTACTACGACGTGCTGCAATTGCCCGACGGAAGCGCAACCCGGCTTAAAGTGCGTTCGATGGTCGGTTTGCTGCCGCTTTGCGCGACAACCATTTTCGAGGAACGGTGTCGCGAGCAAATGCCGCAATTGACCGCGATGATACGCGAACAAATGCGGCGCATGCCGGAGATCCTCGACTTAATCCATGCCACCGGACCGGGCCACTTCGGTGTCGACGGCCGGGGTATATTCGCTCTCGTCAACGAACAACGTCTGCGCCGTATTCTGAGCCGAATGCTCGACGAAAACGAGTTTCTCAGCGCCTTTGGCATTCGTGCTCTCTCCCGCTACCACGCTGAACACCCATATGTTTTCTCGGCAGGCGGCCAAGAACACCGGGTCGATTATCTGCCGGGCGAGTCCGACACCGGCATGTTCGGTGGCAACTCGAACTGGCGTGGTCCAATCTGGGTACCGGTAAACGCCCTGATCATTCGGGCGCTTCTGCACTACTACCTTTATCACGGCGACAATTTCAGGATCGAATGCCCGACCGGTTCGGGCAAGACGATGAACCTGTTCGAGGTAGCGCAGGAGATCGCCAATCGGCTAAGCCGGATTTTTCTGCGTGATGATAACGGCCGGCGCCCGGTCTTCGGTGGTGCCGAGAAATTCCAAGATGACCCCGAATGGCGAGATTACCTGCTGTTCTACGAATATTTCCATGGGGATAACGGCGCTGGCCTTGGCGCTAGCCATCAAACGGGTTGGACCGGTTGCATTGCGGCGCTGATCGAGCTTTTCGGCAAGATCGATGCACAAACGTTTCTTCACCCGAGCGAGACGGCGTCCGCCAGCCCTGAATAGGCCAGACTTGGCGGGACACCCTGCTCCGCCTGGGAGTCGATCGGCGCTCGAAGTTCACTCTCGCACTTTATCGAGGGCCTCAACATGAGCCTAACTTTGTGATGGCATATTCCGAATACGGTCGGCGACTTCCAGCGAGACAAGGCGCGCCAGCAAAATGGTCGTGTACATCTGGCCGAGCAATGCCTCCAACATCACCAGCGATCGGGCGAAGGGGTTTATTGGCGTGATGTCGCTCAGGCCCAGCGAACTGAGCGTTATCATCGAGAGATAGAAGAAGCGCCAACCCGTCCAGGTAGACGTCGGCGACACTTGCCCCATGATGAACGCGCCGGGCGAGAACCGCTCGACCAGGGCGAAGAGGAATGCGAATTGGAGCGCGAAGAGGACGTACACCACAACGGCGCCGATGATGCGGTTTGTAGTGACCCGGCCCGGTCTCATAACCCCGCTCAGCAACACCCCACAAAGCACCAACACAAATAATTCCGCAGCCACCTCTCTCAGGACGCTAAGGGCATTAAAATCCCATACGAGCGTCAGCGTCTGTAATACGAAAACGGCCCCACCGAGGGCCAAAACCGACTTCAGGGCGCGACCGTGAGTACCGAAGGCATACAGACTACTTAAGGTGACGATCAGCAACACCATGCCGGGGAACGGCCGCATCAGGAGGCCGAAATCCACGAGGGGCCAGGCGACGAACAGCAGCGCGAACAGCGCCACGGCCAGCAGCGGCAGAGCGGCCTCGCCGCGTGGGAAATGTTTCATTGTGAACTTACCTTCTTTGGTGGTAGCGATGCCCCCCTATAGGCCAGCGTTCCCTTTGGACCTATAGGCCGGCGTCGTCGTCAGGGTTTCCGAGACAACAGCCGCACAACAGGGCGGGGTCAGTTGACGCAATCCTGACCGTGACTCCAACGCCGCAGCGAGGCTGCGGGCTGCGGCCAGAACGGAGCAGCATATGGGATGGCTGATGAACCCAGAGGTCTGGGTGAGCCTTGTCACGCTGACCGCGCTCGAAATCGTGTTGGGTGTCGACAATCTGGTATTCATCGCGATCCTTGCCGGGCGTTTACCGCCAGAACGGCAGAACTCGGCGCGGCGGCTCGGGCTGGCCCTGGCGCTGATCACCCGCTTGGCGCTGCTAGCCTCCATAGTTTGGATCATCGGCCTCACTCGGCCGGTCTTCGATCTATTCGACCACCCCATATCCTGGCGGGACATCGTGCTGATGGGGGGTGGTTTTTTCCTGCTCTACAAGGGGACCCGGGAGATCCATCACTGCTTCGAGATTGACGATTTCAGAGTCGGCCGCTGCCGCGCGACGGTCCTCCTTTGCCGCCGTTGTCGCGCAGATCATGCTGCTCGACATCGTGTTCTCCTTAGACAGCGTGATCACTGCAGTCGGCATGGCCAACCAGTTCTGGGTCATGGCGACCGCAATCGTTATCGCGATTGCCATCATGCTGGTGGCGTCAAGGCCGCTCGCCGACTTCGTCGAGCAATACCCGACAGTAAAGATGCTGGCGCTCAGCTTCCTACTGCTGATCGGCATGACGCTGATCGCCGACGGAGCCGGTTTTGATGTGCCGAAGGGGTATGTATATGCCGCGATCGGCTTCTCTGTCGCGGTCGAGGCGTTGAACCAGGTCGCCGCACGTGGCCGCCGGACGCGGCGCACCCGGCGCTCCGCGGCGGACGCGAGGAACTCTCAGCGCGTAGAATAAGAATTGCCGCCGGGCCGAGGTTGTCGGTTCTGACGCAGCCGCTGTGCTGGAGTGGGCAGGAGGGGTCACTTCTCCTGTTCGGCCGAATACCCTGGCGCCGTGGGTTGTCAAGGCAGTAGCAAGAGACCGCCGCGGACTGCACACCGGTCGTAGTGCCATGGGCAGTTGCGGCTCATGACGATGCGAGCCTCGGACGGCCGTTAAGGGCATCAAGAGCGGTTCGCGTCGCAGAGGTCGAGCGCCGGCTTTGGGTTCGTTAAGCCGTGCTTCGCCGAGACACGCGGCAACGGGCGAAATGCGCCGATAAAACTCCTGCGGTTTGACCTTCGCTTCGGCGAACTCTGCGCTTGGGCGCGGGCCATCTTTGAGCAGATCGGCGATACCGAGCGAGGCCGAAACATGAATGACCTGTGAAATCTGATGTCCGTTGATGAGCCTCATCAGTGCCAAGGAGATTTCGTCGGCCCGACCATAACCGAGATCCGGCGCTACGACAGGGGCTGCATTCGGGTCGTTCGCGGGCTCCGCAAATGTTCGATGATCAAGGGGGGTTGTCTCGGCTGAGCACGGTGTTTAAAGGACCTGATTCCGCGCAAGACTACGCAAGCCATACAATCAGCGCGAACCGTTTGGTTACCCGTCCACTATCGACGCGGTTGCGGCGTCATCGGCGGTGTTGGCCTGTGGGGCATGATGCTCCTGATGCTGATCCACGGATAAACACACGAAGCGCGAACAAATTTCGATTGAGGACCTGCATACACGACATTGGCCGAAGTGGGGGCAGCCATGGATACCGGGTCGGTCCAAACATTGCGCGGCGGACGAGCATTGGTGTTGGTTTCGTTTTTGTCCGCAGTCGCGGGCTTCGCGATGTCTGGGCAATCCCACGCCCAGTCGCCCGCCACTGGTCAGACAACGCAACCATCTCCGGCGATAGCACTGACACCGGGACCGGCTCTCACGACCGTCAGCCAGACAGCGGAGCAACCGCCTTCCACGAACCTTCCAGCGTCGCAGGGCGCTTCCTACTCGGAATTGTTGCCACCCGACCGCGATGAGATCGCGGACAACGAGCGTCAAAACTGGACGCTCAACAAATTACCGATCCAGCCCAATATGAGGGAGATCTATTGGGATTTTCCGGCCGACACCCCGGCCTTCTTTCGTGACACGCTCATCCAGGTGGTCGGGCGCACGTACGACCTGTCGCGCGACAATTCCAACGGGTCGAAATCGAATGCCTGGGCGGCCGGCGGCTGGATTGTCTACCGTTCGGGCCTTCTGGCCGATATTTTCGGCCTCCAAGCGGCCTTCTATACGTCGCAGCCTCTCTTCGGCCCGAGCGACGAGAGCGGGACGAAATTGCTGACCCCTAACCAGAATGCGTTGAACGTCTTCGGGCAGGCTTATGCCCGCGCCCAGATCACGGACCAGGAATTTCGCGTCGGCCGACAGCTGGTGAACACGCCGCTGATCAACGCGCAAGACAACCGCATGGTCCCAAACACGTTTGAAGGGCTCACCCTCGACACGCTTCCCGATAAGGACCGCAGCTACGACTACGTGGTTGGCTACCTGACTACTATCAAACAACGGGATTCGAACAACTTCATCTCGATGTCCAACGCGATTGCGGCTGGCAATACCGCCGACCGCGGCGCACCGTTCGGAATGTTCAGATACCAGCCGTTCCCCGAGCTCTCGACCGTTTTCATGGATTATGCCGTGCCGGATTTCGCCAACACGGCGTTTCTCCAGGCCGAGTATGACTTCAAGCTGCCGCAAGATCGGCCGAACTGGGTCGTCGGCGCCAACATCATCGATCAGCAGAGTCTCGGCGAGGAGCTGCTCACGGGAGGCGCGTTCCACACATTTCAAGCTTCGGCCAAAGTTCAGATGGCGTATGCCGGGCTCACGCTGTTTGTCGCCGGCTCGGCCACCGGCGACGGCTCCAAGATCTTCTCGCCGTACGGCTCCAAGCCGAACTACACCGACATGCAGCAGGCATCTTTCGACAATGCCGGTGAAAAAGCCTTCGGTGGGAGCGTAGCTTACGATTTTGGATATGCGTTCAAGGAGTTTGGTCTTTCTGGCCTCAGCGCCGGCGTTTGGGACACGCAGGGGTGGAGTGCACTCACGCCGGGCACGGGTTTGCGGATTCCCGACCGCAACGAACTCGATCTCTGGCTGCAGTACCGCCCGTCATCAGGTCCGTTACAGGGTTTCCGTTTGAAAACTCAATATTCGGATCTCTGGCAATCGGGCAATGCTCGAAATCCTCAATCGGAGTTTCGCATCATCCTCGACTACACGATCCTGTTCCGCCCCCCATTCAGTTGATACGGATTAAGGTGACGACCAGGAAATGCCGGGGAACGGCCGCATAGGAGACCAATATCCACAAGGGGCCAGGCGACGAAGGCTACGACCCGTAGCGACAGAGCTGCCTCGCCGCGTGGGAGATGTCTCGTTGTGAACTTACCTTCTTTGGTCATGGCGATGCCCTCCTCTACGCCGGCGTCCCCGCTGGGCCTGCGGGCCGGCATCCGTCGTCGGGTCTCTGAGGCAATGAGCCAGGTAAGTTAAGGGAGGCGGCGCGCGCCGCGCGAGAAATTGGGAGGCCTTATCAGCTGCGCCACGTTCGAGGTGATATGCGGCAACGGGCAGGATGCGCTGATGATAGCCGTTTCGGCGGGCGTAGAATTAAGCTAAAAGCTATTAGTTGATTCGGATCAAGGACGAGTTAACCTCAGGTCGTCATTATGTTCGCATAGTACCCACATGGCGCTCTTAGGGCGAGCAGAAACCATGGCTGAACTCGCTGTAGATGCCTTTCCGAGCGAAGCGAAAGCGGAAGTGGTTCGGCAAAAGCTTTTGACCACGCAGACGAAAGAAGCGGCCTTGCAGGAAGCCCTGGCCGGCATTCAGGCGGCGACGCCGGCGCGCTAACAGCGCGGCGAACGCTTTTCGGGAGAAACGCTTACCGGTGTTGTTCAGAAAGGGGCGCCGCGCATGAACGCACCATACGAAGCTGATTACGAACTCGAAGATCGCCTATCGCGCCGCCTGCTGGATGTTTTCATCCGGGTGGGGCTGGTGTTGGCGCTTGTGCTGCTCTGCTACCTCATCTTCTCGCCGTTCCTGACGATGATGCTATGGGCGGTGATCCTGGCGATCACGATATACCCTCTCCACCAAATGCTCGCCCGCGGGATCGGCGGCAGGCAAGGGCTTGCCGCGACCCTTGTCGTCCTGATCGCTGTGGGCGTGATCGTCACGCCGACCATCATGCTGGCCAGCCAGTTCGCCGATTCGACCCAGGACCTGGTCAAGAGCGTGCGCGACAACACGCTCCAGATTCCGGCACCGTCCGAAAAGATTGCCGCCTTGCCGATCGTTGGCAAGAAGGTGCACGCGACTTGGTCGCAGGCGCACGACGATCTGCCGACACTGGTCAGGAGCATGCAGCCTAAGCTCGGCGAGCTGGCAACCAAGGCGCTGGGCATCGTCGCCGGGCTGGGAGGCGGCTTACTGCTGTTCCTGGCCTCATTCGTCATCGCCGGCATCATGATGGCTTACGGCGACCCGGGCGCGCGGGCGATGAAGGATATCTTCGAACGCATTTTCGGCATCGCGCGTGGCGAGGAGTTTGCCAAGCTGTCCACCGATACCGTCCGGGCGGTCGCCTCCGGGGTCATCGGCATCGCGTGTATCCAGGCGCTGATCATTGGTGTCTCGCTGATGATCGCCGGCGTCCCGTTCGCCGGCGTCCTGGCGGTGGTCGTTCTCATGTTCGGCGTCGCGCAATTGCCGGCGGTAATCGTCACGCTGCCGGTGATCGGCTGGATTTGGGCAAGCGGCACCTACGACACCGGCCCCGCCGTCGTCTACACGGTAGTGCTGTTCGTCGGCGGCTTGGCCGACAACGTGTTGAAACCGCTCATGCTCGGCCGCGGCGTCGATGCGCCGATGCCGGTGATCCTGATCGGCGCGCTCGGCGGCATGGCGACCGGCGGCATTCTTGGCATGTTCATCGGCGCGACGGTGCTTGCGCTGGGATACCAGATATTTATGCGCTGGGTGGCTGACAACCCGGAGCGGGCGCAGCAATCAGCTGCAGGCGGAAGTCCCTCGACGACCTGAGCCGATGCGGCGGCGTTTCACCGGCGCGCTCGGAGTGCGCCAGTTTGCCCTCGCCGCCGCGCTGCTGCTCGGAGGCTGCGCCGAAGTAGGGCCGGACTTCCAGCGCCCCGAGGTGGCGTGGCTTGCCGGCTGGTCGAGTGGCTCGCTTGCTTCGCTGACGGCCGAGGGGCGCGGCATGCCGAAAGCGCAAATCGAGGAGTGGTGGCGCAATTTCCATGACCCCGTGCTGGAGCGCATGGTCGGCGAAGCCCAGCGCGTCAATCGCGACGTGCGCACCGCGGGGATGCGCATCCTGGAGTTGCGCGCGCAGCTCATGATTGCAGGCAGTCTGCTCTACCCGCAGCAGCAGCAGGTGACCGGCAGCGTCCTGCGCACCGGCGAGGTGCGGTCGTCCGGGGGGAACGTTTCCCTCGGCAACGGCCCTTTCGGCATCGGGGAGGATCTGTCGGAGGGGCGGCATATCGCCTTCACGGCCTACAACGCCGGTTTGGGCTTCGGCTGGGAAATCGATTTCTGGGGCAAATTCCGCCGCGGCATCGAGGCTGCGGATGCCGGCTATTTTGCCAGCATCGCGCAGTATGACGACCTGCAGGTGCTGATGGCGGCACAGGTCGCCAATGCTTACTGCACGATCCGCACCATCGAGCTGCAGCTGAAGATCGCCCGTGAAAACGCTGCGCTGCAGAAGCGCAGCCTGGAGATCACCGAGCGAGTGTTCAAGCACGGCAACGAATCCGAATTGGACGTGCAACAGGCCAAGGCCCAGTACCTCGGAACCCTGGCAACCATTCCGCAACTCGAGGGCGCCCTTCGCCAGACCCAGAACGCACTCGGCGTGTTGCTCGACCGCCCCCCCGGGCCGCTGCCCGAGATCGCCGCAGGCAAGGACACGATCCCTCAGGCTGAACTCGGGGTCATCGTCGACCTGCCGGCAGACCTGCTGCGTCGCCGCCCCGACGTCCGCGCAGTCGAGATGCAGTTGGCGGCGCAGTCGGCGCAGATCGGGGTGAAGGAGGCTGATTTCTACCCCTCGATCACCTTGCTCGGCTCGCTCGGCCTGTCCGCCACCTCGCTTGCCGGATCGCCTCGGACCCTGGCCTATGGCATCGGTCCCAGTCTCGTCTGGAACGTCTTCGATCATGGCAGCCTGACCGGTGCGGTGCTGGTGCAGGACGCACGCTTCCAGCAACTCTACGAGCAGTATCAGGCTGCGATATTGAAGGCAGCGCGCGAGGTCGATGATGCGGCGGTGGGCTTTGCGACAACCCGCGCGCAGATCCCGCTTCTGAAGGATGCCGTCAAGGCCGCGCAGCGCTCGTTGGCGATCGCCAACATCCAGTACCAGGAAGGCCTGTCCGACTTCCAGCGTGTCCTCGACACCCAGCGCACGCTGTTCAGCCAGCAGGAGCTTCTGGTAAGCACCCTGAGCAACGTAACACTGAGCCTGATCTCCTTGTACAAGGCGATGGGTGGCGGCTGGCAACCGGGCCGCGGCCGTCCTCTGCTGGACGACGCACCCCGCGCAACGATGGGCAAGCCTAGCGACTGGCAGGAGATGCTTGCGGCGCCACTGCCACCGCCCGCCGCCGGGCCGCACCAGGGTCAGCCATGAGCAAGCAACTAGCCCAGAACCAGGCGACAGCCGCTGTTGGCGCCGATCCGGTCACGCCGAAGCCTGGGAAGGGAACCCGGATCGGTACGATCATCTTACTGGTGCTGATCTTTGGCAGCCTGCTCTGGTATTTTGCCGCCGACCGTCTGACCCCTTACAGTTCGCAGGCCCGGGTGCAGGCCTTTGTCGTGCCAGTGGCCGCAGAGGTGGCGGGCAAGGTGCTGGCGGTACACGTCAAGAACAACGATGACGTCGAGCGCGGACAGCCGCTGTTCGAAATCGACCCCACCCAGTACCAGATCGCGTTGCAGAAAAGCCGCGCTGACTACGAATCCATCCGCCACTCGGTCAATGCCGCCGTGGCCACCGTGGAAGCGGCGCGCGCCTCGTTGCAGGCGGCACAGGCCAATCGCGTCAAGGCCGACAAGGATGCGACGCGCCAGGAAGCGTTGTACGCCGAGGACCGCGGCGCCATCTCGGTACGCCGGCTGGAGATCGCGCAGGCGACCCGGATCGAGGCGCACAGCATGGAGCAGGCCGCCGAGGCCGACCTGCGCAAGGCCCAGGAAGCCGCCGGCGACGCTGGTGACAACAATGCCCAGCTGCGCAGCGCGCGTTCGGCGATCGAGAAGGCCGAATTGGATCTGGCGCGCACCAAGGTTGTCGCGCCCGCCCGCGGTCTGGTGACCGACCTGCGCACCGACATTGGCCATTTCGCCCAGGCTGGCGCACCGGCGATGACCCTGATCGCGATCCACGATCTGTGGATCGATGCCGACATGACCGAGAACAACCTGGGTAACATCGAGGTCGGCGACGAGGTAGCGATCGTCCTCGACGTGCTGCCCGGCAAAGTGCTGAAGGGCAGAGTGCGAAGCGTCGGCAACGGCGTCAGCTCCGGTCAGTCGGTGCCGCCGGGCACACTGCCGACGATCCAGAACAGCCGCGACTGGCTGCGCCAGGCGCAGCGCTTCCCGGTGGCGATCGCGTTTGACGCGTCCGACGCCGAACGCCTGCGCAAGGCCCGCATCGGCGGCCAGGCCGAGGTGATGGTGTTCACCGGCGATAACGTCGTGATGAACATCCTCGGCGCCGCCTATATCCGGCTGAAGAGCTGGCTATCCTACCTCTATTGAATGCTGCTGGCGATGAATCGTGCGGACAAAGCTGTTTTGCGACTGACCCTCGGTCTTGGACTGGCCGTCCTGATCGCCTACGGCTTTGCATTGCCGATACCCTTTGTCGTCTGCCTTATGTCGGTCCTCGTGCTGTGCAAACCGGGACCACCGCTGCCCTTGATCAAAGGGTTGGTCATCGCCGCGATCCTTGCGACTTTGATTGCCTCCGGCGTGTTGATGGTTCCGCTGCTGGAGCACTACGCGTTGAGCGGTATTCTACTCACTGGGACGATACTTTACGGCATCTTCTTTTTTGGTCAGCTCCGCGCTAATCCGCTCACGATGGTGCTGGTTATTTCATTTGCCCTGATCCCGGTGGCCGGTGTCGCCGATCAGGCGATCGTGGGCAAGCTGAGCACGACGCTGGCCGTTGGCATCCTCACGGGCGCCCTGGTCAGCGGCGTTTCGAACGCCTTGTTCCCCGATCCGCCAACCCCCGCCGCAAATCGCCCGGCCTCAGCTGTCGGCAGTCACGAGGCAGCCCGCTGGACTGCCTTGAGGGCCACGGCGATCGTGATGCCGGTCTTCGTATTGGCCCTCACCAACCCCTCGTTCTACGTCGCGGCAATCATGAAGACGGTGGCACTGAGCCAGCAGGCCGGGGAGGTCGAGGCCCGCTTAGCGGGTAGCGAACTGATTGGATCGACCCTGATGGGGGCACTCGTTGCAGCTGCCGTGTGGCTGGGTCTGTCGCTCCACCCCAGCCTGTGGATGTTGGCCTTGTGGATGATGGGCGCCGCGCTATGGACCGGCAGCGGCATCTTCCGCACCCGATCGACATCATTCCGGCCTTCCTTCTGGAGCAACGCGCTGATCACGATGCTGATCCTGCTCGGCCCGGCGATCGAGGATAGCGCAAGCGGCAAGAGCGTCTTCCAGGCCTCCGCGGTCCGCACCGCGCTGTTCGTCGCTGTCGCGCTCTACGCATGGGGGACGGTCTGGGTGCTCGAACGCTGGCGTAACTCGAGACGACCCAGGCTGTCTTCCGACATGGCTAATTGACGAGAACGCCATGATACTCCTCAACCTCTTGGTCGGCTTTTCCGTGATGTTGGCGTGCCTTATCGTGCAAGCGGCGGTCGCGTTCTGGAGCGTCCGCTATTACGTACGGCGATCCTCCAACGCGGCGGCGCCGCACAAATTTATCGCGAGTATCCGGCCACTCATTGTCGCCATGCTCGCCATGCTGGCTGCAAACTTCATTCAGATCACCTTGTGGGGCCTCGTGTTCCTCTGGCTGGAAGAATTCAACGAGCTGTACGAGGCCATCTACCATTCGGCGGTCAATTTCGCCTCGCTCGGTTACGGCGATATCGTCATGAGCAAGAACCGAAAGTTGCTCGGCCCGCTCGAAGCCATCAGCGGGGTCATCATGCTGGGAATGACTTCCGCCGCGCTGATGGTGATACTCCAGCAGCTCATCAGGGCCCAGCGAGACGAGATCATGGCCTCAGCACGCGGGAGCGTCGACCGCGCGGGCGCATCCCGCTAGCCCATGAGCGCGGATTACCGTGAGTGCCCGCTACACTCGGAAGAAGCGAGCGGCCTGGACGCTATGACGACAATCACCCACGAGCAGGTGCCGAATTCGGCACGTCGCTGGTCGTCAGCCAAACGATTACCAGGGCGCCTTTGGCGATGGATGGCCTCGGTCGCACGTTAGCGGGCTGCCGAGTTGCCCGTCTTGAGACTCTTTTTTAGTCGCCGGTCGAAATTTAAGGTCGTAATTGGACGATATCGGTCTGCGTTGGCGAGAGTTGAAGGTAATTGTCGACAGCTACTTCTATAGTGGGGAAGAAACTTTCTTCTCCGAGCTGGGCTAAGAGCCCAAACCGTCGCAGCTTGTCTTTCACCGGATCCTTGAGTTCAGCAAACCACAACGCGATGCCGGCGTCGTCCAAAGCTTGATGCAACTCGGCGAGGACATCAGCTGCGGTTACATCGACGCTGGTGACCGGTTCCGCCGTAACGACGAGCCAGCGCACCGGCGTCGGCGAATTCGCCGCTGCATCGAGCACGCGCTCCTTGAACAGTTCGGCATTGGCGAAGAATAGCGGCGCATCCCAACGAAAGAGAACCAGACCGGGTTCCTGGTGGGCGTCGGGATAGCGGGTGATGTCGTGGTAGCCCTCGACACCCTCGGCGCGCCCCAGCACGGCAGAATGCGGACGCCAACCGTCCCAAAGGAATTCGATGACGGCAATTACGACCGCCATGGCGATGCCTGGGATAGCGCCAAATACGGCCACCCCTACAAAGCAGACAATCGACAGCCAGAACTCCCAACGTTGGATGCGGTAGATGCGGATAAGGTCGGTGACCTCGAAAAGACCAATGGCCGAGGCGATAACGACGGCGGCCAGTGCAGCGGTGGGCAAATGCTGGAGCAGATTGGGCGCCGTCAGCAGCAGCAACGCGACCGCAAGCGCACCGACGACACCCGTCAGTTGCGTATGAGCTGTATTAGCTCGAACTTACTCTGACAGTCGTTGTTGGTTTCCGAAGCGGAGCCGGAGGGCGGGTCGCGGTTCTCACCCCAGAGCTGGGACCGCGGCCCGCCCTCCGGCGGGACGGAGATTATGATATGACCCAGGAACAGAAGATCATCCGAGTGAAGGCTGGGCTGCTGGAATTGGCCAAGCAACTCGGCAACGTCAGCCAAGCCTGCAAGATGATGGGGTACAGCCGCGACAGCTTCTACCGGTTCAAGGAGCTGTACGACAAAGGTGGCGAACTGGCCTTGCAGGAGATCAGCCGCCGCAAGCCGATCCTGAAGAACCGCACGCCGATCGAGATCGAGGAAGCGGCAGTGGCGCTGGCGATCGAACAGCCGGCCTGGGGCCAGGTACGGGTGTCGGATGCGCTCAAACGGCGCGGGCTGTCGATTTCGCCCGCTGGTGTGCGCTGCGTGTGGCAGCGCCACGATCTGGCCTCGATGAAGCAGCGTCTCAAGGCGCTCGAGGCCAAGGTGGCACAGGACGGCATTCTCTTGACCGAGGCCCAGATCGCCGCGCTCGAGAAGGCCAAAGCCGACAAGGAAGCGCATGGCGAGTTCGAGAGCGAGTGCCCCGGCTACTGCGGGGCGCAGGACACCTTCTATGTCGGCACGCTGAAGGGTGTCGGGCGGGTCTACCAGCAGAGTTTCATCGACACCTACGCCAAAGTCGCCTTCGCCAAGCTCTACGACCGCAAGACACCGATCACCGCGGCCGAGATCCTCAATGACCGGGTGGTGCCGTTCTACGACGAGCACGCGATCCGGCTCTGCCGGGTGCTGACCGATCGCGGCACCGAGTTCTGCGGCAGCGAGAGCCACGAATACGAGCTCTACCTAGCGGTCGAGGACATCGACCACTCCCGCACCAAGGCCAAGAGCCCGCAGACTAACGGCATCTGCGAGCGTTTCCATCGCACCGTGCTCGACGAGTTTTACCGGGTGGCGTTCCGCAAGAAAATCTATCGGACAATCGACGAGCTGCAGGCCGACCTCGATGCCTGGATGGTCGAATACAATGAGCAACGGCCCCACCAGGGCCGATGGTGCTTCGGCAAAACCCCGATGCACACTTTCCTTGACGCGCTGCCTCTGGCGAAGGAGAAAATCATGGCTGCTTGACGACAGGCGACACTTACAAAGGCTCAAACAGCCAACACCGTCTGTCAGAACAAGTCTGAATTAATACATATGAGCCCCTGCGGATTCCGCCACCGGGGTTCGCGACGAACTGCTGCTGATCGGAAAACCTTGAAAGAACCCGGCGGCCAGGTTGGCGGCTCCCAGCCCTACCATTTCCTGATTGGGATCCACGTGCTGACGGGTCCGCGCCGCATAGGCGCGGGAGAGCACGCTCGTATCAGCGAATGAAACCAGGGCGACGGCGCCGCCGCCAATCAGAACCGAAACGATGTCGGTAGAGGATATCCAGGGAATGGTGAATGCGGGCAGCCCTTGTGGCAGTGGGCCGAGCACCGACACGCCGGCCCGTGCCCCCAGATCTAACGCGCCAACGATAACGGTTGCACCGGCCACGGCGACCAGGATGCCCGGTATCCGCTTGCTGCTTTTCAGCGCCAGGATCACCGCAAGGCTGCCGGCGCCAATGGCAAATGCCACCCAGTTCGTTTTGCCGCCGACGAGTGCCTGGGTGATGGCCCATATGTTACGCAGCGGACCATCGCTCTGAATCGAGAAGCCGAACAGCTTGGGCAATTGGCTGATCAGCACGGTCAGCGCAATGCCGTTCATATAGCCATAGCGGATAGGCTTCGAGAGCAGTTCGGTGATAAAGCCCAACCGCGCGACCCCAGCCAAAATACAGACAATCCCCGAGACGACCGCCATCATTCCAGCCAGGGCCACCGCGCGATGGGGGTCACCAGCAGACAATGGCAGAACGACGCCGAGGATAACGGCGGCCAGCGATGAATCCGGTCCCAGTACCAGGATCCGGCTCGGGCCAAATACCGCGTAGGCCAGCAACGGTACGATCGTTGCGTAAAGGCCGTAGATTCCCGGCACGCCTGACGCCACTGCGTAGGCCATCCCGACTGGTACCAGCATCGTCGATAGCACCAGCCCGGCGATGATGTCGTGGTGCAGCCACGCCATCTGATATTGGCGTAAGGTCAGCCACCCCGGCAGCCATCGTATCCAACCGATCGGATTTTGCATTTGCGGTTCCTACTGAACCGGCTTCAGGCCCCACCTAAGCTTGCCGTTGTTCGTTCACGCCGGCAAGGGCCGTCCAGGGGGCACTTCCGGCCCCAGCAGGATAACGCGGTCGCCCTCCGGTCCCAGGATGGCGCGCAAGTCGGCTTCCTGGTGATCGCGCACGGCTGCCACGAACGCACTCACCGCTTCCTCGGCGGAAGCGAAATCGCGCTGTGGCTCGGGCGCGCGCGCGGGAGCCGCCTGCGCCACCGTGAACCAGAGGATCACGGCCAGGATTGAGCACGGCCAGGATTTCAGCGTTTGCACGGAAACCTCCTAACGCCGCCCGCCACCACCACCACGTCCACCGCCACCACCACGTCCACCACCGGTCTTGGTGATGGCGCCGCGTCGGATGGTTGCGCCGCTCGAATGCTCCGACGGGTTGAGCCCGAGATAGGCCATCAGCGCGCGCGGGCTCTCGAACCGGCTGAAGCAGCCGACCTCAGCGACGATCGCCGCGGCGACGATCAGCGACACGCCGCGCAGCGCCTGGATCGCCTGCACCACCGGGGCCAGAGAACATTGTGGCACCAACTCCAGGATCGCCCCTTTGAGCCGGTCGCACAGCGCTTCCGCTCGCTCGATCCGCTGCAGCATCTCTTCCAGCGCCAGATGCTGCGCCGGGTGGGCAAAGACGAGCTCGCCCAGCCAGCGGCGATGCATCTTGGTCCAATGGCCATAGGGAGAATTGCGCCCATGACGTAATAGGAAACTCAGCAGCTGCTGGCGCGCCTTGCGCAGGTCGCGCATCGCCTGCGAGCGCAGCCGCACCAGATCCCGCATCGCTTCGTGTGCCTCGTCGGGCACCCATACCGCGGTGAGCTGTCCAGCTCGCAGCGTCTGCGCCAGCATCATCGCGTCGCGCCGGTCCGTCTTAACCCGGTCGCCGACCTTGCGCGGGATCAGCGCTGGCGCCACCACGTCGCAGCGATGCCCAAGCCGCGTCAGCTGCCGGTGCACTCCGTAGCCGCACGGCCCTGCCTCATAACAAAAGTGCAGCTGTTGCCCGTCCTTCGACAGCTTCCGGCAAAGACCCCGCACCGTCTCCAGTGTGTTCGCGATCGTCCCATAGAAGCGCACGGCCGCGCCCGCCGCGCTCTCAACCAGCGCAACCGAAATCGTCTTCTTGTGTACGTCCATGCCAACGAAAAGGGTAAGTTCCGTCATGGGCCGCCTCGCTCAGTGCCTGGGGATAGGCTCCTTCACCGGAGCAACCCCCGTGGCGTTACAAAAACGCCTTACTCGACACTCCGAGGCGGGCCACCTCAACCGGCTACCGCCTCACACGGACATCTGGTCTAGAGCGTGATCCCGGTGCAACCCGTCCCTTCCGCGGGTGGAAAACGGCCGCCCGAATTCGCGATTGGGGGAAACCTATACGCGATAGTCTCTAGAGGCGTTGATACAGAAGGACTGTGCTCACCGGACAAGCCGATCTTGTGCCACCGCGCGCGAAACGAGTGTCACTCCGACCTACTGCACACGTCTGTCGTGTTGACTCTTTGCTGATCATCGCTTTTAGATTTCACTGTCTACGAGAGACTTAACCTTGGAGGAACGCATGTCCGACGTTGCCGAAAAATTGGTCCGCCGCAGGCTGTTGCGTAATGCAGCGATCGTTGCCGTCGTAGTTCCCGCGGCGCTCCTCGCGGGGTGCGCCCCACAGCCAGCCCCGCCACCGCCGCCGGTCTACGCTCCGGCCCCGCCACCGCCAGCTCCGCCGGTTTACCACCCCGTACGGGGCTAGTCATCGGGGCGGTAAGGCGCAAGAACCCGATCCTCGGATCGTCGATTTAATGCCTTGCCGCCATCGAGAGCACCTACAGGCGGTTTGTCAAAAAAAGCGCGTAAGCTGAGAACGCCGCGCTGTCCGATTCTCTGCGCCCAGCGGCGACAATGCGGGTCGCTATAACGCGTCCCGAGGGCACTTTGCGATTGCAACCTGTCCTGGGCGTACACGACCGAGGCTGGTTAGATATGGCCCATCATCGCCTGCTCATGGCTCCGCAGAGGATGGGCGGCCTACGGCTACTGGCTGTACCCCAAGCATGACAGCCGCGCCAAAGCTGCTTAGAGGGTCCGCAATGGCGCTTGGAATGCGGCGAGTGGCGGGTGCGGACACTCTACCCGCCACCTGAGCGTCAATGGACGCTCTCGTCGGGGTCGGCCGGCTCGTAATTGATCGCCGGCGGCTCGTTGTCCTGGCGCGGTCAACTAACGTTGCAAGATCTAAAGCCGCTCAGCTTATCGTGCACAGCACCGCTTCACGGCCAGGCAAATCTTCTACGAAGCGGCCATATACAGAGACAACATTGCTGCCAATGCTTGGGCCGGCGCGATGACGGAATGCGACTACAGCACATGTCGTTTTCGGGGTTGGCAAAGACGACGTTGAAAGGCATCGGAGCTACGGGAGCTGACCCAGCGCCGTCCGGCGGTTTCCGTTAAGGTCAGCTCTCGGCGCGTTGCGCTCGTTCCCGTCCGTCCGGCGCAGGTCCGCTAGCTGGATAGACCGGTCATTCAGCTGGCGTCATAACGACCGCTCTTGCCGATCAAGAGGAAGCCGCACGGTGATCGATCGCGCCTACGCGCAAGCGATTTTTCGATTGAGGCGCTTCACTTGGGGAACATCAGTTGCAGGCGGTGGCCGTCAGGATCATTGAAATAGATGCAGTGATCGTCGCCCGGGCGGCCACTGACGGCGACGCCGTGTCGCTCCAAATCGCTCCGAAGGCTCTCATAGGTTCCCGATGCAACATTGAGGGCGAGGTGGTTCATGTCCCCGCCGACGGCACCGGTTTCCCTTTTGAACAGGGCGACGCCTTGGTTGCCGGTATGAAGGAAAACCTGGCGCTCGTTCTCGCGATATACGGTCATGCCCAGCACGCCGCTATAGAAGTCTCTGGCGCGCTGCACATCGGCGACGTGCAACACGATGTGGTCGATCCCGTTCGTTTCGATCATTGCGCGGCCCTCCCATTTAAGCAAAACGCCCGCAACCCGGCTCAATCGCCACTGTCGGGTTGGTCCGGCGATAGATCCCGGATCTTGGCGGGCGTTTTGAGGCAAAGTAACGTCCTCAGTAGCAGCTCTTCCAGCGCCTTTTAGTGAGCAGAACGCATCGATTAAAAGTTGCGCTAACGCGAAGGAGGTCGACGGTCGCTCTCGGCAGCCTCGCGCATTTCAGCATTCCCGTAAGCGATGTCGCAGCGAGCACGCGGTTTTACACCGAGATTGTCGGGCTTGGAGGTCGATGTCGGGCCGGTCGGCCATGGCCGGAAGCTACTAGACCTATTAGACCCGATGTCCGCTGAGTGATCGGCGGCCCGTCCTCGACATGCACACTGTCGAGGGTTGTGCCGGATGACCGGCACAGAGCCTCAAGCATGGGGGACGGGCCTGATGGACGATATCACTTTTGTCGGATTGGACGTGCACAAGGCGACGGTATGTATTGCGGTAGCAGAGGGCAGGCGCGGCGGCGAAGTACGACAGCTCGGGGTTTTCGAGAACCGTCCCGAGATCCTGAGCAAGGTGGCGTCGCGGCTCAGTAAAGGCGGCCGGCGACTGAGCTTCTGCTACGAAGCGGGGCCTTGCGGCTACGGACTTCACCGGCTGCTGACCGGTTATGGGCATGAGTGCGTTGTCGTAGCGCCGTCGCTGATCCCGATGAAGGCGGGCGACCGGGTCAAGACGGATCGCCGCGATGCGCTGATGCTGGCGAAGCTGCATCGGGCCGGCGAACTGACGGCAATCTGGATACCCGATGCCGCACACGAGGCGATGCGCGATCTGGTGCGGGCGCGGGCGACAGCGGTCCGGGTGTTGGCCAAAGCGCGACAACATCTGCAAGGCTTCCTGCTGCGCCATGAGCGGATTTACCGCGGGGCTCGCGCCTGGACCTTGGCTTATCGACGCTGGCTGTCGACGGTGCGCTTCGAACATCCGGCTCAGCAGATCGTGCTGCAGGACTACATTCATGCTGTCCAGGAAGCTGAGACCCGACGTGACCGGCTGACGCAGCAGATCGAGGAACTGCTGCCGAACTGGTCGATGGCGCCCGTCGTCGCCGCTCTCCAGTCGATGCGCGGGGTCGCCCTCGTCGTGGCGGTCACCGTCGTGGCGGAAGTCGGTGACTTTCGCCGCTTCGCTAATCCCCGGCAGCTGATGGCCTATCTCGGCCTGGTGCCGAGCGAGCACTCGTCCGGGCGCTCGGTTCGACGTGGTGGCATCACCAAGGCCGGCAACGCCTTGGCGCGGCGCGTGCTCATCGAAGGGGCCTGGACTTACCGCATGTCGGCGCGGGTGAGCCGTAAGCTTCACGACCGCCTCGAGGGGCTGCCCGCGGCGGTGCGCGACATCGCCTGGAAAGCGCAGCTCCGCTTGTGCGCGCGATATCGGCGCCTGGCTGCGACCGGCAGGCCGAAAGTCGTGGTTACGACCGCGATCGCCCGCGAGATGGTTGGCTTCATCTGGGCGATTGCCCGCCTCGCGCAGCCGGCGCTGGTCTGATCGAGCGCGACCACCGTCGCATCCGGAACCAGGTGAGGAGCCGCTGGGACATAATGTAACCGATGCGCAGGGCGGGGGGCAGGGCCACGGTGGGGAACCCTCCCGCGCTGTTATGAGCCGGTCTTCGGATCGACGCTCGTCCTTAGAGTGAGGCAGCCCCAAGACGAAACCACGGTCATGCGGTACCCAACCCGCGCATGAGAGCTTGTTCAACCGGCGTCTTCGGGTCCTGTCTCCTGCCCTGCGCATCCTACGGCCTGCCCCATCCGCCGCCGCGGAACAGAAAAGCGCGCCCGACCTCTTGAAAGCGAACATGAGAGCAGCCCGTTGACGAAGTCGGGTTTCGTTGATTCTGTGTGAAGCGGGACTGATCGGGGCTTTTGGGATGTCAATGGGGCGCGAGGGCGATCGGCAAGATGATCTGATCGTGACTTGGGCGGAGATGCCCCGCTCAGCGGGGCATGTGTTTTACGATCGGCTTCAGGAAGTGCTGCTCGCGGGCGGTTTTGACGGATTTGTCGAGACGGCGTGCCAGCCCTATTACGCGCCGAAGCTGGGGGCACCGTCACTGCCGCCAGGACGTTACTTTCGGATGCACATGGTTGGTTATTTTGAAGGGATCGCCAGTGAGCGGGGCATCGCCTGGCGCTGTTCGGATTTGTATTCGCTGCGCGATTTTCTGCGGCTGGAGAACCGGGAAGAAGTTCCCGATCACTCATGGTTGTCGAAGACACGCAGCCGACTTCCGCACGAGGTCCACGAGAGTGTGTTCGGCTGGGTGTTGAAGCTGGTGGCCGAGCAAGGCCTGGTCCGGGGCAAGCGGATCGGCGTCGACGCCTCGACGATGGAGGCTAATGCGGCACTGCGCACGATCGTGCGTCGGGATGATGGCCGGACCTATCGCGAAATGCTGACCCAGATGGCCAAGCAGAGCGGCATCGAGACGCCGACGGCGGATGATCTGGTTCGGCTCGACCGCGCCCGCACGGGCAAGAAGTTGTCGAACGAAGAGTGGGTGAGCAAGACCGATCCACAGGCCAAGATCGCGAAGCTGAAGGACGGTCGCACCCATCTCGCCTACAAGCCCGAGCACGCGGTCGATCTCGACACCGGCATCATCGTCGCGGCGGTGCTCCATCCCGCCGACCAAGGTGACACAACGACGATCGCGGGCACGCTGACGGCGGTGGAGAACAACCTGGCGCCGGCTGGCCCATCTGTTCTTCGTCGACACCGAGGAGGCCGTCGCAATCATCCTGGTCGTCGCCTCGCCCGACGGATTCGCCATCATGGTCATGGTCGTCACTGCTGAACCCGCCTGATCAGAACGCCACTTCAGCAACGGGCTGTTAGACCCGATGTCCGCTGAGTGATCGGCGGCCGGTCCTCGACATGCACACTGTCGTGGTTTGTGCCGGATGACCGGCACAGGAGCCTCATGCAGGGGGACGGGCCAGATGGATGAAGCTGCTGCCTACTCGACGATGCGCTCCTATAGAACTGCCACGCTCCGCCGATGGCGCCGAGGATAGTCCGCTGGCTGCGCACCCCGAGCCGCCCGGTGACGCCCGAGGTCGAGCCCGATGCGATCGGCTGTGGTTCCAGGATAAAGGGCCAGAACCTTATTGCGGGCCAGCGCGCATCGAGGCGGGCTGGCCGGGCAGCTTGAAGCGACGCCCGGTATCGGTCAGCTGGGACCCGGTGACGCGGAACACGGAAAGGTCCGAATCGATAAAGTTGCCGATATAGAGGTAGCTTCCATCGGCGCTGAAGACCGCCGCTCATGATCCGCAACGTAGTGACAGCAGCTACAAACGGCCGAGGTCCTGCTTATCCCAGCCGCGACATTTCCGTCGCGGCAGCGACACCGAGGGCGACGGCGGCCGTAGTCGTGACAGCGCTTGCCGGCTCCGCCGCAGCAGGTGGCGTGGCCGGTTGCGCCGAACCGGCATCGAGCGACGGTAATGTCTGCAGGAACATCGAGCCGGTGGCAAAGCGGATGTTTTTCTCGGCGAACTCCTTGTACATGCGCTTCAGGTACTCGCGCTGCACCCAGCTCGGCTTGACCGGGCGCGAGGTAAATTTGAAGCGCAGCACCAGCGCGTTGTCGACGACCTCGGCGATGCCTTGCAGCTTCAGCGGCTGCATGATCTCGGCGGAAAGTTCGGGATTGTCATCCTGCATCGCCAGGCCGATCTGCTTGGTGGTCTTGCGTACCGTCTCGACATCGGTGCGCGGGTCGAAGCGCAGGTTGAATTTAATCGTCGCGAAGTCGCGGCTGAGATTGGTCACCGTGCCGAGCTGACCGTAGGGGATGGTGTGCAGCGGCCCGTTCTGGTGGCGCAGCCTGACGGAATGCACCCCCAAATTTTCCACGGTGCCCTTAAGCCGGCCGGTATCGATGTACTCACCGACGCGGAACGCGTCGTCCCACATGTAGAACAGCCCCGAGATCACATCGCGCACCAGAGATTGCGACCCGAACGAAACCGCCAGACCAAAAACGCCGGCGACGGCGATCAGGTGCGCGGTATTGACGCCCAGTTCGGACAATATCGTGAGCGCGGTGACGACCCCGATCAGCACCGTACACGCCGCCCGCATCAGCGGCAGGATGGTTTGCAGTCGGGTCGCGGGCGTTATCTCCTCGTCGTCGTCAGCTTCCCCCGGCAGGGCCGCGCCGCTGGCGCCTTCTAGATGATCGATCGCCAATTGCACCAATTGCGAGAAGAGATAGGCCGCGAATAACATCCAGACCGCCGCCGAAACCGACCGCATCGCTGCGTGTGCGCTCGCGCGCGTCATTTCGACCGCGTCGCTCCAAATCCAGGTGAGCGTTAGCGCGGCGATGACCAAGCCGACCGCCAAGACGATGCGCTGAACCGCGCGCGAGCGCAGCTCGGCTATTCCGAGCATACGCCCCGGCAGCGGTTTTACCAGCGGCCATGCGCGCTCGGTCAGCCGCTCAATCACCAGAACAACGAAGAGCACGCCGAGTGTCGAACTGACGGCTCGATAGTAAGACAACAGCCCGAGCGAAAGCCCCGCGACGAAAATCACAAAAAGACCGGCGATCATCAGAAGGCCGAGCGGCAGCCAGACGCGCGCTAACGCGTTGCGTATCGTGCCGACAACGCCCTCAGTAGGTCTGCCGCGGATAAGCGCCTCGAACGCTGCGCGCGAGCGGACAAGGATCGCCACATAGCACGCACATACCAGCATGGCGATCAGCAGCTTGATCACATGCGCGGCGCGGCTATCCTCATCCATGAGGCCGTAGCGGGCGAAAATGATTAGCGTCACCACGCCGAAAATTGCCGTCGACAGGAAGCGATTGAGACGGTGCGCCTCGACATCGGGGATGTCGATCAACCGGGCGGCGGGTTCGCGCGGACGCAGAATGGCGCGGAAGACCAGCACGATGATCCGCCAGCGGGTCAGCACATCCATCGCCACGCCCAGGAGACCGGCCGAGATAGTGGTGTGCACGAGAACATGCCGTTTGGCGACGGTGAACAGGCCGAGAAAGACCGCCAGCCCGACGAGGTCACAGACTAGCAAACCGAGAAGCCCGACCAAGCCCGGCTCCCCGGTCTCCTGCATCTTGCGACGAAACGACTTGCTCAGGGCGCGCGCAGACGCGCGCTCGGCCAGCAGCGCGACGAGCACCGCGACGGCGATCCAAGCGATGTCGAGGAGTACGCGAGCCGGCGACCCGTCTCGGTCGAATGACCGCCACTCACGCGACAATGCGCTTGGGATTTCTGGGACCGACGCGACGTCCGCGGCGATCTCTGCTTCAATCTGGATGGCCGCTCTTTCCGACCACCCTGGACCAGGTTGATTTACCTCGGGCGCGGCAGCGCCAGCGCGCGTCAGGAGAAGGAGCAGAATTGCTGTGGCGGCAAGGCCCAAGCGCAATCGCATTTGACCGGCCCCCGGTGAGGGATGATTATTAGTCTATCGCATGTTCTCCCCTCCGGCACCCATCCGACGCGCAGCGGCCCGGGTGCTTCCCAGAACGCTAACTGTTAGGGAAACTTCAGGCGAGCAACTGCAATTGACCGCAAGGCCACTATGACGCGGATCACCGCGACGCCGCCCGCCAGCTTCGGCAACCGCTCCTCGCGGTAGTAGTCGGAGGTGGTCTCCTCGATCTGCTGACGGATCTGCGTGCAGCGGCCTTTGATGTCGGCCCTCTTGCCAGCGCCGTCGATGATCGGGTGTTCTCCTTCTCGATGCGCAGCCGCTTGGACTGGCCGAGCATGTCGAGCGTCACGCTTTCGAGCTTGATGCCGGGGTCTCCGCTGATCACCTTGCCGCCCGTCAGGATCGCAATGTCTTCTGCGTGTAGACATTCCTCTACCGCATGTCGAGCGCCGCGCCGATGCGAGCGAAGGAATAGACGATGCGAGCTATCAGGCCACGGTCGCGCAGCCCCGAGTGCGTCGAGATATCGATGCTCGAGCAGCGCACGCGCTTCGGCCGAGCCATCGAACAGGTGACGCAGCGCGGCGAGGCGTTGCTTGACTGAGGGGGCCGCTAGCTCGCGCGTCGACGCTTCGATCCAGGCCGCAACATGCGCCGGCTGAACAGTGGCGATCGACGGCACGCCCACCTCAGTGCACCAAGCCAGAAATTCCTCCGCCGCCCGGTAGTCTTGTTGAGTTGGTAAGCCCGCCGTGTATGCGGGTCGCGGATATTGGCGGTAAAGAATTCGAGGAAGCGGATCGATGTGCTCTCGCCGGCGGCGGCGATCAGCGCCGGCAGCGCGGATGAGCTGATTGGGACGAGCTGGCCGGCCATTACCGCGTCTCTCCCCTAAAAATGTGCGTGTGCCCATCACACATCCGAGCGACTCCCAGAGGGAATGTTCGGCGACGCCGCGTTGACGGTTATCAAGCGATTGGTGCTCACCCCGTCCAGCAGTGCCGTCACCAATTGACGGCCGACCCCGCTACGCCGATAGGCCGGTCGCACATAGAAGCGCCGCATGCGCAGAGCGCCAGCGGTAACCGGCTCAACCGTGAGACCACCGATGCCGGCGAGCACGCCGTCTACGCGTGCGGCAAGCAGTGTCTCGCCGTCACGGTCAAACCACGTGGTGCCCGCTTCCCAATCGGCCGCGAGGCGCTCCACTTGGCGAAACCCCTCCGCGCGTGCTTCCGCGCGCAACGAGTTGAAGCCAGTCGGCAAGTCTTCGACAACCGCTTCAATTTGCGCTGCCCCCTCGCGCCGCCGACGGTTACCAGTCTGACATTAGCAAATAAATGACATCATCAGAGGTCTCGCCCGACCTGATCAGAGCGATGACCGAGGTCGCCCACTGGCAGGCCTAGCCGTTGGAGGCGAGACCGCTGACGAGCTGCGGGCTGTCGCCAAGGCAATGGGCGTGGGCGAGGAGGCTCTCTATCTCGCCGAGCGGGCCTCAGAACCGTTGTTGCGCCAGGCCGGGCATGTATTGCCCCGAGTTTCGTGTTTTCGTCCCTGCCATAGGTGGTCACACAAGACCGACGCGGCGGCGGAAATCGGGGTCGTTTAACGCAAGCTCCCTGCCGACAAGATCATCAGCGGCAGCCGTGCAGAGATAATGAACCGCTGCGGCAGGATGCCCCACCGGTGCCAAGTCGATCTGACGGATTTGGCTAATCCGGTTGATCCCTGATGCGCGAATAGCGGCCTGCATGTCGGTGTCGACAACGCCGGGCGCCAAGCCGAAGACGCGCACACCCGCATCGGCATACTCAAGTGCGATTGCATCGGTCAGCATGGCGAGCCCCGCCTTGCCGGAACAATAGGCGCTCCAGCCGTCAAGCGGGCGATGTGCGGCACCTGAAGAGATGTTGATCACCGTGCCCTTGCCCGCTTCCAGCATCCGCGGCAGCGTCGCACGCGCCGTGTGATAGGCGCCGACGAGATTGACCTCGATGCTCCGCCTCCAGACGACCGGATCGCTTTGCGCCAGCCCACCGATCGGCTCGATCACGCCGGCGTTATTTACCAATATGTCGATACCCCCCAGCCGGCGCTCGGCTTCGGCGACCATAGCCCGAACCGACCCGTAATCTGCGACGTCACAAGCTAAGGCCACGGCCCGGTCGCCGTTGGCCACGATTTCGTCGGCGAGCTGCGACACTCGCCTTCTGTCGCGCGCCACTAGCGTGACCGCCGCGCCAGCTTTAGCGAGTACGAACGCTATCCCGGCGCCTATCCCACGGCTTCCGCCGGTCACGATTGCTACCTTACCGGCAAGGTCGGTCATCAAGCGCGTCTCCCTCCTT
Organism: uncultured Alphaproteobacteria bacterium; assembly: GCA_963778385.1. GTDB lineage: Bacteria > Pseudomonadota > Alphaproteobacteria > ATCC43930 > CGMCC-115725 > DATARH01. The sequence goes on along the minus strand of CAVZUA010000007.1, from coordinate 7,353 downwards.
GTGCTCAAGGCGCTGCCAGCACCCCCATCCGACCGAGGATTGACCACGTGGCCAATCGACAGGCCACCGACGATGTCAGCAATAAATTACCCGACGTGCCGAGCGAGATGGTTGATTATGCGGAGAAAATAATAGGCCGTCGTACCAGCGATTTCGACCCCAGGGGGGCGCAGTAAAGGCGGTGAGCCTCGCATCATCAATCGGCGTCGGGGAAGGTGAGCAGACCTTGCGCCGTGGAGGGCGGCCCCTCCTAGAGCAGCCCGTCGGGAAAGCTAGCAAATAGAGCCTGTTGCCCGGTAGTTGATCCGCGCCGATCGAATGCGGCCTATTGGCGTGATCGCCTTACGCGATATTATTTAACGATGTCTACCGAGATCATATACGAAGGCGCCGCGCACGAAGCGACGTTCAACGCCCCGTCGGCAGGCATTGCGCGATTTCGCTTTAACGACCTGCGCGCCAGCGGCTACGTGCGCGCTCGTGACGGCTCCTTGTTCCGGGTCGAGCCGGGGGCGCGACTGCACGTAGAGGCCGGGCAACACGTTCTCGCTCTGTATGATCCGAAATTGGGGGCGCGAGTTTCGATCATGTTCGAGCCACACTGAAGAGACCGCTATAGCAAATGCGCCCACCCCACGGTACGTCTCAACGCGCCTGCACCTTGGTCATATGCCGTTGGATTGGGTGGTCGCTTCTGGCTGCCGTGATATTCATCACGCTCTGCCCAATCGGCTGGCGGCCCGTCACCGGTGCTCCACCGGATCTTGAGCGGTTCGCCGCTTTCGCCGTGCTTGGTGGAGTGTTTTGCCTTGGCTACCCAAAATGCCGCGGCGTGGTTCTGCTGCTACTGGTGGCACTTGCCGTGTCGCTTGAAACCCTTCAGCACCTCGTACCCACCCGGGATGGTCGGGTTCACGATGCGGCCATGAAGGTTTTAGGTGGCGCTGTGGGTGTCTTCGTTTCAGCGCGGCTGGCGACGTGGCGCCCGGGTAGGTTCCTACGATAAACAAGCACAGTGCGTCGCCGCCAGGGGTCACTACGGACTCCGAAGTGTGGGACGCGATTTCGGCTAGATCTGGCACCGCGATCTCCGACTGACGCAGGCGGCCCTCGCTTAGTGAGGTTTCGCGTCTTCGCCTGCGCTTCAGCGTTCAGTGCCCGTCGCCGCCGCCCTACGCCGCCTCGCCGTCACTCCTCAAGGATCGAATATGACGCAGATCGAGGTCATCACTGCCCGTGATAGGGGTTTGGATCTCGCTCACGGGGCCATCTGCGTTAGTCATCGATCCAGGCAACATCGACGCGATCTACTGCCGAACGCCTTCCGGGCGTGCGCCTCGACACGTGCGGTGTGTCCTCCTAGTAGCGAGCGCTTGACCCTGCACCGTGTTGAGAATTGCGGCGATGGCTGAGCCTTCTAATAGACGGCTTTCTTGGTTTTGCCTGGCTCCTTCGGTCAGCTGCCGCACACGAGACTGCGCCTACTCGATCACCCCGTCGACGTGGACGCTCGCTCTGCTGACGGCGGGATCGGCGTCGGCGGTTCCGCGATCGGCCGCCGTGGGAAGGGGCTTGCGTTGGCGATCCTGCTCATAACAGGCGGCACAAAGACCGCGCGTAAGAGCGAGGTGATTGGCCCCGCATTGTTTCGCATTTTTTCCACATGTTTGCCTCGCTGACTTGGGGGGTCACGCAGCGTTTGGCCGTCGACTAAGGGAAAGATGCCGACGATATGGCAAGATTATCACTTAGGGTTGAAATGTCTGCAGACGATCATGAATGGGCGCGCTCTTTGCCCTCAGCAGGGCGGCGGAGCACCCCGCACAGGAGCCTGCGCTGCTCGTCGAGCGAGCAAACCGACAATGGACACGCGAATATCGGGTTGCATCATCAACGGATACGCTCTAAAGGTCGCGGCGGACGTTTATCCCTTCAACTCGGCCCCTGGCTCCGCCGGTGGTCGAGGGTAGCCATTGATCGAGGTTCCTTCTCGATTGGTGGTCAGGGACGCCGCTCGGTCTGCGCACCAGCGGCGTCCCGCATTGTAGCTGAAATCCGTCATGAGGACTGTTCAGCGCGGGCTTTGCACAAAATCCACAGAAACTGCGCTTTTCTCGGGGCCGCTCGGCTTTGTGTCCGACAGGCAGCCGTTGCCGACACGCAAATCGCCCTTCAGCTGGTGCGGGGCGCGCGGCTGCTAGTCGCTTCCGTCATTGATTTTGTGAGGGTTCTCTGAATCGATGTCCGCGTCACCAGCGACGGAGCGGAGACGTGGGCAGCAAAGAGAGCGCAGTAAAGAAATACATTGTGACACTCAGCGATACGGAGCGGGAGAAGCTCAACGCCCTTATCCATAGCGGGAAACATCCGGCACAAAAGCTGCTGAAGGCCCGCATTCTGTTGAAAGCCGATACCTCGGACGGTGGTGAAGGCTGGAGCGACAGCGAGATTGCAGCGGCGCTTGAGACCAGTGTCGCCACGGTTGCCAGGACGCGCCAGCGGCTGGTCGAAGAGGGGTTGGAGGCGGCCCTGATTCGCAAGCATTCGGCGAATTCGGCGAGGCGGCGGATCTTCGATGGGACGGCCGAGGCCAGGTTAATCGCGTTGGCCTGTTCCAAACCGCCGGCCGGCCGCGCACGCTGGACATTGCAACTGTTGGAAGAGGCGGTCGTCGAACTGAAGATCGTCGAACGGGCCAGCGACAACACGATCGGGCGGACGCTGAAAAAAAAACACTCTCAAGCCGCATCTGAAGCAGCAATGGGTCATCCCGCCGGACGCCAACGCCGCCTTTGTTGCCGCCATGGAAGACGTCTTGGAGGTTTATCAACGGCCCGATGATCGGCAACGTCCCCTGGTCTGCCTCGACGAGACCTCAAAGCAACTCATTGCCGAAACGCGCGTGCCGATCGCGGCGAAACCCGGACGGCCCGGCCGGCACGATTACGAATACCGACGCAATGGGACGGCCAATCTGTTCATGATGTTCGCGCCACTGGAAGGCTGGCGGCACGTCAAGGTCACCGACCGTCACACGGCGATGGATTATGCCCAGGTGCTCAAGGAATTATCCGACACGCACTTCCCCGGTTCAGCAAAAATCGTGCTCGTCCAGGACAACCTGAACACGCACAAGCCAGCTTCGCTGTACGAAGCCTTTCCCCCCGCCGAAGCCCGCCGGCTCGTCGAACGGTTCGAGTGGCACTACACACCAAAACACGGGAGTTGGCTCGACACGGCGGAAGCTGAACTCAGCGTTCTCTCCTCCCAATGCCTCGACCGCCGCATCCCCGATCAGCGGGTGTTGAAGGACGAAGTCGAGGCATGGGAAGCTGACCGCAACAGGAAGCACGCCAAGGCGAATGGCAGTTCACCACCGCGGACGCGCGGGTCAAACTGAGCAGGTTGTACCCCGCACTATGAACGACTCGGCCGACTAGGGTGCATCTAATCCTTGAATCGCCCCGCCCCAGGAACCGCCGCCATAATGAGTACGGCCGGATCAATGTGGAAGAGCCGGATCGGCAACCACCTTCCGCCAATCGAAATCCAGCTTTTTCCAATTGAAATGCCCGACGATGTTTTTCTGGGTGGCGCTGCGGTGCCAGACAAACCAAGCATGCGCGGTGTTGCTCGGTGCTCGCGGTCCGATCCAGCCGTGCCGGTGCATCATTGGCAGGCGCAGGCTCGGAACCCACATGCGGGCAAACGGGTGCTCGGCGAAGAATGGCTCCCGTTCGGCGCTTTCGAGGAAATTGGTGCGCAGCAACAGCGCCACATAGCAAACCTCGCTGAGCATCTTGCGGGCAAATGCCTCGGCCTTGGCGAGGGTGGATTTGTCACCGCCGCCTCAACATCGGGCGGCAGCGGGGCCGAGAGATAGTCGACCAACTCGCAACCCGCTAGCCCGTAGTCGGCGATATCGGACGCGACGACCGTGTACCCGGCACCGCGCAGGACATGAACGATCGCGCCAGCCCCGGCCGCCGGTTCCCAGATGTGCTGCGGCAGGTGTTGCCGCTCCACGCTGAGCAGCGCATGCACCGCGACAGGTGGCGTGAAATAGGCGTCGAGGCCGCTTTGATGGGTCGACTGAAGCCGCAGCTTCTTCCGCCGCTGGCTCTGTACAGCCTTTAGCGACCCCCAAGCTCGGGTGCCGTCAGCGTCGGCCAAGCCCTTACGCGCCAGACTGGCGAGCGCCCGGCACACGCTGCTGTATTCGGCGGCGCTCGGGACGGGACAGCCGAAGACCCGCGTCGCCACCTCCGCCGAACTGAGCAATTCGCCGGCCTCGAATATCGTTAAGACATCAAGCTCGATTTTGCCCAGCCCCCGGCTCATCGGTCCCCACCTGGCGTTAACCATTAACGCTTACTTACTTTAGCCTATGAACAGGCGCATTTGGAATAATTACGTCGGGCAACTGGCTCGAACCATGGCCGCCGCTCTCCCGCGGTGCAGCCGCAGCCATAGCGAACCGGCGGCGCGGCCCCAAAAAGCCGCCGCTATAACCCCAGTAGCGCCTGGCCGAGCTGCAGGTGGCGTTCGACAACATGACGGACGGCGTAGCGATGTTCGACCAGGAACTACGGCTCACTGCCTGGAACAGCTATCGACGCGCGGCGCCTCGAACGAACGATCACTCGCCTGCGCGTACCATTCTATGATTCCCTGAGACGACGCGCTGGTTTTGACCGATCAACCTGCGGGTGCGCGCTTGCGTATGACCCTCCAGGAACCCCACTAGGAGCCGAGCCTGCGCCGATGGAGTTTCGCACCCGATCCATCGCGCAGGTCCTCGACGACCTCGTCGCCAAGGTTGAGGCGATATCCCCAAAGCACCCCGATCGCCCGCGGCTGATCAGGATGGTCATCGACCTGCGCCGCGAAATCGACCGCAGGCTCTCGCCGGCGCCCGCCGGCGACTGCTGAGCACAGTAGAGTCGCTGCCGAGTTTCCGTACAGCGCCAGAAACATCGATACTGGCGGCCCGCAGGCGCCTTCGCTGTACCGTTACGTTTGCGACCGTAGCTGGCCGACCCGGCCGCACATCGGGCTTGCCTAGCCGGGCGGCCGGACAGATGGGGGCGATTGCTGGGGCGCGGCCCCAGGATTGACCTGCGGTGCGGGCGGGATGCGGATTGGCCGCAAGCCAGTAACGAGCTTCGATGGACGGTCCGCAGGAGCGACGGGTGCCGCTGGTAATGCGGTCTTGGCAGGTGCTACGGACGCCGCTGGTGCCAATGGCGCGCTCATTATCGGCGGCAGGATGGGGGGCCTTCTCTGCAACCGGTTTTTGCTCCGTACCAGTCAGCCAATATGCTCCGCCCCCGGCGAACGCTAACACCCCGACAACGATCAAAGCCCAACGCGAACGTCGCAGCGCCATAGCCCAAGCATAGTGCGGGAGATCGGTCGGCGCAAAGGAGCCGCCTACCCTGTATATGGTGCCAGCTCGATTTCATCGAACTCGCCGAAGCGATGCCGAGCGTAGTCAATCGCGCGGTCGCGGGCCTTGGGTCCACTAAAGATTTCGATCGCTTCGTAGCTGCCATCCCGGTCCATTTTTTCGACGCGCCAAACATCGCGAATGATGCGGTCGCGAAACACTTTGGCGCAAAGATCGTCGGCGTTCGCGCGTTCGTTCGCCATGCTGACCTCCGTTTCAAGACGGCGAAGTATCCTCTCGACCGTCGGGCGCAGCTTCTTCGGCTTTGCGGAGTTCGTCGAGGAAGCGGCGTCGCTCGTCTTCATGGACGGCGGTCCACCCTCTAACGGGCGCGAACCCGTCGGGGCGGCTGAATCGGGCCATCAAGATAGCCCTCTCGCGCTGCCACAACGCGCGCTCCGCATCGCTCGGGCGGGGGATACGGGCGGCGAGCTGGGCGTCGACTTTGGCGCGATCTTCGGACGCGAGGGGCAGGCGGTCGAGCACCTGTTCGCAGCGCTCGTAGAACCAGAGGCGACGCCGTGGCGTGTCGACCGGCTCGCGGCAGGTGCCGAGGTGGGCAAGCAGGCGCGAGCGGACCTTGCCATTGATGCGTTTGCTTTTGGACGACTGTCGAGGTCGTCGCCCGGATCGTGATGATGAAGGTCTGCAAAGCATGGTGAAGAGACGTTCGCCGAAGTCACGGGCAACGGCGGAGATGCGCCGCAAGCGGACCTAGCTAGAAAAGCTAATTGTTGATGTGGGGGATGCCGTAGCGCCGCTGATCGGCCGATTTTGAGCCGTCCAAAAGGTTGCGACCGAAGTGTGGGATCTGTCTAAGAGCGGGACCGCTTGAACCTGATGTTCCGACCAGATCGGTCGAGCAACAGCTCTCCGTTGACGATCCTTGGGTGGCGTTCGCCTGGCAGCAGGCGCCGCACGCCCGTCCGGTTCCAAAAAGGAACTTTTAAAAAAGAAGAGGTCGGGTTGAGAGAGGGCTCGCGTTCCCCGACCTCCTTGTTCGGTTAGACGCAGTATGCCGATCCTATCCTGCCACGACCTCCTTATTCAACGTACCCTCAGGATCCCCGGATCCCGAACGATCATTGAGGATGTGGTCCAGCGCGCCGTTCCACCCGGCGATTTGCGCCGTTACGATGTCCTCCTTGACACCATTTGTGTTCACTCCCTTTTTAGCTTTGCCGCGGAAAAAGCCGGTAAGGTAACTCTTATGAGCGTCGATATTTATCGGAGGAGTCGGATCCAATAGCGCAGTGGGTCCAAACACCCCGGTAGAACCACTCAATGCGACGTCCGCCCATTTCGATCCGTTTACCTGTATTTTGACATTCTTCATGTCAAATTCGCCATCGTTGAAGACCATGACCTCGAACTGAAACTCATCTCCGGAGTTCAGGGTCCCTGTCGGGCCGGTCGACGTGCCGGTCGTAACCGAGTATCCCGTGACGGTTGTATTGCAGTCGTTTGTTGCATAGTTGGCGACGGCAGTACCCAAGTCATCGATAACGCTCATAGTCCCACTCCTTCCGATACAGTCACAAGAAAGCTTCGTGTCGTATCCAATCTTGGATACGCGCTCCATATACGAGCATCCATTGGGCGGCCGTACTACGCGCCTGAAGAAAATTGAGTTGCGACAAGGCGCGATATTGTCTGTGGTCTTTGTCTAGAAATTGATTTAAGTGGCACCTGCTCGAAGGTACTGACCCCGCCGTCCTGGATACTTCTTTTTGAAATTGAAGCGCGCCTGTCAAATTAGAGCAGGTTCGAGGCGCAAACCTCATTCAGATGAATGAGACGCGGTCGTTTTTTTCGTTTAGCCAGCGCGCCGCGTCGTCCTGGGAAGGCGCGAGAGGAGGCGAACGAGGTCGGTCTGTCGAGCGGTCCCGGTTTTGGCCAAGAGG
>CAVZUA010000006.1:0-471954 GCA_963778385.1 uncultured Alphaproteobacteria bacterium | reverse complement strand
ATCGGCCAGCAATATCACCATCGGCAAGGCGCAGATGCGACGGTTCCGCTCTGCGCCTCACAATCGGCGCGCTGCATTGCAGCCTATGTCTATTCCGCCGCCGGTGCGGCAGTTTATGATGGACTTGGCATGGGACGGGCAGGCGGGGATTTTCGAGATCGCCGACGATCTTGCCGAAACCGAGCGCTTTAGCGCGCGGCCGGAGATGGCGGTCGCCGACGTCGATCCCCCACGCATCCGGCAGGAGCGGATGCGGGCCAATACTTTTGGCGACAATGCCCGGGCGATCTTGAAGCACCTCCCGCCGTTCCGCCGGGTCGCGTTCGAGTTTGTCGCGCCGCCGGGCGAGCTCGCGCCGCGTCGCCCGCGTCGAGCGCTTTCCGTTTGTCCCGTCCGACCCGGCGATGCTGCGTGAGAATTGCTATGAAGCCTACAACATCCAGGTCCTGGGCCTGGAGCAGCGGCTCTCGGCCACGGGATCAAAAAGCTGGTCATCGGCGTTTCTGGCGGACTGGATTCGACGCAGGCGCTGATCGTCGCTGCCGCACGATGGATCGGCTCGCCTTACGCGGTAGAACGTGCTGGCGTACACGATGCCGGGCTTCGCCACCAGCGAGGGAACCAAGGCCAACGCGTGGCGACTGATGAAGGCGCTGGGCGTGACCGGCGACGAGATCGACATCCGGCCGGTAGCGAAGCAGATGCTCGACGATATCGGCCATGCCTTGTGCGCGGCGAGCCGGAGCACGACGTGACGTTCGAAAACGTGCAGGCGGGATCGCGGACCGACTATCTGTTTCGCCTGGCCAACCACAACGCGGCGTGGTCGTCGGTACCGGTGACTTGTCGGAGTTGGCGCTCGGCTGGAGCACCTACGGGGTCGGCGATCACATGTCGCACTACAATCTCAACTCCTCGGTGCCGAAGACGTTATTCCAGCACCTGATCCGCTTTGTCGCGCATCGCGGTGATGTTTACGCCGAGACTCGCGCAATTCTCGACGACATTCTCGACACCGAGCTTCACCCAATTATTGCCGGCCGGCGAGGTCGGCGCGATCCAAAAGACCGAGAGCTTTGTCGGCCCCTACGAGACGCAGGATTTCACCCTGTTCTACGTGACGCGCTTCGGCTTCCTGCCGTCGAAGATCGCCTATCTGGCGTGGAACGCGTGGCACGATCCGACCAAGGGTGCCTGGCCGGCGAACACGCCGGACAAGGCGCGCCGCGCCTTCGACCTGCCTGAGATCAAGCGCTGGATGCGGGTGTTTCTGACCCGCTTCTTCGGCCAGAACAGTTCAAGCGCTCGGCGCTGCCGGACGGACCGAAGATTTCTTCCGGCGGCTCGCTGCGCCGCGTAGCGATTGGCGCGCGCCGTCCGACCGCACGCCGCGCCGTGGCTCGCCGAGTTGGAGCGGGGTGTTCCAGACGCCTGACATGCTGCTGGCCGGCCTCGACTTGCTGCGCGACACGGCAGTGCGACTGGGGCCGGTCCTGCCCTTCGCAATCGTGTTCGCGCTCGCGCTGGGCGAGGCGATCCTGCTGCAGCCGCGACGAAGGGCGAAGGTCGTCGCGGTGTTGATTGTTGTGCTTTGCGGCGCCGGCGCCGGTGCTCTGCTACGCTGGGAGCAGCAGAGCAGTCGCGGCGCCGTAGCGGATCAAACGGCCGATCGGGAAGCGTCCGAGCTCGCCGCGCTGCATGGCCTGTGGGCGCAGTGGGACAGCCTGTCGCGCACGCTGCCGGCACCGTCGAGTGAGCCGGCCGGCAAGTTTGATACGGTGGACGATGCGGTCGCGTCGCTCAGCACGAAGGTCGCCGCCGTGGGTGAGCAGATCGACGCATTCAAGGCCGGCGCTGTCGGCCGCTCGATCGATGCGCCGACCGCGGCAAGGCTGTCCGAGTATCTGCGCCAGTTCGGCAGCTATCGCGTCGTCGTATCCTGCATACCAGGCGATCTCGAGGCCTACACCTACGCCAATCAGCTGATGGCGATCCTGAAATCCGCCGGCTGGGACGCCAATGGGCCCGAGGCGACGCTCAACGTCACCGACAAGGCGGCGATGGGAGTCATGGTACTGCTCCGCGACCCGAGCATGCCCGATGCGGCGAAAATCCTGCTCGACGCCTTCAACCAGGCGAATATTCCCCACCAGCCCGGCATTTCCGCCGATGATGCGATCCCCGACGCCGCGACGGTCGAGCTGTTCGTCGCGAAAAAACCGTAAGGAGGAGTTTGGTTATGCCGGCAGGCCGTGTGCATCTGAGCGTCGACGAAGCCCGCAGTATCGGCGAACGGGCGATGCGCGGGATCGGCTACGACCCGGAAGAGGCGCGCATCCTCACCGACCATGTGCTCGACGCGGCGCTGTGCGGCTATGAGTATTCCGGTCTGGCTAAGCTGCTCAATGTGCCGGAGCACCGGCGCTTCCGGGTGCCGCGTCAGCCGATGTGGTTGCTGCGCGAGACCGAAGTTTCGGCGCTCTACGACGGCGGCAACAACAACGGCATGATCGCCGTCTACCAGGCCGCCAAGGCGACGATCGACAAGGCCAAGGCGCATGGCATCGCGCTGGTCGGCGTCACCAATACCTGGATGAGCGGCCGTAACGCCTATTTCGTCGAGATGATCGCCAACGCGGGCTACGTCGCGATCCATACCGCGAGCAGCGGGGGCGCGGTGGCGCCGCTCGGCGGCGTCAAGCCGATCCTAGGCACCAACCCGATCGCCTTCGCGATTCCCACCGACGACGGGCCGCTGATCCTCGATATGGGCACCTCGGCCTTTATGGCGACCGAACTGCAGTTGCGCGTGCGGCGCAACGAGGCGCTGCCCGAAGGCGTGGCGATCGACCGCGACGGCAAGCCGACCACCGATCCGGCCGCTGCCCAAGCTGGCGCCCTGCTGCCGTTCGCCGGCTACAAGGGGTTCGGACTTGGCCTGATCGTCCAGGCGCTCGGTGTGCTAGGCGGCGCCGGCATGGTCGAGGGGGCGGGAGACGGCTATCTGTTCATCGCCTTCCGGCCGGACCTGCTGATCCCGCTCGAGCAATGCAAGCGTGAGGTCGCCGCGCTCATCGAGCGGGTGAAGGCGGTGCCGCGAGCACCCGGCGTCAAGGAAATCCGCATCCCCGGCGAGAACTCGGCCCGCAACCGCGATCGGCTGAGCAAAGCAGGGCTCGACATCGACCAGCTCGTCTACGACGAGCTGCACCGCATGGCCGGCAACCGGCCCTAGCGGAGGATGCCCAAGCCGATAATGCCGACGATGATCAGATAAAGGGCGATCACGTAATTGAGGATGCGCGGCACGAGCAGAATGAGGATGCCGGCGAGGATCGCGACAAGCGGTTGCAGATGGGCGACGCCAATGACCATTGATGAACCTCCCGGAGCCTCGTTTGGGCGGGCTCCGCTTCGCCGTGACCGGTGAACGTCGGAGGTTTGCAACTGTTCCCTGAATTCGCGGAAAAGTCGGCGGCGAGTGGCCTCGCCGCCGACCTTCTTGAGATGACGGACTTGAGCTTACGGGGCGGGTGTCAGCTGGATCGCACCGATGCCGGCGGCGACGTTGAGACCGGTATTGCCTTCGATGCTCAGCGGCTGCAGGGCGACCGTGTTGTTCGATCCGCCGATCAGCGCGTTGGCGCCGATGCCGATGCCGACCGTCGCGCTGGCCGTGCCGCCGGCATAGGAGCCGGCGAGCGCGCCGGGCCGCATCACCGCGACCGGTGCGACCACGGTCCACACAATGACGCCGCCCGAGGTGTAGCCGATATCGGCGCCGAACTTGCTGATCGCGCCGGAGTAATGCTCATACTGCCCGCCGGCACCCGAATAGGTGCAGTTGAGCGCCCGTGACGAACCGAAGATAAAGCCGAACCCGCTCGCGACGTTGCAGCTCAGCGTGCCGACCTTGACGGCGCCTTGCGCCATTGCCGGTCCGGCGAGGGCCGCGATCCCGACGATCGCGGAGAAGAGTGTGGCAGTCAGGCGCATTGTTTTCGACATCTCGCGGCTCTCCTTGGTGAGCGATCGGACGGCGCCTCATGGGACGGCGCGGTCGTGGCGACAGCAACTTAGCCGACACGCCGATATCGTCAAGGGCGCACACCGGCCGGCTAATTGCCGCCGCCGTTAATACGCGTGGAGAGGCAAAATCGATCCCGCGGCGAAACTGCTCATCGGCACGCTGTCGATGAACTGCCGAAAAAACATGCTGGTAGTGGCGAATGCCCCATCCTGGACGGTGCTGAACGCGGCTTGCGGCCAGCACAGCAATCTCCCTATACTCGCGGTTATAAGAAACGCAAATGATCATCACCCGTGGTCATTTGTAAGTTGGCGTAAGTGCCGGAACATTTTGAACAGGAGACTTTGCAATGGCGACAGATGTGGCCGCCGGCCCGCTTGTGGCGTGGTGGAAAGAACCGACAAAAGACCAATGGTACGCATGGGTCGCAGCTTGGCTCGGCTGGACGCTCGATGCCTTCGACTTCACGGTTTTCCTGCTGATCATGAAGCCGATCGCCGACGAATTTCATGTGCCGCTGACGGAAGTGGCCTTTGTCCTTACGGTAACACTGTGGATGCGGCTGATCGGCGCCGTCGCGTCGGGTTGGCTCGCCGATCGGGTGGGGCGCAAGATCCCACTGATGATTTCGATCATCTGGTACTCGATCGCCAATTTTGTCGCGGGTTTCAGTCCGACCTTCATGTTCCTGTTTGTCTGCCGTGCCTTGCTCGGCATCGGCATGGGTGCTGAATGGCCGGCCGGCGCGGCGTTGGCGATGGAAACCTGGCCGATCCGCTCGCGCGGCTTTATGAGCGGCGTGCTGCAGGGCTCCTGGGGGATCGGTTTCGCGCTGTCGAGTCTGATCTACGGGCTGTTCTTCACGCAGATCGGCTGGCGCGGCATGTTGTGGATCGGCGTACTGCCGGCGCTCTCGGTGTTTTACGTGCGCAAGTTCGTCAACGAGCCGCCGCTCTGGGTCGAGAACCGCCGCAGGCAGCGCGAGGAAAACCGTGAGGTCAAGGCGCCACTGATCAGCATCTTCAAGCCGGACATGCTGACGAACACGCTGCTTGCCTGCTGGTGGATGGCGAGCAATTTCGTGCTGTATTACTCGCTGACCTCGCTGTTCGCGACGCATCTTCAGAAGGATTTGGGGATGAGTTCGGCTCTGTTGTCGATCCCGATCTTGTTCTTCAACCTGGTCGGTTTCGTCGCGATGAGTTTCTGGGGCTGGTGGGGCGACCGGTTCGGCCGGCGCTGGGCGATGATCATTCCCGCCGCCCTGGCGGTGCCGATCGCGCCGATCTACCTGATGACCAGCGATTTCACCTGGATCACCATCGGCTACGTGCTGCAGGGCGCGTTCGGCGGGGCGCTCTACAGCCAATTGCCGAGCTACCTGTCGGAGCGATTCCCAACCGAGGTGCGCGCCACTGCGGCGGGCTTTTGCTATCACCAGGGTGCGATCTGGGGTGGCTTTGTGCCGGTGGTGCTGGCGTTCTGCGCCGAGTATTTCCAGGTCGGCCTGGTGTTCCCGATGATGGTCGGAACGATCGGCGCCGCGGCGAGCGTTGTGGTCGCGCTGCTGTTGAGCCCCGAGACAAAGGGCAAGGAACTGACCGCCGAACTGCAAGTGGCCTGACACGGCCTCGGTCGACCTACTCACGGCGCCCGCCGCAACGCGGGCGCCGTTTTTATTTGCGTTCGACAAAGCTGCGCCCGATCAGCTGACGATGGAGTTGATTGGTGCCTTCCCAGATCTGGGTGATCTTGGCGTCGCGCAGCAGCCGCTCGACTCGGTTGTCCTTGATATAGCCATAGCCGCCGTAGAGCTGCACCGCGTCGGTGGCGATGCGCATCGCCAGGTCCGAGGCGCGCAGCTTCAGCATCGACGCCTCCGGCCCGATGTCGGCCACGCCAGCATCGACCAGGCCTGCAACATGCCACAGCCAGGCCTCGCACATCGCGAGGTCGGTCGCGAGATCGGCGAGCAGGAACTGGATGCCCTGGAATTCGACGATGCGGCGTCCCGATTGCCGCCGCTCATTGATGTAGGCGACCGCGTCGCCGAACGCCGCGCGGGCGATGCCGAGCGCGTGGGCGGCGACGCTCGGCCGTGACTTGTTGAGCGCGGCGAGCAGCAGCGGCAGCCCCTGGCCCGGCTCGCCGAGCAGGTTGTCGCGCGGCACGCGGCAGCCGTCAAAGGCCAGCGCGGCGGTCGACGAAGCGCGGTGGCCGAGCTTGTCCTCCTTGCGCAGCACCGAGAACCCCGGCGTGTCCTTTTCCAGCACCAGGCATGAGATCGCGCCGCGGCCGTCGCCGAGTTCGCTCCACTTGCCGAACAAGAGGGTCAGGTCGGCGACATCGCCGTTGGTGATAAAGGTCTTGCCGCCGTCGACGACGATGCTGTCGTTGCCCTCCGGTGTGAAGCGCGTCTTCATGCCGGTCGCATCGGAGCCCGCGTCCGGTTCGGTGATTGCCAGCGCACATAGCGCCCCCTCGGCGACCCGCGGCAGCAGGCGCCGCTTCTGCTCCTCGGTGCCGAAATCGATCAGCGGCTTCGACGCGTGGAAATTGGTCGCCCAGATGATCCCGGTCGACGCACAGGCCGCGCTGATCTCACGCACGCAAGCGAGGTACGCGGCGTAAGACAGCCCGGCACCGCCATAAGCCTCGGGCACAAACATCGCGTTGAGCCCGAGCGCGTTGATCGCTTCAACGTTCTGCCAAGGAAACTCGCCGGAGCGGTCGTATTCGGCGGCGCGCACCGCGATCTCATCGCGCGCCAACGCCCTGACGGTTTCCAGGAGCTGCCGCTCCTCGGACGCTAGGGTCGGCAGTGCGTCGAGGCGCTTAAACAGAGGAGTCACTGACAGGCAACCCCAGACAACAGAAAAATGTTCTGTTTTCGTTTCGTCAACGTGGGGTTGATTACGCTGTTGTCCTTGGTGCCGCGGGGGAATTGGCCCCCGCGGTTTACCAGGGAGAGAAGGATGAAAATCCATCTCTTCCTGTCGCTCAGTTGGGGACGGTTCCGGCTTAAGTTCCGTCTCCGTCTGTAGGGACGGGGCGCCGGGGGAGTTAGCAGCTTCCCCGGTTGCCCCTGGAAGATAAGTGGTTGCGCGGCAGACAACAAGCGCCGCGCAGAAAACGTGTCGCTACGCATCGCGGAAAACCGGCTTTCGCTTTTCGATAAACGCGGTCATACCCTCGGTCGCGTCCTGGGTCTGGAAGGCGAGGGTGTTGAGGTCGGCTTCGCGCTTCAACCCGTCGTCGAGCGTGCCGTCGAGCGCGCCGGTCACCGCATCCCGCGCCAGCGTGAGGGCGGGGAGGCCGTAACCGGTCATCTCCCGCGCGAACGCCTTGCCGGCCTCCATCAGGTCGTCGTCGACGAGGCGGTGCACGAGGCCGATACGCTCGGCTTCGTCGGCCGCCACGGTGCGGCCGGTCATGATGATTTCGAGCGCCCGCGCCTCGCCGATCAGCCGTGGCAGGCGCTGCGTGCCGCCATAGCCGGGTATCACGCCGAGCTTGATCTCGGGCAGGCCGAGCCGCGCCGTCTTCAGCGCCACGCGGAAATTGCACGCCACCGCCAGCTCCAAGCCGCCGCCGAAGGCGTAACCGTTGATCAACGCGATCGACGGCATCGGCAACGTGCCAAAGCGCGAGATAATGCGCTGCCCGTCGGCGATGCCGCGCCGGTGCTCGGCCATCGACCGGCTCATCAGCTCCTTGATGTCGGCGCCGGCACAAAACGCGCGGTCGCCGGCGCCGGTCACCAAAAGTGCCCGCGCGTCGCCCGCCGTGACCTCATCCAATGCCGCGTCGAGCTCATGCAGCGTCGCGAAAGATAGCGCGTTGAGCGCCTCGGGCCGGTCGAGCGTCAGCAGCGCGAATTCGTCGCTGCGGGTCAGGTGCACGGTCATCGGATCGGGCCGTCCTTCAAGATTGTCATCGCCTTCGCTGTTTTCGCTGATATTTGCAGGGAATTTACAGCCAGCCTCTCATCGCAGTCGCGAACGGCGTCGGGCCCTCGCCATACGCGGTGTGCCACAAGAAAACGGCGTTTTTCCGGTCAATCTCCGGTCCAGCGCACCGGCGTCGGCGCGATGCGGCCGGATTTTGCCCATTCGACCAGCTCGCGCTTGAGGATCTTGCCGCTCGCGGTCAGCGGGTAGGTGTCCATGGCGATGAAATATTCCGGCATGTCGTATTTCGACAGGCCCTCGGCGCTGAGATGCGCCAGCATCGCCTCGGCCGCATGCCCTTCGCCGTCGTGCCAGATCACCGACAGGCAGACCTTCTCGCCAAGCCGCTCGTCGGCAACCGCGAAGGCGGCGCATTTGGCGACCGCCTTGTGGCGCATCGCCAACTCCTCGATCCGGGCGGGATGAATGTTGTGCCCGCCGCGGATGATGAGGTCCTTCTTGCGGCCGACGATCGCGAGATTGCCATCCGCGTCAAACCGCCCGAGATCGCCCGACATGAACCAGCCGCCGCGGTTGAATGAATTCCTCCGTGGCGCGCTGATTGTCGAAATAGCCGAGCGTCAGGCAGGCGCCGCGTCCGCCGATCTCGCCGACCTCGCCCGGCGGCGCCTCGATATCCGGGTTCTCCTGGTCCCACAGCCGGATTTCGTAGGCGGCGCAGGACTTGCCGCACGTCGCGACGATGGTCTCCGGGCTGTCGCTCGGCAGCGTGTATTGGTGCGAGCTGTTCTCGCTCATCCCATAGACATTTTGCGGGGTCACGCCGCGGTCGAGAAACGCCTGCGCCACCTCGCGCGGGATCACCGAGCCGGCCATGTAGAACGTCCTGACCTGCCCCAGCCGCTCGCGACCGCGGCGGCGCATTTCGGCGAGGATATCCATCGCGTGGGTCGGCACGCCCATGACATAGGTCGCGCCGGTCTCGACGATCCAATCGAGCGGCGTCATCCCCGACGGCGGGGAATTCACCACCAGCTCCATGCCCGCGACCATCGCCTGGGCGACCGCCACCGTCGCGATGTGGTGCGATAGCGGGCTCAGCGACAGCAGCACGGTCGAGCTGTCGTGATGCCAGTCCTCGACCATGGCCCGGGCATTGGCAAACAGCGTGTTCGACGAATGCATCACGCCTTTCGGCGTGCCGGTCGTCCCCGAGGTGAAAGCGAGATAGACGATGCTGTCGGGGTCGCTCGACGGCAGTGGCAGTGCCCCGCCGCCAGGGGCCGGGAATGGCGCGGCCGGGCCGCCATCGAGCGCGTACACCTTGCGCAGGAAGGGCAGGGCGCCCACCGCGGCGAAGATATCGGTGCGGCGCGCATCAGCGCCGTAGCCGGACTGCGCGAACAGCGCCGCGGCATTGGTCCGCTCCAGCAAGCCGACGATCTCGGCGGCGGTGTAGTTCTGATGCAGCGACGGGTTGCACACATAACCCTGGCGCGAGCAGGCGAGAAAGACGATCACCGCCTCGACCCGGTTGGGCAGCCACACCGCCACCCGCTCGCCGCGCTTCAGTCCCGTCGCGTCAAGATCGGCCGCGACCGCATCGACGGCGCTCAGCAACTGCGCCCATGACAGCCGTCGCGTCGCGTCGCGGAGCGCCGGCGCTTCTGGACGCTCGGCGGTGTGTTTCTGGAGCAGCGTGTAGAACGTGTCGTCGCGCCACAGTCCGGCGGCGTAATAGCGCCGCGCCGCGGCGGGGTCGTGCAGGGTAAGCAGCGTGTTGGTCATCGCGGAGGCGCTCGCATACGCAAACTCTTGCCTTGGAGTGCGCGGACCTGGGAAGGTCACGCGAACTCAAGCCACAATTCCCCCAAGGGAGGCGCGTGATGTTACAGGATTTGATGCCCTACGCGGAACGGATCGCCGAGAAACTGAAGGCGCGCAAGGAAACCGTCAGCGTCGGTGAATCGTCGACCGCCGGGCTGATCTCGGCGGCGCTGCTCGCGGTACCGGGCGCCTCGGCCTATTTCATCGGCGGCGCCGTGGTCTACACCCGCGCGTCGCGCACCGAGCTCTTGCGTGTCACCGAGGAAGAGATGGCGGCTCTCAAAGACGTCACCCCGTCGACCGAACCCTACGCGCTGCTTTTCGCGCGCAAGATCAAGGAGCGCCTCGACACCACCTGGGCGGTCGGCGAGACCGGCACCGCCGGCCCGACCGGCAGCCGCTACGGCCACAATGCCGGCCATTCCTGCGTCGCGGTGATCGGCCCCAACGGCGAGCGCGCGCTCACCATCGAGACCGCCAACGGCGACCGCATGAACAACATGCGGACTTTTTCGATTTCGGCGCTGGAGCTGCTGGAAAAAGCCATCGGCTGATATATTCGCCGCTATCGGCACGTCGGGCCGAGCGGAGTTGCAAGGAACGGGCGCTGTTCTCCTACCCGCGCGCGGCGCGCGTCTCCCTTCCCTGCTGGCGGGGAAGGGGCGGGGTGGGGGTTAGAGGTGGCCTCGTTGGGTCTCGCCGATTGGTATCTCCTGGGCGTCGCGCTGGCGGTCGGCAGCTTTGTCGGGGTCGTCGTCGAGCGGCTTCCCGAAGACGGCTCGCCGCTGACCGGGCGGTCGAGTTGCGCGCATTGCGGTACCTCTCTGACCTTGCGCGATCTTGTGCCGCTCGCGAGCTGGGTGGCGACGCGCGGCCGCTGCCGGCATTGCGGCGCCTGGCTCGGCTGGTTCTATCCTGGCATCGAGCTGGCCGCGCTGGCCATCGCGGCGTTGTCGCTCACCATCGACCACGGCGCCGAGGTCTGGATCGATGCGGCGCTGGGTTGGTGGCTCCTGGCGCTTGCCTGGATAGACTGGCGCCACATGACCCTCCCCGACGCGCTGACCCTGCCGCTGATCCCGTTGGGGCTGGCGGTCGCGGGCACGCTGCAGCAGGCCGAACTGTGGGACCCGCTCCTCGGTGCGGTTTGCGGCTATCTCGGGCTGCGTACGGTTGCCTGGGTTTATCACCGGCTGACCGGCCGGGATGGGCTCGGCCTAGGCGACGCCAAGCTGCTCGCCGCGGCCGGCGCCTGGGTCGGCGTGACCGGGCTGCCGAGCGTCGTCGCCGGCGCGGCGCTCGCCGGCCTGGCGGCAGCGGGCGCGATGATGCTGGCGGGCCGTCGCCTCGACCGCTACACGGCGCTGCCCTTCGGGCCGTTTCTCGCGGCGGCGATGTGGCTCGTCTGGCTGTTCGGCCCGGTGGGCTTTTAAGCTCGTGCGCTGACGCGGGCGCCCCTGATTCAAGCGGCCGAGGTTGATTTCTGCGGCCTCTACGGGTAGATCACACGCCGCACGCCGGCTTTGTCCCCATCGTCTAGAGGCCTAGGACACCGCCCTTTCACGGCGGTGGGGTAAAAGTAAAATCAATATGTTACGGACCACAGTCCTGAATAACACCCTGAATAGGGTGTTGGCGGGCCCTTGCCGATCGGGGCTCTAAGCCCTCCGTTCCGGCCCGGCTGAACCGGCCTCCGGGCCCATCGCCACCCCCCGGGGGTCCCCCCGCGACCGTCGCTAACACGTCACCGGTGCTCGTACCAAATTTGCGGCGAATTATCTTTTGAGGGTCGACCGTCTCCGAGGTTCGACAAATGTCGAACCTGACGCAAAGGTCGTCGGGATTGACGGCATCGCTGTCGCACTCGCGCCGGGTGGCGTTAGGCCGTGACCAGAAGGAGGGACGATGATTTCCCAATATAGGATCGTGCGCGAGAGTGGCGGGCCTTCGCAATTGCGTGGCAAGAGGCAGGAGAAACCCGCGCGCTGCTGCGCCAGTTCTATAGTGCATGGGCAGCGGAGAAGGCCAAGCGGACGCTAGACCAGGCGGAGGCGCGTGACCCCAACCTACGGCTTATTCCCTGCCCGTTTCGCGTCATCCACTGATAGGCACGCGCTGTTCCCGGAAGTTCCCCCATGCCCCATGCCATCACCCCACCGGTCGGGCTGACCTCGGTGAAACAGCTTCCCGGCCGGTTCGTACGGGTCACTGGCCCCAAGGCGCTCGGCCTATGGCATGAGAACGCGGTCCGGCTGAACCGGGAATGGCAGGCGCAGCCCGAGTGGATGCGCGAGCGCGACGCAAAGTTCTTTGCCGGCGCGCTCGCCCATAATCGCTGGCCGACCCTCGCGCAATTCACCTGCGCCGCGATCGTGCGCGGTAGGCGGTGCAGCCGGATCACCATCATCGAGACCGGGCACAAGCACTGCCTCCGGCACGCCGGACCCACCGCGGCGCGGGCCTATCGCGAGAACTGCCGCAGGCTGTTCGAGAGTGGGCGATACCCGTCGCACAAGTGGTTCGCCGACGAAGCCCGCCGGATGCGCACCCGGATACGCGACCGCCAGCGCCGCAAGCGCAACGGCTGGCAAACCCCTGGTCTGACCCTGCGCTTCTCGCCCGAGATCGAGGCGCGGTTCCGGGCCGACGCGGCGCTCGTGCTGGGTGGCCGTCCCTGGGACCAGGTGCCGGACTATCATCGCGACCAGCTGCGCTGGGCATGGCGCAAGTTTTCGTTGGATCGCCAGAAGCCCACGGCATGGGACGCCAAGAGCAGGGCGATCGTGCTCGATCTCGCCTCGCGCGGTCCGGTCGACGCCGACGATCTCGCGCACGCCACCGGCAACGAGCCGCATGTGCTGGTCGTGGAGCGCCGATGCACGGCGTTCTCGTGGCGGTCAAGAGTGTCGGAAGCCGAGCTCGAACGCGCCCTGGCCGCGCCGGCCGAGGCGCAGAAAGCGATCCTGCGGCGGGGGCGGGATAAGCGATCGAAGGGGGCGGCGTCGGACCAGGGGGGTGGGCCTCGCGCGGCACGGGCGAAGGTGGCGATCGAGACGAGCGAGGCCGAGACCGATCGATTGCTGCTGCTCTACGGGCGTGACTTGCACAACGTGCTGACAAAACTGCCCGAACCCCGCTGGCCGAAAGTACTGCGGGCCTACGATCGTTACGCTCGAGACCCGACCGGGGAAACCCACCGGGCGTGGATGGCGGCGCTCAGCGCGGCGCGTATCTAAGCCTCGAACCAGGGGTGATCCGGGCCACCGATTATCAAGTTTTTGCCGCCGCTATCAAGCGCGCGTGCCCAACAAGCGCCATCTCATCAGGGCATGTGGATGACCCCATGCCGGCCTTGGGGCTGCCAACGAAGGCCCGACACCGAAAGACCGATGACTTACCATCAAGCCATGCGCGCCTCTGGGCGCGGACTGACGATCGCTGCGTCAACCTTGCTCGCAGGGCTAGCGGCCAACCGTCTCGCCCACTGGCTGCTCGCCAACAGTTACTCCAGCGTGGAGAACGCGTTATTCATGCTCACCCTGCTGGGTGCATTGGCCGGCTTCGGGTTGGCGTACGCCCTTGCTCGGTTGTTTCGGAAAGCGGGATGACCGACCCTCGGAGCTTCCATCGCGCACACCTTGCACGCGATGCCCTGAGCCTCACCGTCTGCGGCTTGATCGCCGCGCGCGTCAGCCATCGCACGGCATGGAACAACGGCGCCGGCCACGCCGCGACCGTGGCGCCCGCTGCCGACGCGTACTGCGGACACGGCACGATCGCAGGCAGCGCCTAGCGCCAGTTCGGACCTAATGCCCCGCGCTCTAGTCGCGTGCTTTAACGTCAGGCTTGTCGGGTTTTAACGCGGCAAGCTCGCCGTCGCCGCTGCTGTCGTCAACGTTCATCGCCTCGTCGACCTGGCGCAGCGCGAGGCTGGTCTGATTGCGGATTTCGAGGTATTGGGGCATCCGCCGCGCCGCCTGGAAGCGGTGCGCAGCTCGTCGATGTTGATTGTCACTCGGGGCATAGGTCAGCTCCTTCCAGGAACGGGGGTTCCGTTCAGTGCATGGCGGGGAGGGCTGACGAGCGCGGCATGCTCTGGCGAGCTGGGGGTGCTCCGGAGGTTCTCTCTCGTTGTGGTTGGCACGGAGTTTGGCTCGCGCGCAGCCTATGCGCAAGGTGGGGCCACCGCAGCGGTCTGCTTTGGTTTTTCGGTCACCGAACGCACGCGGACCGTTCGCGGCGACTTTCTTTCTCGCGGTTTTGGCGGTATTGGAAATGGAGGACGAGCGGCTCGAAGATTTATAGGGCGAACCCGATTTGCATGGTCGGCGAACCAGAAGCCCAATCCGAGAAAGCTGACGAAGCGCGGCCAGCAAAGCCGCGACCCGTGATCGTCCGCGTATTCCGCGCTCTTAAACGCTACGAAAACCGCCGCCGCCGTCGCGCCAAAGAACACCCAGCTCAACACCCAGTTTATGAGCGAATGATGGCGTTGGTGGCGTTGGTGGTCGCGGCGATCACCGCTGCTATCTTGGCGATCACCGCTGGTATCTTTTGGCGGCAATTGGACGAAATGCGAGACGAGCAACGCCCGTGGGTTTTCATCAGCCAAATTACCTTAGCAAATCCTGCCGGTATTGGTAATGCTATGGATCAAGTTATATACAATGAAAACGGGCTATTTATCGGCTTTTTGTTGACCTTTAAAAACTCTGGTCATTTGCCTGCTATCAATGTCCACGAAAATCTCAAATCTTTGCCTCTTCGGGGCGGTGTAAGCTTGAACAACATATATAAAATCGAAAATACGATATGTCATGACATGCAGATGAATACAGGTATGACTATATTTCCAAATGATGTTTCCAAACTTACTCCTGCTTTTGTAAGTATTTCCAAAAAAGAGGTTGATGAACTCCCTTTCCCTAACCTTACCCCAATGGTAATCGGTTGCGTTATATACGACGATCCGTCAGGAAGAGAACACCATACCCCTTATATTTGGGAAATTAAGGCTGTCAAAAACGCTCAAATGTGTTGCGTTATCCCCCTAGATAAGCTCTCCGAAACGCCAGTGGCTATCGGGCAGCTGTCCCTAGGCGGGATGCCACCAGATTAGTAACCGAGATATGCGCGGGGTTCACTTTCAGGAGCGTGCCCCAAGCAGGAACTGGAGGCGAGCGAGCGGCAGAGATTTATGTCGACCAGGTGCGCGCGTGGTGGCTGTCGCCGATAGACCGCGGTGCCCTCGTCGCGTTCGCGACAGCTTGTGTGCGCCACGCCACGGCAAGGGTGATGGATTGGGCGGGCGTGCTCGGCTTCACGCCGGCCGCCGGCAGCCGGCTCTGTATCAATGCTGAATGACGGCCACGCCGCAAGGACGGCAGCACGTGGGCGCAGTCTCGCCGACCCATTAGTGCAGACCAAACTCCATCGAAGACGAGCGATCCGACGCGGTGGACGTGCCAGCTACCGAACATCCCGTTGAACTAACCAGGGGTGTCGAGGGCCTACGATGTCTATGCCGGAACCCGACCGGAGAACCGCACCGGTTGTGGTTGGCGGCTCGCAGCGCGGCGAGCATCTAAATCCGAACCAGGGGTGATCCGGGCGAGCGATTATCAAGTTTCTGGCCGTAGCTATCAAGCGCGTGTGACCAACAACCTCTATCTCCCCGGGGCATGGACTAGCTTCACGCTTTTGCCTGCGGGACGCGGTGCCTGCGCCGAACTACCTGCGCTAAGAGCGGTAAACATCATTACACGGCAGGCAGTGCTCGAAAATGAGGCGGGTTGTTATAGCCGCCCTTTCCACAAGGACAACCCCCGAGATGAAGAAATACCTTTCAGCCTTTGCCATGCTCGGCTTCTTGGCCGCGTGCGGCCAGCTGCTGGCAGGCGTTTCTGCCAGTTACGCGCAGCTTCCCTACCCAAACCCGGAGCCAGCCAAGCAAATGCCCGGAGGATGGGTTACGCGCGATCTGAAATTTGCGTGCATGGCTACGAAAACCGGGGTCAGCTCGAGGACCGGGGCGACAGAGTTCACGTTCACGGAAATGCCCATGATATCCTTCGCCGTCCACGTCCTTGACGATCGTGCGGCCGGCAACCCGCCGGTTGAGTTGAAGGTGGACGGCAACCCATGGAGCGGCGCTGCCTCGGGCTGGCCCGCCGAAAGCTGGAGCGCGGTCCTGCCGATGACCACACCGCAGGAAGCCGCAGCCATCGAAAAGCTTCGGGGCCAGATGGTAAAGAGCCGGCAACTCACGATGACTGTTGCAGGCACACGCTTCGATCTTGACATGACCGGCTATCCTGCGGTGGCTCAGGAAATGGCGACCTGCGAGCGAAACGCGTTCCAACTGCTGTTTTTGCGTGCTGCGGCCGGCAAATGATGACTAGCGGTTTCGCTGGCGACCGCTCCAATGGACCCACCCCATATGAAGATCACGATGCCCCCGTAGCTGCTGCCCCCGGGTAGTGACTCAGTTTGAAATTTTTGGTGTTCTCACGATCTTACTGGATCTGCTGACGCCTTTTCCTGGAACGCCTTCCGCTGTTACGATCCGGTTGAATTGAAGCGGTTCGATACCGGCGTTATCGCCGCCTTGCTTTTCCGCTGCGGCCACAAGATTGAGGATGTCCGCAATTTGCTGGCGATACCAAGGTTGCCATTTGTCCCCGAGACCGATCGCCGAGGCAAACTCACCATAACGCATCGTTCTGTCAGCTATACGGAGCGAGCGAAGCACCGCAACAGCAGCGCGTGCGTATTCCAATCGAGCCTGCACATCGAGCGTCTTCGCCATTGAATGATCTCCCAGGCTACTCCCCGAGTTGTCGGGACGGATTTGCTGCGCTATGTGCTTAGCGTCAAGTAGGAAGGGGGTCGATGCCCAAGGGACTACAAGGCCAGAAGCTGGCCGCGCAACCGCAAAAAAAGGGGGGGGTTAGCGGGTTCCGCCGGGTGGGTCAGAGAGTTTTCGCGGGTAGCCAACTTTGAAAAACCGTAGGCGTGGCCTACGTTTTTTCAAACTTGGCTACCCGCGAAAACTCTCTGACGCACCCGGCGGAACCCGCTAACCCCCCCCCTTTTTTTTGCGGTTGCGCGGCCACTTTCTGGCCTTGTAGTCCCTTGGGCATCGACCCCCTTCCTACTTGACGCTAAGCACATAGCGCAGCAAATCCGTCCCGACAACTCGGGGAGTAGCCTGGGAGATCATTCGATGGCGAAGACGCTCGATGTGCAGGCTCGATTGGAATACGCAGCGCTGCTGTTGCGGTGCTTCGCTCGCTCCGTATAGCTGACAGAACGATGCGTTATGGTGAGTTTGCCCGGCGATCAGGTCTCGGGGACAAATGGCAACCTTGGTATCGCCAGCAAATTGCGGACATCCTCAATCTTGTGGCCGCAGCGGAAAAGGAAGGCGACGATAACGCCGGTATCGAACCGCTTCAATTCAACCGGATCGTAACAGGGAAGGCGTTCCAGGAAAAGGCGTCAGCAGATCCAGTAAGATCGTGAGAACACCAAAAATTTCAAACGGTTACTACCCCGGGGCAGCAGCTACGGGGGCATCGTGATCTTCATATGGGGTGGGTCCATTGGAGCGGTCGCCAGCGAAACCGCTAGTCATTATTTGCCGGCCGCAGCACGCAAAACAGCAGTTGGAACGCGTTTCGCTCGCAGGTCGCCATTTCCTGAGCCACCGCAGGATAGCCGGTCATGTCAGATCGAAGCGTGTGCCTGCAACAGTCATCGTGAGTTGCCGGCTCTTTACCATCTGGCCCCGAAGCTTTTCGATGGCTGCGGCCCTGCGGTGTGGTCATCGGCAGGACCGCGCTCCAGCTTTCGGCGGGCCAGCCCGAGGACAGTTCACGCTCCATGGGTTGCCGTCCACCTTCAACTCAACCGGCGGGTTGCCGGCCGCACGATCGTCAAGGACGTGGACGGCGAAGGATATCATGGGCATTTCCGTGAACATGAACTCTGTCGCCCCGGTCCTCGAGCTGACCCTGGTTTTCTAGCCATGCACGCAAATTTCAGATCGCGCGTAACCCATCCTCCGGGCATTTGCTTGGCTGGCTCCGGGTTTGGGGTAGGGAAGCTGCGCGTAACTGGCAGAAACGCCTGCCAGCAGCTGGCCGCGCGCCGCCAAGAAGCCGAGCATGGCAAAGGCTGAAAGGTACTTTCTTCATCTCGGGGGTTGTCCTTGTGGAAAGGGCGGCTATAACAACCCGCCTCCTTTTCGAGCACTGCCTGCAGTGTAATGATGTTTACCGCTCTTAGCGCGGGTAGTTCGGCGCGGGCACCGCGTCCC
Organism: uncultured Alphaproteobacteria bacterium; assembly: GCA_963778385.1. Lineage (GTDB taxonomy): Bacteria > Pseudomonadota > Alphaproteobacteria > ATCC43930 > CGMCC-115725 > DATARH01. Next base: position 453,866 of record CAVZUA010000006.1, on the reverse strand, counting down.
GCAGGCAAAAGCGTGAAGCTAGTCCATGCCCCGGGGAGATGGAGTTCTTGGTACCGCGCTTTATACTACGGCCAGAAACTTGATAATCGCTCGCCCGGATCACCCCTCGTTCGGATTTCGATGCTCGCCGCGCTCGAGCCCCAACCACAACCGGTGCGGTTCTCCGGTCGGGTTCCGGCATAGACATCGTAGGCCCTCGACACCCCTGGTTAGTTCAACGGGATGTTCGGTAGCTCGCACGTCCACCGCGTCGGATCGCTCGTCTTCGATGGAGTTTGGTCTGCACTAATGGGTCGGCGACACTGCGCCCACGTGCTCGGTCCTTTCGGCGTGGCCGTCATTCAGCATTGATACAGAGCCGGCTGCGGCGGCCGGCGTGAAGCCGAGCACGCCCGCCCAATCCATCACCCTTGCCGTGGCGTGGCGCACACAAGCTGTCGCGAACGCGACGAGGGCACCGCGGTCTATCGGCAACAGCCACCACGCGCGCACCTGGTCGACATAAATCTCTGCCGCTCGCTCGCCTCCACTTCCTGCTTGGGGCACGCTCCTGAAAGTGAACCCCGCGAATCTCGGTTACTAATCTGGTGGCATCCCGCCTAGGGACAGCTCTCCGATAGCCACTGGCGTTTCGGAGAGCTTATCTAGGGGGATAACGCGACACATTTGAGCGTTTTTGACAGCCTTAATTTCCTGAATCTAAGGGGTATGGTGTTCTCTTCCTGACGGATCGTCCGTATATAACGCAACTGATTACCATTGGGGTAAGGTTAGGGAAAGGGAGTTCATCAACCTCTTTTTTGGAAATACTTACAAAAGCAGGAGTAAGTTTGGAAACATCATTTGGAAATATAGTCATACCTGTATTCATCTGCATGTCATGACATATCGTATTTTCGATTTTATATATGTTGTTCAAGCTTACACCGCCCCGAAGAGGCAAAGATTTGAGATTTTTGCGTGGACATTGATAGCAGGCAAATGACCAGAGTTTGTAAAGGTCAACAAAAAGCCGATAAATAGCCCGTTTTCATTGTATATAACTTGATCCATAGCACTACCAATACCGGCAGGATTTGCTAAGGTAATTTGGCTGATGAAAACCCACGGGCGCTGCTCGTCTCGCATTTCGTCCAATTGCCGCCAAAAGGTCCGGCGGTCATCGCCAAGATAGCAGCGGTGACCGCCGCGACCACCAACGCCACCAACGCCATCATTCGCTCATAACTGGGTGTTGAGCTGGGTGTTCTTTGGCGCGACGGCGGCGGCGGTTTTCGTAGCGTTTAAGAGCGCGGAATACGCGGACGATCACGGGTCGCGGCTTTGCTGGCCGCGCTTGGTCAGCTTTCTCGGATTGGGCTTCTGGTTCGCCGACCATGCAAATCGGGTTCGCCCTATAAATCTTCGAGCCGCTCGTCCTCCATTTCCAATACCGCCAAAACCGCGAGAAAGAAAGTCGCCGCGAACGGTCCGCGTGCGTTCGGTGACCGAAAAACCAAAGCAGACCGCTGCGGTGGCCCCACCTTGCGCATAGGCTGCGCGCGAGCCAAACTCCGTGCCAACCACAACGAGAGAAACCTCCGGAGCACCCCCAGCTCGCCAGAGCATGCCGCGCTCGTCAGCCCTCCCCGCCATGCACTGAACGGAACCCCCGTTCCTGGAAGGAGCTCACCTATGCCCCGAGTGACAATCAACATTGACGAGCTGCGCACCGCTTCCAGGCGGCGCGGCGGATGCCCCAATACCTCGAAATCCGCAATCAGACCAGCCTCGCGCTGCGCCAGGTCGACGAGGCGATGAACGTTGACGACAGCAGCGGCGACGGCGAGCTTGCCGCGTTAAAACCCGACAAGCCTGACGTTAAAGCACGCGACTAGAGCGCGGGGCATTAGGTCCGAACTGGCGCTAGGCGCTGCCTGCGATCGTGCCGTGTCCGCAGTACGCGTCGGCAGCGGGCGCCACGGTCGCGGCGTGGCCGGCGCCGTTGTTCCATGCCGTGCGATGGCTGACGCGCGCGGCGATCAAGCCGCAGACGGTGAGGCTCAGGGCATCGCGTGCAAGGTGTGCGCGATGGAAGCTCCGAGGGTCGGTCATCCCGCTTTCCGAAACAACCGAGCAAGGGCGTACGCCAACCCGAAGCCGGCCAATCCACCGCAGGGTGAGCATGAATAACGCGTTCTCCACGCTGGAGTAACTGTTGGCGAGCAGCCAGTGGGCGAGACGGTTGGCCGCTAGCCCTGCGAGCAAGGTTGACGCAGCGATCGTAGTCCGCGCCCAGAGGCGCGCATGGCTTGATGGTAGGTTCGGTCTTTCGGTGTCGGGCCTTCGTTGGCAGCCCCAAGGCCGGCATGGGGTCATCCACATGCCCTGATGAGATGGCGCTTGTTGGGCACGCGCGCTTGATAGCGGCGGCAAAAACTTGATAATCGGTGGCCCGGATCACCCCTGGTTCGAGGCTTAGATACGCGCCGCGCTGAGCGCCGCCATCCACGCCCGGTGGGTTTCCCCGGTCGGGTTTCGAGCGTAACGATCGTAGGCCCGCAGTACTTTCGGCCAGCCGGGTTCCGGCACTTTTGTCAGCACGTTGTGCAAGTCACGCCCGTAGAGCAGCAGCAATCGATCGGTCTCGGCCTCGCTCGTCTCGGTCGCCACCCTCGCCCGCACCGGCCGAGGCCCACCCCCCTGGTCCGACGCCGCGCCCTTGGACCGCTTATCCCGCCCGCGCCGCAGGATCGCCTTCTGCGCCTCGGCCGGCGCGGCCAGGGCGCGTTCGATCTCGGCTTCCGACACCCTCGACCGCCACGCGAACGCCGTGCATCGGCGCTCGACGACCAGCACATGCGGCTCGTGGCCGGTGGCGTGCGCGAGATCGTCGGCGTCGACCGGACCGCGCGAGGCGAGATCGAGCATGATCGCCCTGCCTTGGCGTCCCATGCCCTGGGCTTCTGGCGATCCAGCGCAAACTTGCGCCAGGCCCAGCGCAGCTGGTCCCGATGATAGTCCGGCACCTGGTCCCAGGGACGGCCACCCAGCACGAGCGCCGCGTCGACCCGGAACCGCGCCTCGATCCCGGGCGAGAAGCGCAGGGTCAGACCAGGGGGTTCCCAGCCCTTGCGCTTGCGCCGCTGGCGATCGCGTATCCGGGTCCGCATCCGGCGCTCTTCGTCGGCGAACCATCGGTGCGACGGTATCGCCCGCTCACGAACAACTTGTAGCAGTTCTCGCGATACGCCCGCGCCGCGGTGGGTCCGGCGTGCCTGATGCAGCGCCGGTGCCGGGTCTCGACGATGGTGATCCGGCCGCATCGCCGACCGCGCACGATCGCGCAGCAGGTGAACTGACCGAGGGTCGGCCAGCGATTATGCGCGGGCGCGGCGGCAAAGAACTTCGCGTCGCGCTCGCGCATCAGATCGGACTGCGCCTGCCACTCCCGGTTCAACCGGACCCCGTTGTCGTGCCATAGGCCGAGCGCCTTGGGGCCAGTGACCCGCACGAACCGGCCGGGCAGCTGCTTCATGGAGGTCAGCCCGACCGGCGGGGTGATGGCATGGGGCACAGGGAACCCCCCGAGACGGCGCGTGCCGGCCAGCCGATGACGCGACCGGCTGGAAAGAGCCGAAATTTCGATTCCCCGCTCCGCCTGGTCGCCCGTGGCCTCCTCCGCTGCCCATGCTACCTTCTGGAATGTAGCATCAGCGGCGGGTGTGTCGTGCCTCGCCAGCTATTGCCAAGGCCCGTCACTCGTCGCGCTCGGTCCTATATTGGGAATCATCGCCTACCTTCTGGTCACGGCCTATCGTCACCAGGTGGGGGTGGATGCGATGTCACATTTCGATTTTGCATCACGCTCGGCGGTGTTTCGGATGAGCCGTCGATCGACCCTCAAAAGATAATCCGCCGCAAATTTGGTACCGGGGTCATCACGGGTTCCGAGGCGCGCGGTCGACCCCCGGGGGGCGGCCACCCCGGAGGCCGGTCCAGCCAGGCCGAAACGGAGGGCTTTGAGGTCCGATCCGGCAAGGGTCCGCCAGCACCCTATTCAGGGTGCTATTCAGGACCATGGTCCGTAACATATTGATTTTACTTTTACCCCACCGCCGTGAAAGGGCGGTGTCCTAGGCCTCTAGACGATGGGGACAAAGCCGGCGTGCGGCGTGTGATCTACCCGTAGAGGCCGCAGAAATCAACCTCGGCCGCTTAAATCAGGGGCGCCCGCGTCAGCGCACGAGCTTAAAAGCCCACCGGGCCGAACAGCCAGACGAGCCACATCGCCGCCGCGAGAAACGGCCCGAAGGGCAGCGCCGTGTAGCGGTCGAGGCGACGGCCCGCCAGCATCATCGCGCCCGCTGCCGCCAGGCCGGCGAGCGCCGCGCCGGCGACGACGCTCGGCAGCCCGGTCACGCCGACCCAGGCGCCGGCCGCGGCGAGCAGCTTGGCGTCGCCTAGGCCGAGCCCATCCCGGCCGGTCAGCCGGTGATAAACCCAGGCAACCGTACGCAGCCCGAGATAGCCGCAAACCGCACCGAGGAGCGGGTCCCACAGTTCGGCCTGCTGCAGCGTGCCCGCGACCGCCAGCCCCAACGGGATCAGCGGCAGGGTCAGCGCGTCGGGGAGGGTCATGTGGCGCCAGTCTATCCAGGCAAGCGCCAGGAGCCACCAACCCAGCGCCGCATCGATCCAGACCTCGGCGCCGTGGTCGATGGTGAGCGACAACGCCGCGATGGCCAGCGCGGCCAGCTCGATGCCAGGATAGAACCAGCCGAGCCAGGCGCCGCAATGCCGGCAGCGGCCGCGCGTCGCCACCCAGCTCGCGAGCGGCACAAGATCGCGCAAGGTCAGAGAGGTACCGCAATGCGCGCAACTCGACCGCCCGGTCAGCGGCGAGCCGTCTTCGGGAAGCCGCTCGACGACGACCCCGACAAAGCTGCCGACCGCCAGCGCGACGCCCAGGAGATACCAATCGGCGAGACCCAACGAGGCCACCTCTAACCCCCACCCCGCCCCTTCCCCGCCAGCAGGGAAGGGAGACGCGCGCCGCGCGCGGGTAGGAGAACAGCGCCCGTTCCTTGCAACTCCGCTCGGCCCGACGTGCCGATAGCGGCGAATATATCAGCCGATGGCTTTTTCCAGCAGCTCCAGCGCCGAAATCGAAAAAGTCCGCATGTTGTTCATGCGGTCGCCGTTGGCGGTCTCGATGGTGAGCGCGCGCTCGCCGTTGGGGCCGATCACCGCGACGCAGGAATGGCCGGCATTGTGGCCGTAGCGGCTGCCGGTCGGGCCGGCGGTGCCGGTCTCGCCGACCGCCCAGGTGGTGTCGAGGCGCTCCTTGATCTTGCGCGCGAAAAGCAGCGCGTAGGGTTCGGTCGACGGGGTGACGTCTTTGAGAGCCGCCATCTCTTCCTCGGTGACACGCAAGAGCTCGGTGCGCGACGCGCGGGTGTAGACCACGGCGCCGCCGATGAAATAGGCCGAGGCGCCCGGTACCGCGAGCAGCGCCGCCGAGATCAGCCCGGCGGTCGACGATTCACCGACGCTGACGGTTTCCTTGCGCGCCTTCAGTTTCTCGGCGATCCGTTCCGCGTAGGGCATCAAATCCTGTAACATCACGCGCCTCCCTTGGGGGAATTGTGGCTTGAGTTCGCGTGACCTTCCCAGGTCCGCGCACTCCAAGGCAAGAGTTTGCGTATGCGAGCGCCTCCGCGATGACCAACACGCTGCTTACCCTGCACGACCCCGCCGCGGCGCGGCGCTATTACGCCGCCGGACTGTGGCGCGACGACACGTTCTACACGCTGCTCCAGAAACACACCGCCGAGCGTCCAGAAGCGCCGGCGCTCCGCGACGCGACGCGACGGCTGTCATGGGCGCAGTTGCTGAGCGCCGTCGATGCGGTCGCGGCCGATCTTGACGCGACGGGACTGAAGCGCGGCGAGCGGGTGGCGGTGTGGCTGCCCAACCGGGTCGAGGCGGTGATCGTCTTTCTCGCCTGCTCGCGCCAGGGTTATGTGTGCAACCCGTCGCTGCATCAGAACTACACCGCCGCCGAGATCGTCGGCTTGCTGGAGCGGACCAATGCCGCGGCGCTGTTCGCGCAGTCCGGCTACGGCGCTGATGCGCGCCGCACCGATATCTTCGCCGCGGTGGGCGCCCTGCCCTTCCTGCGCAAGGTGTACGCGCTCGATGGCGGCCCGGCCGCGCCATTCCCGGCCCCTGGCGGCGGGGCACTGCCACTGCCGTCGAGCGACCCCGACAGCATCGTCTATCTCGCTTTCACCTCGGGGACGACCGGCACGCCGAAAGGCGTGATGCATTCGTCGAACACGCTGTTTGCCAATGCCCGGGCCATGGTCGAGGACTGGCATCACGACAGCTCGACCGTGCTGCTGTCGCTGAGCCCGCTATCGCACCACATCGCGACGGTGGCGGTCGCCCAGGCGATGGTCGCGGGCATGGAGCTGGTGGTGAATTCCCCGCCGTCGGGGATGACGCCGCTCGATTGGATCGTCGAGACCGGCGCGACCTATGTCATGGGCGTGCCGACCCACGCGATGGATATCCTCGCCGAAATGCGCCGCCGCGGTCGCGAGCGGCTGGGGCAGGTCAGGACGTTCTACATGGCCGGCTCGGTGATCCCGCGCGAGGTGGCGCAGGCGTTTCTCGACCGCGGCGTGACCCCGCAAAATGTCTATGGGATGAGCGAGAACAGCTCGCACCAATACACGCTGCCGAGCGACAGCCCGGAGACCATCGTCGCGACGTGCGGCAAGTCCTGCGCCGCCTACGAAATCCGGCTGTGGGACCAGGAGAACCCGGATATCGAGGCGCCGCCGGGCGAGGTCGGCGAGATCGGCGGACGCGGCGCCTGCCTGACGCTCGGCTATTTCGACAATCAGCGCGCCACGGAGGATTCATTCAACCGCGGCGGCTGGTTCATGTCGGGCGATCTCGGGCGGTTTGACGCGGATGGCAATCTCGCGATCGTCGGCCGCAAGAAGGACCTCATCATCCGCGGCGGGCACAACATTCATCCCGCCCGGATCGAGGAGTTGGCGATGCGCCACAAGGCGGTCGCCAAATGCGCCGCCTTCGCGGTTGCCGACGAGCGGCTTGGCGAGAAGGTCTGCCTGTCGGTGATCTGGCACGACGGCGAAGGGCATGCGGCCGAGGCGATGCTGGCGCATCTCAGCGCCGAGGGCCTGTCGAAATACGACATGCCGGAATATTTCATCGCCATGGACACCTACCCGCTGACCGCGAGCGGCAAGATCCTCAAGCGCGAGCTGGTCGAATGGGCAAAATCCGGCCGCATCGCGCCGACGCCGGTGCGCTGGACCGGAGATTGACCGGAAAAACGCCGTTTTCTTGTGGCACACCGCGTATGGCGAGGGCCCGACGCCGTTCGCGACTGCGATGAGAGGCTGGCTGTAGATTCCCTGCAAATATCAGCGAAAACAGCGAAGGCGATGACAATCTTGAAGGACGGCCCGATCCGATGACCGTGCACCTGACCCGCAGCGACGAATTCGCGCTGCTGACGCTCGACCGGCCCGAGGCGCTCAACGCGCTATCTTTCGCGACGCTGCATGAGCTCGACGCGGCATTGGATGAGGTCACGGCGGGCGACGCGCGGGCACTTTTGGTGACCGGCGCCGGCGACCGCGCGTTTTGTGCCGGCGCCGACATCAAGGAGCTGATGAGCCGGTCGATGGCCGAGCACCGGCGCGGCATCGCCGACGGGCAGCGCATTATCTCGCGCTTTGGCACGTTGCCGATGCCGTCGATCGCGTTGATCAACGGTTACGCCTTCGGCGGCGGCTTGGAGCTGGCGGTGGCGTGCAATTTCCGCGTGGCGCTGAAGACGGCGCGGCTCGGCCTGCCCGAGATCAAGCTCGGCGTGATACCCGGCTATGGCGGCACGCAGCGCCTGCCACGGCTGATCGGCGAGGCGCGGGCGCTCGAAATCATCATGACCGGCCGCACCGTGGCGGCCGACGAAGCCGAGCGTATCGGCCTCGTGCACCGCCTCGTCGACGACGACCTGATGGAGGCCGGCAAGGCGTTCGCGCGGGAGATGACCGGTTACGGCCTCCCCGCCCTCACGCTGGCGCGGGATGCGGTGACCGGCGCGCTCGACGGCACGCTCGACGACGGGTTGAAGCGCGAAGCCGACCTCAACACCCTCGCCTTCCAGACCCAGGACGCGACCGAGGGTATGACCGCGTTTATCGAAAAGCGAAAGCCGGTTTTCCGCGATGCGTAGCGACACGTTTTCTGCGCGGCGCTTGTTGTCTGCCGCGCAACCACTTATCTTCCAGGGGCAACCGGGGAAGCTGCTAACTCCCCCGGCGCCCCGTCCCTACAGACGGAGACGGAACTTAAGCCGGAACCGTCCCCAACTGAGCGACAGGAAGAGATGGATTTTCATCCTTCTCTCCCTGGTAAACCGCGGGGGCCGATTCCCCCGCGGCACCAAGGACAACAGCGTAATCAACCCCACGTTGACGAAACGAAAACAGAACATTTTTCTGTTGTCTGGGGTTGCCTGTCAGTGACTCCTCTGTTTAAGCGCCTCGACGCACTGCCGACCCTAGCGTCCGAGGAGCGGCAGCTCCTGGAAACCGTCAGGGCGTTGGCGCGCGATGAGATCGCGGTGCGCGCCGCCGAATACGACCGCTCCGGCGAGTTTCCTTGGCAGAACGTTGAAGCGATCAACGCGCTCGGGCTCAACGCGATGTTTGTGCCCGAGGCTTATGGCGGTGCCGGGCTGTCTTACGCCGCGTACCTCGCTTGCGTGCGTGAGATCAGCGCGGCCTGTGCGTCGACCGGGATCATCTGGGCGACCAATTTCCACGCGTCGAAGCCGCTGATCGATTTCGGCACCGAGGAGCAGAAGCGGCGCCTGCTGCCGCGGGTCGCCGAGGGGGCGCTATGTGCGCTGGCAATCACCGAACCGGACGCGGGCTCCGATGCGACCGGCATGAAGACGCGCTTCACACCGGAGGGCAACGACAGCATCGTCGTCGACGGCGGCAAGACCTTTATCACCAACGGCGATGTCGCCGACCTGACCCTCTTGTTCGGCAAGTGGAGCGAACTCGGCGACGGCCGCGGCGCGATCTCATGCCTGGTGCTGGAAAAGGACACGCCGGGGTTCTCGGTGCTGCGCAAGGAGGACAAGCTCGGCCACCGCGCTTCGTCGACCGCCGCGCTGGCCTTTGACGGCTGCCGCGTGCCGCGCGACAACCTGCTCGGCGAGCCGGGCCAGGGGCTGCCGCTGCTGCTCGCCGCGCTCAACAAGTCACGGCCGAGCGTCGCCGCCCACGCGCTCGGCATCGCCCGCGCGGCGTTCGGCGACGCGGTCGCCTACATCAATGAGCGGCGGCAATCGGGACGCCGCATCGTCGAATTCCAGGGCATCCAGTTCCTGCTCGCCGATCTCGCGACCGACCTCGCGATGTGCGAGGCCTGGCTGTGGCATGTTGCAGGCCTGGTCGATGCTGGCGTGGCCGACATCGGGCCGGAGGCGTCGATGCTGAAGCTGCGCGCCTCGGACCTGGCGATGCGCATCGCCACCGACGCGGTGCAGCTCTACGGCGGCTATGGCTATATCAAGGACAACCGAGTCGAGCGGCTGCTGCGCGACGCCAAGATCACCCAGATCTGGGAAGGCACCAATCAACTCCATCGTCAGCTGATCGGGCGCAGCTTTGTCGAACGCAAATAAAAACGGCGCCCGCGTTGCGGCGGGCGCCGTGAGTAGGTCGACCGAGGCCGTGTCAGGCCACTTGCAGTTCGGCGGTCAGTTCCTTGCCCTTTGTCTCGGGGCTCAACAGCAGCGCGACCACAACGCTCGCCGCGGCGCCGATCGTTCCGACCATCATCGGGAACACCAGGCCGACCTGGAAATACTCGGCGCAGAACGCCAGCACCACCGGCACAAAGCCACCCCAGATCGCACCCTGGTGATAGCAAAAGCCCGCCGCAGTGGCGCGCACCTCGGTTGGGAATTGCTCCGACAGGTAGCTCGGCAATTGGCTGTAGAGCGCCCCGCCGAACGCGCCCTGCAGCACGTAGCCGATGGTGATCCAGGTGAAATCGCTGGTCATCAGGTAGATCGGCGCGATCGGCACCGCCAGGGCGGCGGGAATGATCATCGCCCAGCGCCGGCCGAACCGGTCGCCCCACCAGCCCCAGAAACTCATCGCGACGAAACCGACCAGGTTGAAGAACAAGATCGGGATCGACAACAGAGCCGGACTCATCCCCAAATCCTTCTGAAGATGCGTCGCGAACAGCGAGGTCAGCGAGTAATACAGCACGAAATTGCTCGCCATCCACCAGCAGGCAAGCAGCGTGTTCGTCAGCATGTCCGGCTTGAAGATGCTGATCAGTGGCGCCTTGACCTCACGGTTTTCCTCGCGCTGCCTGCGGCGGTTCTCAACCCAGAGCGGCGGCTCGTTGACGAACTTGCGCACGTAAAACACCGAGAGCGCCGGCAGTACGCCGATCCACAACATGCCGCGCCAGCCGATCTGCGTGAAGAACAGCCCGTAGATCAGACTCGACAGCGCGAAACCGATCCCCCAGGAGCCCTGCAGCACGCCGCTCATAAAGCCGCGCGAGCGGATCGGCCAGGTTTCCATCGCCAACGCCGCGCCGGCCGGCCATTCAGCACCCATGCCGATGCCGAGCAAGGCACGGCAGACAAACAGGAACATGAAGGTCGGACTGAAACCCGCGACAAAATTGGCGATCGAGTACCAGATGATCGAAATCATCAGTGGGATCTTGCGCCCCACCCGATCGGCGAGCCAACCCGACGCGACGGCGCCGATCAGCCGCATCCACAGTGTTACCGTAAGGACAAAGGCCACTTCCGTCAGCGGCACATGAAATTCGTCGGCGATCGGCTTCATGATCAGCAGGAAAACCGTGAAGTCGAAGGCATCGAGCGTCCAGCCGAGCCAAGCTGCGACCCATGCGTACCATTGGTCTTTTGTCGGTTCTTTCCACCACGCCACAAGCGGGCCGGCGGCCACATCTGTCGCCATTGCAAAGTCTCCTGTTCAAAATGTTCCGGCACTTACGCCAACTTACAAATGACCACGGGTGATGATCATTTGCGTTTCTTATAACCGCGAGTATAGGGAGATTGCTGTGCTGGCCGCAAGCCGCGTTCAGCACCGTCCAGGATGGGGCATTCGCCACTACCAGCATGTTTTTTCGGCAGTTCATCGACAGCGTGCCGATGAGCAGTTTCGCCGCGGGATCGATTTTGCCTCTCCACGCGTATTAACGGCGGCGGCAATTAGCCGGCCGGTGTGCGCCCTTGACGATATCGGCGTGTCGGCTAAGTTGCTGTCGCCACGACCGCGCCGTCCCATGAGGCGCCGTCCGATCGCTCACCAAGGAGAGCCGCGAGATGTCGAAAACAATGCGCCTGACTGCCACACTCTTCTCCGCGATCGTCGGGATCGCGGCCCTCGCCGGACCGGCAATGGCGCAAGGCGCCGTCAAGGTCGGCACGCTGAGCTGCAACGTCGCGAGCGGGTTCGGCTTTATCTTCGGTTCGTCACGGGCGCTCAACTGCACCTATTCGGGTGCCGGCGGGCAGTATGAGCATTACTCCGGCGCGATCAGCAAGTTCGGCGCCGATATCGGCTACACCTCGGGCGGCGTCATTGTGTGGACCGTGGTCGCACCGGTCGCGGTGATGCGGCCCGGCGCGCTCGCCGGCTCCTATGCCGGCGGCACGGCCAGCGCGACGGTCGGCATCGGCATCGGCGCCAACGCGCTGATCGGCGGATCGAACAACACGGTCGCCCTGCAGCCGCTGAGCATCGAAGGCAATACCGGTCTCAACGTCGCCGCCGGCATCGGTGCGATCCAGCTGACACCCGCCCCGTAAGCTCAAGTCCGTCATCTCAAGAAGGTCGGCGGCGAGGCCACTCGCCGCCGACTTTTCCGCGAATTCAGGGAACAGTTGCAAACCTCCGACGTTCACCGGTCACGGCGAAGCGGAGCCCGCCCAAACGAGGCTCCGGGAGGTTCATCAATGGTCATTGGCGTCGCCCATCTGCAACCGCTTGTCGCGATCCTCGCCGGCATCCTCATTCTGCTCGTGCCGCGCATCCTCAATTACGTGATCGCCCTTTATCTGATCATCGTCGGCATTATCGGCTTGGGCATCCTCCGCTAGGGCCGGTTGCCGGCCATGCGGTGCAGCTCGTCGTAGACGAGCTGGTCGATGTCGAGCCCTGCTTTGCTCAGCCGATCGCGGTTGCGGGCCGAGTTCTCGCCGGGGATGCGGATTTCCTTGACGCCGGGTGCTCGCGGCACCGCCTTCACCCGCTCGATGAGCGCGGCGACCTCACGCTTGCATTGCTCGAGCGGGATCAGCAGGTCCGGCCGGAAGGCGATGAACAGATAGCCGTCTCCCGCCCCCTCGACCATGCCGGCGCCGCCTAGCACACCGAGCGCCTGGACGATCAGGCCAAGTCCGAACCCCTTGTAGCCGGCGAACGGCAGCAGGGCGCCAGCTTGGGCAGCGGCCGGATCGGTGGTCGGCTTGCCGTCGCGGTCGATCGCCACGCCTTCGGGCAGCGCCTCGTTGCGCCGCACGCGCAACTGCAGTTCGGTCGCCATAAAGGCCGAGGTGCCCATATCGAGGATCAGCGGCCCGTCGTCGGTGGGAATCGCGAAGGCGATCGGGTTGGTGCCTAGGATCGGCTTGACGCCGCCGAGCGGCGCCACCGCGCCCCCGCTGCTCGCGGTATGGATCGCGACGTAGCCCGCGTTGGCGATCATCTCGACGAAATAGGCGTTACGGCCGCTCATCCAGGTATTGGTGACGCCGACCAGCGCGATGCCATGCGCCTTGGCCTTGTCGATCGTCGCCTTGGCGGCCTGGTAGACGGCGATCATGCCGTTGTTGTTGCCGCCGTCGTAGAGCGCCGAAACTTCGGTCTCGCGCAGCAACCACATCGGCTGACGCGGCACCCGGAAGCGCCGGTGCTCCGGCACATTGAGCAGCTTAGCCAGACCGGAATACTCATAGCCGCACAGCGCCGCGTCGAGCACATGGTCGGTGAGGATGCGCGCCTCTTCCGGGTCGTAGCCGATCCCGCGCATCGCCCGTTCGCCGATACTGCGGGCTTCGTCGACGCTCAGATGCACACGGCCTGCCGGCATAACCAAACTCCTCCTTACGGTTTTTTCGCGACGAACAGCTCGACCGTCGCGGCGTCGGGGATCGCATCATCGGCGGAAATGCCGGGCTGGTGGGGAATATTCGCCTGGTTGAAGGCGTCGAGCAGGATTTTCGCCGCATCGGGCATGCTCGGGTCGCGGAGCAGTACCATGACTCCCATCGCCGCCTTGTCGGTGACGTTGAGCGTCGCCTCGGGCCCATTGGCGTCCCAGCCGGCGGATTTCAGGATCGCCATCAGCTGATTGGCGTAGGTGTAGGCCTCGAGATCGCCTGGTATGCAGGATACGACGACGCGATAGCTGCCGAACTGGCGCAGATACTCGGACAGCCTTGCCGCGGTCGGCGCATCGATCGAGCGGCCGACAGCGCCGGCCTTGAATGCGTCGATCTGCTCACCCACGGCGGCGACCTTCGTGCTGAGCGACGCGACCGCATCGTCCACCGTATCAAACTTGCCGGCCGGCTCACTCGACGGTGCCGGCAGCGTGCGCGACAGGCTGTCCCACTGCGCCCACAGGCCATGCAGCGCGGCGAGCTCGGACGCTTCCCGATCGGCCGTTTGATCCGCTACGGCGCTGCGACTGCTCTGCTGCTCCCAGCGTAGCAGAGCACCGGCGCCGGCGCCGCAAAGCACAACAATCAACACCGCGACGACCTTCGCCCGTCGTCGCTGTGGCAGCAGGATCGCCTCGCCCAGCGCGAGCGCGAACACGATTGCGAACGGCAGGACCGGCCCCAGTCGCACTGCCGTGTCGCGCAGCGAGTCGAGGCCGGCCAGCAGCATGTCAGGCGTCTGGAACACCCCGCTCCAACTCGGCGAGCCACGGCGCGGCGTGCGAGTCGGACGGCGCGCGCCAATCGCTACGCGGCGACAGCGAGCCGCCGGAAGAAATCTTCGGTCCGTTCGGCAGCGCCGAGCGCTTGAACTGACTCTGCTCGAAGAAGCGGGTCAGAAACACCCGCATCCAGCGCTTGATCTCAGGCAGGTCGAAGGCGCGGCGCGCCTTGTCCGGCGTGTTCGCCGGCCAGGCACCCTTGGTCGGATCGTGCCACGCGTTCCACGCCAGATAGGCGATCTTCGACGGCCGGAAACCGAAGCGCGTCACGTAGAACAGGGTGAAATCCTGCAACGCGTAGGGGCCGACAAAGCTCTCGGTCGACTGGATCGCGCCGTCCTCGCCGGCCGGCACTAGCTCGGGTGAAATCTCGGTGGCGAGGATGTCTTCGAGGATTTGCGCGGTCTCGGCGTCAACGTCGCCGCTATGCGCGACAAAGCGGATCAGATGCTGGATCAGCGTCTTCGACACCGAGGCGTTGGGGTTGTAGTGCGACATGTGATCGCCAACCCCGTAGGTGCACCAGCCGAGCGCCAACTCCGACAGATCGCCGGTACCGACGACCAGCGCCGCGTTGTGGTTGGCAAGGCGGAACAGATAGTCGGTCCGCAATCCCGCCTGCACGTTCTCGAACGTCACGTCGTACTGCTTCTCGCCGCGGCCCGCGGCATGGCCGATATCGCCGAGCATCTGGTTGGCTGCGGGCCGGATGTCGATCTCCTCGCCGGTCACGCCCAGCGCCTTCATCAATCGCCACGCGTTGGCCTTGGTTCCCTCGCTGGTGGCGAAACCCGGCAGCGTGTACGCCAGCACGTTCTTCCGCGGCAGGCCGAGACGGTCCATCGTCCGCGCCGCGACGATCAGCGCCTGCGTCGAATTGAGTCCGCCAGAGACGCCGATTACCAGCTTTTTGAGGCCCGTCGCCGAGAGGCGCTGCGCCAGGCCCTGGACCTGGATGTTGTAGGCTTCATAGCAATTCTCACGCAGCATCGCCGGGTCGGACGGGACAAACGGAAAGCGCTCGACGCGGCGACGCGGCGCGAGCTCGCCCGGCGGCGCGACAAACTCGAACGCGACCCGGCGGAACGGCGGGAGGTGCTCCAAGATCGCCCGGGCATTGTCGCCAAAAGTATTGGTCCGCATCCGCTCCTGCCGGATGCGTCCGAGATCGACGTCGGCGACCGCCATCTCCGGCCGCGCGCTAAAGCGCTCGGTTTCGGCAAGATCGTCGGCGATCTCGAAAATCCCCGCCTGCCCGTCCCATGCCAAGTCCGTCGTCGACTCCCCGCCCCCGGCGGCGGAATAGACATAGGCTGCAATGCAGCGCGCCGATTGTGAGGCGCAGAGCAACCGTCGCATCTGCGCCTTGCCGATGGTGATATTGCTGGCCGATAGATTGAGGAGGATTTCTGCGCCCGCCGCCGCGCCCGCCGTGCTCGGCGGCCGCGGCACCCAGAGGTCCTCGCAAATCTCGATATGGAAGGTGAAGCCCGCCGCACCGCCGGCCGCGAACAGCAGATCGATCCCGAACGACGTCTCCTGCCCCGCCAGCATCATCGTCGCGCCGCATATCCCCTCTCCCGAGGTGAAATGCCGGCGCTCGTAGAACTCGCGGTAATTCGGCAAGTAAACTTTCGGCACCACCCCGAGCAGCCGGCCGCGATGGATCACCACCGCGCAATTGTAGAGCCGGCCTTGCCAGCTCAGCGGTGCGCCGACCGCGAGCACCGGCAGCTTGTCGCGGCTCAATTCGATGAGCCGCTCGATCTGCGCGACAACACCGTCGAGGATCGCGTCCTGAAACAACAGGTCGTCGATCGCATAAGCCGACAGGCACAGCTCGGGAAACAACATCATCGCCGAGCCGTCGCGATCGCCCTCGGCAACCATCGTCGCGACCTGATCGCCGTTCTTCGTCGGATCGGCGACCGCGCCCTGCGGCACGCAGGTCGCGACGCGTATAAATTCGTGGCTGTAGGGCGAGAAGAACGGCGTTGCGGGAGGCTTAGATTTGGTCATGGCTTTAATTATGCTCTAAGAGAGCATTTATCAATCGGCGAAGGGATCGCGGACGAGGATGGTGTCCTCGCGTTCCGGGCTGGTGGACAGGATCGTCACCGGGGCGCCGATCAGTTCTTCGACACGGCGGATATATTTGATTGCGTTCGCCGGCAGATCGACCCAGGAGCGCGCACCGCGGGTACTTTCGCGCCAGCCTTCGAGTGTCTCGTAGACCGGCTCGATCTCCGCCTGTGCGGTCACCCCCGCCGGCAGGTGATCGTAGGTCTCACCGCCGCGGCGGTAGGCGGTGCACAGCTTGATTTCGTCGAAGCCGTCGAGCACGTCGAGCTTGGTGAGGGCAATGCCGTCGATGCCGCCCATGATGATCGCTTGCCGCACCATGACCGCGTCGAACCAGCCGCAGCGCCGCCGCCTGCCCGTCACGACGCCGAACTCGCGGCCGCGATCGCCCAGCGTTTGGCCGATCGTATCCTTGAGCTCGGTCGGGAACGGCCCACTGCCGACGCGCGTCGTGTAGGCCTTGCAGATGCCGAGCACAAAGCCGATCGCCGATGGTGCGATGCCCGAGCCCGCGGCCGCCTGTCCGGCCAGCGTGTTGGACGAGGTCACATAAGGATACGTCCCGTGATCGACATCGAGCATCGCTGCCTGGGCGCCCTCGAACAGGATGCGGCGGCCGGCGCGGCGCGCTTCGCCCAGCGTGCGCCAGCACGCATCGGCATAGGGCAGGATACGCGGCCCGACCTCGCGCAGCGCGCCGAGCAGCTCGTTGCGCTCGACTTCCGGCGCGTCGAGGCCGCGCAGCAAGGCGTTGTGATGCAGCAGCACCTCGTCAACGCGGTCCTCCAGCGCCTTGGAGTCGGCTAGGTCGCAGACCCGGATCGCCCGGCGGCCGACCTTGTCCTCATAGGCCGGGCCGATACCGCGGCCGGTGGTGCCGATCTTCTTGTCGCCGCGGCGTTCCTCGCGGGCGCGGTCGAGCGCGCCGTGCGACGGCAGGATCAGTGCCGCGTTGTCGGCGAGCTTGAGGTTCTTCGGCGAGATGTCGAGGCCTTTGCCGCGCATTGTGTCGATCTCGGCGAGCAGCGCCCAGGGATCGACGACCACGCCGTTGCCGATGATCGAGAGCTTCCCGCGCACCACGCCCGAGGGCAGCAGGCTTAGCTTGTACTCGACATTGCCGATGACGAGCGTGTGGCCGGCGTTGTGACCGCCCTGAAAGCGCACGACGATCTCGGCGCGCTCGGACAGCCAGTCGACGATCTTGCCCTTGCCTTCGTCGCCCCACTGGGCGCCGACCACCGCAACGTTCGCCATGTCTCTCTCCTTGCGGCGTCAGGTTCGCCGCGCTTGCGTCGGCACGGGCTTGCCCTGCTGGAGCACGTGGCCGCAGCCCAACCGAGCCGCCTCGACGTGCCAATCGGCAGCCAGCGCAAGCGCCGTTACCGTGATCCAGCCCTCATCGCGCAATGCCGCGGAAAGCGCCGCATCCACACCCGGCGGCAACAGCACCCGCCGCCGTGGAAGCGCTTCCGGCAGTGTTGAGAGGATCATGTCGGTATAGAGCGTGAAACCGGTCGCCGGCTCTGGCATGGCTGGGTCGCCGGCCTCGTAGCGTCCGCCGCGGCCGAGTTCACCGAGCGCGCCGCGCTGCGTGTCGATGCGCGAAAAAAAGGTGAAGCTGATACCCGTATGGTACTCAAAACCACGGTTTTCCACCGGGTCGATCGTCACCATCAGCGCCGGCATCGCCGCGGCGAGCCCCTCCAGCACCGCGTCGAGCCGCTCGCGTTCGGCTCGCGCGCGTTCCGGCAGGTCGAGACGCCGCAGCGCCGGCCACACCTGCACGGCCCCGCCGGAGGCCGCGATGAGCTGGGTGAGCAGATTTCCGGCGTCGCCGGCAAGCGAGGCGACGGCGGCAGTGTCCTTGTGGTCGAGCGCGGCGCGCAGCGCCGCCCGCTTGTCACGCGGAATGTCGAATTCCTCGGCGATTGACGGAACGAGCGTCGGCAGGGTCAAGTCGACCGACAAGTTAGGCACGCCAACCGCCAGCAAAGCCTCGGCAGCAACCGCGATTGCCTCGACATCGGCGGCCGGCCCCTCGGCGCCGATCAGCTCGGCGCCCGCCTGGCCGAATTGTCGTTCCGGTCTCACTTCCGAGCCCTTCACCCGCAACACCTGCCCGGCATAGCTGAGGCGCAGGGGCCGCGGCCAATGCTGCAGGCGCGTCGCGGCGATACGGGAGACTTGCGGGGTCATGTCGGCACGCACCGCGACCATGCGGTGCGAGGTCGGGTCCATCGTGCGGAAGCTCTCCGCGCTCATCGCCGCCCCGGCGCCCGCGAGTAGCGTCTCCTCGAACTCGACGAGCGGCGGCTTGACCCGCTCGTAGCCGTGCGCCGTCATCACCGCCATGAGCCGCGCGGTGACTTCAGCCTCGCGCTCCGCCACCGGCGGCAGCAGATCGTAAAGTCCCGTGGGCAGCAGGGCAGCAGCGTGCGGCGCGTCGTTCATGTCGCGATATTGCATCGGGCGTCTAAAGAAAGCGATTGCCTGCGGCAGAAAACACCGCTGACGGCGGATTCAATCAGCGGATCAGCATCGGCCGTGAACCTCTTGTGTTCGCCCGTGGTTTCGCTCCGCAACTAACCGCACAGAATTTTCGGTGCGAACCGTCAATCGTAAGACCGCTGCACGCAGGAAGCAAATCTCGTCAAACTTCTTTAACTACGATTATATAGTTGAATTGAGGGATAAGTATTGCATCTTTTTGAGAAGTCACACAGTATGCGAACTGCATCGTCACTTCCCCCACCCTCGACGGTGCAAGCCCAGTTCCGCCTACGTCGACGGAACTCGAAACCCCGGCCTACCCCCGGCCGGGGTTTCGCATGTCTAAATCCCTAGAATTTCATAGACTTGACCTGAACCACGTTCGGCAGCCCGCGAACAATATCGAGCAAAGCCGGGGTCAGCGGCTGATCGATCTCGACAAGACAAATTGCTTCCTTGCCGGCCGCATGACGGCCGAGATGAAATGTCGCAATGTTGATCGAGGCGGCGGCGAGCGCGGTTCCAAGCGCCCCGATAAAGCCGGGCTTATCGCGATTGCGCACGAACAGCACATGGTCGCCAAGCTCGGCTTCGAGGTTCATGCCCTCGACCGACACGAGACGCGGCTTGTCGCCGGCGAAAACCGTGCCGGCGATCGCGCGCACGCCGTCCTCGCCGGTCACGGTGAGACGCATCAACATCTGGTAGTCGCCGGGCTCGGGCTGCAGCGTCTCGCTGACCCGGATGTCGCGTTCGCGGCAGAGGACCGGCGCGTTGACGATATTGACCGAGGCGAGCTGCGGCGCCAGCAGCCCGGCGAGCGCGGTCGCGGTCAGCGGCTTGACGTTGAGCTCGGCGATCACGCCTTCATACTCGATCGCTATCGCCTTGATTCCGCTATCGGTGAGCTGCCCGGCGAAACTGCCAATCTGCTCGGCGAGCTTCATGTAGGGCTTCAAGCGCCGCGCATCCTCGGCCGAGAGCGACGGCATGTTGACTGCATTGCTGACTGCGCCGGTCAGCAGAAAATCAGCCATCTGCTCGGCGATCTGCACCGCGACGTTTTCCTGCGCCTCGGCGGTCGCCGCGCCGAGATGCGGCGTGGCAACGACATTGTCGCGGCCGAACAACGGGTTGTCCCGCGCCGGCTCCTCGACAAAAACATCGATCGCCGCGCCGGCTACCTGACCGGCATCCAGCGCCGCGGCGAGGTCCTCCTCGACGATCAGCCCGCCACGCGCGCAGTTGATGAGCCGCGCGCCGGGTTTCAGCTTGGCCAGGGCCTTGGCGTCGAGCATGCCGCGCGTCGCGTCGGTCATCGGCGTGTGCAGTGTCACGAAATCCGCCCGCGCCAATAGCTCGTCGAGGGTCACCCGCTCGATACCAAGATCGATCGCCCGCTCTTCCGAGAGGAACGGGTCATAGCCGATCACGCGCATCTTCAGCCCGTGGGCGCGGTCGGCGACGATCGCGCCGATATTGCCGCAGCCGATGATACCGAGCGTCTTGCCCGTCAGCTCGACGCCCATGAAGCGTGACTTTTCCCACTCGCCGGCCTGCGTCGAGCGGTCGGCGGCCGGGATCTGCCGCGCCAGCGCGAACATCATCGCAATAGCGTGCTCGGCCGCGGTGATCGCGTTGCCGTAAGGGGTATTCATCACGACGATGCCGCGCTGCGTCGCCGCGGGCACGTCGATATTATCGACGCCGATCCCGGCTCGACCGACCACCTTCAGCCGATCGGCGAGTTGCAGCAGGTCTGCCGTCACCTTTGTCGCCGAGCGCACGGCGAGGCCATCGTAATCGCCGATCCGCGCCGCGAGCGCATCGGGCTTCAGCCCGATCGCTACGTCCGCGTCCACGCCGCGCTCGGCGAAAACCGCGACGGCCCGCGGGCTCAACTCATCGGCGATCAAGACTTTCGGCATTCAAATACCCCAACCGCAGCAACCATCGGACAGTGAGCAAATTTCTTACCGCTGAGGACACAGAGACAACCGCAGGTCGCGATGCGTTAGACGCCCGCGTTCTTTGCGTCGCCTCCGCTTCCTCGGCGGTAATTTTGGTGCTTAAGCGCTTTTCGCGGCGTCGCGCTCCTGCTCCCAGGCCCAGTCGAGCCAAGGCATCAGAGCGTCGACATCGCTCTTCTCAACTGTCGCGCCGGTCCAGATGCGGATCCCTGGAGGCGAGGCGCGATGGGTTGCGAGATCGTAGCCGACGCCTTCCTTGTCCAACCGCGCCAGCATGCGCCGGTTGGTGGTGAACCGCGTTTCAGGATCGAGACTGCGGAACCAGGGGTCGGTGATCATGATGCAGGGCGAGGTGCAGGACAGCGTCGCCTTGTCCTCGGCGAGGAAATCGACCCATGGCGTGCGCGCCACCCAATCGGCAACGACGGCCAGATTGGCTTCCGCGCGGACGACGCAGCCCTCGAGCCCGCCGACGCTCTCGGCCCATTTGAGCGAGTCGAGCGCATCCTCGATGCACAGCATCGACGGCGTGTTGATCGTCTCGCCGCGGAACAGGCCTTCCATCAGTTTGCCTTTGGCGGTCATGCGGAAGATTTTCGGCAGCGGCCATGGCGGCGTGTAACTCTCCAGCCGTTCGACGGCGCGCGGACTCAGCGCGATCATGCCGTGCCCCGCCTCGCCGCCGAGCGCCTTCTGCCACGACCAGGTCACGACATCGAGCTTGTTCCACGGCAGCCGCATCGCGAAGGCCGCGGAGGTGGCGTCGCAGATTGTCAATCCCTTGCGATCCGCAGCGATCCAATCGCCATTCGGCACCCGCACACCGGAGGTCGTGCCGTTCCACACAAAAACCGTATCGCGCTCGGGCGACACCGCCGCGAGTTCAGCGATCTTGCCGTAGGGCGCCTCAAGGTGGCGGACATCCGACAGCTTCAGATGCTTGACGACATCGTCGACCCAGGTCTCGCTGAAATTTTCCCACGAGAGGAGATCGACGCCGCGGGCGCCCAACAGCGACCACAGCGCCATCTCGACGGCGCCGGTGTCCGAAGCCGGCACAATCGCCACCTTGTAGTCCGCGGGAATGTGCAGCACGGCGCGCGACCGCTCGATGACCTCGACGCATTGCGCCAAGCCCGGCGCCGAGCGGTGCGACCGTCCGACCAGCGCGCCCGACAACGCCTGCGGCGACCATCCCGGCCGCTTGGCGCACGGACCGGAAGAAAAACACGGATTGGCCGGACGCCGCGTCGGCTTCATGGCCCCTTCCCTTTCACGTAAAATTCGGCCGCGAGCAACCGACGTCGCTCGCGGCGGCGAACCCTATGTAAGGGCGAGGGACCGGTCAATTCAACGGGCGCGCACCGCGACATTGCGGCGATCGCCCCGATCGCCGGCCTTTAAAAAACAAAGGCCCCGAGATCAAAAGATCGCGAGGCCGATGACCGGGTTGTTCCAGGTCTTGCGAACCTGGGCTTCGACGCAAAGCCCGGAATGGGTCATCGCGTCGTGTACGCGCGGGTCGCTGTGAGGTGCTTCGGGGGCCAGCGATCGAACCAGATGCTCGATCGTCGCTTCTTCACTGACATGCCATTTCCGGAAACGCGCTTCGATGCTGCGCCTTGCGGTCATGGATACCTCCCTCCGATGGGGCGTTTGGGGGCTCGCCCCTGCGGTGGCGGCTTTAATAAGATCGCTTTCGGTCCGGAGCAACTGTTTTGCTAATAAAGCAACCAAAAAAATCCAAATCTGCCCATTTGGCGGGCAAATTTACGGTCTGGATACATCCGGTTACATGTCGGTTACCGTACGATCGGAGGCTAACCAAGGCTGCTCGGGCAGGATAGACTGGCTGTCCACAGCGTCATCCACAGCCGCGACCTAAATCGTCCACAGCGGCAGTGAGGGAGGATCTCAATGCAATACGGCCTGTTCACGATGCCCTCGCACCCGCCCGAACGCAGCCTCTATGACGGCCATCGCTGGGACCTGCAGACGCTGCGCTGGGCCGACGAACTCGGCTTCAGCGAAGGCTGGATCGGCGAGCACCATACCGCGCCGTGGGAGCCGCACCCCTCCCCCGATCTGTTGATCGCACAGGCGCTGATGGAGACAACGCGCATCCGGCTCGCGCCGGGCGGGTTCCTGCTGCCGTACCATCATCCGGCGGAGCTGGCCAATCGGGTGGCGATGCTCGACCACATGGCGCAAGGCCGGCTGAATTTCGGTGTCGCCGCGAGTGGATTGCCCAGCGATTGGGCAATGTTCCATGTCGACGGAAATTCCGGCCAGCACCGCGAGATGACCCGCGAGGCGCTCGACATCATTCTCAAGCTGTGGACTGCGGAAGAGCCGTTCGACTATGCCGGCAAATACTGGCAGGTCTCGCTGATCGAGCCGCAGCTGCGCACGCTGCGCGCCCATATCAGGCCGTTCCAGAAGCCTTACCCGCCGATCGGTGTTGCCGGGGTCAGCAAGGGCTCGGAAACGCTGAAGCTCGCCGGCGAGCACGGTTTCCTGCCGATGAGCCTCAACCTCAACCCCGGTTATGTCGCCAGCCACTGGGAATCGGTCGAGGAAGGCGCGCGGCGCAGCGGCAAGACCCCGCGGCGTTCCGACTGGCGGCTGGTGCGCGAAATCTTTGTCGCCGAGACCGACGCGGCCGCCTGGAAGCTCTCGGTCGAGGCGCAGATGGGCCGCATGATGCGGGAATATTTCCTGCCGCTGCTGACCGATGTCGGCGTGATCCAATTCCTCAAGCACGACGAGAGCGTCGCCGACAGCGACGTGACCCCTGAGTACTGTGCCACGCATAATTGGCTGATCGGCTCGCCGGCGACCGTGGTCGAGAAGATCGAGCGCATGTATGAGGAAGTCGGCGGCTTCGGTTCGCTGCTGCTGTTCTGTTTCGACTACAGCGAGAACCCCGAGGCGTGGCACGATTCGATGCGGCTGCTCGCCGAGGAGGTCATGCCCAAGGTCGCGCACCTCACCGGTGCGTAAGCCGCGTGAGCGTCCAGCTTGCGGCGCGCAGGGGGCCATCCCCATATAAGCCGCGCGCCGCAGCCATGCTGTTGGAGACGTTGCACGGCTCTAGGCGTTACGGCAAATTCCGCGCGCCGCACTCGGATATGCGAAGGAAGATGACGGCCATGGCCGGTAGGGGTATAAGCGCCCGCTGTGCCGTTGTGCCGCGTCCCCGGCGCGCCGCGGCAAGCGCGCACACGCGCCAGGGGACAATGCGGGCTGGCGGGGGCATAGCCCGGCGGGAGATTATTGTTGCAGCCCACCGACATCACCAATCCTGACTATTTCCATAAGGTTGTGGACTGCCAGTGGGCGTGCCCGGCGCACACCCCGGTACCCGAATACATCCGGCTGATCGCGGCCCGGCGCTACAGCGAGGCCTGGGCAGTCAACTGGGATTCGAACGTCTTTCCCGGCATCCTCGGCCGCACCTGCGACCGTCCGTGCGAGCCCGCTTGCCGGCGCGGCCGCATCGACGACGAGAAGGAGCCGGTGGCGATCTGCCGGCTGAAGCGCGTCGCCGCCGATAACAAGGGCGACATCAGCCGGTTTCTGCCCAAGCTGCAGCCGAAAAACGGCAAACGCATCGCGTTGATCGGCGCCGGCCCCGCGTCATTGACGGTGGCGCGTGACCTCGCCCCGCTCGGCTATCACTGCGTGCTGTTCGACGGCGACGCCAAGGGCGGCGGCATGATGCGCACGCAAATCCCGCGCTTCCGCCTCCCCGAAGCGGTGACCGACGAGGAGGTCGACCGCATCATCGAGCTCGGCCTCGAAACCCGCTTCGGTCATTTCGTGCCGAGCCTCAAGGCGCTGCTCGCCGAAGACTGGGACGCAATCTTTGTCGGCTCGGGCGCACCGCGCGGCCGCGAGCTCGACGTCCCGGGCCGTCAGGAGGCCGGGGAACACATCCATATCGGCATCGACTGGCTGTCCTCGGTGTCGTTCGGTCATATTGACAAGATCGGCAAGCGCGTCATCGTGCTCGGCGGCGGCAACACGGCGATGGATTGCTGCCGCTCGTCGCGCCGGCTCGGCGGCGAGAGCGTGACCGTCGTCGTGCGCAGCGGCTTCGAGGAGATGAAAGCGAGCCCGTGGGAGAAAGAGGACGCCCAGCACGAGGGCATCCCGATCCTCAATTTCCTGGTGCCGGTCGAATTCACCCACGAAAACGGCAAGCTGACCGGCGTCGTGTTCGAGAAGGTCAAGGCCGAATACGACGAGCGCGGCCGCCGCAACCTGGTGCCGTCGGGGGAGCCGCATCAGCACGTGCCGTGCGACGACGTGCTGGTCGCGATCGGCCAGGAGAACTCGTTCCCGTGGATCGAGCGCGATATCGACATGGAATTCGACCGCTGGGACATGCCCAAGGTCGATCCGTGCACGATGCAGTCGACGGTACCCCACGTGTTCTTTGGCGGTGACGCGGCGTTCGGGCCGAAGAACATCATCTGGGCCGTCGCGCACGGCCACGATGCGGCGATCTCGATCGACAAATTCTGCCACGGCGAGGACGTCAACGACCGTCCGCCGCCGGGCACCTCGCTCGTCAGCCAGAAAATGGGCATCCACGAGTGGAGCTACGACAACGACATCTCGAACGATATCCGCTACCGGGTGCCGCTGCGCGATACCGCCGTGGCGCTGGCGGACATCAGGGTCGAGGTCGAGCTCGGGTACGACGAAAAGCTCGGCTATCTCGAAGCCGAACGCTGTCTCAATTGCGATGTCGAGACCGTCTTTGCCGGGCCGCTCTGCATCGAATGCGACGCCTGTGTCGACATCTGCCCGGTCGACTGCATCACGTTTACCGAAAACGGCGAGGAGGCAGAGCTGCGCCAGCGGCTTAGCGCTCCCTCAACCAATTTGACCCAGGATCTCTACATCGGGAATTCGCTGAAGACCGGTCGGATCATGGTCAAGGATGAAGATGTCTGCCTACATTGCGGGCTGTGCGCCGAGCGCTGCCCGACGGGTGCCTGGGACATGCGCAAATTCCTCGTCGAAATGACATACGCTGGGCCGTCATGCCGAAGTCGATAGAAGCGACCCCGATCGAGTCGGTAAACGACTTCGTCGTCAAATTCGCCAACGTCAATGGATCGGGCTCGGCGAGCGCCAACGGACTGTTCGCCAAGTCGGTGCTGCGCATGGGCATCCCGACCTCGTCGCGCAACATCTTCCCGTCGAACATCCAGGGCCTGCCGACCTGGTACGAGGTGCGGATCAGCGAGTCGGGACATCTCGGACGCCGCGGCGGCGTCGACCTGATGGTGGCGATGAACCCGGAGACCTGGGAAGAGGACATCGCCGAGATCGAGCCGGGCGGCTACCTGCTCTACGACAACACGCGCGACCTGCCGAAGTCGAAATTCCGCGACGACATCAACGTGATCGGCGCGCCGCTGACGGAAATCTGCAACCGCACTTATACCGAGATGCGGCAGCGGCAATTGTTCAAGAACGTGATCTATCTCGGCGTGCTGTCGGCGCTGCTCGACATGGACCCCGAGGCGACGGCGGCCTTGATCGGCGAACAGTTCAAGGGCCGCGACGCGCTGATCAAGGCGAACCTGCACGCGCTCGGCCTCGGCCGCGACTGGGCCCTCGCCAATCTGCAATGCCCGCTCGGGATCAGGCTCAAAAAGACAGACAAGGTCGGCGACCGCATCTTCGTCAACGGCAACGACACGGCGGCACTGGGTGCGGTCTATGGCGGCGCGACGGTGTGCGCCTGGTATCCGATCACCCCCTCCTCCTCCCTCGCCGAGTCGTTTTCGGCGCATTGCCACCGCTATCGCCGGGACGCCGAGAGCAAGCAGCACAAATTCGCGATCGTCCAGGCCGAGGATGAGCTCGCCTCGATCGGCATGGTGGTCGGCGCCGGGTGGAACGGCGCCCGCGCCTTTACCGCGACCTCGGGCCCCGGCATCTCGCTGATGCAGGAGTTTATCGGCCTTGCCTATTTCGCCGAGATCCCGGCGGTTATCTTCGACATCCAGCGCGGCAGTCCGTCGACCGGCATGCCGACCCGCACCCAGCAAGCCGACATTCTGTCCGCCGCCTATGCTTCGCACGGCGACACCAAGCACGTGATGATCTTTCCGAAGGATCCGAACGAAGCTTTCACGATGGCGGCCGATGCACTCGACCTCGCCGACCGGCTGCAGACGCCGATCTTCGTGATGCTCGACCTCGACATCGGCATGAACGAATGGCTCGTCCCGCCGCTGCAATGGGACCCGACCCGCACATACGACCGCGGCAAGGTGATGACCGCCGAGGAGCTGGAGGCCGGCGTCGAATTCGGCCGCTACCTCGATGTCGACGGCGACGGCATCCCCTACCGCACGCTGCCCGGCACCCATCCGCGGCGCGGCGCCTTCTTCACCCGCGGCACCAGCAAGGACCGCTACGCGCGCTACAGCGAGGAAGGCCACGACTACGTCGACAACATGCAGCGCCTGCTGCACAAATTCGACACCGCCAAGCGCCTCGTGCCGCAGCCCGAAAAGCGCATGGCGACGGAAGCCACCAAGTTTGGCGTGCTGTATTTTGGCTCGACGACCGTGGCGATGGAGGAAGCCTTCGAGGCGCTCGAAGCGCGCGGCGTCCATCTCGACGCGATGCGTCTACGCGGTTTCCCGTTCGCCGACGAGGTGGCCGATTTCATTGCCGACCACGAGCGCGTCTTTGTGGTCGAGCAGAACCGCGACGCACAGATGCGCACGCTGATCGTCAACGAACTTGAAATGGACCCGGCCAAGGTTGTGCCGATCCTGCACTATGACGGCACGCCGATCACCGCCCGGTTCATCGTCAAGGCGATCGCCGATATGGTCTCCGTCGTCACCCTGGCGCCATTGCGGAAGGCCCACTCGTGAGCCTTGCCGATTACCCCCACCCTAACCCTCCCCCGCCAGCGGGGCAGGGAAATGCTGCGCCGGCGCCCGGATTTCCCCTCCCCCGCTGGCGGGGGAGGGTTAGGGTGGGGGTCGCGTGCGATGGATATCTCAGCAAGAGACTCCGATGACCTATATCACCAAGCCCAAGCTCCACCATCCGCAGCTGCCGACCAACAAGCTCGGCTATACGCGCCGCGATTACGAAGGCTCGATCTCGACGCTGTGCGCCGGATGCGGGCACGATTCGATCAGCGCGGCGATCATCCAGGCCTGTTTCGAGCTGAGCCTGGAGCCGCACCGCATTGCCAAGCTATCCGGCATCGGCTGCTCGTCGAAGACGCCGACCTATTTCCTCGGCAAATCGCACGGCTTCAACAGCGTGCACGGCCGCATGCCGTCGGTGCTGACCGGCGCTAACCTCGCCAATCGCGACCTCGTCTATCTCGGCGTCTCGGGCGACGGTGACAGCGCCTCGATCGGTCTCGGCCAGTTCGCGCATTGCATCCGCCGCGGCGTCAACATGGTCTACATCGTCGAGAACAACGGTGTGTACGGCCTCACCAAGGGACAGTTCTCGGCCACCGCGGACAAAGGTTCAAAAACCCGCCGTGGCCCGGTCAACACCGACTCGCCGATCGACATGGTGAGCCTCGCGCTGCAACTCGGCGCGAGCTATGTCGCGCGCAGCTTCTCGGGCGACAAGAACCAGCTCGTGCCGCTGATCAAGGGCGCGATCGAACACGAGGGCGCGGCGTTTATCGATGTCGTTTCACCTTGCGTCGCGTTCAACAACAACCCCGAATTGACCAAGAGCTACGAATACGTCCGCGGCCACAACGAGGCGGTGAACCGGCTCGATTTCATGGTCGACCGCGACGAAATCACCGCCGATTACGCGCCGGGCACCGCGGTCAACGTCGTGCAGCACGATGGCTCGGTGCTGCGCCTGCACAAGCTGGCGCAGGACTACGATCCGATCGACCGGATCGCGGCGATGAACTACCTCGCGCAGCACCATGCGACCGGCGAAGTCGTAACCGGGCTCCTCTACCTCGAAGAGGATCACGGTGATCTGCACCATTTCCTCGAAACCGTCGACGCGCCACTCAACGCCCTCGGCGAAATCGAGCTGTGCCCCGGCGAGGACATCCTCTCCAAGTATAACGCGGCGCACCGGTAGTCCCTCATCCTTCCCACGCCTCGCGGCGTGGGCCCTTCCGTCTCCCGCATCGCGGGAGAGGGTAGATCGCGGCGGCTCAGCCGACGCGAGACGGGTGAGGGTCAGGTTAGCGAAAATCCGCCGGCGAGCGGGTCGCGGGTGTCGACAAAGATCGTGTTGAGCCCGTGCACTCGTGCCCAGCCGGCGACGCTGGGGCTGATTGCCGGATGGTTGCCGACTCGCGTCGTCGCCTCGACCCGGCCGTCAAACAACGTGCCGATGACGCTTTCATGCACAAAGTCATCGCCGACCGCGAGCTTCCCCTTCGCGGCGAGCTGCGCCATGCGCGCCGAGGTGCCGGTGCCGCAGGGCGAGCGGTCGATCGCGCGGTCGCCGTAGAAGACCGCGTTGCGGCCCTGCGCTCGGGGATCGCGCGGCGCGCCGGTCCATTGCACATGGCTGACGCCGCGGATCGTCGGGTCGTCGGGATGCACGACGCTGACGACCTCATTGACCCGCCGGCGCAGCACTGGGCTTCGGTGCAATAACCAGTCGACCGACACCGCTTCCAAGCCAGGGAAATTCTTTTGCGGGTCGACAATCGCGTAGAAATTGCCGCCATAGGCGATGTCGACGATGAGTTCGCCCAGCCCCTCGACCACGACCGGGATCTCGGCCATCGCGAGATAGCTCGGGACGTTATAGAGCCGCACGCTGTCGACGTGCGAGCCGTTGCGGACGTAACGCGCGGTCACCTTGCCGGCCGGCGCGTCGAGTGCGACGACCCCTTCCTCGCGCGGCGTCACCAGCCCGTGTTCGAGCGCGAAGGTCACGCTGCCGATCGTCCCGTGGCCGCACATCGGCAGGCAGCCGGTGGTCTCGATATAGAGGATTGCGACATCGCAATCGTCGCGCAGCGGTGGGTAAAGGATGGACCCCGACATCGCATCATGGCCGCGCGGCTCGAACATCAATGAGCGGCGTACCCAGTCGAAGCGCGACACGAAATCCTGCCGGCGCGCGCTCATTGTCGCGCCCTGGAGAAACGGTCCGCCGCCGATCACCAGCCGCACCGGATTGCCGCAGGTATGGCCGTCGATGCAAGAAAAGACGTGCCGGCCGGGCGGGACCTGGATGCCTTCGCTCATGCGGGGCGCATCAATCCGGTTGGTGCGTTGGGATCTCGATCGGCACGCAGTTGCGCCGGCCCTGCATCAGGCAATCTTCGATCCGCGATTTTTCGCGCAGCTCGCGCACCAGCATGACTCCAGCGATCGCCAGCACGAGGATGACGATGAGCCCCATCGACGCGTTGGTGCGTCGTCTCTCCCCTTCCTCGATGTCGCTCTGCCGCAGCATCGCAAAGCCCCGGCGACCCCCGTCCTGACAACCACTGGGCCGCAACCAATTGTAGCCGGTTTGCCGGATCGCCGTCACCGCAAGATGCGGCGGCGAGGCCGATTGCGGCGCAGCCCCGCTCTGCGCTATTCACCGGACACCAGCAAGCCAAAAGGAACACCGCATGGCACAGCCGGGCCCGTTATCGGGCATCACGATCGTCGACCTGTCCCGCATCCTGGCGGGCCCCTATTGCACGCTGCTGCTTGCCGAGCTGGGCGCGCGGGTGATCAAGGTCGAGGCGCCCAAGACCGGCGACGACGCGCGCCAGTACGGTCCGTTCACCAATGGCAAGTCGACCTATTTCGCCTCGGTCAACCGCGGCAAGGAATCGATCGCGCTCGATCTCAAGGCGCCCGGCGACCGGGAGATTTTCGAGCGCCTGCTCGACAAGGCCGACGCGATCGTCGAGAACTTCCGGCCCGGCACGATGGAACGCCTCGGCTATGGCTGGGAGACGCTGCACCCGCGCTATTCCCGACTGATCTATGCCGCGGCCTCGGGCTTCGGACACACCGGCCCGTTTTCGCATTACCCGTCCTACGACATGGTGGTGCAAGGCCTTGGCGGCATCATGAGCATCACCGGTCATCCCGGCGAGCCCTCGCCGCGTATCGGCACATCGGTCGGCGACCTCGCTGGCGGCCTCTATACGACGATCGCGCTCAATGCCGCGCTGCTGCATCGCGAGCGCACCGGCGAGGCGACCAAGGTCGATGTCGCCTTGTTCGATTGCCAGCTGGCGCTTCTGGAAAACGCCATCATGCGCTACACGACCTCCGGCGAAATCCCGGGACCGCTGGGCGCGCGGCACCCGTCGATCACCCCGTTCGAGGCCTTCAAGACCAAGGACGGCGACATCATCATCGCCGCCGGCAATGACGGGTTGTGGGCCAAGCTGACCGAGGCGCTCGGTCACCCCGAGCTGGCGCAGCGGCCCGAATACAAGACCAACCCGCTGCGCAACCAGAACCAGCCGCTGCTCAAGGCCGAGATCGACGCCATTCTCTCGACCGACACGCGCGACCACTGGATCGAAGTGCTGGAAGCCGCCGGTCTGCCGTGCGGTCCGGTCAACAACGTAGCGCAGGCGGTCGCCCATCCGCAGGTCGACGCGCGCAACATGCTGGTCGATGTCGACGACCCGGTGACAGGGCCGCTCAAGCTCGTCGGCAACCCGATGAAGCTGTCGGCGTTCGACGACCCGAAGACGCGCCCCGCCGCGCCCGACCTCGACGCTGACCGCGCCAAAATCCTGCGCGAATTGGGGATGTAGGCCCATTCGACCATCGTCCGGTTTGCGGTCGTGAGGCGTTCGCGCCGCGGCGTTCAGCGCCGCGCTGGCTCGGTTTGGCGTGCCTTGGGCTGGGGCGTTGCGGCTGTACTGGTCATCCTGCTCGTCATCGCCGGCGGTGGTCTCCTCGTGTTGCGCACTTCCCTCCCCGCGACCGCCGGCCGCATCAGCGTGGCCGGCCTGCACGGGCAGGTGACGATCGCGCGCGACGCTGACGGCATCCCGACGATCACCGCGCAAAACGATGACGATGTCTCGTTCGGGCTCGGCTACGCGCACGCCCAGGACCGGCTGTTCCAGATGGAGCTGCAGCGCCGCTACGGCGCCGGCCGGCTCGCCGAGCTGTTTGGCACGGCGGCGGTTGCCGTCGACACGCAGATGCGCGTGCTCGGCCTTTATCGCGCGGCGGAAGCGGCATTCCCTAAACTGTCGCCGGCGGTGCGTAGCGGGATCGAGGCTTACGGCGCCGGGGTCAATGCGTATCTCGGGGCTCACGGGCTGGCGCTGCCGCCCGAATTCCTGATGCTGCGTTTCTCACCGGAGCCGTGGAAGCCGGCGGATACGCTGGTCTGGGGCAAGCTGATGAACTTTCAGCTTGGCGGCAACTACCGCGGGGAGCTGCTGCGCGCGCGCCTTGCGCAGACCGTATCGCCCGACGACATGGCTTTCCTCTACCCCGACTATCCGAAGGACGCGCCGCGCACGCTCGCCGAATTGCTGCCGCTCTACCGCCAACTACCGGTCGGCCCGCTTTACGCCGCGCTGCCGGAGGCGATGGGGCCGCATTACGCCTCGAACAACTGGGTCATCGACGGCGCGCATACCGCAAGCGGCAAGCCGCTGCTCGCCAACGACCCGCATCTCGGCTTCGCGACGCCCGGCTTCTGGTATCTCGCCCGCCTCATCACGCCGCAGCACGACATCGAGGGTGCGACCGCCGCCGGCGCGCCGCTCGTCATCATCGGCCACAACGAAAAGATCGCCTGGGGCTTTACGACGACGACCGCAGATATCGAGGATTTGTTCATCGAAAAGCTCGATGCGAATGACCCCGGTCGTTACATGGCGGGCGATGCCAGCCTGCCGTTCCGCGTCAGAGAGGAGACGATAGCCGTGCGTGACGGCGCGCCGAAGACGTTGACCGTGCGTTTGACGCGCCACGGGCCGATCGTGGATGACGCGTTGACCGCCGGCGCAAGTGCTCCCGGCTATGCCCTCGCACTGCAAACGACGTTTCTCGATGATGACGATGCCAGCGCCGAGGCGTTGTGGGACATCGACCGTGCCGGCGACTGGACGAGCTTCAAGGATGGGCTCAGGCATCTCGCGGGGCCGCCGCAAAATGTCGTCTATGCCGACGCGAGCGGGACGATCGGCTTCATCGCCGCCGGCCGCATCCCGATCCGCAAGAAGGGAGACGGCTGGCTGCCCGTCCCCGGCTGGAGCGGCGATCACGACTGGGAGGGCTACCTTGCCTTCGACCAATTGCCGCAAGGCACGAACCCGGTTTCGGGGCACTTCATCAGCGCCAATAACAAGATCGTGCCGGACGGCTACCCTTATTTCATCAGCCGCGACTGGGACTTGCCCGACCGGGCACAGCGCATTGAGGAATTGCTGACGGCGACGCCGCGGCAATCTCCCGAGGCCAGCGCGGCGATCCAGGCCGATACGGTATCGCTGGAGGCAGCTCGGCTGGTACCGTTGATGACGCGGATCGTGCCGTCAGGCGACCAGGCGCGCGAGGCGATCGACCGGCTCAAGAGCTGGGATTTTCACATGGACCCGGACAAGGTCGAGCCGCTGCTGGTCACCGCATGGCTGCGCGCGTTCGCTCATTCGGTTCTCTTTGCGCGGCTGGGCGCCGCCGCCGCCGACTACTGGGATTTGAAGCCACAAGTCATGTTCGCCGTGCTCAGCCAACGACCCGATTGGTGCGCCGACCCGCAACGGCCCGGGCGCGAAACCTGCGAGACGCGGCTCGCTGCGTCGCTTGATGCCGCGCTTGACGAGCTGCGGCGCGGCTATGGCAACGAGATGTCGCAATGGCAGTGGGGCCGAGCGCATATCGCCGAGTTCCCGCACGCGGTCTTCGAACGCATCCCCTGGCTGCGCGATTGGCTTCGCGTCGCGATCCCGACGCCGGGCGGCTATGACACGATCAACCGCGGCCCGAGCCTGATCCGCGACGAGGCGCATCCCTACGAGCAGCGCTTTGGCGCCGGGCTGCGGATCATCACCGATCTCGCGGCGCCGGAACAGTCGCGCATGATGATCGCGCCGGGCCAATCCGGTAATCCATTCTCCCCGCATTATGCCGACCTGCTGTCACGCTGGCGCGCCTTCGACTGGCTCATACCAGGCCGCGCGGCCGGGACCGATACGCTGACCTTGGCGCCGGCACCATGAGCACGCTCCCGGTCACAAATGCGGACATCGGCCGCGCCGCCGCGGCAATCGCCGATGCGATCGCCAAGACACCGCTGGTCCCCGTCCCTACCCTGTCGCTTGCCGCCGGATGCGAGGTTTGGCTCAAGCTCGAGACGCAGCACCCGACCGGCTCGTTCAAGGAGCGCGGCGCGCTCAACAAGCTGCTGACCCTCAACGAGAACGAGCGTGGCGCCGGCGTGGTCGCGATGTCGGCGGGCAACCACGCGCAGGGCGTCGCCTACCACGCCCGCCGGCTCGGCATCCCGGCGACGATCGTGATGCCTGAAGGGACCCCCTTCACCAAGATCGACCGCACCGAAAGCCTCGGCGCGACGGTCGTGCTGCAGGGCGACAATCTCGTCGCCGCCCGTGAAGCGGCCGACGCGCTGGCGCGCGACAGGGGCCTCGTGCCGGTGCATCCCTACGACGACCCGGCAGTGATCGCCGGGCAAGGGACGATCGGGCGCGAAATCCTCGCCGATCAGCCGGCGCTCGACGCGCTGATCGTGCCGATCGGCGGCGGCGGGTTGATTTCCGGCATCGCGATCGCCGCCAAGGCGGTGCGGCCGGCGATCGAGATCGTCGGCGTGCAGTCGGCACTTTATCCGACGATGCGCGAAGTTCTCGCGGGCAAGGCGCCGGACACGGCGCCGTCGGGCGCGACACTGGCCGAGGGCATCGCGGTCAAAGAGCCCGGTCTGCTGACCCGGCAGATCGTCGGGGCGCTGGTGCGTGACATCCTACTCGTCGAGGATGCGCAAATCGAGGCCGCCATCGAACATCTCATCGACCGTGAAAAGCTCGTGGCCGAAGGCGCCGGCGCTGCAGGGGTCGCGGCGCTGCTCGGCAATACCGCGCGGTTTCGCGGCAAGCGCGTCGGCATCGTCATCACGGGCGGCAATATCGACGCGCGGCTGCTCGCTTCGGTGCTGATGCGCGGGCTGGTGCGCGAAGGCTGCCTGGTGCGATTGCGCTCGGAGCTGCCCGATGTGCCGGGCGCGCTGGCGCGGGTGTCGGCGGTGATCGGCGGGCGCGGCGGCAACATCGTCGAGGTGCACCACCAACGTTTGTTCCAGGACGCCTCGGTCAAGCGCGCCGAGCTCGACGTTGTGATCGAGACGCAGAGCCGGCGCCATGTCGCGGCGATCGTCGCCGCGCTGATCGCCGCCGGCTTTCCGACCGAGCTCCTGTCGGCGACGAGCGACCGGATCGCGCCGGCCTAATCCGGCGTCTCGATCGGCGTCACCATCACGCGGTCAACGCGGCGGCCGTCCATCTCGACGACCTCGAAGCGAAAGCCACCGGCCAGCACCCGGTCGGCGACCATCGGCACACGGTTGAGCCGGGCCATCAGATAGCCGCCGAGCGTATGGAAATCGGCGTCCTCGCCCGCCAGATGCGCGACGTGAAGCGCCTGCTTCACCTCATCGAGCGCGACCATGCCGTCAAACAGCCAGCTGCCGTCGTCGCGATGCACGACGCGCGGGTCGCCATCGACGCCGCCCGGCAGCTCGCCAACCAATGCCTGCAGAATGTCGTGCAGCGTCACCAGCCCTTCGAGATCGCCATACTCGTCGACGACAAGCGCCAGCGCCTCGCCCGTGGATTTGAACACTTCGAGCGCGCGCAGCACGTTCACGGTGTTGGGCAGGTACAAGGGAAGCCGCATCGCCGCGCGCACATCGAACGGCGCCTCGTTCAGCACCGCGTCGAGCAGATGCTTGACTTGGACGACACCGACCAGCTGATGCATCCCACCCTGGACGACAGGAAAGCGTGAGAAATCGCTCTCCCGGATGTGGCGTCGGACTTCGTCGACCGGGTCGTCGAGGTCGATGAACTCGATCTGCGTGCGCGGGGTCATCAGCGCGCTGACGCGGCGGTCGCCAAGCCGCAGCGCCATCTCGACGATCGCCGTCTCGGCCTGCGCGATATGGCCGGCGGCCACCCCCTCGCGCAGCATGAAGCCGATTTCCTCGTCGGTCACCGCAGTCACCGCATCCCCGCGGATCGGCACCAGCTTGAGGATCA
The DNA here is from genome assembly GCA_963778385.1 of uncultured Alphaproteobacteria bacterium. Lineage (GTDB taxonomy): Bacteria > Pseudomonadota > Alphaproteobacteria > ATCC43930 > CGMCC-115725 > DATARH01. Next base: position 418,031 of record CAVZUA010000006.1, on the reverse strand, counting down.
GATCGGCGACCGCGCTGAGCACCCATTCGATCGGCGCACCAACCATCGCGAGGCCGCGCATGAACCGCGCCATCAGCGCGGCGATACGCTCGGGGTCGAGCAGCGCGACACGCTTCGGCACCAACTCGCCGAAGATCACCGAGACCAGCGAAATGCCGATGACGACGATCGTCATGCTTTCGGCGTGCGCGTAGCGCGCCAGCGCGTTGGGGAAAGTCGAGAGATAATCTTCGAGCGAGGACCCGAGCGTCGCCTCGCCGAACGTACCCGACAGGATGGCAATCACCGTCACGCCGACCTGCACCGTGGCAAGCAGCCGAGACGGATCGGCCTTCAATTCGAGCGCGGCGATCGCGCCGGCGCTGCCTCCCTCGACCATCGGCTGCAGCCGCGCCGGACGCGCCGAGACCAAGGCGATCTCGGCCATGGCGAAGAAGCCGTTCAGCAGGATCAGGAAAAAGACGATCGAGAGGTGCAGCCACAGCATCGCAACCCCCTGGGCACTATCCGCAGGCGGAGCGATCTTTTCGGACCCCTTGGCCGGGCTTGACCCGTCCATCCACGAAGAGGCGGAAGTTGTTCGTGGACCCCCGGGTCAAGCCCGGGAGAGGCGCTCAAATTGAGAGCGCTCCCCGAGCGGACGTCAGCGCGAATAGAATTCGACGACGAGGTTCGGCTCCATCGTCACTGGATAGGGCACGTCCGAGAGTTTCGGCGCGCGGATGAAGCGGCCGCGCATGCGCTCGTGGTCGATTTCGAGATAATCCGGCACGTCGCGCTCGCTCGACTGCGTCGCCTCGAGGACGAGCGCCATCTCCTTCGCCTTCTGGCGCAGCTCGATGGTATCGCCGTCCTTGAGCTTGGCCGAGCCGATATTGAGCCGCTTGCCGTTGACCAGCACGTGGCCGTGGTTGATCAGCTGGCGCGCGGCAAAAGGGGTCGGCGCGAATTTCATGCGGTACACGACCGCGTCGAGCCGCCGTTCCAGCAACTCGACGAGGTTTTCACCGGTGTCGCCCTTGCGGCGCACGGCTTCCTCATAGAGGCGACGGAACTGGCGTTCGCCGATATTGGCGTAATAACCTTTCAGCTTCTGCTTAGCGGCGAGCTGGGTGCCGTAATCGGACGGCTTCTTGCGCCGCTGGCCGTGCTGGCCGGGCCCGTATTCGCGGCGGTTCAAGGGGCTCTTCGCCCGCCCCCATAGATTGACGCCGAGGCGGCGATTGATCTTGTACTTCGACTCCGTGCGCTGAACTCATGGCGCTGTTGGCTCCGTTCCGGATGGTTGTTGTCCCGATAGTGCCGACCGCCAGGGCCGGCCGGGGCTTTCGCCCACATTCTCGGGAAGGCGCGCACTATACGCGCAGGGACCGCGAAGTCAAATTTCCGGCTTCGCTGTTTTCGCTGATATCTGCAGGGAATCTGCAGCCAACGCCGCTTCCGTGGTCCGCCTTGTACCACCGCGCTTGTGGTCTAACACGAGACTTTGGCGATTTTGCGGTCGGCTGGATGGAGCGCCGGTGCGTCCTTCGAGACGCGCCTCCGACGCTCCTCAGGATGACGATCCTCTTTATGCCATCCATATCCACAAACCGCCGTCATCCTGAAAGTCTGACTCGAAACTACCCTCGTCATTCCGGGGCGGCCTGCAGGGCCGAACCCGGAACCCATGAACACGGTCTTTTCCGACGTGGTTGCGGCCTCGGGACGTGCTTTTCGAGGTCCGTGTGAATGGGTTCCAGGTTCATCGCTGCGCGATGCCTCGGAATGACGCGTCACAAACACCCATGCCACCAGCCAAACGCATTTCAAGTCAGGCTCCCAGGAGCCCGCGAAGCAGCCGTCTCGAAGGACGCACAATGTCTGTCTGCGCCACCTATTCGGCTGCCGCGGTCCTTGAGGCGCGTTTGCGGTCGTTGGTGTCGAGGAGACGCTTGCGCAGGCGGATCGCCTTGGGGGTGACCTCGACGAGTTCGTCGTCGGCGATGTAGGCGATCGCTTCTTCAAGGCTCATCTGGATCGGCGGAGTCAGGCGGATCGCTTCGTCCTTCGACGTGGTGCGGATGTTGGTGAGCTGCTTGCCCTTGGCCGGATTGACGTCGAGGTCATTGTCGCGGGTGTGGGCGCCGATGACCATGCCGGGGTAGATCGCGTCGCCGTGCGACACGAACATCGAGCCGCGTTCCTCGAGGTTCCACAGCGCATAGGCAACCGCGCTGCCGCCCGCCGTCGAGATCAGGACGCCGTTGATGCGGCCCTCAACCGAGCCCTTGTACGGCGCGTAGCCGTGAAAGATGCGGCTCATCACGCCGCTGCCGCGGGTGTCCGTGAGAAACTCGCCGTGATAGCCGATCAGGCCGCGCGTCGGCGCGAGGAACGTCAGACGCAGCTTGCCGCCACCCGAAGGCCGCATGTCCTGCATCTCGGCCTTGCGGCGGCTCATCTTCTCGACGACGATGCCGGAGAATTCTTCGTCGACATCGACAAAGACCTCCTCGATCGGCTCGAGACGCTGGCCGTTTTCGGTCTTGAACAGCACGCGCGGGCGCGAGATCGACAGCTCAAAGCCTTCGCGGCGCATCGTCTCGATCAGCACGCCGAGCTGCAACTCGCCACGCCCCGAGACCTCGACCGCGTCGCGCTGGGCGTTTTCCTTGACGCGGATCGCGACATTGCCTTCCGCCTCGCGAAACAGGCGCTCGGCGATCATGCGCGAGGTCACCTTGCTGCCGTCGCGCCCGGCGAGCGGACTGTCGTTGACCGAAAAGGTCATCGCCAGGGTCGGCGGGTCGATCGGGTCGGCTTCGAGCGGCGTCGTCACCTCGGGTGCGCAGAGCGTGTCGGCGACGGTGGTTTCCTGCAGCCCGGCGACGGCGATGATGTCGCCGGCACGCGCCTCATCGACGCCGACGCGTTCGAGGCCGCGATAAGCCAGCAGCTTGGTGAGCCGCGCCTGCTCGATGAGCTTGCCGTCGCGGGTCAGCGACTTGACCGGCATGTTGAGGCGGGCGACGCCGGAATGAATGAGACCGGTCAGCACGCGACCCACATAGGGGTCGTAGTCGAGCGTCGTCGCCAGCATCGTGAATGGCGCGTCCACGTCGGCCTGCGGCGCCGGCACGTGGCTGACGATCAGGTCGAACAGCGGCGCCAGGCTTTCGCGCGGAGCATCGAGCGAAGCGGCGGCCCAACCGTCGCGTCCCGAGGCGAACAGCGTCGGGAAATCGAGCTGATGATCGTCGGCTTCCAGCAGCGCAAAGAGGTCGAAAATCTCGTTATGCACCACCTCGGGGCGGGCGTCGGGCCGATCGACCTTGTTGATGACGACAATCGGCCGCAACCCGCGGCGCAGCGCTTTGCCGGTGACGAATTTGGTCTGCGGCAGCGGGCCTTCCGCCGCATCGACCAGCACCAGCACGCCGTCGACCATGCTGAGGATGCGCTCGACCTCGCCGCCAAAATCGGCATGGCCGGGCGTGTCGACGATATTGATGCGCGTCTCGCCCCCCTGGCCTCGCCAAGTCAGCGACGTGCACTTGGCAAGGATGGTGATGCCGCGCTCGCGTTCGAGATCGTTCGAATCGAGCGCGCGCTCGGCCACCTGCTGGTTGGCGCGGAACATGCCCGACTGGCGAAGGAGTTGGTCGACCAGCGTCGTCTTGCCATGGTCGACATGGGCGATGATCGCGATGTTACGGATGTTCTCGGTCACGAATAAGCAACGTCCCTTCCGGCGGCACCTACACCAAGCCGGCGGAGGCGATGAGTTTATCGAGCGCCGCCGCGGGGCGGGCGCCGACATGGCTGATGATTTCGGCCGCGCACAAACTGCCGATCGCCCCAGAGGTGGGGAGCGGCAGACCATGGGTCAAGCCGAACAACACACCCGCCGCGTAGAGATCGCCGGCGCCGGTGGTGTCGACGACCCGCGCGACAGGTGCGGCGGCAATCTTATGCACTTGATCGCCGGAAATGATGACACTGCCCTGAGCGCTGCGGGTCAGCGCCGCGATCGTCACGTGGCCGCGCACCGCCGCGACGGCCTTGTCGAAATCGTCGGTCTGGTAGAGCGAGCAGATCTCGGCCTCGTTGGCGAAGAGAATGTCGACGTCCGTCGCGACCAGATCGAGAAATTCGTCGCGATGGCGGCCGACGCAGAACGGATCCGAGAGCGACAGCGCCACCTGACGATCGGCGCCGTGGGCAACCGCCGCCGCCCGGCGGAACGCCGCCTTCGCGCGTGGCGGATCGAACAGATAACCTTCGAGATAGGTGATCTGCGCCACGGCGACGACACGCGGGTCGATGTCTTCGGGGCCGAGATCGACGCAGGCGCCGAGATAGGTGCCCATCGTGCGCTGGCCGTCCTCCGTAACGAGGATCAGACAGCGCGCGGTGCCGGGACCGATCGTCGCGGCCGGCGTCTCGAAGCGGATGCCCATCGCGGTGATGTCGTGGCGAAAGATCGTGCCCAGCGCGTCGTCACGCACCTTGCCGATATAGGCGCCGGTGCCGCCGAGCGATGCCAGCCCCGCCATCGTGTTGCCGGCCGACCCGCCCGAGCTTTCGATGCCCGGCCCCATGCGGCCGTACAGCGCATCGGCGCGCTGGGCGTCGATCAGCGTCATCGCGCCCTTGGCAAAACCCTCGGCCTCGAGGAAGGCCTCATCAGCATGAGCGATCACGTCGACGATCGCATTGCCGATGCCGGCGACATCAAGTGTGGCGGCGACCATTCGCATTCCTGTCCGCGATGAGAGGAAGGGCGGCGCAGTATAGGAAGCCGCGCCGTTGCGGCAAGCGCGGCCCGGGTCAATTTTCTGAAAGCGATTCGCCAACCCGGCTGCATCGCCCTTCGCGCAGCCGTGGTTGAGCATCGTCATAAGCTATTGTCATCGCCGGTTTATGGGAGGCAATGCAGGAGAAAACTTTTTGTTTTCCCTGGTTTCAACGGATATGGTTTCCAACGGGGGTGATCTGGGATGGCCGCGTTGAGCGGGCTCCGCGCCATCGTGCGCGGCGTCGAAGATAAAACCGCACCCGGTTGTCCCCCGAGCTCACAGATAGGGTGCGCCATCGATGTTTGGCCGGAAGAGACCCGATACGGAGGATCGTAGAATGGCTGATTCGCCCGATGATCTGGGCATCCCCATGAAACCCGCGCGGCCGATCGGGTCGGGCGCCTCCGTCACCCCAGTCGGCCGTACGCCCTCCGCGGTCCCGCCACGCGTGCCCGAAATGGCGCGCCCGCCGGCCGAGCCGCCGCGGACCCAGGAGACGCCGCGCCGGGTGGTCACCGAGCCGATCCCAGCGCCGGTGACCCCGCCGCCAGTCGCCGCCGCGCCCCCTCCCCCACCGCCGGTTTCGCCGCCACCGCGGCGCGGCGAGGCGGGCCTCCGCCAGCTGACCGTCGGCCGCGAAATCTCGCTGTCGGGCGAGATCGCGTCGTGCGACACGCTGATCGTCGAAGGCAGCGTCGAGGCGAATCTGCAGAATTGCCGCGATGTCGACATTGCCGAGACCGGCATGTTCAAGGGCAGCGCCGAGATCGACAACGCCGATGTGCGCGGCATCTTCGAGGGCAACCTGATCGTCCGCAAGCGGCTGCTGATCCGCTCCAGCGGCCAGGTTTCCGGGACGATCCGCTACGGCCAGATCGAGATCGAACTCGGCGGCCAGATTTGCGGCGACGTGCAATCGACCGCCACCGCCGACGTCGTCGCCGAGCTGGCGAACGCGCGAGCGGCGTCCTAGGGCAAGATTCTATTAGACGGAATCATCCCTTTATCGCCTTGGCCGGGCTTGACCCGGCCATCCACGAATAAGTTGAAGCTATTCATGGACCCCCGGGTCAAGCCCGGGGGAGGCGAAACATCAAAGCGCTTCAATCTAGGTGGATCGTGCTCCTAGCGGTATCAAAACCACCCCGGCGAAGACCGGGGGCCTATTTTTCAGCCGCTCGAACCGCCGATAGATGGGCCCCGGTCTTCGCCGGGGTGGTTTTCCTTTTTGGCAACGTCGACGCGGCGGCCTTCGCTGCAACAAATTCGTCAGGCACGGTTTTCGCCCTGTAGCGGCACAGTGACGCGATGACGCAGTTCGGGCAGTCGGGCTTGCGCGCCTTGCACACGTGGCGACCGTGCAGGATCAGCCAGTGATGCGCGTGCAGCTTGTATTGCGGCGGCGTCACGGCGTCGAGCTTCAATTCGACCGCGTGCGGCGTCTTGCCGGGGGCGATCCCGGTACGGTTGCCGACGCGGAAGATATGCGTGTCGACGGCGATGGTCGGCTCCCCGAACGCGACGTTCATCACCACATTCGCGGTCTTGCGGCCGACGCCCGGCAGCGCCTCCAGCGACTCGCGGTCGCGCGGGACCTCGCCATTGTGCTTTTCGACGAGAAGGCGGCTCAGCGCGACGACGTTTTTCGCCTTGGTGCGGTAAAGGCCGATCGTGCGGATCAGCGGCTCGACCCGCTCGACGCCAAGCGCCGCCATCTTTGCCGGCGTATCGGCGAGCGCAAACAGCGCCGGCGTTGCCTTGTTGACACCGACATCGGTCGCCTGCGCCGACAGCACGACCGCGACGAGCAAGGTGAACGGATTGATGAATTCCAGCTCGGTGCGCGGGATCGGCCGCGTCTCGGCCAGCCGGCGATAGAACTCGGCGGTCTCGGCCTTGGTGAACTTCTTCGGCATCGCACGAGCTTAGCGCATTTTTTGCGTTGGCAAGATCGACTGCTTATCTTGGCGCCGAGATGACCGATATCGCCGCTGAAAACCCGACCGGCCGCGTCTTTTTCGAGCGTGTGCTGCTGCCCTATCGCAGCCTGCCGCCGCGCGGGTTCAATATTTTGATGCTGGTGCTCGCGGGGATCAGCATCGCGGCCGGGACGCTGTTCGTGTCGCTGGGCGCGTGGCCGGTCTGCGGGTTTTTCGGTCTCGATGTCGGGCTGGTCTATCTCGCGTTCCGGCTGTCGTACCGTAGCGCGCGGCAGCGCGAGACGCTGCGCCTCGGCGACGAAGAACTGACCGTCGAGCGCGTCGGCATTCGCGGCGATCGCCGGCTATGGCGCTTCCAACCGTTCTGGGTGCGGGTGATCTTTGAGGAGCGGCCTGACGAATCCAACCGGCTAGCGCTCGCCTCACATGGCCAGACGCTGCCGATCGGGACCTTCCTGCCGGCGCCGGTGCGGCGCGAGGTGGCGGCGATGCTGCACGACGCGCTCGCCCGTTGGCGCGCGGCGCTCAATCCGACGCAGCGATAGGTTCCGGCAGCGCCAGGCGTTCGGCGATGACGCGCAACGTCTTGGGGTTGGCGAACATTGTCGTGTGGTGCGCGCCCTCGATAGCGATGTTCTCGCGCTCAGGGCCGGGAACGTCGATGCAGCTTCGCCAGGCGACGACGCCGTCTTTCGGGCAGTAGATCGCGGTGGTCGGGACCGGCGGCGGCTGGGTCAGCCGCTCCAGCATGAGCTGCTCGCCGCTGTGGAGCGGGGCCAGCGCGCGGTAGAACGGTTCGAGCGGGCTCGCGGTCGGCAGCCGGAACGGGCTGCACACCGTGATCACCCGCCGCACCTTGTCGGGATGGGCGTTGGCGAGCGCGCGCGCCAGCACGCCGCCGAGGCTGACGCCGACAAGGCTGGCCTTGCGGCCGCTCCGCTCGGTGCTGCGCCGCAGGATGCGGTCGACCGACGCCACGGCATTCGCGGTCGGGCCGATATTGACGCCGGCGCCCCAGCCCTGGACGGCATAGCCGAGCGCGGTCAGCCAATCGCGAAAATTGCGGCTCATCATGTCCGAACATAAAAACGCCGGCAGCACGATCACCGGATGCCCGTCGCCAAGCGGCACAGGCCCGAGATGGACGGCGCGCGGTCGGAACCGCATCTGGCGCAGCGCGGCCAGCCCCTCGCCCATCAAATCGCGCAGGGACGGCCCGCCCAGGACGTGCGAGCGTTCGAAGATCGGCTGCGCGTTCGGCGACCGAAGCTGATGATGTGTATGCAGGCTCACAGTTCGAGAACTTCCTTCATCCCATAAAGTCCGGGCGGTTTGCCGACGACCCAGCGCGCCGCGCGCACCGCCCCCTTCGCGTAAATCGCCCGGTTGGTTGCGCGGTGCGACAATTCGAGACGTTCACCGGCGCCGGCGAAAATCACGTGGTGGTCGCCGACGGCGTCGCCGCCGCGCAGCGCAGCGAAGCCGATATCACCGCTCTTGCGCGGGCCGGTGATGCCGTCGCGCCCGCGCTGCGCCACGCCGTCGAGCGCGACCTTGCGCCCCGCGGCGGCGGCACGGCCCAAGGCCAGCGCGGTTCCCGACGGCGCGTCGGCCTTGCCGCGGTGGTGCATCTCCATGATCTCGATGTCCCAGTCTGGGCCGAGCCGCGCCGCCACCTGCTCGACCAGGCCCAGCAGCAGGTTAATGCCGAGGCTGGTATTGGCGGCCCAGACGATCGGGATGCGTTTAGCAGCCGCCTGAACGGCGCCTGTCTCGGCGGCCGACAAGCCGGTCGTGCCGATCACCAACGGCGTCCCGATCTCAGCGGCGAGCGTTGCATGCGCCGCGGTCGCGGCGGCGGTGCTGAACTCGATTCCGACATCGCTGCCGCGCAGCAAATCGCCGGTCGCACTGCCGGCGGCAACCCCGATGCGGCCGATCCCCGCCAATTCCCCAAGGTCGCCGCCGAGATAGGCGCTGCCCGTCGCTGCGGTCCCGCCGGACAGGGCGCAGTCATCGCTACCGGCTATCTCGGCGATCAGCATGCGGCCCATGCGTCCGCCGCAGCCGATGACGCCCATCTTGATGTCCGCCATCCGCGCCCTCCCCGATTTGGGAAAGCGCGATGGCTAACCCGTGTGACAAAAAAAAGACAAGCGGAAATTGGGGGCGACCGTTTCCATATTCCGCCTCCCCCGGACTTGACCCGGGGGTCTACGAATAGCTTCAACCCATTCGTGGATGGCCGGGTCAAGCCCGGCCAAGGCGCTTAAAGGAGCCGGAGGAGAAAGACGCGCCGTTTTCGTCGAGACGATTTTCCTCTAAACCGCCAGACATGGCGCTCTTCCGCTCGGTCGCGACGGTGGGCTCGCTGACCATGGTCAGCCGGCTTTTCGGTTTTGTGCGCGATATCCTGACCGCGGCGATCCTCGGCGCCGGGCCGGTGGCGGATGCGTTCTTTGTCGCCCAACGCCTGCCCAACCTGTTCCGCAGCCTGTTCGCCGAGGGCGCCTTCAACGCCGCCTTTGTGCCGCTCGCCAACCGGGCGCTGGTCGACGGTGGCAAGCCGGCGTTGCGCGAATTCGCCGAGGAAGCCTTCGCCGTGCTGTTCGCGGCACTGCTCGGGTTTGTGATTCTCGGCGAGCTGTTCATGCCGCAGGTGATGACGATCATTGCGCCGGGCTTCGAGGACGAGCCGGGCAAGTTCCAGTTGGTCGTCGATCTGACGCGGATCACCTTCCCCTATCTTTTGTTCATCTCGCTGACCGCGTTGCAGGGCGGGCTGCTCAATACCGTCGACCGGTTTGCCGCGGCGGCGGCGACGCCGGTGCTGCTCAACCTGTTCCTGATCGCGGCGCTGCTGTTGATGGCGGGGCTGCATTGGACCGACGGCACGGTGCTGGCGATCGCGCTGACCCTATCGGGAATCGCGCAGTTCGGCTGGCTGATGCTGTCGTGCCGCCGCGCCGGGATCGCGCTGCGGCTGCGCATACCACATCTGACGCCGGGGGTGCGGCAGACGCTCAAGGTAATGGGACCCGGTGTGCTCGGCGCCGGGGTGACGCAGCTCAACCTGCTGGTCTCGACCGCACTCGCCTCAATGCTGCCGGGCGGCTCGGTGTCGTATCTCTATTACGCCGACCGTCTCAACCAGCTGCCGCTCGGCGTGGTGGGGATCGCGGTGGCGACGGCGATCCTGCCGCCGCTGTCGCGGCAATTGCGCAGCGCCGACGAGGCGGCGGCGATCGCGACGCAGAACCGCGGGCTGGAACTGGCGCTGCTGCTGACGCTCCCGGCGGCCACGGCGCTGGCGATCCTGGCGCTGCCGATCCTCGCGGTGCTGTTCGAGCGCGGCGCTTTCGGGCCGACCGAGGCCTCGGCGACGGCATCCGCGCTGATCGCCTATGCGGTCGGGCTTCCCGCCTTTGTCCTGGTCAAGGTGCTGGCGCCGGCCTTCTTCGCGCGGCACGACACCAAGACGCCGGTCAAGATCGCGATCGTGTCGCTGGCGACGAACTTGCTGCTGACGTTGATCCTGATGCGATTTCTCGCGCATGTCGGCGTCGCGATCGCGCTGTCGGCATCTGGCTGGCTACAGGCCGCACTGTTGCTGGCGATGCTGGCACGGCGCGGTCATTTTCATCTCGACACCCGCTCGCGCGCCAACCTGCCGCGCATCGCGCTGGCGACAATCGGCATGGGCGCCGCGCTGCTGGCGCTGCGTGCCGTGTTGGAACCGGCGCTTGCCGGCGCCCTGACGCTGCGGCTGATCGCGCTGGCGGCGCTCGTCGCGGTCGGTCTCGCGGTCTTTGTGGTACTCGTCCTGATACTCGGGGTCGTCAACTGGCGTGAGCTGCGCGGCCAGTTCCGCCGCGTCGCGGCTTGACCCTATGTTGGCATAATGCCAACATAGGGTCATGAGGATCGAGTACCGGCGCGATCCGTTGAAAGCCCTCCGTGCAATGCCACGGGCCAAGGTCGAGGATATATTCGCCGCGCTTGATCGCATCGCCGCCAACCCATTTGCACGCAACAACAATCTCAAGCCGCTGAAGGGCGTGGTGAATGGCTACCGGCTGAGGGTCGGCGATTGGCGCGTGTCGTACACGCTCGATCGCGCCGAAGAGGTGATGATTGTGTTCGAGGCCGCGCCGCGCGGAGGTGCTTATCGATGAGCGGGAAGGTCATCCATCTGGTCGGAGATCGCGTGGAGCGGATGCGCCAGCAAGGTCAGCTCGGCGAATTGGTTTTAGATCGAGCGACTGCCTCTTCGAATTGGTCCGATCCCGATGATTTGGTACTCATTGCCCAAGGCGATCTTGATGAGTTGATCGAGGATCGCCTCGCCGAGACTGCTTACGGCCGTACGCAGGATCAGGAGACAGTTCCCGATGCCATGGTCCGCCGTCTCATTACCGGCGAAAATCCGATCACTGTTTGGCGAGAGCATCGCGGAATGACTTTGCGTGCGCTCGCCGATGCAGTTGGGCTCGATCCGGGGTATCTGTCGCAGCTGGAAAACCGCAAACGCGCCGGGCCGGTCGCGACGATCAAGAAACTTGCCGCTGCCTTACGCGTCGATCTGGATGATTTGACCTGACATGAACCGAATTTTCTCCGGCATTCAGCCGACCGGCAATCTGCATCTCGGCAACTACCTCGGGGCGATCCGCAACTGGGTGGCGATGCAGCATGACTACGAATGCATCTTTTGCATTGTCGACTTGCACGCGCTGACCGTGCCGCAAGACCCGGCGGAGCTGCGCGCCGCGACTCGCGAGGTCACGGCCGCCTATATCGCCGCCGGGGTCGATGTCGAACACTGCATCATCTTCAACCAGAGCACAGTCACTGCGCATAGCGAGCTGGCCTGGATACTGTCCTGCCTGACGCCGCTCGGTTGGCTCAACCGGATGACGCAATTCAAGGAAAAAGCCGGCAAGCAGCGCGAGATGGCCGGGCTCGGGCTCTACGCCTATCCGGTGCTGATGGCCGCCGACATCATCGGCTACAAGGCGACGCATGTGCCGGTCGGTGAAGACCAGAAGCAGCACGTCGAGCTGGCGCGCGACATCGCCGGCGCATTCAACCGGCGTTATGATGTCGATTACTTTCCGCTGCCGGAGCCGCAGATTTTCGGCGAAGCGACACGGGTGATGAGCCTGCGCGACGGCACCAAGAAAATGTCGAAATCCGATACGTCGGATTACTCGCGGCTCAACATGACCGACGACGCCGACACGATCGCGCTCAAGGTGCGCCGCGCCAAGACCGATCCCGAACCGCTGCCGGAGACGATCGCGGCGCTGGAGGCGCGACCCGAGGCCGACAATCTGATCGGCATCTATGCGGCGCTCGCCGACCAAACGCGCGAGCAGGCGTTGTCCCGTTTCGCGGGAAAGAATTTTTCGAGCTTCAAGGAAGAGCTGTCGGCGCTCGCGGTCGAGGTGCTCGGCAAGATCGGCGGCGAGATGCGCCGGCTGATGGCCGATACCGACCATATCGACGCGGTGCTGCGCCGCGGCGCCGAGCGCGCCTCGGCGATCGCCACGCCGATCCTGCGTGAAGTGCAGGACATCTCCGGCCTGCTGCGGCCGTAATTTTTTCTCGTCATTCCGGGGCATCGCGCAGCGATGAACCCGGAACCCATGAACACGGACCTCGAAAAGCGCGCTCCGACGCCGTAACCACGTCGGAGCAGGCCGTGTTCATGGGTTCCGGGTTCGGCCCCGCGGGCCGCCCCGGAATGACGACGGTAATTTCGAGTCAGACTCTGAGGAGGCGCGGAGCAGCCGTCTCGAAGGACGCAATGGCGGCTTTCCAGCGCGGGAAAATTGAACGCGCCCACAGCGCCTTGATACTTCTCGCGCTGCAATACGGGATGTAAGGTCAGCTTTCATACCGCTTCGCTCCGCGGAGCGGCGGCCTTTCTGATTCAGGGTCGAACCTTCCCGTCATGGATGTCTACCTGCCCGTCGCCGAGGTCTCGCTGGATATTTTTGTCCTGCTGGGCCTCGGCGCGGCGGTCGGGTTCCTGTCCGGGGTATTCGGGGTCGGCGGCGGGTTTCTGCTGACGCCGCTGCTAATCCTGATCGGCGTGCCGCCATCGATCGCGGTGGCTTCTTCGGCCAATCAGCTGGTTGGCGCGTCGGTGTCGGGCGTGCTGGCGCATTGGCGGCGCGGCAATGTCGATTTCAAGATGGGCTTCACGCTGCTGATGGGCGGGCTCGCGGGTTCGGTACTGGGCGTGTGGCTGTTCACTTTTTTCGCCGAGCTCGGCCAGGTCGAGCTGGTCATTTCGCTGTGCTACGTCGTGCTGCTCGGTACGCTCGGCTTTATGATGGGGGTCGAGAGCGTCCGCGCGATCCTGCGCCGCCGCCGCCCCGGTGCCGGACGGCGACGGCTGCATCGCCATACCTGGATGCATGGGCTGCCGCTGAAGACGCGGTTCCGCAAGTCGCAGCTTTACATCAGCGCGCTGCTGCCGGTCGGGCTCGGCTTTTTGGTCGGCGTGTTGAGCGCGGTGATGGGGATTGGCGGCGGGTTCATCATGGTGCCGGCGATGATCTACACGCTCGGCATGCCGACCGCGATGGTGCCGGGCACCTCGTTGCTGCAGATCATCTTTGTCGCCGCCAATGTGACGATCCTCCAGGCGTTTCACAACCACACCGTCGACGCCGTGCTGGCTATGCTGCTGCTGGTCGGCGGCGTGATCGGGGCGCAATTCGGCACGCGCTTCGGCACGCGGCTGCGCGGCGAGCAATTGCGTTTTCTGCTGGCGCTCCTGGTGTTGGCGGTCGCCGCGAAGCTGGCGCGCGACCTGACGCTGCGGCCCTCCGATCTGTTCGTTATCCCGGTGGACAATCGCCTATGAGCCGCGGCTGGCGGTTCGGCGTGGCGCTGCTCGGTCTGGTCGGGCTCCTCGCCGCACCGTGTCGCGCCGACATCGTCGCCGCCGATCTCAGCAGCCACTCGATTGCCATCACCACCGGCTTTACCGGCGCCTCGGTGGTGCTGTTCGGCGCGACCGACGGCCTCGCCGATGTCGTCGCCGTCGTCCGCGGGCCGGAGCGCGAGGTCACCGTCTGGCAAAAGGGCAAAGTCGCCGGCATCTGGGCCAATACCGACTCCGTCACCTTTGTCGGCATGCCGAGCTTTTATGCGGTCGCCGCGACCCGCCCGCTTGCCGACGCTTTGTCGCCCGCGGCCGCGGCGCTCTACAAGATCGGCACCGACAATCTCAAATTCGAGACGAAGACCCCTACCTCCCCGGAGCGCACCAAGCTCTTCGCGCAAGCCTTGATCGGCGTGCGCAAGCGCGCCGGGGTATTTTCGCCGAGCCACGAGAAGATCTCGTTTCTCGGCGACCGGCTGTTTCGCACGACATTCTTCTTTCCCGCCGGCATTCCGACCGGCACCTACTTGGTCGAGGTCTTTCTGGTGCGCGACAAGGATGTGGTGGGCGGCCAGACGACGCCGCTCGTCGTCTCCAAGGTCGGGGTCGACGCAGCGGTGTTCAATTTCGCCCGCAACGATGCGCTCGCCTATGGCGTGATTGCGGTGGTCATGGCGGTAATGGCAGGATGGATCGCGAGCCTGCCTTTCCGAAATACCTGAGCGCCGCAGAGGGTCGTATCGATGGCCGAGGACATCACCCGTGTGTTCCTCGTCGTGGTCGACGAGACCGCGGAGCATCATCTGGCGCTGCAATACGCGGCGCGCCGCGCCGCGCATACCGGCGGGAAGCTGGCGCTGCTGCACGTCGTCGAGCCGGCCGACTTCCAGCACTGGATTTCGGTCGAGGAACTGGCGCGCGAGGAACGGCGCGACGCCGCCGAGCAGCTGATGCAGCGGCTGTGCGAGCAATTCGCGCCGATCGCCGGCTCGATGCCGATCGTCTATATCCGCGAAGGCCGCACCCAGGACGAGCTGCTGGCGTTGATCAACGAAGACCCGGGCATCTCGATCCTTGTGCTCGCGGCGGGCACCGGCACGTCGGGCCCGGGGCCGCTTGTCACCTATCTCACCGGCAAGGCGGTGGCGCGGCTGCGCATCCCGATCACCATCGTTCCCGGCGGGCTGACCGTCGAGCAGGTCGACGCGCTAAGTTGATCGCGCCGCTTGGATTTGCCGGCGCAAATCCCCATGCTATTAGGCACCGAATTGCCTTCTTGAGATCCATGGAGCCCGTCGATGTTCATCCAGACCGAGCAGACGCCGAACCCGGCCACGCTGAAATTCCTGCCGGGGCGCACGGTCATGGCGTCGGGTACCGCGAATTTCACCGACCCCGCCGCCGCCGCGGCGCGCTCGCCGCTCGCCGAGCGGCTGTTCGGCCTACCGGAGGTGAGCGGCGTCTTCCTCGGCGGCGATTTCATCACGGTCACCAAGTCGGGCGACTCCGACTGGTTCCAGCTCAAGCCAGCCGCACTCGCGGCGATCATGGATCATTTCACCGCCGGCCTGCCGGTCGTTACCGCGACCGAGGAGACCGTGCCGGTCGAGACGGAGGACGATGAGATCGTCTCGGCGATCAAGGAGCTGCTCGAGACCCGCGTGCGACCCGCCGTGGCGCAGGACGGCGGGGACATCATCTTCGAGGATTTCGAGGACGGCATCGTCTATCTGCACATGCAGGGTTCCTGCAACGGCTGCCCGAGCTCGACCGCGACGCTGAAAGCCGGCATCGAGAACATGCTGCGCCATTACATTCCCGAAGTCGTCGAGGTGCGCGCCATCTAAGGCGCCGCCCTTCCCCCACGCCTGATGCCCGATCCGCGCGCGACCGGCGGCGACCGGCGCGCGCCGGTCGTGTTGGCCTTTGACACCGCCGGCTCCGCTTGTTCCGTAGCGATCGGTTGTGGCGGTGCTGTGCTTGCGCATGAATGGCGCGAGATGCGCCACGGCCACGCCGAAGCGCTCCTGCCGATGATCGACCGTGTCGTAGGCATGGCCGAGCTCGACCCCGCCGCGATCGATCGCATCGCCGTTTCCGTCGGTCCCGGCGGGTTCACCGGCATCCGTGCGGGACTGGCAGCGGCACACGGGTTGGCGCTGGCGACGCGAGCGGCCTTGGTGGGCGTCAGCAGCTTCGCCGCGGTGGCGGCGCTGCTGCCGGAAACCGAGGGCGCCTTGTTGGTCGCGCTCGACAGCCGACGCGAGGACCCTTACGTGCAGCTGTTCGTCGACGGGGTGCCGTGCGGCGATCCTGCGGCCGTGCCGCCCGGCGAGCTACCGGGATTTGTCGATGCGGCCGTCGGTGAAACGCCGGTGCGTGTCGCCGGAGATGCGGCCGAGGCGGCGGCGACCGCGCTCGGCATTCGCCTCGGCGTGACGCTTATCCGCGATACCGCGCCACAGGCGCGCGGGGTGTTGACGGCGGCGGAAAATCCGGCGCTCGTGACCGCCGCGCGGGCGCTTTATCTGCGCGCTCCCGATGTCAGCTTTCCGAAGCAACGGCAACCCATCGGCGACCGCAGGTGAACCGACGCATCGAACCGATCCCGGCGGGCGCAACCGAGGCGTTGGCGATCTTGCATCGCGCCTGCTTTCCCGACGACCCGTGGGAAGCGTCGGCGCTGGCGCGGATCATGGCCTTATCCGGCGGATTCGGCTGGCTGGCTTGGGAGAACGAGGAACCCGCCGGCTTCATCCTGGTGCGCGACCTCGGCAATGAATGCGAAATCCTTTCTTTCGGTGTCACGCCGCGAAGGCGCCGGCGGGGCATCGCGCAGGCGCTGCTGCGAACCGCGATTGACGAGACGGCCCGTCGCAACCTGCCGTCGATCGTGCTCGAGGTCGCCGTCGACAACGACCCAGCCCGCGACCTTTACCTTGCCGCCGGGTTCACCGTTGTCGGCCGCCGCGCGCGCTATTACCGGCGGCCGGACGGCAGGGCTGACGCCCTGGTCTTACGTCTGATTTTACCTCGCCCGCCGGTCGCCCCATATCCTTGACGACGGCTGTGGATATTCGGCGAGTGTCGCGACTGTTCTGCACAGGAATTGAAAGTCGCGATGAAGCGCACAAGATTTAGCAAATACCTCGTTGCACAGCTTTGACCCATTACTTATGCTTGTCGAAGCGTTCGGTTCAGGAAGGATAACATGGACGATAACGACCAGGCGGGCGATCTGCTGGCCTTGACGACGGAAATCGTGGCGGCCCACGTCTCCAACAACACGGTGGCCGTCGGCGATTTGGGCCAGCTGATCAACCAGGTCTACCAGTCGCTCGCCAATATCGGCAGCGTCCCGGCGGCGGCGCCGGCCAGCCGCCCACAACCAGCGGTCAGCGTCAAGAAGTCGATTCAGCCCGACTATCTGGTCTGCCTTGAAGACGGCAAGAAGCTGAAGATGCTGAAGCGCCACCTCAAGACGGCATACAACATGAGCCCGGAAACCTACCGCGAGCGTTGGGGATTGCCGCCCGACTACCCGATGGTGGCGCCCAATTACGCGCGGCAGCGCAGCCGGCTCGCCAAGGAAATCGGCCTGGGTACACGTGCTCGCCGGGGCAGCGCCTGAGACGCTGTCAACCTGGGCGTTGCCGGCGGGAGTGCCGGCGGACGGACATAGGATCGACAACCGGTTTCCGTTATAGTGACTCGGCACCCCATGCCGGGAACGCCCCAGGATGATTTCCCGCCTCGAGCAGCTCTGTCTCGATAAGGGCCTAAAGATGACCGAACAGCGCCGGGTTATTGCCCGGGTGCTGTCGGATTCGGCCGATCATCCCGATGTCGAGCAGGTCTACCGGCGCGCGACCGAAGTCGATCCGCGGATCAGCATTGCCACGGTCTATCGCACGGTGCGCCTCTTTGAAGAGGCTAACATCTTGGCACGGCACGATTTTGGCGATGGCCGCTCGCGCTACGAAGAAATGCCGAGTGCGCATCACGACCACCTGATCGATTTGCAGACCGGCCGCGTGATCGAGTTTCGCAATGATGAAATAGAAAAGCTGCAGCATTTCGTCGCCGACCAGCTCGGCTACGATCTGGTCGGTCATCGGCTTGAACTTTATGCGCTCAAACGCGGCAACGAACGGAAGACCGAGTGACGCTTTTCTCGATGCGATCGGCGATCGCCTTGACGAGCCGCCTCATGGGGTTCCTCGCGTGATTATCGGCACGACGGCCGACCCTCCTGTCTTATCGCGCGAGCCGGTGGCGGCGCTGGACCGCCGGGCAGAAGAACGCGGTGCCCCCGTCCTCGATGTCGTCAGCGGCCCGTTGGAGGTGCGGCTGGCCGGCTCGGCGGCCGATATCGACGCGGTGCAGGCGCTGCGCTACCGCATCTTCTACGAGACAATGGGTGCGCGGCCATCGCGGCTGATGGCGCGGAGCCGGCGCGACAGCGACCCGTTCGACGAGAACTGCGACCATCTCATGGTGCTCGACCACTCGCGCGGCGTCGGCGCGGACGCCGTGGTCGGCACTTACCGGCTGATTCGGCGCGAGGCGGCGCGGCGCTGCGGCCGGTTCTACTCGGCCGCGGAATACGACATCTCGCGCTTGGTGACTTATCCCGGCCCAGTCCTGGAACTCGGCCGATCCTGCGTCGACCCGGCCTATCGCGCCCGCGCGGTCATGCCGCTGCTGTGGAGCGGCATTGCCACGTACGTCTTTCACTACGATATCGAGCTCATGTTCGGCTGCGCCAGTCTGCCCGGCACGGACCCCGATCACCTCGCCGTGCCGTTGTCGTATCTCTACCACCACCGTCTGGCGCCGCCCGAGCTGCGGACCCGCGCTCTGCCCGAGCGTTACGTCGATATGCGGCGGCGCTCGCCCGAAAGCATCGACACGGAGCGCACGCTCGGCACCCTGCCGCCGCTGATCAAGGGCTATCTGCGGCTCGGCGGGTTTGTCGGCGACGGCGCGGTCATCGACCACCAGTTCAACACCACCGATGTCTGCGTTGTGGTCAAGACCGACCTCGTTGCCGCAAAGTATTCGCGGCATTATGTGCGGCAGTCGCGGGACAACTGGGCGAAGGACAATTGGGCGAGCTAGAACGCATGGGATCGACGGTGCTGCGCGTTCGGCGGATGGTGGTGTACTTCGCCTGGACGCTCGCGCTGATGCCGGTGCAAGCTGTCGGATTGCTGCTGAAGCGGCCCTGGGTGGCGACGTTCCCGCGCTTCTATCACCGCCAATGCTGCCGCATCCTTGGTCTCGACGTGCGCCGGATCGGCGAGCCGGCAGCGGCGCGACCGGTGTTGTTCGCGTCCAATCACGTCTCCTATACCGACATCGCGGTCCTCGGATCGCTGATCGCGGGCTCGTTTGTCGCCAAGGCGGAGGTCGCCGGCTGGCCGCTCTTCGGGCAGCTTGCGAAGCTGCAGCGCTCGGTATTTGTCGACCGCCAGGTGCGGAGCACCGCGCAGCAGCGCGACGCGATCGCCGAGCGCCTCGCCGCCGGCGACGCGCTTATCCTGTTTCCCGAAGGCACGAGCGCCGACGGCAATTTCATCCTGCCGTTCAAAAGCGCCTTGTTCAGCGTCGTCTACAAGCGCGATCAGCCAGTCACCGTGCAGCCGGTATCGCTTACCTACACCAGGCTCGACGGCTTGCCGATCGGCCGGATGTTGCGGCCATTTTTTGCGTGGTACGGCGACATGGATCTGGCGCCGCATCTCTGGCGCTTGCTCGGTCTCGGCCGGATCGAGGCGGTCGTCGAGTTCCACCCGCCGGTCGCGCTCGCCGATTTTCCGTCCCGCAAGCAGCTCGCCGAATATTGCCAGCGCCAAATCGAGGCCGGCGTCAGCCGCCAGCTTGGCGGACGCGGCGATATGCCCACCGTTGCGTCGCCGCAACAGACGCCCGACGAACCGGCCTCCGCCGACGTCGCTCCGGAACTCCCCGCGGCGGCGGTTGGCTGAATGACCAAGCGCCTGTTCATCAAGACCTACGGCTGCCAGATGAATGTCTACGACTCGGCACGCATGGCCGAGCTCGTGGCGGCGCTCGGCTACACGCCGAGCGAGACGCCGGACGGCGCCGACCTGGTGATCCTCAACACCTGCCACATCCGCGAGAAGGCGGCGGAAAAGGTGTTTTCCGAGCTCGGCGGCATCCGCCGTCTGAAGAATGCCAAGGAGCGCCGAGGCGAGCGCATGCTGGTCGCGGTCGCCGGCTGCGTCGCTCAGGCCGAGGGCGCCGAGATCATGCGGCGCGCGCCGTTTGTCGACATGGTGTTCGGCCCGCAAACCTATCACCGCCTGCCTGAGTTGATCGCGAGGGCCTCACGCGAGGGCGGCGGTGTGCTCGATACGAGCTTCCCCACCGAGGCGAAATTCGATCATTTGCCCGAAGCGCGAACTGCGTCCGGCGTTACTGCGTTTCTGTCGGTGCAGGAGGGTTGCGACAAATTCTGCACGTTCTGCGTCGTTCCCTATACGCGCGGCGCGGAATTCTCGCGGCCGGCGGCGCAGATCATCGCCGAGGCGGAGCAGCTGACAGCCGGCGGCGCGCGTGAGATCACGCTCCTCGGCCAGAACGTCAATGCCTATCACGGCACGGCAGCTGACGGCGGCGAGTGGCGCCTCGCCGATTTGCTGCGCGCGCTGGCCCGCGTGCCCGGATTGGTACGGCTGCGCTACACGACCTCGCACCCGCGCGACATGGACGATGCGCTGATCGCGGCGCATCGCGATGTCGAGACGCTGATGCCGTTCCTGCACCTGCCGGTGCAGAGCGGTTCCGACCGCATTCTCGCGGCGATGAACCGGCGGCACACCGCCGACGACTATCGCCGCACGGTCCAGAAATTGCGCGAGGCCCGGCCGGACCTCGCGTTGTCGTCGGATTTCATTGTCGGCTACCCGGGAGAGAGCGAATTGGATTTCCGCGCCACCCTCGACCTCGTGTCCGAGGTCGAGTTCGCCCAGGCTTTCTCGTTCAAATACTCGCCGCGCCCCGGCACGCCGGCGTCGCTCGAGCGCCAAGTGCCGGAGCCGGCCAAGGCCGAGCGCTTGGCCGAACTGCAGGCGCTGCTCCAGCAGCAGCAACGCGCGTTCAACGCCGCGGCGGTCGGGGCGACGATGCCGGTGCTGTTCGAGAAGCCGGGCCGGCATGACGGACAGCTGGTCGGGCGCAGCCCGTACCTGCAGGCGGTGCACGCCGACGCGGCGCCGGACGTCATCGGACAGATACTGCGTGTGGAAATCGTCAGCGCTGGTGCGAACAGCCTGGCGGGGCGCCTCGCCGGCAATCTCGACGAGGCGGCGCAATGAGCATCGCCGCGCCCGATCTTGGGATGGAATTCGACGACAATCTGCTGGTGCCGCAGCTCTATGGCGAACGCGACCTGCACCTCAATCATATCGAGCGGCAGCTTGGCGTCGACCTGGTGCCGCGCGGCAACAAGCTGGCGATCTCCGGCTCGGCTTCGGCGATCGAGACCGCGCATCTGGTGCTGACCATCCTTTACGACCGGCTGAAGCACGGCCACGAGGTCGACATCGCGGCGATCGACGCGGCGCTGCGTTTTGCGCAGGCGGAGCGGGACGACAAGAACCTCAGCTTCTGGCGCGAGGAAGCCGGGTTCCGCACCCGCAAGCGCCGGATCGCAGCGCGGTCGGGAGCGCAGGCCGCCTACATCAAAGCGATGCGCGAGCACGAGCTGGTATTCGGGATCGGCCCGGCCGGCACCGGCAAGACCTATCTCGCCGTCGCCGCCGCAGTCGACCTGCTGATGACCGGCCAGGTCGAGCGGATCATTCTGTCGCGACCGGCGGTCGAGGCCGGCGAGCGGCTCGGCTTTCTGCCGGGCGATCTGCGCGAGAAAGTCGACCCCTATTTGCGGCCGTTGTTCGATGCGCTCAACGACATGCTGCCGGCCGACCAGATCGCCAAGCGCATGAGCAGCGGCGAGATCGAAGTCGCGCCGCTCGCCTTCATGCGCGGCCGCACGCTGGCGCGCGCCTTTGTGATCCTCGACGAGGCGCAGAACACGACGCCGATGCAGATGAAGATGTTTCTGACACGGCTCGGCGAAGGATCGCGCATGGTGGTGACCGGCGACCCGACCCAGGTGGATCTGCCGCCGCCCGTCAGGTCCGGCCTCATCGACGCGCTCGAGGCGATCAACGGCGTCGACGGCGTGGCCGTGGCGCGCTTTGGCGAGAAGGATGTGGTGCGCCACCCGCTGGTGGCGAAGATCGTCGGCGCCTACGAGGCGCGTGACCGCAAGGCCAAGAAATGACCCTGGCCGACCCGCCGATCGTCGAAATCACGACCGCCTGCCCCGACTGGGAGCGGATGTTGCCGGAAGCTGTCGCGCTCGCCGAAGCCGCGGCACACCTGACGCTGCGGCGCGGCGAAGCGCCGTCCGCGGCGCTCGTCGACATCACCCTCACCGATGACGACGAGCAGCGTGCGCTCAACCGCACCTGGCGCGGCAAGGATGCGCCGACCAATGTGCTTGCGTTCCCGGCCGCCGACCCGACGGTGCCGGTGCCGGACGGCGCGCCGCTGCTGCTCGGCGATGTCGTGCTGGCGTTCGAGACCGTCCGCCGCGAGGCGATCGAGCAGGAGAAGCCGCTCGCCGACCATTTTCGCCATCTGGTCGTGCACGGCGTGCTGCATCTGCTGGGCTACGATCATGAAAATGCCGCAGAAGCGGCGATCATGGAGGAGCGCGAAATCGCGACCTTAGGCGAAATGGGGGTGCCGAACCCTTATCGCGACACTATCTGACACAAAACCCGGAACATCGAGCTGATGAGCGAAACCGAGCCGCCAAGTATCGACGGCCAGTCCGAACCCCACAGTCCCAAAGGCCGCCTGCGCCAGCTGTTGCGGCAGATCTGGCGAACGCGAGAGACGCGCGAGGCGATCGACGCGATGATCGCCGCGCCGAGCGATGAGGCCGAAGAAAGCCCGATCACAGCGCAAGAGCGCGTGCTCATCGGCAATGTGCTAAAGGTCCACGACCGCGCCGCGGTCGATGTCATGGTCCCGCGCGTCGACATCGTCGCCTTCGATATCGAGCAGCCGTTCAGCGAACTGGTCAAATTGCTCATCGAGCATGGTCATTCGCGCGTGCCCGTCTATCGCGAGACGCTCGACGACGTGATCGGCTTCGTCCATGTCAAGGACGTGCTGGCGCCGGTCGCCAATCGTCGCCCGGCGAAACTCACGGCGATGCTGCGCAAGGTGCTGTTTGTGGCGCCGTCGCTGCCGGTCTTCGACCTGCTGGTGCAGATGCGGCAGTCGCGCACCCACATCGCCGCGGTGGTCGACGAATTCGGCGGGATCGACGGGCTGGTGACGATCGAGGACCTGATCGAGGAGATCGTCGGCGACATCGAGGACGAACACGATGTCGACGAGACGCCGACGCTGATCGCCCGGCCCGACGGCAGCATCATTGCCGACGCGCGGTTGCCGATCGAGACGTTCGAGGAACAGCACGGCACACCGTTGCGCCATAACGGCGATCACGAGGAGGTCGACACCCTCGGCGGTCTCGTCTTTACGCTTGCTGGGCGGGTGCCGCGGCGCGGCGAGGTGATCCCGCATCCCGGCGGGCTCGAATTCGAAGTGCTCGACGCCGATCCGCGGCGCATCAAGCGGCTGAGGGTCCGCGGTCTTCCGCTCGCCGGCAATAACGGCAAAGGCCTCGCCAGTGCCTGAGACGGCGCTGTTGCGCGCGCCGCCGGGTGCCCGGATGACGACGCCGTTGTGCCGCATCGCCCAGGAAATGGCGATGCAAGAGGGCTGGCGGCGCTACGCCCTGGCGTTCCTGCTCGGCGCGTTGCTCGCCGCGGCGTTGCCGCCGGTCGACATGACGCCGGTCGTCTTTATCGTCTTCCCACTTTATCTCTGGCTCGACGACGGCAGCAAGACGGCCGCCGCGTCGGGCCGCCTTGCCTATGTCTTCGCGCTCGGCCATTTCACCGCAGGGCTCTACTGGATCGCCGCGGCGCTGTTCGTCGATATCGGGCGCTATTGGTGGGCGGTGCCCTTCGCCTTATTGGGCATTCCGCTGGTGCTATCGATGCTTATCGGGGGCTGCCTCTACGTGGCCGCGCTGGCGAAGACATGGCTGAAACTGCCGCCGGTCGCGGCGATCTGCCTGTTCGCCGCCACCTGGAGCGGCGCCGAATGGCTGCGGGGCCATCTGTTTACCGGGCTTCCCTGGAACCTCCTCGGCTATGTCTGGGCCGGTGGGTTTCCCGGGACGCTCACGGTTCTGCAGGCGGCGGCCGTAGTGGGGATTTACGGGTTGAGCCTACTGACTGTGCTGGCCGCCTCGCTGCTGGCGCTGCTGGGCATGCCGTCGCTGGCGCCGATCACCGCCTGGCGGCGGGCGATGCCGGCCATTGCGGCGGCGGTGCTGATTCTCGTCCCGGCCGCCATCGGCGCGCTTCGCCTGCATCTCGCGCCGACGGCCGAGACCGGCGTCTGGCTGCGGCTGGTGCAGCCGTCGATCGCCCAGTCGGCGAAATGGGATCCGACCGTCGCGGAAGAAAATTTCCACCGCCTTACCGAGCTGAGCGCAGCACCGGCCGAGCACAAGCTTGCCGCGGTGATCTGGCCGGAGGCGGCGGCGACATTCTTTCTCGAACGCGACGAAGCGCATCGCGCGGCGATCGCGGCGGTGGCGCCGCAGGGCGGTTATGTGATCACCGGCGCGCTACGCGGCGCGCCTCTGTCCGGACCGCTCGCCGAGGTGTGGAACAGCATCGACGTCATCGACGCGTCCAGCAAGATAATCGCACGGTACGACAAGGCGCATCTCGTGCCGTTCGGCGAATACATGCCGCTCAAGGAACTCCTGCCGCTCCACAAGCTCACGCCCGGCGCCATCGACCTGAGCGCCGGACCGGGGCCGCGGACCTTGAGCCTGGCGCGGCTGCCGTCCTTCGGGCCGCTGATCTGCTACGAGGCGATTTTCCCCGGCGCGATCATCGACATGCGCGATCGGCCGGCATGGATCCTCAACGTCTCGAATGATGCCTGGTACGGACGATCCGCCGGGCCGTACCAGCATTTCGCGATGGCCCGCGTCCGCGCCGTCGAGGAAGGCCTGCCGGTGGTACGGGTCGCCAATAACGGTATCACCGGCGTCGTCGACGCGGCCGGTCGCGTGCTCGCCCATACCAGTCTCGACGCCGTCGGCTATGCCGACATCGCCCTACCGGCCGCCGGTCGGGCGACACCCTATGCCTATCTCGGCGATGCGCTCTTTTGGGGGGCGCTCGTGGCGCTGGCCGCCCTGGCCGTCGGTCCGGGGCTACGGCGACGGCGTCAGTAGCCTTCGACCCGACATACGAGTGCATGTAAAGCGCGGTTGACCGCATACAATCGTATGAACTATCAAACTCGCCTACCACCAAGGCGAGTGAACATTCATGGCGATTTCAAGAGCGCCGCGGCGGCCCGGCCGCCGCAAGTCGGACAAGCCGAACCCGATCGACGTGCATGTCGGCTCGCGCGTTCGGTTGCGGCGCAACATGCTGGGCCTCAGCCAGGAAAAGCTCGGCGAGGCGATCGGCCTGACGTTTCAGCAGGTGCAGAAATACGAGCGCGGCGCCAATCGCATCGGCGCCAGCCGCCTGCTCGAACTGAGCCGTGTGCTGGACGTACCGGTGGCGTTCTTTTACGACGAGACCGACCCGGTGCGCGCCCCCGCGATCCCGACGGGCTTCGCGGAAGAGCCGCAGGAAGGCTTCGACTCCGATCCGATGCGGCGGCGCGAGACGCTCGAGCTGGTCGACGCCTATTACGATATCAAGGATATCGCGGCGCGCCGGCGCCTCTTCGATCTGGCGAAGGCTTTGGCGGCGGCCGCCGGAGCGCCGTGAAAGGCGGCGTTAACGCCGCGCCGATAAGTTCCGCTTGACGGCTGACCGCCGAGATTCGACAACCGGCCCGGTGCACACCGTGCCGACCGGCGTCCGATGGGGGATTGTGTCTTGAGAAAAGGCGATTTTGTTTTCACCAGCGAGTCGGTGTCCGAAGGCCATCCCGACAAGATCTGCGACCGGATCTCCGACGCGGTCGTCGACACCTACCTGACCGCCGAGCCGCAGGCGCGCTGCGGGGTGGAGACACTGGTCACGACCAACCGCGTCGTCTTGGCCGGGGAGACCCGCGGGCCCTCATCGATCACCGGCGACCAGCTGATCGACGTCGCGCGCAAGGCAATCCGCGAGATCGGCTACGAGCAGGACAACTTCCATTGGCAGCATGCCGATGTCGCCTGCTACATCCACAACCAGTCGGCCGATATCGCCCAGGGCGTCGACATGTCCGGCAACAAGGATGAGGGGGCCGGCGACCAGGGCATGATGTTCGGCTTCGCCTGCAACCACACCCCGGCGCTGATGCCAGCCCCGATCTATTATTCGCACAAGATTTTGGAGGCGCTGTCAAAGGCGCGGCACGCCGGCAAGACCCCCGAGCTCGGCCCGGATTCGAAAAGCCAGGTGACGCTGCAATACGTCAACGGCCAGCCGATCCGCGCCACCAAGGTGGTGGTCTCGATCCAGCACTCCGAGGGCGTCGAGCAAGGCGACGTGCGCGAGATCGTGCGGCCCTTCGTGCTCGATGCGCTGCCGTCGGGCTGGATGTGCGACGAAGACAATTTCATGGTCAACCCGACCGGACGCTTTGTGATCGGCGGCCCGGACGGCGATGCCGGCGTCACCGGCCGCAAGATCATCGTCGATACTTATGGCGGCTACGCACCGCATGGCGGCGGCGCGTTTTCCGGCAAGGACCCGACCAAGGTCGACCGCTCGGCGGCCTACGCCGCGCGCTACCTGGCGAAGAACGTTGTCGCCGCCGGCCTCGCCGAGCACTGCACGATCCAGGTGGCGTATGCGATCGGCGTCGCCAAGCCGCTGTCGTTCTATGTCGACACCGGTGCAGCGGTCGACGAGACAAAGCTCGGCCATGTGCTGCAGGAGCTGATGGATCTGTCGCCGCGCGGCATCCGCATGCATCTCAGCCTCAACAAGCCGATCTACACGGCGACCTCGTCCTACGGCCATTTCGGCCGCGACCCCGACCCGAGCGGCGCCTTCTCGTGGGAGCGCACCGATCTCGCCGACGAGCTGCGCCGCGCGTTTTAGCGTCTGACCCGCTTAGGCTGAGCGCCTCCCAATTTCCGCCTCCCCCGGGCTTGACACGGGGGTCGATGAATAGTTTCCGCGTATTCGTGGATGGCCGGGTCAAGCCCGGCCAAGGCGACAGAGAGGATAGCTAGGCAAATCACGGTACCTCGCCGTGCGGCAGCGGCTTTGACAGCATTTCCTTGATGCGCTCCTTCATCGCGCGCTGGTCGAAGGTGCGCAGCAGGTTGATGCGGTTGCGGGCCGGGTCGCCGCCGTGCCAGTACTCGTAGATGTCCTGGCGTAGCCCGTACGAAGACGCGGCGAGGTCGTGCGCCAGGCGGAAAAGGCGCGCCTTGTATTCGACGTCGACGCCCTTGCCGCGCATGTATTTGTCGAGATAAGGCCGGATGTCGGGGCTGGCGAGGTCGTTCTCGCTCGGCTGCATGATGATCCCCGAAGCGCAGATTTCGCGCAGCAACTCGACCATGCGGCCGGAGACCTGGGCGAACCAGATATGCATTGCCCTCCCCGGCCCCAGCGTCCATTGCCCCGTCGGGGTCGGCCGCGCCTCGTGCTCGATGCCCTCCATCGCGTGGCGCCAGATCTCGCAATAGGTCGCCATCTCGCCAAGCTTTGAGGCGACCTCGCGGAACTCGATGACGCCGATCGCCTCGGCGACCATCGTCGCGACCGCGAGGATCAGCTTCATGCGCACCTCGACCCGGCACAGGTTCGACCAGCCGAGGAAGTTGAACGGCACGCTGTGTCCCGCCGCGCCCAGCGTCTTCAGCATCGGCGTCGGGTCGTAAAGCATGAACAGCCGGTCCCACGGCACCAGCACGCGGTCGAAGAACAGCATGCAGTCTTGCTCGTCGAGCATCTGCAGCGGATGGCCCCAGGAGCCGAACCAACGCGACACCGGCTCGCGCGCGAGGATTTTGAGCCCCGGCGTGTCGTTGGGGATCGCGAAGGCGAGCACGCAGCGCGGGTCGTTGCGCTGGGCGAAGGTCGCCGACAGCGCGACATAGACCTCGTGGCTGTGCGGCGCGGCGGTCGAAAGCTGCTTGCCCCCCGTGATGATGACGCCTTCGCTGGTCTCCTCGACGACGTGGAGGACGACCTCGGTGTCCTCGGCGACCTTGCGTTGCTCGTTCTGGGTCTGCTGGCTGCGGTCGACCTGCGGGTCGCCCAACGCATGGGTCAGGAAGAGGTCGTTGTCGCGGCAATATTCGTAATATTTCTGCAGGTTTTCGCCGAAATCACATTTCGCGTGCTTGACCGCGCTGTACTCCTCCTTGAGGTGCAGCGCCGAGAGGATGTAGGGCGCCAGGATGTCCGGGCTGCGGCCGAGCTGGCCCCAGGTCAGCTCGTTCCACAATTCACTGTTGCGCCGCTTGCGCTTAAGGTCCTCGGCCGAGCGCGGGAACAGCCAGCTCACCGAGATGCGGTTGCCGCTGTCCGGGCAGATGCAGGTCATCTCGTCGCGGTATTGCGGGCTGTTCTGCGCGTCGTAGACCCGCGCCAACTCGTGCACCATGTCCTTGAAGGCGGGATGCGTCGTCACGTCGTCGACGCGCCGGCCGTCGATCCACACCTCGCGGTTGTCCTTGAGGCTGGCGATGTAGCGCTCGCCGGTCATAGGCCCCAGCGCCTTTGACGGTTCGGTCATCCTAGCGGCGGGCGCAGCCATCGCCTCGTCTCCCCAAATTTGCAGAGCGCGATTGTTCGCCGTTTACGGCGAAAATGGCAATTCGACGATAGCGGCGCGCGGCGGATCAGGTCTTTTCGATGTTCCACATCAAGATCGGCGGCGCCTTTATCAGGCCGGTAAGGTTCTTGCGCAGCGCGGTGTTGGTCACGTATTTGCCGAGCGGCACGTAGGGCACCGACACGAACGCCTCGCGCTGGATGTCGGCGGCGATGGCTTGGCGCGCCTCGACCGTCGGCGCCGCGAGCCATTGCGCACGCAGCACCTCGAGCTTGTCGTCGGTCGGCCAGCCGAACCAGCCTTTCTCGCCGTTGGCGCGCAGCCCCTGGTTGGCCGAGGGATCGATCTGGTCGACCCCGACCCAGCCGGTGCAGAAGACGTTCCATCCGCCTTTGTCGGGCGGGTCCTTGCTGGCGCGCCGCGTCACCAACGTGCCGAAATCCATCGATTGCATGTCGACGTTGAGCCCGAGCTTCTTGAACAGCTCGAACGTCACCAGCGCGGTCGCGTTGGCGCTCAGCGTGTCCGTGGCGTGCAGCAGGATGATCTTCTCGCCCTTGTAGCCGGCTTCCGCGATCAGCTTCTTGGCCTTGCCGAGATCGCGCGGGGCGGTCAACGCTTGCGAATCGGCGTCGTTCGCCATCGGCCCGCCGCAGGTGAAGAACGACGGGCAGAGCGACCAGTTTTCCGGTTCGCCGGCCACCGCCGACATGTATTCCTTCTGATCCACCGCCGCGAGCACGGCCTGCCGCATCTTCACGTTGTCGAACGGCGGGTACAGGTGGTTGAAGCGCAGCATCGTCATCTGTCCGAGCAGATTGACGTTGACGAGCTGGATGTTGCGGTCGGCGACGAGGCTCGGGAAATAATCCGCCGGCGGCGCCTCCCACCAATCGACCTCGCCGGCGCCAAGCGCCGCCGAGGCGGTGGCATTGTCGGGGATATAGAGCCACTCGACGCGGTCAACCTTTGCCAGCTTGCCGCCCGACGCCCAATTCGGCGGCTCGCTGCGCGGCACGTAATCGACATTCTTGACGTAAACCACCAGATGACCCGGCTGAAACTCGTCCTTGACGAATTTGAACGGGCCCGAGCCGACCATCTCGGTGACCTGTGTGTAGGGGTCTGTCTTCGCCAGCCGCTCCGGCATGATCACCGGCAGCAGCGTCGAGACTTTGGCCAGGCCATCGAGCAGCAACGGGAACGGATTTTTCAGCCGGATCGAAAAGCTCTTGTCATCCTTCGGCGCCATCTCTTCGATCGCCGCAGCCATCGATTGGCCCAGCACGTCGCGTACCATCCAGCGCTTTAGCGAGGCGACACAGTCGACAGCGCGCACCGGCTCGCCGTCGTGGAATTTGAGGCCGTCGCGCAGCGTGAAGCTGTAGCGCAGTCCGTCCGACGAAACGTCGTAGGCGCCGACCATCTGCGGTCGCGGCTTCATGTCGGCGTCGAACGCGAACAGCGTGTCGAATACGCAATAGCCGTGATTGCGCGTCACGTAGGATGTGGTCCAGATCGGATCGAGCACGCGCAGATCGTTCTGCGGGATCATCTTCAGAATTTTGCTAGTACGGACCTGCGCCAGCGCCGGCAGCCCGTAATTCAGCGCGCCGAAGGCGGCCGCCGATTGCGCGAAACGTCGACGCGTAAGCCCGTGAGCCATCGCAGAGCCTCCCAGCAAGTCACGCTTCTAACGGCAAGCGACATGCCAAGCGAAATCGCCATTCCCTGCGGGTTTTCGGCGGTGGTTGCCGAAATCGTCGTCAGGTTAACGTAAGATTGCCCGCGAAGCCGGCGGTCGGCGGGACGACCCGCCGTGTTAGACTCCAGCGATGCATCTCGACGATTTCGCCTTCGACCTGCCACGCGAGTTGATCGCCGACAAGCCGGCCGAGCCGCGCGACGCGGCGCGGCTGCTCGTCGTGCCGGCGTCCGGCGGGTTCGCTGACCGGCGCATCGGCGACCTGCCCGACCTGCTGCGGCCGGGCGACCTGCTGGTATGCAACGACACCAAGGTGATCCCGGCGCGGCTCATCGGCGCTCGCGACGCCGCGACAATAGAGATCACGCTGGCGCACGATCTCGGCGGCGGGACCTGGCAAGCTTACGCCAAGGGAGCGCGGCGGCTCCATCCCGGCGACCGCATTACCTTCGCCGAGGATTTCGCCGCCGAGGTGGTCGCCAAGCGGCCCGATGGCTCGGTCGAATTGCGCTTCGACCTGGAGGGCGACGCATTCGCGGCGGCGCTGGCACGGCACGGCGCGATGCCGCTGCCGCCCTATATCAAGCGCCCGCGTGGCGGCCATCCGGGCGACCGGGAGACGTATCAGACGATGTTCGCGCGCCATCCCGGCGCCGTCGCGGCGCCGACGGCAGGGCTGCATTTCACCCCTGCCCTGCTCGACCGGCTCGCGGCGCGCGGCATCACGTTGGCGCGCCTGACACTGCATGTCGGGCCGGGGACCTTTCTGCCGGTCAAGACCGACGACCCGCGCGAGCACCACATGCACGGCGAATGGGGGGGCATCTCCGCCGAAACGGCAGCCGACATTCGCGCCGCCAAGGCGCGCGGCGGACGGGTCGTCGCGATCGGCACGACCAGCCTCCGCCTGCTCGAAAGCGCCGCTGCGGAGACCGGCGAGGTGGCCGCATTCGCCGGCGAGACGCGGCTGTTCGTCCTGCCCGGCTACCGCTTCAAGGCAGTCGACCTGCTGCTGACCAATTTCCACTTGCCCCGTTCGACGCTGTTCATGCTGGTCGCAGCGCTCGCCGGGCTCGACCGGATGAAGACCGCTTACGCCCATGCGATCACCGCCGGTTACCGGTTTTTCTCCTATGGCGACGCCTGTCTGATCGCGCCAAACCCCCATCCCAACCTTCCCCCGCCAGCGGGGGAACGAGCGCGTCCGAGCACCGGCTACTACCAACCCCCTCCCCCGCCAGCGGGGGAGGGCCGGGGTGGGGGCTGATGCCCGGTTTCGACATCCTGGCGCGGGATGGGGCGGCACGGGCCGGGAGGCTGACGACAGCGCATGGCGTCGTCGAGACGCCGGCCTTTATGCCGGTCGGCACGACGGCTACGGTCAAGGCGATGACGCCCGATGGCGTTGCCCTGACCGGCGCGCGCATTCTGCTCGGCAACACCTATCACCTGATGCTTCGGCCCAGCGCCGAGCGCGTCGCGGCGCTCGGCGGGCTGCACAAATTCATGAACTGGCCGCACGCGATCCTGACGGACAGCGGCGGCTTTCAGGTCATGTCACTCGCCGGATTGCGCACGATCAACGAGGACGGCGTCGCCTTCCGCTCGCATCTCGACGGCAGCAAGCATCTGCTGACGCCGGAGCGTGCGATCGACATCCAGCGCCTGCTCGGCGCCGACATCACCATGGCGCTTGACGAATGCACCCCCTTCCCCGCCGAGCGCGACGCCGTTGAGCGGTCGATGGAATTGTCGATGCGTTGGGCGGAACGCTCACGGCGCGCCTTTGTCGAGCGCGACGGGCATGGGATTTTCGGCATCGTCCAGGGCGGCGTGCACGGCGATCTGCGCGAGCGCTCGGCGCGGCGGGTGGTCGAGATCGGCTTTGACGGCCATGCGATCGGCGGACTGGCGATCGGTGAAGGACAGGAAACGACCTTCGCGATGGTCGAGGCAACGGTCCCGTTCCTGCCCGCCGAAAAGCCGCGCTACCTGATGGGTGTCGGCAAGCCGGCGGATCTGGTCGGCGCCGTCAAGCGCGGCATCGACATGTTCGACTGCGTGCTGCCGACGCGCTCGGGGCGCACCGGGCAGGCGTTTACGCGCCAGGGCGCGCTCAATCTACGTAACGCCCGCCATGCTGCCGACGCGGCGCCGCTCGACTCCGAATGCCGCTGTCCGGCTTGCACCGGCTTCGGCCGCGCCTATCTGCATCATCTTGTGAAAGCGGGTGAAATTCTTGCCGCGATGCTGTTGACTACCCACAATCTGACCTACTACGCCGACCTGATGGCGGCGATGCGGGAGGCGATCATGGCCGGCCGGCTGGCGGAGTTCGAAGTGCCGTGACACGCAGCCAACGCCCCGCCGGCGTGACGCTGCTCGGCCGGCGGGCGCGCCTTCCCGCCTCGCCCGACAAAGCCCAGCTCGAATGCGTGCCGAACCCGCATCCGGGGGTGCTTTACGCGGTGCGTTTCAGCTGCCCGGAATTCACCGCGCTGTGTCCGCTGACCGGCCAGCCGGACTTCGCGCATATCGCCATCGATTATGTGCCGCAGGATTCGCTCGTCGAGAGCAAGTCGTTGAAATTGTTTCTCGGCTCATTCCGCAATCACGGCGCGTTTCACGAGGACTGCACCTTGACGATCGCCAGCCGGCTGATCGCGGCGGCCGCGCCAAAATGGCTACGCATCGGCGGGTATTGGTATCCGCGTGGCGGCATCCCGATCGATGTGTTCTATCAGACCGGCGATATGCCGGCGGGTCTGTATCTGCCGGATGCCGGCGTGACGCCCTATCGCGGGCGGGGATAGCATGAGCGCGGCAATCCGCGAGGCGATCCGTGCGGAAGCGCTGGCGCGTGGGTTCGACGCGGTCGGATTTGCCGAAGCCGCGCTCGCCGACGGCGCCCGCGCCGGCCTCGCGGAATTTCTCGCGCGCGGCTACCACGGCGAGATGGGTTGGATGGCGGCGCGCGCCGAACAGCGCGGCGACCCGCGTGTGCTGTGGAGCGAGGCGCGGACGGTCGTCGTGTTGGGGATGAATTACGGCGCGGCGATCGAACCGGCGACGAGCGACACCGGCGTCGTGTCGATCTACGCACGCGGCCGGGACTATCACGACACGGTCAAGAAGCAGCTGAAGGCGCTGGCGCGGTGGATCACCGAGCGGTGGCCAGGAGAGCTGAAAGTCTTTGTCGACACTGCTCCGGTCATGGAAAAGCCGTTGGCACAGCAGGCCGGGATCGGCTGGCAGGGCAAGCACACCAATCTGGTGTCACGCGC
Organism: uncultured Alphaproteobacteria bacterium; assembly: GCA_963778385.1. Classification (GTDB taxonomy): domain Bacteria; phylum Pseudomonadota; class Alphaproteobacteria; order ATCC43930; family CGMCC-115725; genus DATARH01. The sequence continues at coordinate 384,540 of CAVZUA010000006.1, read as the reverse complement.
GTTCGGGTCATGGCTGTTTCTCGGCGAAATCTATCTCAGCATCCCGCTCGATCCCGACGCGCCCGAGAGCGACCATTGCGGCTCGTGCCGCGCCTGCCTCGATTCGTGCCCGACGCAGGCGTTTCCGGCGCCCTACCGGCTCGATGCGCGGCGCTGCATCTCGTATTTGACCATTGAGCACAAAGGCATGATCCCGGCCGAGCTGCGGCCGCTGGTCGGCAATCGCATCTATGGCTGCGACGATTGTCTCGCGGCGTGCCCATGGAATAAGTACGCCCGTGCCACCGCCGAGCCCGATTTCCTGCCGCGCGCTGAGCTGACCGCGCCGCGTCTCGCCGAGCTCGCCCGGCTCGACGACGCCGCATTTCGCCGCATGTTCGCCGGCACGGCGATCAAGCGCATCGGCCGCGACCGCTTCCTGCGCAATGTGCTGATCGCGATCGGCAACAGCGGCGCGCCGGCGCTGACCGGCGCGGCGCGCTCGCTTCTCGATGATGCCTCGCCCCTGGTGCGCGCGGCAGCGGTGTGGGCGTTTTCACAGCTTGCCGATGAAGAAGCGCAAGCAGCAGTAACGATGCGGCTGCCGAGCGAACTGAATCCCCTCGTTCAGGAGGAATGGAAGCGCCTGCAGTTCGACCATCCCGGCGAAGGCCGGGACCCATTTGTCCACCGCACGAGTGGCTGAAGCATGGGCCCCGGCCTTCGCCGGGGTGGTGTAACGTGCTAAACGGCGGCGCTGAGCGCGGGGCCGGAGCCGCCTTTTTTGAGCTTGCCGCCCTCGATCTCGATGTTGATCTCAAGCGTCGAGGTATCGCCGGCGGCGCCGAGCGACACGCGAATACCGTCGTCGCTGATTTCGACATAGCGGCCGACGACGGCGAGCAGCTCCTTCTGGAGCACCGGCAGGAAATCTGGCGCGCGGTTGCTGGCGCGCTCGTGCGCGAGCACGATCTTGAGGCGTTCCTTGGCGATCGAAGCACTGGTGGGCTTCGGTCGAAACAGTGAGCGGAAGAGACCCATCGCGCCTTACGCCCTGCCAAACAATGCCCGGAAAAAGCTGCGCCGCTCCGCCTTCAGGAAGCGCATCTCGCGCTGCTCACCCAGGAACCGCGCGACCGCGTCGACATAGGCCCGGCCCGCCGGGCTCTCCTCGTCGAACACCACGGGGGTACCGGTGTTCGACGCGCGCAGCACCGATTCCGATTCCGGGATCACGCCAAGCAGCGGGATCGACAAAATCTCCTTCACGTCGTCGACCGCGAGCATCTCGCCTTTGACGACGCGCGCCGGATCGTAGCGGGTCAGCAGCAAATGCACCTCGACCGGCGGCTCGTTGCGCTCGGCACGGCGCGATTTGGACGCGAGGATGCCGATGATCCTGTCGCTGTCGCGCACCGACGAGACTTCGGGGTTGGTGACGATGATGGCGCTGTCGGCGAAATAGAGCGCGGTGATCGCGCCGTGTTCGATGCCCGCCGGGCTGTCGCAGACGATGTATTCGAATTGCTGTTTCAGCTCCTCCATCACCCGCTCGACCCCCTCGCGCTTCAACGCGTTCTTGTCGCGTGTCTGCGAGGTCGGGAAGATGAAGAGGTTGTCGTGCCTTTTGTCCTTGATCAGCGCCTGGTTGAGGTTGGCGTCGCCGTTGATGACATTGATGAAATCGAATACCACCCGGCGCTCGCAGCCCATCACCAGATCGAGATTCCGTAGGCCCACGTCGAAATCGATGACGACCGTCTTGTGGCCGCGCAGCGCGAGCCCAGCCGCGAGCGCGGCGGATGTCGTCGTCTTGCCGACGCCGCCTTTGCCGGACGTGACCACAATTACCTTCGCCAACATTGGCCTCCCCTCAGGCCCTACGTAGCCGACTCAATTTTTGTTCCGTCAACCTGATCGGCCGTCCCCGCGTTATGATGAGCGTCAATTGCGGGTAATGGTCAACTGGTCATCGACAAGAGCCACTTGCACCGGAGCCGATTGTACACCTGCCGGCAATTGCTCGCTGACGAGATAGCGTCCAGCGATGCTGATCAGCTCGGCTTCGAGCCGGGTGCAGAAGATGCGCGCCGCCGCGTCGCCATTCGCACCGGCGAGCGCCCGCCCGCGCAGCGCGCCGTAGACATGGATATTGCCGTCGGCGACCAGCTCCGCGCCCGGGCTGACCGCCGCGGTGACGACGAGGTCGCTGCCGCGTGCGTAAATCTGCGTACCAGAGCGCACCGGCTCGGTGACAAGCCGCGTTTTGGGCGCGGTCGGCGCCGTGGTTGGGGTGGTGCGCGCCTGTCCACCACCCGAGGTTGGCGCAAAACTCGCCAGGCCCGCCGCGCCGGCCGCTTCGAGCTGCGCCGGCTGCGCGTTCTGCACTCCGACCAAGGTCAGCGTCAGCGCGCGCAGCTTGTCCTTGGCGGTCTCGAACTCATCCGACTCGACAAAATTCTCGACGCCACGCAGGTCGAGCACCACCGGTGCACTTTGAAAGAAGCGCGGGCTGCGGCCGATCTGCTGCGCCAGCTCGGTCTCGAAGGCGGGATCGCGCAGCATCGTGGCGCGCACGACCATGACCGTGAACAGCGCCCCCTGAACGATATTGCCCGCAGCCATGCGCTCTTGGTCCCCTAGCCGATCGCGGCCATCACGAGCCCCATGAACCTGTCCGCCGCCGCGGGGTCGGTCCAGCGCAACACGGCCACAAGATCGTGATCGGGATCGACCCAGGTCAGGTTGCCGCCGGCGCCCATCGCATAATAGCCGCCGGCGGACGCACTCGGATAGCGCCGGCGCTCGGTGTTAAGCCACCACAGATAGCCGTAATTCGCGAAGAGCTCGCAAGGCTGCCGGCTGCGCCTGATCCATTCCTCGGAGAGGATGCACTTGCCGTCCCACACCCCGCCGCGCTGCATCAGAAGGCCGACGCGCGCCTGGTCGCGGGCGTGAATGAACACGCCGCCGCCCCAATGCGAGCCGCCGGCGACCGACTCGATCTCACGGCCGTCGACCAGCGCGATCGAATTGCGGTAGCCGCGCCATTCCCAGTCGCGCGACGCGCCGATCGGGTCCATCACCAGCTCGCGGAAGACCTCCGGCAGCGGCCGCCGCCACACCCGCAACAGCGCCAGGCTCAGCCGGTTGATCCGGACATCGTTGTATTCCCAGAAGCCACCGGGCTCCTGGAGGTCGCGGTGCGTCCCCTTCTTGGCGCCGCGCGACCCGACGCCGCCGGCGACGCGGTTGCGGTCGATGAGGTCCGGCTTGTCCCACAGCGTCCCCTCCCACTCTGAGGTCTGCTGCAGCAGATGATGCCAGGTGATCTTGCCGTTATGCGGCCCCTCGAAACCGCCGTCGTCGCCCCAATCGACCCCTGGGGTGCGGGCCACCGGCTCGTGCACGTCGCCCATGAGGCCACGGTCGACGGCAAGCCCGGCAAGGATCGAGAGATAACTCTTGGCGACGCTGAAGGTCTGGTCGATTTGCCGCGTGTTGCCCCACTCCGCGACGATCCGCCCGCCGTGCAGGATCAGCCCATTCGGGCCGCCGCGCGGGCGCACGGGGCCAAGCACCTCGTTCCACGGCGGCTGTTCCTCGAACTGCCGCGGGATCTCGACGGCTAGGTCGCGGCTCCACTTGATCTCGTTCTCCGCGGCAAAGCGCGCGGCCGCGTCGAAGGCGGACGATCTGTCCTCCTCCCAGGCGGCGGGATCGGCGAGCGGGACATAACTCATGGAGACGCTCCTTGGGACGAGGCTTGACTTTAGGGATAAACGGCACGAAGTCGTAGCGCTAGCGCCGCCCTGCGGGTAAGCCCATTGGCCGCGATTTGCGGCGCGGCGCGAAATCTGTTATACACAGCGGTCTTTAAGCTGCCGGGATCGTAGATATGGGTTCAATGAGTTTGATGCACTGGCTGGTGGTTCTGGCCATTGTCCTGGTCCTGTTCGGCGCCGGCAAGCTGCCCCGGGTCATGGGCGATTTCGCCAAGGGTATCAAGGCCTTCAAGTCCGGGATGAAGGAAGAGGACGAAACCGCCGAGACCACCCCGCCGCCGGCTCAGGTCACCACGGCGTCGCCTGCCGCGCCTTCCAGCGTCGCGGGTCCGGCAGCGACAGCCACGGCGGGCGGCGCCACGGTGGCCAACCGGCCGCACGAGCACGCCTGACGCAGTTGCGCTGCCATGCTGCCGTGGGATCGGTTGAGCATAGCGAAACCCATCAACCACGGCCGGCCAGGGTGGGTTACGCTGCGCTAACCCACCCTACGGTGTTTCGGAAATAGCGGCACGGCGATTGCTGCGCTGGTAAGCCGCGGGCGCGCACGGTATGTGAAACGCCGCACCATATTGAGTTTCCGGGGGTTACCGGCTCATGCAGCGTTTCCAAGGTACCGAATCTTACGTCGCGACCCCTGACCTACGAGTCGCGGTCAATGCCGCGATCGCACTGGAGCGGCCGCTGCTAGTCAAGGGCGAGCCGGGAACGGGGAAAACCATCCTCGCCCATGAGGTTGCCAGGGGGCTCGGCAAGGACCTCATCACCTGGCACATCAAGTCGACGACCAAGGCGCAGCAGGGCCTTTACGAATACGACGCGGTGTCGCGGCTGCGCGACGGCCAGCTCGGCGACGAGCGGGTGCGCGACATCGCCAACTACATCAAGCCCGGCAAACTGTGGGACGCGTTTGACGCCGATACCGCCCCGGTGCTGCTGATCGACGAGATCGACAAGGCCGATATCGAATTCCCCAACGATCTGCTGCTCGAACTCGACCGGATGGAGTTCTTTGTCTACGAGCTGCGCAAGACGATCACCGCCCGGCAGCGGCCGATCGTGATGATCACCTCGAACAACGAAAAGGAACTGCCCGACGCCTTCCTGCGCCGCTGCTTCTTCCACTACATCCGCTTTCCCGACCGCGAGACGATGGAAAAGATCGTCGACGTGCATTTCCCCGGGCTGAAGCACGACCTCGTGCAGGAAGCGCTGACCATTTTCTTCGACGTGCGCGACGTGCCGGGGCTGAAGAAAAAGCCGTCAACCTCGGAGCTGCTGGATTGGCTCAAGCTGTTGCTGGTCGAGGACATCGACGCTGATACGCTGCGCCAGCGTGACCCAAAAAAACTGATCCCGCCGCTCCACGGCGCACTTTTGAAGAACGAGCAGGACGTCCACCTGTTCGAGCGCCTGGCGTTCCTCAATCGGCGGGAAAGTAGATCTTGATGCCGACTATAGGAGCTAAGTCGTGAAATCGGCGAATCTGGTTTCGGAAGAAACCGACGAGCTGTTTGAAATGGCAAACCTCTACCCGCGTACGACCGGCTTACCTATGACGGTCTGGGTCAGCCTGCGCGGAAATGCGCGTCATGATGTGCGGGTCAAGGTCAACATGGCCCACGGCGATCGCGTGACGGTCGACAACACGGCAGTGGTGGCTGTCCGCCCGACGCCACGGGTGTTGGAAGGCAGGCTCTCGACCGGCGACGCGAAGGCCATTTTCGATTGGATCACGCTCAACGCGGACACGATCGTGGCGTATTGGAATGGCGACATCGATACCGTGCAACTGGCCCAGGCTCTGAAGCCGCTGCCTCCGGCTTAACAAAAATGTTCACCTCCTTTTTCCTCGAACTCCGTGCGGCGAAGGTGCCGGCCTCGTTGCGCGAATATCTGACCTTGATGGAGGCGATGCGGGAGGGCGTCGCGGCGTTCGATATCGACGATTTCTACTTCCTGTCGCGCGCCACCTTGGTCAAGGACGAGCGCTATCTCGACCGGTTCGACCGGGTGTTCGGACAGTGCTTCAAGGGCCTCGAAACCCCGACCGACCCGATCACCGAATTGCCCGAGGAATGGCTGCGGAAGCTCGCCGAGCGCTATTTGACCGAAGAGGAAAAGGCGCAGATCGAGGCGTTGGGCGGCTGGGAAAAGCTGATGGAGACGCTGCGCCAGCGGCTCGCCGAGCAGAAGGGCCGGCACCAGGGCGGCAGCAAATGGATCGGCACCGCCGGCACCTCGCCGTTCGGCGCACACGGCTACAACCCGGAAGGCGTCCGCATCGGCCAGCACGAGGGCAAGAATCGGCGCGCGGTCAAGATCTGGGACCGGCGCGAGTTCCGCAATCTCGACGACACGATCGAGCTCGGCACCCGCAACATCAAAATCGCGCTGCGGCGGCTGCGCCAGTTCGCGCGCGAAGGCGCCGACCTCGAACTCGACCTGCCCGACACGATCAAATCCACCGCCAACAATGCCGGCTGGCTCGACCTCAAGCTCGTGCCGGAGCGGCACAACGCCGTGAAGCTGTTGCTGTTCCTCGATATCGGCGGGTCGATGGAGGACCATGTCCAGGTCTGCGAGGAGCTGTTCTCGGCGGCGCGCGGCGAGTTCAAGAGCCTCGTGCATTTCTATTTCCACAACTGCCTCTACGACAGCGTGTGGAAGGATTCGCGCCGGCGTCATGTCGAGCAGATCCCGACGATGGAGGTGCTGCGCACCTACGACCCGAACTACAAGGTCGTCATGGTCGGCGACGCGAGTATGAGCCCCTACGAGATCGACCGGCCGGGCGGCAGCGTCGAGCGATGGAACGACGAGCCCGGCACGGTCTGGATGCGCCGCCTGCTGGACCACTACCCGCGGGCCGTGTGGCTCAACCCGGTGCCGGAGAAATACTGGGGCGGCACGATGTCGATCGGCATGATCCGCCAGCTTGTCGACGACCGCATGTTCCCGCTGACCCTCGCCGGCATCGACCAGGCTATGCGGCGGCTGACGCGTTAGTCCGAGAGATGGACCGGTCGCCGATTGTCGCCGTCGGCCGGCCCCGCTCGCGACGCCTGGTCACGAACATTGTCGAGCGGCTGCGCGGTCGTGGGCACGAGGTTCGCTTCTATGAAGATTCGGCAGCGTTCGCCGATGCCGGCGGCGATCTGGCAGATGCCGACGCCTTGCTCGCCGTATCGAGTTTTGCCTGTTCCCGAGCGCTCATGGCGTCGGCCAAGAACTTGCGCGGGATCGTCTCGCCGACCACCGGTGTCGAGGGGTTCGACATTCCGGCGGCAAGCGAGCTGGGCATCCTGGTGGCCAATGGCCAGCTTCCGGAGAATGTCGACGGCATGGCCGAAGCGACGATCCTGCTGATCCTCGCCTCGCTCTACGATCTGCACGGCGCGGAGGCGATCCTGCGGCAGAACCGTGGCCGGCCCGCAGAGGCGAACGCCCGCCTGCTCGGCGGCAAGACCGTTGGGATGATCGGCTTCGGCCAGATCGCCCGCGCCGTCGCCGCCCGCCTCCGGGGATGGAATGTCGCGGTGCAGGCTTTTGCGCGGCGCATTCCCGCCAATGCCCCGGATCACATCTGCTTTGTCGGACTCGAGGAATTGCTGCGATCGAGCGATGTCGTCTGCGTTCTTGCGGCGCTCAACCGCGAAAGCCGCGGCCTGTTGAACGCCACCCGCCTTCGCCTGCTGAAACCGGGTGCGGTGCTGATCAACACCGCGCGCGGCGCCATCATCGACGAAGCGGCACTTTACGAGGTAGCCCAGGAACGGCCCGATCTGCGGTTGGCGCTCGATGTCTTCACCGAAGAGCCGCTGCCGCCGCACAGCAAGTTGCGCGACCTGCCGAACGCGATCCTCACGCCGCACATGCTTGGCCAGACGCAGGAATCGCTCGCCGCCCTGCCGGAGGCCGCGATAGAGAATGTCGAGCGCATCCTCTCGGGGCGGCCGCCGCGCTACATCTGCAACCCCGATGTGATCCCACGCTGGCAGGCGCGATGGGACGCTGGGTGACGTTCAGGCTGCTGCTTGCTTCGATGCCAGAGCCGGTGCGATCAGCGTGCAACCCTTCCAGCCCCAATAGATCCGGTGGTGCTTGATCAGCCCACCGGCGATGTTCATCACCTCGACGATTTCGACCTGGTCGCCGTCCGGTGTTTCCCGTGGATATTCCCAGATCAATGTCGATCCGGCGCTGAAGTAGGCGTCCGAGCGATACCAGCGAACCAGGTCGATCGGACGACTGCGCGCGCCGGCTGCGAGGAAACGTTGGATTTCCGCCTTACCGCGCAACACGCCCTCAGCCTTGTCGCTCAGTAGTGCTGTAACCAGCGGGCTCTCTAAAACCGCATCGTCAGCGTAGAGCGCAATTAGCGCCGCCCCGTCACCCTGACTGGCGGCACGGTGCCACTCGCGATGGATGCGCGAATGATCCCTCTGCATGTCGGTCACGGGTTGCCTCCTTGTGTGACCGCACAAGCTTACCAGCAGGGGCCATGCTGATGTTTCGCCCGACGCCGAAGCGTGTCGGATTTATGGCCGCTCCGTCTCCGCGTCGTATTCCTTGGCGCAGAACGTGCCGCCCTGGTATTTTTCGGCGATCGGGTTCTTCGGCTGGCCGGCTTCGGCGGAGAGGACCTGGGCGGCTTGCGGCTCGGAATCGTCCTCCGGCTTGTAGCCGAGCCGGTAGGCGTTGCGGTTGTCGTACCACGAACGCTTGTTGTCCGAGACGCCGTAGACGATCTCGTAGCGCACATCCGGGTGTTCGAGGCCGATCCGCACGAGCTGCGTCAGATCGCGCGGGCTGACCCAGATCGACAACCGCCGGCTGTCGATCGGATGCGTTCCGTAATTGCCGATGCGGACACAGAAAAAGCCGATGCCGTGCTTGTCGGAATAGAGGCTGGCGAGCGCCTCGCTAAAGGCTTTCGACACGCCGTAGCGGCTGTCGGGGCGCACCGTGACCTGATGGTCGATCGTTTGCGCGCGCGGGAAGAAGCCGACAGCGTGGTTCGAGGTCGCCATGACGATGCGCTTGACGCCCGCCTTCCGCGCCGCCTCGAAGGTGTTGTAGAGGCCGACGATGTTGCCTTCGAGGATCTTTTCCCAGGTATTCTCGCCGGAGATGCCGCCGAGATGGATAACGCCGTCGCAGCCCTGCACCATGCGCTCGACGGCCGCCACGTCGGCCAGTTCGGTCTGGTCGATCTCCTCGCCGTCGCGCGCCGGGGCAATCGGCACGCGGTCCGAAAGCCGCAGGATGGGATAGACGCCGCGCAAGGTCTCGCGCAGGCCACGACCAATGCCGCCGCCGGCGCCGGTGATCAACACGCGATGCATGAAGGGCTCCTTTCTATTCAGCGACGCTTGAGGGCGTATTGGATGTGGCAAAGCGCCTTGACCAAGCTCTCTTCATTTGGCTGCTCGAATTCGCGCGCAGCGTACCGTCCGAGCGGAATATCGTCGAACGCATCGGGTTCGAGCATCTCGGGTACGGCCAGAACTCTTGCCTCCATCATGTCCAGCATCACCACGACCCTGGGGATGCGGGTGAGCAGGAACGTGTCGCTGCCGGCAAGATATGACTGCGCCAGGGTGCGGGCCGAGGCGATCGACTGCAGCAACTCTTCCCGAGATTTCACGGTCTCGGGCTCTTCGTCTAGCGGTCGCCGGCGAGCGCGTCACGCTGTTCGACGAACACCGCCTTGACCCAGTCGATCACCGCACGCACGCAGGCCGCGCGGCGCAAGTCGCGGTGCACGATCACCGAGTAATGCGCCGCGATCTCCGGCACCGGCGGGGTCAACGGCTCCAGCGACGCATCACTATCGCCGACAAAGCACGGCAGCACACCGCGCCCGCTGCCCGCGCGGATCGCCGCCAGCTGCATCGCCACGTTGGAGGCGCGCAGGGCGACGGTGCCGCCGCTCTCCTCGATCTGCCGCTGTACCCAGCGCGCGGTCACATAATGCGCCTGCTCCTCGGTGTAGGTGACCCAGGCACCACCGTTCAAACCGCGCCGCCCGTAGACCGCGGCGGCAAACGTCCCGACCTTGGCGACGTAGAGGTCGCCGCTTTCCGGCGGATGATGCCGCACCGCGAGGTCGGCCTCGCGCCGCGCCAGATTAGCCGTCTGCCGCGATTCCACCAGCTCCAGCGTGATCCCCGACGGGAAGGGCGTCGAACCGGAATCGGAGAGACAGCCCGAGAGAAACCCCGCAGCCCACTCCCCCACCGACACGCGTACCGTGCCGCTCAACGTCGGCGAGGCCGCGGCGCGGCGGCGCTCCAGCATCAGCGCGGCTTGCTCGACACTCTCCGCCGCCGGGACCAGCTGCTCCCCGGCCCCGTTGAGGCGCAGGCCTTCGGGGAGGCGATCGAACAGTGTCGGCCCACCGAACGTCGCCTCGAACGCCGCGAGCCGGCGGCCGATCGTCGGTTGGCTCAGGCCCAGCGCTCGGCCGGCGGCGCGTAGCGAACCATGCCGCGCGACGGCGAGAAACACGCGCACATCGTCCCAATCAAGACTGCCGACCGGCAGCGTGGTGCGCCGGTCGTCGGGACCACGGCGGAATTCAGCGCCTGGGAGAATGGCTTCGTCGAGTGCGACCATGATACGATCCTGTATCGCCCTGTCTCAAATTTGTCGATTTGAGCCAGGTATTCGTATCACTAAATTCATCCTCGGCGCGAGCGGAAATGCGCGAGACGCTTCAGACAATCTCGGCGCGAGCGTAGTCTGGCGAGGGAGAAAGACGTGGCAACGATCTTCGATTTGAATGCCGAACTGGCGAAGCTCAAGATGTTGCAAGGCCGCACGCCGCAAACGACCCGGGCGGAGCGCGCCGGCTCGTCGGCGCAGGTCGCCCCGTATCGTGACGGTGCGATCTTCGCGACCAAATTCGCTGGCGAGGGCGGATGGGAGCGGCACCGCAAGGGCGATGAGCTTGTCCATATCCTCGACGGCGCGACGACGTTGTACCTGATGATGGAGGACGGGCCGCAGACGCTGTCACTTCATGCGGGCATGATCGCGATCGTGCCGCAGGGCATCTGGCACCGTTTTGATTCACCCGATGGGGTGACGCTGATGACGGCGACGCCGCAGCCGACGGATCATCCGCCGGTCCATGTCGACGACCCACGGACGCTCGATTAGCCGCAAGGGAGGACGCAATGGTCGCGATACTCGATCTCAAGGCGACGCTCGCAAAGATGCCGATGATGCAGGGACGCCGGCCGGAATCGACCGAGGCGGAGCGCAAGGCGACCGGCGCCTTTGTGACGCTGACGCCGTACCGCGACGGCAATATCTACAGCGCCAAATTCTCCGGCCGCGCGGCCTGGGAGCGGCACCCAAACGGCGACGAGCTGGTGCAGATCGTCGACGGCGCGACGAGTGTCGACATCATCGTCGACGGCAACATGGAAACCCATCAGCTCACCGCCGGGATGACCGTCGTCGTGCCGCAGGGCGCGTGGCACCGGTTTCATGCGCCGAACGGGGTCAGCATCGTCACCGCAACGCCCCGACCGACCGAGCACCTCACGGTCGATGTCGAGGACCCGCTTACGCTCAGCGCCGCGCAACGCGCGGCCAATTCCGAAGAGAAAGTGCGCTGAATGTATTTCGACCGGTATCTGTGGCGGCTGACGCGCGGGCTGCGCGGACGGATCGCCCTGTCGATCGTCGTCGGGCTCGCGGCGGCGGCCTTCGGCATCGCCCGCTTTACGCTGCTCGGCACGATGCTCGCGTTGATCTTCGCCGACGCGGGCATGCTGTCGATCGCCTTGGCTGCGTTTGGTGTGGCGGCGGCGGTCCTTCTGCGCGGGCTGCTCGACCATTACCGAACGATGATTGCGCACGAGACCGCGGCGCGGGTGCAGACCGACTTGCGCGGCCAACTCTACGACAAGATCGCCGAGCTCGGCCCCGCCTGGTTCGCCGGTGAGCGCACCGGTGGGGTGATGCTGTCGGTGGTCGACGGCGTCGAGCAGTTGCAGACGTTTTTCGGGCAATACGTGCCGCAGGTCTGCGTCGCCGCGCTGACGCCGATCGCGATCTTTCTCTTCATCATGTTCTGGGACCTGCCGGTGGCGACGGTGATGCTAATCGCCGCACTGGCGACGCTGATTGCCCCTACCGTGTGGAATAAGATCGAGAGCGGCCGCAACCGGGTACGACAAGCGGCGATGAAGGCGTTCGGCTCGGAGTTTCTCGACGCCGTACAGGGTCTGCCGACCTTGAAGGCGTTCGGCCAGAGCACCGCCTACGGCAACCGGCTCGCCGAGAAGGCGCGCGAGCTGTCGAACACGACGATGCGGGTGCTGTCGACCAGCGTCATGACCCGCGGCATCACCGATGTCGGGGTTGCCGGCGGCGCCGCGATCGCGCTGGGGCTCGGCGTGTGGCGCGTCGCGCATGCCGAGATGAGCATCACCGCGCTGCTCATCGTGCTGATGGCCGGCACCGAGATCTTCCGCCCGTTGCGCGACCTGCGCTCGGTGCTGCATCAGGGCATGGTCGGGCAGTCGGCGGCGGCCGGGATCACCGCGCTGCTCAACGCCGAGCCGCTGGTGCCGGCAAGCGCCACTCGATTGCTGCCGGGCGCCGATCTTCCCTCCCTCGCTGGCGGGGTAGGGTCAGGGAGGGGGCTGGCGCCGACGATCGAGTTCGACAATGTCTCCTTCGCCTACCCGGGCGGGCGACGGGCGGCGCATGAGGCGCTGTCGTTCCGCGTCGCGGCAGGCGAGAAAATCGGCATCGTCGGGCCGAGCGGCTCGGGCAAATCCTCGGTCGCGCGGCTCTTGCTGCGGCTCTTCGACCCTCAATCGGGCGCAGTGCGGATCGGCGGCGTCGACCTGCGCAGCCTCGATCAGGAGGCCCTGCGGACGCAGATCGCCGTCGTGCACCAGGACACCTACCTGTTTCACGGCACGGTCGAGGAGAATCTGCGGCTCGGCCGGCCCGATGCGACCGACGCCGAGATCGTCGCCGCGGCGCGCGACGCCAACGCGCATGATTTCATCACTGCGCTGCCACAAGGCTATCGGACAATGCTCGGCGAGCGCGGTGCCAACCTGTCGGGCGGGCAGCGGCAGCGCCTCGCGATCGCCCGCGCACTGCTGCGCGATTCGCCGATCCTGATCCTCGACGAGGCGCTGTCATCGGTCGACGCCGAGAACGAGGCGGTGATCCAGGAGGCGATCGACCGCCTCTCGCAAGATCGAACCACACTCATCCTCGCGCATCGCCTGTCGAGCGTGATCGGCGCCGACCGCATCCTGGTGCTCGACCACGGCCACGTCGCGGAAGAAGGCACGCATGCCGAGCTGATCCGACGCGACGGCCCTTATCGCCGGCTGATGGGCGCGCAGGCGGAGGAGCGCGGCGGCGACTTCGACCTGCTCGACGATGCGCCGCTCGCCGGCGCGGAGGCTAGCGAGTTGGTCGATTTCGGCGAGGAAGCACCGGCCGCGGTCGCCGCCGAAGCCGCCCAGGTCGGCTGGTTCAGGACGCTGGCGACGCTGATCGAGATCATCCGGCCGTGGCGCGACAAGTTCGCCATCGTCGTCGGCGCCGGGATCACCCGCGTCGCCGCGTTTATCGGCGTCGGCGTGGTCGGCGCATTGGCGGTCGCCGCGGTGAAGACCGGCACCGCATTCGGCTATCTGCTGCTTGCGCTCGGCCTGCTGGCGCCGCTGGCGGGGCTGCTGCACTGGGTGGAGTCATGGCTGGCGCATGACATTGCGTATCGCCTGCTGGCCGAGATGCGCATCGAGCTGTTCCGCAAGCTCGACACGCTGGCGCCGGCCTATCTGGTGCGGCGGCGCTCGGGCGATCTGATCGCGCTCGCCGCGCAGGACATCGAGACGGTCGAGTATTTCTTCGCGCATACCGTGGCGCCGGCGCTGGTAGCGATCCTGGTGCCGGCGACGGTGCTGCTGACATTGTTCTTTGTCGCCTGGCCGATCGCGCTGGCGATCCTGCCGTTCATCCTCTACGCAGCGCTGGCCCCGTGGGTGTTGCGCACCAAGATCGACTGGCTCGGCGCGCAGGCACGCGACCGGCTGGGGCTGCTGGCCGGCTACGTGACCGAAACGATCCAGGGCCTCTCCGACCTGGTCGCGTTCCAGGCAGTGGAGCGGCGACGTACCGGGTTCATGCAGGCGGTTTCCGATTACCAGACTGTGCGGCTGCGCCTGCTGCAGGATCTGACGGCGCAGACCGCGCAGCTCGAAATCTGCACCGGGCTCGGCGGGCTGGCGGTGGCAATCGTCGGCGCGGTGCTGGTCGCGCAAGGGACGTTGGCGGCAACCACCCTGCCCTTGCTGATCCTGTTGTCGCTGTCGTCGTTTCTGCCGATATCCGAGATCGCCCAGGTCAGCCGGCAGCTTGCGGACACGATCGCCTCGACGCGCCGCATTTACGCCGTGCATCACGAGGAGCCGGCGGTGGTCGACGGCACGATGCTGCCGCCCGCACCGGTCGGCGGCAGCGCGATCAGCTTCGAGGGCGTCGATTTCGCCTATCCCGGCGCGCGCCGCCCGGCCCTACAGAGCGTCGCGGTCGACATCCCGCCCGGCGCGACGGTGGCGATCGTCGGGCCTTCCGGCGCCGGCAAGTCGACGCTGGCCAACCTGCTGCTGCGCTTCTGGGACCCGAGCGTCGGGCGCGTTCTGATCGACGGTGTCGACCTGCGCGATTTCGTGCTCGACCATCTGCGCGGCCGCGTTTCGCTGGTGTCGCAGGACACCTACCTGTTCAACGACAGCCTGCGCGCCAATGTCGCGCTCGCTCGCCCCGACGCGGACGAAAACGACATTTACCGCGCCCTCGACCAGGCAGCGCTCAGCGAATTCATCATATCGCTGCCCGAGGGGCTGGACACGCGGGTCGGCGAGCGCGGCGTGCAGCTCTCGGGCGGGCAGCGGCAGCGCGTGGCGATCGCCCGAGCCTTCCTCAAGAACGCGCCGACGCTGGTGCTCGACGAGGCGACCTCGCATCTCGACGCGGTCAGCGAGGCGCAGGTGCGCGGCGCGCTCGACGCGCTGATGCGCGAGCGCACGACGATCGTCATCGCCCACCGGCTGTCGACCGTGCGCAACGCCGACTTCCTCGTCGTGCTCGAGCGCGGCCGCGTGGTCGAGACCGGCAGCCACGCCGAACTCGTCGCGCGCAACGGCCTCTACGCCCGCCTGATCCGCCGCCAGCTCGGCATGCGCGAGAGCGTCGCCGCCGACGGCGAATAAGGCGCGCCTTAAGCTGCTGCTAACGGTTGCGGCCTAGGCTCGCCGGTCATTGTCATGTCCAACGGACGGAGCCAGACAGCGATGGCCGAGGCCGCGCCTTTCTTCCCGCCTTTTACGCCTGAGCAGAACGAGCGGCTGACCGTCATCTGGGATCGGCTCTACCTGCTTTACCTGGAAAAGGCGAACGGCGACCGGCCGATCGCCGAGATCGACGCCGACATCGAGGCGATGATCAAGGAACGCAACACGATCCGCTCCTGGGGATGGGACACCGGCCGCAACTGGCGCGACGACCTGCCGCCGGAGCTGAAAAAGCCGCGCGAGGTCTAACCCGGCAACTCCAGTATCAATGCAGAATGGTCGGACAGCCCGGC
This sequence comes from uncultured Alphaproteobacteria bacterium, assembly GCA_963778385.1. Taxonomy (GTDB): domain Bacteria; phylum Pseudomonadota; class Alphaproteobacteria; order ATCC43930; family CGMCC-115725; genus DATARH01. The sequence continues at coordinate 369,141 of CAVZUA010000006.1, read as the reverse complement.
CAGCCTTTCGTCGTGCGAGTAGCGCACCGCCCCTGCGCGCCGTGCCAGGGAGGGCGACAGGAATGCGTGGTCGATGCGGAAGCCGTTCCTGCGATGGCTATACCATGAGAATTCGCGACCGTCGGGGTAGCGATGACGCCATAGATCGCAGAAACCGAGCTCGGCGACGCGGTCCATGAAATAGGCGCATTTGTCGATCGCGCCAGGCTCGTCGACATAAGCGCGGCAGGTGTTGAAATCGCCGATCGCCAGCGCGTGGCCTTCTAGCTTCGCCCTGAGCCTCGCCACCACCGCCTCCCAATACGGCACCTTGACGAGAAGGTTCGGCATATAGACCGCATACACCGACAACCGGCCGATCTCGACCTCGATCAGCCGGTATGGCTCGGGCAATGTGTCGTCGAGCGCGGCGTGCGCCCGTATCCGCCGGCGCGCGGCGACGAGCACGCCGCTCTTCCCCGGCGGCGGGCGGAGCGCCGTCCGGTGCGGATATCCCAACCGCTCGAGCGCCTCGCACAGGCGCAGCGCCGCGTCACCGCCGCGGTATTCCGACAGCACCAGTACATCGGCCTCGTGCCGCGCCACGGCTTCGCAGATCGCAGCGAGCCGGGAGCCACCGCCCTGGCGAATGTTCCAGGCGAGGAGGCGCATCGAGGCCCCAGCCGTTACGATTGGGCGAGCTTGCGGCGGCCGCTGACCTCGGCGCCGGCGTCGGGGGAAATCCGCAGGAAAAACGGCACCGAGGCCATGCCGATGCAGCCGACCGCGGCAAAGGCCAATGAAAAGTCGAGTGGCGTCGGCTGTGCCTCGCCGCGCAGCGCGATGAAGATGTAGAGCAGCAGCGCGCCGGTCCCGACCCCGACCGCCTGCGACAGTTGCTGGCACATGCTGGTGAGGCTGGTGGCGCGGCTCAGCATCGCCGGCGGCACATCGGCGTAGCTGAGCGAGTTGATGCTGGTCATCTGCAGCGAGCGGAAAAACCCGCCGGCGAGCAGGGCCAGGAAGATCACGACATGCGGCGTCGACGGCTGGAAGAAGGCGTAGGCGAAGAGGAACCCGGCGCTGATCACCGCATTGCCGCACATCACGACGCGAAAGCCGAGGGTGCGGATGATGGTCTGCACGCCAAGCTTCATGGTCATCGCCCCCGCCGCGCTGGCGAAGGTCAGCAGCCCCGATTTGACCGCCGACAGGCCGAACCCGATCTGTAGCATCAGCGGCAGCAGAAACGGCAACGCGCCCATCCCCATGCGGAACAGAAACCCGCCGATCGTCGCCGCGGCGTAGGTCGGGATTTTCATCAGCGTCAGGTCGATGACTGGAAACTCGGCCTGGTTGGCGTGCCGCACGTAAAGCGTCATCAGCAGCATCCCGGCCGCCAGCAGCCCGACGGTCAGCGTCGCCGGCACCGCGCCGCGGCCGATCGTCTCGAAGCCGAACGCGAGGCTCGCGAGCCCGATCCCGGTCAGCACAAAGCCACGGATGTCAAAAGGCCGTGTCCCGGTCTCGCGGAAATCCTCGATGAACAGATTGACCAGCACCAGGCCGATGACCCCGATCGGGATGTTGATAAAGAAAATCCACCGCCACGACCCATAGGTCGCGATAAACCCGCCGAGCGGCGGGCCGGTCACCGGCCCCAGCATCGCCGGCAGGCTGACATACGACATCGCCCGCACCAGCTCGGAACGCGGCACCGTCTTGAGCAGCACCAGCCGCCCGACCGGCACCATCATCGCCCCGCCCATCCCCTGGACGATGCGCGAGACGACCAGCATCCACAGCGAAGTCGACACCCCGCAGCCGATCGAGCCGAGCACAAACACGACGATCGCCGCGCTGAACACTCTGCGCGCGCCGAGCCGGTCGGCGGTCCAGCCGCTGATCGGCACGAAAACAGCGAGGCTGAGCAGATAGCAGGTGATGGCGACATTGAGCCGCAGCGGGCTCTCGCCGAGCGAGTTGGCGATCACCGGCAGGGCGGTCGCGATGACCGTCGAATCCATGTTCTGCATGAACATCGCGCAGGCGACGATCAGCGAGATCAGGAGTTGACGGGTCCCGGAGGTCATTGTTGCTATAAGGATATCGCGCCCAACTCGTCATTGCGAGGCGCCCGAAGGGCGACGTGGCAATCTCCGTCCGCATAGGGCCAAGACGGCGGGAGATTGTTTCGCTGCGCTCGCAATGACCACCCTTATACTGCCGCCATGCCCGAGCCGATCGACAACCGCGTCTTCGTGCTGATCCTGCAGCACCCGCAGGAGCGGCGGGAGCTGTTGTCGACCGCGCCGCTCGTCGGCGAGACGCTGGCCCGGTCGAAACTGGCGGTCGGCCTGTCCTGGCCGAGCCTGGCGCGGGCGCTCGGCGAGCCGACCGAGCCGCGGCATTGGGGTGTGCTGCATCTCGGCGCGGCGCCTGTCGAGCCGCCGATCGAGCGGCACGAGCTCAGCGTGCTCGACCGGCGTGGGGAGCCGCTTACCAACCCGGGCGCGATCCTATCCGGGCTGCACGGGATCGTGCTGCTCGACGGCACCTGGAGCCAGGCGAAGACGCTGTGGTGGCGCAATCCGTGGCTGCTGAAGCTGCATCGCATCGTGATCGACCCGCCGCATCCGGCGCGACTCGGCCGGCTGCGCCGCGAGCCGCGGCGCGAGGCGTTGTCGACGATCGAGGCGGCCGCCCTGACGCTGCGTCACCTCGAACCCGGTTCCGAGACCGCCGATGCCCTGATCGCGGCGCTCGATCGCATGATGGCGGCGGTGCAACGACCGCCGCAACCGGTCTTGGCTAGGGCGCGGCGAACAACGCGCGGGCGTCCGCGGTGAAGGCGTCGCGCGACGCCGCGCGCAGATACATCATGTGGCCGCCGTCATAGACCTTGATGCGGATCGCGTCGCGCACCGCAGCCGGAATGTTGAGCTGATCGATCAGCCAGCGCGATGCGAGATAGGGCGTTACCAGATCGTAACGGCCGTTGACGATCAGCACCTTGGTCGCCGGATGGTCGATCAGCGCGGTCTGCAGCCCTGACAGCGACATGCCGAGCCCATCCTGCCCTTCCCGCGCGCCGTCGAAATTCCATTGCGAATAGATATGGGGCAGCACGCGATACTGCAGCTCGGTGCGATAGCCAAGCTCGGCCGGGGCATAGGTGTTGAAAGCGGCGGTGAACGCGGCGATCGAATTGTCGAGGATCGGGTCACCGGCGATCGGGTCCCAAGGACTGTTCGGCGCGGCACGGGTGATCGTCGCGTCGTAGAGGCTGAGCACCTCGCTATGATCCCGCCGCAGCTCATGGGCGAACATCTCCTTGCCGACCCAGCCGCGCTCGCGCCGCACGATGTCCTCGGGCAAGCCGATCGTCTGGGCGACCTTGGCGATAAACGGATCACCGGGCGCCGGCACGCCCTTCACGGCCGCGAGCCCGACGAGATAGTCGGACAGCGCATAGTGTTCGACCGGCGCGGGATCGAAGGTCTTGTCGCCGGCGAAGACGGCGGCCGTCGCGGCGTAGGCCGGCAGATCGACCGCGGCGGTGATCAACGCGGCGGGGTTCGGGTTCAGCATCGCCGTGTCGAGCGCCGGCGAGACCATGATGACGCCGCTGGGGACGATCCCCTCGTCGCGCGCCAGGCTTTTCGCCATCGCGCCGACGCGGAACCCGCCATAGCTCTCACCGACGAGCCAGATGGCGCTGCCCCAGCGCTCATGCTTGGTGAGCCACAGCCGGACCACCGAATCGAGCGATTCGATGTCGGATTTGACGTTCCAGAACGGCTTGTTCGGGTTTTCGTCCTTGCCTTCGCCGCGGCTGAACCCTGTGCCGACCGGATCGACAAAGACAAGGTCGGTGAAGTCGAGCCAGGTCGACGGGTTGTCGACGATGCGCACCGGCGGGTTCGGCACGGTGCCGCTCGGCGTCGGCTCCATGATGCGCGGACCGACCACGCCAAGATGCAGGAACACCGCCGCGGCGCCGGGCCCGCCGTTGAAGAAAAAGGCGATCGGCCGCGTCTGTCCCGGCTTCGCATCCACGAGATAGCTGATGGTGAAGACCGAAGCGGTTTTCTCGCCCTTCGCGTTGCTCAGCGCGATGGTCTCGGCGACGGCGCGGTAGTCGATGCTCCGCTGCCCCAACTGGATCGTGTGGCGTGTCTCGACATGCGCTGGCGGGGTCGGCGCAATCGAAGGGGGACCGGCCTCGCGGCTGGGCGGCTTCGCGTCGTCGGCGACGACCGGTGCCGCACCGGCAAAAAGGAGCGCGACGACCAGCAACACAACGGCACTGCCGCCCCGCGTCGTCATCGTCATGCGATCACCCGGCCCAGTTGCGCGCGGCCTTATAACGCCAGATCGGCGCCGCCGCCATCAGCGCGGCTTGCCCTGAGACGCGGAATTGGGGATTAAAAGACGGCGCAGTTGAATGGAGACGAGACCGATGCGCGCGCGCGCTTTGCTCTATGTGATCCCAGGTCTTGTCCTGCTGACGGGATGCGTCGGGACCGACCGGCACGAAGGTTTTACCGCGACCGGCCCGAAGTCCTTTCTCTACAGCGCCGAGACCAGCACGATGATGACCGAGAACGACGACGGCGCGGCTGAGCGCATTCGCCAGGGTTGGCTCGTCGCGGCGCTGAAGACGAATGCAATGTGCCCCGACGGCTATGTGATCGATACGCGCCGTCTCGTACCCGGTCCCCCGACTCCGGCCGGTCCGCAATTCAGCAATGGCGGCGACATCCTCTACGCCGGCCGGTGCATTGTCCCTAGTGTCGCGCCGATCCCCGTCACGCCTCCCCCAGCCTTGATGCGGCCAAGGGGATAGAGGGCAAAATCTGCGTGGTCGCTAAGCCTTCTTCTCCCAACCCTTTTCGGTCTGCTGCCAGTAGGTGAGCGTATGGCCGGCGGCCGTACAGGATCGCCAGCGGGCGCGGGCGGCCACGACCGCGTCGGGGTTGTTGCCGTCGAACATGTCGATGCAGCGCGCGTAGCCCGCAAGGTCGTCGGCCTCGACGCCATCCACCAGGAACAGAATCGACGCGCCGTTCGGGTTTTCCGGCTGATGCGTCAGCCAGATCGGCTGCGCCGCGGGGTTGCCGTCACGGGTCGAGCCATGCGGCAGAAACCCGGCCTCGTCGTAGGTCCACAACAGCGCGTTGAGGTGCTCGACCCGTTCCGCCGAGCCCGTCTGCACGACGATGCGATGCCCCTGCCCCAGCGCCCGCTCCAGCAACCGCGGCAAGGCGCGTTCGAGCGGCGTCGACAACAGATGGTAGAAGCCGACCTCAGCCATCACTTCTCATAATTGTCGGCGACGAAACGGTCGAGCAGCCGCACGCCGAACGCCGTGGCGCCTTTGGGCACGGTCGGCGCGTCCTTTTTCGACCAGGCGACGCCGGCGATGTCGAGATGCGCCCACGGCACCTTGTTCACAAAGCGCTGAACAAATTGCGCGCCGATGATGCTGCCCGCGGCGCGGTCGCCGGCGATGTTCTTGACGTCGGCGACGTCGCTGTCGATCGCCTTGTTGTAGGTGTCATCAAGCGGCAGCCGCCACAATTTCTCGCCGACTACCTTGCCGGCAGCGAGCAGCTTTTCGGCGAGCGCGTCGTCATTGGCGAAGAGCCCGGCACGGTCATGGCCAAGGGCGACGACGATCGCGCCGGTCAGCGTCGCCAGGTCGATCATCAGCGCCGGCTTGAAGCGGTCCTGGCAGTGCCACAGCGCGTCGGCGAGCACGAGCCGCCCCTCCGCGTCGGTGTTGAGGACTTCGATCGTCTGCCCCGACATCGACGTGACGATGTCGCCCGGCCGCATCGCCGTCCCCGACGGCATGTTCTCGACCAACCCGGCGATGCCGACCGCATTGACCTTGGCGGCACGTGCCGCCAGCAGCCGCATCAGACCGATGACAACGCCGGCGCCGGCCATGTCCCATTTCATCTCGCCCATCCCGGCGGACGGTTTGATCGAGATGCCGCCGGTGTCGAACGTCACGCCCTTGCCGATAAAAGCGAGCGGCGCGGCGCCCTCCTCGCCGCCCATCCAGCGCATCACGACAAGCCGCGGCGGCCGCACGCTGCCCTGCGCGACGCCGAGGATCGCGCCCATGCCAAGCGCCCGCATCCGCTCTTCGTCGAGGATTTCGACGTCGACGCCCAGCGCCGATAGCCCCGCCGCCTGCCCAGCCAGCGTCTCGGGATAGATGATGTTAGCCGGCTCGGAGACGAGGTCGCGGGTAAAGGCGACCGCCTCGGCGGTGGCCGCGAGGTCCTTATAGGCCTTGCGCGCCGCGCTCGCCGCGGGGCTGGCGACTGTCAGCTTCGCGAGCGACGGCTTGCGCTCGGGCTTCTCGGTGGTGCGGTACTTGTCAAAACGGTACCCGCGCAACGCGGCGCCGAGCGCGAGATGCGCCGCCGCGTCGCCCGGCGGCACGGTCGCCGCATCGTCAAGGTCGATCGCGAAGGTCGCCGCGATTTCGCCGACGCCATTCAGATGCGCGAGCAGCGTCCCGCCGAGATCCTCGAAGCCGCGCGCATCCACCGCCTCCGGTTTGCCGAGCCCCGCGAGCACGACACGGCTCACCGACAGGTTCGGCGGGGCGATGACCGGTACCAGGTCGTTGCGCTTGCCGCGAAATCTCGGCGATGCGGCGAGCGCCCGGGTCAGCACGCCGCCAGTCGTTTCGTCGAGCTGACGGGCGGTCGCGGTCAGCGCCCCCCCTTCCCACACACCGACAACCACGGCGCCGGCACGCGGTGGCTCGAATTCCGAAAAGCTGATCTTCATGGCCCATCCCGATCACGGAAAAGCGCTGCCCTGCGCGATAGACGCAGCGCCGTCGGGAGTCAACGAGGCAGAGAGGCCGGCGTCTCAGTTGGGGGTATACGCGTTCCCTAAGGCACGTCTCGAAGGGACGCAAGCGGCACCCGCTGCGTAAAGTTATTGGTCGCGGCGCGGCTGCATCCTTATGATCGAGACCGATGCTCGGGTTGAACCGGTACATGCTGGGGCTGAACCGCTACATTCTGCGGCAGTGCCTGAGCGTGATGCTCTTTGTGACGGGAGCGCTGACCGCGGCGGTGTGGCTGGCCCAATCGCTGAAGCTGGTCGATCTCATCGTCAATCGCGGGCTGTCGGCCGAGGTGTTCCTTTACCTCGCGATGCTGATCCTGCCGCGCTTTCTCGACATCGTGCTACCGATCGGGGCGTTCATCGCGGTTCTCTTCGTCTTCAACAAGCTGACGGCCGAGAGCGAGCTCGTGGTGATGCGGTCCGCCGGCATGAGCCCGATGACGCTCGCCAAACCGGTGTTGGAGCTGGCGGCGATCGCCTGGATCATCCTGATGGCGCTGTCGCTCTATCTGCTGCCCGCGTCAAACCGGCTGTTCAAGGACCTGCAGTTCGAGATTCGCAACCGCTTTGTATCGAGCCTGCTGCAGGAAGGTTCGTTTACGACGATCTCCGACAAGCTGACGATCTATATCGGCGCCCGCAACGAGCGCGGCGAGGTCATCGGGCTGATGATCAACGACGAGCGCGACCCGAAGCGTCCGACGACGATACTTGCCGAGCGCGGCGCTTTCGCCGATAGCGGCGGCGCATCGCGCATCATCATGGTCAATGGCGATCGCCAGCAATACGATCGCGAGACCGGCAAACTGTCGGTCTTGACCTTCGAACGCTATGTACTCGACCTCGACATGATGCGGGATTCGGCCGAAGCCCGCACCCGCGAGGCGCAGGAGCGCTATCTCCTCGAATTATTCTTTCCTCCCGAGGACATCGACCCGAAAACACGCGACGCCTACCTGGTCGAGGGCAATGAGCGTCTGACGATACCGCTGAGCGCGTTCAGCTTTGCGATCATCCCGCTCGCCTGCCTGCTGCCGGGCGAATTCAACCGGCGCGGCCAGCTGAAACGCGTCCTGTTCGCGGTCCTTTGCGCGCTGACATTCCAGGCTTTGGATCTCGCGATCAGGAATTTGGAGGGACGTTACGCGGCGGCGATCCCGATCAGTTATGTCGTCGATCTGGCGCCGTTCCTAGTTGGTCTTGGAATCCTCTCGCACCGTGGCATAAGGTTCAATTTTCGCCGGCTTTCGCCGCGCGCGGCGGTCGCGCGGTAGCGTTCGCGGCAGGGGGAGACGGTAGTCGGTGCTGCTGGCCAAGACGCTCTCCGCCTATATTGCGCGCCAGTTCTTCGCGTGGTTTTGCGGCGTCTACGGCGCCATGCTCAGCATCAGTTTTTTGATCGACTACATTGAGCTGTTGCGGCGCGCCTCGACAAAAAACGGGGTGACGCTCGGCGTTCTGCTGGAAATGGCGGCATTGAAGCTGCCGCACACCGCGCAGGAAGTGATGCCGTTCGCGGTGCTGTTCGGCACGATGCTCGCTTTCTGGCGATTGACCCGCAACAACGAGCTCGTCGTCGCGCGCGCGGCCGGCGTGTCGGTGTGGCAGTTCCTGACGCCGGCGCTGCTTGTCGCGCTTCTCACCGGTATTGTCGCGGTGACGATGTTCAACCCGGCCGCCTCGCAGATGGAGGCCACCTACGAGCAACTCGACTCCCGCTATCTCAAGCAAAGCTCGGAACAGCAGCTCGCTTTGTCCAATTCCGGCCTGTGGCTGCGGCAGAGCGATTCGAGCGGCGGCCAGGTGGTCATCCACGGCGACAAGATGGTGGCGCCCGAACTGCTGCTCAAAAAGGTCACGCTGTTCTTCTTCAACAGCGAGCATCAGTACCGCTCGCGCATCGAGGCAGGCTCGGCGCAGCTCGACAACGGCTATTGGATCATCGACAACGGCAAGCGATGGGAAAGCGGCGATCAGCCGGAGCCGGTGCCGCAGCTTCGCCTGCCGACGAAATTCACGACCCACCGCATCGAGGAGAGCCTCGCCTCGCCGGACACGATGTCGTTCTGGGCGCTCCCCGGCTTTATTTCACTGCTGGAGCAATCGGGATTTTCGGCGCAGCGCCACCGGCTGCAGTTCAACATTCTGCTGGCCCGGCCGTTTCTGTTTTGCGCGATGGTGCTGGTCGCGGCGACGTTCAGCCTCAGGATGCAGCGGCGCGGCGGCGTGACGCTGATGATCATCGGCGGCGTCGCGGCCGGCTTTACCCTCTATTTCGTGTCGAACATCGTCTTCGCGCTCGGCCTGTCGGCCAAACTGCCGGTCTTGCTCGCGGCCTGGACGCCGACCGGGGTGAGCCTGATTTTCGGCGTCTCGATGCTGCTCCATCTTGAAGACGGGTGACGCGACCGAGTACAGGCGATATTGCTGCTAGGAAATCGCCGCGTGCGATTATGGCCAACAACGGATTGCAGGACCGGTACCCCCAGCCGATGACCCGCCGCCTCCGATATAAACCTCAGCGACCGGCCGCGCGCGCGCTCAAGCTCGCGGCCGTTCTGCTTGGTCTCGGAGGAAGCCTGCTGCCACGCCCCGAAGCATCGGCGCAATCCTTCGGCGCCGGCGACGGCAGCAACAAGAACGCGCCGATCACCTTCCAGGCCGACGAGGTCCAATACGACGATCAGTTGGCCCTGACGATCGCCAAGGGCCACGTCGAGCTGGCGCAGGGCACGCAAATCCTGCTCGCCGACGTGATCACCTACAACCAGCGCACCGACACGGTGACGGCTTCGGGCCATGCGAGCCTGATGATGCCGGACGGCACCGTGATGTTTAGCGAGTACATCGAGCTGCGCAACGGCATGAACGACGCCTTTGCCGACAATGTGCGCATGCTGATGGCCGATCGGTCGCGGCTCGCCGCCAACGCGGCGCGGCGGACGAACGGCAACCGGCTCGATATGCGCCGGGCGGTCTACTCGGCCTGCGATCCGTGCAAGGACGATCCCTCCGCGCCGCCGGTCTGGCAGCTCAAGACGCGCGAGATGACCGACGACAAGGAGCTGAAGCGGCTCGAATTCCGCGACGCCACGATGGAGATCGACGGCTGGCCGGTCTTCTATACGCCGTACATGTCCGTGCCCGACCCCTCGGTCAAGCGGCAAAGCGGGTTCCTGATGCCGACCTTTGGCGGGTCGAGCACGATCGGCTTCCACGTCGCGACACCCTATTACCTGGTACTCGGCCCGGACGCCGACCTGACCCTCACCCCGCGCTTCACGACTCAGGCCGGCCAGGTACTGGCCGCGGATTACCGCCAACGCTTTGCCAACGGCACTTTCGAAGGTCTCGGCAGCATCAACTACAGCAACGTCGGCAACGAAAACGATGCGAATGTGAAAAACGCCGTTCGCTGGCACGTCAATGCGTCGGGCGAATACGACATCGACGACACGTATCGAACCGGCTTCCAGCTGCAACGGGTCTCGGACCAGACTTATCTGCAGCGCTTCAGCTTTGCTTTGCCGCCGCTCAACACCGAAATCACCCGGGCCTATCTCGAAGGGTTTCCGACCGACGGCTCGCTCGACGTCAATACCTACCTGTTCCAGCCCCTGACCCCGGGCCTCGGCGATTCGACGCAACCGATCGTGCTGCCGGTCATGAACCGCAACTGGGTTTTCCAGCCCGACAGCATCGGCGGCACGCTCAAGGTCAACACCAACCTGCTCGACATCGTGCGCGAAGTCGGCACCGATACGCGGCGGCTGTCACTTGGCGTGGAGTGGAACCGGACCTTCTACGACGGGATCGGCGGCGAATATAAGCTGCAGGCGAACGTGCGCGGCGACGGCTACTGGGTCAACAATCTCAGCAATCTGTCGAACCCCGATCTGCCCAGCGTCTATTTCCCGCAAAACGGCCAGCCGGCAGCGGTGCATGTTCCTTACAATTTCACGACCGCGCGCGCGTTCCCGCAATTGGGGCTGACCTGGAACTACCCGGTCGTCCACCGCGGCACCGATTTCACCTATCTCGTGCAGCCGACGGTAGCGACCTTTATCGGGCCGAGCGGCGGCAACCGTTTCATCATTCCGAACGAAGACAGCCTCGGCTACGAGTTCCGCGATTCCGACCTGTTCCGGCCCGATCGCATGCAGGGCTACGACCTGCTCGACACCGGGCAGCGGGTCGATTACGGCCTCAACCTGGGCGCCTACGCCGCCAACGGCGGCAGCTACCGATTCCTGATCGGTCAGAGCTATCGGGCCGAGACCAATAATTTCGTTCCGCCCGGCAGCGGCATCGACACGCGGCTATCGGATATAGTCGGGCGGATGTCGCTGGCGCCGAGCAGCTATCTCGACTTCGTCTATCATTTCCGCCTCGATAAATCGTCCCTCAGCAACCGCCTGCAGGAAGTCACGGCAACGGCCGGGACAAACGTAGTCAAGTTTTCCACCGGCTATCTGCTGATCCCGGCGGAGCAGGCGAACGATGTCATCTCGGTTCCGGGAAGCGGCCAGACCATCCTCTTCGGCAAGCGCGAGCAGTTGAATTTCACCACCACGCTTAAGCTTTCACAATATTGGTCGCTGACGGGGACCGAGACCCTCAACCTCACGAACTCGAACAATATCGTCAACGGCGCGAGCCAGCCGCAGTCGTCAAGCAAGAGCCTCAACGCCAGCCTGTCGGCGCTTTATCAGGACGAGTGCATGGGCTTTATCGCCACTGTCAGCCAGTCGGGGATCCGCAACGGCGACGTGACACCCGGCTATAGCGTACTGGTCAGCGTCGTCTTCAAGAACATCGGAGAGATCGGCGGCTCGATCCTGTCGGTGTCGCCAGGCGGCTAAAGCCACAGCGCGAAACGACGCGGCGACAGGCGCCCCCACCGCGTGTAAACTATGCCGCTTTCTCAGGCAGGTTCAGGGATCGACGATGGGGGCATGGCGTTTTGGGGGCGCGTCGCTGCTGTTGGCCGCGGCCCTTTGCGCATCATTCCCGACAGCCCATTCGGCGACGCGGACGCCGGTGCAGCGCGGCGCGGCGGGACCGCCCTCCGCCACCGGGCCAGTCCCGGAGATGCGGATTGCGGCGGTCGTCAACGATGACGTGATTTCGGTTTTCGATCTTATCTCGCGGCTGCGCATGGTGTTGCTGTCGTCGAACATCGCGGACACGCCCGATGCGCGCAAGCGCACTGAGTCGCAAGTGCTGCGCTCGCTGGTCGACGAGAAATTGCAGCTGCAGGAGGCGAAGAAGCAGAACATCGTCGCCACCGACGACGAGATCAACAATGCGCTCTCGCAGATCGAAAAACAGAACAATATGCAGACCGGCCAGCTGACCACGTTCCTCAAGGCGCGGGGAATCGATCGCAGCTCGCTGATCAGCCAGGTCACCGCATCGGTCGTCTGGGCCAAGTTGGTGCGCCGCAAGGCGGCCGAAACGACGGAGATCTCCGACGAGGAGGTCGACGAAGCGCTGCGGCGGCTCAAGGAACATGCCGGCGAGCCGCAAAGCCGGATCGCCGAGATCTTTCTTGCGGTCGACAACCCGTCGCAAGACGTCGAAGTCCGCGCGCTCGCCGAGAAGCTCACCCAACAGATGCGACAAGGCGCCCGCTTTTCCGCCGTGGCCCAGCAATTCTCGCAATCGGCGACCGCGGCGGTGGGCGGCGATATGGGTTGGATGCGGCCCGACCAGCTGGCGCCCGACCTCGCCAAAGCGGTAGCGCCGATGAAGCCCGGCGAACTGTCCCCGCCGATCAGGACGACAGGCGGCTACTATCTGCTGCTGGTGATGGACCGGCGAAACGGCACGACCGGCGGCGGGCAATCGGACACCGTCTATAACGTTGTGCAGGTCGTCGTCCCGCTGCCCCCCAACCCCAACGAGGCGATGAAGCGCACTGCCGCGGCCGAAGTGATGGGCCTCCGCGCCAACGCCAAGAACTGCGCCGACTTCCTGCGCATCGGCAAGGCGAAGGCGCCGCAATTCTCCAGCGAGGGGCAGGTCAACGCCAACAACGTCACGCCACAGATGCGCCAACTGTTGGAAAAACTGACGCCGAACGAGGCGTCACAGCCGATCCTGCAGCGCAATGGCATCGGCGTCGTGATGCTCTGCTCGAAGGGGACCCAAGCAGCCGCCAAAACCGGCGACCCGTCGCGCGAGGAAATCTTCGAGTCGCTGTTGCGCCAGAAGCTCGACACCGTGGCGCGCCGCTATCTGCGCGATCTGCGGCGCGTCGCGTATGTCGATGTGAGGGTATAACCGATGGCGCTGCCGCTCGCCTTGACCATGGGCGAGCCCGCCGGGATCGGCGGCGAGATCGCCCTTCAGGCATGGTTGCGCCGGGACGAGCATATCCCGGCATTTTACCTGATCGACGATCCGGACCGGCTGACGCTCCTGGCCGGAGCGCTGGGCTGGGATGTCCCGATTCGACCGATCGCCAGCAGCTCCGAGGCGACGGCTGTTTTCGCCGATGCGCTGCCGGTGGCGCCGGTCGGGGGCACGCCGGTCGGGGGCACGCCGATCGGCAAGCCGGGTCGGCCCGATCCGTCCGATCAGAAGCTGGTGTTGCGGGCGATCGAGACGGCGGTGGCCGATGTCCGCGCCGGTCGTGCGGCCGCGCTGGTGACCAACCCGATCAACAAGGACGCGCTCTATCGGGCCGGGTTCAAGCATCCCGGCCACACCGAATATCTTGCGGAACTCGCCGGGTCGCGGGAGCCGGCGGTGATGATGCTCGCGGGACGCGACCTGCGCGTTGTGCCGGTGACGATCCACCTGGCGCTGCGCGACGCCATCGATGCGTTGTCGACCGCGGGCATCGTCCATGCCGGCCAGGTTACGGCCGCCGCGCTGCGGCGCGATTTCGGCATCGCCCGACCGGCGATCGCCGTCGCCGGGCTCAATCCGCATGCCGGCGAGGCGGGCGGCCTCGGCCACGAGGATATCGACATCATCGTTCCCGCGGTCGCCGAGTTGCGCGCGGCCGGCGTCGACGCTCGCGGTCCGCTCGCGGCCGACACGATGTTCCACGCGGAAGCGCGCCGCGGGTTCGACGCGGCGCTGTGCATGTATCACGACCAGGCGCTGATCCCGATCAAGACCCTCGACTTTGACGGCGCCGTCAATGTGACCTTGGGGCTGCCGTTTATCCGCACCTCGCCCGATCACGGCACCGCGTTCGACATCGCCGGCAAGGGCGTGGCGCGGCCGGACAGCCTGATCGCCGCCCTCCGGCTCGCCGCCGCCATGGCGGCACGGCGCGGCGCAAGCTGAACGACCGTCCGCCTCCCGGCCTTCCGCCGCTGCGGCAGGTCATCGCCCGCCATGGCATCGCGGCACGCAAGGGGCTCGGCCAGAACTTCATCCTCGACCTCAACCTGACACGCCGCATCGCCCGCGCGGCGGGCCCGCTCGATGACGGCACGACAATCGAGATCGGCCCCGGACCCGGCGGGCTGACGCGCGCGCTGCTCGCCGAGGGTGCCAGCCGTGTAGTGGCCATCGAACGGGATTCGCGCTGCATCGCGGCGCTCACCGACCTTGCCACCGCCTATCCCGGACGGATCGAAATCGTCGAGGGCGATGCGTTGACGTTCGACCCCATCGCGCTCGGCGAGCCGCCCTGCCGCATTGTCGCCAACCTGCCCTACAACATCGCGACCGCCTTGCTGCTGCGATGGCTCGACCGAATTGGCGAATACGAGAGCCTGACGCTGATGTTCCAACGCGAGGTCGCCGAACGGCTCGTCGCCACCACGCGCAGCCCGGCGTACGGGCGCCTCTCAGTGCTGGTGCAGTGGCTGTGCGAGGCGCGCATCCTGTTCGACATTCCGCCGCAGGCCTTCACCCCAGCGCCCAAGGTGACCTCAAGCGTCGTGCGCCTGGTGCCGAGGACGCCGCCGCTGGCGGCGGCTGACAAGGCGATGCTCGAACGCGTGACCGCCGCGGCGTTCGGGCAACGCCGCAAGATGCTGCGCTCAAGCCTCAAAGCGCTGGGCGTTCCGGTCGCGGTATTGCTCGCCGCCGCCGACATCCCGCCGACGGCGCGCGCCGAGGAGCTATCCGTCGCCCAGTTCTGCGCGCTAGCCAGGTCGTTCGAAAACCCGAGCTACTGAAAAATCCGCACCGAACGGCGGTAGAGTTGCCCGCCGATCTCCAGAGACACCGCATAATTTCCCGAGCGGGCGATCGGAATGAGCCCCACCGGCAGCATCATCACATGGGCCATCCCAGGCGGCTTGGTGATTTCGGGGACGTCAAATTTGTGCAGCTCCTTGCCGAGTGGGTCAAAGATGCGGAATACCGGGGAAAACTGCCCGTCGCCGTCCTTCAGTACGAAAATAAAGGTCAGGTTGATCGTCGCCGGCAGGTTCGCCGTGGAATCGACCTTCACCTCGCCGGTTGGATAGAAGCCGGCAATGTCGAGTTTACCATCGGGGTTTGGCCGCACCCCGTCGCACAGCAACAGATCGACATTCGCATCGGTGGGAAGCGCCATGCGCGTAACCTCTTGCTCCGTCAACCGCCGCGCAGCCGGGCTACGAAATCGGCAAAGCCGATCTGCCGTGCGCCTTTCGAACGCTCGGCAACGACGATCGCCTCCGCCTGCGCGACGCTGACCTCCAGGTCGTCGTTGACAATAAAGTACTGGTACTCTTCCCAATGGCTCATTTCCTCGGCGGATTTCGCGAGGCGGGCGGCGACGACTTCGTCGCTGTCCTGGGCCCGGGTGCGCAGCCGCGCCTCCAGCGCGCCGGCGCTGGGCGGCAGCACAAAGATCGTCACAAGATCGCCCTTCACCGCGCTCCGGCTGAGTTGCTGTGTCCCTTGCCAGTCGATATCGGTGACGATATCGCGGCCAGCGGCAAGCGCCGCCTCGATCGGCTCACGCGGGGTGCCGTAGCTATGCCCGAACACGGCGGCATGTTCGAGCAACTCGTCTTGCGCAACCATGCGATCGAATTTTGCCTGGTCGATGAAATGATAGTCGCGTCCATCGATCTCGCTCGATCGACGCGGCCGGGTCGTCACCGACACCGATAATGAAAGGCTCGGGTCGCGCTCCAGCAGCCGCCGGGTGATCGTCGTCTTCCCCGCACCTGAAGGCGACGACAGCACCAGCAGAAAGCCGCGCCGGCGGATCGTGGTGGCTGGCGTAGGCGCCCGGCTCATTCGAGGTTCTGCACCTGCTCGCGGAACTGTTCGACCGCGACCTTGAGCGACAGGCCGATCCGCGTCAGCTCGATATCGGTGGATTTCGAGCAGAGCGTATTGGCTTCGCGGTTGAGCTCCTGGCAGAGGAAATCGAGCTGGCGGCCGACCCCCTCGCCCTTCGTCAGCAACTCGCCGCCCTGGGCGATATGCGCGCGCAGCCGGTCAAGCTCCTCGCGGATGTCGCCGCGCGACACCAGCAACGCCAGCTCCTGGGCGACGCGATCCTGCGGCATGCCCGGCACAAGGTCGCCGAGCGCCGCCAGGGACTGTTCGAGCCGTGCCCGCAATGCCTCGGGCTGCGCCGCCGCGCTGGCCGAAGCCGTGGCAACGAGGTCGGCCAACTCCACCAGCTGTCCCCTGAGAACCGCTTCGAGCCGCGCGCCTTCCTCGCCGCGCGCCCCCACGAGCCGGTCGAGCGCGGCGCCCCAAGCCTGGATCAATGCGGCCCGGCGTGCTTCGATGACGTCCTCTGGCTCATCTTCGACCGTCTCGATGATCCCGCGCAGGCCGATCAGCCCGTCGAGGCGGGGCGGCGCCGCTTCGACCTCCCCGGCCAATTCGCCGATCAGGGTCAGCACACGGCCCAGCATTTCGCGATTGATACGGATGGTCGGCGGGGTCAGCCGGTTGACGGTCAGGTTCGCGTTGATCGATCCGCGCCGCAGCCGGCCGGTCAACGCGCCGCGCAGCACCGGCTCGAGCCCGTCATAGCCGGGCGGCAGGCGCAACCTGAGGTCCAGCGAGCGTCCATTGACGCTTTTCAGCTCCCAGGCCCAGGAGATGCCAGCCACCTCTCCCTCGACGCGGGCGAATCCGGTCATGCTGGCGATAGCCATCGCGCGCCGCCTCAGTGCATCACGCAAGGATGGCCGGGGCTGGCCCGGCAGTGCTGCGCCGGCTGCACCGTCGCGGCTGTCTGCGATGAGGGCGTCGCCGCCGGTTGTGGAGCGGCCACTGCTTGCGGCGGGCTGGCGGGCGGTGGATTGGCGGGCGGTGGATTGGCGGGCGGCGGATTGGCCGGCGCCGCCTCGGCGGAACTCGCCGCAGTCGTCGTCGTGCGAACATAGGCCGCGACGTTGCGGTTATGCTCGGTCAGCGTTCGGGCAAAAACATGGCCGCCCGATCCGTCGGCGACAAAATACAGATCGTCGCTGCGTTCCGGCCGTACCGCATCGCGCAGCGCCGCTTTCCCGGGGCTGCAGATCGGACCGGGCGGCAACCCCTTCGCGACGTAGGTGTTATAGGGTGAGTTGACGTCGAGTTCAGCGCGCGTGAGCTGGCCGTCGAATTTTGTCGCGCCGTTGCCGGCCAGCACAAATCGCACCGTCGGGTCCGATTGCAGCCGCATACCCAGCCGCAGGCGATTGAGGAATACCGCGGCGATATGGGATCGTTCCTCGTTTCGGTTCGCTTCCTTTTCGATGATCGACGCCAGTACCAGCGCCTGCTCCGGGCTGGTCAGGGCCAAATCGCTACGCCGCTCCGCCCAGACGGCGGCGAGCGTCTCCTTCATCGCCTGCTGCATGCGGTCGATGACGCTCTCGCGCGTGTCGCCGCGGCTGTAGATGTAAGTCTCCGGCAACATGCTGCCCTCAGGCGGCGCCGGGCCGGTATCGCCGGTCATTAACGGCGCGTCGCGCACCAGCGCGACGATCTCCGCGCTCGTCAGCCCTTCTCGGACCGTCAAGCGATGCTTGACGGTCTTGCCGGTGGCGATGGTGTCCATCACCTGGACCGCACTTGCCCCTGCGGGAAACTCGTACTCGCCCGCCTTCAGCGCGCCGCCGCGGCCGGTGATGCTGGCGAAAGTTTCAAAGGTCAGCGCATGGCGGATCACCCCGTCTGTCGCGAGCATCTTCGAGATCTCGGAAATTCCGGTATGTGGCGGGATGACGACGGTCTGCGCCGCGTGCAGCGGGCCAGGACCGTTGACGTCCTGATAAGTCCAATAGCCGACGCCGGCGGCACCGGCGACGATTGCCACCGCGGTGACGAAGCACCCGATCAGCATGCGAAAAAACGCCAGCATGTCGCGGCGTCCGTCGTCGCTCGCGCCTACCCGGCGCGGTCGGGATGGCTGAAGATCAGCGAGGCATTGGTGCCGCCAAACCCGAACGAGTTCGACAGCACATACTCGACCTTGCGCTCCTTGGCGGTCTTGGCGACGAGGTCGATATCGCAAGACGGCGACGGATTGTCGAGGTTGAGCGTCGGCGGGACGATGCCGTCGCGCATCGCCAGGATCGAGAAGATCGCCTCGACCGTACCGGCCGCACCGAGCAGATGGCCGATCGCCGACTTGGTCGACGACATCGACAGCTTATAGGCATGGTCGCCGAACAGCCGCTTCACCGCGCCGAGTTCGATCTCGTCGCCGAGCGGCGTCGAGGTGCCATGCGCGTTGATATAATCGATCTTGTCGGGTGACAGCTGGGCCCGCCGCAGGGCATTGCGCATCGACCGATAGGCGCCGTCACCGTCCTCGGCCGGCGCGGTCATGTGATAGGCGTCGCCCGACATGCCGTAGCCGATCACCTCGGCGTAGATTTTCGCGCCGCGTCGCTTGGCGTGCTCGTATTCCTCGAGCACCATGATCCCGGCGCCCTCGCCCATCACAAAGCCGTCGCGGTCCTGGTCCCAGGGCCGCGAGGCGCGCGGCGGATCGTCGTTGAAATTGGTCGACAGCGCGCGGGCCGAGGCGAACCCGGCCACGCCCAGGCGGCATATCGCCGCCTCGGAGCCGCCGCACACCATGACGTCGGCATCGTCGAACATGATGAGCCGCGAGGCATCGCCAATCGCGTGAGCGCCAGTCGAGCACGCCGTCACCACAGCGTGGTTCGGCCCCTTGAATCCGTATTTGATCGAGACGTTACCGGAAGCGAGGTTGATCAGGTTCGCCGGCACGAAGAACGGCGTCAGCCGGCGCGGCCCCTTGTCCTGCAAGGTGATCGCGCCTTCGACGATGCCCGGCAACCCGCCCATACCGGAGCCGATCAGGCATCCGGTCCGTTCCCGTCCTTCCTCGTCCGTTGGTGCCCAGCCGGCATCCTCGACCGCCATCGCGGCGGCGGCCATGGCATAGACGATGAACCGGTCCATTCGCCGCTGGTCCTTGGTCGCGACCCAGTCATCGACGTTGAACAGACCCGATTCCTTATCGCCCAGCGGTACCTGCGCGGCGACTTGCGCCGGCAGATCGGACACGTCGAAGGACTGGATCGCGCCAATCCCTGATTCGCCGTCGAGCAGCTTCTTCCAGACGCGCTCGACGCCAAGACCGAGCGGCGTCACGAGCCCTATGCCGGTGACGACAACCCGCCTCATGCCGGCATACCCAAACATCGACAAGCCGGGAACACGCTCAGCCGTGGGTCTCAATAAAGCTGACGGCGTCCTTGACCGTGATGATCTTTTCCGCGGCGTCGTCGGGGATCTCGCAGCCGAACTCCTCTTCGAACGCCATCACCAGCTCGACCGTGTCGAGACTGTCCGCCCCCAGGTCGTCGATGAAGCTGGCGTTCTCGGTCACCTTCGACTCCTCGACGCCGAGATGCTCGATGACGATTTTCTTCACTCGATCGGCGACATCACTCATTCGTATTGTCCCTCAATGGCTGATGGCGGGTGCTCTCGACTCAGCGCGGCGCGGTTATCCAATTCGGGGGATCAGCCGTTATATCTCGCGCCGGCGCGGCCGCGGTTGCAGACGCGTCACATAACACGAATTCGGCGAGCCTGCCAATCCGGCGAACCGAGCGACCCCTATCGCTCATACCATGACCATGCCGCCGTTGACATGGACGGTCTGGCCGGTGACGTAGGCGGCTTCGGCGCTCGCGAGGTAAACCACTGCCGCGGCAACCTCTTCCGATGTACCGAAGCGTTCCATCGGGATCGCTGCCGTGCCGCGGGCGCGTTGATCGTCGGTGAGCTTGTCGGTCATCGCCGTGGTGATAAACCCCGGCGCGACGCAATTGACGGTGATGCCGCGAGTCGCAACCTCGGCGGCGATGGACTTGGTCATGCCGATCATCCCGGCCTTCGACGCGGCGTAATTCGCCTGGCCGGGATTGCCGGCGACGCCGACCAGCGAGGCGATCGAGACGATGCGGCCGTGCCGGCGGCGCAGCATGCCGCGCAGCGCCGCGCGAATCAGGCGAAACCCGGCGGTCAGGTTGACGTCGAGCACCGCCTGCCAATCCTCGTCCTTCATCCGCATCGCCAGCCCGTCGCGGGTGACGCCGGCATTGTTGAGGAGGATATCGAGCCCGCCCAGCGCGGCTTCCGACTCGCGAATCAGCCGCTCCGCCTCTGCGGCTTGCGAGAGGTCGGCGGTAAGAACCTGGGCGCGCTCGCCGAGCTCGCCGGCAAGCGCGTGGAGCGCCGCCTCTCGGGTGCCGGCCAGCATCACCGTCGCGCCTTGCGCGTGCAGCGCCCGGGCGATGGCGCCGCCGATGCCGCCCGAGGCGCCGGTGACAAGGGCTTTCTGGTCGGCGAGATCGAACATCTAGAGGCGCTTCATGAGCGCTTCGGTCTCGGCGGCCGTGCCTGCCGAGAGCGCCGGCAGCTCGCGGTCGATCCGCTTGACGAGACCGGCGAGCACTCGGCCCGACCCGATCTCGACCACCTCCTCGACCTCGCGGTCCTTGAAGAACAGCACGGTTTCGCGCCAGCGCACCATGCGGATCACCTGCTCGACCAACAACTCGCGGATCTCGCGCGGATCGAGAGCCGGCGCGGCGGTGACGTTGGCGACGACCGGCACGCACGGCTCGACCAGTGCGACATCGGCGAGCGCCCGTTCCATGACCTCGGCGGCGGGTGCCATCAGCGGGCAATGAAAGGGGGCGCTGACCGGCAGCATGATCGACCGCCGCGCGCCGCGCCCGGCGGCCAGGGCGACGGCCTTCTCCACCGCCGCCGTGTCGCCGCTGATGACGATCTGTCCGGGGCAATTGTCGTTGGCGACGACGCAGACGCCAAAGCCGTGGGTCCCCGCGGCGACCTCGCGCGCGGCCTCGATATCGAGCCCGAGCAGCGCCGCCATCGCCCCCTCGCCCACAGGCACCGCCTTTTGCATCGCCTGGCCGCGCTGCTTGACGAGACGCACCGCGTCGGCAACCGAGAACGTGCCCACCGCGGCATGCGCCGAATACTCGCCGAGCGAATGTCCCGCGACATAGCCAAGCGTCGCGACGTCGAACCCGGCCTCGGCCTCGAGCACGCGGATCACCGCGAGACTGGCCGCGAGCAGCGCCGGCTGCGCGTTTTCTGTGAGCGTGAGGTCGCTTTCCGGGCCCTCGAACATCAGCCGCGAGAGGCGCTGCGACAACGCGTCGTCGACCTCCTCAAAGAGCAGCCGCGCCGGCGTGAACGCCTCGGCCAGATCACGGCCCATGCCCGGCTGCTGCGACCCCTGACCGGGAAAGACAAAAGCTCGTTTCATGTTGAGGCGCATCCCCCTTGCGCCTTGGTCATAGACTCGTCATTTGCGCTGTCAAGCGATGTCGGACGGCTGCCCCCACGAGCGCTATTGGCACATCCGCAAATTGTCGCGCTCGGCTTCGTAGTCGGTCATCGCCTTGCGCAGCGCGCTGTCCTTGGGGAGGGCGTCGAGCTCCTGCTGGATTTTGTGCGAGGTGGTGTCGTCATAGGCCACGGGCACCGGGCAGCGTGCCACCAAATGCGGCCCTATCGGCTTGCTGATTTCGTTGGGAATGTCGGCGGACGTGTCGGATTTCTTGCCGAACCCCGCCCAGCCACCGCCGCCGCATCCGGCGACGAGCACGGCGACGGTGAGCGCCATGGCCCCCTGAAGTCGCATCGATCCCCCGCTTCCCGCGTTTTCGCGCACGATGGCGAGCGCGGCGCGGCGGATCAAGCACGATCACCGCGGGTGCGGCCTCAGGTAGCGGGCGCGGCGCTGGTCAGCGTTGCGAGCTGCCCGACCAACGTGCCGAGCCAGATCGCTGTCGAGAGCGCATCGCCGGAAGGCGGATTGGCGCAAGCGGCATCGCCGTATTCCTCGATCGCGCGCGCCTTGCCGGCAGCGTCGGTCGGCACGATGCCGGTTCCCATTACCGCATCCGCGGCAGCTTTCCCCTTCTCATAGGCGGCGCAAGCGGTTTGGATCGTCGTGTCGACGGTGCTCGACGCGCTGTTGGCGACGGTAATCCCAGCGCCTACCGTCCCCAGCGCGGCGCCGGCGCCGAGTAGCGGCGCACAGGCCCCGAGCGCTCCCCCAAGCATTACGATGACCACAATCGTATGAAGGATGCCGCGCTCCTTGAGGAGCAGCGCTGCAAGCCCGCAGCCGGCCGCGAGAAACTGCGCGATCTGGCCGAGATCGCTGTCCGAGAAATGCAGCCCGGCCAGCGCCAGCATCGCGCCAAGCCCGGCATAACTGGACGGCTCGCTGAAGCGAGCAAGCAAAAAGGCGAGTACCTGCATCTCAGGTCCTTTCGATGAGAAAAGCCGCCCAAAGCGGCCCATTGCAGTGCTGCTCGTCACCCGGCGACGGCGGGGCTCCAGGGGTCGGCATCCGAGCGACCTCTCTGAATTCCCCCTTCCGCGGGAATGACGATCGGGGACGCCTAACTGAGATCGGCGGTGTAGCCTGAGCGGGGTTCCGGCGGCGGTCTGCGGGAGTCAGCCTCACCGGAGCCGCCGCACCGGTCGCAGACCTCGTGGTGCCGGCCGAGAATGTCGAGCGGGTCGAGGCTGCCGTCGGTGCGACGGCGTTGCAGCCGGGGGACGCGGCCGCTACCGGCACAGCGCTCGCAGGGTGTGGCCGCGGTCATGACGCCACCGAGCGCCGCCGATACGCGGCGGCGAGCTTGCCGTCATAATCGTTTTCGGCCTCGCCGGCGCCGTTATAGCCGAGTGCGAAACGCGTCCAGTCATGCGCCCGCAAGGCGCGATCGAGACCGCCATGCCGGCAGAACGCGGCAAACGCGGCGAGCTGCGCGCCCTCGCCTTCGCACATCGCGGCAACGAAGGTCTCGACGTCGGCGTAGCCGCAGACAGCGAAGTTCATCCCCATGATCTGGAACATGCCCCAGCTCGCCGCTTGCAACGCAGCAGTACGGTCGAGCGAGATCGCCTCGGCCAGCCGGTCGTATTGATGCGTTCCGCCGACGCCGTAGAGCGCACGGTTCCATGCGGGCGACGAGATGTTGGGATGCGTCGCGTCCCAGCGATGCCCGGACAGGCGGCCGAAAACATGCGCCTCGAACAGAATCTTCGGCCGCTTGTCGGGAAGGAAACCGCCGCCCGCGCTCTCGATGTCGCACACGGCCCAGACCGCCGCCGGCTCGCATTGCAGCTCCGCCGCGACGGCAACAACGTCCTGCGGGCCGAGCGGCGTCGCCGCTCCCGTGAATTCCGTCATGTCATTCTCCGAAAAAGGCCGCCTAGGGCCGGTTTTGCTTCTGCACCAATTCTGCGCGCATATCGGCGAGCGCCTGCATCACGCGTTCGAGCGAGGCGCGCATCTCGGTCTGAAACTGGCGATCCTCGCGACGCCGCTCGTCGAGCTCGCGTTCGGCCTGGTTGAGCCGCGCCTCGTGCGCCGCGAGCGCCACGCGGTATTCGGCACGACCGGCGTCGACATCGCTGCGCAGGCTGAGATAGCCGCCGAGAATCCCGCCGCCGCCGGCGACCAGCACCACAGCGGCCTGCAGCAGATGCCCGAGCGTGATATCCGGGCTGAAATGCGGATGCAGCATGTCGCCAAAGCCGGAGCTCACGACATGAGGCTCCACTGGTTGCCGCCGATATAGACGACGCGGAGTACGCCATAGAGCGTGCTGATCGTTGCCGTCGACGCGCCGTCGATGGTCTGGCCGGCGGGCGCGGCGACGCTCAGCGTGAAGCTGCCGCTGGCCGCCAGGTACTTGAAGCTGTGCTGTTCGCCGATCCGTGGGCTCGACGGCAACGTAAAGGTCGTCGCCGCCGGCGTGCCGGGCGTCCAGGCAATAAGGTCGTCGGTGATGGCCACCGTCTGCGCGCCAGTCGCGGTGACGGTCCGCACATTGAACCGCGGGCGGATCGCCCAGCCGCCGGCGGTGATTCCGTCCTGTGCTTGCAGGCTCCAATCGTCGGTGTTGAGCACCAGTTCCCCGGCCGGCCCGGTATAGGTACCCACCTGGGACGTGCTGCCGCGCGCCCACTGCACTTGCGTGTGAGACAAGGATTTCTCCGCTGTGAATTGCCGGACGGCGAAAAATCGACGCGTCTTCCGCCAGAGGCTCGGCGACGTTGGCGGATGGCGCTGCGCTGATCCGCCGCCCCTGCCGATCTAACTGATCGTACCGAGATTGATGTCGCTACCGGTCGGGGCGGTAATCCAGGCGAGGTCGGCTTGTGCTGCGATGCTGGTACCGACGACGCCCCAATCCTGGTCCACCCCGACCGCCAGCGTCGCGAGCACGTTCATCGCTGTGCCGCCGGTACCGGCGAGCGTGTAGCTATAGGCCGGGACGGAGGCGATATCCTGCAGCGCCTGGCCGAAGATGTTGAAGCCAGGCAGCTTGATGAACACGCTCTGCCCGACAAAGCTCGCCGGATAGCTGTAGCGAAACAGCGACAGGTCGTTCGGCCCGAACCGCGCAAACGGCGTTCCGCCGGCATAGGCGCCGATCGGGGTGCCATAGGCGCCACGCCGTAGATAGGTCAGGTTGTATTTGTATGTGGCGGTCAATGTCGCGGTCTCGTACGAGACCAGCTCGCCGCCGCAATAACACAGAGTCACGTAGCTGTCCGCATCCGCCTGCGTACCCGACAGCAGCTGCCCTTGCGACTGCGTCAGATCGACCGCCAGGGTATTGGCCGTATCGGGATCGCCGGCGGCGGGCAGATTTGCGCTCAGCACGCCCTGCCGCGCGCCGCGATAGATCGTGCCGGCGAGCGCGTAATGGCTGCCATCGGTCGAAATCCACACCTGGCAGCCGCCCCAATCAACACCGCCACTGGCGATCAGCCAGACCTCGACAGCCCCGCCGGTCAGCGCCGCGGGCGGCTCGAAGACGCTCGGCGCGTTGGTATCACCAGGGTCGGCGAACGGGTCGAGCGGCGCACCGGCCGTTGCCTGCTTGGCATATAGTACCGCGGTGCCGACGCCGATCGGGATGATTGTGCCGGTCACGGCGTCACCCCGGGGATTTCCTCAGCGGTGATGGTCAGTTCGCCGTCCTGGTCTTCCTCGATCTGGGTGATGCGCACCGGTGCCTGCGACAACCCCAACGCGGCATCACTGATCAGCACGATGTCCATCGGTTCGAGCAGCGCATAGCGCCAGCCGAGCTTGAACTTGTAGATGTTGCGCACATAGAGCCGCCGCTGCAGCAGTAAATTGCGCCGAGATCGTTGCGCTGGACGGGTTGGTGATCGAGTGCGCCTGCATCGAGGGCTGGGTCCGCAGGCCATAGGTGTCGATCGCACCCTGATCGAACACGGCGATGAGCTGTGGGTTGTAGCTGTTGGCCGCGTCGAGATATTCGATCGACAACCAGTTGGTCGCCTGCGCGGGGTCGGCGCGGGTCAGCAGCACCGGATCCGAGCCGCCGCTCTCCGACCACGGCAGGAAGTCGTCATCGTCGAGGCTGTATTGCCAGGTCAGGTCGGGCGCCCAGCTCGCACCGTTGGCGGAGAGCGGCTGGTCGCCCTAGGGAATGATCTTCAGTTGCGTCCCCGACCACACGACGGCGGAAACGGTAAGCTCGGTGATCTCCTCGATCCAACGCGCCGCCGGCTGTTGCTTGTCGAGCAGCAGCGACATCCCGAGCTGCGCCGCCTGGCAATAATTGCCCCAATCGGCAAGCGATCGCGATACATCGAGATTTGCCAAAGGAAATCCCGCACCGTAGCGCGGATTGATCAGCAGATCGGCGACGACAAGATCGGGGCGCGCATCATTCGGAAGACTCGGACCGACGGTGCCACTTTCGAATCCCGTGATCTCGAACGAAATGTCGGGCAGAGCCGAAGACGAGCCGAGATTGAGCGGCGTCCCGGTCACATAACACGTGCCCGAATAGCCGATCACCGGCTGGTTGACATCGGCGCTGGCGAATACGGGGTCGGGCGACTGCCCATCATTGCCGGCATAGCCATTGAGCCCGGCCGCGCCGAGCCCGTCGGTGACGCCGCCATTCGCCCAGATGCGATTGTTGCCGCCGCTGCCGTAGATCGAGCCGCTAAACGACACCGGCCCCTGGCAGATGCCGAACGCGACGTCGACCGAAAATTGCTGGTTGGCGCCCTTCTTGCCGCCGCTGCCACCGAGTCCCTTGCCGCCCCCCGACCCGCCGCCGCCCTTGCCCTGAAAGTTCCAGAACTCCAGCAGATTGATGGCGACGCGCTGCGTGCCGTAGCAGATGAAGATGGGGCTCCCGGCCTGACTGGTGTTGTAGCGCAGCGAGCCGAGCGTCGGGTTGCTGAAGGCATTGACAAACGGCGTCGGCCCGCCGCCCTTCCCCGCCGGTGTCATTTCAGCCATCGACCACCTCGAAGAAGCGCACCCTGCGCCCGGCAAGCGGGTTGAGCCTCGCGTCGCCCCACACGACACCGCGCTGCCAATAAGCATGGATGAGAAGCGGCCAGTCGATGACGATGGCCCCGTGCGAGAAGGTGCGGCCGAACTGGAACACCGCGACATCGCCGGGCGCCGGTTCACCCGCCAACTCGCGCGCATAAGGCATCAGCTTATCGAGATAACGCTCTGCATCGCGATGCAGATGCCAGTCCGGCGGGTAGTAGCCGGGATCGACGTGCGGAACGAGCGCGCAGCGCTGATAGACCTCCGCGAGCAGCATCGCGCAATCGACCCCGCCGCCCTTGACCCGACCTTGATGATGGAATGGTGTGCCGAGCCACTCTTTCGTCTCGGCGACGACCGCCGCGCGCAGGGCGCCGTTCATACCGCGAGCTCCGGCGGCGGGATGTACGGAAACCCGCCAAAGCGGTTCAGATTGTTGAAGACGTTCTGGCATGTCGCGACCGTATGGTCGCACCCCGGCAGCAGATCGAAGCTATCACCCGCGGCGACCGGTTCGAGCCACGCCTTGAGCAGCCGGATATTGCCGCCGGAGAGCTGCGCAATCGTCCGGCTCTGCCCGGCATTGGCGCCGCCGGTCGCGACGATCGTGCCCTGATCGTAGAGCGTCGCCGGGCTTGGGCTCAGCGAGGTGACGATGACCGCCTGGTTCGACCCCGCTTGCGCGGTCACGCTGGCCGCCAGCGAGCTGCGATCAAAGCTGCACATAGCGTCGCCGAAGACATGCGTGCACGCGGCCTGATAGAGGCGGCGTGGCATCTGCTGCTGCGCCAGCAGATTCAGCAGCGATTTCACCTTCATCTCGATCCGGCTGCGGCCGACATCGATCTCGGCGACATGGCCGTAGAACCACACGATCGCGCCGAGGTTGGTTGCCGGCTCGCCGGCAACATTTGGTTGGGGTGGCGCGAACAGCCGGTCGAGCTCGACGGCCGCGCCATCGAACTGCCCAACTCGAACCGCATCGGCGAAACTCGTCCCGCCGATCAGGTCGTTCCCCCCGGCCAGGATCACGATGTCGAGGTCGGTCGGTTCGATGCCGATCTTCGTCGTGACCATCGAGCGATCAAAGCGCGGACCAAGCGCAAAATCAGTATAGCCGGCAGCGTTATAATTGAGGCTGCCCGGTGCAAACGCGGTGCCTGGGATGACCAGCGGCGCCGTCCAGCCCGAATAGCGCAGCACCGCGCCAGACGGCAGCGCGAATGTGTACAGATCGATGACGAGGAACGTGTCGTTGGCGGCGAGATAGCTGTGCAGCGCCGCGGAAGCCGGTCGCATTGGCACCTCATGCTCAGTTTCACGTCATACCGGCAAAGGCCGGTATCTAGCCTTCCGCCGCTCACGCGCTTGAGATCTGGAACCCGACCTTCGTCGGGATGACGACGATGGGAGACGCCGCTGTGCCGTTCCGTAGAACGATCAGACAAACACCGATTGCAGTTTGACCTGCTTCAGCGCCCAGAGCTGGTACAGGAAATTCTCGAACTCGGCGGTATCGTCCGCGAAACGGACGCGGAAGTAGTAGGTGAAATCCGCGGTGATCAGTTGCCCGGCCGGGGGCGGGCTAGCGAACGTCACCAGACCGGTCTCGGCATCGACGCCGTACGCCGAGCCGCTTTGCCGTACGCCGTTGAAATAGATCGCCGACACCGCGTTCGGCGCGGTGATCGGCTCGGCAAACCCGGCCATCGAGCGGACCAGCTGAAAGACCGCGGCGCTGCCGTCGCCGGCGCCGAGCGGCTGGGCGCTGGCCCGGTCGTCGGTTGGATCATCGAATAGGAACGGCTGGAACGAACCCTGCTGCTGCAGGAAAAAGCCCATCAGCGTGCGCAACTCGTCATAACCAATACCGGGACCGCTGGCGGCCCGCGTGTCGTGTGCGTCGCGCAGCAGCGCGTAAGTCAGCGTCCAGGTCCAGACCGGGTTCGGCTGCTCGACGACCCGCAGTTCGCGCCCGGAAACGGCGCGTTGAATACGCGTCGCGAAGCGCGGCGCCTTGCTGACGCTCCAGCCAAGCCCTGGCAGCGTGGGAAAGATCGCGGTCATGGAAGCCCTAGAAGCTGCGCGGCGTGAGTGCGTTCTGACGGAACAGGTCGCGCAGCGCGCCGGCGTTGCCGCGCAGATTGTCGCGGAACCAGCGGCTGACCGCCGGCGCGTCAGCCGGGCCGTGAAAATGCGCATGGAAATGCGCGTCACCCGCGCTGCCCGCCGCAATCATCCCTTGCAGGCCCTGCGAGATGTCCGCCGGCAAGACCATTTCCCGCGCGTGCAGCAGCGCCGGCACCCCGCCGGCAAGATCGGGCACCGCCCAGCCGCCCGCCGCCGACGGCACGATGCCGCCATGCCCAAAAGCGAACAGACCGCCGAGCCAGGAGAAAAAGCCGCCACCGCCGGCCGCGGCACCGCCGACGCTCGCCGCGCCGCCGGCGAGCGATGCGCCGGCCCCTGTTGTCGTCGCTGCCGTCGTGCCGGTCAGTGCCGCGGTCAACGCGGCGATCGCCGAGGTCGACGCACCCAGCGCCGTGGTGTTGGCGGTCATCGCGGCGGCCTGCGTCGCCGCCGTGGCGCCGCCGGCGCCCGACAACAGCCCGGTGCCAAAGAGACCTCCAGGCTGGTTGATGCCGAGCATTGACGTCAGACCGGCGCCGAGGCCGGTCGCACCAGTCGCCTGCGCGCTGTTGACCGCGTTCGCTACCGCTCCGCCGGCGAGACTGGCGAGCCCGGATGCCGCCCACTTCGCCGCCATCGTCTCGATCTCTTCGAGAAAGAAGGTTTCGACCTCCTGAACCAGGCGGGTCACGCCCTTCGCCCAGGTCGTCTGGCCGGTCACCATTTCGTTGAAGCTGCGCTGCACCGCGCCCCCAGCCCGGTCGAACGCGCGTTCATAGGATTGCGCGATCCGATCGGCCTGGGCGCGCGCCGCGTCGGCCAGTTGGCGGTACTCCGCGCTGGTCTGCGTGATGTAGCGCAGGTCGGCTTCGCGCATCAGCGCGGTGGCGGCGAGGCGGTCGGCGGCCGACGCATTGTCGTTATCGCGGATCGCCTGCAGCCGCGCCTGTTCCTGGCCGAAGAGCTGCGCCGTGTAGTCGATATCAAAACCCAGCGCCTGCTGCAGCGAGAGCTGCTTGCTGTCGACCAGGATCTGCATGTTGTTCTTGAAGGCGGCGAGATAAGCGGCGTCGGCATGTTGCATCTTTTGCGCGGCCTGCAGCGCCAGATGCGTCAGCTCATCGAACCGCGCCTTCAGCACGCCGAGCGCATCGACCGCGTCACCGATGTTGGCCCCAATGCTGATTTCCACTCTTTCGGCCATGAACCCGCCCTGCATTATTCGATGTTGATGAACGATAGTGTCTTGGGCTGGCGGTTCGGCATGCTCGGCGCGCCGTTGTATTCGGTCGTGCTGTGCAGGCTGAACATCGCGCCGCAGAACGACATCGGCTCGGTGTCGACGCTTTGCCGCGTGTAATGAAAGATGCCGTATTTCTGGACGCTGGTTTTGACGACCTCGCGCGGCTTGATACTGTTCTCGTAGAAGCGATAGAGCGCCAACCGATCGAGCTTCGGACAATGGCTGCCGAGCACGGCGGATACGACATCGTAAAACCGCGTGCTGTCGTATTCCGATGCGGTATGCGCCTGCTCCAAATCGCCCGGGAGATCCAGCGCGATCCTTTCGACCCGGTCATTCGGCGATGGCGACGCGAGCGTCAGGGTAATGCCGATTATGTCGGTCTGGCCCGGAAGCCGGGCGTCGATCGTGATTTTGCGACGTGCCGTATGGCCGTTGACGTCAAGCTCGTTGCGCTTGGCGATCCGCGCCGCGACGGTTTGCATGTCGAACCAGAACGCCGTCCCCAGCGAGATCATGCAGACGCGCAAATCGGTGTGATAGCAGCCGGCATGGGCTTCTTCGGTGGTATATCCCGGATCGGCGGACGCGCCGACGCCGTGTTCGATCTCCGCAAAAAACAAGGCGATCGCCGCCGCCAACGCCCGCATCCGCGCCTCCCCGCGCCGCTCGCGTGGAGGCTACAATCGTTTCCCGTTCTTCGCCAATCGCGCTTGGTTGCGCGCACGCAGGGTGTCGATGTCGAGCACCGGCGGTGGCATGCCGAGTTCCCCGGCGACGGCCATCGCCACACCCGGCGGCGCCATCGCCGCGATCTCGGTCAGCGAGGGCGTCGCGTGCTCCGCGGGCTTCCAGCCGAGCATTCGCGCGATCACCTGCAGCATCACGTGAACCGGCGGGTTGTCGGCCCAATAGCCGAAGATCTCCTCCGCCTCGGTCAGCGTCATGCCATCGATGACGGCATAGGAATAAGAGCAGCCGGTGGCGAGCGCGGCGTAGATTGCCGCTATTCGGGCGGGACCATTGTCCGCCGGCGCGCCACCGGCGCTGCTTCCCCCGGTCGCGTCTCCCCTTGTGACGACAACCCCGCGACTTGCAGGATCGCGGCAACCGCGGCCGTGACCTCGTCCATCGTCGTTTCGAGTTCGAGCACGCCATCGAGCGTCAGCTCCGGGCTCCCTCGCGACAATCCGGCATGGATCACCCGCGCCGCCGCGTCGACCACGGCGCCGCCTGTCTTCCCCGACAGGTCGTCGAGCGCGTCGAGCAGCGCCCGCAGTTGGCCAAGACGCAGTGGCTCGACCCGGAACTCGCGGCCGCCGAGCATAACCATCGATCCGCTCATCAGCCTACTCCAGCGTCGAAAGCGTGCCGATCGCCCCGGTGGCGTCGGCGAACGCGCTGAAATCGAACTCCTGGATCTCGTAATCGTCGGTCTTGGTCGGCAGCGACAGTTTTGTCGCGGTGCAGGCGTTCAGCACCAGCGCCAGGCCGGCTGGGACCCCGAGCGTCGATTTCTGCGTGTAGAACGTCGCCTTGAAGGTCGGCGTGAACCCCATCAGCTGATTGGTCACGACGAGCTTCTTGCCGGTGCTCGGCGCGTACAGATAGGAGACCAGCAGCGATGCGCTGGCATCGGCGGCCGCGAAGGTATAGACGCCCGTCGTCAGGTTCACCGAATACTGGCCGGCCGCGGACGGCGTGGTGACGCGGGTCAGACGCTGCCCGGCATTGGCGCCGCCGCCGTAGAATACGCCCAAATCGTCGGAGAAGTTCGAGGCGTTGGCCACGGTCACGGTGTAGGGCGTCGTCGCCGGGACGTTCGCCGCTTCGTTCTCCGACACCGTCAGTTGGCCGCTCGCCGGTGTCTGGCCGAAAAACAGATCGCCGTAGATCGCGCCGAAAATTCGCGCGAATTTGGCCTTGCCGGTGATCTTGCCCTGGCCGCGCGCGATATCGACCGGGAACTGGAACTGGCCCCACAATTCCTTGGTCTGCCAGTCCCAATCGAGCTGGACATCCTGCAGAATGCCGAACTGGTCCGGGCCAATGCCCGAACCGGTGACATCCGTCCGGTTGCCCCACAGCGCTCCGGCGCCGAATGCGAGCTGCATGTCAGTTGTCCTCCTCGAAGCTGGCGCCAGAAGAATTGGCGGCGAGGCGCCGTTTCAGTTCTTCTTTGGCGGCGAAAGCATGGTTCCAGGCAGCTGTCACCGCGGCGACCGGCGAGCCAGGAAAATGGTCCGTCCACCAGCGCTCGACGAGCGCATCGTGGCGCGAAGATGCCTTTGGCTCGGGCGCGACGGCCGCCGTCGACATGGCGGTGTCGTTCATCAACTCTCTCCTGATCGGATGGCGACGCGCCGCGGCCACCCGAACACCGGAGGGCCGCCCTGACGCGTTGGATGTCACTGCGTCAGTTGCTGCAGCAGGCTGTTCGGCAGCCGCTGGGTGGGCCAGACCGCCACGCGCGTGATATATCCGTTGAACTGATGCACGCCGGTGCCGTCCCGACCCAGCACCACACGCGAGGGCACAAAGGTCGAATTTCCGCCGCTATAGGTCGTCAGAGCGCTGTTGATGGCGTAGCCCTGATCATTGGTTGCTACCGCGAACGCTGCCTTGAACGAGGCATTCGCGGCGACGGCGGTTGATGACGAGGCAGTCGTTTGCCCCACCCCGGCTGTGGCATAGCCCGGAGCCACGATCGCATTGCTGGCGTTGCGGTCGAAATCAAGGCGATTTTGGTTGGTTCCACCGTCGAGCTGCAGCGGCGTCTGGGTGACGCCGTAGCTCGTCGGCGCATTCGGCATGCCGCTGACAAAGGCCGTGATCGAACCGCTCGGCGCACCGGGGATGCTCGCCGTGACCAAAGGAACGTCGGCGGCGCGGGTTGCGGCCGCACCGTTTGTCGGGATCGGGCTCGACGCGTAGCATGCGGTCGACAGGGTGCACCGCTCGAGTTGCGGCCAGCCGATACGCACCGTGAAGTCCAGGGCGGCACCGCTGTTGACCTGCAAACCGATGCGCGGCCGGACAAAAGCGGCCGAGGCATTCCCCAGAGTCACCGACCCGCTCGATGCGCGCTGAATAGCTGCCGTCGGCAACGCAACCGAGACGACATCGGAAGCCAGGACCGAGCCGCCGCTGTCGGCTTCCTGAATATCGGCTTCCATCGCCGTGACGTTAGCGAGCGAGCCGCCGACCAGCGAATTGAAGAATGAAAAAGTCCAAAGCTGCCCCTGCGTCGCGGCGATCGCGCTGCTCGACAGGTCGGGAAAGATCGCGATGAAGCTGCCCGTGCTGGTCCCGGAAAACCGGATGTCCATGGTGTTGATGCCGTGGGCATCAACTCCAGTGGCGACGATCGATGTTGTCAGGCCGGCGGCATTGCCGATCGTCCAGTCTGTCGCGATGGTTCCCGGCGTGCCGGGAACAGCCCCCGACATCACGCTGTTGCGCACCGAATTCGTGCGGCTTTCTTCGACGAGGAACCCGCTGTTGGTGACGCAGGGCTGATTGCTACCGACCGCAATAAAATTGCCCTGCGCCTCGCTGCAGTAATGCGTCGAGGCGCGATTGGCCGTCAGGCAGGTGATCGGACTGCGACACGGCGTGCCGCCCTGCCAGTAGCGGCCCTTCTCGAAATCGAGATCAATTGAGGCGCCTGGCAGCACCCAGCCCGGCACGGCGAATAGCTCGCGCTGACGCATCCGGTCGGCCTCGGCCGCCCCGATGGACAGTGCGGCCAGCGCCGGCGCCGCCAGCGCCACGCCGATGCCGCGATAGGGAAAAGCGCGCATGGCCTAGTTGTCCCGATCGGTCGACACGAGCAACGTCTCGGCCTCGCCGGAGATCGGGGTGTAGCCGCCGGCGCCGGTCTCGACCAGCGCATAGAGATAGGTCTGCCCGGCGAGCGCCTTGAACGGCAGCGCGCCGATCACTTGGTTGCTGGTCGAGCACGGCGAAAACCACTTGGCGGTGCCGTCGTTGGTCTTCTGCCACGATGCGCAGGTCAGCGTGCCGACATAATAGCCGTTGGTCAGATCGGCGAGGTACGGGCCGATATAGGCCGAGCCGTCGACCAGCCCCGATACCGTGATCCCGGAGTTGGCAAACAAGTGCCAGTACTGCGTGGGCGGCGCCGAGGCGCCGGCATAGCTCGTCGCGGCGAAAGCGGCGACGATCTTCCCGGTGCCGGCATTGGTACCGGTCACCGTCACCTGCGCCGGTGTGACGCTGCCCGAGGTGTTGCTGGCGATGAGTTGCGAGCCGGTATACGCCGTCGTGTTCGCCGGCCGCGCCACCGAAGCCGAGCCGTTGATGTTCGCCAGCGCATTGATCGAAACCGTGCCGCCGATAGCGAGCGGCAGGCTCGCGCTCGGCGGCGCGGTCTTCCCCGTTCCATCGGGAATAACGATCTCCAGCGGCGGCGAGGTGGCCCCCGGCGCAACCGGCTGAAACGGCCCCTTGCTGTTGTCGGCACAAGCCGGCGCCGCCGCCGCGCACAGCAGCGGCACCACCACCGCCCAGGAATGTCGATGAGCCATCTGTTGGTCCCTCGGATTCGGAAAATCAGCCTGCGTGCCCGAAGGCGTGCCTCAGGCAAGGCAGAGAATTTCGACCGGCACGATCGCCACGGCCTGGTCGCCCAGCACGCCCTCGTCGGTCTCGATCTTGCCGCTGATATACGCGTGCTGGACGGTCGCCGGCAGGCCCAGGTCCTGAAGCCCGGTCGCCGCCGACGGCGCCAGCGCCGCCTCGACCGCATCGAGCAGCGGGTTGAGCACCGTCGCCGGCGTGCGGTACGGGTCGCTCGAATGAGCGTACACATACAGGTCCACCGCAGCGTCCAGGCCGTCGGCGTACCGAGCGTCTTGATCGTCGCCAGCTCGCTTTTCTGCGCCATGAACAGCGCCGGCTGCTCGACCGGCGACACGTCGCTCCAGTGCCGCAACCGCCGGCCGACAACGGCGAAATCTGCGGCGGCCTCGAGCAATCCGAGCAGCGCGGCGTAGATCGGCTCGCGCGTGATCATGATTGCAGCGCCTCGGCGGCGGCCGCCTCGATCGCAGCACGGATCTCCGGCAGCGTCTCGTTAAGCGCCGAGCGCATGAACGAGCGTTCCGGCATCGTCACCGCCGGCAGTTGCACCCGCTTAAAGAAACGCTGCTGGCCGCGCCACGGGAAGGCCAACGCCCGCGCGCTCCGCGGCAGAACCGTCCGCGCGGGAAGCGTCCCACCGTATTCGTGGATCGCCGCATAGGGCGAGTCGCTGCCGACCGTCACACTCGCCCCGAGCCCGACACGTTCGACTTCGACCGAGACGCTGCCGAGGAGCCGCCCGCTCCGCCGCTGTAAGACTTCGCCCGAGAGATTGCGCTCGATGCGCTCGCGCAGCACCCCGCCGAGCCGCTCGACCTCCTGCGACAGGCGGTCGGCCAGCGCCTGCGGCAACTCGCCGACGCTTTCCGCCCCCGTGACCGACGCGGTGATCATAGCGCCGCCGCCAGCGTCGCCGGATCGGTCGCCGTCGGCGCCAACCGCCGCGCAAAGCCCGACACCGGCGCCACCGCCCGATATTCCGCGAGCAGTGTCTTGATGCCGTCGCTCATGTCCTTTTGCGAGAACGTCACCGTCTCGCCGCTCATCAGCGCCTTGGAGACTTCACCGATCCGGGTACGTTCGCGATAGCGCTGCGCGACCAGCTCGATGCAGGCCTGGCTGATGTCGAACGGCACGCTTGAGTACCCGGCGGTATAGATCACCACCACATTCTGCGCCCGCCGCGTGAACACATAGCCGCGCAACGCCAGTTCGGTCGGACTGAAGACATAGCCGGCACCGAACCCGCCCGCCGTTCCCGCCGCCAAGCTCGCGGCATCTGGAGCCGGCGGGATGACGAGCCCATCGATCGACAGCGATAGCACCGCGCTGACTGGGAAATTGGCAAAGACGAGCCGCTGCCCGCCATTGCCGTCGCGCACCTCGATCCAGTCGGCCGCCATCAGCCGATCGAGCCAGCTCTCAATGAACCGGCTCGCCGCCGTGATCAGCCGCGACAGCAGCGCATCGTCGGTCGCCGGAAACGGGTTCTGACCGGTCTGCAGCCATGCAGTGACATCCGCCAGCATGCAAAGATCGCCAAAGGGCATATCGATTTCCCGAAAGTTCGCAGCAAAATGCCGCACGCAAGAAATCTCAGCGCGGAGGTCGCGGAGAAGACTGAGGTCGCCGAGGCGATAGTCGAGTGGCGCGGGGCATCGCAGCCCCGCGCTCTCCCAGAACCGGACGTGAACCTCTCAATTCATCCGGCTCCCATCATCCAGCCGCTGATCCCATGGCCCAGTGTGCGAACAGGGTCGGATTGCGGCGCCGAAGCGACCGTAACCAGTCCCAGGCCGCCATAGTGTGCCCTCGGAATCGTTTGTACTTGCGAGACACCCATCGCACGATAAAAGCATCAATCGTCCGGAGTTCCTCGCGAAGCCTCGAGGGGTAGAACCGGCCATAGTAGCGCACCCACCCGGCAAGGGTGGGACGGGCCCATTTGGCGATCTCTTCCAGCTCAAGATCGCTACGCAGATGCATTCGCCACCTTCGCACCTCCAGCCGCATCCTCTTGGCAGCCTTATCGCTGACCGCGGGGATGAAACTGACAAAGGGCTTCTGGTCGCGGCCAATCGCCACTCTCGGCCGAAACGTATAACCGAGAAAGTCGAACGACCGCTCCGGGTAGCCTCCCGGGCGATTCGTATCCTTGCAGTAGACGATCCTGGTCTTTTGCGGGTGCAGGCGTAACCGGCACTCCGCGAACCTCTTCTCCAGCGCCTGATGTAGCTCAAGCGCCTGCGCTTCGCTCGCGCAGTGACAGATCGCGTCGTCAGCGTAGCGTTCGAACAGGATGCCCGGATATTCTCGTTGCATCCAGCAATCGAACGCATAATGAAGAAAGAGATTTGCCAGCACAGGACTAACGACAGCTCCTTGCGGGGTGCCTCTCTCCCGGTCAACCAGGTCCCCATTCGGCATGCGCACCGGTGCCTGCAACCACCTTTGCAGATAGAGCAGCACCCATGGGCATTCCGTGTGTCGCCGCACGGCTCTCATCAGAAGTTCCCAGTCAATCTCATCGAAGAAACTCTTGATGTCGAGGTCGAGTACCCAGTCAGAAGCCCAACAACGCCGCCGGGCTTTGGCGAGGGCATCATGCGCGGACTTCCCGGGCCGATATCCATAGGAGTCCCGGTGGAACACCGGTTCCAGGATCGGTTCCAGATGCCGCTTGACCACCATCTGGGCGATCCTGTCGGAAACCGTTGGAATCCCGAGCGGCCGGGTTCCTCCAGTATCGCCTTTCGGTATGTCAACGCGACGCACGGCTGGGGGAAAGTAGCTTCCCGACGACATTCTGTTCCAGATCCGATAGAGGTTCTTACTCAGATCCCTGTCGAAATCCTCGATAGACTGCCCGTCCACTCCAGCCGCCCCTCGGTTGGCCTTCACTTGCTTGTACGCTTCCCACACTTCGCGTTTGGCAATACAAAACGGCCTCGCTTCAACCATGGTGGTCATCCCCTTTCAGGTTGCCACCGGGATAAAGCTGAATGACGACGCCCCTTCGGTCCGATCCCATTGCAGGACCTTCAACCCTACTACGGACGTCTCCGCCCCTGTGCCCCGCATCGGTACTCAGACCCTCACGGCGACTGACCGCTTGGGTTTCTCCCTTCGCATCGGGACGACAGGTTCCTGTGTTCCTTACCGAAGCCTGTCCTGAGGTCACGCCGCCTTCATGCCGGACGCCGGTTGGGCCGTCAGCAGGTATCGCCCAACCCTTGCTCGCGGGACAGAAGTCTGGGCCCCGGTTTCGACGTCGGTTGAATACGTTACGACACGTCATCAGCGGTTCACTCGCGTTCGTCTCCTCAGGACCCACCTGACGGAATAGCTTCCGCCTTTTCCAGCAACGCTCACCACAAGGGCTCTTTACCCTCGCGGCTTGTGGCGGTTTGGAACCTGCCCCTGCAGGCCGACTCCGGGGGGCCGTCCCCCATCTCCGGTAAAGTTCCGCGTCGCCTCAAGCGGAGACGACCCGTTCACAGCACACAACCTCTGCGTACTTTGCGTTCCCCCCGCGTCCGCCGCGTTGATGCGTTCTCTTTTACGGTCAGCTGTTGCCGATATTGGTAATCACGCCCATCGCGAACGGCGCATAGACGGCTAGCACTTCTTCGGCATAGACGCCGACCTGGCGCTGCCGGGTGACCACCGGCCAGTCGATCTGATAGTAGTCCTGACGCGTCTTGACCTCGGCGACATTGGGCACCTCGTTCGACTGGTATTGCACTGGCAAATTCTCGGCCCAGCCGATGATCGTGCCCGGCGGCACCTTCGGGTGGATGCGGATCGGGATGCGCAAACCGCCGTTCAAGGCGAACGGATTGAAATAGAACGACACCGCCCCCGCCGCGGCGAGGTCGTAAGCGTTACCGTCGGCGCTCACCTCGTAGCGCAGCAGCGGTGCGGAAGCGTTGGACAGCACCTTGGCGGTGATGTTCTTCAGCTCCTGCACATTCACGTAAAGCACGGTCGGGGAAAGCTGGTAGGTGTTCCACATCGTCTGGAACATCGTGTCGATCTCGACCACCGAGCCGCGCCCCGAAGAGGTGAGCGGCGTGCCGGTGCCCGCGGTGCCGGTCGCCATCGTCGCGACATAGGCATTCGATCCGCTTTTCACCGCGCTGGTCAGCAAGCCGTCATAGGCGTAGCTCGGATTGGCCGAGTTGTCGGCGGTGATCGCCGATTGCTGCTGGCCGGTGCCGGCGAGCGGCGCGGAAAATGCGGCGCTGTTGATCGTGGTGATCGCCTCGAGCCGCTCGGTGCCGGTGGCGCTGCTGACATACCAGGCATAGGCGACCGCGCCGGCGATCGGCGTCACGCTGGCGAACAGCATCTGCCCCAGCGTCACCGCCTGGCTTGCCTCGGCGCTGATGTTCGATGAGCCGCCGGCGAGCGTATAGGTGTTGCCGTCGGCTCCGGTGATGCCCTTGGTGGTGGCGCGCCGCTCGACAGACTCGAATTCTGGTAGCCTTCGAGCGTCAGCGCGACGACCTTCACGTAATAAGTCGCCGCCGGCAGCGTCGCGCCGGTGCCCGATGCGGACAACACCGGCGTCGCCGGCGACCCCAGTTGCAACGAGGCATTGCCGCCGAGGATCGCCATCTCCTCCTTCAGCATCATCTTCTGCAGCAGACGAAAGGTCATCCGCGCCTGGATGTCCTCGAAATCGCGCCCGGCGCTGATGGCCTCGTAGGTCGCCGCGTCTTCCTCGCCGATCGTGACGTAGGTCGCCGATTTGGTGGCGGTGGTGTACGACATCTGCGCCGAACGCTGCCCCTCCGGCACCCAGCCCATCGCATCGAAACCCGAACCGACCAGCGCCGTGACCTGCCGCCAATGCGTCGCCGTGCCGGTACCGCCGCCGACGCGCGGAATAACATTCCGGATCGGCGTCACAAACGGATAGAGGTTCTTCGCCGGCGCTTGCAGATCAAAGGTGACGAGGCCAGTGCCGGTCGAGATCGTCTTGGCGACCTGGTCACTCGGCGAGCGCAACGCGCCCTTGACCAGATCGAGCGTGTCTTGTGTCGGGTTCATGCGTTCAATTCCCTCCGCTCGGGCAACAAAAAACCCGCCGAACGGCGGGCTGGGTATGATTAAAAGACTTTCGGCCCCCTGCAGGCGGGGGTCCAAGACAACCTTCCATCGCTCGCCCTGAATTTCCGCTTTCGCGGAATGACGACGAAAACGATCAGCGCACGCCGAGAGGCCGGCCAAAAGGATTTATCGGATTGGCGTGCGCGGCTTTGATAAGCGTGAGCGTGCGCTCGTCGTCGCTCATCCGGGCGAGCGCGACGACGACATCGTCGTTCGATACACCTGGATTGCCCGCATCCTCGCGTTTCGAAATCGCCGTCGCAGTTCGTGTCATCGTTTGCGGCGGCAACGGCATCGCTTGCAAGGCAGCAACCGATTTTTCGAGTTCCTCAAGGCGCGGTACGATCGCGGTGGCAAAAGCCTTCATCAAATCGTCCCCGCGTCCCGCCTTGTCGCTAGCTTCGCGCGGTCCCACAGCGTCGGCAAAGCCGTCGCAGCGGGCCCCGGCCCGACACAGCGCGTCATGTGCGTCCTTGAAATGACCGAGCCGGACCTTCGAATACCGCCCCATCGCCTTCGCCGCAGTGCAGCAATCGCCGTCGCTCAGCGCCTTGAGACAATCGTGGATGTGGTCGAGCCCCGCCTGGTCGTCGGCGACCGACGCCTTCGCCGCGGGCGGGCCGGACGGATCGATTTTCTCCTTCCACGCCGCGACGATGCGCACCTCGATCTTGTCCAGATCCTCGGCCGTGTACCGCGCGGCGTTGTCGGGCCTGTGGATAAAGGCCCAAGCGGCACGGATGTGCCGCTCGTCGTCGAGCGGATAGCGTTTCTGGCCATCGGCCTGGTACCCCGGATCGGCGTAATCGACGTCGTTTGCCGGCGCCTGGCCGCCCTCCGCCTTCCAGTAATCGAACACCGCCTCGGGATTGGCCGGCCGGTCGACCAGGCTGATCTCGGTGAGGGTCAGTGCGGTGATCACATGCCGGTTACGCGCATCCCGCGCCCGCACCTTGCCGCCGACCGAAAACCCCTTGTAGACACCGCTCTTCACCTTGTCCCAGGCGCCAGGATCGACGATGCGCGCCCCGATATGGAGCCCTCTGTCGTCGACCCCCGCCTCCTCGGCGACGCCGACCGCCGACATCTGGTGCATCTCGCGGATATTGGCGAATTTCATATAGCCGTTGAGCGCGTCCGCCAGTGCGTCGCGGGTAATGATCTCGCCCTGGTCGTCCTCGGCGTCGGTCGAGGCATAGCCCCAGACCATCCGCTCTTCGGCATCGACCTTGGCGATCGGAGCATAAAAGCGCATGCGGATCACCATGTTGTTGAAGCTGTGTTCGCGCAGACCGGAGAACCGGAGCAGCTCAGCGGCGACCAAGAATTTGTCGATCAGCCGCTCGACGGCTCGACGTCTGCACGGCCCACTTCAGATGGGATTCGAGGCGATATGCTCGTGAAGGAAGTCGTGCGCGCGCCTCTCGTCCGGCGTGTATCGGGCGTCTCGGGGATCCACGTCGATACCCTTGCGGATCAGCGTGTACGCCGCTTGGTATCTTTGGTCCATTGCCAGGAGGACGTCATAAATCTCCTGCGGCAACGGCGCGACACAGTCGATCCCGGTCTGCGGCTTGCCGACCTCAAAGCCGGTATTACGATCGAACTGTAAGTCGTCTTGTGTGTGGATTCGGCGTGCGGAGATGGTGCCTCCATCGAGTGCCGTCACGAGACATACCAAGCTCACGCCGCTTCGACTCTGGGCGTGAAAGATGTCTCCTACGGAGAGGTTCCGCAGCGCGCTCTGGCGATCTGTCATGACCTCGTGCGCTCCACTTATTCCTTAATCAACGAGTTGCGCAGAACCCTTGTTTGCTCAGAATGCGACTCGTCGCCAAGACCCATGGATTTCACAGCGCAATCTCTACAGAGGTTGCGCCCAAAGATACGATACATTGCAGTGCTGTCATAACCGCCACCGACCTCACAGCCACCATACGGTAACTCTTCGCATTTGAGGTCGCCGGCGGCGGCGACATCGATCTCGCCTTCTGCTTCGTCGTCCTTGTGCAGCAATGATCCGTGCGCGCGGCTTTCCTTGGTCTGGCAGGAGCAGAAGACTGTGCCGCAACGCGAACACCGGATTTCAGGTGGGGCGTTCGTGGTGCGAAATGACGCCGCACTCTGCGCGCCGTGGATCGTCAACACGTCGCCGCCAGCGACGGGGTCGAGGCCGAGCAGCGCGCGGGCCTCGTTCACCGCGTAGACGCCGTTGCGGACATAGGTGTCGATGATCTTCGCCTGCTCCGCCGGGTCGGCGGGGCGCAGGTCGGCCCAGGCGAATTCGAGGTCGGGGTGACCCATCGCATCCTGGATCACCTGGTCGGCGAGCCGCTTGACCCAGCCCATCAGCGGCGCCAGGCCCTCGTCCTGCGCCGCTTCCTGCGCGGTCTCGGCCGTCGCGCGGTTGACCTGCCGCGTGAACGCGGTCGCCGGCAGCGAAAACGCATAGCACACGATCCGCGCCAGCCACTCGTCGAAATCGTCCTTGTAGGGCGCCTCCTTGAACGCCTGGTACTTGGAGCCCGACGGCCCCCACAGCAGCCGCGACCGCGATCCGGTATTGCCGGCCAGCACGCTGTCGAACCATTCCTGGAACTGGCTAATCTGCTCGACATTCCACCCGTCGGGCGCATTGAGCAGGCCAGGCGGCACATTGCCTTCGGTAAAGTGCTGCAGTTGCATGACCTGGCGGCGCAGCGCGATGTTCACCGTCATCACGATCTGCTCGACCGGGCCGAAGCCGTAGGCCTTGTGCGGCCGCGGGTTGCGCGGCAGGTAGAGCAGCTCGTCGGCGGTCAATAGTTTCCACGGCCGCCCCTTGATGACTTGCTCATAGGCCGGCGCCGGCGGACGCGGCCGCCGTCCGGTTTCGTCCACCAGCACCTTGATCGTCGCGCCGTCGACGACATCGAGCCCGATCAGCCCCCCGCCGCGGTTGCGCCGCAGCTCCAGCGCTGGCGCATCGAGCACCAGCACATCCTCAAGCAGCTCGCGCAGCCAGGTGCCGAACGGCCGCTCGCCGTCCGGCCGCCGCCAGAATTCCTCGACCGCCGCGATCCGCGCCCTCGCATCGAGACCCGAGGCCCGTCTACCGCGCGCCCGAATTGACCAATCGAGCCGCTCGATCTGGTCCTTGCGCGTCTCGATGGCCAGCCGCGTGATGTCGTGCGCGTCGGCGAGCCGGCGCAGCTCCTCGAACGAGATCGCCTCGTACGACCGCGGCGTATAGATCGTATTGACGCCGACCGGAAAATCCCACACCCGCACCCGTTCCGGGTCGAGCGGCGCCAGCGGGTAACCAGGCGAGAAAATCCCTTGGCCGGGCTGGTACACATCGCGGAACTGCGTCTCCAACCCCTGCTGCCCCCAGACATAGGACGCGCTAAGGCTGGTCTTCGCGCCGCCGCGGCGAGTATCGAATTCGGGCATGTCTGATTGATCCCGTTAGATCGAACCATCGCATCGCCTTGGCCGGGC
Organism: uncultured Alphaproteobacteria bacterium; assembly: GCA_963778385.1. Classification (GTDB taxonomy): domain Bacteria; phylum Pseudomonadota; class Alphaproteobacteria; order ATCC43930; family CGMCC-115725; genus DATARH01. The sequence continues at coordinate 325,927 of CAVZUA010000006.1, read as the reverse complement.
TTGACCCGGCCATCCGCGAATAAGCTGAAGCTACTCGTGGACCCCCGGATCAAGTCCGTGGGAGGCGAGTTTGAGAAATTTGCGGCGAAGTCTTCAGAAGCTGCTCCACGCCGCCCGCTTCCAGCTGTTGGGCGCGGCGCAAAAGTAGAGGTAATTGCTGTCCGCTTCGACCTGGCCGGTATGGCAGGCGGCGCTCGACGAGGACGGCGTCCCGGTCGCCGGGAACATCCCGTTCGCGGAGGCGCTCGCCGGTGTCAGCGACGCCACCCGGAAGTTCGAACCATCAAACTCCAACCGCAAAAATTCATAATTCTGCCCGTACAGCGTCAGCGCCGACTGCGCGCCCCGCGTGCCCGGCATCAGGATGCTGCCGCCGCCCGTGCCGTTGACCTGGACGATCAGCGCCTTGCCGTTGTCGGTGGTGAACCCCATCGACCAGCCCGCCGAAATCGCCGTCGTCGACGGCAGCGTCACGGCCAAACTCGCAATCGGCGAGTTGTAGGACGAAAGCACCAGCCCGCAATCCGCCAGCGTCGCGCTGTAGCTGCTGACCGCCGGAAAACTTGCCTTCGCCACGCACCCGGCGCCGCTTATCCCGAGCGCCGCGGCCGAGGCCGGCGTCACCTGCATGACCCGAAAATTCGACCCGTCGAACTGCAGAACCGCCTGCTCGTAATCGCCAGCGGCGAGCTGCAGCGAGGTGACCGCCGCCCCGCCGCCCGGATAGAGAATACGCGCGCTATCACCGGACGCGATCTGAGCCGCCGCGACCTTGCCGTTGTCATTGGCGATCGCGATCGCCCACCCGGCGTTGAGCGCGCTCGCCGCCGGCAGCGTCAGGGTCAGAAAGCCGAGCGGGCTGTTATCGGCCGAGACCGCGTTGCCATTATCAGCGACCGTGGCGGTATAGACGCTCGCCGCTGGAAAGCTCCAGCGCGACACTCCGCCGCTGCCGGCAACGCCAAGCTGCTGCGCCGTCGCCGGCGTCACCTGCTCGACCCGAAAGTTGCCGCTGCCATCATATTGCAGCGTCACATATTCGTACTGGTTGCCGGCGAGCGCCAATGAAGTCTGCACCGTTGCGTTGATCAGCGGGTAGAGGATATGCCCGCCGCTTGTGCCATTGACCTGCACCCGAAGTGATTTTCCCTGGTCGGTCGCAAAGCCCATTGACCAGCCCGACGGCAGATTGCTCGTCGGCGGGAGCGTCACCGTGAGGCCCGCGCTCGTATTGTAGCTCGACACCACATTGCCGTTGTCGCCGAGCTGCGCCGCGTAACCCGAACTCGACGGATACAGCCAATTGCCCGGCCAGTCGCGGCTCTGCAGCCCGTTTGTCGCCAGCGTGTTGCGCGTCCCGGCGGTGACGCGGAAATTGTTCCCGTCCGATTGCAGCTCCAGATATTCGTAGTTACCCGGCCCCAGCGTCACGGACGATAGCGCCTTGCCGCCCGACAGGATCGCGCCGGACGGCGTGGTCACCGTCATGCCCTTCCCGTTGTCGGTGGCGAACCCCATCCGCCAGCCCGCATTGACCGCCCCTGGCGCCGGCAGTGTCACCGCCAGCGAGACGCCCGGCGCGTTGTAGGACGAGATCGCCGAGCCGTCATCGACGCCGACCGCCGTATAGCTTCCGACGCCGGGAAACTGCCAGGCCGCCCAGCTGCCGCCGCCGATTACCTGCACTCCGACCGATTGCGGCCCGCGATTAGTCACCAGCCCGGCGTAGGTCGGGTTGATTAGCAGGTTGCGGGTGCTCGTCGTGGCGTTGACCGCAGTCGCACAGTTGAAGTACGGCGAGACAAAGGTGTTCTGCCCATCATGATTGAAGGTGATCGACAGGCAGGTCGGCGCCACCTCGAAATCGAACCCGAAGATCGTGTTGGCGAAATTGAATCCGTTCTCCAGCAGCATCGCCGCGCCACCGGTGCCCGCCGCGGATCCAGCGCCGGAAATCCGCGAGAACTGCGTCTGTTCGACTGCGATGCCCGCCGCCCCGCCGGCACTATCGGCGACCGCATAGATGTCGCTGTTCAGCACGTAATTGAGCTGCAACCCGCCGGCCGCCGCGGACGTGCTCGCATTGTTCACGACCAGATGGTCGAGCTTGATCGCGTTCTGCGCGTCGGAGAAATCGCTCTTGCCGATCACCACGGCGTAACCGGGCGTGTTGGCCCGCACGAACAGCGCGCCCTCCTCCTTGAAATAGAAGCAGCCGGTGGGGCTCCCAGTCGTTCCGCCGAGCATTCGACCTGCAGCACCGGCCCCGACGCAACACTTGTCCCGTCGATCGCCGCCCCCTCGGAGATCAGCCGAAAACCGTTCCCCGCCTGGCCGGCATAGTCGATCGCCAGCCCGCTCGTCACCTTGTAGACACCGGCGGGAAAATGCACCGGCCAGCTATGGGTAATCGCGGTGTTGATCGTCGTCTGGATCGCGGTCGTGTCGTCATGGCTGTCGTCGCCGACCGCGCCCCCAGCCATGCTTGGGCACTTCACATCGATCCAAGGCTGCCCCGAACATGCCAACACCGCCCCGCCAAGCGCTGCGGTGCCCGTTGTCGACAGCGTCGAAAAGCTCCCCGGCGACTGCGCCAGCACCGCCGACGCCACCAACCCGCACGCCGTCCCTGCGGTTACCGCGAGCGTTCTATCGAACCACCGCATCCCGCTCACCACCGTCGCGCCGCGAAGACTTGGCCGGTCGTCGCGCCGTATAGGCTCACCGCGCCCGCTGGCTTGTAACCCGGCGGTGTCGCGAACAGCCCGCCATTGGCGGCGAGCTGGAAGCTCGCCCCGCCGTTCGACGCGATCCCGGTGTCGCAAATCCACAGCGCCGCCGCGGAATTGTTCTGCACCAGGAAACCGTTCGCCGGCACCGCGCCGCCGAACAGCGTCTGCGGGCTGCCGCCGGTGGCGACCGTGCCGCTTCCGTCGCTAGCGACGCTTCCGGCGGTGTTGATGACCGGCAGCGGATTGCCCGGCCCGACCGGGCTCGCCACTCCGGCAACGAGCGAAGCCGTCGCGTGCAGCGGCACGAGGTTGCCGCTGCCGTCAGCCTCGGTCGCCAGCGACTGCACCGTGGTATTCGCGTCTTTGACGAGCAGCGTCATGGCGCTCCATGCTCCTTTTGCGCGAGGCGCCGATATGCCTCGAAAATTCCCTGCGCTGCGACGGGTCTAACCAGCAGTTCGCTGAGCGCCCAGACCAGCGCGTCGACCCGATCCGGTGAATACCCCGCCGCGGTCCGGTCGAAATCGTGCACGAAAGCGCACATCTGGTCTTCGAGCCGCGGCAGCGCACCGAGATGGTGCACCTTGCCCTGCTCATAGAGCGCTGCCACCGGCTCGGCCCGAGCGATCTTGCCGCGCGCCGCGTGCACTGCGGTGAACGGCACGGTCGCATCGACGACACGCAGCGTCGCCTCGACCATCTCGCCGCCGTTGTTGACCTCGGCGACGATACGGTCGGCGCCGTGCGTCCGGTACGCGGCGATGGCCGCCTTGGCCCATTCCGTCGGCGCATAGCGGCCGGACAGATCGGCCAGCACATAGCCGTTTCCGCCGCCATCCTTCCCGGCGACGACGATGCCGGTCTCATCCGAATGCTCGCCTGAGCCCGCCGCCGGATCGATCGCCACGACCACCCGTACCAGCTCCGGCACCTTCGACACGCGTCCGGCTTCGATCAGCCCATGCGTCCACAGCGCGCCCGGCGCGTCTTCGAGCAGCTCCGCGTCAAGCTCCTGCCGGCCGAGCCGCGTGCCCTCGTAGCGCCGCACGATCTGTTCGAGAAACGCCGGCGCGAGATTTTTCCTGTTCTCCGCCGTCGATCCCCGTGTCACCACGACCTTCGGGTCGGCGAGCAGCGTCTTGATCAGCGGCGTCGGTCGCGGCGTGGTCGTCACCACGACGCGCGGGTCGCTGCCGAGCCGCAGCCCGAACAGCAGCATGTCCCAGGCCTCCGGATACCGCCACGCCGCGAGCTCGTCACACCAGGCGAGGTCATGCTGCGGCCCGCGCAGCCGCTCCGGCTCGTCCGCCGAGTAGGTCGTCGCCATCGCCCCGTTCGGCCAGGTCAGCCGCCGCTTCGACGGCTCGTATTCCGGCCGGCGGCCAAACAGCGACACCGCCAGCAACCCGCTTTCACCCTCGACCATCACGTCGCGGGCATCGGCCGCGGTTGGCGCGACCAGCGCGATATGCCGCGCCTTGTGCGCCGCGACCTGGGACCGCACGAACTCCGCGCCGGTTCGCGTCTTCCCGAAGCCGCGTCCCGCGAGCAGTAGCCATACTCGCCAATCGCCTTCCGGCGGCAGCTGGCTGTCCCGTGCCTTCAGCTCCCAATCATGGTCGACCTGGTAAACGATCCCCCTCGGCAGCGTCTTCAGCAACCTCGCTCTCATCGCGTTCGGCAGCGAGTCGAGCCAACCAACGAGCAAGTTCTTCACGCGCGTCCTCCGCGGCCACCGCCCACTCTTGGTTGTCTTCCTGTCGCCGCGGGTTTGGCGTGAACATCCCGAGATGCCGCGCGATCGCATCGAGCGCCGCCTTCCGGTCATAGAGCTTGACGCGCACAGGCCCTTTGCCGGTCGTCCCGGTGCTGATCTCGGCGATCGCCGCGGCGTCCGCCTTGCTCAAATGCTCTTTGACGTGCCGGCCTTCGGCGTCCCACCACACGATGTGGCGGAGGTCGGCAAAGGCGATGCGCGCGTATTCGCGCAGCACCTTCTCGACCGTGACCCCGAGCCGCTTGGCGCGCGCCTCGACATCCTCGAATGGTGTTTCAAGTTCCGGCGTGCCGTCGTCTTCGGGTTCGGGCGGCCCGAGATGACGCAGTGCGTCATCGAGCGCGCGCTGCGAGCGTGTCCGCCGCGGTGATCGGGTGGCCAAGGTTGCCGCTCTGAGTTTTGAGATTGCGGCGGCGAGGCCTTCTTGCCTCTCCCAGCTCCGCCAGTGTGCCGATCTTGTATCTTATCGATCCGGATTTGTCAATACGAAAAATGCTCATATCGCAATTTATCGGAAATGCGTTTCGAGCGCACCAAGCGCCGCGATCAGGATTCCCGACGCCGTTTCCTGGCTCACTCGCCGGCCCGCCCAGCCTTGTTCGAACGCCCATTCCTTGAGCGAGCGTTCCCAGCCGACGACATGCCACAGGCACGACCCGGCCGGCGAGGCGATGCCGCCGACCGCGCCGATCGCCCGCCATACCGCGCCGCGCGCCGCCTCGGCCCGCAAACCCGGCGCATGGTCGCCGCGCCGTGACGGCTTGTCGCCAAGGCTCAGCCGCGAGAGGTCGAGCGCCCGCAGCGGGTCGAGTTGTGCCAGCGCGAAGCGGCGGCGGAAATCCTCTCCCGCCTGCCGCATCCCGGCGGTAATCGAGCCGCGCCGTTCCATCAGCGTCAGCGTGTCCACCGCCCGATAGGGCCGCGCCGGGCGTCCGGCGGCGTCGGCGATAAGTGCTGGCACCAGTTCGACCGGACCGTGCTGCAGTCGCTCGCGACTGACGACATCATTCGCCCCCCTTGCTGAAGCCATCCCGGAGGCCGTCCCCCGCCGTTTCATTCGCCATCTCCGTTTCGAACAATACGTGAACAACTTGGGCGCGCCAAATCGCGCGTGATGCTGTCCAATCGCTGCAGAAAGCGATCCGACGGCGTTCTCGCCTCCCGGCCGCGCCGCCCGCCGACCACCCGCGCCAGCACCTCGTCCTCGCGCAGCCGTCGCCGTTCGCCATCACTGCCGCCGGGCAAATGGCACAGGGCGTGATGCGGCTCGCAGTAGGGTGAGCCGGCCCGTCTCACCATGCCGCAAGGCCCTCCCTCGTCGAGGATAAAGGCGCACCCTTCATCCACCGCCTCGTCAAATCCAATATTGGAGCCGTGCAATACCCCGCCATCCACCGCCCTCTCCCCAACGCTATTGCCATTATCGCAATGCCGATATATCATCGCCTCAACGCATGTCAATATGGCAATATTGCAAATGGACACGATCTGGTTTCACAACGCGCTCGAACGCGCCGGCCACACCCAGGCCGATCTCGCCCGCCATCTCGGGCTGCCGCCCTCGGCGGTGTCGCGCATGCTGCGCGGCGAGCGTCAGGTCAAGCTGCTCGAGGCGGTGCAGATCGCGCAATTTCTCGGTGTGCCGCAGGAGGAAGTGTCGCGCCGCGCCGGTGATCCCGATGCCCCGCCGCCGCCCGAAACCGGCCGGCGCGGGCGCCCGCCGCGGACGCCAATGCCCTACGCGCTACCCTCGCGCCAGGACACGATGCCGATCCGCAGCGGCGCGCGCGGCGGCGGCAACGAGCGCGAGATGTTCCTCCAGGACGGCCCGATCGGCTACACGCCGCGCCCGGCGAACCTCGCCGGCGTGCGCGATGCCTACGCGATCTACATGACCGGCGATTCAATGGAGCCGCGCTATACCCAAGGCTGGCTGCTCCACATCAACCCGTTCAAGCCGCCAATCCGCGGCCGCGACGTGGTCGTCTACAAAAACGACCATGCCGTGCTCATCAAGCAGTTCGTCGGCTGGAACGACGACGCGCTGGTGCTGCGCCAACTCAACCCCGACGAGACCCTGCGCATCCCACGCACGGAGGTCGTCGAGTGCCACCTGATCGTCGGCGTCGACCAGGAGGGGTGACCCGCGGCGAATGGGCGGTCGCGGCAGGACATGCTTCCGCCGGGACCATAAGGCCTAGGGTATCGAGAGCCTATCCGACAACGCGAGCGTCTGGCTTTCCCGGCTCCTGCGCCACTGGATTCCCATCAGCGCGAAGAGGCTCAATAGGGCCGTACCGATCAGGTAGTAGCTCGGCGACAGGCTGTCCCCAGTCACCGCGATCAGCCAGGTGGCGACCAACGGCGCGAGGCCGCCGAAGATCGACACCGCGGTGCTGAAGCCCAACGACACGCCGATCGCCCGCACCTCGACCGGGAACAGTTCCGACATCAGCGACGGCAAGACGCCGCTATACCCCGCCTTGCAGAATTGCAGCCAGCACACGGCCACGATGCAGGCCGCCAGCGACGGGAACACGGCCATCAGATAGAAGGCGGGGTATGAGGTCAGCACGAACAGCCAGCAGGCCACCATCATGATCGACGAGCGCGACGTCTTGTCGGACCACAACCCGAATAGTGGGCAGCCGATCGCCAGCACCGCACCGCCCAGCAGGGTGGCGATGAACCCGGTCGATGCCGGCAGGTGCAGCGTCTTGACACCATAGGTCGGGATATAGGCCAGGATGTAGAACGAGCTGTTCGAGATGATCGAGATGCCGAGCCCGAGCAGCACCGCCATCGGATGGCGGCGCAGCACCTCTTTGATCGGCATACTGGCCGGCTTTTCGGCTTCGAGGAACTCGGGCGTCTCGACCACTTTCGCGCGGACGTAAAGTCCCGCCGGGCCGATCAGCATCCCGAAGAAATAGGGAATCCGCCATCCCCAACTGACCAGCTGGTCGTGAGACAGCAGCGAGCTCAGCGCCACGCCGAACAGCGAGGCCAGCACGGTGATCATGCCGCCGGTCGCGAATTGCCAGCTGGCGCTGAACCCCCGCCGGCCAGGGGCGTGCTCGGAGAGGAAGCTGACCGCGCTGCCAAACTCGCCGCCGACCGAGAACCCCTGGAGCAGTCGCGCGAGCGTGATCAGGATCGGCGCGGCAAGCCCGATCGTCGCGTAGCTCGGGGTTACCGCGATCAGCGTCGTACCCACCATCATCAACGCCATCGACAGCAACAGGCCAGACTTGCGGCCGTAGCGATCGGTGTAGCCGCCGACAAAGATCGCGCCCAGCGGCCGCACGAAATACGCCAAGCCAAACGTGCCGAACGTCACGAGCAGCGAGGCCGTTGCATTGCCGGTGGGGAAGAAGACTTCGGCCAGCGTCACGGCGAAAAAACCGTAGACGACAAAGTCGAACCATTCGAAGACATTGCCGATCGTCGCGGCGACGATCAAACGGCTCATCGAGGACGGCCGCGGCGCCGCTCCGACAGACAAGGTACTGGCTGTCATCGTGAAATCTCCCCAGACGGGTTAGCACTCAACCTGTTCACTTTTTTTGCCCGCCGATCCTAAGGGGTTCAGCCGACATGCCCCCGATTCCGGGTGGCGCTGAACAGCTTGGACCAACGCGCGCGTCCCGGCAAAGAACAAATCGCGTGGGCGCATTTGCCCTGGCGACGGGCGGTCGCTACGATCGCGTCAACGTCAACGAGACCTTGGGAGCGGACGGCGATGCGCACGACCTACCGCGTCAACGACATGACCATCCATCGGATCGTCGAGCAGGAGCACGGCTTTACGCCGATGCTCGAATTCCTGCCGACTCTGCCGAAGGAATTGCTCGACGAGAACCTGTCATGGCTGGCGCCCGGCGGCTACGACGAGACCACCGGCAATGTCGTGCTGTGCTTCCAGTCCTATGTCGTCAAGACGCCGCATCACAACATCCTGGTCGACGCCTGCATCGGCAACAATAAGACCTTTCCGCTGCGGCCGACCTGGAACAACAAGAGCGACGGCAACTGGATGGCGGCGTTGAAGGCGGCCGACCTGGGCCCCGAGGACATCGATTTCGTGATGTGCACGCACCTGCACGGCGACCATGTCGGGTGGAACACCAAGCTGGAAAATGGCCGCTGGGTCCCGACCTTCCCCAAGGCGCGCTATCTGTTCTCGAAAAAGGAATACGAGTTCTGGACCGGCCCCAACGTCCCGGCGGGCTTCGCCGCCGACCCAATCAAGGAGAGCGTGCTGCCGGTCGTCGAGGCCAATCAGGCCGAGCTCGTCACCAGCGACCATGCGCTCAACGACCACATCCGGCTGATGCCGACCCCCGGCCACACGCCCGACCATTTCGCGGTCTGCGCCGGCAAGGGGCATGACCAGGCGGTGTTCACCGGCGATTTGATCCACTCGCCGCTCCAGGCACGCTATCCCGAGTTGATCATGCGCGTCGACACCGACCGCGACCAGGGCGCCAAGACCCGCCGCGCCTTCTTCGAACGCTACTGCGACACCGACACGCTGTGTTGCACGATGCACTTCCCCTCGCCCTCGGTCGGCCACATCAAGCGCTGGGGCGACGGCTTCAAACTCGATTACTTGAGCTAGAGCACGATCCACCTAGATTGAAGCGCTTTGATGTTTCGCCTCCCCCGGGCTTGACCCGGGGGTCCATGAATAGCTTCAACTTATTCGTGGATGGCCGGGTCAAGCCCGGCCAAGGCGATAAAGGGATGATTCCGTCTAATAGAATCTTGCCCTAGGCGGCCTCTCCGGTGCGGCGGGCGGCGGCGCTCGATGTCTCCGCCGGCCCGCCAAACGCCGCCTTCGCGGTCTCGATCAAGCGCGTCGCGGTAAACGGCTTCTGCAAGACGGCGACGGGATCGCCATATTGCGCGGCGCGCTGAACGTCATACGAGCCGCTCATCAAGATGACCTTGAGATGATGGCGCCGCAGTTGCGCCATGTTGCAAAGCGCGACGCCATGGGGACTGCCCGCGCCCAGCCCGACATCGGTTATCAACAGATCAATCGTTTGATCCTGTTCGATGATCTCGATCGCCGACGTAAAACCTTCCGCGGGCGTGACGCGGAACCCGCATCCTTCGAGCGCCCGCGCGACAAAGCGCCGGAAAGCTGCGTCGTCGTCGACCACGACCACATGCCGCACTCTCCGGTCATTCATCACCGCCTCCGCTGGCACATGTGATCTGTGCCGCCCGTCATAAAACCGATTATCCGCCGAGGCTCTACCTTAGCTTGTTGAAGATGCGCAAGAAGTCTTGCTAGCATAAAGCAGGAAAACGCATTTATTTTTCTATAATATTTCAGAATTTTGAGTAACTTAACCCGTCTCGGAGATCTCTCAGAGAAAGAACGAGCCCAGTTTAATTGTAGGGCCGATAAACAAAGCGTCATTTGCCACGACGGGACATTGGCCATGACGGTGGATGGCACTGCGCTTGTCCGCCTTACCTCTGCTATAGGTCCCAGCTCAGCACCGGCTTGATCGTCGCGCCGCTGGTCGCGTCGGCTGCCGCCTGGTTGATATCGGCGAAGTCGTAACGCGTCACCAGCCGGTCGAGTGGGAATTGCCCGTCCATGAACAGATCGACCAGCTGCGGGATGAATTCGCGCGGTCGGCTGTCGCCCTGGATGACGCCGCGGATGGTCCGCCCACCTTGCAGCATCGGCATCTCGAAGCTCGCCTCGGTGCCCGCCCGGGCGCTGCCCACCAGCACGCAGGTCCCCAGGCCGCGCAGCGCATCGGCGGCCAGCCGGAATACCGCCGGCACCGCCGAGGTCTCCAGGCTGAAATGCACCCCACCGCCGGTGATGCCGCGGATTTCCGTCAGCGTCTCGGCACCCCGGCTCTCGACGGCATGCGTCGCGCCCAGTTCCTTGGCCAGCGCCAGCCGCGACGGCAGCACATCGATTGCGATGATCGGGTCGCAGCCTGCGATCTTCGCTGCCATCAGCCCGGCGAGCCCCACCCCGCCGACACCGAACACCGCGATCGACTGCCCGGCAATCGATTGTCCCTTGGGCTGCATGACGTTGAGCACGGCGCCCGCTCCGGTCTGCAGACCGCAGCCCAGCGGCCCGAGCATCTCGACCGGCGCATCGCCACGCAATTTGACAACATCTTTCGCCGGCGCGATCGCATAGGTCGCGAACGACGATTGCTGGAAGAAGCAGGAATAGACCGGCACGCCGTCGCGGCTCATCGGGGTGAACCCGTCGGCCCGCCGCCCGCTCGATTTGAGTGCCCGCGCTTGGGTGCAGTAGGCCGGGTGATCGGCCCGGCAGGGTTCGCATTCGCCGCAGAACGGGAACGAGATCACTACCTTATCGCCGACCGCCAGATCGCTGACGCCAGCGCCCAATTCGGCGACGATCCCCGCCCCCTCATGCCCCGGCACCACGGGATAGGGCAGGTTCGGAAAATACCCGTCGCGGGCATGCAGATCGGTATGGCACATGCCGCTCGCGACAATCTTCACCAGCACCTCGCCGGCGCGCGGTGGCGCCAGGTCGAGCTGCTGGATCTCGAACGGCTGCCCGCGAACAGGCACCACGGCGGCGGTGATCTTCATGGCTTATCCTCGCGAAGAAAAACACCTTAGCGCAAAGGACGCGGAGGATTCGCGGAGAACGCAAAGGCTGCCCGGCACGCAGCGCGCGCCAGAGCATTAACCGTCGAATTTTTCAGACGCCTCGCGCCGACGAGCGGCTTCGCGTCCTTTGCGTATCCCTCGCGTCCCTTTGCGTTAAAGCGTTAGTTTGATCCTGCCGTGCCGGACCGGGATGCCGCAATGATCGATCATGAATCCTTCGCCGCTGTACTCGACGAGTTCACCGCCGCCGGCTGCGCTAATGACGGCGCGCGTTTTACCGCGCTCTTCACGGAGAACGGCACCTACGAAGACGATTTCTTCGGCCTCTTTCGCGGCCGCGCCGAGATCGCCGTCATGCTCCAGCGCTTCCACGACACCGGTGAAAACTACCGCTGGGACTTCCACGACCTCGTCACCGATGGAAGACTCGGCTACGCCACCTTCCGCTTCAGCTTCATCTCGAAAATGCCGGGCTGCGAGGGGAAGCCGGTGCTGATCACCGGCATCTCCTGCTTCCGCTTCGAGGGCAAGAAGATCGCTGCTTATCGCGAGACCTTCGACACCGGCATCGCCCTTGCCCAACTCGGCTTCCCCGCCGACCACCTCAAACGCGTCCTCGACAAGGAAGCCGCCGCGCAAAACGAGACACCCGGTGCGAGGGAGCACCTCGACCGATTTAATTAAAGTCGCCGCTTCCCGGCGAAAGCCGGGACCCATTCTTCGGCGCCAGCGATACCTGACGAGTGGATACCGGCTTTCGCCGGCAAGCGGAGCTGGGATTGGCAAATTTTTGCCGCTGCGCTCCCCTCCTCGCTGGCATACCCTCCCCGCTAGCGGGGAAGGGGCGAAGGGCTCAATGGCGCGCCTGGATCATCTTCCAGCCGTTTCCCGACGGATCGCGGAAGCCGGCATCCACGCTGCCGTAGCGGTCCATGGGCTCCTGCGTGAACTCCACGCCGCGGGCGCGCATCCGCTCGTACGCGGCGCGGCAGTCATCCACGGCCAGCACGAGCGGCGGCATCGCGCCCTTGGCCACGATCGCCTGCAGCGTCTGCGCCGTCGCCGCGTCGTGCACCGGCGGCCCTGGCAAGAACAGCCCGAGCTGGAGCGACGGCTGGTCCGGGTGCTGCACCGTGAGCCAGCGGTGGTCCCCGTTCCGCACGTCCGTGTGAACGCGGAACCCGAGCTGCTCGACGTAGAACGCGAGCGCTTCGTCCTGGTCTCGGACGTACAGACCAACCACATCGACACCCAGGCTCATGGGACCTCCATTCGTTCGGGCCCCTTCTTATCGCCCGCCAGCCGGCGCCGCTTCTCCGAAACTGCGATCTTGAGGTCGGGCCGATGCGCCGCGCTGAGGAAGCAGGCGGGCACGCGGCCGAGTTCGTGTGTCGCAGTCCTCTCGCGGACCCGGATGGCCCCTGGGCTCGCGCCGGCAACGTCGCGGAAGGTGCGGCCGAAAGTGCCCAGGCTCTCCCAGCCCGTGTCGAAGGCGATCTGGGTGATCGACAGGTCCGTGTCGCGGAGCAGCGCCATCGCCCGTTCAATGCGGCGGGTGAGCAGGTACCGGTGCGGCGGGACGCCGAAGGCCTCTTTGAACGATCGCGCGAAATGAGCCTCGGAGACACCGCTCACCCGCGCCAGGCGCCAAACAGGCCATGCCTCATGCGAGGCGGCGTCGATCCGGTCTTTCGCGCGCAGTAAGCGGCGCAGCAGCCTCGGGTCCTGGCTCATATGACTCTCGAGGGGTCTCGCCAATCAACCAAGAACCTACGCCAGTTCCGGCAAATCGGCTTCGCACAACAAACGCTCGAACAGGTTGCGGCTTTGCCTTTGCGCCCAGGCCGTCCGACCGAGCGTCTCGCGCAGCCACATCGCGACAGGATTGGTAAGCTGGAGCATCGAGCCCAAGCGCCGTGACTGGCTGATGACAAAATTGGCTCGGTCGCGGCGGCGCGTCTCGTAGTCGCGCAGCCCCGCTTCAGGCGAAGCCGAACAGCGGTGCAGCGCGTCGGCAAAAACAACCGCGTCTTCCAGCGCCTGGCAAGCTGGCCGAGATTGGGGGTCGTCGCATGGATCGCGTCGCCGAGCAGGGTTAGGCGTCCCCGGCCCCACACCGTCCGCGGCGGCCGATCGAAGATGTCATTGCGCAGGATCGCGCCTTCGGCCGACGCCTCGACAAAGGGCACCAGTCTGACCTGCCAGTCCTTGACGGCATCTATGATTTCAGCGCGATTGCCCCGAGTTCCGGCGTGCGAGCCTGCAGGGCCGTTGCGGGTGAGGAACCAGTAGACCCGGCCGCCGCCACAGTGGAAGCAACCCGCCTGCGCGCCGCGACCGATCACGAAAAGCGCCTGCCCCTCGGGCAGCAGCCCGCTTACACCCTGGGCAATGCCCCGCCAGGCGAAATATCCGCCATGGCGTAGCGGCTCGTCGCCAAATAGCCGAGCGCGCACCACTGAGTGAATACCGTCAGCGCCGATCAGCACATCGCCTGGCTCGCGCGAGCCATCGGCGAAAATTGCGGCGACCGCACCACCCGCCTCCTCGCAACCGACGCAGTCGCGGCCGGTCCGCACCGCCGCCGGGTCGCGGGACCGCACCGTCTCCAGCAGCAGCCGTTGCAAATCGGCTCGATGCGCGCAGATCGTCGGCGCCCCGACTCTTTTGCCGAGCGCAGCGAAGTCCAACTCGTCGACCGGCCTGCCATCGGCCAGGACGGACCGGGTCTTGTCGATCACCGATCCTGCCGCCAGGGCCCCCGCCTCAACGCCGAGACGCCGGAGCGCGAGCATCGCGTTGGACCATAGCGACAAGCCGGCGCCGACCTCGGTGATTTCCGGCGCCTTCTCGAAGACCGCCGCCTCGATCCCGACCTGCTGCAGCGCGACGGCAGCCGCGAGACCGCCGATGCCACCGCCAATGATCAGCGCGCGGATCGTGCGCCTACCAGGCCTCGCGGCCGCGGGTCGGCCGGGCGATCCCGGCTTCGGCGACTTCGCGCTTCTCGCGCTGCTCGGCCTCGTGCTTGTCGAACATCGCCTTGGCGGCGGCATTGCGCTTGGCGCTGAACTCGTCGCGGTTGTCGCCGCACCACTGGTACGACGCCACCCGGCTCCGGTTGAGCTTGGAGAAATGCGGCATCACGTAACGCGCATAGAGCTCGTAGGAACGCTTGGTCGCCTCGAAATCCGCCCAGTTATGCGCCTGGTGCAGCATCGCGCCGAACTGGCCCTGCTTATCCTGCAGCCGCTCGATGAGCGCGATCGCGTCGTCCGGCGTGCCGCACACGCCATAGCGGTTCTCGACAAACCATTCGAGCGGGTCCTTCCCCGCCGGCACGATAAAGCGCGGCTGATTGTTGTTGAGATAGCCGAGATAGCGCTCGAACCCCCAACGCGCGTTCTCATAGGCCTGCGCCCGCGTCTCGGCGATGTGCATCGGCCCGACAAGGCGCAGCCGGTTGGGGTCCATCGTGCGGCCATCCTCGGCGGCGACGTCATTGGCGATCTGCCAGTTCGAGCCGAGCGCGTCAAACCCGAAGGGATTGGTCGCCGCGACACAGATCATGCCGAGATCGTATTTGCCGGCGAGCCGCCCACCCGACGGCGTCACCGCGCTGACCACCGCGACCTCGGGATAGGGCTTGGTGTAGGGCAGCAGGTGCAGCCGGCAGCCCTCCATCGTGTACCAGTCGGTCTTCTCGGTGACGATCTCACCCCGGAACAGCCGCAGGATCGCGTCGAGCGACTCGGCCATGCGGTCGCGCTGGGTGATCGGGTCGATACCCATCATGATGGCATCCGACGCCAGCAGCCCGGGCCCGGCGCCAAACATGATCCGGCCGCGCGTCATATGGTCGAGCTGGACGATACGGTCGGCCACCATCATCGGGTGGTGATAGGGCAGCGAGATCACCCCGGTGCCGAAGCGGATGTGTCGGGTGCGCTCGGCCGCGAAGGCGATGAAGATTTCCGGCGACGAGATGATCTCGAACCCCGCCGAATGGTGCTCGCCGATCCATGCCTCGTGAAAGCCGAGCCTGTCGAGCCATTGCATCAGCTCGAGGTCGCGTTCGAGGCATTGCGTCGGATCTTCCTCATTGGGATGGAACGGCGGCAGGAAAATCCCGTGGCGCAGGTTGATCTCGGTCATCACGCAGCCTCGCTTATCGTATGGCCAAGAATGCTACCCATAATCGCCGGAACATAGAAGTCGCCGAGTTAACGACCACATGCTCCTTGACCGTTACGCGTGACGTAACATATACAGAGCCTTCCGCCGATGGCGATACGCGATTACCATGACAAGGACACGGCGTCGTTTGTCGAAAAGGGCGGACGTGGCGTTCGCCGCTTTGAGCAATGCGCCAGAGCCGCGGTTAAAGCCCTCACCAAGTTGCAAGTCGTGGAGCGGCTGGTCGAACTCCGCTTGCCGCCGTCCAACAACTTCGAGGCGCTGCGAGGTGAGGAAGGACGCTACGGCATCCGCATCGATCGCAAATGGCGCCTCTATTCTCGCTGGAAGCCGCTCGTCGAGCCAATTCCCGAGGGACAGGATATCCTGACGGTTCAGGGCGAGCCTTACGACGTCGAGATCAGCAATCATTACGATTGAGGCAACCACCATGGCCTACACGGCCGTCGACAATCTGCCAGCCGTCCACCCCGGAGAGTTTCTGGCGGACGAGCTGGAGGCGCTCCATATGAGTGCTCGCAAGTTCGCCGAGCACATCAATGTCCCCCCGAATGCAATTACCGCGATCATGAACGGACAACGGGGGATCAGCGCTGAGATGGCGCTTCGTCTTGGGCGCGCTTTTGGTACGGGTGAGCGCTACTGGATGCACCTGCAAAGTCTCTACGAAACTAAGATCGCCCGGGACAAGCTGGGTGCGAAGGTAGCTGGTATTGCACCTTTGGTGGTTGCTGACGGCGAAGCCACCGCCCGCTGATCCTCCAGACGTTCTTCCGTCCACTGAGGAACCGCAGCATGGCTGATCATCAGCCATGCAAGCGTATCGGGTTTCGTCGCTGCGGAAAACATTTCAGCCCGCAAGGCTGGCAGGTCATGATGCATGACCTAAGCGCTCGAGGAGCCTGCGCGTCATGAGCCTGTCGCCCGAAGAATACCGCGAACATCTCGAAACCACGGCGGTGCGCGCCGGTTTCAGCTTTCCCGGCGTGGTGCTCCCGACCAGCCACGAGTTCCATATCGGCCCGATGCGCTTTCACTATCTCGATTGGGGCAACAAACATCTGCCGACGATCGTCTTTCTGCATGGCGGCGCGCTCAACGCCCATACCTGGGACCTCGTCTGCCTCGCGCTGCGCGATGACTACCATTGCGTCGCGCTCGACCAGCGCGGCCACGGCGACAGCGACTGGGCGCACGACGCCGACTACACGATGGCCGTCCAACTGGCCGACACCAAGGGCTTTGTCGACCACCTCCGCCCCGACAAGTTCACCCTCATCGGCATGTCGCTCGGGGCGATCAACTCGCTCAATTTTGCGATCAACTATCCAGAAATGCTGAGTAATCTGGTCATCATCGACGCCGGCCCCGAGATGCGCCGGCCGGGATCGAGCCGCATTCGCGACTTCGTCAACGGCGTCGCCGAGACCGTGACGGTCGAGGGGATCATCGAGAAGGCCCTGGAGTTCAACCCGCGCCGCGACCCGAAAATCCTCCGCCGCAGCCTGATGCACGCGCTGCGGCAGCAGCCCGACGGCACCTGGCGGTGGAAATACGACCGCCGCCGTTTCCAGGTGCTCGACCAGGAGAAGCACCGCGTCGAGCGCGCCGCGCTCGGCGACGGCCTCAGCCGCGTCAGCTGCCCGACGCTGATCGTGCGCGGCGGCGAAAGCGACGTGTTCCACGAGGAAGATGGCATCCGCCTCGCTCAGCGCCTCCCCGACGGCAAATTCGTCACCATCCCCAAAGCCGGCCACACCGTGCAGGGCGACAACCCGAAGGATTTGGTGGCCGAATTGAGGCGATTCCTGACGAAAGCGAATTGAGCTGGTTGACGGATATTCAGATGCCGGAGCGGGCCAGCTCGACCAGATACGCCGTGGGATTGAGCAACGCGCGAGGAGCCGGTTGACCGGCCGGCCATCGTTGATTGCTCGTCGTGCCCGTAACATAGGCTTCGAAGTGGCACATGACGCTGCCGGTGGTCGACGGGCCGATGAGGGCGATCTGATCGCCCGCGTTTATGCGGCTTCCTTTGCTTAGGCCGAAATGAGTTAAGGAAGTAGCGGCGACCTCCCCGTAGTTGATCACCAGATTGCTGTCGCACTGTACGATCAACGCGTAGACGCCGTTGTAAAATGGGTAGAAATGAACGATCTCGCCAGCCTCTACGGCGGCAACCACATCCCCGTCGTTAGCCCATAAGTCAACAGCGCAATGATGCCGAGCCCCGCCGTCTCGGTTGGCAAAAAAACTGCGGCTCGGATCGCCAAATTGCTGGCTGTGAATATCGCGGTAGGCGATCTCCCGCCCTCTTGAATTTCCCGTGCGTATCGGCCAGTACCGCGGCGCCGTGGCAGTATGCGCAAACGGCACTCCCATGACCATGGTGGGATCGGGAAGCGTCGGAAGCGGTGGGGGTGCGGGTGGTAGTGGTCCGGCCATTGATGTTCTCCCGACGTTGCGGCGGGTACGGCCCAATTCGGCAGGCCGGACCAAAAGGTCACGAGAATGCGCGGCCCTGCGCCCGAACGGGCATCACCCGATGTTTCTTCGAGGCCGAAGCTTTCGTTAACAATTGTAATCGGTGCGATGGTTATACGTCAACTTATACGAGATGATAATGGAATTTAATCTCTCTTACCGCGTATATTAACATCTTGGGTCGAATACGGTGACGCACCGCTACAGCCGATCAAGTCGCCGCAGCTGACGCGAGGCGGCGGCTCAAGGCAACACCAGTCACCCGGTGGCGGCGCGCGGCCTCGACAAGGCGGACGAGCTCTGCAGTCGCGTCCGGGATTGGCAGCCCTTGAGGGCGGATGTTGGAGATACAATTGCGCGCCGCATCGACTACGCCGGGCGCCGGCGCCCAGGTCAGATAAATCCCGAGCGAGTTGGCGGCACTGAGACCTGGTCGCTCGCCGATCAGCATCGCCACCAGATCGGCGTCAAGCAGCCCGCCGATCTCATCGCCGATCGCGACGCGCCCGCCCTCGACCACCGCCACGGGCCCAATCTCTGGCCGGTCCTCCCCGTAAAGGCGCAGCACCGCTGCAATCAGCGGCACGGCATGGGCGTTAACCGCCGTCGCCGACAGCCCATCGGCAATCACAAAGGCTATTCGGATTGCCTCTCCCTCGTCACCCCCGTGCAAGCGAGGGTCCCGGGGCCGGCGTTCCGTCGCTTGTTCTGGCTTTCCGCGTTCACTGGAATGACGAATGAGCAGCTCGCGGGATGCTTCATCCAGTCGCCGCCCCAAATCGGGGCGGCGCAGATAGGTCGCGCGGGCCGCAGCCCGAGAATGCAGGCGCAACGCCTCCAGCCCGGATGCATGCAGCTCGGCCAGGATGCGCTCGACATCCAGCGCCGCATGCACGGCATCCCGGGCGCGGGCATGGGCGAGCTGAAAATCGAGCTGCGCCATGGTCGGCAGCGCCGTGCCGCTGCGCCCGAGCCCAATCCGCGCCGGAGTCATTTGTCGTAAGGCGAGCCAGTTCGCGCTCATTCGAGCAGCCCCAGCACCGGCGCCATCAACGCCGGCAATTCGCCTCTCCCGGTGATATTGCCGTCACGGTCGGCGAGCCCCATGCGCTCCAGCCATTGGGCAAACTCGGGCGCCGGCCGCTTGCCGAGCGCTCGGCGCAGATAAAGCGCATCGTGGAACGAGCTCGACTGGTAGCTCAGCATCACATCGTCCGAGCCCGGCACGCCCATGATGTAGGTGCAGCCGGCGACGCCGAGCAGCGTCAACAGGCCGTCCATGTCGTCCTGGTCGGCCTCGGCATGGTTGGTGTAGCAGACATCGACTCCCATCGGCAGGCCGAGCAGCTTGCCGCAGAAATGGTCCTCCAGGCCGGCGCGGGTGATCTCCTTGCCGTCGTAGAGGTATTCCGGGCCGATAAACCCGACGACGCTGTTGACCAGCAACGGGGCGAATGCCCGTGCCACCGCATAGGCGCGCGCCTCCATCGTCTGCTGGTCGACGCTGTGATGCGCCTCGGCCGACAGCGCGCTCCCTTGCCCGGTCTCGAAATACATGACGTTATCGCCGATGGTACCGCGACCGAGCGCCAGTCCCGCCTCGCGCGCCTCACGCAGCAATGCGAGATCGACCCCGAAATTGCGATTCGCCGCCTCGCTGCCGGCGATCGACTGAAACACCAGATCGACCGGCGCGCCCCGCTCGATTGCCGCGAGCGCCGTCGTCACATGCGCCAGCACGCAGGACTGGCCGGGAAAATCGAGCCGCTCGCGCAGCCGGTCGAGAAACCGCGTGAGCTCGATGTATTTGTCGAGGCTGTCGGTCGCGGGATTGATGCCGATTACCGCATCGCCCGAGCCGAGCATCAGCCCGTCGAGGATCGACGCGGCGATGCCGCGCAGATCGTCGGTCGGGTGGTTCGGCTGCAGCCGCGTCGACAGCGTGCCGGCGAGGCCGATCGTGTTGCGGAACCGCGTCACCACCCGGCATTTTGCGGCAACGCTGATCAAATCCTGCAGCCGCATGATCTTCGACACCGCCGCCGCCATCTCTGGCATCAGCCCCGGTGCGAACCGGGCGAGCGCCGCCTCGTCGGCCGCGTCGGAAAGCAGCCAGTCGCGGAATTCGCCGACCGTCAGCGACGCGACCGCAGCGAACGCCGCCGGGTCGTGCGTGTCGACGATCAGTCGGGTGACCTCGTCTTCCTCATAAGAAACGACGGCCTCTTTGAGAAAATGTGCCAGCGGCAGGTCGGCGAGCGCGAATTGCGCCGCGACCCGTTCGGTCGCGTCGGCCGCAGCGATGCCGCCGAGCTCGTCGCCGGCCCGTTTCGGCGTCGCCTTCGCGAGCAGCGTCTTTAGATCGGCAAAGATGTAGCGCGTGCCGCCGAGGGTCGCCGCGTGGGTCATCGCTGACGACCCTATACCAGCGCCAATGCCGGCCCCCTCCCCAACCCTCCCCCGTGGCCACGGGGGAGGGTTGGGGAGGGGGCCGGCACTGATGTTTCGAACATGCTCTGCCTAGCGCACCACCTTGCGGATCCGGTGGTTGTTGGTGTCGCCGATATAGACCGCGCCGTCCGGGCCGACCACCGCGCCGTGCGGGCGGTCGAGCCCTGCCGCCTCGGCCGCACCGCCATCGCCGTCCGGTCCCTGATGGCCGCCGGCGAAGTTGGTGACGACGCCGGTCGCTCGGCCGATCCGGCGGATCGCGTGGTTCTCGGTATCGACGATCAGCAATGAGCCATCGCGGTCGATCGCCATCTCCTTCGGCGCGTCGAACACCGCCTCGATCGCCGGCCCGTCATCGCCGCCATAGCCGCGCACCGTGGTTCCCGCCACGGTCGTGATGATCCCCGTCGCCGGGTCGACCGCGCGCAGGCTGCTGCCCTGCCGCTCCAGGATGTAGACCGTGCCGTCGAGGCCGACCTTCACCGCCCGTGCGCCAAACGTCCCCGCCGCACGCGCCTGCGCCCCGTCGCCGCTGTGCTCGGCGGCGCCGGTGCCGGCGAAGGTGGCGATCGTCCCTGCCGCGAGGTTGACGATCCGCACCCGGTTGTCGGCGACATCGGTGATGTAAAGCGCGGTCTCGCCCGGTGCGAAGGCCAGCCCGTTCGGCTCTGCGAGGCTCGCCTTTGCCGCGGGCCCGCCATCGCCGCCATAGCGCGCCTCACCGGTGCCGGCGAGCGTGGTAATGACGCCGGAGCGGGCATTGACCCGCCGAACGCGGCGATTGAGCCGGTCGGCGATATAGAGATTGCCGTTGCGGTCAACGACGATGCCGTAGGGCTCGTTGAGCGCCGCTTGGGCCGCCGGGCCGCCGTCGCCGGAATAGCCCTTGTCGCCGCTGCCGGCGACGGTGGCGATGACTTCGGTCTTGGCGTCAACGCGGCGGATGCGATTGTTGAACGTGTCGGAGAAATAGAGATTGCCGGCCCGGTCGAAGCAGACATCGAACGGCCCGTTGAGCAATGCCTTCTCCGCCAGTCCGCCGTCGCCCGCGAACCCCTTCTCGCCCGTCCCGACCGCAGTCGTGATAATCGCCATGGCAGGCCTCTCGCACAGCGCAAATTTTACCGCAGAGTACGCCGAGCAGGCGTGGAGATCGCAGAGGATATTTTGTACATCCGCGCCCCTCAGCGGAGCCTCCGCGTCCTCTGCGCTAAGTGTTAGTGTGGTGTGACCGGAGCTTTGGAGGTCAGACATGGCCGAAGGAAAGAAACCCCGCCTCGTCGGCATCAACCATGTCGCGATCGAGGTCGCCGACATCGATGCGGCGCTCGACTGGTATGCCAAGATCTTCGACTTCACGCTGCGCGGCAAAGGCGAGCGCAACGCCTTCATCGACATGGGCGACCAGTTCCTCAACATCACGCTGGTCAAGGACCACGCAGTGCCCGGCGAGGAGAAGCGCCATATCGGCTTTGTCGTCGACGACCGCAGCCGTATCAGCGAGTTGGCGAAAGCCGCCGGCGCGCGTTTTGTGGAGGGGCCGTTCCTCGATTTCCTCGACCCCTGGGGCAACCGGCTCGAAATCATCGAGTATTCCAACATCCAGTTCACCAAGGCCTCCCACGTGCTGCGCGGCATGGGGCTCGACCTCGACAAGAACGACAAAGCGAAGAAGGAACTCGCCGACAAGGGCATGACCGACGATGCCTGGATTTAGGCTTAGCCTCATCGTCCGCGGCCAGCACCCGCCGGGCGACCCGGCCAAACACCTCGCCGACGATCTCGACCTGGTGCGTGCCGCCGACCGGCTGGGCTTTGACGGCGTGGTCAAGGGCTCGCATTTCAGTGCGCACCCGTTCCAGTCGGTGCAGCAGATCCCGTTCCTCTCCTATTGCGCGGCGATCGCCCCGCGGCTGCGGATCATCTGCGGTCTCGTGCTAGTGCCGCTGCAAAAGCCCCTGGACCTCGCCGAGCAACTCGCCACGCTCGACCTCCTGTCGGGTGGTCGGCTCGTCTTTGGCGCCGGGATCGGCTATCGCGATGTCGAGTTCAAGGCGTTCGGCGTGCCGCGCGGCAAACTTGGGCCGCGGTTCGAGGAGATCATGCTGGCGATCCGCCGGTTATGGACCGAGGACTTCGTCGACATGAAGGGCACGGACTGGGAGCTCGACCACGCCACCTGCCCGATCAAGCCGGTGCAGCAGCCGACCCCGCCAATCTGGATCGGCGCCAATGCCGACATCGCCGTCCAGCGCGCGGCGCGGATCGGCGATTGCTGGTACATCAACCCGCACAACACGCTGGCGACTATCGAGCGCCAGATGGACCTCTACAAGCGCGCGCTCGACGACGAAGGGAAACCCTTCCCGGAAGAGGTGCCGATGCGCCGCGAGGTGTTTGTCGCGTCCTCACGCGCCGAGGCGATCCGTTTGGCGCAGCCCTATCTCGAAGAAAAATACCGCGCCTACCGCGCCTGGGGACAGGACAAGGTCATGCCCGAAGGCGACGATTTCGACCACGAATTCGCCGAGTTGCTGGAAGACCGTTTCCTGATGGGCTCCCCGGCCGAAGTCGCAGAGCAGATGGTGCGCCTCAACCGCCGCCTCGGCGTCAACCACATCGTCGCCTCGGTCCACTGGCCCGGCATGCCCAATTCACTCGCGCTGGAACAGCTCGATGTTCTCTCGCGTGAGGTGATGCCGCGGGTGCGGCAGGCAGTCTAATCGGCCGGCTGCCCTCTCAGCCCACGATATGAGACGCTGTCACGGAGCTCCGACCAACGTATGATCGGGGCCAAGGGAGACGACCCGAAAGGTCGGCAGGTGAACCCGACGACCGACAGCACATTGACCGATCCCGAACGGATCATTGCCGGCCTACGGCGCGCGAATGCCGAGTTGCAGCGACGGCTGGACGAGCGCACCGCCCAGCGCGACGAAGCGCTTGCTCAGCAAGCTGCGATCGCCGAGGTGCTCGCGGTCATCACCGCGTCGCCCGACGACCTGGCGCCGGTCTTCGATGCAATGCTCGAAAAGGCGATGCGGCTGTGCGCGGCCGCGTTCGGCACGCTGTTCACCAGAGACGGCGAGTCCGGCCGGCTTGTGGCGCAGCGCAACGTGCCGGGTGCCTTTGCGGAGCGTCTTTGCCGCGAACCGGTTAGCCTTAAAACCATTCTCGGCCCGAATTTTCGCGATGGCCCTGTCGTCCATATCAAAGATCTCGCTGCGTCGGCGCCTTATCGCGACGGAGTCCGGCTAGCCAGAGCTTCTGTCGAGCTGGGTGGCGTCCGCAGTGTTCTGGTCGTCCCGCTGGTCAGAAGCCGCGTCCTGCTTGGGATCTTCGCGATCTACCGCCAGGAAGTTCGTCCCTTCACCGACAAACAGATAACGCTGCTCGAGAACTTCGCCGCACAAGCGGTCATCGCGATAGAAAACGCCCGGCTTATCGCTGAAACCCGCGCGGCCTTGGAGCAGCACACGACTACGGTTGAAGTGCTGAGCGTCATCAACTCCTCGCCCGGCGATCTCGCTCCCGTGTTCGATGCGATCCTGGAAAAGGCTGCGCGGCTATGCGGAACCTCGTTTGGCGTCTTTGATTCCTTTGATGGCAAGGTCTTCCAGACGATCGCGTTGCGCGGTGCATCACCAGCGCTCGCCGAGTTCTACCGCGAGCCGCGCAAACCGACGCCCGGCAGCTTTACCGACCAGATCGTTCGGGGCGCGTCCATCGTCAGCACCGACGATCTGGCCGACGATGAGAGTTATCGAAGAGGACGGGGCACGCGCGCAGCTGTCGACCTCGGCGGCGGCCGCAGCTTTGTGGGCGTCGCGCTCCGCAAAGACGAAAGATTGCTCGGCGTGTTCTGGATGTATCGCCAGGAGGTACGTCCGTTCTCCGAGCGGGAAATTGCGCTGCTCCAGGGCTTTGCCGCCCAGGCGGTCATCGCGATGGAGAACGCCCGTCTCATCACGGAGACCCGCGAGGCGCTAGAGCGGCAAACGGCTACCACGGAGGTGCTTCAACTCATCAATGCTTCTCCCGGCAATCTGGCAGCCGTGTTCGATGCGATGCTCGAAAAGGCATTGCGCCTGTGCGACGTGGCCTTCGGTAGCTTGCTCCGGTTTGACGGTAGCCTCTTTCATCGCGTCGTGACGCGTAACTTCCCGGCAGCGCTGGCTGATCGCAACCAGCCGATTGCGCCGGTTCCCGGGACGGCGCTTGGCCGGCTGACCGAGGGCGAGCCGTATGTGCATATAGCCGACATCACCGCCGACCAGGTCTTTCGATCGGGTAACCAAGCGCGGCGGGCAATGGCCGAAGCGGGGGCGCGGACGGCGATTTGGGTCGCGCTGCGCAAAGATGACATGCTGCTCGGCGCCGTCGTCGCATACCGGCGGGAAGTGCTTCCCTTCGCCGACAGGCAGATCGCATTCTTGCAGAACTTCGCCCAACAGGCGGTGGTCGCGATGGAGAATGCGCGGCTGCTCGACGAAATCCGCCAGCGTCAACAGGAGCTGCGCGTCACGTTCGACAACATGGCCGATGGGGTGGCGATGTTCGATCAGACGCTCCATCTCGCCGCTTGGAATGCGAACTTTCAGGAACTGCTCGACCTGCCGGACGACTTCCTCGCCGTGCCGCCGACCTATGACGACTTTATCCACTACTTGAGCGAGCGGGGCGAATACGGCGATCTCGACCCTCAAACGGAGATCGCCCGGCTGCACCGCGAGTTTGGCGACCACTTCCGCTTCGAGCGCGCACGGCCAGACGGTACCGTTCTGGAAGTGCGGCGCACCCCCCTGCCGGAAGGTGGTTTTGTCCTGATCTATTCGGATATCACCGAACGCAGGCGCTCGGAGGAAGAAATCCGGGCTGCCCGCGATACGGCGGAGGCCGCGTATCGAGATCTTCAGGCAGCACAGGCAAACCTGGTGCAGGCGCAGAAGATGGCGGCGCTGGGGCAGCTGACCGCCGGGATCGCGCACGAGATCAAAAACCCGCTCAACTTCGTCAGCAACTTTGCCGGGCTTTCGGTCGAACTGCTCGACGAGCTCAAGAAGACGACGGCGCCGGTCCTGGCGACGTTCGACACAGACACGCGCGCCGAGGTGGGCGAAACGATCGAGATGCTGACGAGCAACCTCGACAAGATCGCCGAGCACAGCGCGCGCGCCGACAACATCGTCAAGAGCATGCTGGAACACTCGCGCGCGGTGGGCGGCGAACGGCGTGAGGTGGACCTTAACCGGCTGGTCGAAGACGCGCTCAACCTCGCCTATCACGGTGCGCGCGCACAGGATCAGAGCTTCGGCATCGCGCTCGAACGCGACTACGCGGTGAGCCTCAAGCCGATCGAGCTGGCTCCCCAAGAGATCACCCGCGTTTTCCTGAACCTCTTTGCCAACGGCTTCTACGCCGCCAACAAGCGGGCACGCGGCAATAAAGATACCTCGTTCCGTCCGATGCTCGCCGTCACAACCCGCGAGGCCGAAGACGCGATCGAAGTCCGGGTGCGCGACAATGGCACCGGCATCCCGCCCGAGATCAGGGACAAGCTGTTTCAGCCGTTTTTTACAACCAAACCAACCGGCGAGGGCACCGGGCTGGGTCTGTCGATCAGCTATGACATCGTCGCGCAGCAGCATGGCGGCACGATCACGGTAGAAAGCGAGCCGGGGTCATTCACCGAATTTACCGTCCGCTTGCCGCGCCGTTGAACATGCCGCGGCACCTTCGGTGATCGTCGCTAGTTCGGGTGGACGATCGTCCTAAGCATGACGCGGCGCTCCTCGGGCGCGGCGTCGGCGGCGCCGCGGTGCATCGTTGCGATCTCGTCCCAAATCACCACGTCGCCGACCCGCCACTTGTGATAGTAGGTGTTGTCGTCCTGGATCGCGTGGTCGCGCAGTTCCTCGATCAGCGGCGTCGAGTTCTCGTTCGTCATGCCGACAAAGCCGTGGCAATGCGTCGGGTTGACGAACAGCACCTTGCGACCGGTCACCGGGTGGTCCTTGATCGCCGGATGCAAGCACTCTGGCCGCCCGGCATTGCGCTGGCGGATATGGTCCTCGGTGTAGATTTTCCGTGCGTCAGGACCGTCCGTGTAGCCGTGCCGCCCGGTCATCCCGACCAACTGCTTCTTCATGTCGGGCGATAGCGTCTCGTAGGCCGCGTACATGTCGGCGAAGAGCGTGCCGCCTTTCTCGCGCGGCACCTCGACCGCATGCAGGATCGCCAGCCGCGGCAGTTTCTCGGGCGGGTCGTAAGTCTCGTCGGCATGCCAACTCGACGCGCGCGTGACGCCGAATTTATCGACCCCGCCATCCTTGGCGACATTGGTGATGAATGAAACGCGCGGGTCGTCCGGGTGCCGGTAATTTTCGAGGATGTGCTCGCGCAGATGCCCGAACCGCGCGCCGAATGCCGCGAGCTGATGCGCATCGAGCTTCTGCTCGCGGAACACCAGCACCGGGTGGTCGCGGAAGATGTCCTCGATCTCGGCGAAGGTTGCGTCGTCGAGATGCGCCAGGTCAGCGCCTTGAACCTCGGTGCCGAGCCTCTTGCCCAGCGGGCATAGCGACAATACGGTCATGCCTTCCTCCGCTTCAATGTTTCGCAAAAGGTAGCACCCTCAACAGCGTGTCGTTCCTGCGAAAGTGAGCGCCCATGAGCGCAACAAATGCAGAGCAGATCATCAGACTGCGCCACGCGCAGGACCAGCCACGGCACAGCTTCAGAACCAACGGAGGGAGCAGTACGAATACCGTTAATTAGGCCAATTCCTGAAGCTACGAACCATCAAAAAGCCCAAACCAAAAACAACCGCAAATGTAGCAATGATCATCCATATCGTTTGGAAGCTTACCGGTATTTCTGATGTGGAACGCCCAACAAATACGCCAAGTCCAACCACCAATGCGTCACGACCACCGGGAGCGCGTTTGGCCGCGAATTGAAGAATTTGATCTAGGTAATGCTCGACCACTTTGATTGGCTTTGCCTAAACGAGCGCTGAGCCAAACGGCCAGCTACATAAAAAAGCAACATGCCAACAACAAAAATTCCTGCCGCCCATGGAGCCGAAGTAATAATTCCCGCGATCAATCCTATACCTGACAATAAGATACCTAATACTGCCAGAAATCCCAAAAACGTCTTATTCGAAGCACCTCTCAAGGGCGTCGCCGATCGATATCCATAAGATACAGGAGTATAGGATATTCCACGAAGCGGTTGGTACGAAAAATCAGCCATTTTCGATGCTCAATATTACGTTCTGGACAGGCATGAAATGGACTGAATGGCCACAGTTACTACATACGAAATGACTCACGGGCATAGCCAGCAACCCCATGTTCGTTGTGGTTGCGGTCAGTACCGGCTGAACATTCTGTGCCTCTGACGGCGCATTTGCTTGCATCCAACGTTCGGAAGTACAAATAGGACAATGCAGTCTAATTCGCTGTCCATCAAGGGTCTGCAGAACCACATGACGTCCCTCAACGGCGGCAGCTGGGGCAGCTTCATTGTGGTCTGCCAAATTTGCGTCTCCGAACGCCGGGTACTGGATGGCAGCAGAATTGGCTTAGTCTTTAGGCGGTTGCAAGCCCTCCCAACCGGCAAAACTGCAGTCACGGCACCAATATGATTTTTCCGATGTGCTGGCTCGACTCCATGAGGGCGTGGGCCTGCGCCGCCTCGGCCAGGGGAAAGGTCTTGTAGGTGCAGGTGCGCAGTTTGCCCTGTTCCCAGAGCGGCCAGACCTCGTCCTTCAGCGCGGCGACGATCTGCGCCTTCTGCTCGATCGAGCGCGAACGCAGGGTCGAGCCGGTGACGGTCAGGTGCTTGCGCTGGATGATGCCGAAATCGGCGTCCTTGACCTTGGTGCCGCCCATCAGCGCCACAAAGCACAGCCGTCCTTCGCGCGCCAAGAGGTCGAGCTCGCGCGGAATGTAGTCGCCGCCGACCATGTCGAAGATCGCGTCAACCCCGCGGCCATTGGTGAATGTCTTGCCGATTTCGACAAAGTCCTCGGTCTTGTAGTTGATCGCGACGTCGGCGCCGAAATCGCGGCAGGCCTGGCATTTTTCTTCCGACCCCGCGGTCGCCAGCACCTTCGCGCCAAACGCCTTGGCGAGCTGGATCGCGGTGATGCCGATGCCGCTCGACCCGCCCTGCTGCAGCAGCACCTCGCCGGCTTTGAGGTGGATGCGGTCGAACACGTTGGTCCAGACGGTGCAGAACGTCTCCATCAGTCCGCCGGCATCGATCAAGCCGACATTCTTCGGCACCGGCAGGCATTGCACCGCCGGCACCGCGCAATATTCGCCATAGCCGTCGGCGACCAGCAGCGCGCAAACCGTCTCGCCGAGAACAAATCCGCTCACCCCCTCGCCGAGCTTGACGATCGTCCCCGAGCATTCGAGGCCCGGGATGTCGCTGGCGCCGGGCGGCATCGGGTAGCGGCCCATGCGCTGCAATGTGTCGGCGCGGTTGATCCCGGCGGCGGCGATGCGGATCAGCACCTCGCCGGTCTTCGGCTCGGGCACCGGCCGCGTCCCCGGCCCTAGCACCTCCGGCCCGCCGGGCTTGCTGATCTCGATCACGGTCTGGGTCGCGGGGATATTGGCGAGCATGGTTGTCCTTTCTTATGTCATTGCGAGCCCATGGGGTCCGGTCTTCGGCCGGCCCGAGGATTACTCCGCGAGGCAATCTCCACCGGGGAGACTCCTTGCCCACGAGATTGCTTCGTCGTTACGCTCCTCGCAATGACGAGTATGCTGGGAGGAACGAGATGCCGATGCTCGATGGCAAAGTCGCGCTGGTGACCGGAGCGGGCGCCGGGATCGGCCGGGCGATCGCCCTCGCCGTGGCGAAGGAAGGCGCGACGCTCGCCGCGGCCGATATCGATCTGGCGGCGGCTCAGAAGACAGCAGCCGACGCCGCCGGCAACAAGGGTCTGGCGATCGAGGCGGATTGCGGCGATGTCGCCAGCATCGACGCGATGGTATCGCGCGTCGTCAAGGAGCTCGGCCATATCGATATCATCGTCAACAATGCCGGCGTCACCCGCTACGCCTACATCATGGATCTGACCGAGGCGGATTGGGACCGTATCCACCGGGTCAACGCCAAGGGCGTGTTCTTCTGTCTGCAGCGTGCCGCCAAGGAGATGATCGCGCAGAAATCGGGCGGGCGGATCATCAACATCGCCTCGATCTCGGGGCGCGGCTATGCCGGCGCGTCGAACGCCGCCTATGCCGCAAGCAAGGGCGCGGTCATCGCGCTGACCAAGATGGCGGCGCAGCAGCTCGGCCGCTACGACATCAACGTCAACGCGATCTGCCCCGGCGTCACCCGCACCGAGCTTGGCCAGCGCAACGCCGCCACCCGCGCCGCGCAGCGCGGCATGACGATCGAGGATCTGCAGCAAGAGCAGGAGCGCGGCATCCCGATCGGCCGGGCCAACACGCCCGAGGACATCGCCGCGATGGCCGTGTTCCTCGCCTCGGCCGGCGCCCGCAACATCACCGCGCAGTGCTACAACGTCGACGGCGGTCTGGTGCCGAATTAGGGACGGGCTTGTGGGATCGGTGAATGACCGCTCAATGCGATGCTGCGCCGGCTCAGCCTTAACAAAAGCGATTTGTTTTTAGTCCCGACGGAAATCGACTGATCCCAAAGAAAAAAGGGCGGCCACAGGCCGCCCCTCGTTACCGCTGGAACCGGAGTCGTTTTTTACGGCGCGACGATCTCGACGCGACGGTTCTGCGGCTCACGCACGCCGTCCGCCGTCGGGACACGATTATCGTTCTCGCCGCGACCGCTGACGATCATCTGCTCCTTCGGCACGCCCATCGCCGCCAGAGCCCGCGCCACGTTGTTGGCGCGCCGCTCGGAGAGCCGCTGGTTGTAGCCAGGCGAGCCCGATCGGTCGGTATAGCCGGTGACCTGCAACTGCACCGGGACACCCGCCCTGTAGGCGTCAGCCGCCTGCTGGATGATTGCGTGGCCTTCAGGCGTGACCGTGTCCCTGTCCCAATCGAAGAACACGATGAACACCTTCGGCGGCGCGGGCGGCGGGGCCGGAGCCGCGATCGGAGCTGGCGGTGGTGGCGGGGGCAGGAAATGATAGTTCAGGCCAATCCGAAAAATGTTGGCGTTGTTGTCGACCGTAATGCGTTGTGCGGCCACCGCCGCGACGGGCGCACTATACGAAAAGCTGCCTAAATCGGTATGGAGGTACTCCAAAACCAAGCCGAATCGCGGGGCAATTGCTATTTCCGAACCGGCGCCGGCCGCCCAACCCGTTTGTATGCCGTCCTTTCGGCCACGAAATGACGCTGTGGCACCGGTTGGCAGCGTTACCGAGCCGGCGACCGACGAATCGACCTGACCATAGGCGAAACCGCCGGATACGAACGCAAGCCAACTCGGCGTGAAGTTGTAGCCAATTCGGCCGCGCACCGTGCCAAGCCATTCCATATCGCGCGCTGCGGCGCTGTTGGCGGTGGCGCCCGCGATAGTCTTGACGGTTTGGCCGGAGTGGCTGGTCAGCCCGGAGCCGTCAAAATCGGCTTCCAAACCGAGAATCAGGTTCGGGTTCCACCCGTATAGGCGCCAGTTGTAGCCGCCCTGTACACCGCCGACGGGGCCACTCGCATCAAGCTTCTCTTTAGTGGTGAAGCCGCTGCTGTTGCTCGTCAGGGTCGAGTCACCAAACCCACCACCAACATTGACGCCGGCGTAAAAGCCCGCATAGGGGTCCCACGCTCCTCCCATCGCCATCGGCGGCGCCTGCGCGCCCGCGGGCGCCATCGCGGCCAACATGAGCGCCGGCGCGGCTGCAGCAATTTTCAAAAAATGCATTACCCCTCCCAGTTAGACCCGATATTCACTACCGTGCTGGATAACGCAACCAGCGTGCAGGTGCAATTGCGGAGGGGCAATTAGCAAATGCCGGTTTCAGACTGTGGCCCTCACGCAACAGCCCAGCTCGTGAGCGGCGATCCGTCGAAGTTGACGGGTCTCGAGGAGGCACTCGTGGTACTTGGCTGTCAGGTAGCGATCGCCGTCGACGCCGGCCCAGCCGCATAACGACGGCACATTATGCAAGGCAGACGGCGGCCTGGTGCCGAATTGACAACACGGGGCAGCCACTAAGCCATGTGCGCGCGCGGCCATCTGTCGACCGATCTGGACAAGATCAAACGCTTCTTCGGCCTGCCGTCCGATCGGCCGGTGCCGAATTTCGCGCCGACCTACAATCTCGCGCCGACCGACCCGATCCCGATCATCCACCGCGACCGCACCGATGGCCAGCGCCGGCTCGACGTCGTGCGCTGGGGCCTCGTCCCTTATTGGGCCAAGGATATCAAGATCGGCTATTCGACCTTCAACGCGCGCAGCGAAGAACTGGAGAGCAAACCGGCCTTCCGCGAGGCGTTTCGCCGCCGGCGCTGCCTGGTGCCGCTCGACAGCTATTACGAATGGAAGAAGCTCGACGGCAAAGACAAGCAACCTTACGCCATTGCACGCAGCGACGGCGCGCCGATGGCGATGGCCGGGTTGTGGGAAACCTGGCGCTCGCCGGCGGGCGAGGCCGTGCGCAGCGCGACGATCGTCACCTGCCCGCCGAACGAGCTTTGCGCCCAGCTGCACGACCGCATGCCGGTGATCCTGCCGGCGGAGGTATGGCCGCTCTGGCTCGGCGAGGAAGAGGCCGACATCGACCATCTGCGCGCCTTGCTGGCGGCCTGCCCCGCCGCATGGCTCGCGATCTGGCCGGTCGATAACCGCGTCGGCAACGTCAAAAACAACGATCCAGATCTTATCGAGCGCATCGAGCCTCGAAGCGCACCGGTGGAACGCCTTTTGATTTGAGCGAGGGGATCATGGCCGAAATCTTTGACTACATCGTCGCCGGGGCCGGCTCGGCCGGGTGCGTCATCGCCGCGCGGCTCAGCGAGAACCCGAAGCATCGCGTGCTGCTGCTCGAAGCGGGGCCAAAGGACAGCAGCCCGTGGATCCACATGCCGATGGGCTATGCCAAGCTCTTCGCCAACCCCAAGCTCAACTGGATGTTCGAGAGCGAGCCGGAACCCGAGCTCAACAACCGCACGATGTACCAGCCGCGCGGCAAGGTGCTGGGCGGCACCAGCTCGATCAACGGGATGGTCTATATGCGCGGCAATCCTGCCGATTACGATGAGTGGCGGCAGCGCGGCTGTACCGGCTGGGATTGGGACAGCATCCTGCCGTTCTTCAAGAAGGCCGAGGACCAGGAACGCGGCCCCAGCGAGACGCACGGCGTCGGCGGCCCGCTGCGGGTCAGCGAGCACCCGGTGCGCTGGGAACTGGCAGAGCACTGGGTCGCCGCGGCGATCGAGGCCGGCATGCCGACCAATGACGATTTCAACAACGGCCACCAGGACGGCGCCGGGCATTTCCAGTGCACCATGAAAGAGGCGCGGCGCTGGAGTACCGCGGCGGCCTATCTCGGTCAGGCGAAGCACCGCCCGAACCTGACCATAGCCACCGAGGCGCTGGCGACCAAAATCCTCTTCGAGGGGACAAAAGCCGTCGGGCTGCAATACCGCCAGCGCGGGGTTCCGCAGGAGGCCCGCGCCCGCGGCGAGATCGTCGTCTGCGGCGGGGTCTATGGCTCGCCGCAGCTCCTGCAGCTGTCCGGGCTCGGGCCGGGCGATTTACTGCGGCAGCACGGCATCCCGGTGGTGCGCGACATGCCCGGCGTCGGCAACGACCTGCAGGACCATTTTTATGTGCGGCTGGCCTATCGCTGCACCAAGCCGATGACACTCAACGATATCGGCAACAGCTTTGTCCGCCGCACCGCGGCAGGCATCCAATACTTCCTGACGCATTCCGGCCCGCTGGCGAGCAACGGCATCTGCGCCGGCGGTTTCGCCAAGAGCGACGAGCGGCTCGCCCGTCCGGACATCCAGCTCAATTTCAGCACCTGGAGCTTTCAGGGCCGCGACCGGCGCGGCGCGCTGCCGCATCCCTGGCCGGGCTTCAGCATCAGCGCGGTGCATCTGCGCCCCGACGCGCGCGGCCACGTGCGGATCAAGAGCCCCGATCCCTCGGCGGCGCCGGCGATCCTCTTCAACTTCCTGAAGACACAGTACGATCTCGACGCGCTGCGCGCCGGCATGCGGCTGGTACGCAAGATCACCGAGCAGCCGGCGATCGCCCCCTATGTCGCGGACGAAATCCTGCCGGGCCGTGCGGTGAACACCGACGAAGAATACGAGGCGGCGATCCGCGCCAATGGCCTGTCGAACCTGCACCCGGTGGGGACCTGCCATATGGGCATCGACGTGAACGCGGTGTGCGACCCGCGTCTCAAGGTGAACGGCGTCGGCGGGCTGCGCGTCGTCGACGCCTCGGTGATGCCCTGCGTGCCCGCCGGCAACACCAACGCCCCCACCATCATGATCGCCGAAAAAGCCGCCGACATGATCAAGGAGGACGCGCGGGCGGCTTGATCATCGGCACACCTGCGTAGGGTGGAAAAGCGAAGCGCGAAGCGCGTTCCGCCGCGCCCTCCCTGGCGGCGACCAGCACGATCAGCGGCAACAGCCCGACGATGCGCTGGCCGAGATGCTTGAAGATTTAGGGACGCTTCTTGCCCGGCGCTTCGATGATCGGCGCCATGTGACCGGGCGTCTACACCCAGCCGACGCGGATCGGAAACGCATCCGCCCGCGCCGCGCTACTTGCCGCGAGACCGACCCCGGTCAACGCCGCGGCCACCAGCCTCCCACGCATGTACGTTTCGGCCCGTATCGTTGTTATTCACCGCCCGAAGGCGCGGCGACTTTATCAGAGCGACGCGCCACATCCGAGCGCGTAGAATGTTGCGCGCAACATTCGAGGCGGGCAAAGATGGCGCTGAAACGCATGGTGCTCGAACTCGGGATGGGCACCGACATCCGCGGCGCGGACTACACGAAGGCGGCGGTACGCGCCTTGCGCGACGCGCTGTGGCACAACTCGCTGTCGATCGCCGACGCGGTCGGGCTGCCGGTCGACGCGATGCAGGTGGAGGTGCGGATCGGCGTGCCGCATCCCGAAAAAGTGAACAAGGACGAGGTGCTGGCGATCCTGCCGCACGGCACCGGCACGGTGACGCTGGTCGAGGGTGGGCTGGAAATCCCCAACGATGCCGGCACCAACTCGACCGTGCTGGCGCATGCCTGCGCCATCGTGCGGCTGGATGTTTAGGGCTTGGGTGTGAGGCCGGCCATGACCGCAAAACGCATCATCCTCGAAATGGGCAGCGGCAACGATCTGCACGGCGGCGACTACACCAAGGCGGCGATCCGCGCCGTGCAGGACGCGCTGCACCATTCGT
Organism: uncultured Alphaproteobacteria bacterium; assembly: GCA_963778385.1. GTDB lineage: Bacteria > Pseudomonadota > Alphaproteobacteria > ATCC43930 > CGMCC-115725 > DATARH01. The sequence goes on along the minus strand of CAVZUA010000006.1, from coordinate 291,276 downwards.
CGCTGACCTTCCTGCGTTCGTTGGGCCTCGACTTCGCGCCAGATGCGGGTGGAAGTCACGATCGGCGCGCAGCAGCCCGACAAGGTCGACGCCGCGGCGGTCAAGGCGACGCTGCCGCACGGCCAGGTCACCGTGACCGTGGTCAAAGGCGGGCTCGACATCCCGAGCGATGAGGGCCACGACACCGCGGTCGTCGCCAGCGCCGCGGTGGCCGTCCGCATGCCATTGCCGCAGGTCAAGCAATGAAATGGGAAAGTGCAAAGCCCGGCGGCGATCGGCCGTGGGGCGGCGGCTTCTCTTCACCGCTGGCGCGGCACCCGCTAAGATCACCGACGGAACAATCCCCCAACCATGAGGAACAGAAGATGGCAGTCACGTTGTATAGCGGCTTCGTGCCGGTTTGCGTGCAGCTTTTGACCGGCCTCAAAACCGTGCTGAAGAAGGGCGAGGAGCACGCCACCGCACAAAAATGGGATATGGCCACGGTGCTGAACCTGCGCTTCTACCCCGATATGTTCCCGCTCGAGCGACAGGTCCGGCAGGTCTGCAACCATGCGCTCGGCGCCGCGCGAGTGGCCGGCGTCGCGCTGCCGTCCCTACCCGAGCAGGACAACAGCTTCGCCGAAATCCACTCGCGCATCGACAAGGTCATCGATTGCCTGAAGGGGCTCTCGGCGAGCCAGGTCGACGGCAAGGACGACGCGAAGGTCACGGTGACCATCGGCGGTCAGCCGCAGGAACTCACCGGCCAGAACTACCTCTACCATTTCGCGATGCTGCAGGTGCAGTTCCACGCGACGACGGCCTATGACCTCCTCCGCGGCGTCGGGGTCGCCGTCGGTAAGCGCGACTATCTCGGCCCGCGCCCGACGTAAACTCCTTTATAGAAACTCGTCACGCCCGGGCTTGACCCGGGGGTCCATTGGATGGCCGGGTCAAGCCCGGCCATGACGATTCTGGGCAGGATTACCCTCGCCCGATATAGGGCATCTTTGTCGCCATCACCGTCATGAACTGGACGTTCGCCTCCAGCGGCAGGCTCGCCATGTAGCGCACGCCGTTGGCGACGACGCGCACATCGATCCGCGCCTCCGCCTCGACCTTGCCCGAGGCCTGCAGCCGGCCGACCGACGTGTCCGTGTTGCGCTCGGTCGCGGCGTTGCCGATGTCGATCTGGCCGCAGGCGATGTCGAGACTCCTGCCGTCCAGCGACAGCGATTTGGTGAGGCCGGTCAGCGCGTGTTTGGTCGCGACATAGGGCGTTGAGTTGCGCCGCGGCACATGCGCCGAGACCGAGCCGTTGTTGATGATGCGGCCGCCGCGCGGGTCCTGCTCCTTCATCATGCGGAAGGCATGCTGCGCGCAAAGGAACGAGCCGGTCAGGTTGGTCTGCACCACCCCCATCCACTGCTCGTAGGTCAGATCCTCGAACGGGATGCCGCGGGTGCTGATCCCGGCATTGTTGAAGAGCAGATCGATCCGGCCGTAGACCTCCTTGACCTTGGCGAAAAGCGCGGCAATTGAGGCCGCGTCGGACACATCGGTCGGCACCGCGAGCGTGCGCGCCGCCGGAGCCTGGCCCAGGGCAGCGGTCTCTTCGAGCATGGCCTTACGCCGCCCGGCAAGGACGACAGTCCAGCCGTCTTCCAGCAGCGCATGCGCCGAGGCTCGGCCGATGCCGCTCCCCGCCCCGGTGATCACCGCGATTTTTGTCGGCGTCGCCATCCCTTCCCTCCCTTTTCGGTTGCCGGCCGTCACTTTCCGCGACGCTTCGGCCGAGGGCAATTGCCATCTGCCCGCGGCCCGCCTACATACCCGCGATGAGCGACATCTCCGACCGCGACCGCCGGGCCGAGCCCGAGATCATCCCGCCCGGCGCACCGCTCCGCGGCGACCGGCGCGTCTGGATCACCGGCGACACCCCCCGCACGCATTACGTCTATACGACGCGGATCGGCCCGGTCAGCCTGGCGCTGATGACACTGGCCGGCGGTGCGATCGCCGGACTGGCGATCCTGTTTCTGCTCGGCACCGCGATCATCGGGCTGGCGGCGATCGGCGTGCTGACCATCGCTGGGATCATCGCCGGTATCTTGCGCGGCCCGCCCCGTCCGCTACGCTGACCCCGCATCTCTGCGGGAGGCGACGGTGGCGGGGGTACAAGACGGTGTCCTTGGGGGCATTCGCGTTCTCGATTTCGGCCGCTATATCGCCGGTCCGTTCTGCGCGGCACTGCTGGGCGATCTCGGCGCCGAGGTGATCCGCATCGAACGCCGCGAGGGTGGCGAGGACCGTGGCATGATTCCGGTCGGCGCCGCGCCGGATGGCGGTGGCGCGATGTTCCTCGCGATGAACCGCAACAAGCTGGGCATGACGCTCGACCCGGCAAGCCCGCGCGGGCGCGAAATCGTCAAGAAGCTGGTGGCGACCGCCGATGTCGTCGTCGCAAACCTGCCGCCGCGGGTGCTGCGCTCGCTGGCGCTCGATCTCGACAGCCTGCGCCAGGTCAAACCCGACATCATCCTCACCACCGTGACCGGCTTTGGCGCCGGCGGGCGGCTCAGCCACAAGCACGGCTTCGACGGGATCGGCCAGGCGATGTCGGGCGCGGTCTTCCTCTCCGGCTTTGCCGATCAGCCGATCATGACCAAGGTGCCGTGGGTCGATTTCGGCACCGCATTTCTGTCGGCCTTTGGCACGCTGGCAGCGCTGATGGAACGCGGCAAGACCGGGCGAGGCCAGAAGGTCGAGGGCGCGCTGTTGCGCACCGCCGTCGCGATCAGCAACGCCATGCTGATCGAACAGGCGATGACCGGCGTCGACCGCGTCGCCACGGTCAACCGCGGCTTCAACAACGCGCCCGGCGATGTCTATCGCTGTCAGGACGGCTGGATCGTCACCACCGTGATCGGCCCCTATATGTTCGGCCGCTGGTGCGAGATGGTCGGCGAGCCCGACTGGCCCGCCGATCCGCGCTTTGCCGACGACCAGGCGCGCGCCGACAACGGCGAGGCGATCACCGCGCGCATGAAAGACTGGTGCGCCGGCCGGACCTGCGATGAGGCGCTGGCCGCGCTCGAAAAGGCCAGCATCGTCGCCGGCCAGGTCTATTCGCCGCAACAGGCGCTCGACGAGCCGCATATCCGCGACGCCGGCCTGCTCGCCGAGCGCGACTTTCCCGGCCTCGCCAACCCCGTGCCGCTGGCCCCGACGCCGATCGACCTCAGCGAGACCCCCGGCACCTACCGCCGCCGCGCTCCGCTCACCGGCGAGCATACCGACGAGATTTTGCAGAGGCTCGGGTACAGCACCACCGAAATTGCCGCGCTGCGGGAAGAGAAGGCGGTTTGAGATGGGAAGCCGTAGCTTTCGCGGGTAGACTAAGCCATGGCCTTTAGCCGTATAACCATCGATCCTGCGGTCTGCACCGGCAAACCCTGTATCCGCGGACTGCGGTTCCCGGTCGCCCGATTGCTAGGGCTACTCGCGGCCGGTGAAAGCCGTGAAGAGATTTTGGCGGCTTACCCGTACTTGGAATCCGAAGATATTGACGAGGCGTTGCGTTATGCCGCGGCCCTCGCCGAGGACGAAATCGTCGAACTGGTGCGGTGAGATTTCTTGTCGACATGCCGCTATCGCCAACGCTGGCGCAGTGGCTCCGGAGACAAAGTCACGATGCGGTTTACGCCTGCGACCTCGGCATGGATCGCAGTCCCGACAATGAGATCATGGAACGCGCGATACCGAAGGGCGCACGGTCATTACCGCTGATCTCGATTATCCTCGCCTTCTTGCCCGTACCGGCGCGACCGGACCGAGCCTGATCCTGTTTCGCGGGGGCAATTGGAGCGAGGCTGAAGCAATCGAGCGCATGGACGATGTCGTTGCGGGGTTGAGTAACGAGGACATTACGCGGAGCATCCTGGTCATAGATCGCGATCGCATTCGCCGCAGGCGTCTGCCGATCGGTTGATATGTCGCAAAGCAACCGGAGGAACGCATGGCCGCCGATCCGAACAAGATCATCCTGACGGGCGAAAACCCGTTTATCCGCCTGTCCTCGACGGGCGCCGAGCCGTTCACTACGAATGCGAGCTTCTGGCGGATCATCACCTGCCCGGCAGGCCCCGGGCACGTGCTCTACCTCAAGAGCGAGCTGACCGAGGACCGCTGGAAAATCTACTCCGACAACATCGCGATGGCGCGCTGGCTGCAGCAGACGGTGCAGGGCATGCTCAATACCGAGACCGCCGACCTGTCGATCCCGGTCGACGACGCCGAATTCTCCAAATCGGGCGACCCGCGCTATTTCTGGACCGAGACCGCGCTCACCCATGACGGCGCCGTCTCGCTGACCTGGTACGACATCGGCGAGCCGCTGCTGATCCACACCAACCCCGGCGAGGGCGGCCGGCAATACGGCGTCTGCACCCTGCTGATCCCCACGCTCGGGGCGCGGCTGACGGTCGACGGCGTGCAGGCCGTCGGCCAGCCGATCCCGATCCAGCGTGAGGGACGGCCGTTCAGCACCTGCGCCCTCGCCTTCTCGGAAAGCTGGACCGAAGCGCGATGAGCTTTGCCCGCGACCTCGCGGCGTTTCTTGCGCCGCTCGGCCATGACGACCTGCCGCCGCGGGCGACCGATTACGCGGCGATGCTGATCGCCAGCACGCTGGCGAGCGCTGCTTGCGGCAAGGAGATCGTCTCGACGCAAATCGTTCGTGAGCTGGCGCGCGAGCGCAGCGGCACGCCGCAGGCCTCGGTGTGGTTCGACGGCGGTGCAAAGCTGCCGACGGCCGAAACCGCGCAGGTCAACGCGATCATGAGCGACGCCGCGGCTTCCGACGACAGCGACCTGCGGGCGATCGTCCATTGCGGCACGCCGCTGACCGCGACCGTGTTGGCTCTCGCCGAGCGCACCGGCGCCAGCGGCCGCGAGGTGCTGGCGGCAATGGTCTGCGGCTACGAGGCGGCGGGTCGAATCAGCGATCCGGTCAGCCCCGATTTCCGTGAGCGCGGGCATCACGGCTCGACGATGGCGATCTTCGCCGCGGCGGTTGCCGCCGGGAAGCTGCTGAAGCTCAATGTCGACCAGTTGACGCAGACCATCGCGCTGGCGGCGACCTCGGCGAGCGGTGTGGTGAAGGCGGCAGATACCAGCGTCGCCCGCGAGTATCACGCCGGGCTCGTCACCCGCGCTGCCATCGATGCCGCCCTCGCCGCGCAAAAGGGCTTTGTCGCCGAGGAAACCGTGCTCGAAGGGCCGACCGGCTTTCTCAAGGTCTATGGCGGTAAAGAGGTCCCGGCGCTCGGTGTGCCCTCGGGCGAGGACTGGGACATCCTCACCGACATGGCGGTGAAGCTGGTGCCCGGCGGCCACCCCTATCACGCCTTTGGCGAGGCCGCCGCCAACGCGGCGCGCGAAGGCAACATTGCTGCCGATCAGGTCGAGGGCATTACCGTGTCACGGCCGGGCCTCACCCGGCTCGGCGGGCCGAAGCACCCGAAAGACCTGATCGACATGGCGCACAGCCCGCACTACTTCACCGCCGCCGGCGTCGCCGACCACGCCTTTGGCTGGGTGCATTGCAGCCCGGAAAAGATCGCCGATCCGGTCATCCATCGGCTGATCGACAAGATCACCGTCGGCCCGCCGCCGACCGAGCACGTCGAACGCTACCGGCAGGGTGCCACGGTCACGATCCGCACCACCGACGGCCGCGAGGTCAGCCATACGGTGTTCATGCCGCACGGCTCGGCGGCGCTCGGCATCGACTGGGCCGACATCGAGGCCAAATACCGCACGCTGATGCCGAATTCCGGGCTCCCGGCCGCGCGGATCGAGCAAAGCCTCGCCCTGATCCGCGACTTCGCGCGCGCCGGCGACGTATCGGAGCTGATCGCCACTGTCCGCCCATGACGGCCGGCTCGCCATAAGGCTGCGCCTCGCATGGTATCCAGATTGAGCCGAAACCAGTGGCAGACCTTTTCACAACCGCTCCCCGGCGAAAGCCGGGGCCTACGTCTCCGACATCCGGGCGGTTGACGAGTGGAGCCCGGCTTTCCTCACGGATCAAGTCCGTGGGCTGAAGGCCTACGGGAAGCGGTCGGTTAAAAGCACCCCACGGGCTCACAAAGCTCATCGAACCCATCACTTGGCGGCCTGTCGATGAGCAATACGGAGCAACCGCGCGAGCAATTCTACGGCCGCCGCCGCGGGCGGCCGCTGCGCGTCGGGCAGCGCGAGCGCCAGACCCAGATCCTGCCTCTTCTGTCGTTTGCATTGCCCGAAACCGGTGGCCTCGACCCGCGAACCCTGTTTCCTGTGCCACCGCGCGACATTTGGCTGGAGATCGGCTTTGGCGGTGGCGAGCACCTCGCGGCGCAGGCCGCCCGCCATCCCGATATCGGCTTTGTCGGCTGCGAAGTGTTCGAGAACGGCGTCGCCAAGCTGCTCGGCGAGGTCGAGCGGCGCGGCCTCGCCAATGTCCGGGTCTACGCCGATGACGCTCGGCCTCTGCTTGCGGCGCTGGCGCCCCGCTCGATCGGCCGCGTCTTCATCCTGTTTCCCGACCCCTGGCCGAAGGCACGCCACCACAAGCGCCGCCTCGTCGCGCCGCCGACGCTCGACCGCCTCGCCGAAATCCTTAACGACAGCGCCGAACTGCGGCTGGCGACCGACGACCCGGGCTACCTTTCGTGGATGCTCGAACACGTCACGGCGCATCCCGCGTTCGCGTGGACCGCGCGCCGCCCCACCGATTGGCGCGAGCGCCCCCAGGACTGGCCCGCCACACGGTATGAGGGAAAGGCCCGCAAAGCAGGGCGCCCGCCGGCATTCCTGCGCTTCGAACGGCGGCCCAGAAACTGAGGCCGTGTGTCCTTCGAGCGGCCAATGCCCTTGCCTCCGGAAGGGATTTGCCTATATAATCGCGACAACAAAAGTCCCATAACTGAAGTGTACCGAGTGGGCCGCCGGCCCACTTTTTATTTGCGCCACTGACAGGAACAACGCTTGGCCGGAACCGACCCGAAAACCGCTGACGACATCGCGCCGATCATCGAACCCTCGCTTGAGGCGATGGGTTATCGGCTGGTGCGCGTCGCGTTTCTCGGTGCCAAGCGGGCGACCTTGCAGATCATGGCGGAGCGCATCGACAATGTGCCGATGACCGTCGATGACTGCACCGCGATCAGCCGCTCGGTTTCCGCGCTGCTCGATGTCGCCGATCCGATCGCCGACGCCTATATGCTCGAAATCAGCTCCCCCGGCATCGACCGGCCGCTGACCCGACCGGAGGATTACGACCGCTTCACCGGCTTTGAGGCGCGCGTCGAGCTGGGCCAGCCGTTCGATGGGCGCAAGCGCTTTCGCGGCCGAATTCTCGGCCGCGCCGGCGATCGCGTCCGGCTCGCCGATGAGAACGGCGAGATCGAACTGCCGTTCATTGACATCGCCAAGGCCAAGCTGGTCATCACCGACGATCTTCTCAAAGCCCACGCCACCCCGCTTCACTAAGGCATCGCGAACGATGGAAAGCACTCTCACCTACGCCCGACCGGAACTGCTGCAGGTCGCCGACACCGTCGCGCGCGACAAGGGCATCGACAAGGACGAAGTCCTTGATGCGATGGAGCAGGCGATTCAGAAGGCGGGCCGCTCGAAATACGGCCAGGAATACGACATCCGCGCCGAGATCGATAAGCGCACCGGCGAAATCCGGCTGCTGCGCTTCCGCGAGGTCGTCGACACGGTCGAGAACGAGGCGACGCAAATGCCGCTGCCGGCCGCGAAACGGCTTAACGCCGAGGCCGAGGTCGGCGATTTCATCACCGACCCGCTGCCGCCGATCGATTTCGGCCGCATCGCCGCGCAGACCGCCAAGCAGGTCATCGTCCAGAAGGTACGAGACGCCGAGCGGCAGCGGCAATACAACGAGTTCAGGGACCGCGTCGGCGAGATCGTCAACGGTCTGGTGAAACGCGTCGAGTTCGGCAATGTCGTGGTCGATCTCGGTCGCGCCGAGGCCATGCTGCGGCGCGACGAGCTGCTGCCGCGCGAGAGCTTCCGGCAGGGCGAGCGGGTGCGCGCCTACATCTACGACGTGCGGCAGGAGCCGCGCGGCCCGCAGATCTTCCTGTCGCGCACCCATCCGCAGTACATGGCCAAGCTGTTCGCGCAGGAAGTGCCGGAAATCTACGACGGCATCATCGAAATCCGCGCGGTGGCGCGCGATCCCGGCAGCCGCGCCAAGATCGCGGTCATCTCGCGCGACAGCGGCATCGACCCGGTCGGCGCCTGCGTCGGCATGCGAGGCAGCCGCGTCCAGGCCGTCGTCGGCGAACTGCAAGGCGAAAAGATCGACATCATTCCATGGTCGCAGGACCCGGCGACCTTCGTCGTCAACGCGCTGGCTCCCGCCGAAGTCACCAAGGTAGTGATGGACGAGGAGCAGAAGCGCATCGAGGTCGTCGTCCCCGACGATCAGCTGAGCCTGGCGATCGGCCGGCGCGGACAGAATGTGCGGCTTGCCTCGCAGCTCACCGGCTGGGATATCGATATCCTGACCGAGGCCGAGGAGTCGGAGCGGCGGACCGAGGAATTCCGCACCCGCAGCCAGCTCTTTATCGACGCGCTCGACATCGACGACGTCATCGCCCATCTGCTGGTGACCGAAGGGTTCAGCACGCTGGAAGAGGTCGCCTATGTCGCGACCCCCGATCTTGCCGGCATTGAGGGCTTTGACGAGGACATCGCTGCCGAGCTGCAGGCCCGCGCCCGCGCCGCGCTCGAACGCCGCGACGAGGAATATGTCGCGCGCTATCACGAGCTCGGGGTCAGTGAGGAGCTGGAGGGTATCGAAGGGTTGACACCTGGGATGCTGGTCTCTCTTGGCGAGAAGGGCGTGAAGACGCTCGACGATTTTGCCGACCTGGCAGGCGACGAGCTGCTCGAAATCCTCGCGGCGTCGGACAAGGGCGGTGTCGACCTCGACCTCGACCTAGCCAACGACATGATCATGGCGACGCGGCGGCATCTCGGCTGGTTTGGCGATGAAGACGCCGCGCCGGCGGAGCAGGAGTAGCATCACGCCCGCCGTCGAACTCGCCCCCGCCGACGCACCGGAGACCGGGCCGCAACGGCGCTGCATCGTCACCGGCGAGACGCACGATCGGGCCCGCCTGCTGCGCTTTGTGGTGGGGCCGGACGGCGCGATCGTCCCCGATGTCGATGCGCGTCTGCCGGGACGGGGTTTGTGGTTGCTGCCCCGGAGGGATATAGTGGAACGGGCGGTGACGAAGCGGTTGTTCGCGCGGGCGGCGCGGCGGCCGGTGGTCATACCGCCCGGGCTCGCGGATCGCTGCGAGGCTCTGCTGGCACGGCGCTGCGGCGACGCGCTGGGGCTCGCGCGACGGGCCGGGCTGGCGGTGGCGGGCTACGAGCGGGTGGGCGAAGCGGTGCGCCGCGGCAACGCGGCGCTGTTGCTACTCGCCCTCGACGGGGCCGAAGCGGGCCGTCGCCGGATGGCGGCAGGAGCACGCGGGGTCGCGTCGGCAACGGCGCTCGACGCCGGGGAATTGAGCGGCGTGTTTGGCCGCGAGAGGGTGGCGTTTGCCGCGATCGGGCCCGGTCCGCTGTGCTCTCGGCTGCTGACGGAATTGACGCGGCTCGCCGGATTTCGCGCCGGCGCCGCGATCGAAGGAATAGACATCGCGACGGCCAGGCCGCCGCAACAGGATGACGGTATACAGACGCATGAGTGACGTGGATCAAGAACAGAAGCGGCCATTGACCCTGCGCTCGGGCGGGACGCTCGGGCTCAACCGCCCGGCGGAATCGTCGGGGCAGGTCAAGCAAAGCTTCTCGCATGGACGGTCGAAGACCGTTGCGGTCGAGGTGCGCCCGAAGCGTCGGCTGATCATGCCGGCCAGCGCCCCTGAACCGGCGAAGGCCGAAGCCGGCACCGGGCCCGTGGCCCGCGCGCCGCTGACGATGCCGTCGGCGCTTCCAGCGGCGCCGGTACCCGAGACCGCCGAGCCTCGCCGCGTCGTGACGGTCCCGCGGGCCCTCACGGCGGACGAGCGCGCCGGCCGGCTGCGCGCGGTGCAAGACGCGCACCGCGCCGATGCCGAGGCGCGTGCCCTCGCCGCGCTGGCCGAAGAGGATGAGCGTCGTCAGGAGGCGGCCCGCGCCGCCGAGGAAGCGCGCCGCCAAGCAGAGGACGAGGCGCGCCGCAAGGTCGAAGAGGAAGAGGCCAAAAAGCGCTCGCTCGAAGAGAGCAAGCAGCGCTCCGTCGAAGAGGAAGCCCGCCGCAAGGAAGAAGAGTCGCGGCGCGAGGTCGCCGAGCGCGCCGGCAAGGCTGCCGCAGCAAAAGTCGCCGCCCTCGCCGCCGCCGGCAAAGTCGCGATGCCGGCCGAGGAAGAGGAAGAGGCCGCGTCGGCCGCGTTCCGCCGCGGCCGTCCGGCGCCGCGACCGGCTGCGCCCGTCCGCCGGGGCGACGAGCGTCGCCGCACCGGCAAGCTCACCGTCACCCGCGCGCTCTCCGACGAAGACGAGAAGATGCGCAGCCTCGCCTCGGTGCGCCGCGCCCGCGAGCGCGAGCGGGCCCGCCTGCACGGCGAGGCTGACCCGCATAAGATCGTGCGCGAGGTCATCATCCCCGAGACCATCACCGTCCAGGAGCTCGCCAGCCGCATGGCCGAGCGCGGCGTCGATGTCGTCAAGCAGTTGATGCGCATGGGCGTGATGGCAACGGTCAACCAGGTGATCGACGCCGACACCGCCGAGCTGATCGTCGGCGAGTTCGGCCACCGCTTCCGCCGCGTCGCCGAATCCGATGTCGAGATCGGCATGCGCGGGGGCGAGGATACCGACGCGGAGCTGGAGTGGCGCGCCCCGGTTGTCACCGTCATGGGCCATGTCGACCACGGCAAGACCTCGCTGCTCGACGCGCTGCGCGCGACCGATGTCGCGGCGGGCGAGGCCGGCGGCATCACCCAGCACATCGGCGCCTACAGCGTCACCGTGCCAAGCGGCAAGCAGATCACCTTTATCGACACGCCGGGCCACCAGGCCTTTACCGCGATGCGCGCCCGTGGCGCCAACGCCACCGACCTTGTCGTGCTGGTCGTCGCCGCCGATGACGGCATCATGGAGCAGACCGTCGAGGCGATCCGCCACGCCAAAGCAGCGGAAGTGCCGATCATTGTCGCGATCAACAAGATCGACCGGCCCGACGCCAAGCCGGAGCGCGTGCGTCAGGAATTGCTGCAACACGAGCTGGTGGTCGAAGAACTCGGCGGCGAGGTGCTCGATGTCGAGGTCTCGGCGCTGAAGAAAACCAATCTCGACAAGCTCGAAGAAGCGATCCTGCTGCAGGCCGAGCTGCTCGACCTCAAGGCCAACCCGAACCGGCCGGCCGAGGGCGTCGTCCTCGAAGCGCAATTGGAGCGCGGTCGCGGCGCAATCGCCACCGTGCTGATCCAGCGCGGCACCGCCAAGGTCGGCGACATCTTCGTCTCGGGCAGCGTCTGGGGACGCGTGCGCGCTCTGGTCAACGACCGCGGCGAGAATGTGCGCGAGGCGGGCCCATCGATGCCGGTCGAAGTGCTCGGCCTCAACGGCGCCCCGCTGGCGGGCGATGATTTTGTCGTCGTCGAAAGCGAGAGCCGGGCGCGCGAGATCGCCGAGTACCGCGACCGGACACGCCGCGACAAGGCGTCGGCCGCGTCGACCCGCGGCACGCTGGAGGACATGTTCTCGCAGATCACCGCCGGCACCGTGAAGGAGTTGCCGATCGTCGTCAAAGCCGACGCGCAAGGCTCGGTCGAGGCGATCACCGGCTCGCTCGACAAGCTGTCGACCGGCGAGGTCGCGGTGCGCACGCTGCATTCCGGCGTCGGCGGGATCAACGAGAGCGACGTGATCCTCGCGAAGGCGACCGGGGCGGTGATCATCGGCTTCAATGTCCGCGCCAACCCCGCGGCGCGCGACCTCGCGCGGCGCGACGGCGTCGAGATCCGCTACTACGCGATCATCTACGATGTGATCGACGACATGAGGGCAGCGCTGTCGGGCATGCTGGCACCGACCCTGCGCGAGCGTTTCCTCGGCAACGCATCGATCCGCGAGGTGTTCAACATTACCCGCGTCGGCAAGGTCGCAGGGTGCATGGTCACCGAGGGCGTCGTCCGGCGCGGTGCCAAGGTGCGCCTCCTGCGCGACAACGTCGTGATTTACGAAGGCAGCCTCAAGACATTGAAGCGCTTCAAGGATGAAGTACGCGAAGTACGCGACGGCTACGAATGCGGTATGGCGTTCGAGAACTACGAAAATATCGCGGCCGGCGACGTCATCGAATGCTTCGAGGTTGAAGAAGTCGCACGCGCTCTATAGCTCGTCTGGGACTCTACTCTGGTGGAGTCTTCAAAAAGCTGCGATGAGGGCGAGGGTCCGATGCGAGCCGGGGATCGTCTCGATCGCCGGGGCCAGGCGGGTTTCCGTGGATCGACGAGCGCCTGCATGCTGACGCAGCGGCAGAACACGGGGCGGAGTAACGGCCGCCCTGCACAAAGCCGGCGGCGACACCATATCTCGCGGTAATGGCAAGAAAATCCCTCGACGACGAGCCGGACCTCCCGTCAGCGCAGCGCGGCCAGCGCCAACTGCGCGTGGGTGAAGAGCTGCGGCATACGCTGGCTCGGCTGCTGCGGCCCGGCGAGTTGCGCGATCCGGCGTTGTTCGATGCCAACGTCACGGTGACCGAGGTGCGGATCAGCCCCGATCTGCGCAACGCGACCGCCTTTGTAATGCCGCTCGGCGGCAGCGATGCCGCGGATATCATCGCCGGCCTGCGGCGCAGCGCACCTTACTTGAAGGGGCAAATCGCCAAGGCGGTGCGACTGCGGCACGTTCCCAATCTGAGCTTTCAGCTCGATAGCGCGTTTGACAGCGCCCAGCGGATTGCCTCGCTGCTGCACAGCGAACCGGTCGGGCGCGATTTGCGGGACAAGGATGAAGACTGAGCCGGGGCGCGGCGGCTGGCTCATCATCGACAAGCCGGCCGGGATCACCTCGAACGATGTCGTCGTCAAGCTCCGCCGGGCGAGCCGATTGAAGGCGGGGCATGCCGGCACGCTCGATCCGCTGGCGACGGGTATTCTGCCGGTCGCGCTCGGTGAGGCGACCAAGACGGTGAGTTTTCTGTCGAAAGCGACCAAGCGCTACGGCTTCCGTGTGCGCTGGGGCATCGCCACCGACACCGAGGATAGCGAGGGCGAGATCGTCGCCGAGAGCACGGTACGCCCAGATATCGCGGCGGTCCGTGCTGTGCTGCCGCGCTTTATCGGCGTGATCGCGCAGCGGCCGCCGGTTTACTCGGCGCTCAAAGTCGGCGGACGCCGCGCCTACGCGTTGGCACGCAAGGGAGAAGCCCCGGAACTCGCGGCGCGCCAAATCGCGATCCACGAGCTCGCCCTGACCGCGTTCCCCGACCCCGATCACGCCGATTTCACGGCTCTCGTCGGCGAAGGCACCTATATCCGCGCACTCGCTCGCGATATCGCCGAGTTGCTTGGCACGCACGGCCATATCGTTGCGCTCCGCCGTCTCACTGTCGGGCGCTTTACCGAAGCGCAAGCCATTTCGCTGGATTTAGCGACCGGTCTTGGGCATAGTCTGCTCGTTTCCGGGCATCTGCTGCCGATCGAAGCCGCGCTGGACGACATCCCGGCCCTGGCTCTGACGGCAGATGAGGCCGCCCGACTTCGCCATGGCCAAGCAATCGCATTGGCCGACCGCGAAGGCGCCCGCCTCGACCGGTTTGACGACGGCACGATCGTCGGTGCAAGGCACGACCAGCTTCTGGTCGGGCTGGCTCGCATCGAAGGTACCCGTCTTCGACCGGTGCGCATGATCAATCATTGAACGAAGGGAAACCCTCGATGTCGATTACCGCTGAGCGCAAGCAGGTGGTCATTTCCGAGTATGGCGTGAAAACCGGCGACACCGGCTCGCCCGAGGTGCAGGTTGCGATCTTGTCCGAACGCATCCGCAATCTGACCGATCATCTCGGCACGCATAAAAAGGACTTTCACTCGCGGCGCGGTTTGCTGGTCATGGTGGGCCAGCGGCGCCGGTTGCTCGACTATCTCAAGCGAGCGGACGCCTCCCGGTACGAGACGCTGATCGGGCGCCTCGGGCTGAGGCGTTGATCCAGGGCGCCGACCTGTTGGCAGGTCGCCGCTCCCGCTTCCCGGCGAACGGGTCCTCCATGTGGATGGCACCCCCGGCCGGTTCGCGAGTTGCATCACAGAGAGACCGCGGCTGCAACGCCGCGACAAGAAATGCCGGCAGCGCGCGGGGGAATCCGCCTCCGTGACCGCTGCCGCACGTGTTCGCAAAGGATGAACGAGAATGTTTCAGGTTTACCGTAAGGAGCTGGACTGGGGCGGGCGGAAGCTCGTGCTCGAAACCGGCAAGATCGCCCGCCAGGCCGACGGCGCGGTGCTCGCGACCTATGGCGAGACGACGGTGCTGTGCACCGCCGTCGCCGCAAAAAGCGCCAAGCCCGGCCAGGATTTCTTCCCGCTGACCGTCAACTACCAGGAAAAGACCTTCGCCGCGGGCAAGATCCCCGGCGGCTTCTTCAAGCGCGAAGGCCGCCCGTCGGAAAAGGAGACGCTGGTCTCGCGGCTGATCGACCGGCCGATCCGGCCGCTTTTCGTGCCGGGTTTTCGGAACGAGACCCAGGTCGTCTGCACCGTTCTGAGCCACGACCTGGAAAACGACCCGGATATCGTCGCGATGGTCGGCGCCTCGGCGGCACTGACGATTTCGGGCATTCCCTTTATGGGGCCGATCGGCGGCGCGCGCGTCGGTTATGTCGACGGCCAATATGTGCTCAACCCCACCGCCCAGCAGTTGGAGCAGTCCGAGCTCGATCTGGTCCTCGCCGGCACGCAGGAAGGCGTGCTGATGGTCGAGTTCGAAGCTCAGGAGCTGTCCGAGGAAACGATGCTCGGCGCCGTCACCTTCGGCCATAAGGGCTTCCAGCCGGTCATCGACGCGATCATCGGGCTGGCCGAGACCTGCGCCAAGGAGCCGTGGGCGCTGGCCGATCCGTTGCCGGAAAAGGCGGAGATCGAAGCGAAGCTACGCGCCGAAATCGGCCCGATGCTCGACACCGCCTACAAGGAGCGGGGCAAGCAGGAGCGCAGCAATCGCCTCGATGCCGCGAAGCAGCAGGCCGTCGGCCTGTTCGCCGATAATGCCGCGCACGCGGAATTGGCCGGCAAGCTCTTCAAGGATCTGGAAAAAGATATCGTTCGGGGCGCGATCATCCGCGGCGAGCCGCGGATCGACGGACGCGACACCAAGACCGTTCGGCCGATCATCGCCGAGGTCGGGGTGCTGCCGCGCACCCACGGCTCGGCGCTGTTCACCCGCGGCGAAACGCAGGCGATTGTGGTCGCGACGCTCGGCACCGGCCAGGACGAGCAGATCATCGACGCGCTCGAAGGCGAATACCGGCAGCACTTCATGCTGCATTACAATTTCCCGCCGTATTCGACCGGCGAAGCCGGCCGCATGGGGTCGCCCGGTCGCCGAGAGATCGGCCACGGCAAGCTCGCCTGGCGCGCGGTGCGGCCGATGCTGCCGTCGAAGGAGAGCTTTCCCTACACGATCCGCGTCGTCTCGGAGATCACCGAGTCGAACGGCTCGTCATCAATGGCCTCGGTGTGCGGCGCCTCGCTGTCGCTGATGGACGCCGGCGTGCCGCTCAAGCGGCCGGTCGCCGGCATCGCGATGGGCCTCATCAAGGAGAAGGACGGGTTCGCGGTGCTCTCCGACATCCTCGGCGACGAGGACCATCTCGGCGACATGGACTTCAAGGTCGCCGGCACGAGCGAGGGCGTCACCGCGCTGCAGATGGACATCAAGATCACCTCGATCACCGAGGAGATCATGCGCATCGCCCTGGAGCAGGCCCGGGAAGGCCGAGGCCACATCCTCGGCGAGATGGCCAAGGCACTGACCGGCGCCCGCGACGACGTCAGCGACAACGCGCCGCGCATCACCACGATGTCGATCCCCAAGGACAAGATCCGCGAGGTGATCGGCTCGGGCGGCAAGGTGATCCGCGAGATCGTCGAGACCACCGGTGCCAAGATCGACATCGACGACGACGGCACGATCAAGATCGCGGCGACCGCCGCCGAGTCGGCGAAGGCTGCGATCGATTGGATCAAGGGCATCGTCGCCGAGCCCGAGCAAGGGGTGATCTACATCGGCAAGGTCGTGAAGGTCGTCGATTTCGGCGCCTTCGTGAACTTCCTCGGCTCGCGTGACGGGCTCGTCCATATCAGCGAGCTGGCGCAACAGCGCGTCGGCAAGACCAGCGACATCGTCAAGGTCGGCGATGCGGTGAAGGTCAAGGTGCTGGGCTTTGACGATCGCGGCAAGGTCAAGCTGAGCATGCGCCAGGTCGACCAGGCAACTGGCGAGGATCTCGGCACCCAGCGCCGCCAGGAGCCGCAGCCCTCCCCGGCCGGCGCCGCCGCCAAGTGAAGAAGGGGGTTCACGAGTTGCTCCCTCCTATCGCCTCCCCCGGGGTTGACCCGGGGGTTCACGAATAGATTCAACTTATTCGCGGATGCCCACGGATCAAGTCCGTGGGCTGAAGGCCCACGGGTCAAGCCCGGCCAAGGTGATGTTGTGGGTACTCTTGAACGGTTGGACCTCCCCCCCGTCATCGGGCATCGCGGCGTGGCAGCGTATGCGCCGGAAAATACGCTCGCCGCGTTCCGCGCGGCACGGGCGCTGCGTTGCTCCTGGATCGAGTTCGATGTGCGGCTGACGGCCGACCATGCGCTCGTCGTCTGCCATGACGATAAGCTTGACCGCACGACAAACGGCAGCGGTCGCATCTCGAAGATGCCGCTCGCCGCAGTCCGCCGTCTCGATGCCGGGAGCTGGTTCGGCGCCGGGTTCGCCGGCGAGGCGATCCCCACGCTCGACGAAGCCTTGATCCTTTGCCGGGAAATCGGGCTTGGCGCCAATATCGAGATCAAGGCCGAGGGCAGCCGCGGGCCGGCCACCGCCACGACCATCGCCGGTTGCCTTGCGGGGTTTGTCGCGGATCTACCGCCGATTCTCATTTCGAGCTTTCTACCAGAAGCTGTCGCCGAGGCCGGCGTCTCGATGCCCTCGGTCCCGCGCGGCATGCTATGGCGCAAAATCCCACGCAATTGGGCGACCGTGGCAGCTCGGCTCGGCTGCCTGACAATCCATTGCGGTCACGCCGACCTTACCGCAAAGCTCGCGGCCGATATTTCCGCTGCCGATTATCCGCTGCTCTGCTACACGGTCAACGACGCGGCGCGGGCGCGGCAATTGTTCGATTGGGGCGTCGCTTCCGTTTTCTCCGATGCACCCGATATAATAGCCGGAGCACCGACCGTGGACGTGGCCGGCGCGAGATGGGGAGCATCTTTGTGAAGCCGCTGAATCCCCTGGTCATCTCGGGGCGAGAAGTGTTGCCGCTGGTCGAAGGCGGCAAGGGCATCTCGGTCTCGAACGGCGAAAGCTCGGGCGCCTGGGCGGCATCCGGCGCTGTCGGCACGTTCTCTGGCGTCAATGCCGACAGCTATGAGAACGGCGAGCCGATCCCGCAAATCTATCACGGCCGCACCCGGCGCGAACGGCACGAGGAGCTGATCGCCTACGCCATTGCCGGCGGGATACACCAAGCGCGCGTCGCGCACGACCGGGCGAACGGCCAGGGCCGCATCCACATAAATGTGTTGTGGGAGATGGCGGCCGCGGAAAAGGTCCTGCATGGCGTGCTCGAAGGCGCTCGCGGCCTGATCCACGGCGTCACCTGCGGCGCCGGCATGCCCTACCGGATCGCCGAAATCTGCTCGCGGTACGGGATTTACTACTATCCGATCGTGTCTTCGGCGCGCGCCTTTCGGGCGTTGTGGAAACGCGCCTACCACAAATTCAGCGAGTGGCTCGGCGGCGTCGTCTACGAGGATCCGTGGCTTGCCGGTGGGCATAATGGACTGTCGAATAGCGAGGATCCGGCGAACCCCGAATCCCCCTACCCCCGCGTTCGCGAACTGCGGGCGATGATGACCGAGTTCGGCGTCGGCGCGACGCCGATCTTCATGGCTGGCGGGGTGTGGTATCTGCGCGAATGGGCCGACTGGATCAACGATCCAGAAGTCGCACCGATCGCCTTCCAGTTCGGCACGCGGCCGCTGTTGACCCAGGAAAGCCCGATCTCCGATGCCTGGAAACGGAAGCTGCTAACCCTCAAGGAAGGCGATGTCTATCTCAACCATTTCAGCCCGACCGGATTCTATTCGTCGGCGGTCCGCAACCGTTTCCTCGACGAGTTGCAGCAACGCGCCGAGCATCAGGTCGCCTATACGGTCGAGCCGGTCGGCGAGCATGTCGCCGAGTTCCATGTCGGCGCGCGCGGGCGCAGCGTCTATCTCACCGCGCATGACCGTGAGTCGGCGCAGCACTGGGTCGCAGATGGTTTTACCGAGGCGCTGCGCACGCCCGATTCGACACTGATCTTCGTCACTCAGCCGCAGGCTTTTGCGATCCGCACCGATCAGATCAACTGCATGGGCTGCCTCAGCACCTGCCAGTTCTCGAACTGGGCGCAGACCGAGCAGGGCACTACCGGCAAAAAGGCTGACCCGCGCAGTTTCTGCATCCAGAAGACGCTGCAGAAGATCTACCACTCAGACGATATCGAGACCGAATTGATGTTTGCCGGGCACAACGCCTATCGCTTCGGGTCGGACCCGTTCTACGCCAACGGCTACATCCCCACCGTGCGCGAATTGGTCGATCGCATTGTTACCGGCGACTGACATCCATTCGCAACACAGCTTTATTTTCGCACCAACGCTTATTATATCTTTGGCATGGAAACGACTTCGTCCTCGCCGATCCTCCTGTCGCGGCTGCGCGCCGCCGGCCTGCGGCCGACGCGGCAGCGCCTAGCGCTGGCTCGCCTGCTGTTCGACGCCTGCGACCGGCACGTCACGGCCGAGCAGTTGCATGGGGAGGCGCTGGCGGCGTCGATTCAGGTCTCGCTGGCGACGGTCTACAACACGCTGCACCAGTTTACCGAGGCCGGGCTGTTGCGCGAGGTCGTCGTCGAGCCCGGACGGTCGTATTTCGACACCAATACTGACGACCATCATCATTTTTTCTGCGAATCGACCGGTATGCTGCAGGACATTCCCGGCGCCGCGGTGATGGTCGGCAGCCTGCCGCACGCGCCGGCCGGCACCGAAATCAGCCGGGTCGATGTGATCATCCGGGTGCGCCGGCAGAGCGGCCTAAACGCCGTCTAATTTAGAACAATTCCAAAACTGGCTTGACTTGACGGCGACCGCGACCCATAACTGGGTTGTGGGCGATGAATTGAGCTTTGTCCCCCAACAGACAGCACGGAGGGTAGGATGGCTTCCCTGAAAGGTTCGAAAACCGAAGACAACCTAAAGGCGGCTTTTGCCGGCGAGAGCCAGGCGAACCGGCGTTATCTCTATTTCGCGCAGAAGGCCGACGTCGAGGGCTACAACGACGTGTCGGCAGTGTTCCGCTCGACCGCCGAAGGCGAAACCGGCCATGCGCACGGCCATCTCGAGTATCTCGAGGAAGTCGGCGACCCGGCGACCGGGCTGCCGATCGGCGAGACCTCGGCGAACCTCAAGGCCGCCGTCGCCGGCGAGACGCACGAATACACCGACATGTATCCGGGCATGGCGCGCACCGCCCGCGAGGAAGGCTTCGACGAGATCGCCGACTGGTTCGAGACGCTGGCGAAGGCCGAGCGCTCGCATGCCGGCCGCTTCCAGCGCGCGCTCGACACACTCTAATCACGAACCTTAACCGCTCGACGGGGGCGCGGGAGGCGATCTCCCGCGCCCTTCGTCTTCCGGGCCCAAGCCCGTTAAGAAGGTGCAGCCATGCGCGAAGGCAGCCTCGAAGCGCCGACACGCCACGTCCTCGACTGGGAAAATCCCGATTTCGCCGACCGCGATAAGACCGAAGCCGAGATGGAGCGGGTGTTCGACATCTGCCACATCTGCCGGCGCTGTTTCAGCCTCTGCGATTCCTTCCCGCGGCTCTTCGACCTGATCGACAATTCGTCGACCGGGGAACTCGATAGCGTCCCGAAGGCCGATTACAAACAGGTCGCCGACGCGTGCACGCTCTGCGACATGTGCTTCATGACGAAGTGCCCCTATGTGCCGCCGCATGAGTTCAACGTCGACTTCCCGCATCTGATGCTGCGCTACCGCGCGGTCGAGCATCGCGAAGTCCGCACCCCGATCCCGCAGCGCGAACTGATCAAGACCGACCGTAACGGCAAACTCGCCGCGAAAGTCGCGCCGATCGCCAACTGGGGCAGCGACCGCCATAACAAGCTCACCCGGCCGATCCTCGAAAAAATCGCCGGCGTCGACCGTAGTGCCGCCCTCCCGGCCTATCATGGCCGCACCTTTGCGATGCGCGCCAAGCGTAACCCGCCGGTAGTCGACCGCGCCGCGCCGGGTGCCGGACGCAAGGCGGTGCTCTACGCGACCTGTTTCGTCAACTACAACAATCCAAGCATCGGCGAGGCGGCGCAGGCGGTGCTCGCCAAGAACGGCGTCGAGACCGAGGTGGTCTACCCGCAATGCTGCGGGATGCCTCAATTGGAGAATGGGGACCTCGCCGCGGTTGCCGCGGCGGCGAAAAGCGTCTCGACGACACTGGGACTTTGGATCGACAAGGGTTACGACGTGATCGCCCTCGTCCCGTCCTGCGCGCTGATGTTCAAGTTCGAGTGGCCGCTGATCGCGCCCAACGACGCGGCGGTCGAAAAGCTCGCCACGGCGACCTTCGACATCAGCGAGTACATCGTGGCACTGTCAAAGGACAAGGGGTTGGCGTCGGGGCTCACGCCGCTCGACGGCGGCGTGACGCTGCATATCGCCTGTCACGCACGCGCGCAGAATGTCGGCCAGAAAGCCGCCGAGATGATGCGGCTGCTGCCCGAGACCGACATCAAGGTCATCGAGCGCTGCTCCGGGCATGGCGGTTCGTGGGGCATCATGAAAGGAAATTTCGAGACCGCGATCAAGATCGGGAGACCGGTCGCGCGCCAGGCGTTGAATGAGCAGAAGACGCACATCGCGTCGGAATGTCCGCTGGCCGGAATGCATATCGTGCAAGGCATGGAGCTGATGGCCAAAGGCGGCGCCACGCCTGAGCGCGCGCAGCACCCGATCGAACTGTTCGCGCGCGCCTACGGCTTCGCGCTCGACGGCGCCGCGCCCCGGGGAAGGTGAGGAGGACGGTGACCATGACCGACACCAAGACCCGCCGAACACTGACCCGCGAGCACATTCTGCCGATCGCGGACTATGCCAAAATCCGCCGCGAAAAGCGCCGCGAGGTCAGCGAGTTAAAAAAGCGGCGGCGGGTCGAGGTCGGGCCGTTCGCGACGTTCTATTTCGAGAATTACGAAACGATGTGGCAGCAGGTCCACGAGATGCTCTACATCGAAAAGGGTGGCGAGGGTCAGATCAAAGATGAGATTTCGGCCTATAATCCACTGATTCCACAGGGAAACAATCTGATCGCGACCGTCATGCTGGAGATTGACGACACGGCGCGGCGCGCGACGGTGCTGGCACGGCTCGGCGGGGTCGAGGATCACATCTTTCTCGAGGTGGACGGCGAGCGGGTCGCCGGCAAACCCGACCCGAGCCGCGAGAACACCACGCCGGACGGCAAGACTTCGTCGGTGCAGTTTGTCTGGTTTCCCTTCGGGGCAGCCCAGATCAGCAAGTTCAAGACGCCGGGGGCACGGGTCATCGTGGGGTTCGACCATCCCAACTACGCGCACATGGCGGTGATGCCGGAGGCGGTCCGCGCCGCTTTGGCCGAGGATTTCGATTAGCGAGCGACCGGCTATACCGCCGCTCGTAGCAGCGGCGGAGACGCCGGCCCGGGCCGCGCTCGCCGCGCTATTCTGGGAATTCCTCAAGGTCTCGCTGTTCGGCGCCGGTGGCGGCATCGTGCTCGCGCATCGCTGCGCGGTCGAGCGCCGCCGCTGGCTGAACGAAGCCGAGTTTGGCGACGTGTTGACCCTCTGCCAATTCATGCCCGGCCCGAATGTCGTCGGCATCGCAATCTGCATTGGCGCGAAGACCCGCGGGGCGGCCGGAGCGCTCACGGCATTTGTCGGTTTCGCGCTGATCCCCGGAATGCTCGGCTTTGTCCTGGCCTTGCTCCTGCTCGGTCAGGCTCGGGCGCCGGTGATCCACCAAATGCTTGGCGCGATCTCCGCGGCGGCGGCCGGTCTGATGATTGCGACAGGCCTACGCCTGCTGCGTCGGTATCGGCGCGACGCGCAGGCGCTAACGATCGCCGCGGCGGCCTTCGCGGCGCTCGCAGTGGTCAAACTGCCGCTGCTGCTGGTCCTCGTGGTGCTCGCGCCGTTCAGCGTCACGGCGATAATGATCCGGCGGACCAAGGCGTCGTGAACCCGCTCGGCCGGCTGACGCTATTTCTGGCGCTGATGTCATCGATCAGTTTCGGCGGAATCCCGCCGGTGCTGCCCGACATCCGACATTTTGTCGTCGTCGGCCATGGCTGGCTGAGCGACGACGACTTCGCCAATTTCTTCGCGCTCGCGCAGACCATCCCCGGACCGAACATGATCCTGATGATGGCGCTGGTCGGCTGGAAGGTGGCGGGCATTCCCGGCGCGCTCGCCGCCGCGGGGGCGACCGCAATCCCGCCCTGCGTGATGTATTTCCTCGGCTACCGGCTCTGGGATCGGTTTCGCAACGCCGCCTGGCAGAATGTCGCCCGCGCCAGCCTCGCGCCGCTGACCTTCGGGCTGGTGGTGGCCGGCGGCACCGTGATGGCCGAGGCTGTCGACACTAGCCCGTCCAGCGTCGCCATCACGGCGGCAGCGGTCACGCTGCTGCTCGTGACGCGGCTCAATCCGATGTGGGTCCTCGGCGGCGCGGCGGCGCTTGGCGCGCTGGGGTTCGCTTAAGGCACGTTTTCGTTCGGGTAGACGCCCCAGATATCCGATCGCTGCACCCAGCCGGTGCGGTCGCCGGCCTCAACCCGGCACCATTCGGCGCGGCATTCGAGCAGCTTGGCCATGACGCCTGGCTCGGCACGGGCGATCAGGGCGCCGTTATGATCCGGGCTTTGCCGCACTGCCCGGATGCCCCCAGTGACAATGACCTCGCGGCGGTTGGTCACCATCTTTTCGTGCACCCAGCCTTCGGTGCCCTCCCAGTCGCGCACCCGCCGCCAATGGTCGAACTGGGCAATGACCTCGACCGGCCAGTCCTTGCGCAAATAAACCCACTGGATCGGGTAGCGGTCGCCGGGACCGGCGCGCAAATTCACCTTGTCGGCATGCAACACCGCAAAGCGCGGCAACGGCGTCTCACCGCCCGCGGCCCAAGCCGGCATCGCAAGATGCGTCGATACGGCGAACGCCAACACGGCGACCGCCCTTCCCCACCGTCTTCGGGCCATAGTTTCCCCCGAGGCCCCCCATGCATCAGCATGGCGGGTCCTCGGCGCCGGTCAAGTCCACGCAAATTAATGAGACAAATTAATGACTAAGGGTGCGCTGCGAGTGCCGCGACGCGGCAGGTCGGGCACTCCGGGTCCTTGGCGATTCGGATGCGGTGAAAACGCACGCGCAGCGCATCGTAAAGCAGCAGGGTGCCGTCGAGGCTATCGCCCAGCCCCAGCAGCTCTTTCAGCACCTCGACCGCCTGCAGCGTGCCGACTACCCCGGCTACCGCGCCGAGTATCCCCGCCTCCTCGCAGCGCGGCACGAGGCCCGGCGGCGGCGGCTCGCGGAAGAGGCAGCGGTAGCAGGGATGCCCGTCGCCGAGATACGCCTTGAAGGTCGACAACTGTCCCTCGAACGGCGACAGCGCGCCTGCCACGAGCGGCTTGCGCAGTTCGGTGCAGACGTCGTTGAGGAGATACCGCGTGGTGAAATTGTCGCTGCCGTCGGCGACGAGATCGTAGCCGGCGACGAGGTCGCGTGCGTTCTCGGCGTCGAGGCGGACGGAATGCGTCTCGAGGCGGATCCCATCATTGATCCGCAGCATGCTTTCCTCCGCGCTCTCCACCTTGAGATCGCCAACATGGTTGGTTGCATGCACGATCTGGCGCTGCAGATTGGTGATATCGACGCGGTCGTTGTCGACGAGACCTATGGTGCCGACCCCGGCCGCCGCGAGATACATCAGCATCGGCGAGCCGAGCCCGCCGGCGCCGATCACCAGCGCCCGCGATTGCAGCAGTTTTTCCTGCCCTTCCTCGCCGACCTCGTCGAGGATCAGGTGGCGTGCGTAGCGGCGGAATTGCTCTTCGCTGAGTTCCATGGGCTTAGCCTCACATGCCGTCGAACAGCGCCGTCGACAGATAACGCTCGGCGAAATCCGGCAGCACGATGACGATCATCTTGCCAGCCATGTCGGGCCGGGCGCCGATCTCCAGCGCCGCGGCGGCCGCGGCCCCCGCCGAGGTACCGACCGCGAGGCCCTCGAGCCGCGCCAGCCGGCGCGCCGTCCGCAGTGCCGTGTCGTAGCCGATGCAGACGATCTCGTCGATCAAGGTGGTGTCGAGGATGCTCGGGATAAAGCCCGCGCCGATGCCCTGGATGCGGTTCGGTCCTGGCGGGCGCCCCGACAGCACAGCGCTGTCTTCCGGCTCGACCGCGACCACCCTGACGCTCGGCTTGCGCGCTTTCAGCGCCGAGCCCACACCGGTCAGCGTGCCGCCGGTACCGACCGCGCTGACGACGACATCGACCGCGCCGTCGGTGTCGCGCCAGATTTCCTCCGCGGTGGTGTGGCGGTGGATTTCCGGGTTCGCCGGGTTGTCGAATTGCTGAAGGATCAGCGCATCGGGAAATGTGCGGACGATTTCCTCAGCCCGATCGATGGCGCCGCGCATGCCGCGCGCCGCTGGGGTCAGCTCGATCTCCGCGCCCAGAAAGCTCAGCATCTTGCGCCGCTCGATCGACATGCTCTCCGGCATCGTCAGGATCAGCCGATAGCCCTTGGCGGCGCAGACAAAAGCGAGCGCGATGCCGGTATTTCCCGAGGTCGGCTCGACCAGCACGGTGTTCTTGGTGATGCGCCCGGCCTTCTCTGCCGCCTCGATCATCGCCAGGCCGATGCGGTCCTTGACCGAAGACAGCGGGTTGAAGAACTCGCATTTGCCGAGCAGGTCGGCCGCGACGCCCTCCTCCGCCACCAGCCGCGACAGGCGGACCAGCGGCGTCGCGCCGATCGTGTCGACGATGCTGTCGTAGACACGCCCGCGAAACTCTCGGCGCGGAATGGCGGTCGTAGCGGAATCCATTTCTTCTCCATCCCCGCAACGTTCTTGGCCCTGATGTAAGCCGCTGCTCCGCGCGCCGCAACGCGAAAGCAACCCTCGCCTGCGCCCAGCGGCGATGGATTTGCCGACCGCGCCCGCCTACACTTTTTCCAACGAGGAGGAAATGCCGATGTCCATCGAGGTCGTCCCGACCGGCGCGGCGCTGGGCGCCGAAATCCGCGGCGTGAACCTGGCCGAGCCGCTGGGCGACAATGTCTTCGCGATCATCGAGCGCGCCTTCGACGAGCATGGGGTGATCTTTTTCCGCGACCAAAAGATCGACCCGCCGCAGCAAGTCGCCTTTACCCGTCGCTTTGGCGACATCGCCTTCAATATTTTCGGCGAGCGCTGGAGCGTCCCGGGCAGCCCCGAAATCGTCGTCGTTTCGAATGTGCTGGAGAACGGCGAGCAGATCGGCGTCAAGCGCGCCGGCGAAAACTGGCACAGCGACATGTGCTATACGGCGCGCCCGCCACGCGGCACGATGCTCTACGCGCACGAAATCCCGACGCTTTACGGCCTGCCGCTGGGCGACACCGAGTTCGCCAACGCCGCCGCGGCCTGGGACGCGCTGCCGCCGACGATGCAGAGTTTCCTCGCGGGGCGACGTGCGACTTTCGATTTCCGCGGCCGCAAGCGCGCGCTAGCCGTGACCCAGGACGAGATCGACCGCAACCCGCCAGTCACTCACCCGATCGCCCGCACCCATCCCAAGACCGCGCGCAAATGTCTCTACGTGATGCGCGACGATTGCATCGCGATCGACGGCGTGGAGCCTGCAGAAGCCGAGACGCTGATCGCCGCGCTCGCCGACCACATCGTCAAGCCCGCCTTCATCTACCGGCACCAGTGGCGGCCCGGCGACCTGCTGATGTGGGACAATTGCACGGTCCAACACCGCGCGATCCAGGATTACGATCTGCCGCAGCGCCGGGTCATGCATCGGACCACGATGGGCGGCTACGCCCCGACTTAGACGTCAGATCGAGAAGTCGCCGCCCTCGACGGTGCGGCCGGCGATGCCGGCGCGATGCGCCCGCGCACAGAGATCTTCGAGCGTGATCTCGTCGAGCTTCCTCATCGTCTCTTCCTGCAGCTCGAGCCAGAGCGGGCGCAGCACTTCGTGTCCCAGCGCGCTGCCGGCGCCCGCCTCGATCGGGTCCTCGATGGTCTCCAGTACCCGCACCGTGCGCACGATCTCGCCGACTGTCACCCGTCGTCGCTCACGCGCGAGACGATAGCCGCCGCTTGGACCGCGAATGCCGATCAGCACGTTATGCCGCACCAGTTCCTGAAGGACCGGCTCCAGATAGCGGCGCGGAATGCCCTGGCGCGCGGTGATCTCGGAGGAACGCACCGGCGTGACGCCCCCGTTATAGGCGATGTCGAGAACCGCCTCGATCGCGAAGAGGAGTTTTTTGTTGAGGCGGATCATCTGGTTGGGCGGCATCCTCCCGGTCGCATCAGTTTCGCTGCGACGAGCGGTCGCGGCAAGCGGAAGCGACACCGGTTGAGCCAAATCCGCCGGATTGCCGCTCTCCGCTCATAGAGAACGCTTCGACAAGCGAAAATTCCGGCCGGGCGACACGGGTGAACACAAGCTGCGCGATGCGGTCGCCAGGTTCGATGCGGATCGCGGCGCCATTGGGATTACGGTTCCAGGCCGAGATCAACAGCGGCCCCTCGTAATCGGCGTCGATCAGCCCGACCGAGTTGCCGAGCACCAGCCCTTGGCGATGGCCCAGCCCCGACCGCGGCAGCACCAGCCCGCACCATTCCGGGTCGCCTATGCGAAACGCGATACCCGCGGGAATGAGGATGGCCGGCGCCTGCGGGGCGATGTCGATCGGCTGGTCAAGACAGGCGTGCAGATCGAGGCCAGCCGACAGACTCGACCCGTAATGCGGAAAGCCCCAACCGGGCAGCCGCGGATCGAGGATTTTGAGCTCGATTTTGGGCGGCATTAGCCCCCACCCCGGCCCTCTCCCGCTCGCGGGAGAGGGAGATTGCCAACGCACCGCATACATCCCCTCCCCCGCAAGCGGGGGAGGGCCAGGGTGGGGGTTTGCGGACCACAGCTCATTGCCGGGCGGCCACCAATGTCGTCGCGATGCGGTCGGCGAGTCGCGCCGCGACCTCCTGCTTGGTCATCACCGGCCAATCCTCGACCCCGGCGGCATCGACAAGATGGATCGTGTTGCGATCGCCGCCAAACGTCCCGGTGCCGATCGACACGTCGTTCGCGAGAATCCAGTCGCAGCCCTTCTTCAGCCGTTTGGCCGTGGCGTTGGCGACGATATTCTCGGTCTCGGCAGCGAAACCGACGACCAGAGAGGGCCGATCGTTGCTCCGATGCGCCACGATTGCAAGGATGTCCGGGTTTTCGGTCAGCCGCAAAAGCGGCGGGCCGCTGCCGTCCTTCTTGAGCTTTTGCGCGGCGACACCGTCCACCCGCCAGTCGGAGACCGCCGCCGCCATCACCGCGACATCGACCGGCAGGTTGGCCTCGGTCGCGGCCAGCATCTCCGCGGCGCTTTCCACCGCGACGAGCCGGACGCCGGCCGGTGTCGGCTCCTGGGTCGGCCCGGAGACAAGGACCGTCTCGGCCCCGAGCGCGGCCAGCGCCGCGGCGATCGCATGACCCTGCTTGCCCGACGAATGGTTCGACAGATATCGGACCGGGTCGATTGCCTCACGCGTCGGGCCGCTGGTCACCAGCGCGCGCCGGCCCGCAAGCCGACGATCATCGGTAAGGCATCGCTCGATCGCGGCGACGATCTCCAGCGGCTCGGCCATGCGGCCTGACCCGACCTCGCCGCAGGCGAGGTCTCCGGCATTGGGTCCGACGCGCCGCACTCCGCGCGCGGCCAGCGTGGCGAGATTGGCCTGGGTCGCCGGATGCGCCCACATCAGCGCGTTCATCGCCGGCGCGATGAGGATCGGCTTGTCCGAGGCGAGCAGCGTCGTCGCGGCGAGATCGGCCGCCATGCCCGTCGCCATGCGCGCCATCAGGTCGGCGGTCGCCGGCGCAACCACGAGCAGATCGGCTTCGCGCGAAAGGCGGATATGGCCCATCTCGCTCTCGTCGGTCAGCGAGAAGAGGTCGCCGTAGACCTTGTCCTCGCTGAGCGAGGCGACCGACAACGGGGTCACGAACTCGGCCGCCGCCTTTGTCATCACACAGCGCACCGCCGCGCCGCGGTCGCGCAGCCGGCGGATCAGTTCGAGACTTTTGTACGCGGCGATGCCGCCCGCGATAATGAGGAGTATCCGCTTGCCTTGCAGCAACGCCGCCTCCATGACCGACGCGCCTTGCGCCTCCATCATTATATACAGCGGCAGAGGGGAGAATGCCCGCGTCTTTGCCCGAAGTTGATCTTCGATCTGCGGCTTCGTGACCGAAATCGGCGCCGCTGTGGCCAATCAACGCCCGAGCAAAAGCACGACGGCAATGGCGATTAGTGCCGCCGTGCTCAGCCACAGCGGCATGATCAGCCACAAGACCGCCCGCCACCGATGTTCCGCATGTGCCGCAAGGCTCTCCATATGCAGCACCACGCCCTCCCGGGCCCAGGTCGCGATGAGGTTGCCGGCGTCCTCGATCAGCCGCGGCAGCCGGTCGATCGTCTCCGCCAGGGTTTCGAGCCGCTGGCGCAGGCGGGCCTCGGGGCCCCGATTGTCCAACATCCAGCCTTCGATCAACGGCTGCGCCAAGGCCCAGATGTTCACCGAAGGATCGAGCTGGCGACCGACGCCCTCGATCAGCACCATGGTCTTTTGCAGCAAGAGCAGCTGCGGCTGGGTCTCCATTTCGAACTGTTCGGTGACGCGGAAGAGTTGCGCCAGGAGCCGGGCGATGGAGATTTCGGCCAGCGGCCGGCCAAGGATCGGCTCGCCAATCGAGCGGCAGGCCTGGGCGAACTCCTCGACCGATCGCGCGCCGGCAGGGACATAGCCGGCATCAAAATGCACCTGGGCGACGCGGCGGTAATCGCCGGTCAAAAAACCGACCAGCATGTCGGCGAGGAAGAACCGGGTCTCGCGGTCCAGCCGACCCATGATCCCGAAATCGACCACCGCGATGGCGCCGTCCGGGGTCACGAACATATTGCCGGGATGCAGATCGGCGTGAAAAAAGCCATCGCGGAACACCTGGTTGAAGAACGCCTCGGCAGCCTTCTTCAGCAGCGCGTCGATATCGTGACCGGACGCGACTAGCGCCGCGCGGTCGTCGATGCGGATGCCGTCGACGATGCGATCGGTGGTCAGCACGCTGCGCCCGGTGCGCCGCCAGTCGATGCGTGGCACGCGATAGGACGGATCGGCGGCGAAATTCTCGGCGAGCTCCGAGGCCGCCGCTGCCTCGAACCGCAGGTCGATCTCGGCGGCGACCGAGCGTTCCAGTGTACGGGCGATCTCGAGCGGCTTCAGGCGGCGCAGCGCCGGTTGCGTACGCTCGATAAAATCGCCCAGCCATAGCAGCAGCTCGATGTCACGTGCGAAAGCCGGCACGATCCCCGGCCGCAGGATTTTGACGGCGACCTCCCTGCCCTCGCTCGTCACCGCGAAATGCACCTGTGCGATCGACGCGGCAGCGACGGGAATATCCTCGAAGGACAGGAACAGGCTGTCGAGCGGCGCTCCGAATTCGGTCTCGATCGCCGCCCGCGCCTCAGCGGCCGGGAAAGGCGGCAGGCGGTCCTGTAGCAGCGCGAGATCGGCGGCGACCCCATCACCGAGCAGATCGGCGCGGGTCGCCAACATCTGGCCGAGCTTGATGAAGGCCGGGCCGATCTGCTGGAAAGCCGCGGCCAGGCGCTCCCCCGGCCGCCCTGCCCCGCCGCGCCGGCGCGCCAACCGAGCCAGCCACAACAGTGAGCGCGCCCCCACCAACGGCTCGAGCAGGAACAGCGCGTCATGGCGCGCCAGGATCATCGCGATGCCGGCAAGGCGCGCGGCATGGCGGAGGCTGCGGAAAATCTTGCGCACGCAGCAGGTCGGCTAAAGCCGCCAGGCCGAGTGCAACGCGGCGACGCCGCCGGTCAGATCGCGAAAGCGCGGCCGCTCCAGCCCGGCGGCCTCAATCAGATCGCAGAGCGCCGCCTGCGACGGAAAGCGGCGAATGCTCTCGACGAGATAGGCGTAGGCATCGCGGTCGCCGGCGACGATCTGCCCAAGCAGCGGCAGCACGCGGAAACTGTAGAGGTCGTAAGCCGGGGCCAGCCAAGGCGCTGCCGCCGGCGCGAATTCGAGGCACATGAACCGCCCGCCCGGTTTCAGCACGCGGCGCGCCTCGGCGAGCGCGTTCTCGATATGGGTGACGTTCCGCAGGCCGAAGCCGATCGTGTAGAGGTCGACGCTGCGTTCGGCGATCGGGAGGGCCTCGGCGTCGCCGCAGACCCATTCGATGCCGGCGATGACGCCGTCATCGATCGCCCGGGCGCGACCGATATCGAGCATCTGCTCGTTGACGTCGCAGACGATCGCGTTGCCGCCGCGCTCGGGGTCGAGGCGGCGCACCGCCCGGCAGGCGATGTCGCCGGTGCCGCCGGCAACATCGAGCAGGATCTGTCCGGGACGCGGCGCAAGCCAGGCGATGAGTTGGTCCTTCCACCGGCGATGGATAAACCCGCTCATCAGGTCATTCATCAGGTCGTAGCGGCTCGCGACGCTGTCGAACACCGCGCGCACCAGCGGCGCCTTCTCGTCCTCCCGCACCCGGCGAAAACCGAAATCGGTCTCGCTGCCGGCATCGGCCCCAAGGCCGGCCTCCGTGTCCTCGCTTGTCTCTTTCTTGCGCATCGGGCAGGAAGATAGCCTTATTTCCGCCCGAGCGGCACCCGCCGCTCACCTATCGCGAACGCGCCCCAATGCCCGAACTCCCCGAAGTCGAAACCGTGCGCCGCGGCCTGGCGCTGAAGATGACCGGCCGCACGATCGTCGCCGCCGAACTGCGCCGCCAGGATTTGCGCCGGCCGTTCCCGCCGATGCTGGCGCGGACGCTGACCGGCGCGGCGATCGGCAAGCTTACGCGGCGCGGCAAGTACATCCTTATCGAACTCGACGACAACGGCACGCTGCTGCTGCATCTCGGGATGTCGGGACGCATCACCGCGGGTCCTGCGGATGTGCCGCACGCGCCGCACGACCATGTCGTGCTGACGCTCGACGACGGGACGGTCGTGCGGTTCAACGATGCGCGGCGCTTCGGGCTGCTCGACTATATGCGGCGCGGCGAGGAGGCCGCGCACCCGCTGCTCGCCGATATGGGACCGGAGCCGCTGGAGTCGGGTTTCGACGGCAAATACCTGGCGCGCAGGCTCGCCGGCAAGATGACGCCGATCAAGGCGGCGCTGCTCGACCAGAAGATCGTCGCCGGGCTCGGCAACATCTATGTCTGCGAAGCGCTCTATCGCGCCGGGCTGTCGCCGCGCCGCCTCGCCGCCACCGTTACCGGCGCTCGCGCCGAAAAACTCGCGGTGGCGATCAAGGCGACGCTCAACGATGCGATCGAGGCCGGCGGCTCTTCGTTGCGCGACTATGTGCAAGCTGACGGCGAGCTCGGCTATTTCCAGCACAAATGGGCCGTCTATGGCCGTGAGGGCGAACCCTGCCCCGGCTGCACCTGCAAGGAAGGCGTCCAGCGCATCGTCCAGTCTGGCCGCTCGACCTTTTATTGCGCCAAGAAGCAGCGCTGATCGCCCTTCGGTCATTGCGAGGAGCGCCGCGACGACGCAATCTGATACCTCGTACGTGCTCCCGTCGAGATTGCCGCGACGTCGATCGGACGCCTCGCAACGCCAGGGGGATTCCAAGGAGGCCGCGATGAGCGATAGCCAGGAAAAGACCGTCCTCGTCGAGCGCCAGGGTGCGGTCGGCATTGTCCGGCTCAACCGTCCGGCGGCGCTCAATGCGCTTAATGCGCAGCTGATCGAGGAACTTGGCGCGGCGCTCGACGACCTCGAATTCGACCCGGCGATCGGTGCGATCGTGCTGACCGGCAACGAGCGCGCCTTCGCTGCCGGAGCTGATATCAAGGAGATGCAGGCCAAAACCTATATCGAAGCCTACACTCAGGACTTCATCACCCGGGGCTGGGAGCGGGTCGGCCAATGCCGCAAGCCGGTGATCGCGGCGGTGGGCGGGTTCGCGCTTGGCGGCGGGTGCGAGGTGGCGATGATGTGCGACATCATCATCGCCGCCGACACCGCAAAATTCGGGCAGCCGGAAATCCAGCTCGGCACGATGCCCGGTGCCGGCGGCACACAGCGCCTGTCGCGCTTTGTCGGCAAGGCAAAGGCGATGGATTTGTGCCTCACGGGCCGCATGATGGACGCGGCGGAAGCGGAGCGTGCCGGGCTCGTCAGCCGCATCGTTCCGGCTGACAAGCTCCTGGAGGAGGCCGTCGCCGTCGCGACGCGTATCGCCGGCATGTCGCATCCGATCGCGATGATGGTCAAGGAGTCGGTCAACCGCGCCTTCGAGACGACGTTGGCGGAGGGCGTACGCTTCGAGCGGCGCCTCTTTCACGCGACTTTCGCGACCGAGGATCAGAAGGAAGGCATGGCGGCTTTTGTCGAGAAGCGTAAGCCCGCGTTCCGCAATCGCTAATCATCTCGTTGGGGCCGGCGGTTGACGCCAGCCAGCGCCGTCGATATAAGCGCCGTTTCCTCAAATCGGGCCGCGGACAATGCCTCACCACAAATCGGCGGAAAAACGCCTTCGCCAGACCGAAAAGCGTACTGTCGTCAATCGCTCACGGATGAGCCGAGTCCGCACCTTTGTCAAAAAGGTCGAATTGGCGATCAGCAGCGGCGACAAAGCGGCGGCTCAATCGGCCTTCCAGCTCGCTCAGCCGGAACTGCATCGGGCAACCACCAAGGGTGTCATGCACAAGAACACCGTGGCTCGGAAACTTTCGCGTTTGTCCGTACAAATCAATGCCTTGTGAGGAAGAACTTCAACCTCGCTCGGGCCTCACGCTGAGCGCACTTTTTTGTGTTTGCGTCAATCGCGTTACGGGATAAAAATTTTCAGGCAGTTGGTTTGATCTTGTTGCCATCGATCCGTCATCTACGATAAAGTTTTCGGCACCGGAACAAAGCAACTCCGGTTCGAGTAATCACCCGAAGTTAGCTAAAATTGCTGTGGTTTAAAGACGTGGGCGCAAACAATGCGCCCCCGAACAGGGGGAAGTGCTGCAACAATCACATCGCAAGGGCTTAAGTATTGTTCAGCAGATGCTGATTTTTGCAGCGTGCGACCGCACCTTTATGTCGATACTGGTATATTGAGGGGGCGACAGTCGTGGGGGAAGTGATCGGATCAGGTGCGATTGGTACGGCGCCGCAAGCAGCGGCCGGCGATTGGAACCGGGTCTTGGGCCGGATGCGGCGAGAGGTCGGGGAGACGGCATACCGCTCCTGGTTCGGATCGATGACCGTGGAGCGGATCGCCGGCGGCGAGGGGGTCATCGCCGTACCCACCCGCTTTCTGCGCGATTGGGTAACCACCCATTACGGCGATCGCCTGCTCGCGTTGTGGCGTTCGGAGAACAACGAGGTGCGCCGCATTTCGTTTGTCGTCGATCCGCTCCGCACTCGCGGCGAACGGAGCGTCGCCAACGGGGAGCCAGTCTTGCCGCCCGTCGCGAGCGAAGTCGGCGCAACCGACATCATCGATGACAAAAATGCGACGGCACCGCTCGATGCGCGTCTGACGTTCGAGAATTTCGTCGTCGGCAAGCCAAACGAGCTGGCCCATGCCGCGGCCCGCCGGGTGGCGGAGACCTGCTCGGCGGCGACCCCTTCGGTGCCGTTCAATCCGCTGTTTCTCTATGGCGGGGTCGGGCTCGGCAAGACGCATCTGATGCACGCGATCGCCTGGCATGTTCGCAGCCACGCCCCGGGCCGGAAGGTCATCTACCTGTCGGCCGAGAAGTTCATGTACCAGTTCATCCGGGCGCTGCGCTTCCGTTCGACGATGGACTTCAAGGAGCAATTCCGCTCGGTCGACCTGCTGATGATCGATGACGTGCAGTTCATCAGCGGCAAGGACTTCGACCCAGGAGGAGTTTTTCCACACCTTCAACGCCCTGGTCGACCAGAACCGGCAGATCGTCATCTCGGCCGACAAATCGCCGTCCGATCTCGACATCGAGGAAAGGATGCGCTCGCGGCTCGGCTGGGGCCTAGTCGCCGACATCCACCCGACGACCTACGAGCTGCGCCTCGGCATCCTCGCGTCAAAGGCCGAGCAGATGGGGCTGCGGCTGCCGCAAAAAATCATGGAGTTTCTTGCGCACAAGATCACCTCGAACGTCCGGGAACTCGAAGGCGCGCTCAACCGTATCGGCGCGCATACCCAGCTCGTGCGGCGCGACCTGTCGCTCGAGACCGTCCAGGAGCTGTTGCAGGACTTGCTTCGCGCCAATGAGCGCCGCGTGACGATCGACGAGATCCAGCGGCGCGTCGCCGAGCACTTCAACATGAAGATGGCCGAGATGACCTCGAGCCGGCGTGCCCGTGTCGTCGCGCGGCCGCGCCAGGTGGCGATGTATCTCGCCAAACAACTGACCCAGCGCTCGCTGCCCGAGATCGGGCGCAAGTTCGGCGGCCGCGACCACACCACCGTCATGCACGCGGTCAAAAAGATCGAAGAGCTGATGGTCAGCGACCGCGCCCTCGCCGAGGACGTCGACCTGCTGCATCGCATGCTGGGGGGCTGAACTCCCGTCGTTCCCGGGTGCTGCACGGGAGCGAACCCGGAATGACGACTACGGCAGGCCCAGGGCCTAAGCCGATGCGAAACAAGTGGGGTCGCGGCGCTTCCATGCTATGATGCTCGACCGTCCGCCCTACCCGAGGCGTCGCGCCCGGACAGGCGGTCGGGGCCCGTTTCCGACCTCTGAAACAGTCACGCGAAAACCATGAAGCTGACGATTGAACGCGCCGCTCTTCTCAAGGCGTTAAGCCACGTCCAGAGCGTTGTCGAACGACGAACGACCATCCCCATCCTGTCGAATGTGCTGCTCCACGCCGGGTCCGGAAAGCTGTCGATGAGCGCCACCGACATGGATCTCGAGATCGTCGAGTCGGTCCCGGCGCGAATCGATCGCGACGGCCGGACCACCGCGCCCGCCCACACGCTGTACGACATCGTCCGCAAGCTGCGTGAAGGCGCCCAGATCGAGCTCGAAACGCCAAGTGGAGCTGGCGGCGAGCGCAACGAGATGGTGCTGCGCTCGGGCCGGTCGACCTTTACGCTCTCCTGCCTGCCGCCGGAAGACTACCCGGTGATGACGAGCGCCGAATTGCCGCATCACTTCACCCTGACCGCCGCCGAGATGCGCGGCCTCATCGACCGCACCCGCTTCGCGATCTCGACCGAGGAAACCCGCTACTACCTCAACGGCATCTACCTGCACGCCACCAAGAACAACGAGGTCCCGGTGCTGCGCTCGGTGGCGACAGACGGCCATCGCCTGGCACGCATCGAGATGGTGCTGCCGGAGGGCGCCGCCGGCATGCCCGGCGTCATCGTGCCGCGCAAGACGGTGCTCGAACTGCGCAAGCTGGTCGACGAAGGCGACGAAGAAGTCCAGGTCGCGCTCGGCGACACCAAGATCCGTTGCGCGATCGGCGAGGCGGCGCTGACCTCGAAGCTGATCGACGGCACCTTCCCCGATTACGACCGGGTGATCCCGACCGGCAACGACAAGATGCTCGAAGTGCCGTGCAAGGAATTCGCCGAGGCGGTGGACCGTGTGTCGACGATTTCGACAGAGCGCAGCCGCGCCGTGAAGCTGGCGATCGAGCGCGGCAGCCTGACCGTCTCCGCCACCAGCCCGGAGAACGGCACCGCGGTCGAGGAGCTGGAGGTGCGCTATCAGAGCACACCGATCGAAATCGGCTTTAATTCCCGCTATTTGCTGGACATCACCGAGCAGATCGAGGGCGAGGCGGCGCTGTTCGCGATGTCGGATGCGGCATCCCCCACCGTGGTGCGCGACAGCGCCGATGCCAGCGCCCTTTACGTGCTGATGCCGATGCGGGTCTGACCGCCCAAACCTTACGAATTTTCAGGCTTTTAGGCTGGTTTTCGGGGCTCCTCCACCCCATATCAACGAGCATGAGGATGGGGGTGCACGACGACCGCAACAGCGGTGATATCGCGACCTTGCCGCCCCGCTTCGGGCCGGTTGGCGTGACCCGTCTGTCCCTGACCGATTTCCGCAATTATCGCACTACGCGGCTCGATCTAGCCGCCGGCCCCGTCGTGCTGACCGGACCGAACGGCGCCGGAAAGACGAATTTGTTGGAGGCGGTATCGATCCTTTCGCCCGGCCGCGGCTTGCGCAATGCGAGGCTCGGCGATCTCGACCGGCGCGGCGAAGAGTCCGAAAGCTGCTGGGCGGTCGCGGCGACCGTTGCGACACGGCGTGGGCCCATTCGGTTGGGCACGGGGCGCGATCCCGCCGGCGGCGAGCGGCGGGTCGTGCGCATCGACGGCGAGAATGCGGCAAGCCAGACGGCGCTCGGCGAGGTGATCGGCGTCACCTGGCTGACGCCGCAGATGGACCGGCTTTTCATTGAGGGCCCGTCGGCACGGCGGCGCTTTCTCGACCGGCTGGTGCTCGGCATCGACCCGGCGCATGCCGCGCGCGTCTCGTCCTATGAGCATGCGATGCGCGAACGTTCACGGCTGCTGCGTGACGGCCAAGGATCCGGTAGGCCGAACGACCCGGCCTGGATCACGGCTGTCGAAGACACGATGGCTGCGCAAGGCGTTGCGGTCGCCGCGGCACGCCGAGATGCCGTGGAGCAGCTCGATGAAGCCTGCGCCGTGGCCACAGCCCCCTTCCCGCGCGCCCGGCTAAGCCTCAACGGCACGGTGGAAGCCTGGCTCGACGAGATGCCGGCACTAGCCGCCGAGGATCACTTCCGCACCGCGCTCAAGGACAGCCGTGCCATCGACGCAGTTGCCGGCGGCGCGACCGTCGGGCCGCACCGCGCCGATTTCGCCGTCAGTCATGCCGATCGCGGCACCGCCGCCGAAACCATGTCGACCGGCGAACAGAAGGCGCTGTTGATCTCGATCGTGCTGGCGCATGCGCGGCTGCAGCGCCAGACGCGCGGCGAACCGCCGCTGCTGCTACTGGACGAAGTGGCGGCGCATCTCGACGCGCTGCGGCGAGAGGCACTGTTCGCGACGCTGCTCGATCTCGAAGGCCAAGTCTGGCTGACCGGGACCGACGCGGCGCTGTTCACGCCATTGCGCGCCGACGCACGTTTTCTGTCGGTCAGCGACGGCACCCTTTCTGAAACAACATTCTGAAAATCATGACCCATTCCGCTCAGCCGACCGATCCGATGCCTGGCCAATCGCCTGTACCGCCGCGCGCCTATGATGAGTCGTCGATCACCGTGCTGCACGGGCTCGACCCCGTGCGTAAGCGGCCGGGCATGTATATCGGCGACACCGATGACGGCTCCGGTCTGCATCACATGGTCTACGAGGTCATCGACAACGCGATCGACGAGGCGCTCGAAGGCTATTGCGACACGGTGAACGTCACGCTCAACGCCGACGGCTCGTGCACGGTCAAGGACAATGGCCGCGGCATCCCGGTCGGCATCCACCAAGAAGAAGGCGTCTCGGCGGCCGAGGTCATCATGACCCAACTACATGCCGGCGGGAAATTCGACCAGAACTCGTATAAGGTGTCGGGCGGATTGCACGGCGTCGGCGTGTCGGTGGTCAATGCGCTGTCGTCGATCTTGGATTTGCGCATTTTCCGCAACGGCTCGGAATGGTTCATGCGCTTCCATGACGGCGTGCCGGAGGCGCCGCTCAAGGAAGTCGGCCCGGCGCCGCTTTGGCCCGAGGGATCGAAGCGCCAGGGGCCGATGACCGGCACCGAAATCACCTTCCTGCCGAGCACCGAGACCTTTACGACCACCGAATTCGACTTCACCACGCTGGAGCACCGGCTGCGCGAGTTGGCCTTTCTCAATGGCGGCGTAACACTCGAACTGGCCGACCTGCGCAGCGTCGAACCGAAGAGCGTCACGTTCTTCTACGAGGGCGGGCTCGAAGCTTTTGTCGACTATCTCGACCGCTCGAAGCAGGCGCTGCACGCGCCGTCGATCGCGATCAAGGGCGAGAAGGACGGGATGTTTGTCGAGATCGCGATGGAGTGGACCGACTCCTATCACGAGACGATGCTGTGCTTTACCAACAACATCCCGCAGCGTGACGGCGGCAGCCATCTCGCCGGCTTCCGCGGGGCACTGACCCGTACGGTCAACGCCTATGCGAATGACAGCGGCCTGGCGAAGAAGGAAAAGGTCGCGCTCAGCGGTGAGGACATGCGCGAGGGTCTTACCTGCATCCTCTCGGTCAAGCTGCCCGACCCGAAATTTTCGTCGCAGACCAAGGACAAGCTGGTGTCGTCCGAGGTGCGGCCGGTAGTCGAGGGTATTGTCGGCGATCGGCTGCAGCAATGGTTCGAGGAGCACCCTGCGGACGCCCGTAAGATCGTCGCCAAGGTCGTCGAGGCGGCAGCGGCGCGCGAGGCGGCGCGCAAGGCGCGCGACCTCACGCGGCGCAAGACCGCGCTCGATATCGCCAACCTGCCCGGCAAGCTGGCGGACTGCCAGGAACGCGACCCGGCGAAGAGCGAGATATTCATCGTCGAGGGCGACAGCGCCGGCGGCTCGGCCAAGCAGGGGCGCGACCGGCGCTTTCAGGCGATCCTGCCGCTCAAAGGCAAGATCCTCAACGTCGAGCGCGCGCGCTTTGACAAGATGCTGGGCTCGGCCGAGATCGGCACGCTGATCCAGGCGCTCGGCACCGGCATCGGCAGCGAGGATTTCGACGCCGACAAGGCGCGCTACCACCGCATCATCATCATGACCGACGCCGATGTCGACGGCAGCCATATCCGCACGCTGCTGTTGACGTTCTTTTTCCGACAGATGCCGGCGCTGATCGACAGGGGTTTTCTCTATATCGCGCAGCCGCCGCTCTACCGGCTGCAGCGCGGCAACGCGAAGCCGGTCTACCTCAAGGACGATCCTGCGCTCGAAGCCTATTGCGTCGACAGCACGCTGCGCGACGCGGTCTTCACCCAACACGACGGCGGTCAGCGCGGCGGCAACGATCTGCGCAACCTGCTGGAGCAGGCGCGCGGGCAGCGCCGGCTGCTGATGCCGCTTGCCGCCAAGGTCGGCAATCTCAATGTCGTCGAGCAGGCGGCGATCGCCGGGGCGCTATCGGGCGCCCCGGAGCGCGCCGGCGAGGCCGCGCAAAACACCGCCGCGCGGCTCAACCTGATCGGCGAGCCGCAGGATGGCGTCTGGCAGGGCGAGGCCACCGCAACCGCCGATCTGCGTTTCAGCCGCACCAAGCAAGGCGTCGGCGAGGCGCGGCTGCTCGAGGCGAATTTGATGGGATCGAGCGAGGCGCGCCGGCTTGATGCCGACGCGGCGATGCTGCGCGAGACCTACGGCGCACCCGGCAAGCTCGTCGCGCGCGACCGCGAATTCCGCATCACCGGTCCTGTGGGCCTGGTCGACGCGGTCATGGACATCGGCCGCCGCGGCATCGACATCACCCGTTACAAGGGCCTCGGCGAGATGAACCCCGACCAGCTCTGGGAGACCACGCTCGACCCGGAAATCCGCTCGCTGTTGCAGGTGCGCGTCAACCACGTCGACGACGCCGAGGAAACCTTCTCAACGCTGATGGGCGACCTCGTCGAACCCCGCCGCGAGTTCATCCAAGCGAACGCGCTCAGCGTGATGAATTTGGATGTGTGACGGCGCTTAGGGTCGGCGGTAGTGATACCGGCAACCAATGATCTCGACTAGGTGGTCGTCCTCAGACTGGAGAACGCGATAAACCAAGCGGTGTTCACGCGTAATCCGCCGGGACCACCACCCGTCGACCTCTCGCCAAAGAGGCTGCGGCTTACCAAGCCCCTCGAATGGATGGCGCACGATATCTGCGATCAAGACATTGATATGGCGCAAGATTTGCGGATCGGCCTTCTGCCAGTGCAGGTAGTCGTCCCAC
Organism: uncultured Alphaproteobacteria bacterium; assembly: GCA_963778385.1. Classification (GTDB taxonomy): domain Bacteria; phylum Pseudomonadota; class Alphaproteobacteria; order ATCC43930; family CGMCC-115725; genus DATARH01. The sequence goes on along the minus strand of CAVZUA010000006.1, from coordinate 250,749 downwards.
CCATCCGGGCCCCAAAGCACCCTCACTCTATAAGGTCATGCTCAGCGAGGCGGCCGGTATCGGCATCCGCTACGCCGCGCAGCAGGCGCTCCGCATTAGCGGGACTACGCAGCAGATAGTTGGTTTCGTCGAGCTCTTCGTACTCCGACAGGGACAGCAGGACGACGTGTTCCCCATTGTGCCGCGTTACAAGAAGCGGGGCATGATTGGCACAGACGCGATCCATATGCGTCTTCAAATGCTGCCGCAACTTGGAATAGGAAATCGTGTCCATCGCCCTAAATCCTTATTGTACGAATTCATGTACGGTCACAGAGCGACAAGGTCAAGCGGGGGACCGGCTGGGTCCTGGCGGATGGGTGGACGATCAACGCATTTCTGCGTGTTGCCCGGTATAGCTCAACCGCCAAATCGTACCGTTGCCGTCTTCGCTGAAGAGGAGCGCGCCGTCCTTGGCGACGGTGATGCCGACCGGGCGGCCCCAGACGCTGCCGTCCTGGATGACGAAGCCGGTGACGAAATCCTCGTACTCGCCGGTCGGCACGCCGTCCTTCAGGATCGCGCGGACGATCTTGTAGCCGGTGCGCAGATGCCGGTTCCACGAGCCGTGCAGCGCCGCAAAGGGGCTGCCGCGGTACGCCGCGGGAAATGAGTCGCCATCGTAGATGACCATCTCCAGCGGCGCCGAATGCGGCTGGATCAGCACGTCGGGGACGGTGACCTTGCCGGCGAGGTCGGGCCGTTCGCCCTTGTGCCGCGGGTCCTCGTGATCGCCGATGTAATACCAGGGCCAGCCGTAGAACGCGCCGTCGCGCACCCGCGTCAGGTAGTCCGGCGGCAGATTGTCGCCCAGCCCGTCGCGCTCATTGACCGAGCACCAGACGTCGCCGCCGCGCGCTTCGACCGCGAGGCCGACGCAGTTGCGGATGCCGCTCGCATAGACCCGCCTGCCCTGCCCTCGCGGATCGAAGACCAGTACATCGGCGCGGTCCGCTTCGTAGCCCCAGGCGGCGCCGAGACCATGCGCGTTCTCCCAGTTCCGGATTTGCGCCGCGTCCCATTTCGGCATGCCCTCGCCGTCATTCGAACCCGAGCCGACCGAGACAAACATCCGCTTTCCATCGGGCGAAAAGGCGATATCGCGGGTCCAGTGGCCGGCGCCGCTGCCGGCCAGCCTGGCGACGACTGTTTCCGGTGGGCCGCTCGGCTTCAGCTCGCCGCTGCGGTACGGAAACCGGATCACCGAGTCCGGCAATCCGACATAGACGTATTGCGGGTTGGGGCCCGGCGGGTAGAAGGCGATGCCGAACGGGCTGTCGAGCCCGCTGGCGAAGACCTCGTTCTGTTCGACCTTGTCGGTGCCGCGCAGCACCCGCACGCGGTCCGCGCGGCTTTCGGCGACAAAGATGTCGCCGTTCGGGGCGACGCGGATCGCACGCGGCCCTTGCAGGCGATCGGCAAACAGCGACACCGCAAAGCCCGGCGGCACCGAAAGCCGCGCGCCGGCCGGCGGCGCCACCACCCGCGCGGTCTCGCGCGCCGAGCCGGTGGCGAACGGCGCCGGCATGTCCGCGGCGGTGATCTTGCGGCGCACGCCCGGCGAGTCGGCATGCCAATCGCCATAGGCGGCGGCACCGGTCAGCTCATCGGCGGCGAAGGCGCCAACCGCCGCAACGCAAAGGCTCGCGACCACAATGGCCGCGAGCCCGTTTTGCCGATCCGGCATAATCATCGTCTCCGCCAATCCCGCCTGATAACGGTAATAGGCGGCAGGCCGCTCAAGCCCTCCCCCAGGTCAGGGATGGCTAGTCGGCGGCTTCCTTGACGGCGGGGGAGAGCGCCTCGCTGCCGGTCCAGGGGTGCTCGGCGACGTCAAAGAGGACGCCCTCCGGGCCGTAGAGCTTGACCTCGAAGCCGCCGGTGCGGTCCGAGTTTTCCTGGTCCATGTAATGCTTGCCGCCGAACGCGAGCGCCACTTTCTCCGCCTCTTCGAGATCCTCGACGAGGATGCCGAAATGGTGCAGGCCGGTATAGTCCATGCCCTTGCCGATCTGGTCGGTCTTGAAGCGCAGGATCGCCAGGTCGATCGTGCCGTCGCTGATGTGGTGGCCGTACGCGAGCGGCCCGTCGCTGGTCCGGACCAGCTTGAAGTCGAACGCCTTCATGTAGAAATCGGCCATCGCGTCCGGGTCCTTGGCGGCGATGGCGAGGTGGCGCAGCTTGGCCATGTCTTGGTCCCTTTCCTTGTCGATGACTCGTCACCCCCGCGCAGGCGGGGGTCCGGAGCGACCGTTTCGTCGCTTGCCCTGGATTCCGGCTTTCGCGGGAATGACGCTCAAGTTGTTGCCTACTCCGCCGCGTCCTTCAGCGGCACGGGGAGCGGCTCGGCGCCGGCCCAGCCATGCTCCGCGATGTCGAACAGGACGCCCTCAGGGCCATAGAATTTCTTCTCGAAATAGCCGGCCTGGTGCCCGCCCTGGCCCTGGTCGATGTAGTGCTGAGCGCCGAGGGTCTCGAGCTTCTTCTCGAATTCCTCGACATCCTCGACCAGCACGCCGAAATGGTGCAGCCCGCGGTAATCCATGCCCTTGCCGAGCTGGTCGGTCTTGAATTTGAGGATCGCCATATTAAGCGTGCCGTCGGAAAGGAACACGCCGTCCGCGAGATAGCCATTCGGCCGGCCGACTTCCTTGAAGTCGAACGCCTTCTTGTAGAACTCGGCCATCGCCTCGGGATCTTCGGCGGCGATGGCGATATGACGCAGCTTGGGCATGGCATCCTCCGCAATTCGGTGCTGGGGATTCTCTAACATGTTAGCGCAGCGAGCGAAATCTCGGAGAGCAGCCGCGCCAGGTTTTTGCCCACCCGAGTCAGCGCCTCCTCCGGCGTGAACAGCCCGAAGCGGTCGAATTCCGGCAGGGACGCGCCATTCGGCAGCACAAAGGTCGCCGCGCAGGACAGCGTCGCGGGGTCGGGCAGCGGGTCCACGACCCAGGCGAAAAGCGCCAGATCCTTGTCGCGCAGATACGGTTTGACGCCGAGCGGGAGCAGCGCCGCCTCCGGTGCGACGAGGCTGGTCTCCTCCTGCAACTCGCGGCGCGCGGCCTCCGCGAGGCTTTCGCCAAGCTCGACGCCGCCTTTCGGGATGTCCCAGCGCGGCGAGCGGCTGGCATGGCCGAGCAGCAGCCGCTCTCCGTCGGTGACGATGATGCCGCAACTCGTCGTCTTCTCGGCCATACCCGGCTAGCGGGAGACCCCGCCCCCGCCGTTGATCCCGCCGTAGAATCCGCCGAACCGGTTGTCGAAATCCTTGTCGCTGTTATCGGCGCAGCCGGCGATTGCGAGACAAGCGAGCACCAGGAAGATCGCGACGAGGCGCCTCACATCGCACCTCCACCACCACCGCCACCTGATTCCCCGTGAACCGGCTCCGTATTGACGCCCGGCGTAGGCCGGTAGCCGGCTCCCGCGCAGCCTGCCAGCATCAGGCAGGCAAGCACTGCCGCGAGCAGCTTCATTGCGCCGCCTCATAGCGGGCGAATTGCTCGGCGTTCTGCGCCCGGAAACGCGTGACCGCCGCCGCATGCGCCTCGCGTTCTGCCGCGCCGTAATCGGCAAGCGGGCGCGGCTCGTCATCGAAATGCCCGTAGCGGTCGACACCGCGCACCAGCGCCGCCGATTGCCTTACGCTGGCCCGGCAGGTCGCCGAGGTCGGGATGTAGGAAATGCCGAAGCCGATACGCCGCGTGTGGTGCAGCGACATCTGCCCCGCCTTCAGCGTCATGAACACGGTGTCGTCGCGGGCGAAATCGGCGGTCAGCGTCTGACCGCGCGACAGCAGATTGGCATCGTCGGCAAACCGGCCGTGATGCAGCTGGCCGCACGTGTGGCTGCCCGGCACGACCTCGACCGCGCCCGACTCGACCGGCACATCAGTCAGCGCCACCCAGGCGGTGATGTGCACCGCCGGTTCGAGGCCGAAATAGGTCGCGTCCTGGTGCCAGCTCACATAGGCCGGATCGCCGGGCGATTTCGGCCAGACCGTGAAATGGAACAGTCTTATATCGGGACCGATGAGGTCCTCGACCGGATCGAGCACCGCCGGATGGCGCACCAGCGCATCGACCCAAGGGAACAGCAGATGCGGCTTGAAATTGTGCCCCTTGCCGAACCGCCGCCCGTCGCGCCGCTCGAAATCCTCCAGCCGGTCGCGAAACTCGCGCGCTTCCGCCGGACTAAACGCGTCGATCGCGGAGATAAAGCCGTCGCGGTGGTACTGCGCGATCTGAGCGTCCGTCAGCGTTTTGCCCATGACACCGTCCCAGGAAGCATCGCCCATTATAACGCTTTACCGCAAAGGGCGCAGAGGGAACGCGAAGGACGCAAAGGATGGACAAGAGCCGCTTTGCGTCCGTAGCGTACCCCCCGCGACCTCGGCGATAAAAGGGACGTGAGGATGGTTGAAGAACTGCGCAGCTACCGCCCGCTGATCATCGGTCGCCGCGGAGCGGTGGCGGCGAACCATCCGCTTGCGGCGCAGGCCGGGTTGACGACGGCGCGGGCCGGCGGCAACGCAGTCGACGCCGCGGTCGCCACTGCGCTCGCGCTCTCCGTGGTCGAGCCGATGATGTCGGGGCTCGGCGGCGATGCTTTCTACCATGTGTTCGACGCCAAGAGCGGCAAGGCGGTGGTGTTCAACGGCAGCGGTCCGGCGCCGCGCGCCGCGACGCCCGAGCGCTACGCCGCCGGCATCCCGCGTACCGGCCCGCTGTCGGTGTCGGTGCCGGGGATGCTGGCCGCACTCGGTGCGATGCATGCCGAATACGGCACTCTGCCCTGGGTGCAGCTCTGCGCCGAGGCGATCCGCCTGGCGCGCGACGGGTTCGGCGCGACGCCGCATTACCGGCATTTCGCCGGCGAGCATGTGGACTGCCTGCGCGCCGACCCACGGAGCGTCGCGGTCTTTCTGCACGACGGCGAGGCGCCGGCGATCGGCATGACCATCGTCCAGCCCGATCTCGCCCGCACGCTCGAAGAGATCGCGACGGAAGGCGCCGATTGCCTCTATCGCGGCGCCCTCGCCCGCCGCCTGGGCAAAGCGCTGCCGGAAGCCGGCACGCTGGTCGTGGAGGCCGATCTCGCCGAGCTCCGCGCCGAAACGCAGGAACCGCTGGCGATTGATTACCGCGGGTTGCGCGTGCTTGAAGCGCCGCTGAACTCGACCGGGTTCGTGGTGCTGCAGGAGCTGAAAATCCTCGAAAACTTCGATGTCGTCCGGCTCGACCTCGGCTCGGCCGATCTGGTGCATCTGATGGTCGAGGCCAAGAAGCTCGCTTTTGTCGACCGCGAGCGCTGGGGCAGCGACCCGCGCACCGTGCAGCCGCCGTTCGAGGAGCTGCTGTCGGAGGAATACTGCGCGCGTCTCGCGGCGCGTATCGATAAAGGCCGCGCCGCGCCGACCCGCTCGCTGGCCGACGCCGGCGACACGACCTATTTCTGCACCGCCGACGGCGACGGCAACGCGGTTTCCGGCATCCAGAGCATCAACAGCGGCTGGGGATCGGGCGTCACCGCGGGCGATACCGGCATTCTGCTCAACAACCGCATGGCCTATTGGCATCTCGACCCGAACCACCCGAACCATCTGCGCCCCGGCCGCCGCGTGCGGCATACGATGAACCCGCCGCTGGTGCTGAAGGACGGCCGGCTCTGGGGCGTGTTCGGCACGCCGGGCGCCGACAATCAGGTGCAGATCAACTTCCAGATCGCCAATGCGATGATCGATTTCGGGCTCGACCCTCAGCAGGCGGCCGAAATGCCGCGCTGGACGTCGATGGTGCCCGGCCAATACGCCAACTACCCGCATGACGGGCCCGACGTGCTGACCATGGAGCGGCGCTTCCCCGAGGATGTGCGGCGCGAGCTAAGCCGGCGCGGCCACCCCGTCAACACGGTCGGCGACCTCGACGGGCCGTGCAGCGTCGAGGTCATCCGCCGGCAGGAGGATGGCCAAGGGAGGCACGTTCTCCTCGCCGGCTCCGACCCGCGCCGCGACGGCTGGGCCCTCGCCTGGTAGCACGGCGGCGCTTAGCGCGGCCAGGGCTTCGGCGACGGTCTGCTCGGAGTTGATCGTCCAGTAATGCTCGTACCCGAGCGCGTTGAGGTGCCCCTCATAGGCGCGCTGTGCGAACTGCAGCGCGTCGTCGAGGCGTCCGGCGGCGGTCAGGGCGCGCGCCAGCTGGCAGCGCTGGCGATGCGTCTGCGGATGGTCCGGTCCGTGACGGCGTTCGGCTCGCGCGAGCAAATCCTCACGCGCCAGCACCGCCATCGCCTGCTCGTACTGCCGCCGCAGCGCAGTTTCGAGCATCTCGCGGGTGATGACGCCGAGGTCAACCAGATGATTGCCGACGCGGCCGCCGAAATGCTCCTGGAGCGCCAAGGCGTTCTTGATGTCGGCCGGGGTTGCGAGCCCCTCTCTGACCAGCAGCTCCCCGAGACGCATAGTGTTTCCTGCGCACACCCAATCTCGCGTGATACAATAAGAATGATCGCCAGTTCCGTGATTTCAACGATGTTTAAGAAAATATTTCAGCAGCACTAATGTCGAATTTCATAAATATTGTAGATTAATGACGTTGAAATCCGAAATTCGCTTATTTCCCTATCATACTGCCGAAGTATCCAGGGCTGATCTGGAGCCTGGCCTTCGCCGGGAGGTGATCGGGGTTCGATGACCGAGCCGCGATTCCCTGGCTCAATACCGCCGTCCGCCCGTGTTTCGCATTGCGCCTCCTTGCCCGTCACGCAGTGCTGCAACTCCGATGCCGATAGCGCCATAATAGCTCGCCACCACAGGAGAACTCGCCCGTGAAGCGCGTATTGACCGGCCGGTTCATGCACGAGACCAACACATTCTCACTGGTCAAGACCGACATGGCGTTGTGGCGGCGCCGCGATTTCCATACCGAGAACGAGATCCCGGCGGTGTTCCGCGGCACCCGCTCGGCGATGGGCGCGACCTTCGAGGCGGCGGACAAATACGGCTGGACGCTAATCCACCCGATTTCGGCCAACGCCAACCCCTCGGGCACGGTGACCGACGACGCGTTCGAGACCATCGGCGGCATGATCATCGCCGCTGCCGAGCGGCAAGCGCCCGTCGACGGCGTGCTGTTCCATCTGCACGGCGCGATGGTCACCGAAAGCCATGAGGATGGCGAAGGCGAACTGCTCGAACGCTTGCGCGCGGTGCTCGGGCCGGATGTGCCGATCATCGTGACGCTCGACCTGCACGCCAATGTCACACAGAAGATAGCGGAGATGGCGAACGCACTCATCGCGTTCCGCACCTACCCGCATATCGACCAGTACGAACGCGCCTGGCAGGGCGCAGAGCTGCTCGAACAGGCGATGGACGGCAAGATCAAGCCGCGCACGTTGATCGCGCGGCGGCCGATGATCCACGGCCTCGATTGGGGCCGCACCCAGAAAGGCCCGATGGCCGAGCTGATCGCCCGCAGCGAGGCGCTGGAAAAAGCCCGCGACGTGCTGGCGGTCAGCGTCTGCGCCGGGTTTTCGCTGGCCAATATCCGCGATGTCGGGCCGTCGGTGACGGTGACCTATGACGAGCTGGCGGGCCCCGGCACCGGCCCGCCGCCGCGCGAGATAGCCGAGACCTTTATGGACCATGCCTGGGAGACCCGCGACTACTGTTCGATCCGCTTGCTGAGCGTCGCCACGGCGGTGGCCCGCGCCGGCGAAGGCAAGCACGGCGACAAGCCGCTAGTCATCGCCGACTACACCGACAATCCCGGCGGCGGCGGTTACGGTGACGCCACCGCCTTTCTAAGGGGGCTGGTGGAGGCGCAGGTCGATGGCGTCGCCTTCCACGCGATCTGCGACCCCGAGGCGATCGCCGCCGGCATCGCGGTCGGCGTCGGCACGACCACGACGCTGACCCTGGGTGGCAAGACCGATTCGTCGCGCGGCGGCGGGCCGCTGACGCTGACCGGCGAGGTCACCTGCCTGACCAACGGCAAGTTCATCGCCTACGGGCCGATGGGCGGCGGCGTCGAGCGCAATTACGGGCCGTCGATGGTGTTCCGGGTCGGCGGCATCGACATCATCGTGATCTCGAACAACGGTCAGGCGACCGATCTCGCCCAGCTCACCTCGCTCGGCATCGACCCGACCCGCTATCCGACGGTCGCGGTCAAGTCGATGCAGCATTTCCGGGCTGCGTTCGAGCCCATTGCGCGCGAGGTCGTCCTCGTCGATACCGGCGCGCTGTGCTCGGAACTCTACGCCCCCGAGCTTTACGATCGGGTGCCGCGTCCGGTCTGGCCGATCGACAAGATGGATTGATCATGCTGTTGATGAAATTGGCGCTCGCCGGCGCGCTGGCGATGATGGTGGTGGCCGGCCCGGCATTGGCACAGGGGTTGACCCCGGAGGACTTCAAATACCTGCAGGCGACGCACGGCCTGACGGCGCAAAGCCCGGTCATCGCCGACTTGACGCCCAACGAGCGCGACGCTCTACACAGCGCGATCTTCGACCTGCGCACCTATCCCGAGGGCCGCGACCGCCAGGTGCGCCGCTATCTGACACTGGTCTACGGCCGCGAATGCAAGCGCTGGGTGGAGGCTAATCCAGGCGGTGCGCCCTGCCGTCCCGCGGCCGATCCGGCGATCCAGCCGGGCAAGGCCATCTCCGACAGGATCTGCGCGGAATGCCATCTGTTCGGCACCGACCGCTCGCCCTCCTATTTCCAAATGGCAAGCGAGAAGGACTGGAACGCGCACAAGGTCGAACACGCGCTGCGCCACAGCACCAGCATGGTGCCGATCAAGCTGACTCCCGAGATGCTCGATCAGCTGGCGGCGTACATCAACTCGTTCAAGAAATAGGCTGCGCCCAGAGACGGGTGAGGCTCAGTGCCGGAAATGCCTTAGCCCGGTCAACACCATCGCGATGCCGGCTTTGTCTGCAGCGGCAATCACCTCGTCGTCGCGGCGTGAACCGCCCGGCTGGATAACCGCGGTGATGCCCGCCGCGATGCCGACTTCGAGACCATCCGCAAAGGGAAAGAACGCATCCGACGCCATCACTCCGCCCTTCACCGGCAACTCCACCAGCCCCACGGCGCGCTGCATGTCGCCGGCCTTGGCGACCGCGATCTTGCTGCTGTCGACACGGCTCGGCTGGCCAGCGCCGATCCCGACCGTCGCGCCATCCTTGGCGAAGACGATCGCGTTCGATTTGACGTGCTTCGCGACCGTATCGGCAAAGATCAGATCGGCGATCTCGGCCGAGGTCGGCTGCCGCTGGGTGACCACCGTCAGATCGCTCGGCGTCGCGATGTGCCGATCGCGCTCCTGGACCAGGAAGCCGCCGGCCAGCGAGCGCAAGGTCAGCCCCGCCGCCGCCGGGTCCGGCATGCCGCCGGTGATCAGCAGGCGCAGGTTGCCCTTGCGCGCGAGGATCGCGGCCGCCGCGTCGTCGATTTCGGGCGCGATGATTACTTCGACAAAAATCTTGCCGACCGCCTCCGCTGTCGCCATGTCGAGCCGCTGGTTGACCGCAACGATGCCGCCGAAGGCGCTGACCGGATCGCAGGCCAAAGCGCGTTCCCAGGCGGCCGCAAGGCTGACGCCCTTGGCGACGCCGCACGGGTTGGCGTGCTTGACGATGACCACCGTCGGCTCGGCGAACTCGGCGGCAAGCTCGAAGGCGGCATCGGTATCGGCGTAGTTGTTGTAGGACATCTCCTTGCCCTGCAATAACTTCGCGGTCGCCACGCCCGGCCGCCGCTCGTCGCCGCGATAGAACGCGCCGGCCTGATGCGGGTTCTCGCCATAGCGGGTGATCTCGGCGAGCCGGCCGGCAAAGGCAATCCGTTCGGGGAAGAGGTCACCCTCCTCCCGTGCCATCCATCCGGCGATCGCCGCGTCATAAGAAGCCGTAAGCGCGAACGCCTTAACCGCGAGTGCGCGCCGCGTCGCCTCGCCGATCGCGCCCTCTTGCTCCGCCAGCTCGGCCAGGACGTCATCGTATTGCCCGGGATCGGTCACGACGGCGACGAACTCATGGTTCTTCGCCGCCGCGCGTATCAGCGCGACACCGCCGATGTCGATATTCTCGACGCAATCTTCGCGGCCCGCGCCCGACGCGACGGTCGCCGAAAACGGATAGAGGTTGCAGACGAGGAGGTCGATCGTGCCGATACCGTGCTCGGCCAGCGCCGCGAGATGGTCGTCACGGTCGCGCCGCGCCAGCAGCCCGCCATGCACCGCCGGATGCAGCGTCTTCACCCGGCCGTCGAGCATCTCCGGAAATAGCGTGATCTCGGCGACCTCGGTGACCTTGAGCCCGGCATCCGCCAGCGTCTTGGCGGTGCCGCCGGTCGAGATCAGCGCGACCCCGCGTTGCGCCAACGAGCGCGCAAACGGCACGATGCCAGCCTTGTCGCTGACCGAAATCAGCGCCCGGCGCACCGGGCGCGGCGCGGCATTCATCAGCCGACCTCCGCAGGGATGTCAGTGGCGATATAGGCCCCGTCCGTGACAGCGGCAAGCTCAGCGCGCGCTGCGGCCCAGGACAAAGAGAAGCACCGCGACCGTTACGACGGCGCCGGTGAGCGCGGCGAATCCCCAGCCCCTGGTCGCCGCGACGGCGCAGGCGATCAGCACGAGGTCGGCCGCGATCACCCGCATGACCACGGCCGCATGGCTCAAGCCGCGTTGCACGGCGCGCTGATAGAAATGCTTGCGATGCGCCTGCCACACCCGCTCGCCGCGTGCCAGCCGGCGCAACAGCGTGATGGTGGCGTCGGCAAGGAAGTAGGACGGCAGGATCAGCGCCGCCCGCCACTGCCCGCGCAGCGCCAGCTGATAGAGCAGATAGCCCAGTAGATAGCCGAGCGGCACGCTGCCGACATCGCCGAGAAAAACCCGCGCCGGCATCCAATTCCACGTCAGAAAGCCGAGCGCGGCGCCGACGATCGCGGCGGCGGGCGCGGCGAGACCGATATTGCCGGCCACGATCAGCGCGATGCCGACGCCGATCGCCGCCGCTTCGCCGCCGGCGATGCCGTCGATCCCGTCCATGAAGTTGAACAGATTGACGAACCATACCCACAGCAGCGCCGCGCCTATCGCATCGAGGCCTGGCGGCAGCCACCCCTGAAAGATCGCGCCCTGCGGCAGCATCCATAGCCCTACCGCGACGGCGACGAATTGGGCCAGGAGGCGAATGGCGGGCGACAACTCGCGCAAATCGTCGAGCCAGGAGATGGCAGCGAGCCCCGCGGCGGCGAGAGCGACGACAATGCTGGAAATTGGCACAAGGCCAGCGGCGCCCAGCGCGAGCCAGGCAGTGGCGATCGTGCCGACGACCGCGATGCCGCCGCCGCGCGGTGTCGGCATGACATGCGAGGAGCGCGCATTCGGCACGTCGAGCACACGCTGTCGCAACAGCGCGATTAGCGCCCGCGTCCCGAGACAAGAAGCACCGAAGCTTGCCGCGGCAACAATCAGGAGCAGCAGCAAGGAGCGACCTGGAACGTCGTTGCCAGCCCCCACCCACTTGCAGCTACGCTGCAAGTCTCCCTCCCCCGTGTCCACGGGGGAGGGCAAGGGAGGGGGCCGGCACCAACCCCTCGGATCCTGCTGTGCGCAGGCACGCCTTTAAAGGGCATGAACCTGGGCATTTACGGCATCAGCTCGCCCGGCCGGCCTTCGCGGCGGAGCGCCCAGCGCACCTGGGCGGCGCCATTGGCGCCGGTGGTGCCGCTGAGCACGACCTGCTGCGACTTCTTGAGCTCGCCGGAGCCGAGATAGATGCTCTCGGCGAGGCTCACCTCGGCGCCGCTCGCGCGCAGCCGCCACACCAGCCCGCTCGGCAGCCGCAACAACACGGCGTTGCCGTCTTGCGCCAGCCGCGGCTCAATTGCGGGATGCAGGTGGAACCGCACGACGAATTCGGCGCCCGAGCGCCCCGTTAGCTTGTCTTCGCCGCGGAGATCCTCGCCGTCGGCCGCCAGGTACAATTCGCGTGTATAGACAAGGCCAAAGCGCTGGCGGTAGCCGTCATGGCTGGCGGCGATCCATTGGTGGCCGTCTTCCTCGGCACGCTCGCAACGGATGGTCGGCGGCGCCTTGCCGAGCGTGCCGTCATCGTTGATCTCGATCGCGTTGGTGTCGGCGACGACCAGCACCGAGTGCGCCGCCGACGAACGCGCAACCTGCCGCCAGGCGCGCTGCGAGCCGCGGTAGCCGCCGCAATTGACGATGATCCGCTCGCGGCCCTGGCTCATCTCGAAGGACAGCGGCCCGGCGTGGGCGTAGGCATCATACCCCTCCGACGGCGGAAGGCCGGTGTTGACCAGCACGAGGCTGTGTCCCGCCTGCATGCGCTGGAATCCGATATACGGCGCCTGCGACGGTGCGCGGCCCTTGGTCTCCGACCGGGTCAGCACGAGATCGACGAGGATGCCGTCCTCCTCGATCGAATTGTTGAACAGCGCGAGCTTGCGGTCGCCGTGGCGGAAAAACCGCAACATCGGCGCCATGCGGTCGATCGCGTCCTGCAGCGCGCCGGGGATCTCGATATTGCCGGCGCGCAACGCCGCGCGGATATCGACCAGGTCGCGCAGCACATCGAGCTGCACCGAGGGACTGCGCGAGCGGTGGCCGCCATCCGGCAGGATCTGCGCCGGCAGCTCCTGCTCGACAGCCCGCAGCGCGCGTGCAACCCGCTTTTCGCCGCCGCCAAACGCGACAAGGCCAGCGACGAGCCCCTTCAGCGCGCGCAGGCGCGCCGGCCCGGTGAGCTCCCAAGCGGCGATCCGCCTGAGATGACGCAGCTGCGCCGCCAGGCTCACCAGCATCGCCCGGCGCAACAGCCGGTCGGCCTCGCGGCTGGCGATCTCGTCGAAATGCACCAGCCAGGCGTAGATCCGCGTCGCCAGCACATCGGCACGCCACGACACCGGATGCCAGCTGGTATTGTCGGTGAGCCAGCTCTGCACCAGCGCGCGCACCGCGTCCTTGGCGCCGCCGCCGACGCTCAAGATGTCTGCAACCCATGAGAAATCGTGCCAGGCCGCGAGCCAATTGGTCCCGGCATCGGCTGGGAACCAGACCGGCACCGGGTTGTGCACCGTCTGCCCGGCGAACAGGATTTCACCGGCGAGGATCGTCGCGCCGCGCTTCGCGTCGCCCGGCCAGCGCTCGCCGACCCGCAGCCGCAAATCGGTCGGCACCCGGCCGATCAGCGTGTGGCGGTAGAACGGGCTGGCGGCAAACCCACGCAGCGCCTCGCGTTTCAGTTTCGTCAGCAGCGGCGGCGCTTCGGCCACCGGCACGGTGCCCGGCCGCGGCGGCGCCGGCTGTCCCCGGCTCAGCGGCGATCTCATGCTCGTGCCGTCGGGCCGCGCAACGGCCACGCCCAGGCGCGGCTTTTCGGACGGCCGCCTTGCCCCGCGGGGGACTGCATGTCGTTACGTAACAAGGAAAAAGCAGCGCCGCAAGCGGCGCCCACGACGGCCCGTCGGCGCTACGCCGCCTCCGCCATTTTGACGAGCCTTGCCGCGTAAAACCCGTCGATCCCGTCATATTCCGCCAGGTGAAACGGCAAGGTTCGCAAATCGCCGTCGGAAGTGATCCAATCCGGCGGCGCATCGATCTCCGGCGGCGAGACCGGCCGCCGTTCGACCGGTGCGCCCGAGCGCAGCAGCGCCTCGACCCGCTGCGGCCCTTCCTCGGGTTCGAGCGAACAGGTGCAATAGACCAGCATGCCGCCGGGCCGCAGCATGTCGATCGCGGCGCGCAGCAACCGGTCCTGGATCATCGACAGCCGGGCGATATCGCCCGGGCGCTTAAGATGCGGCACATCCGGATGACGGCGGATCGCGCCGGTCGCCGAGCACGGGGCATCGAGCAATACCGCGTCGGCCGGCTGCTCGGGCCGCCAGCTCAGCGCATCCGCGGCGACCGTCGCGGCGGGCAGCGACAGCCGCTTGAGGTTGGCGATCAGGCGATCGAGCCGCCGGCTCGACCGGTCGATGGCGGTGACGAACGCGCCGGCATCGGCAAGCTGCGCGGTCTTGCCGCCCGGCGCCGCGCACAGATCGACCACCCGCATCCCGGCGAGATCGCCGAACAGCCGAACCGGAAGCGCGGCGGCAGCATCCTGCACCCACCAGGCGCCCTCGCCGTAACCCGGCAGCGTCGACACCGCGCCGCCGCCGGCGCGGCGCAACGTGCCGGTCGGGAGCGGCGTCGCGCCCAGGCTTTCGCACCAGCCCTTGGCATTCGAACGCAATGTCAGGTCGAGTGGCGCCTCGCGCAGATGCGCCGTGGCAATGGCCCGCGTCACGTCCTCGCCGTAATGGCGCTTCCAGGAATCCCACAACCAAGCCGGCGTATTGAGCGCCGGGGCATCGTGCTTTTCGACGCGCGCGGCCCCTTCGACGCTGAGCCGGCGCAACACCGCATTGACCAGACCCTTATGTGCCGGAAAGCCGCGGCCTTGCGCCAGATCGACGCTGGTCGCCACGGCGGCGTGCGGTGGTGTGTGCAGGAACAGCAGCTGGGCGATGCCGAGCCGCAAGATGTCGTGCACCTGCGCGGCGCGCGGTGGCAGCGGGTTGGCGAGGCAATCGCCGATCAGCGCGTCGATCTGGCCGAGCCGCCGCAACACCGTCGCCACGAGCAACCGTGCGAACGCACGGTCGCGCAGCGACAATTTTGCCATTGCGGAGCTGTCGTCGATCGCTTCGTCGAGTGGTCGTTCGCGCCCCAGGACCGCGCCGATCAGATCCAGCGCTACGTGACGAGCCGTTGATGCTGGCACCATGGGCAAAGGTTCTTCTGACCGCCTAGTGTTGATGCGACCGACGCCACCGACGGTGCTGCCGGATCGCCCCCTCCACGCGGATAACGCGGCCGTTGAGCCGGCGTTGCCGCACTGTCATATTTAGGCGTTGCCGCACTGTCATATTTAAATGTATGGCAGTGACCCGCCCGGCATCCCCCGCATGAGCAAAGGAAAATCGCCCAAAAGCAAATCTTCACCGCCGCCGGCCCCGTGCTTTAGCGAGCGGGGCGCCTGCGGGCGCCGTACGGCGCCGACTTTGATCAAGGAACATGACCATGGCAGAAGCGCTGGCAGCGCGTCTCGGTTCCCCTCTGTCGCCGGCCGGCGGAGTTGAGTTCAGCGATGTCGACTTGTCCCGGCCGGTATTGGCGGAACTCGCGGAGACGATCCGCCGGGCTTTGCTGGAGCACCGCGTCGTCGTGGTGCGCGACCAGGTGCTGACCAAGCAGCAGCAATACGACTTCACGCTACATTTCGGCGAGATCGAGGACCATGTCGCGCGGCATTCGGACGCGAATTACGCGATCGTCCATTCGGTGACCAATCTCGACGCCGAGGGCAATCCGACCACAGCGTTCGACGCGCGCGGCAATTATTTCTGGCACACCGACAAGTCGTATCACGCGGTGCCGTCGCTGATGACGATGCTGCACGCGGTCGAGCTGCCGCCCGCCGGCGGCGACACGCAATTCGCCAATATGGTGCTCGCTTACAGTGCGCTGCCGCAGGCGATGAAGGGCCGGCTCATCGGCCTGCGCGCGATCCACAGCTGGGAGGCCAGCCGCCTCGCCTCGGGCAGCCGCCGGGCGAGCGACGCGGAAAAGCGCGAGCGCCCGCCGGTGTCGCACCCGATCGTCCGCACCCATCCGGAAACCGGCGAGAAGGCGCTCTATCTCGGCACCCACGCCGCCGGCGGCGTCGAGGGAATACCCGAAGCAGAAGGCAAGGCGCTGCTGGCCGAGCTGCTCGAGCACGCGACGCAGCCGCAATTCATCTACACGCATCATTGGCGGCCCGGCGATCTCGTTATCTGGGACAATCGCGCGCTGTTGCATCGGGCGCTCGCCAATTACGAGATGGGCAAGCACCGCCGCGTGCTGCATCGCACGGTGGTGCGCGGCTCGGTGCCGTATTAGCCGGCCGATGGCACGCGCAACGCTGGGACGAAGAACGCCGCCACCGCCTTCAGCCGCTCGTCATCGCCGGCGAGGATCGTCCGCCGCAGCACCTGCAAGCCCGCACCGAGCGCGGTTTCGCTCCACAGCCAGTCGCCGAGTTGCTTGCTCGACGGCCTGGTCCCCGGCGTGAGCGCCGACTCGAGCGCGAAGGCCTTGAGGTCATCGATCGCAAAGCGCAGCCCCAGCCCCGGCGACATGTCGGCGACCGGGCTGGCCGGCCGCTCGCCACGCAGCCACGCCGCGACATACGCGCCGCATTCCGCCGGCGGCAACCCGCTCAAGCCGACGGTGCTGCGCTCGCGCGCAACGCAAGAGGCGGCGTATGCCGGCGCCAGCGCACGCAGTTCGGCCTCCACTGCGTCCGCCAGTACGGGGCCGAGCCCCCACCCCGACCCTCCCCCGCTTGCGCGGGAGGGAGTATTTGAGGCGCTGGGAGTGGCTGCTCCCTCCCCCGCTGGCGGGGGAGGGTCGGGGTGGGGGTTAAGTGGCGCGGGCCAATTTGGATCGGGCGTCTCGCGCGGATCGTCATCCGGAAAATCCACGATCCGCACCGGACCGCCGCGTTTGACCAGCATCCCCAACGCGGCCACAATCACCCGTTTCTGAAACGCGGCGTCGCTTGGCGGGCCGATCGGCCGGCCCAGTTCGAACGGCACCCACAGCGCGCGGGGTGGCCGCGTGTGTACGGCCTGCGGTCGGATCAGCGCGATCGCGACCGACGGAATACCTTCTTCCTCGAGATAATGCCCCAGCGCGCTCACGGCGCGCGTGCAGAGCGGTCAAACCGAGGTCAGCAGCACCGCATCGACGTGATCGGCCTTGAGTTTGCCGGCGACCTCGCGCGCGCCGTCAATCATCTGCACCGGGTCGGTCGCGCCCATAAACGAATAATGCGTCGCCGCCACCGAGCCGATCGTCCCCTCCGCCGCCAGCTCGTTCAGCCGGCCGAGCGGGAAGACGACATTCCAGTCTTCCTGGAAGCCGTTGCGGTCGAAATTGATCGAGATGTGGCTGCACAGCAGGTCATTTGCCCCCGTCGTGCTCGGGATCGCCCGGTAATCGGCGTCGCGGCCGCGAAACACCTTGTCGCCGCGCACCACCAGCCCGGCCGACGACACGATCGCCACCCGCCTTTCGGCGAGCGGCTTGCCCTCGACCCACGGCGTCGTCGTAAAATCGGGGCACTCCAACTCGGAGAGGCGCTTCGCCATCTCCGCCGGCAATCTTTCAAGGCGCATACCCGGCTCCTGAACACAAACTCGGCAGAGCCTACCGCGGATCAGGAGGGTGCCGCATCACCTTTATGCGCAGGTACGCCTTTTTCGCCGAGGTCCCAATAAATCCCGGTCATCACCGCGAGCGCCTCGCGGGCAACGGGGGCGAGCATGTGCTCGTTGGGGGCGTGCTGCGAGCATGAGGCGTAGGAATGCGGGACCCAGATCGTCGGCAGGCCGAGATCGTTGGCGAAAATGTCGTTGGGCAGCGAACCGCCGAGATTGGGCAGGATCGCCGGCCGCTTCCCGGTGGTCTCGGCGATCGACTTGGCCGCCCAGCGGACCCAATCGTGGTCCGGGTCGAGCCGGGTTGCCGGGAAATAGGCCTTCTTCCACGGCTCGACGCGGACCATCGGGAAACCGTGCGCGTCGAGATGGCGGCGCAGCGCCGGCATGAATTCCTCCGGGTCGACGCCGACGACAAACCGGATCTGGCAGGTCGCGGTTGCCTTGGGCGGGATCGCGTTGACCGGGTTCTCCGGGTTGCCGGTGGTGAAGGCCAGTACCTCGAAGCTGCACCAGCCAAAGACCTTCTCGCTCGATGTCAGCCCCGGCTCGCCCCAATCGGGGTCTATCTCCGGCGCATCCTCGCCACCTTCGACCTGACAGTCGGCCAGCGCCATGCGCACCGAATTGGGCATGTGCGTCGGCTTCCATTCGGGGATCTTGATCGCACCCTTGTCGGTGGTCAGCGAGGCCAGGGCATGCGCCAGGATGACGCCGGGATTGGCGAGCAGCCCGCCCCAATTCCCCGAA
Source organism: uncultured Alphaproteobacteria bacterium (assembly GCA_963778385.1). Lineage (GTDB taxonomy): Bacteria > Pseudomonadota > Alphaproteobacteria > ATCC43930 > CGMCC-115725 > DATARH01. The sequence continues at coordinate 232,661 of CAVZUA010000006.1, read as the reverse complement.
TGATGCCCGCCCTCGCGCAGATCGACGACGAGGTCGAAATTCATCGCACCGCGCGCCCCGAGGAAGATGGTCGGCCGCTCCGGCGCGAGGCGCGGGCCGTCGGAAGCGATCAGCACGTCCGCCTTGAGCCGCGCCTTCTCGTCGCGGCAGATTTCGCGCAGTCCCGGCGAGCCGACTTCCTCGCCGGTCTCCAGCAGCAACACCGCGTTGAAGCCGAGCCGGCCGCGCGTCCTCAGCACGGTTTCGAGCGCGGCGATGTTGATCGAATGCTGGCCCTTGTTGTCGGCGGTGCCACGGCCGTAGAGCCGGTCGCCGCGCCGGGTGAGCTCCCAGGGCGACAGCCCCTCCTGCCATTGCGGCTCCAGGCCGCGGATGACATCGCCGTGGCCGTAGCCGAGGACGGTCGTCGCCGCGTCTTCCTCGCGCCGCTCGGCGATCAGGATCGGCCCGCCGCGGACCGGCCCACTCTTGACTGGATTCTCGAAGATGCGGCTCTCGAAGCCGAGCCGCCGCAGGGTCGGCGCGATCTCGTCGCCGAGATAGGCGCTGAGCACCGCGCCGCTTCCTTCGACCTGGCTCTCGGTGGGGATCGCCACGCGGCGCGCCAGATCGGCGGCAAATCCGCCTTCGTCGAAATAGGCCTCGGCGGCGGCAATGGCGGCGGCGCGGGTCATCGGACCTCCCGTTGAGCGAGGCCCGCAGCTAAGCAGGAATTGTTTAGCGCCTCAATGCCGCGTGCCGGTGCCGGTGACGGGGGTCCAGGAGGGCGGGTCGCTCGCCGGGAAGCTGTCCTCGGTCGAGGCCGCTTCGTCGCCATCATCGCGCGCTTTGCGGCGCGTCCGCGGTTCGGGCGGCATCTCGGGCACACGGTTGGAACCGCGGGCCTCCTCGAGCGCAGCGTTGCCGAGCGCCACCAGGCAAAGAAGGGTCAGCGGCAAGGTCAGCGCCGGGCAGAGCAATGCAGCGCCGGCAATGGCGGCGCCTACCCGAGGCAGCGTCAGGGCGGTGATCTCTTCGGAGCCGTCGACCGGCATGCGGGTCCTCGCGTGACAGTGATCGTTCCGCCAACGAAAAAGGCCGACTGCGGGTTCCGGCCCGGCATGGAACCCGTCTGCCGAATTCAGCGAATCTTCACGGCGTTTTGCGGCATAATGCGGTGGGGGTTGCGTTGTTACTGGCGTGGTGGGGGTTCGGGACATGGCCGCGTTAGGGGCTGCCGCGCTTCGACGCGCTGGCGGCGCGGAGGCCGGCCGTGCCTGACGCGCCGCTGCGCATCGATCCCGATGACCGGCAGCCGCCATCGCACCGACGGAGCCGTCCGGCGTCGCGCGGATCACGGCCGAGACCGGCACGAAAACAGCGTCGGGGTTTTCTTGGCAAGGCGTTGCGACTGATCGTGCTGTTGAGCCTGTGGGGGGGCATCGTCGGCGCCGGCGCGGTGACCTATTTCGCCCTCACCCTGCCCGATACCAAACAGCTGACGGTCGCCGAACGGCGGCCGAGCATCACGATTCTTGCCGATGACGGCAGCCTCGTCGCCACGTTCGGCGACCTGTTCGGCCAGCCGCTGAAGTTGAAGGAGATGTCGCCGTGGCTACCGAAGGCCGTGGTGGCGACCGAGGATCGGCGCTTCTACAGCCATTTCGGCATCGACCCGGTAGGCCTGCTGCGCGCCGGGTTCGCCGATCTGCGCACCGGGCATGTCGTGCAGGGCGGCAGCACGATCACCCAGCAGCTCGCCAAGACGGTGTTCCTCAGTCCCGAGCGCAGCCTGTCGCGCAAGGCCCGCGAGGCGCTGCTGGCGCTGTGGCTGGAGCGCCATTTCACCAAGGACCAGATCCTCGAAATCTACCTGAACCGCGTCTATCTCGGCGCCGGCACCTATGGCGTCGACGCTGCGGCGCACCGCTATTTCGGCAAGTCCGCGGCGCAGCTCAACCTCTATGAGAGCGCCGTCATTGCCGGGCTGCTCAAGGCGCCGACGCGGTTCAGCCCGACCCGCGACAAGGACGCGACTACGGCCCGCACCGCCCAGGTCCTGGCGCTGATGGTCGAGACCGGGGCGATCAACCAGCAGCAAGCGGACGCCGCCGCGAAATCGGGCGTCGAGCTGAGCAAGGTCGCGGTCGCCCATCCCGGCATTCGCTATTTCGCCGATTGGATCGCCGACCAGGTGCGCGATTTTGCCGGCGCGTCAGACCATGATCTGCGGGTGCGCACCACGCTCGACATGCGCATGCAAGCAGCAGCCGAGGCGGTGATCACCGACACCCTGAACCGCAACGGGCTGCGCGATGCGGTCAGCCAGGGCGCGCTGGTGGCGATGACCCCCGAGGGCGCGGTGCGCGCGATGGTCGGCGGGCGCGACTACAACGAAAGCCAGTTCAATCGCGCCACCCAGGCGCAGCGCCAGCCGGGGTCGGCGTTCAAGCCGTTTGTCTATCTCGCCGGGATCGAGGCGGGGCTGCGGCCCGACGACCAGTTTGTCGACGGGCCGATCCAGATCGGCAATTGGCGGCCGCACAACTACACCAACAAATATCTCGGCGAGGTCAGCCTTGCTTATGCTCTCGCCGAGTCGATCAACACCGTCGCGGTACAGGTCGCGCAGCGGGCCGGGATCCCGCAGGTCGTCGCCGTCGCGAACCGGCTCGGCATCACCTCCAATCTCGCGACGGATGCGAGCATCGCGCTCGGCACCAACGAGGTGAACCTGCTCGAACTGGTGTCCGCCTATGCGCCGTTCGCCAATGGCGGCAACGGCGTGCTGGCCTACGGCATCACCGAGATCACCGACACGGGCGGCCGCGTCGTCTACCGCCGCTCCGGGTCGGGGCCGGGACAGGTCATTCCGCCGGACGAGGTCGGGCTGATGGACGGCATGCTCGCCGGCGTCATCGCGCGCGGTACCGGCAAGGCCGCCGCGCTGCCGCGCCCGGTCGCCGGCAAGACCGGCACGACGCAGGACTACAAGGACGCCTGGTTTATCGGCTTCACCGCCGATCTCGTCGCCGGCATCTGGCTCGGCAATGACGACAACACGCCGATGAACAAGGTCACCGGCGGGTCGCTGCCGGCGCCGGCGTGGAAAAGCTTCATGCTCGCCGCGACACAGGGGGCGCCAACCAAGCCGTTGCCTACCGCGGCGTACCAGCCCGTCGCCCAATCCGCCGCTTCGCCAGCACCGGCGACGCTCGACCAGTTGTTCGGCCGGGTCGCGGCGACGCCTGCCGGGGTGATCCCGGTCGGCACGGTGCTGCCGCCGCCGCGCGACTAAGCGCGCCTCAGCGCGTCGTCGGGGTGTTTTGCGGCGCGCAGTTCAGTCCGACTTTCACCGATGGTCCGTTGAGACTTTGCGGCGCCTGCACGACCCGGAACAAGTCGTAGTTTTTCGAGGTGCGCTGTCCCTGCTCGAAAACCTTGTATCCGGCCGGGGCGTCGATGGTGATCTTGTAGCTGACCGGCGTCCCCGAGTAGTTGCTGACGCCTACCGCGTAGTCGCAGTGCGCCGGGTTGGCGCAGGTGTAGATCAGCAGGTTGGCGCTTATCTTGACGCCGCAATTGGCGGTGGCGAGCGACACCGGTCCCATCTTGTCGGTATCGGCGAGCGCCGGCCCGGCGACGAGCCCGACCCCGACCACAACGGCCCGGAGCCACCAACCCTGGAGCATCCGCACGGTCATGGTCCCCTCCCCTTGGCCATGCACGCACTTGAACGATCCGCGACACGCCGCCGCCAGAATGGCCGGGCAAGACCCGGCCATTCCCGTCGCGGCGGCGATCGTCGGCAAATTAATGCAACGGCGAGAACGCCGCCGGGATCACGAACATGTTCTCCTGGCGGACGAACTGGCCGCGCGTCGCCGGCGGCCACGCGCCGGCCGCCTGTGCCTCGGCGCGGATCTTGAAGCGCTCGGCAGCATCCTTGTAGGCCCAGACATGGATCCACTGGTTAAGCCCGCCGAGTTCGGTCGAGCCGCAGAACGCCAGCGGCGACAGCTTGGTGCGGCCCTCGATGCGCTCCGCCCAGCGCTCGGTGACGGTCGGCAGCGCGCCGGGCAGCATCGTGTAGGTGCGGACCTCGTAGATGTTGCCGAGGCCGCGATCACCCAGCGCCGGCGAGAACGGCGCGAGGTTGATGATCTTCGACTCCATCTCCTCGATGAACTCCTGGATCTTGGGCGGCCAGCCCTGGAGCTTCATGGCCGCGCCGCGCTTCTTCTCGCGGTCGTCGAGGTTCTCATAAGGCCAGCAATGGATGATGCGGTTCAGGGGGCCGACCTCGGTGTGGAAGAACCCGCCGAGCGGCGAAACTTTGTTGCGGCCTGAGGCTTCCACCGCCTCGCCAAAGCGTTTGACGGCCTCGGGGATCGAACCGGGCTTCAGGCGATAGGTGCGCATTTCGACGATCGACATCGTGATCCTCCCAGCGAGCGTTGATGCCGCCATTGTAAAGGGCGAATGGCCGCGCGGCACAAGGGCCTCTACGCGGCGCGCAAAGCGATTTCCAACTCCAGCTGACGGATCATGCGCGCCAGCACAGCCCGCTCAGGGTGGTCGCGATGCAGCTCGCGGTATTTCGCGACGAGGTCCGCCAGCGCCTGCTGCAGCGTGCGCAGTCGGTGCAGGACCTCGTTCCGAAATTCGCCCATGCCGAAGGATAAGCGGTAATGCGAAAGGCGTCTCCGCCTTAACCACCTTCTTTGAGGGAATTAAGCAAATTGGTTCAGCCGCTCCTCGATGAGCGCATAGAATTCCATCAGCGGCGACCGTATGGAGCACCGTCGCGTTGACGTCGCGGCCGCTGATGCCGCGCCAGTCGACGACGGTCGCGCCGAGTGTGAGCGGGCTCTGCGTTTCGACCGCGACATTGACCCGGCTGCCCTGGAACAGGTGCGGCGCCAGCAGGTAGGCGATGACGCAGGGGTCGTGGAGCGCCGACGGTCCCGTTCCCGGCGCCGGGGTCAGCAGGTCGGCGACGGCCGTCGCCACCGGCGTCCCCAGCGCGCGGATGCGGGCAATGCGCTCCGGCGTGCTGCGCACCTGATGGGTCAGGTCGAGTGGGATCATCGTGATCGGCAGACCGCTGTCGAAGACAATCGATGCCGCGTGCGGATCGGCGAGAATATTGAATTCAGCCGCCGGGCTGGTGTTGCCGAGCGCCCGGGACGCGCCGCCCATCAGCACCAGCTCCTTGGCGCCGGCGATGATGTCCGGTGCCTGCACCAGCGCGGTCGCGACATTGGTCAGCGGCCCGAGCGCGCACCAGGTCACGCTATCCGGCGCCGCATCCCGCAACAGGTCGATGGTAAACGCCACACCGTGGGTCTTTTGCAGCGGCATTGCCGGCTCGGGGAGCTGCACCGGCCCCAGCCCCGTCTCGCCGTGAAAATAGATCGCGGTGATCGTGTCGCCGCGCAGCGGCCGCGGACACCCGGCATAGACCGGCACATCCGCCCGGCCCGCCAGTTCGCAGATCGCCCGCGCGTTGCGCTCCATGAAGTTGAGCGGGCCGTTGCCCGCCACCGCGACAATGCCGTCGACCTGCAGTTCCGGTGTCGACAGTGCCAGCAGGATCGCGACCGCATCGTCGAGGCCGGGGTCGGTGTCGATGAGGATGCGTCGTGGCGTCATGCGCCTAGCCTACCATCGCTATCGCCGTACGAGATGATGCCGAATTGAGCATACCGCTTGACGCCACAGGCGAACTAAAATAGAACATCATCTGGTGTTTTGGATTTGTTCCGCCACTAGCGGGAGTTTGCCATGCTGACGCGTAAACAGCACGAGCTGTTGATGTTCATCAATCAGAGGCTGACCGCGACCGGCGTATCCCCCTCCTTCGACGAAATGAAGGACGCCCTGAACCTTCGCTCCAAATCGGGTATCCACCGCCTGATCAGCGGCCTCGAGGAACGCGGCTTTATCCGTCGTCTGGCGCATCGCGCGCGGGCGCTCGAAGTCATCAAGCTGCCCGAAGAAAGCGCCGCCCCCGGCTCGGCCGAGAAGAGCCGCTTTTCGCCGACGGTTATCCGCGGCGACTTCTCCGGCGCGCTCCCCGGCTCATCGGTGTCGACCGAGAGCGCGGCCGTCGACCTGCCGCTCTATGGCCGGATCGCCGCCGGCACACCGATCGAGGCGCTGCGCGACCAATCGGCGACGATCGGCATCCCCTCGACGCTGCTCGAGCGCAGCGGCGAGCATTACGCGCTCGAAGTTGCCGGCGACAGCATGGTCGATGCTGGCATCCTCGACGGCGACACCGTGATTATCCAGCGCTGCGACACGGCCGAGAACGGATCGATCGTGGTTGCGCTGGTCGACAATCTCGAAGTGACCTTGAAGCGTCTGCGCCGGCGTGGCGCCTCGATCGCGCTGGAACCGGCCAACCAGGCTTACGAGACGCGCATCTTCGGCCCCGACCGGGTCAAGGTGCAGGGCCGCCTCGTCGGATTGCTGCGGCGTTATTAGGCTCGATCCGTCAAAGCCGAAGCATCTAGAATTTTTGCCTCCCCCGGCCTTGACCTGGGGGTCCATGAACAGCTTCAACTTATTCATGGATGGCCGGGTCAAGCCCGGCCGAGGCGATTGAGAGTGTTCCGACTTGGTCAAAGCTCGTTCTGGTTTGATCCGGGCACTCGTCTTCCTCACCGCTCATCTGTCCACCGCCGCGCCAGTCGACGCCGCCGGGTTTCAGTACGCGACGGCGCCGGATCCGGATGACCAGCCGCTCGAACTGGCGATCTGGTATCCGAGCGACGGCAAGACGTCGTCCCAGCCGCTCGGGCTGTTCACCCAGGAGGTGGCCTATTACGGCGCCATCAAGGGCGATCGCCTGCCGGTCGTCGTGATCTCGCACGGCACCGGAGGGAGCGCCGCGGAACATTACGATACCGCGCTAGCGCTCGCCGATGCCGGGTTCGTCGTCGTCGCGCTGGCGCATACCGGCGACAATTACAAAGACCGCAAATACAGCCTCACTCTTCGCAACCTCACCGATCGGCCCAAACATGTCGGCCGGGTCATCGATTTCATGCTGAACGCCTGGGGTGGGCATGATCATCTCGATCCGGCGCGGATCGGCGTTTTCGGACATTCCGCCGGCGCAACCACCGCGCTAATCGCCATCGGCGGCAACCCCGCGCTCTACCTCATCACCCTCTATTGCCGGGATCACGCCGACGATTGGAGCTGCCAGGAGCGCCGGCGGCTCGGCGCGATGCCGGCAGCAGACAGCCCGGCGCCGGAATGGCATCACGAGCCACGCATCAAGGCGGCAGTGCTGGCGGCACCGGCAACCGGTTATGCCTTCAGCAAGGTCGGTTTGGAGACGGTGATCGCACCGGTGCAGCTCTGGCGCGCCGAGGACGACAAGATCACCCCCAACAAACTCTACGGCGACATCGTGCGCGATGAGCTGCCGCAGCCGGCGGAGGACCATTTCGTCGCCAACGCCGGGCATTTCGATTTCCTCGCGCCGTGCAGCGAGGCGCTCGCCAAGGCTGCTCCGGCCATTTGCGAGAGCGCACCCGGCTTCGACCGCGCCGCATTCCACGCTGAGATGAACCGCGACATCGTCGCCTTCTTCAAAACACAGCTGCCGCCCTGAGCAAAACCGCGCTTCGCGCTTGAATCCCGGCGATTTGCGCGTCTACTTGCAGAAAGCCCTACTTGCAAGCCCTGGGAGGAAGCGAGAGATGCGCGGGTTAATGGGCGAGCGGCCGTTACTGGTCACAATGTGCCTGCAGCACGCGGCCAATTTCCATGCCGACACGGAGATCGTCAGCCGCAGCGTCGAAGGGCCGATCCACCGCTATACCTATGCCGATGCCGACCGCCGGGCGCGGCGGCTGGCCAAGGCGCTGCTGCGCCTCGGTGTCCAACCCGGCGACCGGGTCGGGACGCTGGCCTGGAACACCTGGCGGCATTTCGAGCTGTATTACGCGATCTCGGGCATCGGCGCGGTGTGCCACACGGTCAACCCGCGCCTCTTCGACGAGCAGATCGTCTACATCGTCAACCACGCGCAAGACCGGCTGCTGTTTGTTGAGACCAGCTTCATCCCGCTCATCGAACGGCTGCTGCCGCGCCTCCCGAAAGACTGCCAGATCGTGCTGCTCGGCGAGGCGGAGACTTCGCTGCCGATGGTTGGCGTTTATGACGAACTGACCGGCGCCGAGACCGACGATTTCGCTTGGCCGGAGTTCAACGAGTACAGCGCCAGCGCGCTTTGCTACACCTCGGGCACGACGGGCAACCCGAAGGGCGTGTTGTACAGCCACCGCTCGACGGTGCTGCATGCGATGGGTGCGTCGATGCCGAGCGGCATCACGCTGACCGCCACCGACGTGGTCTGCCCGGTGGTGCCGCTGTTCCACGCCTGCGGCTGGGGCACCGCCTATATCGCGCCGATGAACGGCGCCAAGCTGGTCTATCCCGGACCCAAGCTCGACGGCGAGAGCCTGCACGAGCTGTTCGAGAGCGAAGGCGTGACCGTCGCTCTTGGTGTGCCCACCGTGTGGCTCGGGATGGACACTTATCTGCGTGAGAAAAACCAGAGCTGCTCGACGCTGCGCTGGATGCTGTGCGGCGGTTCCGCGGTGCCGGCGGCGCTGCTGCAGGCGTTCGAGGCACGCGGCATCGACATCCTGCAAGGCTGGGGGATGACCGAGATGAGCCCGCTCGGCACCACGGCGGCATTGAAGCGCAAGCATTTGCCGCTCGCCCCGGCAACGCAGACGGCCATCAAGCTCAAGCAGGGCCGGCCGGTATTCGGCGTCGAGATGAAGATCGTCGACGATGCCGGCAACATCCTGCCGCATGACGGCAAGGCGATCGGCGAGCTGCTGGTGCGCGGGCCTTGGATCGCCAACGGCTATTTCGACGACGAGGCGGCCACCGCGGCGGCGGTGGAACCCGACGGCTGGTTCCATACCGGCGACGTGGCCTCGATCGACCCGGACGGATATGTCCAGCTCACCGACCGGCACAAGGACGTGATCAAATCGGGCGGCGAGTGGATCAGCTCGATCGATCTCGAAAATGCCGCGATGGCCGACGAGACGGTCGCCGAGGCAGCGGCGATCGCCATCCCTCACCCGAAATGGTCGGAGCGGCCGCTGCTCGTCGTGGTGCCGCGTGCCGGCTGCCGGCCGGAGCGCGACAAGCTGATCGCGCTCCTCGCGCAGCATTTCCCGAAATGGATGCTCCCCGACGACGTGGTCGTGGTCGATGAGCTGCCGCACACGGCCACTGGCAAGATCATGAAGTCGAAGCTGCGCGAGATGTTCGCTGACTACAAACCGCCAGCGACTGAACCGGCCCCTCACCCCAACCCTCTCCCCGTAAACGGGGCGAGGGAGCGCGTCCGGGGAAATCCCCCTCGCCCCGCGAGCGGGGAGAGGGAGGGACCCATTGCAAAGCAATGGGAGGGTGAGGGGCAGCCACTGGCGTATTGCGAGCCCAACGACGATATTGGCCCCATGACCGTTACCGTCCGCTTTGCCCCCTCCCCGACCGGCTTCCTCCATATCGGCGGCGCCCGCACGGCGCTGTTCAACTGGCTGTTCGCGCGCCATCACGGCGGTGCTTTCCGGCTGCGCATCGAGGACACCGACCGCGCCCGCTCCACACCCGAGGCGACGGCGGCGATCATCGACGGCCTCAAATGGCTCGGCGTCGACTGGGACGGCGAGGTCGTCTTCCAGTTCGCCCGGGCGGCGCATCATGCGGAGATCGCCCAGCATCTCCTCGACGCGGGCCATGCCTATCGCTGCTATTGCACACCGGACGAGCTGGAGGCGATGCGGGCCAAGGCGCTCGCCGAGAAGCGCTCGGTGCGCTACGACGGCACCTGGCGCGACCGCGACCCGAGCGAGGCGCCGCCCGGCGTTGCTCCGGCGATCCGGCTCAAGGCCGAGCAGACCGGCGCCACCATCATCCGCGACCATGTGCTGGGCGAGGTCACGGTCGACAACCAGGAGCTCGACGACCTCATCATCCTGCGCTCGGACGGCACGCCGACCTATAATTTTTCCGTCGTCGTCGACGATCACGACATGGGCATCACCCATGTGATCCGCGGCAACGAGCATTTCCGCAACGCCTTCCGCCAGACGCAGATCTACCGTGCGCTCGGCTGGGTGCAGCCGGAATGGGCGCATATCCCGCTGATCCACGGCCCGGACGGCGCGAAGATGTCGAAGCGCCATGGCGCGCTCGGCATCGACGAGTACCGTAAGCTCGGCTACCTGCCCGAGGCGATCCGCAATTACCTGCTGCGCCTCGGCTGGAGCCATGGCGACGACGAGATCATCTCGACCGAGCAGGCGATCGGGTGGTTCGACCTCGCCGGCATCCATAAGTCACCGGCGCAGTTCGATTTCGCCAAACTCGACAGCGTCAACGCGCATTACATCCGCGAGGCCGACGACGCGCGGCTCGTCGGGCTTGTCGTGGAGCTTCTGGAGGCCGAGCTCGGACACCCGCTTTCGGCGACCGACCGGGACCGCCTGACCCGCGCCATGCCGGCGCTGAAACCGCGCGCGAAGACCACCGTCGAACTCGCCGAAAAAGCCCGCTTTTATGTCGCGCCGCGGCCAATCCGCCCGGCCGCCGACGCCGCTAAGCTATTGACCGCTGACGCCCGCTCGCTGCTCGGCACGCTGTCGGGGGAGATCGGCGACACCGAATGGCAGGTGGCGGCACTGGAGGCGCGGCTGCGCGACTTCGTCACCGCGAAAGGCGTCAAGCTCGGCGCGGTCGCGCAGCCGTTGCGTGTGGCGCTCACCGGCTCGCTGGCCTCGCCCGGCATCTTTGAGGTCATGGAGGTGCTCGGCCGCGACGAGACCCTGGGTCGCCTTGCCGATGCTGTCGAATCGAGATGATCTCGCAACTGCGATATTGCGTTGCAATATTATGGCGCCATTTGATAATGGCCCGCCGGCGGAATATTCTTGTGCCATATATGTGACGCGCGCCTGCGGGCGCAAAAGCGAGGTGCATCCATGAGCGGGAACAACACGAAGGTGGGGGCTCCGAGCGGTACGGTGACGCTGACCGACAATGAAACGGGCAAGTCGTGGGACTTCCCGATGCTGCAGGGCTCGGTCGGCCCCAAGGTCATCGATGTCCGCACTCTTTATGCCAAGACCGGGCACTTCACCTACGATCCCGGGTTTATGGCGACCGCCGCCTGTCGCTCCAGCATCACCTACATCGACGGCGACGAAGGCGTGCTGATGTATCGGGGCTACCCGATCCAGGAGCTGGCGGCGAAAAGCGACTTCCTCGAAGTCGCTTATTTGCTGCTGAACGGCGAATTGCCGACCGCCGACGAGAGGACGCAGTTTGTCCACGACATCACGCACCACACCATGGTGCATGAGCAGATCACCACCTTCTTTCGTGGTTTCCGGCGCGACGCCCACCCGATGGCGGTGCTGTGCGGCGTCGTCGGCGCGCTGTCGGCCTTCTATCACGACTCGACCGACATCAACGACCCGTACCAGCGGATGGTCGCCTCGCACCGGCTGATTGCCAAGCTGCCGACGATCGGCGCGATGGCCTTCAAATACGCGCACGGCCAGCCGTTTATCTATCCCAAGAACTCGCTGGGCTACGCAGAGAATTTTCTGCGCATGACCTTCGCGGTACCGTGCGAGGAATACGAGGTCAACCCAGTCCTGGCGAAGGCGATGGACCGGATCTTCATCCTCCACGCCGACCACGAGCAGAACGCCTCGACGGCCACGGTGCGCAACGCCGGCTCGTCAGGCGCCAACCCGTTCGCCTGCATCGCCGCCGGCATCGCCTCGCTGTGGGGCCCGGCCCACGGCGGCGCCAACGAGGCGGTACTAAAGATGCTCGGCAAGATCGGCAGCCCCAAGGGCATCCCCGAGTTCATCAGCCAGGTCAAGGACAAGCACAACCACGAGATCCTGTTCGGCTTCGGCCACCGGGTCTACAAGAACTACGACCCGCGCGCCCATGTGCTGCGCGAGAGCTGCCACGATGTGCTGAAAGACCTCGGCATCAAGGACGACCCGCTGCTCGACTTGGCGATGGAGCTCGAGCACATCGCCCTCAACGACGAATACTTCATCAGCCGCAAGCTGTACCCGAATGTCGACTTCTATTCGGGCATCATCCTGAAGGCGATGGGCTTCCCGACCTCGATGTTCACGGTGCTGTTCGCGATCGCCCGCACGGTCGGTTGGATCGCGCAGTGGACCGAGATGATCGAGGACCCCGACACCAAGATCGGCCGCCCGCGCCAACTCTTCACCGGCTCCGATCTACGCCACTACGTACCGATCAAGGAGCGGCGCTGACCCTCACCCTCCCACGGCTTCGCCGCGGGTCCCTCCTTCTCCCGCACTGCGGGAGAGGGCGGCGACCACGCGAGCGATGAGCCGCTGGCCCTTTCCCCGCCAGGGGGAAAGGGAGATTAACGGTTCACGCGCTGACTTCGACCTCAAAGACGCGGATCGGCTGCTCCTTGCCGCGCACTTCGACGTGGCCGAGATCCTTGGTTGGCAGCCCCATCGTCAACTGGGCCTTTGTCGTGTCGGAGATGATGATGTGGCTCTTATATTCCTTGTTGAGCTGCTCGATGCGGGAAGCCGCGTTCACCGCGTCGCCAACGAGCGTGTAGTCGAAGCGCCGTGACGACCCGAGGTTTCCGACCGTCGCGATCCCGAGATTGATACCGATGCCCGCCTCGAGCTGCCTCGGGAGCTGCAGCCCTTCGGCCTCCCATTTTTTCTGCAATTCCCTGAGCCGTCGGACCATGTTGATCGCAGTTTTCACCGCGCGATCGGCTTGGTCGTGCTGCTCGATGGGCGCGCCCCAGAACGCCATGAGGGCGTCTCCGACATATTTATCGACAATCCCTTCTGTCGCGAAAACCTCGTCGGTCATTGCGTCAAAATATTCGCGAAGCAACGCGGTCAACTGTTGCGGCGGCAGTTTTTCCGTGAGCGACGTGAACGAACGGATGTCGGAAAACAGGATCGTCACTTCTCGTCGCTGGCCACCGAGCGTAAGAAGCGCCGGGTCGCGAAGAATAGCGTCCATGATCTGCGGCGAAAAATAATGCTGAAACGCCTCTCTGATATTCTGTTTCTCGCGTTCTTGTCTTGCTGAATAAAAAGCGGCCAGACCAAGGAATATAATAAAGGAACCGGCGGCCACCGCCCCACCGAACATCAGCTGCTCTCGTACGGCTGCCTTGTGCAGCGTGACATCGAGAAATCCGATAACGCTTCCGACGTGTCGATTGTGGGTGTCGGTCAATGGGTTTTCATCGCTGTAATAGATCTTGTCGCCGGACGAAAATTCTCGTCCCGTGGTCGACATCTTGGCCAACATCATCGGATTTGTTTTAAGCGGCAGGCGGTTTACCGACCAGATCAGCTTGCCGCTGTCGTCGATCACCGCAAAGGCGAGGCGCGCATCCAATTGGCTGGGGTTTAGCCGCGCCGTGGACGCGATGCTATCGCCGAAAAGCTGGATGTTTTCGACCAGCAGGTCGCCCTTCGACGAGATCCGATAGTGGTCGGAAACGCCGGCAATGATTACCCCGCCCTCCAGACGCTTGGCACGTATCATCCAGGTTTCCGGCCGGATCGTCTCCGACGAATAAGACACGGTCACCGGTTCGGTGAACGCGCTGTCGGTCAATATCGGGCATCGAACCGGCGGCAATACTTCGGATATAGGACGGCCCAACCCCACCCAGACATTCAGAATCGAACCATCGCTCAGCACCGCGATAAAATCATCGGCGTCGAAATACGCGTTGACGTATTGCGCCGGGTTGATGCCGTCGTCGTAGGCTGTAGCCTTGCTGACATTATCGGCGCTTTCGCGAAGATCCGTCCTGAACGCCGCGAGCGACGTCTGTTGCACGAAGACGTATTGAGCAACGGAAGTCAGCGTGAAGAACGCCCCAAACAGCAGGGCGAACAACTTTACGTAGCGTATGGAGAAGCGCGACGTCATGCTCGGGACCGTCGTTGCGGCACCCTTCAAGGACGGCCGTTGATCAACTTATACGGCTACCGGCGGCACGACCGTTAGCTATTTGAGGGCATTTTAAATGATGAATTAAGACAAGCAAGATGCCATGCCTTCAGCCTGGGCTGACCAAGACCGAAGGTACATGCTCAGCTGACCGCTTCGTGATGGCCGCCGGTCGATGTCGCCGATGAAGCCGGCGACCAAAGCGCCGCGCACGGGGAGAGGAATGAAGGCTGCGCGACGCTTCTTGAGAACCACGATCTCGGCAGCGCTCGGTGCCGGAACGGTTTTGTCGCCGGCTTACGCGCAGTTATCAAGTGCCCTTGTTGCCGCTGCCTACGACGCGGCAACACCGCCGCCAACGTCAAACGTGGTGGACGCCGACAAGGCATCCAGCTCGACGAAGACCATGCCCGCTTTTCGTCCGCTGACCATTCCGTCTCCCGAGTTCACCGATTGGTGGAAACCATATGCAGACGACCTGGATGCCGGATACGACAAATGGCTGACGGTCAAAAAAAGCATCAGCAACCAATTCAACCTCGATCTCTCGCTCGATTATTCGTTGTTTCTGCAGTGGGGAACCAAGAGCCAGCCGATTTATCTCAACATCTATTATCCCAGCGCGACATGGCGGCCGTTCACCGGCACCCCGATCGGGTCGGGCGAGATCGACATCGTCACCTCGCACCAAGACTATGCCAGCAACCAGAACGCCATCTCGCAAGCGGCCCGTCTCGGGCTGATCACCTTCGCAAACGATTGGACGTATGACGATTTTGCGATCTCGACCTTGGCGTACACCCACACCTTGCCGGGGCGCTGGAGTTGGTTGTCGGTCACCGTGGGGCAATACAACCTTTTTTCGTTCGATCCCAACCGGTACGCCGCCAATGCGCAAAACAGCTTCATCGGCTATTCTTTCGCGCAAGACGGGACGGAAACCTTCCCTTATGCGGGGTTTGGCGGCTACGCCCAGATCAAGACGCCGGACGGACAGTTCAACTTTGCCGGCGGCGTCCAAGACGGGACCGACCCGAACGGCGGAACGCTAACGACCGCCGGTTTTCATCACGGGAAGCTGGTCGGTTGGGGCAATGCACAGTGGACGCCAACGATCGCCGGGCTCGGCGACGGCATCTACAGCCTGCTCATTTATGAGCAGCCGTCTGTTCCGTCGGTAGCAAGTCGCTCGACCGGCGTCTCATTCAGCGCGTCGCAGGGACTTACCGAAAAATTCGGCACGTTTCTGCGTATCAACAATGCGACGGGCCCGGATCTACCGGTCCGAACGTCCTACGCGGCCGGCGGTGTCTGGAACGACCCGATCTTGCGCAACCGAAACGACCAGTTTGGTTTAGCCCTGGGCTGGGACAAGACCAATCGCGAATTCAGCGGCCTCGTCGACGCCCGCACCGGCGAATGGGTTACCGAGGTCTTCTACAGGGCCACCATATTCAAAGGGATGCACCTGACACCGGACGTACAGGTGTTTTGGAACCCGGCACTGGCGCCCGGCGCGGGGCCCGTAGCGGTATTCACGCTACGCACAACCCTCAGCTTCTGACGTAGGCTCCAGAAGGCCCTCCCCGTAAACGGCGTGAACGGGGGGAGGGCCGAATAGCCTACTTCCGCTCGATCAGCTCAATCTTGTACCCGTCGGGGTCTTCGATAAAGGCGATCACCGAGCCGCCATGCGCCATCGGGCCGGCGGGACGCGGAATCTTGACGCCGGCCTTCGCGAGGTTGTCGCAGGTCGCGTAGACATCGAGCACGCCGACTGCGAGATGGCCAAAACCGGTGCCCAGCGCATACGGCTCGGCCTGGTCCCAGTTATGGGTCAGCTCGACCACCGTGTTGTGCTCTTCGTCGCCATAACCGACAAAGGCTAGCGTGAACTTGCCGGTCGGGTAGTCGCGCTTGCGGATCAGGTTCATGCCGAGCTGCTCGGTATAGAAGGCAAGCGACTTGTCGAGGTCCTTGACCCGGATCATCGTGTGCAGAAAGCGGAAATTCCCGTCGGGCATCGCTGATCTCCTCTTATTGGGTCTGATGTTGCTGCCGGCGCGCGGCGATGATCTCCAATATCTTGTCGGCGGCTCTGAGGCTCGGCGACAGCTCGCCCGCGCCGAGAAGCCGGATCGCCGCATCATAGCCTTCCCGATGCGCGGCGCGAACCGGTTCGTCCCGGATCAGCTCGACAAGGCTCGCGCACAGCCGCTCCGGTGTGCAATACGGGCCGAGATGCTCGGCGACGACCGGCCGGCCGAGGATCAGGTTCACCAAATTGACGGTTCGCACCTTCAGCACGCGGTCGAGCAGGATCTCGGTCGGCCGGCTGAGCCGGTAGGCGACGGTCATCGGCAGCCGCGCCATCGCCAGCTCCAGCGCGACGGTGCCCGACGCCGCGAGCGCCGCGCGGCTAGCGGCGAACGCGTCGTATTTCGCCGCGTCGCCATGCGACACGATCGGCTGGCCGGGCCAATCACGTATGCCTTCCGAGACCGCCTCGGCAACGGTTTCGACCGTCGGCACCACGATGCGAAACGCCCCGACTTTTGCTTCTACCAGCCGCAGCGTGTCGGCGAAGATCGGCATCAGCCGGCGGACCTCGCCGACCCGGCTGCCGGGCAGCACGGTCAGCACCAACTCGTCCGGCGCGATGTGGTGCACTGCGCGAAAGCGTGCGTCGTCGCCCTGCCCGGCCCCGCTGTCGATGACGGGATGGCCGACATAGGTGCACTCAAGCCCGACTTGACGGAAATACAGCGGTTCGAACGGCAGCAAGGCCAGTAAGTGGTCGTACCAGCGCGCCATGCGCCGCGCCCGTCCGGCGCGCCATGCCCACACCATCGGCGCGACGTAATGAATGAGCGGCAGACGTTCGCCGTGCCGACGCAAGCGTTGCGCGATCCGCCAGCTGAAGCCGGACGAGTCGATGGTCACCACCGCGTCCGGCTGCGCGGCGCGGATCGCCGCGACGGCGGCGCGGACATGGCGGAAGATCACCGGCGCGCGCGGCACGACTTCCGTAACCCCCGCGATCGCCAGATCTGATAGCGGCGCGAGGCTGTCAATCCCCTGCTCGCGCATCCGCTCGCCGCCGATCCCGGCGATGCGCAGCCCGTCACCGACACGCCAACGCAGCGCCGCGATCAACGCGCCGCCGAGCGCATCGCCGGACGGCTCGCCGGTGATGATGAAGATGTAGGGGGCGACGTTCGTCGTCATTTTACGGCACGCGAATGCCGACGAGAAACAGACCTGCCGCATCGACGGTACGGACAACCTCGTCGCGATCCAGCAGCAGCGTCGCGCCGGCCTGTACGGCGATGCCTCGTAACCCTGACTCAGCGGCGAGCCGCACGGTCTGCGGCCCGATGGTCGGACGGTCGATGCGCGCCTCCTGACCCGGCTTCTCGATCTTCACCAGCACGCCGCCGGCGCCGTCGCGGCGCAGCCCGGCGCAGCGGCGCAGCAGCGCGTCGGTGCCTTCGATGGCCTCGACGCCGAGCACCAGGCCTTCCTGCACCACTACCGCCTGCCCGATATCGAGCACCCCCAGTGCCTGCGCGATTTCGAGCCCCCGTGCAATATCGCGCTCGGCATCTGCATCGGGCGCGACGCGGCCGAGCGGTCCTTCGGGAACGGCAACGGATTCGTCGAGCAGTTCGTGCGCGCCCACCACGTGGAACCCTTCGAGCTCCATTTCTTTAGCGATCGCCGAGAACAGGCCATCGTCGCCGAGCAGGCGATAACCGACCTTGGCGAAGAATTTCGCGGCCCGCCAATCCGGCCGGATGGCGGCGAGCGTCGGCCTCCGCACGCCACCGGCATACACCACATCGGTCACGCCGTGCGCGCGCAGCAACTTCAGCGCCTTGGCCGCGGCACCAAGCCGGCACCAGGCGTGGGCGGCATCGCCGAGGGTCTCCGCATCGGCCTCGCCTTCGAGCGCCAGCACAAACACGTCACGGCTCTTGCGCCGGCAATCATCGATCAGGCGCCGCGGCAGGCCGCCGCTGCCGGCGATGATCCCAAGCGCGCCGGCCGGCTTATCCGCCATTCGCCCCTTTCGGCTGGCAGATCGCGCGGCTCGAATCGGCACGGATAAAGGCGATGAGCTCGTCGACGGGGGCGATGCCGCCAAATCGCCGCGCCACTTCGTCGACCCGCTCGCTCAGCGTGCCGGTGTCGCCGAACAGACAGTTATAGGCGTTGCGCAGCCCCTGGATATCGTCGCGACTAAAGCCACGGCGCTGCATGCCGATGATATTGAGCCCGTTTAGCCGCGCGCGGTCGCCCATCACCTGTCCGTAAGGAATGACGTCGCGCTCCACCCCGGACATGCCGCCAATCATCGCATGCCGTCCGACGCGGACAAACTGGTGCACCGCCGACAGACCACCGAGGATCGCGTAATCCTCCATCACCACGTGGCCGGCCAAAGTTGCGTTGTTGACCAGGATCACATGGTCGCCGATCTGACAATCATGCGCGACGTGGGCACCGACCATGAAGAGGCAATGGTTGCCGACCCGGGTCACCAGACCGCCGCCGGCGGTGCCGGGGTTCATCGTCACATGCTCGCGGATCGTATTGTCGTGGCCGATTTCGAGCGCGGATTCCTCGCCGTCATATTTCAGGTCCTGCGGCTCATGGCCGATCGACGCGAAAGGGAAAACGCGCGTCCGCTCACCAATCGTCGTGCGCCCTTCGACGACGACATGCGACTTCAGGCTGACTCCTGCCGCCAGCGCCACATGCTCGCCGATAACGCAATACGGGCCGATTGCGACATCGTCCGCCACGCGGGCACCAGGCGCGATGATGGCGGTCGGGTGGATCTGCGGCATCGCGAACGGCCTAATCGTCGAGGATCATCGCGGCAAACACCGCTTCCGCGACAAGCTGGCCGGCTACCCTGGCTTTCCCCTCGAACTTCCAGACATTGCCGCGGTTGCGCTGCTTGGTGACATGGATGTGCAGGTCGTGGCCGGGGAACACCGGCTTGCGGAACCGCGCGCTGTCGACGCTCATGAAATAGACCAGCTTGCCCTCGGATTCAGGACCGAGCGTCTGCACCACCAGCACCGCCGCAGTCTGCGCCATCGCCTCAATGATCAGCACGCCCGGCATCACCGGCCGCGTCGGGAAATGCCCGCGAAAATAATATTCGTCGGCGGAAACATGCTTGATCCCGGTGGCTCGCTCGTTGGCGACGACATCAACGACCTTGTCGATCATCAGGAACGGATCGCGATGGGGGATCATCTCCATGATCCGCTGCCGATCAATTTCCAAACTCTCGTCCGTCACGGTCGCGGGCTCGCTCATCCGCCGTCCTTCTTTCGCGCGAGACGCTGTATCATCGCGACCTGCCGCCAGAACGCCAGGATCGGCACCGCGGGGCTACCGATCACCGTCTCCCCGGCGGCGACGTCCTTTATCAACCCGGCCTGCGCACCGATCTTCGCGCCCGAGCCGATAGTCAAATGCCCCGCCAGCCCTGCCTGACCGCCCGCCATCACGAAATCGCCAAGCTTCGTGCTGCCGGAAATCCCAACCTGCCCGGCTAGGATGCAACCGCGCCCCAACACCACATTGTGGCCGATCTGCACGAGATTATCGATCATCGTGCCGGGTCCGATCACGGTGTCGTGACCCGAGCCGCGGTCGATTGTCGTATTGGCGCCGATATCGACATCGTCACCGATGATGACCCGGCCGAGTTGCGGGATTTTGACCGCCCCGCCCGCATCCGGCGCAAAGCCAAACCCGGCCTGACCGATGCGCACGCCGGGATGCAGCACCACCCGGGCGCCGATCAGGCAGTGGCTGAGCGTGACGTTGGCGGCGACCCGGCAATCGTCGCCGAGCTCGACCCCCGCGCCGATCACCGTATTCGCGCCGATTTCGCAACGGGCGCCGAGCTTCACCGCGGTCTCGATGACGACATTGGCGCCGATCGCGCAGTCTTCGGGGATGCTCGCGGTCGGATCGATGATGGCGCTCGGCGCGCGATGGGGAACGACCGGCACCGGCGGATAGAACGCCTGCACCGCGCGCGCGAAGGCTTTGTACGGCTCGCGGGTGACAAGCAGCGCCATCCCGGCCGGCGCGCGGGCGACCATCAACTCGACGACAAAGGCCGCGCCGGCGCGCGACTTCACAAACGCGTCCGTATATTTGCGGTTGTCGAGGAACGTCACGTCCGCGGGTCCAGCCGCCTCCAGCGGGGCGACATCCTCGATCAGCCGTTCGCCATCCGCCTCGACGCCAAGTCGAGCGCCGCTCAGCGCGGCCAACGCCGCGAGCGTTTGCGGTCCGGCTCGCTGAAAAAAACGGGAATCCGCCATCAGCCGAAACGCCGGCAGGCCGCGGCGCTGCGCTACTTCTTCTTGGGCGGTGCCGGCTTGGTCGCCGATGCCGGCTGCCCGCCGGCGCCGCCATCGGGCCCGGCGGCCACAACGGGCGCGACAAAGTTGACGGTCAGGGTCGGCATCTGCTCGTCGAGCTTCGTCAGCACCTGGTCCGTCACATCAAACCCCTGATCGAACAGCACCAGTTCGCTGCGTTGAAAGACCAGGTTTGCCTTACGGTCCTTGGCGATCTCGGTGATGATCTTGACCATCGCTTCCTGGATTTTCTGCAGCGCATCGGCATTCGACCGCTCGAGCGCCTGCCGCTTCGCCTGCACGTCGCGGTCGAGCTCGTTGACCTTGGCCTGAAACTCCCTGCCTTTGCTATTGAGCTGTTCGGCGGTCAGCGAGCCCTGCTGCTTTTGCAGCGTGTCGCGCTCCTGTCGCAGCGTCTCTTCCTGCCGCGATATCTCCTTGGCATATTCGGCGCGCTTGCCTTCGATCTGGTCGCGCACCATTTTGGCCGCCTTCGAGTTCTGCAGCAGCGACTGAACGTCGACGACCATCACGGACATGCTGGTCGGCGGCGCGGCTGGCGCCGGGGCGGGGGCCTGCTGCGCGAAGGCACTGCCGACGCCGCAGCAAAGACCGATCAGGCAAGCCCACAGCGCAGGCTTGGCGCGCTTTAAACCCATTACGACCTCGACGTTAGAATTTTGTACCGAAACTCACTCGGAAGAACTGCGTCTTGTCAAAGCTCTCACGCCTGACCGGCACGCCAACATCGACCCGCACCGGCCCGACCGGCGACGCCCAGGATACGCCAACCCCGCTGGCGACGCGAATAGCCGCCGTATCGACCACCTGCGGCTGTACCCCGCCGGCCGCGGCCAGTTGCGTCGGCGTCAGAACGAGGTTCTTCTGGTCGTTGCCCCACAATGAACCGAGATCGGTCCAAATCCGACCGGTGATGCCGAGTTCTTTCGGCAAGCCCAGCGGCACGCTCTCCTGGACCGAGGCGACATAATACTTGTTGCCGCCCAGCGCGTCCTGCGAAACCACGTCGCGCGGGCCGATACCAGCCGGCTGGAAGCCGCGCAAATTGTCGCCGCCGACAAAGAAGCGGTCTTGCAGCAGCACCGGCTGTCCGCCCCAGCCGAAAATGTCGCCGACTTCACCGGTGAAGCTCAGCGTCCAGCCTGGCGCGACCGGGTAGTAATAGCCCGCGCTCAGCTTGTTGCGGACATATTGGACGCCGAACCCGATACCGGCAAAATCGTTGCCGACCGACGCGTACCAGCCGCTGGTCGGATCGATTCGATTATCGCGCCGATCATAAAGCAAAACCTGCCCGACCTCCGACGTCAGGTGGGTGCCCGCTTGCAAGGCGATAAACAGCGAGGCGCCGGCCTGGACGTCGGTGATGTCGTCCGACCGCGCCGTATATTTCAGCGTCTGGCGCAAGTTCTCGGTGAGCTGATAGCCGGCACGCAGCGAGCCGCCATACGAGAATTGCTGATAGGTCGGGGCCACACCGGAAAAGAACGAGGCAGTCGGGCTGGTCTTGATCTCGAACAGGTCGAAACCGGCGGCGACGTTCGAATCGAGGAAATACGGCTCGGTAAAGCTCAGATTGACCTGTTGCGATCGAAACGACACGACCGTGCCGATGCGGACGTCCTGCCCGCGGCCCAGGAAATTGCGCTCGCGCAGCGTGATATCGGCGAGCGGGCCGTCGGTCGTCGAGAACCCGACGCCCAGCGACAGTTCGCCGGTCGACTGTTCCTCGACCTCCACGGTGACCACCGTCTTATCCGGCGAGGAACCCTGTACGTTGTTGGTCTCGACCTTTTTGAAAAAGCCGAGGTTTTTGATGCGCTCCTTCGAGCGCGTCATCTTGTTGGTGTTGAATGCGTCGCCCTCGACGAGCCGCATTTCGCGGCGGATCACTTTGTCGAGCGTGCGCACGTTGCCGACAATGTCGATCCGCTCGACGTAGACTTCCGGCCCCTCTTGCACGTTGAAGGTGATGTCGATCGTGCGGTCTTCGCGATTACGGGTGATCTGCGGCTTGACCTCGACAAAGGCGTAGCCGCGATTGCCGAGCACGTCCGTCAGCATCGAGATCGACCGTTCGACCGCGGTGGCGTCGTACCAGTCGCCCGACTGCACCTTCAGCAACGGCAGCACCTCGTCCTTCGGCAGGTCCTTCAACTTGATGTCGACGTCAATCTTGCCGAATTGATAGCGCTCGCCCTCGTCGACCGTGAAGGTCACGACAAACCCGTCGCGGTCGGGCGTCAATTCGGCCACCGCCGAGATCACCCGGAAGTCCGCATAACCCTGCGACAGGTAGTATTTCCGCAATAACTCGCGGTCGTAGGTGATGCGGTCTGGATCGTAGGTATCGGCATTCGACAGAAAGCGGTACCAGCGGCTTTCCTTGGTATCGACCACGCCGCGCAGGCTCGAATCGCTGAATTCCTTGTTGCCGACAAAGTTGATGCTGCGCACACCGGTCGACGGCCCTTCGTTGATCTCGAAGACGAGATCAATGCGGTTTTCCGAGAGTTGGATCACCTTGGGTTCGACCGTCGCCGCAAAGCGCTCGTGCCGACGATAGAGGTCGAGGATGCGCTTCACGTCGTTCTGCACCCGTGTCCGGGTATAGACGACGCGCGGCCGCAGCTGGATTTCCCCGTTGAGGTCCTTGTCGGAGAGCTTGGAGTTCCCCTCGAACGCGATGCGGTTGATGATCGGGTTCTCGACCACCCGCACGACCAGCACGTTGCCTTCGCGGTCGAGTTTGACATCGGCGAAGAGCCCCGTCGCGAACAGCGCCTTCAGCGAGCTGTCGACCCGCTCAGGATCCCACTGATCGCCCTTCTGCAGCAGCAGATACGACCGCACCGTCTCCGGCTCGATGCGCTGCAGGCCTTCAATGCGGACATCGGAGATGGTGCCGAGATTGACCGGCGCCGCTCTCGGCTCCGCCGGCGGGCGCGGTGCGACCGGCTGATGTACCGGCATCGGACGAGGTGCCGCGGGTGCCGGCCGTGGTGCTGACGGCGGCGGCGGGGGCGGCACCAGCGGTGCGGGCGGCGGCGGAGGGGTCGGTGGCGGCGGCGCGACCAGGTTTTGCGCAATAGCTGGAACCAGCCAGACCACGGCGATAGCCGCGGCAACCGGTGTCAGCCAGCGCTTCCTCACCCTATGCCGCAAGACCCCACCCCAAGTCTTGTTTTGTCTCGTGATCGACCCGACCCAAGCCTCAGGTCACGAGACCCTTCACAAACTCCACGATCCTCAGGTGGACCAGATCGTTCCAGGTGGCGAACACCATCAGGGTCAACACCAGGGCCAATCCGATCCGAAAACCGTATTCCTGAGCACGCTGGCCCAGCGGCTTCCCGCGAATCGCCTCAGCGGCATAGAACAGCAGGTGTCCCCCGTCAAGCACCGGCACCGGGAAGAGGTTGATCAAGCCGAGATTTATCGAGAGAACCGCCATGAACCAAAGGAGCGGAACGACGCCGCCTTCGGCCACTTCACCCGACATTTGCGCGATCCGCAGCGGCCCGCCGAGCTCATCGCTCGCCCGCGTACCGATGACAATCTGCCACATCGCCTGCAGCGTCGAGGTCGACAGGTTCCAAGTTTCGCTGAACGCCTGACCGACCGCGGCAATGGGATTGCGCTTGACGTATTCGACCCCGCTACGCCCGATCCCGAGCAGGCCGATGTGATGGCGGTTGCCGAAGCGGTCGGTCGTCTCGGTACGCGCCGGCGTCACGTGCAAGGTGACGAGCTGGCCGTCGCGCCGCACCACGATCGTCATCGGCTCGCCCGGATTGAGGCGGACGACCTGCTGCACATCCTCGAAGCGCGAGATGGTACCGCCATCGATGCTGACGATCGCGTCGCCGACCTTGATGCCGCCCTTGTCGGCGGCGCTGCCCGCCTGGACCTGCCCGACATCCGCCGGGGTAAACGGCTGACCGTAAGTCGCGAAGAGCAGCGCCAGGACCACGATCGCGAAAGCGAAATTCGCCAACGGCCCGCCGCCGACGATCGCCGCACGCTGCCCCAGACGCTTGTGGTGGAACGAGACCTGCCGCTCGGCGGCCGTCATCTCGCCGAGTCGCGACACGCCGAGTGAGGAACTGGGATCGCTGTCGCCGAACATCTTGACATAGCCGCCGAGCGGAATGGCGCTGAACTTCCAGCGCGTGCCGGCACGGTCGTACCAGCCGAACAGCTCCGGCCCGAAGCCGATCGAAAAGACCTCGATCCGCACCCCGCTGCGCCGGGCGATCAGGTAGTGCCCCAACTCATGCACAAAGACGAGGATCGTCAGCACCAGCAGGAAAATGCCGACATACCACACCCCGCCGTGAACAAACGGTGTCAGGTAACTCATCGCGGATCCGTGCTTGCGGCGGGATAATTTCGGGCGCGTCGCGCGGCCAGCTCGGCCGCCAGCGCCCGGGCTTCACGGTCTATATCGTGTACGTCGTCGAGCGACGCAAGCGGTCCGACGGGCATGGCAGCCAAGGTCTCCTCGACAATCGCCGCGATGTCGAGAAAGCCGATGCGTTCGTTGATGAAGTGGTGCACCGCCGTCTCGTTGGCAGCGTTGAGCACCGTCGGAGTGCCCCCACCTTGCACCAGTGCCTCGCGCGCCAGGCGCAGTGCCGGAAAGCGCCCCGGATCGGGTGGCTCAAAGGTCAGGCGGCCGACCGCTGCCAGGTCGAGGCGCTGCATCGGCGCCGCCGTGCGGCTCGGCCAGCCGAGCACATAAGCGATTGGCGTGCGCATGTCGGGGGTGCCGAGATGCGCCAGCACCGACCCGTCATGATAGCTCACCAGACCATGGATCACCGATTGCGGATGGATCACCACATCGATGCGCTCGGAGGGCAGCTTGAACAGATGATGCGCCTCGATGATCTCCAGCCCCTTGTTCATCAAGGTGGCCGAGTTGATCGAGATTTTCGCGCCCATGTTCCAGGTCGGATGATTGACCGCTTGCTTGACGGTGGCATCGCGCATGTGCTCGACGCTCTTCTCGCGGAATGGGCCGCCGCTGCAGGTCAGCGTGATCTTCTCGATGCCCTCGACGCGCTCGAAATCAAAGCACTGCCAGATCGCGTTGTGCTCGCTGTCGACCGGCAGCAGCGTCGCGCCGTGCGCCGCGACCTCCTGCATAAAGAGGCTGCCGGCGCAGACCAGCACCTCCTTGTTGGCGAAGGCGACGATGCGCCCGCGGCGCACCGCGGCAAGCGTCGGCCGGAGCCCGGCCGAGCCGACGATCCCGGCCATGACCATATCGGCCGGCCGCTCCGCCGCCTCGATCAGCGCCTCGGGCCCGCTCCCTGCTTCGATCCCGGAGCCCGCCAGTGCGTCCTTGAGCGCGCCGTACTCGTTCGGGTCAGCGACCGCCGCGAAGCGCGCGCCGAGTTTCCTCGCCTGCTCAGCGAGCAGCGCCGCATTGCGATTGGCGGTTACCGCCTCGACGGCAAATTCGTCGCGGTTGCGCAGCAGCAGGTCGATCGTGCTGTGCCCGATCGACCCGGTCGAGCCGAGGATCGTGACCCGCCGCGGCCTTTCCGGCACGGCCTCGACGCGGTTGAGCGCCGTTACGGCCATGTCAGCACGCTTCCGCCACCGAACAGGCTCAGCAAGGCAACCGCCGGAATCACGGCCAGCAGGCCGTCGAGCCTGTCGAGGAGGCCGCCGTGTCCAGGGATGAGGCCGCTTGCGTCTTTCACCCCAAACCTTCGCTTGGCCACGGATTCCGCAAGATCACCGAATTGCTCGATGATCGCAAGCCCTGCGCTGATTAACACCAGCGGTAGCACCGCGGTTGCACCGAGCACACCAGCGACCGCCCACCCGACCAGCGCGGCGCAGATGATTCCGCCAATCAGCCCGGCCCAGGTCTTGCGCGGGCTCCAGCGCGGTGCCAGCAATGGGCCGCCCAGCCGCCGCCCCGCCGCGAACGCGCCGATATCGGTCGCCCAGACCACCGCGAACATCCACAGCAGCGTGCCGCGGCCGGCATTGCCGCTCTGCACCAGCCATAGCAGGATGATGCACGGCAACGCGACCCAGAGCCCGCCCGCCGCCAGCCATAGCGGCGCGGCCGCATGGTCATGCA
The DNA here is from genome assembly GCA_963778385.1 of uncultured Alphaproteobacteria bacterium. Lineage (GTDB taxonomy): Bacteria > Pseudomonadota > Alphaproteobacteria > ATCC43930 > CGMCC-115725 > DATARH01. Next base: position 206,117 of record CAVZUA010000006.1, on the reverse strand, counting down.
AGGCGACCCACCACACGAGGATGGCGCCGGCCAGCGCGAGCAGCATCCCCGCGGCGATCCCCCAAAGCGCGGCGCCGACCACCGAGACAGCGACGACGCCAATGAGGATCGGCCGTGTCGCGCCCCGAGATGTGCCGCCGCACAAACGGCCCCATTCCCAGGCCATGATGACGGCTGCGGCGGCGATCAGCGCAGCGAGAAACAAGCCGCCAAACCAGATCGCAACAATGGCCAGCGGCGCCAGAACCAGCGCCGAGAGGATTCGCAGCCGCAGCGCCCCAATTTCAGATCTAACTGGCTCAGCGGGAGCCAATCGACGCTCCGTACCGCCGCTCGCGCCCGCCGTAGTCGGCAATCGCCCGTTCCAGATCGTCGCGGCCGAAATCCGGCCACAGCGTCTTGGTGAAGACCAGCTCGGCATAGGCGCACTGCCACAGCAGGAAATTGCTGATGCGCTGCTCGCCGCTGGTGCGGATCAGCAGATCGGGATCGGGGATGTCCGCGGTAAAGAGGTGCCGCGCGATCATCGGCTCGTCGATCGCTTCCGGGCAAATCTCGCCGGCCGTTGCCTTTGTCGCCAGCGTACGCATCGCCGCGATGATCTCGGCGCGCCCACCGTAAGACAGTGCGATCGTCAGGTTGACTCCGGCATTGTCGCGGGTCAGCGTTTCGGCGTTGGCGATTAGCGTGACGATGTCGGGCGCGAGGCGCGCCCGGTCGCCGATCACCCTGAGACGCACGCCGTTACGATGCAATTCGGCGATCTCGCCGCGCAAATAATGGCGCAGCAGCCCCATCAGGTCGTCGACCTCCGATAGCGGCCGCTTCCAGTTCTCCGACGAGAAGCCAAACAGCGTCAGATAGGGAATGCCGAGCTCGCCGGCAGCGCTCAGTGTGCGCCGCACGGCTTCCGCGCCGCGCCGGTGGCCGGCGATGCGCGGCAGGCCGCGGGCCTGCGCCCAGCGGCCGTTGCCATCCATGATAATCGCGATATGCCGCGGCAGAGGATGCGGCGGCTGAGGAATGTCCGAGCTCATCAGACCTGGAGAATTTCCTTGTCCTTCTGCGCCAAGGTCTCGTCGACCCGCTTGATGTGGTCGTCGGTCAGGTTCTGGATATCGCGTTCGAGTTTCTTTTCCTCGTCCTGCGAAATCTCGCCGCCTTTTTGCTGTTTGCGCAGGGTTTCGATGCCGTCGCGCCGCACATTGCGCACCGAAATGCGGGTCGCCTCGGCATATTTCGCGGCGACCTTGGTCAGCTCGCGCCGGCGCTCCTCATTGAGATCGGGGATCGGCACGCGGATCGTCTGGCCCTCGGTCTGCGGATTGAGACCGAGGCCAGCCTCTCGGATCGCCTTGTCGACCGCCTTGACCATGCCGCGGTCCCAGACGTTCACCGTAATCAGACGGGGTTCCGGGACGTTGATGTTGGCCACCTGGTTGAGCGGCACCGCGCTGCCGTAAGCATCGACCGTCACCGGCTCGAGCAGCCCGGCGGAGGCCCGCCCAGTCCGCAAACCGGCAAATTCCTTGCGCAGCGCTTCGAGTGCACCGTCCATCCGCCGCCGGATATCCTTCAATAATGCATCGTCCGCCATGGCTGTCTTCCCTGTGCTTGCCCGCTCTTGTCCCTGAACTTGGCCTTTGCCCCCCTGAATTTGGCTTTTTCGCGGTCGCTAAGCGGCGTCCTCGACGATCGTAAAGCGGCCCCTGCCCTGCACCACCTCGGCGAACGCACCCTCTTCGAAAATCGAAAAAACCAGAATCGGGATGCGGTTTTCGCGCGCCAAGGAGACCGCCGCCGCGTCCATGACCTGAAGATCGCGCGCCAGCACGTCATGATAGCTGAGCCGATCGAAACGTTTGGCGTCGCTCACGCGATGCGGGTCGGCATCGTAGACGCCGTCGACCTTGGTCGCTTTCAACAGGGCGTCGCACCCCATCTCCGAGGCGCGCAGTGCCGCCGCCGTATCCGTGGTGAAGAACGGGTTGCCGGTGCCGGCGCCAAAGATCACGACGCGGCCCTTCTCCAGATGCCGGATCGCCCGCCGCCGGATATATGGCTCGCAGATCGACTGCATCGAGATCGCCGACTGGACGCGCGTCGCGACCCCACGCCGCTCCAGTTCATTCTGCATCGCCAGCGAGTTAATGACCGTCGCCAGCATGCCCATATAGTCGGCCGAGGCGCGTTCCATGCCGGCCGCCGCACCCTGGACGCCGCGGAAGATGTTGCCGCCGCCGATCACCACGCAGACCTCGACCCCGAGCGCGTGGACCGATTTGATCTCGTCGGCAATGCGAGCCACCACGACCGGATCGAGGCCGTAGTCGCGATCGCCCATCAACCCCTCGCCGGAGATTTTCAACAGCACGCGACGGTATCTGAGATCGGCTGGCATGAGCCTGGCACATCCGGCCTTGGCGCCCGTCCAGCGGGCGCGCACAAAATACACGAAACCGCAGCCGCCGCACGGGGGTTTCGACGGTGTTTGTTTGTCGCCGTCATCCCCGGACTCGGGTCCGAGGCGTCAGGTCAGGTCGCGAGCTTCAGCGGCGAGGTCGGTCGTCGGCCGGTCGATGCCTTCACCCAATTCGAAGCGGACAAAAGCCGCGATCGCGATCGATGTGCCGGCCGTTTTCGCTGCCGTCTCGATGACCTTACCGACCCGGCTCTCGCCGTCGATGACGAAGACCTGATCGACCAGCACCGAATCCTCGTAAAACTTACGCAGCCGGCCTTCGACCATCTTCTCGACAATGTCGGCCGATTTGCCGGTCGTACCCGCCTGGTCGCGCAGAATCGCGCGCTCGCGCTCTAACGCCGCCGCAGGCACCGCGGCGCGGTCGAGGTAAAGCGGCCGCGCCGCCGCGACATGCATCGCCAACTGCCGACCGAGCGGCGCGAGTACATCCTCGCCCGCCGCCGATTCGAGCGCGACCAGAACGCCGATCTTGCCGAGACCGGGCGACACAGCATTGTGCACGTAGGATGCGACATGACCTTGGCTGACCGCCAGCCGCGCGACGCGGCGCAGCACCATGTTTTCGCCGATGCGGCCGATCAGGTCGTTCAACTCGCCTTCGACCGTCTTGCCGTTGCCGGCGAACGAGGCCGATTTCAGCGCCTCGACGTCCCGGTCAGTCTTGATCGCGAGCGCCGCCACCGCGCGTACGAAATTCTGGAACAGCTCGTTGCGCGCGACAAAATCGGTCTCGGAGTTGACTTCGACCACCGCACCGGTCTTGTCCGCCGTCGCGACGCCGACCAGGCCCTCGGCGGCGACGCGCCCGGCCTTCTTCGCCGCCGCGGCCAGGCCCTTCTTGCGCAGCCAATCGACCGCAGCCTCGATATCGCCGGCGGTATCCCCCAGCGCACGCTTGCAATCCATCATTCCGGCGCCGGTCTTGTCGCGCAATTCCTTGACCAGCGCGGCAGTAATCTCCGCCATCGCCTTATCCTTTTTGTCTAGCGCCCGACGGCGCGTTTCGCCGAACGGAACGCCCGGCAGCACTTGTCAAAAGCCTAAGCGCGGGCTTCTTCACCTTCAGCCGGTTGGCTCTCGGGCGCCTCACCTTCAGCCGGCTGGCTCTCAAGCGCCTCGTCCATCGAAGGCAGCGGCTCACCGTCGAGCGGCTCATCGTCGCCGGCGCCGTTCGCGGCGTGCTGGTTGACCTCTGCCCGCGCACCGATATCGATGCCCGAGGCCGCCAGTTCGGCCTGCAGCCCGTCAAGCACCGCACCCGCGAACAGCTCGCAATAAAGGTGGATGGCGCGCATGGCATCATCGTTACCGGGGATCGGATAGGCGATCCCATCGGGCGACGAGTTCGAATCGAGCACCGCCACGACTGGAATGCGCAGCGTATTCGCCTCGGCGACCGCGATGGCCTCCTTATTGGTATCAATGATGACGATGATGTCGGGCAGGCCGCCCATGTCCTTGATGCCGCCGAGCGCGCGGTCGAGCTTGTCGTGGTCGCGGGTCAGCTCCAGCAGCTCGCGCTTGGTCAGCCCGGTGTTTTCCTGCGCGACGCGCTCCTCGACCTCGCGCAGCCGCTTGATCGACTGCGAGATGGTCTTGAAATTGGTCAGCATGCCGCCGAGCCAGCGGTAGTTGACGTAATACTGGCCGCAACGCTTGGCCGCGTCGGCGATCGCGTCCTGCGCCTGACGCTTGGTGCCGACCAGCAGCATTCGCCCGCCGCCGGCGACGACCTCGCGCACGGCCTCCAGCCCCTGCCGCAACAGCGGCACGGTCTGTTCCAGGTCGATGATGTGAATGCCATTGCGGACGCCGAAGATGTAGGGCGCCATCTTCGGGTTCCAGCGCCGCGTGTGGTGGCCGAAATGAACGCCGGCCTCCAACAGCTGGCGCATCGAGTACTCGGGTAGAGCCATCGTCAAATTCCTTTTCCGGTTCAGCCGCCGCAGGAGTTATCGGCCGATGGGGATGAGCCACCGCCGACACCGGAGCGAACGCCATCACCGACGGCGCCGCATTCCTGCGTGAGGTTTGCGGTCGCTTACGTAAGGGTTACGCGCGGTTTTGGCAAGCATCCGCGTTCCCACCGATGGCGTGAGAACCCGATATGGCCTCTTTCGTATCATGCTGTGACAAGGCTCACACTCGGGAGAGGCCGATGAGGTTCGCGCTGCGCGTGTTGTACCTTGTCACGCTGAGCCTCACCGGATGCAGCGACGAGGCTTCCGAGCGGCGCGCCTTTATCGAGTTTTTGCAGCAGCACATCATCTCGCGGCCCGGCGTTCACCTCGTCCTGATGAACGAGGAGCTGATCAAGTCCTGCGGGCGATACGTGAACCACTATCAGATCATTCTCGACTTCCACCACGACCTCGACCTGGCGTCGCTCGAGCGGGTCGCACATCTCAAGGGCGAAATTTCCGATCTCAATGACTTCGCCGCCCATCGCGACGAGCTTCGGACACTGCGGCAGGCGGTGCCCGACATGATCGGCACCGTCGACAAGAAGATCGAGACGGTGAATGCGGCTCGCGCCGCCTTGCAGCAGCCGCCGAGCCTGAAAGAGGTTTACGACAAAGCCTTTGATCGCCTCGTGACGCGGCCGGCCACGCTGCTGAAAAAGATGCTCGCCCTGCTGCCCAGCAGCCTCGACGCGATGATCGCTCTAGGCGATTACGTCGCCAAGAATGTCGGGGTCATCCGCGTTGTCGGGATGAATGGGAGTTCGGTCGATCCCGTGGTCGAGAGGCACGTCAAAGAACTGGTTGAAGCGATGCACCAGAACGACAAAGCCGCCGCCGACCTGAAGCGCGAGCTCGCGGGGCTGCTCAGCGGTACATGAACGGCCCCCCGAGTATCGTCGATGGCGAGCCGGTTCCGTCCCACCTTCATCGCATTCTGCACGGCTTGCATTCGGGCGAGCAACTGCTATATCTCATTGGTATATTTTCCGGAGATGAGATGGATACGGCCAAGGTCTTCTGGAGCGGTCGGTCGCAGGCCATCCGCCTACCCAAGGCGTATCGATTGGACGGCAAAGAAGTCCGCATCCGCCGGCATGGTACGGCGGTGATCCTGGAACCCCTCGCCGAAGAATGGGCATGGCTGGACGCGCTTGTCCGCCCCCTGGACCAGGACTTCGTGGACGCCGCCACAGAGTTGGTCGGCGAACAGAAACGTCCGGCCATCGACGATTTCTTTCGTTGATGCGGTACCTGCTGGATACCAACGCTGTCATTGGATTGCTCAACGGCGCAAATCCGGCGCTAACACGCCGCGCCCGACGCGAGCGGCCGGCCGACATCGCAATCTCGGCCATCGTGGCTCACGAGCTTTATTACGGCGGGTTCAAAAGCCGCCATCCAGCTCGGAATGTCGCGCTGATCGACGCGTTGCAATTCCTCGTCCTCGAACTGGACAAGGAGGACGCCCGCGTCGCCGGGGAAATTCGTGCCGACCTGACGACGGCCGGAACGCCGATCGACCCGTATGACGTGTTGATCGCCGGTCAGGCGGTGGCGCGAAATCTGGTCCTCGTCTCGCACAACACCCGAGAATTTGGTCGGATTGCCAAGTTGCGGCTGGAAGACTGGGAAATCTGATCGGTCAGTCTCGCGGTCGATCGGACATCGTCCAATCGACCAGGGTCCGCAGCGCCACCGCCTTGGCGTCACCGTTCCATGCCGCGAGGTGGCCGGCACCGGGAACCTCGATCAGGGTTTTCGGCTCACGCGCGGCGGCGAAGAGGCGGCGCGCCTCGCCGACCGGCGTCGCATCGTCGGCCGTTCCTGCCAGAATCATCACCGGCACGCCGATTTGACCGATCGCCGCTTCCGAGTCGAAGCGCTCGGTGAGCAGCCAGTCATAGGGCAGCGGCGGCGCATGCAACCGCCAATGGCGCATCAGCGACGCGTAAGGGGCGTTGAGCAGCACGCCGGCGACTGGGCGATCGCCCGCGAGCGCAACCGCCACGCCGGTGCCGAGGCTTTCGCCAAACAGGGCGACACGCGCTTGCGGCGCCGCGCGATGCACGAAGTCGAACGCGGCGCGCGCATCGGCCTTGAGGCCGGCCTCGCTCGGCTTCCCGGTCGAGCCGCCATAACCGCGATAATCGATCGCCAACACACCAAGTCCGACCTGCGCGAGATCGGAAAGCGTCCAGGCGGTATAGGCGAGTGTACCGGGAGTGCCGTGAAAGAAGATCACCACCCCGTGCCCGGCCGGCGGCGGCGACCACCAGCCTTCGAGCCGCTCGCCATCCTCGGTCCCGATGGCGACCGCCGACAGCCAGGGCGCTCCGGCCTCGGCGGGCGTCGCCCGCCAGCCGCCCGGCGTATACAGAAGGTCGCGCTGGTGCTGCCGAAACCATACGCAGACGGCGATATAGACGACCGCGGCAAAAACCAAGACCGCGACCGCACCGCGCCGCAGCCTCACCACGATTGGGCTTGCCGTTTCCGCCAGCGACATTCTAGGTGCAACCGTTCGGACGTTTCGTCCTGTGGTGCACAAACAACGTGAAGAAGCGGTTACCAGCTGGTGCCGCTAAATATCGTGCACGTCGACGATGCCGGGGAGCGATTTGACGGCGGCGCGCAGGCGCGGGTCGACGCGGAAACCGCCGGGCAGCGCGATCTCGACCTCGTTCGCCGGCAGATCGAGCACCACGGTGACGCGGCCGCGGCCGCTGACCGCCTCGCGCTGAAACAGGCCCTTGAGGCGCGCCAGGGCCTCCTCGGCGCCGACAAAGACCTTCATCCCGGCGGCTGCGCTGGCGACAACCTTGTCGAGCGGCTCGATCTTTTGCGCGGTGAGCCTGAGGCTCTGTTCTTCGCTGCGCACATCGACGGTGACGATCAGCGGCTGCCCCCCGTCAAGCAGTTCGCGCGAGGTCGCCAGGACATCCGAAAATATCGTGATCTCGAACACGCCGCTAGCATCGGACATCGCGACAAACGCGTAGCGGTTGCCGCGGGCCGAGGTCCGCTCGCGCTTGCCGACGACGATCCCGGCGAGCCGGAAGCGTGTCGACGAATTCGCCGCGATCGCCGAGGGCATTTCAGCGAAGGAGAGAATGCCGGCGCGCTCCAGGCTCTTGCCGTAGGGATCGAGCGGATGGCTCGACAGGTAGAAGCCGATCGCGTCGAATTCATGCTGCAGCTTTTCGACCGACGGCCAATCCTCGACCACCGGCAATTTCGGGCGCTCGGCAAAGCTGCTGTCGAACCCGCCGAAGAGGCTCTCTTGTTTGCTGGTGCGTTCTTCGGCGGCAAGGCTCGCCTGGCGCAGCAGCAGGTCGATGGCTGCTAAGCTTTGCGCCCGGTTCGGGTTCAGCGAGGCAAAGGCCCCCGCCTTGACCAGGTTCTCGAACTGCCGGCGGTTGAAGCTGCGCGCGTCCAGCCGCTGGGCGAAATCGAACAAATCCTTGAACTTGCCGTTTGCCTGCCGCTCCGCGACGAGATCGTGCATCGCCTGCGTGCCGACGCCCTTGACCGCGGCGAGCGCGTAGCGGATGGCGGCATTGCCGGTCTTGGGGTCCATTTCGACCGTGAACTCGACATCGGAGCGGTTGATGTCGGCGGGCAACAAGGTGATGCCGAGCCGGCTCGACTCCTGGCGGAACTGGTTCAGCTTGTCGGTATTGCCCATGTCGAGCGTCATCGACGCGGCGAGGAACTCGACCGGGTAATTCGCCTTCAGATACGCCGTCTGGTAGGCGACGAACGCATAGGGCGCGGAGTGCGACTTGTTGAAGCCGTAGCCGGAGAATTTCTCCATCAGGTCGAACACGAGGCTGGCCTGGCGCTCGGCGATGCCTTTCTTGACCGCGCCACCGACAAAATGGCCGCGCTGCGCCTCCATCTCGCTCTTGATCTTCTTGCCCATGGCGCGGCGCAGCAGGTCGGCACCACCGAGGCTGTAATCGGCCATGACCTGGGCCGCCTGCATGACCTGCTCCTGATAGGTGAAGACGCCAAATGTCTCCTTCAGGATCGGCTCGAGCAGCGGGTGTGGGTAGTGGATCGCTTCTTCGCCGTTCTTGCACTTTATGTAGTGGGGAATGCTGTCCATCGGCCCCGGCCGATAGAGCGCGTTCATCGCGATGATGTCTTCGAAGCGATTGGGCTTGAGCTTACGCAGGCTGTCGCGCATGCCCGCACTTTCCAGCTGGAAGATGCCGGACGTATCACCGCGGGCAATGAGAGAATAGGTCTTCTCGTCGTCGAGCGGCAGGTTCAACAGGTCGAGATCGACGCCGCGCGCTTGCAACAGAGCCACCGTCTGCTGCAGCACGTCGAGCGTCTTGAGGCCGAGGAAATCGAATTTCACCAGTCCCGCCGGCTCGACCCATTTCATATTGAATTGGGTGACCGGCATGTCGGAGCGCGGGTCGCGGTAGAGCGGGATCAGCTCGACCAGCGGCCGGTCGCCGATCACCACGCCCGCGGCGTGCGTCGAGGCGTGGCGATAGAGGCCTTCCAATTTCAGCGCGATGCGGATCAGCCGGGCGACCTGCTCGTCGCTGTCGCGCTGCTGCTGGAGGACGGGTTCAGCGGCGATCGCCTGTTCGAGGGTGACGGGCTGGGCCGGGTTGTTCGGCACCAGCTTGCACAGCCGGTCGACCTGGCCATACGGCATGGCGAGCACGCGACCGACATCGCGCAGCACCGCGCGCGCCTGGAGCTTACCGAAAGTGATGATCTGCGCGACCTTGTCCCGGCCGTATTTCTCCTGGACGTAGCGGATGACCTCGTCGCGCCGCTCCTGGCAGAAATCGACGTCGAAATCCGGCATCGACACGCGTTCGGGATTGAGAAAGCGCTCGAAGATCAGATCGAAGCGTAACGGATCGAGGTCGGTGATGGTCAGCGCCCAGGCGACAACCGAGCCGGCGCCGGAACCGCGCCCCGGCCCGACCGGAATGCCCTGCCGCTTGGCCCATTGGATGAAGTCGGCGACGATGAGGAAATACCCGGCGAACCCCATCTTGATGATCACGCCGAGTTCGTATTCGAGCCGGTCGACATAGGGCTTAGTCCGCTCTTCGCGCTCTTCGGCGGTCGCGGCTCCGAACTGTACGGCGAGCCGTGCGTCGAGGCCGGCAAGCGCAGCACGGCGCAGTTCGCTCTCCTCGTCGACGCCGCTGGGCGTCGGAAACGGCGGCAGGATCGGTTTGCGCGGCATCGGCATGAAAGCGCAGCGCTGGGCGATGACCAGCGTGTTGTCGCAGGCCTCGGGCAGGTCGGCGAATAGCGTCCGCATCTCCGCCGCCGGGCGGAAATAATGGTCGGGGGTCATCCGGGCGCGGTCATTGTCGTCGACGATCTTGCCCTGGGCGATGCAGAGCAGCGCGTCATGCGCCTCGAAATAATCGGCGCCGGGAAAATAGGCGTCGTTGGTCGCGACCAGCGGCAGGTCGTGCTTGTAGGCCAGCTCGACAAAACCGTCCTCGGTGCGGACCTCCTCCGGCATGCCGTGTCGGGTCAGCTCGATGTAAAGCCGGCCCGGGAAAGCGTCCTTCAGCGCACCGATCAGGATGTTCGCCGCATAGTCCTGGCCGTCGGCGATCAGCCGGCCGAGCGGGCCCTTGGCGCCGCCGGTCAGGCAAAGCAGCCCCTCGCTGTGAGCGGCGAGGTCGGCAAGAGCGATCGCCGGATCGGCGCCCGCATCGCTGTCGAGATAGGAGCGGCTGACCAGCCCGAGGAGATTGCGGTAACCCGTTTCGCTCTGCACCAGGACGACAACGCGCTCGGGCTCGCGCTGCGGCCGCGTCCCGTCGCTCACTTCATGCGCGACAAGCGCGATCTCGCAGCCGATGATCGGCTGCAACCCCTCGCCGGCGCAGGCCGTGGCGAATTCGAGCGCGCCGAACAGATTGCCGATATCGGTGATAGCGACCGCCGGCATGCTGTTTTTTTTGCACAGCCCGACCAGTTCCTTGATCTTGATCGCCCCCGCCGACAGCGAATAGGCGGTGTGGACACGAAGATGGATGAAATCGGCGAGCGGCATCCGGCTCTCGGCTTTAAGCAGTGACGATCAGCATCGCACCATCGCCGGACGAAATCAGCTTTACCGAGCGGCGCCAATGAATCCGCCGCGGGCGAGGTTGAAATCGCGCGCAGATGGTGTTGCGCTCCGGCCAACTCGGCGCTGTGCCGCGGCTGGTACCTAATCGAAGAACCCGGTGACGCGATGCACCCCAGTCGTCGACGAGCTCGCGGAACTCGGTGCACGATCACCGTGTTTGGCGCCGGCCGACATCACCCTGTCGGAATTAGCGATCGAGACGTTCCTTCCGACCAACCGGGCGACCGCGGATGCGCTTCGCCGGATGGCGGGCTAGCAGCCGCTTGGGGTCGACGCGCCGCCGCCAGTAGTTGGGGAAGGCGCGTCGGTCGCCGCGGGGTCGGTGGTCGTGCTTCCCCCGGTCTTGGCGCCGGTGGTCTTGATGCTGTTGACTTGCGTCTTGCAATTAGCCGCCTTGGCGCCGGTTTGCTGCTGCAGCGACACCAGCGCATGAGTGAACGTTCCGGCAGCGTAATACGCGGCCAAGTCGATTGCGGCCTTGTGCATGGTATAGGCTGGCAAAGACGTTGACGAGGCGGCCGCGGCTGGTTTGGCCACCGGCGCGACGAATGTCTCGTTTCCATCGATCTTGACTTGCCGGGCCGGGGTATTGCCGTTGGCGGGATACTGAACCGTGATGTGCTTTGTGATGGTGCCGCTGAGGATCGTGTATTTGGGAGCCGCGGTGGACGTTTGCGATCCAGTGCCGCCCTGCTGCGCATTCCCGCCGATATTGGCGCTGGTGGCGTTTTCTTGTTGCAGAATGATCGAGCTTTGCTCGTTGCGATCGGCATCCATCTGCGCGATCACCGCGAGGACCGAGTTGCTGCGGAGCACGTCGGTATTGATCGCATTTTTGCCGCCCGCTATCGCAGCGGTGACCCCCGACAAGATTTGCGCCGTCGAGCCACCGACCCCGGCGGCAGCCGCACTCAGGACCGCGGTCGCCGTGTCGGCGAACGCGGTCAACCCGCCGGTGATGTGCACGAGTTCTATTCTGTATTCTCGATATTGGTTGTCGATTGCGCCGATATACTCAGAAATGCAGTTGTCCCTGAGAGTTTTATAGTTATCCATACTAACCGTTATCTGCGGATTTTTCGGGTCGGGAATTGATGGAAACGGATACCGGTCCTCGAATTGGATGACCGCCAAACAATTGGGCGGCACCGGCGGCAGCGCTCCCGGTGCAAGGGGCATGTTGGCAGCCTGGACGATCGCCTGGCTGTCGGGCGTCAGCATCACTGGGCCGGGAAGCGCTGGCTCGCCATTTGAAAGATCCCGCCAGGTGGCGCAGCCGGTCAACCAGAGAGCAAATGCAGGAACGATAGAGAGCCAACGCATGCGCATCTTATGCCTCCGCGCGAAAGGCATGACGCTAATTCAACTTTTCAGTTCATACAATCTCAAATTTAATATGCATTATAACACATTCTTAAGTAGTCCATTTTCAAGTACGACGATCCGGTCTAGCCGCCGCGCCAGTTCAAGGTTGTGCGTCGCGATCAGCGCGGCGAGGCCGGTCGCGCGGGTGACCTCGATCAGCGTCACCATGACGCCTTCCGCGGTGGCGTGATCGAGATTGCCGGTCGGCTCGTCGGCGAGCAGCACTTTCGGATCGTTGGCGAGCGCGCGGACGATCGCGACGCGTTGCTGCTCGCCGCCCGACAGCCGCGCCGGGCGATGGCTAAGCCGTTCGCCGAGCCCGACCCGGCGCAACAACTCCGCCGCCTTTACACGCGCCGCGCCGCGCGCGACGCCGGCGATCATTTGCGGAATGAAGACATTTTCCAGCGCCGAAAACTCCGGCAGCAGATGATGGAATTGGTAGACAAAACCGAGGGTCGCGCGTCGCAGTTGCGTGCGGCGGTCATCGGAGAGCCCGCCGCACTCTTTCCCGTCGATCCGCACCTCGCCGCCGCTCGGCCGCTCCAATAGCCCGGCGATATGCAGCAGCGTCGATTTGCCGGCACCCGAGGGACCGACCAACGCCACCAGCTCTCCTGGCCTCAGCGCCAAATCGACGCCGTCGAGCACGGTAAGATCGACACCGCCCTGGCGAAAGACGCGCCGGACACCGACCAGTTCCAGCGCCGGCAGGGTCATTCGTAGCGCAGCCCCTCGACCGGATCGAGCCGGGCGGCACGCCATGACGGGTAGAGCGTCGCGAGAAACGACAGCGCCAGGGCCATGATCACCACCGCCGCGACCTCGTGCGGCACGATCACCGCCGGCAACCGCGTGAAGAAATAGATTTCTGCCGCGAACAGCTCCATGTGCAGCACGTGCTGGATGAACTGGCGGATCGGCTCGAGGTTGTTGGTAATCACGATGCCGAGCCCGAAGCCGAGCAGCGTACCGATGATCCCGACGCTGGCGCCGGCGAGCATGAAGATGCGCAGGATCATCCCGCGCGAGGCGCCCATGGTTCGCAGGATCGCGATATCGCGTCCTTTGTCCTTCACCAGCATGATCATGCTGGAGATGATGTTGAACGCCGCGACGATGATGATCAGCGTCAGGATCAAGAACATTACGTCACGCTGCACGATGAGCGCGTTGACAAGGCTGGAATTCGAGCGCTGCCAATCGAGGATGCGCGCCTGACCGCCCAGCGCCGCGACGATGCTCTGGCCTTCGGCGCCGGCTTCGTCGGCGTTGGCGACAAAGACTTCGAGATAGTTGACCGCGCCCTTCAGCTTGAAGAACACCTGCGCGGCATCGAGCGGCATAAAAATATAGGCGTTGTCGTATTCATAGAAGCCGACATCGAAGAGCGCGGCAACCGTATAGGTCTTGGTGCGCGGCATCGTGCCAAAGGCGGTTTCGTTGCCCTCGGGCGATACCAACGTGATCTGGTCCCCGGCCTTGACGCCGAGCCGCATAGCCAGCCGCGAGCCGACGGCGACTTGGTCATCGCCAAAATCGGCAAGCGAACCGGCGATGATGTGATCGGCGATCAGCTTGCGCTCGCGGATATCGTTCGGCTCGATGCCGCGCACGACCGCGCCGGCGGCGCCCGCTTTGCTGGTGACGAGCGCTTGCGCCTCGACGAGCGGCGTCACACTGACGATGCCCGGCACCGCGCGTACTTTTTGCGCCACCGCATCGTAGTCGGTCATCGCGTTCGTCAGCCCGTAGATGCCGAGATGCCCGTTGAGGCCGAGGATGCGGTTGACGAACTCAATGCGGAACCCGTTCATCACCGACATCACGATGATCAGTGTGGCGACGCCCAGCATGATGCCGAGCAGCGAAAAGATCGCGATGACCGAGACGAACCCTTCCTGCCGCCGCGCCCGCAAATAGCGGAACGCGACCATCCGCTCGAACGCGCCGAAGATCACCTCTGCCACCCCTCAATGACGTTATGCCCGGACTTGTTCCGGGCATCCACGGAAGCGTCTCGGACCGCCGAGGGGCAAGCCTGGATGGCCGGGACAAGCCCGGCCATGACGATGAGAAAGGCGTTCAACGTCCGATAATGCGACTGAGCGCCGCCTCGGCGGGCAGGTCCTGACGGTCGCCGGTGCGGCGGTTCTTGACCTCGAGCGTGCCGGCGGCGACGCCGCGCGGGCCGACGATGAGCTGCCACGGCAGGCCGATCAGATCCATCGTCGCGAATTTGGCACCCGGCGACTCGTCGCGGTCGTCGTACAGCACCGCGACACCGGCGGACCGCAGCTTGCCGTACAGCTCGTTGGCGGCAGCGACGCATTTCGCGTCCGCCGCGCGGATGTTGATCAGCCCGACATGGAACGGCGCGACGCTTTCCGGCCAGATGATGCCGTTATCGTCGTGGTTGGCCTCGATCAGCGCGCCGACCAGCCGCGACACCCCGACGCCGTACGACCCCATCTCCAGCGGCACCGAACTGCCATCGGCAAGGCTGACCACCGCGCCCATCGGTTTGGAATATTTAGTGCCGAAATTGAAGATGTGGCCGACCTCGATGCCGCGCGCGGTGACCAGCTCGCCTTCCGGGATCGGGCATTTCACCGGGTCATGCATCTCGTCGGTCGCGGCGTAGCGCGCAGTCCACTGCTTGAAGAACGGTTCGAGGTCGCCGTCGTAATCGACATCTTCGGCGAGGATGTTGGTCTCGAGCCAGGCCTTGTCGCAATAGACCGCACTCTCGCCGGTATCGGCGAGGATCTGGAATTCGTGGCTGAGCTCGCCGCCGATCGGCCCGGTGTCGGCGCGCATCGGGATCGCCTTCAGCCCCATCCGCGCAAAGGTCCGCAGATAGGCGACCATCATCTTGTTGTAGGCGCGCTTGGCCCCGGCCGCGTCGAGGTCGAAGCTGTAGGCGTCCTTCATCAGGAACTCGCGGCCGCGCATCACGCCAAAGCGCGGGCGTACCTCGTCGCGGAACTTCCACTGGATGTGGTAGAGATTTTTCGGCAGGTCGCGGTAGCTCTTGATCGCGTCGCGGATTATCGCGGTGATCACCTCCTCATTGGTCGGGCCGTACAGCATCTCGCGGTCGTGGCGGTCGCGGATGCGCAGCATCTCCTCGCCGTAATCGTCGTAGCGGCCGCTTTCACGCCATAGATCGGCCGACTGGATCGTCGGCATCAGCACTTCCTGCGCACCAGCGCGGTCCTGTTCCTCGCGGACGATCTGCTCGACCCGTTTGAGGACCTTGAAGCCCAGCGGCAGCCAGGAATAGATGCCGGCGCTCGACTGGCGGATCATCCCGGCGCGCAGCATCAGTCGGTGTGAGACGATCTGCGCCTCGGCCGGGTTCTCGCGCAGCACCGGCAGAAAATATTGCGACAGACGCATGGCGGCTTCTTTTAAGTGGCGGGCGCGCACTCTAGGCGCGGTTCAGCAGGCCGTAAACGCTGATCGCCGCCCAAAACGCCTCGATCACCACCGAGGGCAGGTTCCACTCGGCAAACAGCGATATGAGGATCAACAATGAGCCGGCGAGATTGGCCGCCGGGAAACGCCAGTCATGCGCGCTAAGCCAGCGCGCCTGGTTGGCGAAATAGGCGACGACAAAGATCGCCGCGCCGACAAGACCGACCGCTCGGAAGATATGAAGCTCCACCAGCCCCGCCTTTTACGAGTTCGATGAAGGTTGTAACAGTTTGTGTCATCTCCAGCGCGCATCGTGCGTGCATAATGGTGTCTGACGGTCGCGAACGCCTAGAGCGCAACGAGCGACGCAAAGTGAGGGTCGGATGTTTCCGTGGTACGTCAATTTGGCGCTGATTCTGTTCATTTTCGCCTGCTTCCGTGGGGTTTGGGCGTGCTCGACACCGAGCGGCTTCCCAACCCACCGCATCCATCCGTCCGAGCTCGAGAAGGCCAAGGCCGGCCAGGGCGACTAGACGACCGGATATGGCGATGCAATTTTGCCGCATCCATATCCGTGTCACCCGGTGAAAGCCGGGTCCAAACAAACCCCGAATACCGGCCTCGCCGGTATGACGAGAAACATCGATTGTCGGTTTATCTTGAGCCGATAGATTTTTCTCCAATTCCTGCAACCTGAAGGCAAAATCGGCGGACCGACAACGGAGTTGGTCGTCGATGCTGGAAACCCTGTTCCGCCTGCGCGAGAACGGCACCACCGTTCGCACCGAGATCGTTGCCGGGGCGACGACATTCCTGACGATGGCGTATATCGCGCTCGTCAACCCGCAGATCCTGGCGGCGGCGGGGATGGACAAAGGCGCCGTCTTTGTCGCGACCTGCCTCGCCTCGGCACTCGCCACCATCTTCATGGCGCTTTACGCGAACTACCCGCTGGCGCTGGCACCGGGCATGGGCCTCAACGCCTATTTCACTTTCGGCGTGGTGCTCGGCCTGCATTACCGCTGGCAGGTGGCGCTGGGCGCGGTCTTCATCTCCGGCTGTCTGTTCCTCGTGCTGAGCGTGACGCGGGTGCGCGAGTGGATCATCGACACCATCCCCATGTCGCAGAAGATCGCGATTTCCTGCGGCATCGGGCTGTTTCTCGGCATCATCGCGCTGAAGGAAGCCGGGCTCGTCGTCGCCAGCCCGGAGACGCTGGTCACGCTCGGCAATCTGAAGGCGCCGGCCACGTTGCTCGCGGCGGCCGGGTTCGTCGTGATGGTGGCGCTCGACCGGCTGCGGGTTCCCGGCGCGATCATCATCGCGGTGCTCGGCACCGCCTTTGTCGGCATCCTGCTCGGCGTGTCGCCCTTTGCCGGGATCGCCAGCCTGCCGCCGAGCCTGGCCCCGACCTTTCTCGCGCTCGACCTCAAAGGCGCCCTCGATATCGGCGTCGCGACAATCATCTTCGTGTTTCTGTTTGTCGACCTGTTCGACAATACAGGGACCCTGGTCGGCGTCGCTTACCGCGCGGGCCTGATCGACCGCACCGGGCATATCCCCCGGCTCGGCCGGGTACTGGTGGTCGACTCGACCGCCTCGATCGCCGGGTCGCTGCTCGGCACGTCGACGGTGACGAGCTATATCGAAAGCGCCGCGGGCGTGCGCGCCGGCGGTCGCACCGGGCTGACCGGCATCGTCGTTGCCGCGTTGTTTCTACTGACACTGTTCTTCGCGCCGCTCGCCGAATCGGTACCACCCTACGCCACCGCCCCTGCCCTGCTTTTTGTCGCCTGCCTGATGGCGCGCGGCTTTTCCGAGCTCGACTGGGACGACGTCACCGAATATGCGCCGGCGGTGGTGACCGCGCTGGTGATGCCGCTGACCTTCTCGATCGCCAACGGTATTGCCTTCGGTTTCATCACCTACGCCGCGGTCAAGCTGGTCGCCGGGCGATGGCGCGAGGCGAGTCCGTCATTGCTGGTCCTCGCCGCAATTTTTGTCGCGAAATATGCGCTATTTTGAAAGAAAGCAGGTGACAGATGGGGCCTGTTGCGTAATATTAAAGCAATAGCACTCTGCACGGGCAAACAGCCCGGCCCGAGTTCAGGGAGGGTTCCAAATAGCGGCCGACGGCGGTGGTTCGCGGCTGAAGAAATGGGAAGCGCCATAGGCAGGACATTGGTCCTGCCTATTTTTTGTGCATGGCCTGCCGAGACCGCGACGATCGGCGCTGGCTGGGCTGTCTGATTGGCAATTGCGCAAAGGCGGCGCGCGATTATCCTGCGCGCCCTTCACCGACCGCCAGATGCGCCCTCACGGCGCTGGGCTTCAAAGGAACCCAAAGATGGCACGCAGCAACGGCTGGCATTTCTTTATGAACCCCGGTCCGACCAATATTCCGGACCGCATTCTGCGGGCGATGGACCGGGGCACGCTCGACTTCACCGGCGCCGCGTTCAAGGCGATCTCGGAAGAGTGCTTTGCCGGCCTGCAGAAAATCTTCAAGACGACGCAGCCGATCCTCGGCTACGCCGCGACCGGGCACGGCGCCTGGGAAGCGGCACTCGTCAACCTGTTCTCGCCGGGCGACAAGGTGCTGGTCGCTGAAAGCGGTTATTTCTCGATGAATTGGGGGCTGCGCGCGGAGTCGTTCGGCCTGCAGGTCGAGACGCTGTCCAATGATTGGCGGCGCTCTGTCGACCCTACCAAGCTCGAGACGCGGCTACGTGAGGACAAGGACCACGAGATCAAAGCCGTGCTCGCGGTCCATAACGAGACCTCGACCGGCGTCTGCCACCCGATCGCGGCGATGCGCAAGGCGATCGACGCCGCGAAGCATCCGGCGCTGTTTTGCGTCGACACCATCTCCTCGCTCGGCTCGTTCGACTTCCGCATGGACGAATGGGGCGTCGACGTCACCGTCGTCGGCTCGCAGAAGGGTTTAATGCTGCCGACCGGCATGGCCTTCACCGGGGTCAGCGCCAAGGCGATCGCCGCCACCGCCGTCGCCAAACTGCCGCGCGTCTATTGGGACTGGCGGCGCCTGCTCAACGGCGACCCGCGGCAAGGCTATTGGAACGGCACGGTCCCCGTGCACTTCTTCTACGGACTGCAGGAAGCGCTGCGCATGTTCGAGGAGGAGGGCCTCGACAATGTCTTCGCGCGCCACCACCGTCTCGCCGAGGCGACCCGGCGCGCGGTGCGCACTTGGCGGCAGAATGACGGGCCGGAGCTCTTCGCGATCGACCCCCAGGGACAATCGGACTCGGTGACGGCGGTGCTGCTGCCCGAGGGCTACGATGCCGACGCCGTTCGCCAGGCAGCGCTCGAAAAGTTCAACATTTCTCTGGGCGGCGGGCTCGGCAACCTGAAGGGCCGGCTGTTCCGCATCGGCCATCTCGGCGACCTCAACGAGGCGATGGTGCTCGGCTCGCTGGCGGCGGTGGAGATGGCGTTCGACCTCACCGGCGTGCCACATGGCAAAGGCGGCGTCGTCTCGGCGATGGAGTATCTGACCGCCGGCGCATAAATAAAGCCAAAATCAACCGCGACGTTTGTCTAGAACAACGGTTGCAAACGAACCGCGTTTACCGAGTGGAACCAGCCTTTACTTTCGATGTTTGTTGGCGAGCCACATCGTCGAAAGGATAAGGCTGTGAAACGTATCGTTCTGGCCGCCGCAGTCGCGCTGATCGCGGCCCCGGCCTTCGCGCAATCGATGTCCGAAACCAAGACCGTGACCACCACGACAATCGCGCCCGCCGACGAAACAGAGATGCGGGAATACGTCGTCCGGGAGCACCGTCCGATGATGCCGCCCCCGCCCGGTTTTACCGTGAACACCGGTGTGATGCTGCCGGAGACGGTCCAGCTCTACCCGTTCCCGGCCGAGCGTCACTGGCGCTATGAGTATGCGACGATCGGCGACCAGACGGTCCTGGTCGACCCGGGCACGCGCCGCGTGGTGCATATCCTGCACTAACCCGCGCGACCGAAAAGCCGCCGCCCGTCAGGAGCGGCGGCTTTTTGCGTGCCGGGAACTTGTGCGACCGGAGCGCGGCCTGTATAACCCGCGCCTCTCCTCAAGGGCGCGGGCGATGAAAGACGGCATCCATCCGGATTACCATGAGATCACCATCCTGATGACCGATGGCAGCACGTACAAGACGCGCTCGACCTACGGCAAGGCCGGCGACACGCTGCGCCTCGATATCGACCCGAAATCGCACCCCGCCTGGACCGGCGGCCAGCAGCGCCTGCTCGACACGGGCGGCCAACTCGCGCGCTTCAACAAGCGCTTCGGGGGCTTCGGGCCGAAGAGCTAAGCGCTCTTACGCCAACCTCATTCCGGGCGGAATCCATGAGCATTGACGGTTGCCGGCTCGGCTCCTGAAGCATAGAGCCGTCAGTCCGTGTGCATGGGTTCCGCGTTCCGCTACCGGCCAAGTCCGGAATGACAAGGTGGTCCGGGCGAGGGTTCGAGAGGACCGCGAGAAACCGCCAAATCGGATGCTTGAAACCGTTTGACGGCTTCCTAAATCAACGCTGTGCGAACGCCCATTCGGGGTCGCACGCTTGACGACGGCGCTGGGCCATTTCGGCCGGTGCTAAAATCCATGTTGCTCGATGGAGGACTTGGTCATGGACCGTTTTGACTTTTCGCCCCTGTTCCGTTCGACGATCGGCTTTGATCGGCTCGCCCGCCTGGTCGACAGCGCCACGCACTTTGACACCGCGCCCACCTACCCACCCTACAACATCGAGTCGACCGGCGAAGACTCCTACCGCCTGACCATGGCGGTGGCCGGGTTCTCGCGCGACGAGATCGACATCACCGTCGAGAAAAACTCGCTGGTGATCTCGGGCAAGGCGCAGAAGGAGGACGAGGCGGCGCAGGGCCGCTATCTGCATCGCGGCATCGCCCGGCGTGCCTTCGATCGGCGCTTCAGCCTCGCCGACCACATCAAGGTCAACGGCGCGAGCATGGATAACGGCCTGCTCCACGTCGACTTGGTGCGCGAGGTGCCGGAAGAGGCCAAGCCCCGCCAGATCAAGATCGGCGAGGCGGTGAGCCAGCCGCAGGTGATCGAGCAGAAGGAAGCCGCGTAACTCTCACGGCTTCACTTGGTGCAACGCCCCCGGTTTCCGGGGGCGTTTTTCGTCAACCGCTATCAGTCCGACCCGCGATGGGCCCTCAGCCAGTCCTTGGCTTCGAGATTCCCGGCATCGGCGGATTTTTGCATCCATTGCGCGGCTTCGCCGGCATCGCTCGGCACGCCCCAGCCATTGGCGTAGAGCAGGCCGATGCCGTACTCGGCATCGATATCGCCCTGCTCCGCTGCCTTGCGGTACCAGCGCATCGCCTCGGCAAAGTCCTTATCGACCCCTAGTCCCGACTGGTACATCCAGCCGATACTCGATTGCGCGGTCGCGTCGTTCATTTCCGCCGCCTTCTTGAACCAGCGCAGCGCCTCGGCGTAGTTGGTCGAAACACCCTTGCCGTTGCGATAGAGGAAAGCAATGTGCCGCGCCGCCTCGGCACTGCCCTGCTCGGCGGCTTTGCGATACCAGAGCAGGGCCTCCGCCGCGTTTTCTGCGACGCCCCAGCCGTGCTGGTACATCCAGCCGAGATAGTTCTCGCCGATCGGGTTGCCCTTCTCGGCCGAGCGGTGATACCAGCGCGCGCCCTCGGTCAGATTGCGCGCCGTGCCGAGACCGTTGGCATAAATCCACCCGACATAGTTCTGCGCCTCCGCATCGCCTTGCTCGCCGGCGGCGCGAAACCATTGCAGCGCAGTGCGGAAGTCGTGCCGCCGATAGGCCAAGTCGCCGCGGTGGAAAGCAGCGGCGGCGGGCGGGTGCTGCGGCTGCTCCGGTGCCAGCGACGCGCGGGTCGCGCCGGCGCCAAGGGCAAGGACCGCTAGTGCCAGCCCTCCAACGATTCCCCACCCCCAAGCTCGACGCACTTACAAGCCCCCTTCCCCGACAACGAAATCGACGATCTCATCGACCCCTTTTCCGCTCTTCAAATTGGAGAAGACGAAGGGACGTTCGCCGCGCATCCGCTTCGCGTCGCGGTCCATCACCTCGAGGCTCGCGCCGACCAGCGGCGCCAAGTCGATCTTGTTGATCACCAGCAAATCCGACCGCGTGATCCCCGGCCCCCCTTTGCGCGGGATTTTATCGCCGGCGGCGACGTCGATGACATAAATCGTCAAATCCGCGAGCTCGGGCGAAAATGTCGCTGCGAGATTGTCACCGCCCAACTCGATCAAGATCACATCGAGCCGCGGGAACAGCCGGTTGAGCTCATCGACCGCCGCGAGGTTGATCGACGCATCCTCGCGGATTGCGGTATGCGGGCAGCCGCCGGTCTCGACGCCGCGGATGCGCTCGGGCGGCAATGCGCCGCTGCGGGTCAGAAACTCGGCGTCCTCGCGGGTATAAATATCGTTGGTGATCGCGACGATCTCGAACCGCTCGCGCATGCGCTTGCACAGATGGTCCATCAGCGCGGTCTTGCCCGAGCCGACCGGTCCGCCAATGCCGATGCGCAGCGGCCCGCGATCCCCCGACATCATGAGCGGAATAGCCTCGAATATTGGGTTTCGTGCGCCATCGAGGCGAGGTCGAGCGCGAAGGTGGCAGCGCCAAAATCTTCTGGCTCACGGCCGAGGCAGGCGTCGACCGCCGCGGTCACGTCCGGTTCCAGCGCCGTCAGGATGCGCTGTCCGTCGCTCTGGCCGACAATGCCAAGGCGAAGCCCCGCCGACATCAGATTGGCGGCAAAGGCATGGAGATACGCGGTCAATGCATCGTCGAGACCAATGCTCGCGCTGGCCGCGGCCACTCCGAAGATCATGGCGTGGCAGACGTCAGCTGCGCGGCTACCCCCACCCCGACCCTCCCCCGCTAGCGGAGGAGGGGGCGCGCTGGTGCCGTTGCCAATCCCCTCCCCCGCTGGCGGGGGAGGGTTAGGGTGGGGGTCATCCGACCATGCTGCCTTGTAAGCCGCGAGAAACGCGGCCCCCTGCTGCCCCGACTCCAGCGCCAACTCCGCCGTCGCGCGATAGGCACAGCCGCGCCGGTTTGCCTCCGTAAGCGCCACGTCATCGCCCGCCGCAGCGGCACGCCAGGCGTCACGCACGACGTCGGCGTCGACCCGGCCGCTGCCGTGGACCATGGTCGCCCGGATCCAGGCTTCAAGCGTGGCGCGGTCATGCGCGGCACCATCGGCAGCGGCCGCCTCAAGCCCGTGCGAATAGCTGAAGGCCCCGGTTGGAAAGGCCGGCGACGACCATGCCAGCAGCCGGTAGAGGCCCTCAGTGGTCATGGCCGTGTCCGTGCCCCTGGGTCTGATCGGTGCCTGCATAGGCGCCGGTTTCGGGATCGAACGGCGCGCGCAGGCGCATCACCCTCCCGCCCAACCCGGCGACCATGTCGGCGATCACATGATCGTCGCGGATGCGCAGCACGCCCTCCAGCGCCTGCACCGGGAGATGCCGGTTGCCGAGATGCCAGGCCAGCCGCAACAGATCAGTCGGCGTCTCGGCGGCAATTTCCAGCACCGGCTCGGGCGCGGCACAAACCCGCACGTATTCGCCATTGTCGAGCTCGAGCCCGTCGCCATCGGCCATATGCTGGACCCGCGGCAGGTCGAGCAGGAACGGGTTGCCGCTGTCGGCGACCAGCCGCAGCCGCCGGCGATGCCGGTCGACAAAGACCAGCGTGACGCGGTCAATCGCCGCCTCTTCCGGCCAATGCCCGCCTTTATGAACGGCAATCGCTCGCCGCATTCGGTTCGTCGCGTTCATGCTCAGTACAGAAAATAGCGCTGCGCCATCGGCAGCACGCTGGCCGGCTCGCAGGTCAGGTGGACGCCGTCGGCGCGCACCTCGTAGGTCTCGGGGTCGACCGTGACCTTTGGGGTCGCGTTGTTGTGCACCATCTGCGCTTTGCCGATCTTGCGGATGCCATGGGCAGGCAACACCTGGCGCTGAACACCCAGCGCCTCGGGCAGCCTCTTGTCGATCGCGACGGACGGCAGAAACGTCACCGCCGTCGCGGTCAGCGCGCGGCCGAAGGCACCATACATCGGCCGGTAATGCACCGGCTGTGGCGTCGGGATCGAGGCATTGGGATCTCCCATCAGCGCGGCGGCGATCATCCCACCGCGCAGCACGACATCCGGCTTCACCCCAAAAAACGCTGGCGACCAGATCACCAGATCGGCCAGCTTGCCGACCTCGACCGAGCCGATATGTTCGGCCAGCCCGTGGGTCAACGCCGGATTGATGGTGTATTTGGCGACATAGCGCTTGACCCGGAAATTGTCGTTTCGGTTGCCGTCCTCGGGGAGCTTGCCGCGTTGACGCTTCATCTTGTCGGCGGTCTGCCAAGTGCGGATCAGCACCTCGCCGCAGCGCCCCATCGCCTGGCTGTCCGACGACATCATGCTGAACGCGCCGAGGTCGTGCAGGATGTCCTCGGCGGCGATGGTCTCGCGGCGGATGCGGCTCTCGGCGAAGGCGACATCCTCGGGGATGCGCGGGTCGAGGTGGTGGCACACCATCAGCATGTCGAGATGCTCGTCGATGGTGTTGATCGTGTAGGGCCGCGTCGGGTTGGTCGATGACGGCAGCACGTTGGGCAGCCCGCACACCTTGATGATGTCGGGCGCATGGCCGCCGCCGGCGCCCTCGGTGTGGAAGGCATGGATGTTGCGGCCCTTGAATGCGGCGATGGTGTCCTCGACAAAACCGCTTTCGTTGAGCGTGTCGGTGTGGATCGCCACCGCGATATCGAGCTGCTCGGCGACCGACAGACAGCAATCGATCGCCGCCGGCGTCGTGCCCCAATCCTCGTGGAGCTTGAGGCCGCAGGCGCCGGCCTCGACCATCTCGACCAGCGCCGCCGGGTCTGAGGCGTTGCCCTTGCCGAAAAAGCCGAGGTTGACCGGGATCGCCTCCGCCGCCTGGATCGCCCGCGCGAGATGCCACGGCCCCGGCGTGCAGGTGGTCGCCGCGGTGCCCGCCGCCGGGCCGGTGCCGCCGCCGAGCATCGTCGTGATGCCGCTGTAGAGCGCGTCCTCGGCCTGTTGCGGGCAGATCATGTGGATATGCGAGTCGATCCCGCCGGCGGTGACGATCTTGCCTTCGCCGGCGATGATCTCGGTGCCGGGTCCGATCACGATGTCGACGCCGGGCTGGACATCGGGGTTGCCGGCCTTGCCGATCCCGGCGATGCGGCCATCGCGGATGCCGATATCGGCTTTGACGATGCCCCAATGGTCGAGGACCACGGCATTGGTGATGACCGTATCGACGGCGCCGGCGGCGCGGGTGACCTGGCTCTGCCCCATGCCGTCGCGGATCACCTTGCCGCCGCCGAATTTGACCTCCTCACCATAGATTGTGCGGTCGCTCTCGACCTCAATGACGAGCTCGGTGTCGGCGAGGCGGATACGGTCGCCGGTTGTCGGCCCGAACATCGCGGCATAGGCGCCGCGGCCGATCGTGTTCGCCATCAGAGGCTCCCGTTGACCCGACCGTTAAAGCCGACGACGCGGCGCGCACCGGCATAGGCGACCAGCCGCACCTCGCGGCTCTGCCCCGGCTCGAACCGGGTCGCGGTGCCCGCGGGGATGTCGAGGCGGAATCCGCGCGCCTTGTCGCGGTCGAATTGCAGCGCCGCGTTGGTCTCGAAGAAATGATAATGCGAGCCGACCTGGATCGGTCGGTCGCCGGTGTTGGCGACCATCAGGGTCACGGTCGGGCGCCCGGCGTTCAGCTCGATGTCGCCCTCGGTGACGAGGATTTCGCCGGGGATCATTGTACGGCTCCAGAAAGCCCCTCGCATTGCGGGAGAGGGGCTATTCGGCACGGTCGCCCTCATCATCGTATCGGCTCGTGCACGGTGACGAGTTTGGTGCCGTCGGGGAAGGTCGCCTCGACCTGGATCTCATGGACCATCTCGGGCACACCGTCCATGACCTGGGTGCGCGACAGTACCGTGGCGCCGTCGCGCATCAGTTCGGCCACGGTCTTGCCGTCACGCGCTCCTTCGAGCACGTAATCGGTGATCAGCGCGACGGCCTCAGGGTAGTTAAGCTTGACCCCGCGCTTCAGGCGACGCTCGGCGACCATCGCCGCGACCGCGACGATCAGCTTGTCCTTCTCGCGAGGTGTGAGGTTCATCGGCCCTCCCCAAGGACCCGAAGTTCGCCTATTTCGCAGGCATTAAACATGCCAAAGTCGTGGCAGACGCGGCGGCAATCCCATCGCGGCGTGCCGCAAATGGCAAGCCAGTTCGCCATAGGCGCGGCGCAACGCCACGGGTTCGCCCAGCCAGCGCGCCACCAGCAAGCCATTCACCGCCGTGATGCCGGCGCGCAGCCCCTCGGCCGCACCGCGCTGCTGCACCGCGCGGGCCAACTCGACAAAACCGCGGGGATCAGCATCGGCCGGCGCCAGGACCAATGTCGCGCACGCATCAGCGCCCGCAAAGCACGCCGGGTGCGCCATGATCGCGGCGATGTCTTCCGCCACATGGAGTGCATCGCCCCAAATGAGGCGCCCGCCGCGATGAACCTCCCATTGTTCATGCAACAGGCCTTCGCTAAACCGCTCGCCCATCGCGATCCGGCCGAAAACGATGATGCCGCCGCCGAGAAAGCCGGCGCCGGGGGCCAAGTCGACGCGCGTCGTCCGCCGTAGACGGGCATGGTCGTAGAGGATCGTCTCGGGCGGTAGATATTCGAGCCAGCTGCCAGCTTCCACCTCGACATGCTGCTCGACCCGCGTCGTCGCGCCCGTGGAACGGTAGATTTTTTCGGCCGCCGAAGCCGTAACGTGCGCGACCGCCTGTTCCGCCGCCTTGACGGCGATCTCGATCCGGTCACCGGCGACAAGACCGCCGGAGGTCGTGACCAATACCGCGGTCGGCACATCTCCGGCCGGGAACAGCACGCGCAGGGGATGCCGCTCGTAAAGATGGCTCAGACGGGTCTGTCCGCCCCGGACCGCGAAGCCAATCTCGGCGATGCCGTGAACTGGCGGAGTTTTGGGCGTCATTCCGGGGCGCGGCAAAGCCGCGAACCCGGAACCCATGACCACGGACCTATCAAGCTTTGTTCCGGCGTTCGCGAGAATCTCCGAGCCGTCTGTGTTCATGGGTTCCGGGTTCGGCCCTAGCGGGCCGTCCCGGAATGACAACTCAGGACTCAATACCCGAGCGCCAGCCCGTCCTTGCGCGGTTCGGAGCCGCCGATCAGCGCGCCGCGCTCGCGGTCGATCCAGATCGCCTGGCAACCGCCGGTGGGAACCCGCATCACCTCGATATCATGGCCGCGGCGCGCGAGATCGGCGACGACGGGTTGGCTGATCGTCGACTCGACGCGCAGCTTGTTGCGGAATGCGAAGCTGCGCGGCGCCTCGGCCGCCTGCTGCGGGTCGAGCCCACGGTCGAGCATCTGATGCGCGATATGCGCGTGGCCGACCGCCTGGTACTGGCCGCCCATTACGCCGTACGGCATCACGGCTTTCCCGTCCTTGACCAGCATTGCCGGGATGATCGTGTGAAACGGCCGCTTGTGCGGCGCGATGGCGTTGGCATGGCCCGGGATCGTCCGGAAACTGGTGCCACGGTTCTGCAGCAGCACCCCGGTTTCCGGCGCCATGATCCCGGTACCAAACGACGAGAACAGCGAGTTGATGAACGACACCGCATTGCCGTCGCGGTCGACCGCGCAGAGATAGACCGTATCGGTATGCTCGGTGCCGCCGTTCCACTCCGGACCCGCCATCGCCTGGTCCATGCGGATTTTCGCCCGCGCCTCGTTTGCCCACTCGTCCGATAGGAAGCGGGCAACATCGACATCGGTTTGCGCCGGGTCGGCGATGTGCTCGTCGCGGACATGGTAGGCGGATTTGGTGGCCTCGGCGAACAGGTGGATGCGGTCGGCCTCGCTTAGCGCATCGCCGCCGATCGCGTAGCCTTCGAGCTGGCCAAGGATCATCAACGCCGCCAGCCCCTGCCCGTTCGGTGGACATTCATAGACATCGTAGCCGCGATAAGGAGCGTGGATCGGCTCGACCCATTCGCAGCGCTGGGCGTCGAAATCCTCTTCCTCGTGCAGGCCGCCCAATTCCTTGAGGCGGGCGAGAATGTCGGCGCATCACCGCCCCCTCGTAAAACGCCTCGCACGCCCTTCCCGGCCGATCCGGCGCAAGGTCGCGGCGAGCGCGGGGTTGCGCATCCGGTCGCCGACCTTGGGCGGCTTGCCGTTGCGCAGCATGACCTTGGCGGTATGCGGGTCGCGCAACTTCCAGGCGTTGCGCTCCCAGTCCCAGGCGACGCGCGGGGTGACCAGATATCCCTCCTCCGCCGCCTGAGCGGCCGGCTCCAGCAGCTCCGCCAGCGGCTTCGTGCCGTACTCTCGGTTGAGCGGGCACCAGGCGTCGATCGCGCCGGGCAAGGTCGCCGCATGCGGGGTTTGCGTCGACGATCTCGCGGATTTGCCGCTCGGCGTACCATTCGACAGTGCCGCCTTGGCCGGCGCCCGGCCTGAGCCGTTGAGCGCCACCGGGACGCCGCACCGCCCTTCGAATAAAGGCAAAAGCAATCGCCGCCGATCCCGGTGCTTTGCGGCTCGACGACGCATTGCATCGCCACCGCGGCGATCGCCGCATCCATCGCATTGCCGCCGGCGCGCAGCACATCGAGCCCGGTCAGGGTCGCCAGCGGCTCCGAGGTCGCCACCATGCCGTTCGCCGCGATCGCCGCCGAGCGGCCCGGTACATTGAAATCGCGCATCGATGCTCCTGGTGTCCTGCTTGTGGCCTGCGGCGCAAGGCTGACCGGCAGGCTTATCGCTTGCGCGCCTTGTCCTGCACGGACCTACGGTGCCGGTCAATTCGATGGCCAAGGGCCACTAATGGATGGCATCCTAGCAGTTTCCGGTCGCGACGCCGCCAGCGCCGGGCGAGACCATCGCGATCGCGCCGGGCGTCCACTGGCTGCGCATGCGGCTGCCGTTCGCGCTGAACCACATCAATCTATGGCTGATCGAAGACGGGCCCGGCTGGACCATCGTCGATAGCGGCTTTTCGCTCGCCCGAGACGCGCGAGGCGCTGGGAGCGCATTTTCGCCGAGCGGCTTGGCGGCAGGCCGGTGCGGCGGGTCATCGTCACCCATTTCCACCCCGACCACATGGGTCTCGCCGACTGGCTCACCGAGCGCTGGAACGCGCCGCTGTGGATGACCGAGAAGGAATGGCTGCACGCGCGCGATGATTCGCGACGACGACGAGCCTCCGCCAACTCGCGGCGCGACTTCGCGTTGCCGCGCCGGGCTCGACGAGGAGTTGAGCACGATCTTTGCCGAGCGCCAGGGCAATTACCGCCGCGGCTGCCCGGCGGTGCCGCCGGTCTATCAGCGCATCGGCGACGGCAGCGTCATCGAGATCGGCGGGCGCGAGTGGCGGGTCATCATCGGCGAAGGCCACGCGCCGGAACACGCCTGCCTGTTCTGCGCCGAGACCGGCGTCCTGATCGCCGGCGACCAGATCCTGCCGCGCATTTCGCCGAATATCAGTGTGCAGACCTACGAGCCGGAGGGCGACCCCCTCGCCCGCTATCTCGCTTCGCTCAAAAAGCTGCGCGCGGCCTTGCCGCCGAACATTCTGGTCCTGCCGTCGCACAATCTGCCGTTCTACGGCGTGCACGAACGGATCGACGAACTGGCCGCGCATCACGCCGCACGCTGCGACGAAGTCATCGCCGCCTGCGACCGCCCGACTAGCGCCGCCGACCTGTTGCCGGTGTTGTTCCGCCGCCAGCTCGACCGCCACCAGATGGGTTTTGCGCTCGGCGAGGCGCTGGCGCACCTGCACTACCTCGAGGGCCGACATGCCGTTAGCCGTGAGAGGGATGGCGACAGCGTGAACCGGTTTCACATCGTCTGATGCCTTGACATTTGTAGGGGCGTACCGTATTTGCGCTTCGTTAGTAAGTCAGCGGCGGGGGCAAAATGGGAAAGGTTGGAGATCAGCGCCGGCATAAATGACCGGAGCTTTCGAGTGGGACGACGAAAAGTACGAGAGCAATCTCGCAAAGCACGGAGTGGATTTCCTCCGTATCACGGCCATATTCGATGGGCCCGTGATTGAAACGGTCGATAATCGGCGCGACTATGGCGAAGCACGCGTCCGCTGCCTTGGTGGACTCAACGGGCGCATCTACTTCGTCGCTTATACGTGGCGCGGCGAAAGCCGCAGACTGATCAGCGCGAGGAAGGCTAATGCTCGGGAGCAAAGAGCGTATCACGCGCATCACCGCGGAAGAGGCACGCCGACTGCCTGACCGC
Source organism: uncultured Alphaproteobacteria bacterium (assembly GCA_963778385.1). GTDB lineage: Bacteria > Pseudomonadota > Alphaproteobacteria > ATCC43930 > CGMCC-115725 > DATARH01. Next base: position 176,388 of record CAVZUA010000006.1, on the reverse strand, counting down.
ACGGACGATGCGCGCCTCGATGCAATGACCGACGAGGACATCGCGCGTGCCGTCGCGGAAGACCCGGACGCGGGCCCTCTCGACATCGACTGGTCAAAAGCGCGCGTCGTGTTCCCACCCGGCAAGGACAACGTCACCCTCCGCGTCGACCGCGACGTCCTTGCCTGGTTCCGCGGCACCGGCAAGGGTTTTCACACGAGGATGAACGCGGTCTTGCGGGCGTATATGGAAGCGCACCGAAATCCTTCGCGCTGAAGAGGAAGACATGGCTCGCATCAACCATATCGCCTTGAAGGTCACCGACCTCGAAACGGCGACGAAGTTCTATGAGAATGTGTACGGCTTCAAACAGGTGCGCACCGGGCGGTCGCGCGGGCATATCTCGCGGCACATGACCGACGGCACGATCGATCTCGCGCTGATGATCTATGACAGCGAGGATGACGAGGAGGCGAAACTGGTCGGTCCCGGCCCGGCGATCCACCATTTCGGCATCGAGGTCGACGACCACGAGGCCTTCGCCACCAAGGTCACGGCGAATGGCGGCAAGATCCTCTCGAGACCCGGCGAGGTGCCGATCAAATACCGCTCGCCCGACGGCGTTATCGCCGAGGTCGTGCCGATGGGCCGCTATGAGAAGATGAAGGCGGCGGAGTAGCCCTATTCCGGCTCCTCGGCGATCTGCTGACCGGCGATGACCTCCTCGCGGACCCTTTGGCTGGCGAGCATCATCTCGATCGTGTAAGTGACGATCGCCACCAGGATGCAGACGATCGCCAGCCCGAAGGTCACATAGAGCACGGCAGCCACCGCGAAACCGCCGGCCTCGCCGGCGAACAAGCCAAACACCGAGACGCAGGTGGATGCCCCGGCGGTCGCGGCCAGCAAGACTGCCGCGTCGAGGAACAATGACCGCCGGTGCAGATGCGTCAGCCGCAGATTCGTCAGCGCACTCTGGCGCGACGGGTCGGCTTCGAGCACCTTGGTCAGGGCATCGACCTGGTCGGCAACCCGCGCCAGCCGGGTGGTGAAGACATTCAACAATGTCGCGATGCCGGTCAGCAGGAAGACCGGGGTCAGCGACACCTGGATGATGTGAACGACCGCATCGATCGCCGGCATCGAACCCGTGACAACTGCCGCCGGCCCCATGGAAGCGCCCTCAGACCGCCGGCGCTTTGAGCACCTTCAAATCCGGCGCCTTGTGCAATTTGGCTTCGGTCTTGGCCTGCAGCGTGTCGAAATCGATGTCCTCGACCATCTCGCGCACGACAAACCCGTCATCGGTGACGTCGATGACCGCGAGGTCGGTGTAGACGCGCCGCACGACCTGCGCCGCGGTCAGCGGGTATTCGCACCTCTTGCGCAGCCGCGGCGAGCCGTCCCGTGTCGTGTGCTCGACAAGCACCCGCACTTCTTTCGCGCCGGCCGCGAGGTCCATCGCACCGCCGACGCCGGGCGGAAATTTCGGGTCGTCGGTTGTCCAGTTGGCGATGTCGCCGTTCTCGGCGACCTCGAACGCACCGAGCAGCGCATAGTCGAGATGACCGCCGCGGATCATCAGAAACGAGTCGGTATGGTGCATATAACTGCCGCCCTTGAGCAGCGTCACCGGCTGCTTGCCGGCATTGACGAGGTCCAGGTCGATCTCGTTGTCCCCTGGGGCCGGGCCGACGCCGAGCACGCCGTTCTCGCTCTGCAGCACGATCTCGCGCCCCTCGGGCAGAACATCGGCGACCAGTGTCGGCAAGCCGATGCCGAGATTGACATAAACCCCGTCGGCGAGGTCCTGCGCGGCGCGCCAGGCGATCTGCTTGCGATTGAGCGGCATTGCTTCACTCCTCCTTTCCCGTCATCCCCAGGTCTGGCCCGCGGATCTAGATGGCCGGGTCAAGCCCGGCCATGACGAAACCCCCTACTACACCGGCACCTCGACCATGCGATCGATAAAGATGCCCGGTGTGACGATGTGCTCGGGGTCGATCTCGCCAAGCTCGACACACTGGCGGACCTGGACGATCGATAGGGCGGCGGCCTGCGCCATGGTCGGGTTAAAATTCCGTGCCGATTTGTTGTAGGTCAGGTTGCCCCAGCGGTCGCCGCGATCCGCCTTCAGCAGCGCCACATCGCCCTTGAGCGGTTTTTCGAGCACATAACGGCGACCGTCGATCTCGCGCTCTTCCTTGCCGTCGGCAAGCCGGGTGCCCACCCCGGTCGGCGACCAGAACCCGCCCAGCCCCGCCGCGGCGCAGCGCATGCGCTCGGAGAGGATGCCCTGCGGCACCAACTCCAGCTCGATCTTGTTCGCGCGGTACAGTTCCTCGAACACCACCGAACCCGAGCTGCGCGGGTATGAACAGATGATCTTGCGCACCCGCCCGGCGTCCATCAGCCCGGCCAGACCGATGCGTCCGGTGCCGGCATTGTTGTTGACGATGACGAGATCCTTCGCACCCTGTTCGAGCAGTGCGCCATAAAGCGCTTCGGGCGAACCGGCGCCGCCAAACCCGCCGGTCAGCACCACCGACCCGTCCTTGATGCCGTCAACCGCCTCGGCCAGGCTGCGCACGCGTTTGTCGATCATAATCTAGGCTTTCGCCTCCTACTCGTTCGTTATCCCCGGGCTTGTCCCGGGGATCCACGTGGATGGCCGGGACAAGCCCGGCCATGACGATGAAGAAAAAATCAAAACGCCACGTCGTCGCCGCCCTTGAGGGCGAGCAATTTGCGAGCCTCGTCGGGCGTGGCGATCTCGAGCGAGAGGTTTTCGAGGATCGTGCGGATGCGGCTCACCTGGTCGGCGTTGCCCTGGGCGAGCTGGCCACGGCCGAGCCACAGCGAATCCTCGAGCCCGACGCGGACATTGCCGCCCATAATCGCACCCATCGTCACAAACGGCATCTGATGGCGCCCTGCGGCGAGGATCGACCAGGCGTAATCGTCGCCGAACAATTTGTCGGCGATCCGTTTCATATGCATCAGGTTTTCGGGGTCGGCGCCGATCCCGCCCAAGATGCCGAAGATCGTCTGGATGAAGAACGGCGGCTTGATCAGCCCGCGATCGACAAAATGCGCGAGGTTGTAGAGGTGCCCGACATCGTAGCATTCGTGCTCGAACCGCGTGCCGCACTCCTCGCCCAGCCGTTTGATGACCTTTTCGATGTCGGCAAAGGTGTTGCGGAAGATGAAGTCGCGGGTCATCTCCAGTGCCTGCGGCTCCCACTCGTATTTCCATTCCTTGTAGCGGTCGAGCATCGGATAAAGCCCGAAATTCATCGACCCCATGTTCATCGAGCACATTTCGGGCTTGGCCCGCAGCGGTGCGGCGAGCCGCTCCTCCAAGGTCATGCCGTGCCCGCCGCCGGTGGTGATGTTGACGACGGCGTTGGTCGCCTGCTTGATCCGCGGCAGGAACTGCATGAAGACGTCCGGGTCGGGCGTCGGGCGGCCGTCTTTCGGGTCGCGCGCATGCAGGTGCAGGATCGAGGCGCCCGCCTCCGCCGCGGCGATGGCGTCGCGCGCCACCTCGTCCGGGGTCAGCGGCAGATACGGGCTCATCGTCGGGGTGTGGATCGAGCCGGTCACCGCACAGGTGATGATGACCTTGCTTTTCAACGGCATGGGCGTCCTCCCGTCAATCGCTGTGGCGGCTCAGCGCGGCCGTGCGGCGACGCCCCCGCGCAATTCATGGACGATGACGCCGAGGCGGCGCGGCGGCGGCGCTAGCCATAGCGGGTGCGTCAGGCTGGTGCCGACGTCGCTTTCGCCGGCCTGCCAACGGCGCATCAACGCGGCCGACGAGAAATCCGCCATCTTCGTCGGCAGCTCGGCGTCGGCGCCCTCATGCACGAGGCGCAGGATCGTCATCGTCGCCTCGCTGCCCTCGGCGAGGCATTTCCTGACCTCGGCGTCGCGGCGCAGCCCGGCCGGCAACCGTTCGCCCAGCAAGGCGATGACCCGGCGCAAATCGTGGTAGCGCCGCAACGCGGCGATTTCCCGCGCCGACCGGCTCATCCCGCCGCCGACGCCGGGCACCGGGTCGTAGCCGTCGATCACGAAACACAGCGTATCAGCGGGCCGCGCATCGTCGAGCGGGGCGACCGAAACGGAACCGCCGCCGTAGCGCTGGCCATCGACAACACCCGGCGCCATGCCCGGCAGCGCGGTGCTCGCCAGCACATGGTCGATCGTCAGCACATGCCGGTCGTTGTCGAAAAATGTCTCGGCGCCGGTGTCGAGATTGGTGGCCCCCAGCACGACGCGCACGGCGCCGGAATTGACCCGGCTGAAATCGACGACTTCGGCGACCAGCTCGCGCAGTTCGCTCGTCGGGATCACGGAGCTCTCTCGCGGCGGCTTCGCCCCGCCATGCCGCCAGCGAAACATCAGCCGCTCGATCGCCGCGCGCGCATTCTGCTGCAACCCGGCATCGGCGCGGATCGCGACGCGCCGGCTCAACTCGCGCCAGAACTGCCGCAGACGGAACGAGCGCTCGTGCGGCAGATTGCCGGCGATGATCGCAGCGTTGATCGCGCCGATCGCGCTGCCGGCGATCCAGTTCGGGCGAATGCCGGCATTTTCGAGCGCCGCGTACGCTCCCGCCTGATACGCGCCGAGCGCGCCGCCGCCCGACAGAACGAGCGCGATCCGGTCGAACCGGGCCAGGCTTTTCTCCGATCGCGCGCGCGCCAAGCGGTGCTCCTGCGGGTTCACGGCGGCTGCCGATCCCGCGCCAGCGGGACGAGCCGCCATCATGCGAAACCGCAAACCGAGCGTCCAGTGCCGAAACAGCGATCCGATTAGTTGTTTTTGGCAAAGGCCTTAGGCGACAGGGTTTTGAGATAGGCGGCGATCGCCCGGCGGTCCTCATCGGTGAGCCGCGTCGTATTGCGGACGATTTCGGCCATCGCGCCGCCGACAAAGTCGCCGTCCGGCGTCCCGCCATCCTTCAGCAGCGAGGCGATGTCGTCCGAACTCCAATTGCCGAGACCGGTCTTGGCGTCCGGGGTGAGGTTAGGCCCGCCGCCCCACAACCCGCCGCGCGCACCGGCGAGATAGCGGTCGCTGTCAGGAGTCCCGAGCCAGGTCAATGGAGTGTGGCAATCGCCGCAATGCCCGACGGTTTCGACGAGATACCGTCCACGCGCAACGGCCGGACCGTCATTCGCCGCCGGCGCGGCGGAATGAGCGGCCGCAACGCCGATCGCGGCGCGCGCCCGCGCGGCCAACGCCACGTCCTGCGCCCCCGTGATCGGCTGTTCCACCGGCTTCAGGCTGTCGAGAAACGCCTTCAGATCGGTGAGATCGCCGTCGCTCAACCCGGCAAAAGACGGGAACGGAAAGGCCGTCACATAATGCGAGCCGTCCGGCGCAATGCCGAAACGCATCGCGCGGACAAAGTCCTTACTGCTCCAGCCGCCGATGCCCGTCGTCCGGTCGGGCGTGAGATTGGGCGTGGCAATCGGGCCGAACGTGGTCGGCAGCAACCGCCCTCCGGCATACGCCTCACCACCGTTCTTGCTGTCGGTATGGCAGCCGTCACACCCCGCTGCCGCGGCGAGGTAGGCGCCGCGCGCCACTGCCGCGTCGTCGGCAAACGCCGGCGCCGCGGCCAGCGCCAAGCCGAGCGCGGCCGCGATCAGTCGGGTGGACGCGTTACGTCGGTTTCTTTTCGCGGAAAGGCTCGTGGCAACCGCCGCAACCATTCTTGCCCATGTCGCCAAAGGCCGCGGTAATCGCCTCCTTGTCGCCGCCCTTCAATGCCTTGTCCAGCGCCTCCGCCTTCTCGGACGCCGTCTTCGCCTGGGCGGAGAATTTGTCAGCGTCGGTCCAGACCACGGGCTTTGCCCAGGACTTGCCGGCGTATTCGGCCATGCCCGTACCTTTGGGGAAAAGCGTCGGGATCTTGGCGACCTGCGTCACAAGATCGGCGCCGGCGGCCTGCGCGGAGGCAAGATCGGCCTTGTCGTCGACATAGGCCTTGATCGCTGTCATGTCCTTGCCTTGCGACTTCATGACCGCCTGTCGGTTGTCGATCACCGCGGCGTCGTCGGCGCGGACGGCCCCAGCGAAAAGGCCGACGCTCAAGGCGAGTGCGGAAAGTGCTACCCATCTGGTCGGTACGCTCATACCCCTGTTCTCCCTGCTCTTCGCGGCTGAGACTAAAGGCCCGTCAGGCAAAAGCAATTGCCCCACGCGGCGCTCACTATCACGTGATGGGCATGACGATGTGGTTCTTGAACCCAGGCCGTGCCAGGCAGCGCTCGTACCAGGCGTGAAGGCGCGACATCTGCGGCCGCTCGATCGGATAGTTGAACCAGCGATAGATGTGCGTGCCCATGACGATCTCTGCCAGCGAGAGCGACTGGCCGCCGAGATAGGGTTGGTCGGCGAGCCCGTCGTCGACGATCTCCCACGCGGCGATGGCGCGCCGGCGCGCCGCCTCGATCGCCGTCGGGTCGCGGGTTTCCGGCGTCGAGCGGATGAGCCCCTGCAACAGCGCGCCCATCGGCGCGCCGATCACCGAAAGCTGCCAGTCCATCCAGCGCTCCACAAGGGTGCGTTCGGCGAAATCGCTGGGGTAGAGGCTGTTGCCGTTGGGATGCGTGTTGCACAGATAGCGGCAGATCGTGTTCGACTCCCACATCACCAGATCGCCGTCGATAACGGTGGGTACCAGCCCGTTGGGGTTGAGCTTGAGGTATTCCGGGTCGCGATTGCCGCCGAACGGGCCGCCGTGATCGACCCGGTCGTAGGCGATGCCGAGTTCGGCGCAGGTCCACAGCACCTTCTGCACATTCGACGACGTCGTCCGGCCCCAGACCTTGAGCATGCCCACCTCCACTTGCCGCGCGCATGGAGCCTTAGATTACCGGCAAGCGCAACTGTCGGCAGCCGCCGTCAAGATGTATTATCCTGCCCCAGCGGGTCGTTCTCTTAAGGGTGCGCGGATGTTCTTGCGCGAGTTCTACCGCCTCGCCGCCCTCGCGAGCTTTGCGGTGGTGGCGTTGCCAAGTCTGACCTTCGCGTTCACCCAACAAGGCCAGCAGATGATGCGCAACTGGGGGCAGGCGGATCGTTGCGCCGCCAAGGCGCAGAAGCAATTTCCCGACAACAACCCGCAATCGCTGGCGAAGCGCGATCAGGCGTTGCAGCAATGCCTGGCGGACAACGTTCTGGCACCGCGCTCGCCGCAGGCGCCGCAGCAGTAACCGACCAAAGGGCGAAGCCGCCCTTACGATAGGGTTGCGCTTCAGCCGGCCTTGCGGAGTTGCAGGAGCTGCCAGACATCCTCAAGCGCGGCGACGAGGGCGTCGATGTCCTCGTCGCTGTGCAGCGGGGTCGGCGTCAGCCGCAGCCGCTCCGTGCCGCGCGGCACGGTCGGATAGTTGATCGGCTGCACATAGATCTGGTGGTGCTGCAGCAAGAGGTCCGAGGCGGTGCGGCACAGCGCGGCATCGCCGACCAAAACAGGCACGATATGGCTGGTCGAGGGCAGCAGCGGCAATCCCGCCTCGGCCAGCCGTCGCTTCACAACGGCCACCCGCTCCTGGTGACGCGTCCGCTCGGCTTGACTCTCCTTCAGATGTCGCACCGCTGCGAGCGCCCCCGCCGCGACCAGTGGCGGTAACGACGAAGTGAAGATGAAACCCGGCGCATGGCCGCGCAGGAAGTCGACCATCAAGGCCGAGCCCGCGACATAGCCGCCCATCGTGCCGAACGCCTTCGCCAATGTGCCCTGGATCACGGTGAGGCGGTCGGACACGCCGTCGCGCTCGGCGATGCCGCCGCCGCGCGCGCCATAGAGCCCGACCGCATGCACCTCGTCGAGATAGGTCATCGCACCAAATCGATCGGCGATATCGCAGATCGCGGCAATCGGCGCGATATCGCCATCCATCGAATAGACCGATTCGAAGCAGATGAGCTTTGGCCGCTCGGCCGGCAGCCCGGCAAGCAGCTCCGTCAGGTGGCCGACATCGTTGTGGCGGAAGATCAAACGCTCGGCGCGGCTGTTGCGAATGCCGGCGATCATCGAGGCATGGTTCATCGCGTCGGACAGCACGACCATTCCCGGCATGCTGCCGGCAAGCGTCGACAACGCGGCCTCGTTGGCGACAAACCCCGAGGTAAAGATCAGCGCCGCCTCGCGCCCATGCAGATCAGCCAGTTCGCGTTCCAGCAGCACGTGCGCGTGGCTGGTGCCGGAGATATTGCGCGTGCCGCCCGCACCGGCGCCGGTGCGCTCCATCTCGGCCGCCATCGCCGCCAGAACGTTCGGATGCTGGCCCATGCCGAGATAGTCGTTCGAGCACCACACCGTCACCTCGACACCGACGCGATGGTCGAACGCACGCGGAAAACGCCCCCGTTGCCGCTCGAGATCGGCGAAAACCCGGTAGCGGCCCTCGCTGTGCAACGCGTCGAGGCGTTGCTTGAAAAACGTGTCAAAATTCATGGCTGTCGCGATCGGCTGGAATGTCGCCAGGATAGCATAGCGCCGCGGTTTCGCCATCGGGCGTCGTGTCGCGTCCCCGCTAATCTATTTGGCCGGCTTGCACAGGAAGGTGGCCCGACCGGGCGTCATCAGCGGGCAGTTGTCCAGCCGGTAATCGCTGTCGAGGGGCTGGGCGACGCCTTCGCCGAGACACTCCGCCTGCGCCATTTCCTGGAGCTTTTCGGGCGGGGTCTTCAAGGTGTTGTAGCATATCGACACACGCTTGCCGGGGCTGCTCTCTCCCGGCGCGAGTGCCGGCGACGCGGTGACGAACGGGGTAAAGCCGCTGCATCCCGCGAGGGTCGCGGCCAGCAATAATGCGGCGAGCCGTCTCATGCGCCGGCCAGCGCTTTCTCCGCGAACAGCGCACAGGCCATCAGCCGCGCGTCCTCACCGATTCGGCCGACGAGTTGGACGCCGACCGGCAAGCCGCGCGGTCCCTGCCCCGCCGGGATCGTCACCGCCGGGGTCCCGAGCAACGTCCACATGCGGTTGAAGACCGGGTTGCCGGTGTATTCGTGCCCGATCGGCGCCTCGCCCGGCGCCGCCGGGACGACAATCGCTGCACAGTCGCCAAAGAACTCGCCGAGGCCGTGCCGCGCGGCCGCCGCCTCGGCGCGGGCCGAATCGTAGCTGTCAGCGCCGATCGTCATGCCGTGGTCGAAGAGCTGCCCGAGGCGCGGCGAGATCTGCGCGCCGTGGCGGAGGCGCTCATCGGCAAGCGCCTGGGTCATCTCGTAACTCATGATCGTGTTCTGCGCCGCCGCGAGGCCGCGATGCGTCTCGGGCACCGCAACGTCATCGATTCGCGCGCCCGCCGCGAGTAGCGCGCCTCGGGCGCGATCGAGCGCCGCCGCGCTCTCGGGCTCCGCCTCGTCCCACATCGGCGTGCGGCAAAACCCGATGCGCGGCGGTAGCGGCGCCGACAAGTCGCGCAACGCCCGCCGGTCCGTCAGCACGCCGATGAAGAAAGCCGCGTCGGCGACATGACGCGCCATGATGCCGACCGTGTCGAGGCTGTCCGCCAGGGCCTTGACGCCGTAGCGCGGCACAAGTCCGAAGCTCGGCTTGTAGCCGACGACGCCGCAATACGACGCCGGCCGCAGGATCGAGCCGGCGGTCTGGGTCCCGAAGGCGAGCGGTGCCATGCCGGCGCCGACAGCAGCCGCCGAGCCGCTCGACGAGCCCCCCGGCGTATGCGCGGAATTATGCGGATTCGTCGTCTTGCCGGGAGTGAAATAGGCAAATTCGGTGCTTACCGTCTTGCCGAGGACGATAGCTCCGGCGGCCCGCGACAGCGCCACACACGAAGCGTCGGTGGCTGGTCGGTGGTTACGGTAGATCGGCGAGCCGTAGCCGGTCGGCAGATCGGAGGTGTCGATCACGTCCTTGACCGCGACGGGGATGCCGTGGAGCGGCCCGCGCGGCGGCTCGTTGTCGCATCGCCGCGCTGCCGCCAGGACGGCGTCACGGTCGAAATACTGGAACGCGCCGACCTCCGCCTCCCGCGCGTCGATTTGCGTCAGCCAGGCGTTGGCGTAATCGACCACACCCAGCCGCCCGGCGGCGATGGCCTGTGCCGCGTCGCGCACACTCAGGGTGAGCGGATTGACCGTGATCGGATCGGGCATCGACCGCTTCTCGGCTGATAGAACCAGCCGAAATCTACTCCCGCCGCGACGTTTGCGGGAAGAGCCATGGTGCCATGCGGGGATGCTGAGCAGCTTGCTGAAGTGGAGATGCGCCGGCACTGTGCAACCATGACGCACGGCCCGAACGAACCCGATGACGATGGCGGCGGCAATCGCCGCGGCGCGCTGATCGGCCTGGCGATCACCGCATTGCTCGTTATTGCTGGCTATTACCTGACGACGATGCTGCGCCACCAAGGGCAGATACAGGACTGCCTGATGTCCGGCCGCACCAACTGCGCCCCGATCGACCTGCCGACGCATAAATAGGCCGCGCGACTACGCCGCGCTCCGCGTTATCATTGCGAGCCAAATTGTTCTTGAGGCCAACTGTGTCGGATGTGAAGACCCTCCACGACAAGGACTTTCTGGCTTGGTCGAAAGAGCAGGCGGAAGCGCTTCGCGCGGCGGCCGCGGCTGGGTCGAACCTCGCCCTAGATTGGGAAAATCTCGCGGAGGAGATCGAAGACTTGGGCGGCGCTCAGAAATCAGGGCTGCATAGCCAGGTCCGTCGGATCATTCAGCATCTGTTGAAGCTCGAATATTCGCCTGCGCGAGATCCTCGGCGCGGCTGGATGGAATCGATCGACAACGCGAGAATCGAGATCGACTATCTGCTTCAGACAAGTCCGAGCCTGCGAGAAGAAGTGAATACGACGATCGGCGCCGAAACCAAGCGAGCCATCCGGCTCGTGGTTCGAGACCTAGAAAGCTACGGAGAAATCGACCGTGCCGCGGCGACGCGCCTCCGTGCCAGTACCTTTACCGAAGAGCAAGTGCTGCGCGACTGGTTTCCGCCCGACCCAGCCGCCTAGCGCACAAGCCGCATGAACGCATCGGGGGCGACATTTGCCGGCGCCAACCTTATATATAGCCGAACGTACCGCTCCGACTGGGCGCTGAAAGAGCAATGATCGATCCGTTTGGCCGTCATATTTCGTATTTGCGCGTATCGGTGACCGACCGCTGCGACTTCCGCTGCGTCTATTGCATGGCGGAAGAGATGAGTTTTCTGCCGAAGCGCGAACTCCTGACGTTGGAAGAGCTCGACCGGGTATGCAGCGCCTTTGTCCGACTCGGCGTCAAAAAGCTGCGGCTGACCGGCGGCGAGCCGCTGGTGCGGCGCGACATCATGACCTTGTTCCGCTCACTCGGCCGCCATCTCGACAGCGGCGCGCTCGACGAGCTGACGCTCACCACCAACGGCAGCCAGCTTGACCGCCACGCCGAGGAGCTGCGCGCGTGCGGCGTGCGGCGGGTGAATGTGTCGCTCGATACACTCGACCCGACGAAATTCGCCGAGATCACCCGGCGCGGCCGGCTCGATCAGGTGCTGGCCGGTCTCGACGCCGCAAAACGCGCCGGCTTGCAGGTCAAGATCAACACCGTAGCGCTGCGCGGCATCAACGAGGATGAGCTCAACGACCTGGTCGCGTGGTGCGGCGAACAGGGTTTTGACCTGGTGCTCATCGAGGTCATGCCGATGGGCGATATCGGCGGCGAGACGCGGCTCGACCAGTATCTGCCGCTGTCCCTGGTGCGCGCACGGCTGCAGCGGCGCTGGACGCTCGACGACAGCGATTACCGTACCGGCGGCCCGGCGCGCTACACCACGGTGCGCGAGACCGGCCGACGGCTCGGCTTCATCACCCCGCTCACCCATAATTTCTGCGAAAGCTGCAACCGCGTGCGGCTGACCTGCACCGGCACGCTGTATATGTGCCTCGGCCAGGAGGACGCCGCCGATCTGCGCACCCCGGTGCGGCAGTCCGAGAGCGACGGCCCGCTCGAAGCGGCGATCCGCGAGGCGATCAGCCGCAAGCCCAAGGGCCACGACTTCATCATCGACCGTCGCCACCAGCGGCCGGCCATCGCCCGCCATATGAGTGTGACCGGCGGGTGAGCCTGCCGCGCGTCGCCTTCGTCGCCTCCGACGCGGAGGCGGCGCAGCAAGCTCTCGTCGACCTGCATCGAGTCTACGGAATAGTCGACCCCGCCGAGGCCGAGATCGTCGTCGCGCTCGGTGGCGACGGCTTCATGCTTGAAACGTTGCATCGTTTTGTCGGCAAGGGCGTGCCGATCTTCGGCATGCATCGCGGCAGCGTCGGTTTCCTGATGAACCCCTACGATGTCGAAGGCCTCGAAGAACGGCTGGAAACCGCGCAGCGGGTGACCCTTTACCCGCTCGAGATGACCGCGACCCAGGAGGACGGCGTCGTCCAGCGGGCTATCGCCTTCAACGAAGTGTCGCTGCTCCGCGAGACGCGCCAGGCGGCAAAGCTCAAGGTCAGCGTCGACGGGGTCGTGCGCCTCGAGGAGCTGATGGCCGACGGCATCCTGCTGTCCACCTCGGTCGGCAGCACCGCCTACAACCTCGCGGCACACGGGCCGATCATTCCGCTCGATTCGGAAATCCTGGCGCTGACGCCGATCAGCGCATTCCGCCCGCGGCGCTGGCGCGGCGCGCTATTGCGCCACGGCGCACAGGTGCGCATCGATGCACTGGAGACCGAAAAGCGCCCAGTCAGCGCTGTCGCTGATTTTACCGAGGTCCGCGATATCACCTGCGTCGAAATCCGCGAGGCCCCGGAAATCTCGATGGTCCTGCTCTTCGACCGCGATGCCAACCTTCAGGAACGCGTGTTTAAAGAACAGTTCATGACGTAGTCAGCGCTCGACGAAAGATTTGAGCCGCGCTAGCGCATCATCCCACTGCGCCGAAACGCGCTCCAAATACGACCGCAGCTCATTAAGCGCCTCGGGCCGAAATTCGAATTGGCTTTCGCGGCCGGCGCGCGCGCTGCGCACCACGCCGGCGCTTTCGAGCACGCGCAGATGCTTGGTGATCGCCTGGCGGGTTAGCGCCGAACCCTCGGTAAGCCGGGAAATCGATAACGGTATCCCGCCGGACAGCCTTGCCACGAGCGCCAGCCGCGTTTCGTCGCCCAGCGCGGCGAAAATCGCCGCGCGGGCCTCAAGCTCGGTGGATGGTTCAATCGGCGCTGCCGACATGACGCGCGATATTCTTCATCTGCTCCGTCCAGCCGCGCTCGTTCATGCTGAACGCCTCGGACCGTCGGTGCTGTGGAATGGCGTCAAACCCCAATTCCGTCAAATGGAGAATGGTGCCGCCATCGGCCTTGGGCTCCAGCCTGAACTCGACGAGCGTTGTCGGCTCGGTGGAATAGTCGACCTGCGGATCAATGGCATAGGGATGCCAGCGGAACGAAAACAACCGTTCGGGCTCCAGGCTCTCGACCGTGGCCGCCCAGGTAAGATGCTCGTACCCCGGATGGAGGATGTGACCGCGAACCGTGCGGCCCGGGGCGAACGGTCCATCGACGGTGACGCGGAACCATTCGCCGAACTCGCGATGGTCTGTCAGTGCGCGCCACACGCGCGAGATCGGTGATCGTAATTCGATACGCTTTTCGATGCTATTGCTCATGAGCAACCTCCAGGTTGCTCATACTGTCGCAAACGAGATTTGATCAAGCAACCTTTTTGTTGCGTCTTCCCGGGCTAGCTCCGGCGGTCTTAATCGAGATTGAGCGGCTCTCCCGCCAGATCCTCGGCGCGCTCGACGGCGATCAGCACCGCATAGCCTTTCTTTTCGGGGTCGCGGTCCTTTTCCGGCTGAACAAGGCGCCGCCAGACTTCCTCGTAGACCGGACCTGACCTGTAGATTTTCGCGGTGCCGTAGAACCGGGCGATGCCGCCACGCGGCAACGTCCCGTCCTCGCGCAGCGACGGCTTGCGGAAATAGATCGTCAGCTTGCTGCCGTCCTTCATGTTTTCGGCGGTGCTGCCGCCGCCGCGCTCCCACAGGCCGATATGCCCGTCGTCATAGACCATCGTGCCGCCGCGCGGCGTCACTTGCGCGAAGCCGTCAGGCAGCACCGAGGCCAAGAGGCAGACATTCGCCGGAAAGGCGGTGTTGATATGCTCGTTCAGCGTCTTCGGGATTTTCGCCATGACCGATCGCTCCTCGCCACCCTGCTCTTGTGGCGCTGATAATCGCAAAATCGGCCGCTGGCGCAACCGCGGCTAGAGGTCGATGGTCTGGGTGAGACCGCCGGTAAAGACGCCACCCGGCAACGCTGCGACCTGATCGATCAGCCGGCGGTCCTCATCGGCAAGATCGAGCAGCAGCCCGCAGAGCCGGCTGTCGATGTCGAGCAACCCTTGCCCCTGGGTGACGTTGCTTCGCGCTGTCGGAATATCGTGTCCGATAAGCTGCCCCAGCGCAGCGATAAACGCGGAATACTTCTCGACCGTGCCGACCAGCGCGTAGTTCTGCCGGATCACCGCCATCGCCCGTTCAGCATCGCGGTGCCCCGAGAGCCAATCGCATTGCAGACCGCGGATAAAAGCGGCATTGGCGGCAACATGGTTGCTGAACCGCAGGTCCTTGAAGTGCTCGTGGTGGGGGTGGTCGGCCCAGCTGGCAATATAGTTGAACTCGGAGATCAGACGCCGGACGGGATCACGCAAGATGCTGACGAACAGCGCGTCGTCACGGCATTTCGGCTTCACGTCGTTATACGTGAAGTGGCCGGAAACATAGCGATAGCGCGAGAAGTCGCGGGGCGAGAGCGCGCGAAGCCGCTCCAGGTCGTTGCCGTCGTTGACCCGCAGCGATTGCGCCTCGCCGAAGATCGGCTGCAGCGCCGCGTGCAAGGCCCAGCCGGCGGTTTTCGGGATATGCAGGAAGATCAGCTGCCGCCACATCACCGGACGAAGATCGCCCGACGAGGTTAAATTTCTCGCAATGCAGGCGCGGAAAACGCGGCGATCAGGCTACCTGATCGAGCGTTGAGGCGACATCGCGGGTGGTCACCCGCCGCAAATCACGGATTTTCGTCTCATCGAAATGGCGGCCGCGATGCATCGTCGCGCGGTTATCCCAAATGACGAGGTCGCCCTCGCGCCAATCGTGGCGGTAGACGAATTCGCGCTGCGTCGCGTGCTCGATCAGTTCGCGCAACAGCAGGCGCCCTTCCGGCACCGGCCAGCCGACGATCTCGGAGGCGTGCGCCGCGACATACAGAACCTTACGCCCGGACCCCGGATGGGTGCGCACCAGCCGCTGCGGCACCGGCGGCAGCACCTGCTTTTCGCCGAACAGCAGGTCGCCAAACCCCAACTGCCCGCGCGACCAGGCAATATCGTGCAGCGCGACGAGATCGGCGATGTCTTCTTTCTGCTGGTCCGACAGCGCGTCATAGGCGGCGCGCATATCGGCGAACTCGGTCTCGCCATTGCCCTTGGGGCTGGGGCCCGGCACGCGATGGGCATAGAGCATCGACAGCGCCGCCGGCACGCGGCGGAACGAGCCGTCGGTGTGCCACAGCCGGTTGCCGAGTTGGTCGAAGCGGCGCGGATCGTCGCGTCCGCGAACGCTGCTGTCGGCATCGAGATTGGAGATGTCGGCGACCGCCGGCGGCAGCCGGCGCTTGACATCGGCAACACCGCTGCGCGGCAGTTCGAGCTCGCCGAAATGGCGCGCGAACGCCATCTGCCGCTCGTCGTCGAGATCCTGACCGCGGAAGATCAGCACCGCATAGCGGTCGATCGCCGCGTTGAGTGCCGCGACGGTCGCCGCATCGATCGGCCGACCAACCTCGACGCCGGAAACTTCAGCGGCAAAGAGCGGATGAAGCTGGCAAATGCTTAGTTCCATCATCGTACCTCGGCGAAGTGCTGTCGCGTTCTTCGAGACGGCGTTCCGCGCCCCCTCAGAGTCTAACTCGAAACTATCTTCGTCATTCCGGGGCGGCCCGCAGGGCCGAACCCGGAACCCATGAACACGGTCTGCTCCGACGTGGTTACGGCGTCGGAACGCGCTTTTTTGAGGGCCGTGTTCATAGGTTCCGGGTTCATCGCTGCGCGATGCCCCGGAATGACCAGAAAAAAACACTCAGACGACGCTACAAACGCATTTCAAGTCAGGCTCTCAGGATGACGATTTTCTTTATGCCATCCACCGTCCGCCTGAGGAGCGCCAACGGCGCGTCTCGAAGGACGCAGATCAGCGGTGCAGTTTAGATTCGTGCGGCAACAAAATCGCGCAGCTCTTCCACCAGATTCGCCAAATCCGCCTTCAGATGATCAAATCCGGCATTCTTTTCGAGGGTGCGCTGATCCATGTAGAGCGCGCGATCGATCTCGATCTGCAGAGAGTGGCGGCGCTCGAAGGGGCGGCCCATGCGGCGGACGATCTCGACGCCCTTGTAGCCGTCGTTGACGTGCACCTCGTAGCCCATGTCACGCAACGCGCCGGCGACCATGTCGGTGAATTCGCCGTCGCAGGTCGTACCGTCGCGGTCGCCGAGCACGAAATCGCCGTGCTCGCCCTTGCGGCCCATCTGGCGATTGCCGGTCGACGGCATCGAATGGCAGTTGATATGCCACACCGCGCCGAACTCCGCGTGCAGCCGATCGCACGCCTCGTCGAGCGTGCGATGATAGGGCGTGTGGTAGCGCTCGATCCGCGCCAGCACGTCTTTGGGGTGCAGCTTGCGGTCGTAGATCGGAATCCCCGGCTGCGCGAAGCGCCGCACCAGCCCGACCCGCGTCGCCGGCCGCAGCTGCAAGTGCTGCGGCCAGGCGGCCGCCAGCAGACCGGGGTCGAGGTCGTCAGCTGCGCGGTTGACGTCGAGATAGCTGCGCGGAAACACCGCGGCGATCAGCGTCGCGCCAAGATCGGGCGCGTGGCCGAACAGTTCGTCAACAAAAGCGTCTTCAGCCCGCCGCAGCACCGGCAGCGGACAGCAAAAGAAAAAGTCTTCGGGATAGAGCGAACCGCTATGCGGCGAATCGAGCACCAAGGGCAGCGCGTCCGCCTCCGGGTCGCGACGCCACAAAACGCCGGGGATCTCGTACCCGGTAGCGGTTTCGATCTCGCTCATTCCTCCACGCTCGCTGATGACCGCTTCGTTGCATGGCACAAGCCGGCTGCCGAGGAAAGAGGCAATGCCAGCGCGGCCTTGCAACGCAGGAAACATGCCGCGGCAAGCCTCTGGCAATTCGCCGTGGTTACGGCCTATCGTGCGGCGGCTCGGATATAGGTTAACGGAGCGCCGCTTGGCCCACGCGGTCATAGACAAGATCGAGATGACAAAACGGCTCGTCGCCTTCGACACGACAAGCCGCAACTCGAATTTGGCGCTGATTGAGTTCGTCCGCGACTATCTCGACGGCTACGGCGTCAAAAGCGAGCTGGTCTACGATATGAGCGGCGCCAAGGCCAATCTCTACGCGACAATCGGCGATTTCGACCGCGGCGGCATCATGCTGTCGGGCCATACCGATGTGGTGCCGATCGACGACCAGGACTGGCACACCGACCCCTTCGCCCTGACCGAGAAGGACGACCGGCTCTACGGCCGCGGCAGCGCCGACATGAAGGGCTTTGTCGCAACGCTGCTGTCGCTCGTGCCGACGCTGGTGCAGCGCAAGCTGCGCGAGCCGATCCACCTGTCGTTCTCCTACGACGAGGAGATCGGCTGCATCGGCATACGAACGCTGATCGATGTGCTGAAGGACCGATCGAACAAGCCGCGGCTATGCATCGTCGGCGAGCCGACCGACATGCAGGTCGGGATCGGACACAAGGGAAAGCACACGCTGCGCTGCCACGTGCACGGGCATGAGGCGCATTCCTCGCTGACCCACCAAGGCGTCAACGCGATCGAAGCCGCAGCCGAACTGGTCGCCAAACTCAAGGAGATCGCGCGACGCAAGCGCGACCACGGCCCGTTCGACCCCGATTTCCAGCCCCCCTACTCGTCGGTCCATACCGGGCTGATCCAGGGCGGGACCGCGCTCAATATCGTGCCGCGCGAATGCACCTTCGATTTCGAGATTCGGCCGCTGCCGGGGGACGATGTCAGTGCCGTCGTCGATGAGCTGCGCGCGTTTGCCGAGACCCGCATCCTCCCGGAAATGCGGGCGGTGCGGCCGGAAACCAGCATCCTGATCGAGGAACTGTCGGCCGCTCCCGGCCTCAACACGCCAACCGACCACGAGGCGACCCAACTCGCCGCCGCGCTCACCGGCGCCAACGGTACGATCAAAGTCGCGTTCGGCACCGAAGGTGGGCTGTTTGCCGCCGCCGGGATCCCCACGGTGATCTGCGGCCCCGGCTCGATCGACCAAGCGCACAAGCCGGACGAATTTGTCGCGCTCGACCAGATCGTCCGTTGCGAGGCGTTTCTGCAGCGCCTGATCGACCGGGTTTCGCTGAGCTAGGCCCGCAATGTCCGATCTGCGCTACAACGTCGAGCTCACCGCCCCCGATATCGCGCCGTACCGCGCCGGCAACACCGGGGTCGAGTACGTCACGACATTCACCGCCGCCGAGCCGGGTCCGCACGTCGCGGTGTTCGGGCTGACCCACGGCAACGAAATCTGCGGCGCGATCGCCATCGACAAGCTGTTCCGCGGCAATATCCGGCCGCGCCGCGGCAAGCTGACGCTCGGCTTCAACAACGTCGCGGCCTATCAGGAATTCGACCCGCGCTACCCGATCGCCTCGCGCTATATCGACGAGGACTTCAACCGGCTGTGGTCGCCGGCGACGCTGGACGGCCCGCGAAACTCGACCGAGCTGCAACGCGCCCGCACGATGCGGCCGATCGTTGCCACGGTGGATTACCTGCTCGACCTGCACTCGATGCAATACGCGACGGCGCCGCTGATGCTGGCGGGGCTGCTGCCCAAATCGGTAGCACTGGCAAAACAGGTCGGCATCCCGGAGCTGATCATGTGCGACGCCGGCCATGCCGCCGGTCCGCGCATGCGCGATTACGTCGAATTCGCCGACCCGGCCTCGCCGAAGACAGCACTGCTGACCGAGGCCGGCCAGCATTGGGAAAAGCGCGCCGCGGAGGTCGCGACCGACGTAACGCTGCGCTTCCTGATTGCGCTCGGCACGGTGACGCGCGACGACGTCGCCGCGCTCGGTGGCCCCGATTTCGATGCAACGCCGCGCCAGCGCGTGATCCAGGTCACCGAGGCGGTCACCATCACCGGCAACCGGTTCGAGTTTGTCGAGCCCTATGTCGGGCTGGAGGTGATCCCGCAAAAGGACACCGTGATCGGCCGTGACGGCGACCAGGAAATCCGTACGCCCTACGACAATTGCGTGCTGATCATGCCGTCGCGCCGGCTGGTGCGCGGCCAGACCGCGGTGCGGCTCGGCCGCTACGTCGACTGACCGACCTTTCGACAGTCGCCGCGAAACGCAGTTTTGCGCCGATTATCGGCGCTGCGCCACGCGCACTCGTGCTGGGTACGCTGCCCGGAGAGGAATCCCTGCGGCAGGTGCGTTATTACGCGCATCCACGCAACCTGTTCTGGCCGATTGTCTTTGCGCTGTTCGGCGCGGCCCTCCCGGACGATTACGAGGCACGGCTGTCTTTTGTCAGGGAACGGCGGATCGCGCTGTGGGATGTCTGCGCCGCGGCAGAGCGGCGCGCCAGCCTCGATACCGAGATCAAACGCGAAATACCAAACACGATCCACGACCTGCTCGACGCCAACCAGAGCATCGCGACGGTCGCGTTCAACGGCGGCACCGCGCGACGGCTCTACGACCGCCATTTCAAGCGCCGCCCCGGTCTCACCTACCTGCACCTCCCGTCGACCAGCCCGGCGCACGCCAGCCGCAGCCTCACCGAAAAGCTGGCGTTGTGGCAGGCCCTGCGCGATATGATCGGGGACGAGGTGCTCTCCCTCTCCCCGCCTGCGGGGAGAGGGCCGGGGTGAGGGGCAGCGGTCGGGACGGACGCCGGCCCCAACTTTCGAGAGGCGGCCGCCCCTCACCCGGCTCGCTACGCTCGCCACTCTCTCCTCCCCCGCTCGCAGGGAGAGGGGATCATCAGTCAGCTACGCCCCCCGTCGCGAAACGCCGCGATCCGGGAGGTATTCGACCAGCGCCGCGTCGAGCCGCGCCAGTTCGTCGCCGAGACGCTGGACGACGCCGCTGCCCTGCTCGCGCAGCTCGCGCTGGCTGACATCGCGCATCGCCAACAGCAGCTCGCAGAGCCGCGTGCCGCCGAGATTGGCGGCGCAGCTGCGCAATGTGTGGAGGCCGCGGGCGAAGGCGGCGGCATCGCCCGCCGCCGCGGCGCGGACGATGCGGTTCATAATTTCCTTGGTCTCGCCGCGGAAGCTCTCGATCACTTCGGCGAAAAAATCGTCACCGTCGCCGAGCCCGCGCAGCGCCGCGATCGCGCGCGGATCGACGGTTGGCGTATCTGCCGCGAAACGCGGATGCAGCGAGATCGGCGTGACCTGCGGCACCGGCTCGACCGCGTGCGGGATCGGCGGGTCGAGGACATGCGCCGGCGCCGTCTCCTCGACTGCCGGCAAAGCCGCGCCGGCCGGCACCATCACCGGTCGCGGCGAGGCGCCGGGCCAAAGCGGCAGCGCATGCAGCGCATTGGCGAGCAGCCGGTTGTCGAGCGGCGCGGCGAGGACACCGTCGAGCTCGCCATCGGCTAATTCGATGAGTCCGTCGAGCTGCCCCGTCTCAGCCACCATCAGCACGAAGGAAGGCGCGACCGGGCCGCTGATCGCGCGATGCGCGAAGCTCAGCGCGGCCAGGGCGTGCCGGCGCGCGTCGACGATCAGTACCGTGCAGGCACCGGAATCGCGCTGGCCGACAAAGTCGAGCGTGGCGCCAAAGCCCTCGATCCAGCGCGGGTCGCCGTGCCAGGCATTCAGCGGCTCGGCGAGATCGCTCGCAAACTGGCTGTCCTCGGTGGCGATCAGCACCAGGCATCGGCCGAGATCAAGCGCGTGATCGACCGCCGGCTGGTCGACATCGAGCGGCACGGTGATGGTGAAGACAGCGCCTTTGCCGCCGCGGCCGTCGACCGCGATCCGCCCGCCCATCAACTCGACCAAACGGCGGACGACCGCGAGTCCGAAGGCGCCGTGCCCGCCAGCGGATGAGCGCTGCTCCGCGCCGGCGGCGAACGGGTCGAACATGGTCTCCGCGTCGGCGGGCGACAGCGGCGGCCCCTCGTCGCGCACCGCCAGCCGCAAATCGATGCGCTGACCGGCATCGCCGACGGCATCGACCGCGATGCGTACGGCGCCGGCCTCGGTCACCTCGATCGCCCGCGCCACCAGATAGTCGAGGCTCTGCGCTAGCTGCTGCGGCCAGCCGCGCAGCCGATACGGCAGCGCCGGGTCGATGTGAACGCGCAGTGTCGGCCCGCGCGTCTTGGCCTCGGCGCGCCGCTCGGCCAGCGTCTCGTTGACCAGCCGGTGCAGGTCGAACGCCTCTACCGCCGGCGTGAAGGCGCCCGCCTCGATCGCCGAAAAATCGAGGATGTTGTTGACCTGCGACAGCAGCGCACGCGCCGAGGGCGCCGAGGGCGCTTCCGGCTCGTGTTCAGGTCCTTCGGCGGCGCCGATCATCGCGTCGAGCGGCGCCCGCAGCGCCTGGCTGATCACCATCAGAAACCGGGTGCGCGCCGCCTGCGCGGCGGCCGCGGCGGCGCGCGACTGCGCGACCTCGCGCACCATGCGGCCGATATAGGCCGGCAGCACGATCATCGCGATCACCAGCCCGCCGGCGAGCAGCGCCTGCTCGCGCCAGAACGGCGTCGTTGCGACCACCGCCGCGAAGCCGATCAGATTGGCGACCGACGTCACCGCCAGGGCCGCCGGACCGAAGCGGAAACCGGCATAGAAGGTCGCCAACAGGTAGAGCGGGAACCAGGGCGCGGTCAGCGCCGCGCCGAAATGCAGCAGCGCCGCCAGCAACACGGCATCGAAGACGGTGCCGACGTAATAGCGCAACGGGGAGGTGATCGGGTCGAGGATCGTCAGCAGCAGAAAGATCCAGGCGCCGGCCAATCCCAGCGCCGCGACGATCTGACACGATGCAGCCCCGTCGCCGTAGCCTTGCACCGCGAAGCCGTAGACCACCGCCAGCGCCGCGACAAACACCCGCGAGACCGCCTGCTCGTGCTCCTTGTCGCCGCGCGCGCGGAAGCTCTGCTGGACGCCTTCGAGGCCAAACATGGCGGCCACCAGCCCGACTAAGGCCGGGGCCAGGATCAACAGCGCCGTCAGCGCGATCGACACCGGCACAGCGCCGACCACGCCGAGCTCGGCGGCATGCGTCGTGAACGCCAGCGGCGGGAGCACGCCGGCGATCCCCAGGCCGAGCACCGTGAAACGCGCGAGGCGCGCCACTCCGCCCGGCTCGGTCGAAGGCGTGGGCGCGGCAGGCGCCGGGTGGGCGACGGGCTCCGCGGCGACACGGGACAGCGACGGCCCGAGAGGCGCAATCGAACTGCGCGGCACGACCGGCTCCTCTCTGCGCAAGGCTGATCTCATGGGCTTCCGTGGCATCGCTTTTCCTGCCTATCCCGCCGATCGAACGGCTTCGCTCGAATTCACCGCCAGCACCGAACGAGAGGCCGGGAACGTAACGGTCACCGTGGTCCCGACCTCTTTGGTGCTGACGATCGACAATGTCCCGCCGTGCAGCTCGGCCAGCCCGATCGCGAGCGGCAGGCCGAGCCCGGTGCCGGCATGCTCGCGGGTCCACGGCCCGCTGACCTGGCCGAACCGGGTCATCGCCAACTCGACCTCGTGCGGGTCCATGCCGACGCCGCGATCGCCGACCGCGATCACGGCCTGGCGGGCCTCGTCTTTCAGCACGATCTCGACTTCGCCGCCGCCGCGGCTGAACTTGATCGCGTTGCTCATCACGTTGAGGATGATCTGTTTGACCTTGCGCAGATCGCCGCGCAACAACGGCACCTCGCCTTCCTGGCGGGCGACCAGCCGAATGTCAGCCGCCTTGGCCTTGCCTTCGACAAGCACGATCAGCTCGGCGATCGCGGCCGGCAGGTCGATCACCTCCTCGATCAGCTCGGCCTTGCCGGACTCGAGCTTCGAGACGTCGAGAATATCGTTGATGATACCGAGCAGATGCTCGGCGCTCGCCAGGATGTCGCGGGCATAACCGACATAGCGCGTCGTCGCGATCGGCCCGAGCATCTCGCCGGCCATGACCTGCGAAAAGCCGATGATCGCGTTCAGCGGCGTGCGCAGCTCATGGCTCATATTGGCGAGAAATTCTGTCTTGCTGCGATTGCCGACCTCGGCGTGCTCCTTCATCGCGATGAGGTCGAGCTCGGCGCGTTTGCGCGCGGTGATGTCGAGCGAGACCGTGACGACCATAGTGCCGTCGCCGTCGTGATAGACAGATTTTGTCGTCAGCAGGTCGCAGAGTCTGCCGTCGCGATCGACGATCTCCTCCTCGAACGAAGCCGGCAAGATTTCGCCGGCGATGAGGCGTGCGTCGAGCTCGGCGAGCCGCCGTCCCAGAGCGTCGTCATGCGCCTCGCGCGGGCGCCGTCCGATCAGCCGGCCCGGCCGCAGCCCGACAAACGACGCGAAACGCTGATTGCAAAAGATGTAGCGACCGTCGCCATCGGTGGCGCAGACCAATGCCGGCACCGCGTCGATGACACGCAGCAGCCGTTCATGCGCGCGCGACAGCCCGGAGCCGGTCGGCACGCCATTGTCGCGCGCGGTCTGCTCCAGCCGGCGCAGCGCCAAAAGGCTGCGCAGGCGGGTGCGGAACTCGCGGTGATCGATCGGCGTCGGAATGTAGTCGGTCGCCCCCGCCGCAAGGGCGCGCTCGACGCAAGCCCGATCGTCGAGCGCGCCAACGACGACGACCGGCACCGAGGCACTGCCCTTTTCTTCACGGAACCGGGCGATGAACGCGGCGGCATCGAGCGGTGTCATCTCTGCCGCCGCGACGACGAGGTCGGGCCGCTGCTCGGCACAGACCGACAACGCCGTCGCCGGGTCGGCGAAAGCCTGCACCGCAACCGGCTCGCCAAGCGACTCGGCAAGCCGGGCTAGTATTTTCAAATTGGTGGCGCTGTTATCGACAACGACCACCAGCGGCGAGGCCAACGCGCGGATCCCCCGTGGAGTTGATGAACCGGGGCTGGTGAACCGCAATCACCTTACAGGTGGCTTCGCGCTCTCTGGTTGCTCACCGGAATGGGTTACGAAACCTGCGAAGTTACAATGACTTCGCCGCACTATCCGAGAGCCGTGCCGGCTGCCGCCGCGCCATTCCCGACGCCCGATTCGCGATGGCGTTAAAGGCGATAGAATGCGGCGGCGTTCTTCCAGAAGAACCGATCCCGATCCTCGGCCGACCGATCGGCCAGCATCCGGCTCATCGCGCGAACCAGCGCGTCATAGCCGATCCTGAGGCTCGCCACCGGGAAATTGGTCGCGAACACCGCGCGCTCGATCCCGAAAATCGCGATCGCGTCGAGCACGACACGGCGGTTTTCCTCATAAACCCACGGCCGGTCGCGCAGTCCGAACTCCGAGACCTTGACCCAGACATTGGGCTCGCGCGCCAGCACCGCCATGCCGCGCCGCCACGCGGCGAGCCCCTCTTCGCTGCGATCCCACGGAAAGCCGGTGTGATTGAGGATGATCTTGGTGTTGGGAAAGGCGCGGGCGACCACAGCGGCCTCTTCGAGGTGCCAGAATGGCACCCGCAAATCCCAGGACAGTCCGTATTTATCCAGCAGAGCAAAGCCGCGCAGCCAGCGCTCGTCCTGCATCGACCCCGGGATACCGGGGGTGATCCCGTCAGGCGACGCCGCAGTCACCGGCTTGGAGCGAATGCCGCGTACCAGCGGGCACGCCGCCTGCGCGGCGATGATCTCCCCGGCATTCGGTGTCTCGAACCAGGCGTGCGCGACGATCGCGCCCGGAAATCCATGGCGCTCGCTGAGCGAGGCGATCCAGCGCGTCTCGCCGACCTGGTCGTCGCGTTCCCATTCCGCCTCGCAGTGCACCGTGGTCAGCACATTGTGGCCGGCGGCATCACGCCGGTAGTCGTCCGGCAGGTAGTCGCGACGGATCGCGCTGTTGTCGCCCATGAAGAAATCATGCCGGTCGCCGCGCAAACCCGGATGCTTGTTCCGGCCGATCTCCCACAGATGATGATGCGCGTCGATCAGCGTCACCGCGTTGGGGGAGTCGTTCCAGGCGCCGTGGATGGTTTTCCGAGTAGTTGGCATGGTCGACCCGCTTATGTGTATAGCTTCTCTTATTCATACACCATGGTGCCGTCATGCGTACCAACGTCGAAATCGACGACAAGCTCATGAAGGAGGCCCAAAAACTTTCCGGCCTCAAGACTAAGCGCGCGGTCGTGGACGCCGCCCTTCGCATGTTCGTCCGCGTGCAACACCAACAGGAGATCTTGAAACTGGGGGGCAAAATTCACTGGGAGGGCAATATCGACGATTTGAACGGCCAGGCGGACCGTGATCCTCGTCGATAGCTCGGTGTGGATCGATCACCTGCGCGGCTCTATCACCGAATCCGCGACCAAGCTTCGGTTGCTGATGCGCAGCGGACCGCTGCTCGTGGGCGATCTCGTGCTATGCGAGATCATGCAGGGTCTGCGCGCTAATGAAGTGAATCGAACCGAGCGCGCCCTTCGTCGCTTTGAAATGGTCTCGCTCTGCGATCCGGAACTGGCCATTAGAGCAGCGGCGAACTACCGTTTCCTGCGCTCGAACGGAATCACCGTTCGCAACACCATCGACATGATCATCGGGACGTTCTGCATCGAGCGAGGTTACGCCCTGCTGCATTCCGATCGGGATTTCGAGCCGATGGAACGGCTGCTAGGCTTGCGGACCGTGTGATATCGAGGGACCGCAGATGAGCGGCAGCTACGAAACGATCAGCGTGTCGGACCAGGGCGGCGGGCTGACCATCCTCACCTTGAACCGGCCGCGAATCGCCAATGCGATGAACACCCAGATGGGCCGCGACCTGCTGGCCTTTTTCGACGGCGTCAACGCCGACCCGCTGCAGCATCGCTGCATCGTCATGACCGGGGCCGGGGACAAGGCGTTCTGCGCCGGCGGCGACCTCAAGGAACGTCAGGGCATGTCGGACGAGACTTGGCAGGCCCAGCATCTGCTGTTCGAGCGGGCTATCCGCGCCTTTATCGGCTGCCCGGTGCCGGTGATCGGCGCGATCAACGGCGCGGCCTATGCCGGCGGTTGCGAATTGGCGCTGTGCTGCGACTTTATCTACGCCAGCGAGAACGCGCGCTTTGCGCTGACCGAGGTGAGCCTCGGCATCATGCCCGGTGCCGGCGGCACGCAGAACCTGCCGCGCGCGGTCGGCGAGCGACGCGCCAAGGAGATCATCCTCACCGGCCGCGCCTTCTCGGCCCAGGACGCGTATGACTGGGGCATGGTCAACCGGCTATGCGCGCCCGGCAAGCTGATGGACGAGGTGCTGGAGGCGGCACGCCGTATCGCCGACAACGCGCCGATCTCGGTGCGCCAGGCGAAGCACGCGATCCATTACGGGCTGCAGATGGACCTCGCTTCCGGCATGATGCTGGAGATCGAGGCCTATAACCGCATGGTCCCGACCGAGGACCGCCGCGAAGGCATCGCCAGTTTCAACGAAAAGCGCAAGCCGGTGTTCAAGGGACGGTGAAAGCGGCAGCTCGCAACCTCCAGGGAAATCATGGGCGTCAGTCCAGAAGATGTTCGCGCAGCGTACCGGCTGCTTCTCAACCGCGAACCGGAGAACGAGGCGGTCCTTAACGAGCATGCACGCCAGGCCAACACTTTTCAGGAGTTACGCGACCGCTTTTTGAATTCCGAGGAGTTCCGCCGAAACAACTCCTTACCGAGATTCATGCCGCTTGCCGCGGCGCCACTCGACGTCGACATCAACTCTTCCCCGGAAGAATTCGCGGCCATGACGCGGCACGTTGAAGTTAGCTGGCGGCACCTCGGGCTGACCGAGCCACACTGGTCCGTCTGGATAAGCGACGAATTCAAGTCGGAACGGATCGCATCGACGCAGCAGCGTTTTTATGACAGCGGCCAAAACTATCTGGCCGGGCTGCGGCGCAGTGCTCAGCGATGCGGCATCGACCTGGCGAGTAAAAAATGCTGCTTCGAACTCGGCACCGGCGTTGGTCGCGTCAGCATTTGGCTGGCCACTGAGTTTGAGAGAGTCGTCACTGCCGACATCTCCGAGCCGCATTTGGCTTTGGCGCGGGCAGCTAGCGAGCGTTTCGATCGAAAAAACATCGAATTTCGACACATTACCGCAATTGAGGATTTGATCTCCCTCGATGGTTTCGATGTATTTACATCCGTCGCAGTACTACAACACAATCCTCCACCTATCATTTCTCGGATATTGCGAGTCATTCTCGATAGATTGTCACCTGGTGGAATCGCCTATTTCCAGGTGCCGATACATCGTGATGATTATCGGTTCCGAATCCCTGAGTATTTGGAAGCGATCGGCCGTCAGTTGGAGCCGGGGATGGAGATGCATCTGATCCCACAGCCGGAGTTATTTCGTATATTGCGGGAGTGCAGCTGCGAGGTGCTGGCTTGTCATGACGACGGCTCGACTTTGGGGCATATGATCTCGAATACGATTTTCGCGCGGAAAATATCGCGATAAGGCAGGAGAAACCACATGGACGGCTCAGTGATCAGCAGCGGATCGAACCTCACCCGGACCCTGGCGGAGCGAGCTGTCGCCGTTACTTATGAAAGCCTTCCGGACGACGTCCGCGAGCTGGCGCGGCAATGCGTGCTCGACTATCTCGGCGTCGGGCTGGCCGGCGCCGATGACGACCTGGTGAGCATCCTGCTCGATGAATTGAACGAGACCGGCGGCGCCGCGCAGGCAGGGGTGATCGGCCACGCCGCGCGCCTGTCGATGCTGTCGGCGGCGCTGGTCAATGGCGCGATCGCTCATGCGCTCGACTACGACGACGTCAACCTGGCAATGCCGGGGCATCCCTCGGTCGCCATCCTGCCGGCGCTGCTCGCCCTCGCCGAGGAGAAGAAGGCCTCGGGCAAGGCGGTCATCGCCGCCTTTGTCGCCGGCTACGAGACCTGCTGCCGCATCGGCATGGCGATGCGCCCCGGCCATTACACGCGCGGCTTCCACGCCACCGGGACGGTCGGCGCGTTCGGCGCGGCGGCGGCCTGCGCCCATCTGCTCGGCCTCGACGCCGAGGCGACCGGCCGCGCGCTCGGCATCGCCGGCACGCAATCCGCCGGCCTCAAATCGCAATTCGGCACGATGTGCAAGCCGTTCCACGCCGGCAAGGCGGCGCAGAACGGGCTGCTCGCCGCCCGCCTCGCGGCGCGCGGCTTTTCCAGCCGCCCCGACCTTGTCGAATGCGAGCAGGGCTTCGCGGCGACCCACGCGCCCGAATTTCACCCGGAAAAGGCGCTGGCCGAACCGAAACGTGGCTTCCACATCTTCAACAATCTCTTCAAGTACCACGCCGCCTGCTACATGACGCACGCGCCGATCGAGTGCGGCCGCCAGCTGCGCGACCAGGGCATCGCGCCGGCCGACATCGCCGCGATCCGGCTGACGGCGCACCAGGCAATCGACAAGGTGTGCAACATCCCGGCCCCGACCGACGGACTCGAAGCCAAGTTCAGCCTGCGGCAGACCGTGGCGATGGCGCTCAGCGGCGTCGACACCGCGAGCCTCGGCGCCTACAGCGTCGCCACCGCGACCGACCCGGCGCTGGCGACGCTGCGCGAGCGCGTCGATTTCGACTTCCGCGACGATTTCCCCGAAGCCGGTGCTGAAATCGAGGTCGCGCTGCGCGACGGCCGCAAGGCGAGCGCCAGTTTCGACGCCGGCATCCCGATGGCCGATATCGCCGCCCAGGGCCGGCGCCTCGCGGAGAAGTTCGACGTCCTCGCCGCCCCCGTGCTCGGCGCAGCCCGCGCCCGCGAACTACGCGAGGCGGTCGCCGGGCTCGACGCGCTGGCCGATGTCGGCGTGCTGACGAAGCTGGCGGCGCAATAGGCCCATGGCACTACCCCGGCGCGGGTCGGGACGCATTTGTCAGCGCCTCGGGCGGTCGCAGGATGGGCCCCGGCCTGCGCCGGGGTGGTGCTGAGTGGCTGATCTCGCCGATCCCGTCGTCGACAAGATCGTCGCGCATTTGGCGTACGTCGCGACCGGCGACGTACCAACATCGGTGCGAGCAGCCGCGAAGACTTTCATCGCCGACACGCTCGCCGTCGGCATCGCCGGGGCGAATGCGCCATGGCGTGCGGAAGTGCTCGATATGGCGCGCGGCAGCGATGCCGGGGCGACGGTCTGGGGCGGCGGGAAGCGGATACCGCTGGCCAGCGCGGCGATGGTCAACGCCTTCCAGGTCCATGCCCGGGAATTCGATCCGGTGCACGAGGCCGCGGTGGTCCACCCGCTGGCGGCGGTGCTGGCCTGCGGTCTCGGCTGGAGCGAGACCGATGGCGGCGTCAGCGGCGACGGGCTGCTGCGCGCGGTGATCGCCGGCGTCGATATCGCGGCGACGCTGGGCCTGTGTTCGCGCGCGCCGATGCGCTTCTTCCGCCCGGCGAATTGCAGCGGTTTTGGCGCGGTCGCCGCGCTGGCGTTACTCGCCCACCTTGACGAGACGCAGACGCGGGACGCGCTCGGCATCTATTACGGCCAGTGCTGCGGGACGATGCAGGCGCATATCGAGGCATCGCCGCAACTGGCGATGCAGATGGGGTTTGCGGCGCGCAACGCGGTCACCGCCGTCGAACTCGCGCGGCGCGGCATGCCGGGACCACGCGCGCCGATCTCGGGGCCGTTCGGCTATTTCACACTGTTCGACGGCGCGGCCGACCCGGCGCCATTCGACGAGTTGGGGCGCGCCTGGCGCATCGCCGAACTGAGCCACAAGCCGTTCCCCTCGGGCCGCGCGACGCATGGCGGCATCGACGGGCTGCAGCGGCTGATGGCGGCGCACAGCGTCGCCGCCGCCCCGGTCAAGGCCGGCCGCTTTATCGTGCCGCCGCTGACGCTCCGTCTGGTCGGGCGCCGGCCTGCGGCCGGGATGAGCGTCGCCCATGCGCGGCTGTGCCTGACCTATTGCGGCGCCGTGTGCCTGCGGCGCGGCTCGGTCGGGCTCGACGACTTCACCGACGCCGCGCTGGCCGACCCTTTCACCCTCGATCTCGCGGCCCGGCTCCAAGTAATCGCCGACACCAATCCGGACCCCAACGCGATGCACCCGGTGCGGGTGGAACTCGATCTGAGCGATGGCCGAACCCTTGCCTGCGATGTCGCGGAGATCATCGGCAGCCCGGCGCGGCCGCTGTCACGCGAAGCGGCGCGGACGAAATTTGCCGCTTGCGGCGGTTCCGATGCCTTGTGGCACGCGATCGCGTCGCTGGAGGCAACGCATGATGTGGCTTCCCTTGCATCCACCAATTTGGTGAAAGACGGCTCGACAAACTGAAACTATGATGCGCCTTCAACCGTAGGGTGGGGTCGATCCACGGCGTTCCTCAGGGGAGAGCGAGATGTACAGAAGCCGGTCCATTGCCGTCACTATCTTTTCCGCGGTCGCCTTCGCGCTCGCGGCCTGCTCGTCACCGCCGCCCCCACCGCCCCCGCCACCACCGCCCCCGCCGCCGCTGGCGCAAAATCAGACGATCGCCGAGCGGACGCTCCTGACGATGGCGGCCGATCTGGATTTCGGCTCAGGCAACTACACACTGACGCGAAAGGGCAAAAAGGAACTCGACGGCATCGTCCCGCAGATTTAGAGCATGCCTGACGCCAAGGTCGTGGTTTACGGCTACACCGACAACAAGCCGGTGGGCAAAGCGCTGCAGAAACGCGGCATCGTCGACAATCTCGACCTCTCGACGAAGCGCGCGAACGATGTGGTTCGCTACCTGATTTCGAAGGGCATCAGTGCCGACATCCTCTCGGCCAAGGGCCGCGGCGACACGCACCCCGTCGCCTCGAACGACACGCCGCAAGGCCGCGCACAAAACCGGCGCATCGAGGTCGTCGTCAACCAGCCGACGAGCGTGACCGGGCACTAGGTATTGAAACCTTAGCCTTTGTCGCCTCCCCCGGGCTTCACCCGGGGGTCCAGGTCTTCGTTTGCGAACGCCGAAACAGGCAGACGTGGATGGCCGGGTCAAGCCCGGCCAGGGCGATTGAACGGTACTCCCCTTCGTACATACCGTCTCAATAACTCCGCGGCATCCCCAGCACGTGCTGGCCGATATAGGCGAGGATGAGGTTCGTGGAGATCGGCGCGGTCTGGTAGAGCCGGACTTCGCGCCATTTGCGCTCGATGTCGTATTCCTTGGCGAAGGCAAAGCCGCCATGCGTCTGGAAGGTCGCGTCGGCGGCATGCCAGGTCGCTTCCGACGCGAGCAGCTTTGCCATGTTGGCGTCGGCGCCGCAATCCTGGCCGGCGTCGAACAGCGCGGCGGCGCGGCGGCAGATCATGTCGGCCGCCTCGAGCTCGGCGTAGGCGCGGGCCAGCGGGAACTGGACACCCTGGTTCTGCCCGATCGACCGGTCGAAGACGACGCGTTCCTTGGCGTAGTCGACGCCCTTCTTGAGCAGCCAGCGGCCGTCGCCGATGCATTCCTGGGCGACCAAGATACGCTCGGCGTTCATGCCGTCGAGAATGTAGCGGAACCCCTTCCCTTCCTCGCCGATCAGGCTGTCGGCCGGGATCTTGAGGTTGTCGAAGAAGACCTCCGTCGTGTTGTGGTTGATCATCGCCTCGATCGGCCGGATTTCGACGCCCTTGCCGAGGTTCGCCTTGAGGTCGATCAGGAACACCGAGAGCCCGTCGGTGCGACGCTTGACCTCCTCGACCGGGGTGGTGCGGGCGAGCAGCAGCATCAGATCGGAGTGCCGGGCACGCGAGGTCCACACCTTCTGGCCATTGACGACGTAGCCTGAATTGCCGTCGCGCACCGCACGGGTCTTGAGCTTGGTGGTGTCGGAGCCGGTGGTCGGCTCGGTGACGCCAAATGCCTGCAGGCGCAATTCACCGGTGGCGATCTTGGGCAAATACTGCTGCTTCTGCGCCTCGTTGCCGTGCCGCAGCACGGTTCCCATGATGTACATCTGGGCGTGACAGGCGCCGGCGTTGCAGCCCGAGGCGTTGATCTCCTCGAGGATCACCGCCGCGGCGCGCAACGGCAGGCCCGAGCCGCCATACTCCTCCGGGATCAGCGAGGCGAGAAAGCCGCCCTCGGTCAGTTCCTTGACGAACGCGGTCGGATAGGCCTGCTCGTCCTCCAGCTTGCGCCAGTAGCTGCCGGGATAGCCCTCGCAAATCTTGCGGATCGACTCGCGCAGCTCCGGATAGTCCTCGCCGAGCGCGAGCATCACCGGTTCGTCGGACTGGTCGCCATAGGGCATCGCACCCTCCCACTGTTTCGCGGCGTCAGGATAGCGCGCCCTGTTTCGCGATCAAAAAGTATCAGAATCAAGCCGTTGGAATCATGCGATTTACGTCGAAAAAACAAGAGCATAACAGGACAGGAACAGGCAACTGGCTCGGCGGCACGGCAAAACCGGGGTTGGAAAAAGTCCCTTATAAGTTCTTATTATGTTCTTTGAGGCAGTATGATGGATGCGCTGCACGGCGGCTTGTGCGTCCTTCGCCGCTCCGCTACGCGGAGCACCTCAGGATGAGGCGCCTCGCGCAGCGAGGCCTCGAAGGACGCACAGCAGCGTGTCAGCGCTTAGTCAGCTCGGTATAATTCCTCAGCTCGTCTTGTATTTGACGCTGCAGCCGTAGTCGCGCGTCGCCGAGACCGACACCGGCTCGCCCGAGGCCAGTTCCGTCAGCGCCGCGGCCACGTAATTCTTCGCCGTCTTGACGTCGGCGACATCGACCGAGGGCTTGTCGTCGATCGCGCCGATATAGACGAGCACGCCCTGCGGATCGATCACCGCCATATGCGGTGTGGCGCGCGCATCGTAGAGATGCCCCACCACCCCGTCCGGATCGAGCAGGTAGTCGGTCGGCGCGGCCTGCCAGCGAGCGATATCGGCGCGCGCCTGGTCGGGCGTCACATAGCCCTGCTCCCCCGGCGCCGACGACGTGATGGTCAACCAGGCGTCGCCCGCGGCGGTGAAGCGGCGCTGCAAGGCCTGCATGTTGCCGCTGTCGTAGTGCTTGCCGACAAACGGGCAGCCGTTATTGGTCCATTCAAGGATGATCGTCTTGCCGCGGTAATCGGCCAGGCTCACGTTCCGCCCGGCGATGTCCTTCGCGGTAAAGCCGGGCGCCGGCGCGCCGGGCCGGGGCGTCGTGTCGGCGCCGCTTGCCGGCAACAACGCGGCGCCGGAGGCAAGCACAATGGTTGCGAAAGCCGCCGTCAACGCTGGAAGTCGCTTCATCATGGTCCGCGCTCCCTTCAGCCTGATACCAAAGCTCATCGGCATATTAGCCTGAAAGCCGCCTCGGTTGATCAGCCAATCCCTCTGACGGCTTCACATCTGCGTCAAACTGACGGGGCGGTCAGCCGTTCCGCGCGGCGCGGTATTCGCGGCGGACGATGTCGAGCAGTTCCTCGGCCGAGGTGGTCGCGGTCTGGCTCTCGAAGGTGACCTCGCCGTGCTGGATCAGCATGACCCGGTCGCAGATCTCCAGCGTCTGCGCATAGTTGTGGGCGATCATCACGATCGCGATGTCGCCGCGCGCCCGGAGCCGGTCGATCAGGTCGATGATGAGCCGCGCCTCGCGCGCGCCCATCGCCGCCAATGGCTCGTCCAATAGCAGGATGCGCGCGTTCGACGACACCGCCCGGGCCACCGCGATCGCCTGACGCTGGCCGCCGGAAAGCTGCCCGACCTCGAGCTCGACCGAGGGGATCGCGACGCCGATCTCGTCGAGCGCCTCGCGGGCGCGCC
The DNA here is from genome assembly GCA_963778385.1 of uncultured Alphaproteobacteria bacterium. Classification (GTDB taxonomy): domain Bacteria; phylum Pseudomonadota; class Alphaproteobacteria; order ATCC43930; family CGMCC-115725; genus DATARH01. The sequence continues at coordinate 142,407 of CAVZUA010000006.1, read as the reverse complement.
GGCGCATCGTCCTGTGGTCGAGCAGCTTGAGCGGCCCGCCCCACAGCGGCTCGCGGTTCAAGAACATGTTGTGGTAGATGCTAAGCCCGTTGACCAGCGCGAGGTCCTGGTAGACGCATTCGATGCCCAGGGCGCGTGCTTCATCGACCGAATTGAGACGCACCGGCCGGCCGTCGACATAGACCTGGCCGCCATCCGGCTGGTGAAAGCCGGTTAGAATCTTGATCAGCGTCGATTTGCCGGCGCCGTTGTCGCCAAGAATGCCGAGCGTCTCGCCGCGCGCGACCTGCATCGACACGCCGTTGAGCGCGACCACCGTGCCGAAGGTCTTGGTGATGTTCTCGGCGCGGATCGCCTGGATTTTCGGGTCGCTCATCGGCGGTGCGACACCCGGCTGGAGCGGTATTTGTTCAGGTTCGAAAATCTCGCGGCAATGCCCCCTCCACCATGCTTCGCATGGTCCCCCTCCCCCGCTTCGCGGAGGAGGAGCAGTTTTAGGTTCCTCCCCCGCTTGCGGGGGAGGTGGCGAGCGCAGCAAGCCGGAGGGGGCTGCGCGGCACGAACGCTTCGAACCGAAAACATCATCATCGCGGCACACCGCCGCCACGCAGCCGCGCGAGGTGGATGTTCGCCACCATCGCGATCAGGATCGCCGCGCCGATCACGATGTCGAAGGTAAAGGCGTTGATGCCCTGCAGCGTGAACCCGTCCTGCAGCACGCCAAGCACGATGCCGCCGACGAGGCCGCCGACGATCGTTCCGGCGCCGCCGGCGATCGCGGTGCCGCCGATCACCCCCGAGGCGACGCCGAGAAACATGATGTTGTTGCCGCCGGCCAGCGGGTCGATCGAGCCGACACGGAAGGCTTCGAGCAGCCCGGTGAGCCCGCCCAGCGTGCTGGTCAGCACGAAATTGGCGATCTTGATACGGTTGATCGCGATGCCGGCCTCGGCCGAGGCGATGATGTTGCCGCCGATCGCGGTGGTATGCAGTCCCCAGCGCGTGTGGCGCAGCACGATATGCATCAGCGCCACGATCGCCAGCGCCCAGACGATCTCGGAATAGCCCCAGGCACCCATGAGGCCGGTGAGGATCGGGCCGCCCTCGGCATTCGCCGGGTAGCCGCGCGAGATGGTCAAGGTCAGTCCGGTGATCAGGAAATTCATGCCGAGCGTGGTGATGAACGACGGCACCCTGAGCCCGATTGTGATGAGGCCGATGAGGAAGCCGATCGCCATGCTGACGAGCAGCGCGGCGACGATCGCCAGCGGCATCGGGACGCCGATATCGTTCACGTTCTCCATGATGAACGGCGCCAGCGCGAAGACCTGGCCGACCGACAGGTCGATCTCGCGGCAGATCAGCAGCATGATCTCGCCGCAGGCGATGATCACCGGCGCGGCGACGAATTGCGACACGGTCTGGATATTGGCGTCGGTCAGGAAATTGCGGTTGGCGATCTCGAAATAGATGATCAGCGCCACCGACACGACGACAACGCTGGCCTCGGGCCGCAGCAGGAAGGCGTAGGCGCGGCGGGTGAGGCCATTCCCGGCGGCGGTCTCTGCCGTCACGCCGCACCCCCACCCCGACCCTCCCCCGCCAGCGGGGGAGGAAGATGGCGGGCGCCAGCGGTACTTATCCCCTCCCCCACCAGCGGGGGAGGGTCAGGGTGGGGGTACATCAGCCGCCGATGGCGCCGCTGCGGGGGATGATGGCGGCGTCCTTGGCGCTGCCTTCGTAGCGGCTCTTGGTGTTCATGTATTGGCCGACCGCGTCCTTGGTGACGAATTTGAGTCCGGTGTCGATGTCGGCAGGGCCGATGAGGCCACCGGACACCTTGTAGGCGAACATCTCCATCACCGTGTAGAAGCCTTGCAGGTAGGGCTGCTGGTCGATCACGAAATCGAGGAAGCCGTCGCGCACCGCCTCGAGCGAGCGCGGCAAGAGGTCGTAGCCGCCGGCATGGACGCCTTTCGCAGCGAGGTCATGCTGCCGACTCAGCAGGCCGCAATTCATCGTGTCGCCGCCGCTGACCCCGAACAAGCCCTTCACGTCCTGGTTGCCGATGTAGTAGGCCTGGATTTTCGACAGGCCGGCATTGGCGCTCGGGTCGGTGGCGATCATCGTCGCCTGGATGTCGACGCCGGATTTCTTGATCGAATCCATCGCGCCGTCGACGCGCGGCTGGAGGTTGAGCTGGCCAGGCGTGGCGATGAAGATCGCCACCTTGCCCGAGCCGACCAGCTTGACGATCCGCTCGCCGACCATCTGGCCGGAAAGGAAGAGGTCCTGGCCGATATAGGCGAGCCGCTTGTTGGTGTGGGAATTGGCGTTGTAGCTGAACACCGGGATGCCGGCCTGCAGCGCCGCGTCGACCGGCCGGTCGAAGCCCTTGGGGTCGACGAGACAGACCGCGATCGCATCCGCCTTGCCGGCGATCGCCGCGTTCATCGCATTGACCATCTGCGCGACGTCGGAGGTCTCCGAGCCGGTCCATTGGTAGTCGACGCCCAACAGCGCGCAGGCGTCCTGGATGCCGTATTGAGTCGGCACGAAAAACGGGTTGGTCGTCACGTGGTTGACGAAGACGAATTTCCATTTCGGGTGCTCGGGAAACGGCCCGGCATCGGCCGCCCGCGCCCGCTGGCCGGCCTGGGCGAGCAGCGCCGCGGCGCCGCCGATCGTCACCCCGCGCATCAACGCGCGCCGCGGCAGCCGCACCGCTACCTTTTCTTCGATCTCCCCAGTATTGCTCCCTGGGCCGCGCTTCATGTCGCCCTCCCCGGCTTCGCATTTTATGGCGCGGAAGATAAAGCAGCCCCCGCGTCATGGCGAGGCATCGCAATGACATTCCACCACGGCTTCGTCTATAAGGCATCCACCCTGAGTTGCATCGGAGGCGGGCGGCATGAAATCGCGCGGTGCATGGGCACTGCTCGCAGCGCTCTTATGGGCGGGCGTGGCGGCGGCGCAGCAGGCGGTCAGCTTCCCCTCGGCCGGCGATAACGGCGCGACGCCACCGACCGCGCTGACCGGCTATCTCTTCCGACCCGCCGGCAACGGCCCGTTTCCGGCGATTGTGTTCGCGCACGGCTGCTACGGCATGTTCGCCCGCGGCAATGCCGGCAACTTCCTGTCGCGCGACATCTTCTGGGCCACGACGATGAGCCAGCAGGGCTACGTCGTGCTGATGGTCGACAGTTTCGGGCCGAGGCAACACGGCGAGATGTGCTCGACATCCGGCTTCGACGAGCAGCTCTACGTGAAGCGTCCGCGCGATGCGTATGGTGCGCTGGCCTATCTGCAGGCCCAGCCCTTCGTGCAGCCGGACCGGGTCGGCATCATGGGCTGGTCACAGGGTGGCGGGGTGGTGCTGTTGTCGATCCGTGCCGCCAGCTTGGGCCGGCCGGCGGGCTTGCCGCCAAACCGCGATTTCCGCGCCGCGGTCGCCTTCTACCCGGCTTCGTGCAACGACAAATCCCACAGCCAGCCGTGGACAAGCAGCATCCCGCTCCTGGTGCTGATGGGCACGGGCGATGTGTGGACCGCGGCCGGGCCGTGCCAGGAGTTTCTGCAGGGCGTCAAGGGGCGCGGCTCGCCAGTGGAGAGCGTGTTCTACCCCGGCGCCTACCACGATTTCGATTTCCCGGGCGACCAGCCGGTGCGCAACCTGCCGCAATACACAACGCGCAGCGGCGTGGTGCCGATCACCGGCACCGATCCCGTGGCCCGCGCCGACGCGCTGCAGCGCGTGCCGGCCTTCTTCGCGACGTATCTGAAGGGGCGCTGACGCGGCGAACCGTTCGCCCTCCCGGCCTTTACGTTGTCTGGCGCAGAAGGTGGGGCAGTTGCCCTGGCTTCGCCATCGGGGTCAGGCGCGTTAAGCCTTCCTTAGCCGAGCTGGGCACACTCAAAGGCGATGTCGACGCCGCACGCTCCAGCCGCGATGGCGCAACGGCCCGTTCCCGTGACGGCGCGTGCGCACCCGGCTTGCATCCCTCTGCCGAGGATCATTGCGGTTTTCTTCGGCATCGCCTTGCTGGCGCGTATTGGGTTGCTGCTGCAGCCGTTACCGGCGCTCGACGCATTGTTCATCCCGGACGACGCGTATTACACGCTGTCGATCGCGCGCAGCATATTTGCCGGCCTTGGCCCGAGCGCCGACGGCGTGATCCCGACGACGGGGTTTCAGCCATTGCTGGTGCTGTTCCAACTGCCGCTCTTCCTGTTCGCGGGCGACCCCGACTTTGCGGTCAAGGGAACACTGGCCATCGGCGCGATTTTCGGCGCCGGCAATGTCGCGATCCTCGGATCGCTGCTTGCGCGCATCGCCGACCGGCGAGCCGCGATATTCGCCATGCTGATCGCGGCGCTGCACCCGATCGTCGTCAAGAACGACCTCAATGGGCTGGAGACATCGCTGGCCGGGCTGTTCGCGCTGCTCATGCTGCTGGGTTATGCGAGGGCGTGGGCGGAACCGCGCGCGGGCACATGGATCGGGCTGGGACTGGTTTGCGGCCTGGCGGTGTTGGCGCGCATCGACAATTGCTTCCTGGCGACGATGATCGGGCTTTTCGGCTGGCGCCGCTGGGGTTTTCGCCCGGCATTGGTTGTCGCCATGACGGCCGGGTTCGTCGTGCTTCCCTATTGGCTCTATTGCATGCAATTGAGCGGGTCGCCGATCCCGGAAAGCGGCGCGGCGGTGCAGCAGATCGTCGACTTTCACCGAAGCGAACATCTCGGCCCGTTGACCGCCCTGGCGGCCGGGCTTACGACGATGGGCTATTGGCTTGCTCCCGGCGCAGTCCCGGGACCGCTCCTGACCATGCTTGGCGTCGCCGTTCTGAGCATATTGCTGCTGGTCCCTCGGCGGCTCCGCCGCCTCCGCGACAGCGGGCGGGACGTAATAGCCGTCGCTGGGATATCGGCGGCGATCCTGCTGGCGTTTTACATTCTCTATCTGCCGGCCGTCTGGTTTTTCGAGCGGTATTTCTATGTCGTCTTGCTGGTGTTCATCCTGCTCGTGAGCGTCGGTCTGGCCGATATGACGGACGGTGCGGCTCGCGCTTTCGCCCGGCCATATCTGCGGACGGCGATCGCGGCCTGCGCGGTTGGCCTTTTTCTCGCCGGCTGCGTCGGAACCTGGAGCGTGTTTTTCAGCCGCCCCGAGGCATCGGTCGACACCGGGGTGCGCGGCGCCAAGGGGTATCGCGAAGTGGCCCGGCATATCCTGCGACATCTTCCCGATGGCGCCGTGGTGGGTGCCATGCAAAGCGGCGCGCTGGGGTTCTACGCGCGCCACGTTCGCGTGATAAATCTTGATGGGGTGGTCAATTCGCGGGCCTCTCAGGCGTTGCGGCAGCAGGCGCTGGGCCGCTACGCCGCCGAAGAGCGGATCGGCTACTTTGCCGATTGGCGCCTCAATGTCGACATGCTCGCACGGTTTTACGGTGACGGTTGGCGACCGGACTTGCTGACCCCGGAATTTTCCGCCGCTCCGCAGGGCGGCGACCGCACCACGCTTTATGCGCTGGGCACACGGCCTTGATCGCAACGAGCCGAACTGCGCGCCCTCATGCTACCTAAGGATTGCCGGAGGAATGTTCTCCGTGCCCTTTCCGCCGCGGTGGTGATATTGGCAGACTGCCGCAGCGTCTTGTTGGTGAAGCCATGTCCTCTGCCCGCCCCCTCTCCGGTCTGGTCGTCGTCGAGATCGGCCATTCGATCGCCGCGCCTTATGCCGGAATGATCCTCGGCGAGCTCGGCGCGGAGGTGATCAAGGTCGAGAACCCGAAGGGCGGCGACGCCTGCCGCGGCTGGGGGCCGCCGTTTGCCGAGGGCGCGGCGACGTGCTTTCACGCGGTCAATCGCAGCAAGCAGGGCATCACCTGCGACCTCGCCGATCCCGAGGACGCGGCGCGGCTCAAGAAGTTCATCCTCGAGCGGGTGGATGTGGTGATCCACAACCTCAAATTCGGCGCACTCGACAAATATGGGCTTGGCGCTGCGGCGCTGCTCGCCGAGAAGCCCGGGCTCGTGTGCTGCAACCTCAACGCCTTCGGCGCCATCGGGCCGCTACGCGAGCGGCCCGGCTACGACCCGATGATGCAAGCCTATTCGGGGCTGATGAGCCTGTTGGGCGAGGACCAGCGCCCGCCGGTGCGGGTCACCGCCTCGATCATCGACATGGGCACCGCGAACTGGGCGGTCGTCGGCGTCCTTGCCGCGCTCCGCGAGCGCGACCGCACCGGCAATGGCGGCATCGTCGACACTTCGCTCTACGAGACCTCGCTGGCGCTTATGAGCATCCTCTTCGCCGATCATCTGCAGACCGGCGAGCTTCCGGGCCGGCACGGCTCGGGCGTGCCGATGATCGTGCCGTATCAGGCATTCGAGGCGGCGGACGGCTATATGATGGTCGCCGCCGGCAACGATAATCTATTCCGCCGCCTCGCCGGCGCGATCGGCCGGCCGAGCCTCGCCGACGACCCGCGCTTCTCGACCAACGGCAACCGCGTGGTCAACCGCACGGCGCTGGTTCCGATCCTCGGCGGCATCCTCAGGACCGAGACGCGGGCGCATTGGGCCAAATTGTTCGAGGCCGCCGGCATCCCCAACGGCCCGATCAACACGATGGATCAAGTCGTTGCCGACCCGCAGACCAAAGCGCTCGGCCAGATCCAGACGCAGGGGGGATTGTCGCTCGTCGGCCTGCCGCTGTCGTTCGACGGCGAACGGCCGTCCTTTACAAAGCGCGCGCCAAATCTCGGCGAAGACAACAAGAGCATCCTCGGATAAGCCCCATGATCGCGAAACTTGCTGCGGGCGCGCTGGTCGCGCTCATGCTCAATGCCTGCGCCTATCTGCAACCGGAAGAGAAGCTGCCGCCGCCACCGCAAGCGCCGGGGGTTGAGCTGACCAAGATGCAGAATGGCCGGTTCATCGCCTTTGTCGGCGAGCGCCGACAGCACACGGCCAAGTTTCTCGACGTTGAGGACACCAATTTTTTCGCGATGCGCAGCTGGTACGACAACAAGACCGGCGAGGCGGCATACCAGCTCTATGTCGCCGACAGCTATTTCGGCGGCCCGTTCAAATGGGACGGGGTGCATGATGCCAACAACACGACACTCAAGTTCATCCCGATCAGCCGCAACCAGATCACTTGCGAGCAGGGCTGCTCCTACGCCGATGAATTCGCCGTCGAACTGAGCGAGGACTATCTGCGCGCGCACCAGGACGGGCTGGCGATCATCTTCACCTCGTCGGACGGCAAGAACCTGCCGGTCAACGTGCCAGCCGACCTCGTCGGCGCGCAGCTCGCCGCGGTCGACACGGTGCGCGGCATCGCGGCGAAGAACGGTGCGACCCCGCCGCCTGCCGCGCCGGCGCCAAAGACTGCATTACCTGCGGGGCATTAGGTCGGTCGACCTCGGCCAAGCGAGCGGCAATATCGGTGCGGCTCGCTTGGCCGCGAGCCTTTGACAAGCGCGACGCCCCACAGAACCCATCCCAATCAGCCGACCGCAGGCAAGGTTTTACCACCGGCGGCAGCGGAATGGGCGGCGATCAGCACGAAGGCGATGACGCACGGCTCGGTGCCGCGGTTTATCCAGTTGTGGATCGTGCCGCGCTGGACGATCACATCGCCGGCCTTCAAGTGCACCTCCTCGCCGTCGAGATCCATGTCGATCTCGCCGGAAAGGATCACCGCGTAGTCGATCGAGTCGGTGCGGTGGTTGCGCGGCCCGTTGCCCGGAGCGAATTCGATGATGCGGAAGACCGTGCCGTTATCGTGCGTGGTGCCGGTCTTGCGCTTGCCTTCGTCGGCGTCGCCGTTGTTGTCGACCGGAAACCCTTCGCTGGTCCAGGCGACCGCGGTCGTCACACCGGGCCGCGCCGAGGCGGTGGGGAGCGTGTCATCGATCGTGACGATCGCCTTGCCGTTCGCGTCATGGCCGGTGACCACACGCCTGACCTGAAATGCCATCGCCGCTCCTCCATGATCGAGTCGCGGCAAATTAGTAGGATGGGTTGAGCGAAGCGATACCCATCCTATTGGGTCGGTGTGGGGCCGAGCGTGGGCCGCTTGCCGACCCAGAGCAGCGCGGTTTCGGCACCGAGGTCGGGCTTGGCGACGATCGGCAGGAAAATCTTCGCCGTCGCCATGGCTTGCTTCAGCCGGGTCGCCTTGTCCGGCGGCGCCTTTTCGTCGCGCACGGCGAGCACAAGACCGTGGACGTCCGCCAGCCCCGGCGGCACGCTGCGGCGGATCTGGTCGCCCTCGATCCGCCAGCCGGCCATGCCGAGCCGCGTCGCGATCGCCAGCGCATAGCCGCCGGGCTCGGCACCGTCGGGATCGGCGCTGATCGAGATCGCGGCAGGCTTTCCAGCGACGAGGCTCTGCACCAGGATCTGGCCCTGGTCGGCGGACAGGTTGCGCGGCGCGTCGCCGGGCGGCAGCCCCTCGATCTCCGCGAGCTTGGCGACGACCAGTTCGGGATCCAGCCGGCGCTGCAGCATCTCGGTCAGCACGCCCGCAAGCTGCGCGCCGAATTCCGGCGTGACGCCGACGCAGCTGATCGTCACCTGCCCGTCGACTTGCGCGATAAACGCGCCCGAGGCGATACCGCAGCCTTTCTCCGCCTGGACGCCGCCGTCGGCGATCGCCGCCCTCGGCAAAAGCAGCAACGCGCCGAACATAGCCGCGAGATACGATTTCATCGGGAACCCGCCGGGAGAAGAGCGACGGCGAGACCGTATCCGAGATCAGCTTAACGAAATGCTGCGCGCGGCGATGGTGCACCGCGTTCAACCCATCCTACGGGCTTTCCTTGTAGGATGGGTTGGACATCGCGAAAACCCATCGGAGGGACCAGCCATGAACCCGCGCCAGCAACTGCGCCGCCTGATCGCCAAGCCGGGCTATACGATGGTGCCAGGCGCCTATGACACGCTGACGGCGCGGCTGGTCGAGGCGGCCGGCTTCGACGCGGTCTACCTGACCGGCGGCGGCTATTCGCGGGCGAGCGGTTATCCCGATCTCGGACTGCTCACGGTGGTCGAGAATGTGCGGTTTATCGGGCTCACCGTCGAGGCGGTCGGCATCCCGGTGATCGCCGATGCCGATACCGGCTACGGCAACGCGATCAATGTGATCCGAACGGTGCGCGAATACGAGAAATCGGGCGTCGCCGGCTTTCATATCGAGGACCAGGTGGCGCCGAAGAAATGCGGTCATTACGAGGGCAAGGAAGTGATCCCCAAGGCCGAGATGGTCGGCAAGATCAAGGCCGCGGTCGACACCAGGCGCGATGCCGACATGGTGATCATCGCCCGCTCCGACGCGCGCGCGGTTGAGGGACTTCAAGCGGCGATCGACCGGGTCAACGCCTATCTCGAAGCGGGCGCCGATGTCGGCTTTGTCGAGGCGCCGCAGACGGTCGACGAACTGCGCATCGTCGGGCGCAGCGTCAATGGGCCGAACCTCGTCAATGTCTTCGAGGGCGGCAAGACGCCGATGCAGTCCGCCGCCGAGCTGGAGGAGATGGGCTTCCGCCTCGGCATCTACCCGTCGCAAACCCACCGCGCCGCGATCCGCGCCGCGCAGCGGGTGCTCGCCGTCCTCAAGGAAGACGGCCACACCACGCGCATCGAGGGCGAGCTCTGCACCTTCCAGGAACGCGAACTCGCCGTCGGCACCGCCGCGTGGCGGGAACTGGAGGAGAAATATCTACGGTTTGAGTAGATTGGCGCGGAAAAAGGCCAGCACCTCGGCATTGAATTGCTTGTGGAAGGCGACACGGTCGAAGCCGGGCGGGTCGGTGCAAAGCTGCGGACGCTGCTGAGCGATGTCCGGCGGGCATGGCGTGAGGAACACGAAATGCCCGGCATTGGGCACGAGGTGGTACTCGTGCGGCGCGGGCAGGCTCTTGTCGACGGCGGCGACATCCTCGGGCGCGACGCCATCGCCACCGTGCTGCGTGTTCCAGAGCTGCACCGGCACCTTGGCCGAGGCGAAGCTCGTCGCGGTGAAATAGACCGCGAGCGGATTGGCGATGACCGCCGCCTTGATGCGCGGGTCGTGGGTCAGACGGGCGGGGTATTCCCTGTTCCGCACCTGATCGCAGATATGGATTGTCGCGCCCTCGCAGCGCCGGGCGACATTGTCCCAATCCGCCTCGGCGCCGATCACCGCCAGCCCGGTGTAGCCGCCACGTGAAAAGCCGAAGAGGCCGATCCGCGCCGGATCGATGTTGGCCGCCGCCGGCGAAGCGCCGAGCATGAAATCGACCAGCCGCTTGATGTCGACCGGACGCTCGACGATCTCCGAGAGATCATCGACCCGGCTCATGTCCGAGCCGGTGCCGCCGGGATGACTGATCGCGGCAACGATAAAGCCCGCATCGGCCAGGGTTTCCGCCGTATCGTGATGGCCGACAAACGAGCCGCCCTTCCCGTGCGAGATCACCACCAGCGGCAATTTATCGCCGCTGATCGGGCAGTCCTTGACGCCGGGAAGCGTGATGGAGCCGAGATCAACGGTGCCGGCCGGCGTGGCGCAGGGCGACCATATCGCACCGTGAATGGCCGGCGCGTCGGCGCCCGCGGGGATGTCGATGAGACGGGTACCGGCGGCTTCCGCGCGTGGCGCGGTCAGCGACAGAGCGAGCACGGCAAGGGGTAGGAACCGCATCGCAAAATTCCACGGCGCCATCAAACCCCTCTCCCGCATGCGGGAGAGGGAGGGACCCATTGCGCCAGCAATGGGAGGGTGAGGGTTCTGGGCAGCTTCCCCTCACCCGTCTCGCGCCTATGGCGCGAGCCCCCCTCTCCCGCGAGCGGGAGAGGGGTTGTCCGCATTTCGGCCTCTAAACCACTGGCGAGCGGCCGCCGTCGACGTTGATCGCGCAGCCGGTGACGTAACCCGCCGCGTCGGAGGCGAGGAAGGTCGCGACATTGGCGAATTCCTCGGCCTTGCCCATGCGGCCCATCGGCACGCCCTTGCCGGCCTCGGCGACGTATTGCTCGAAGCTGACGTTCGGCCGCTCGCGGTCGAAGCGGCGCTTGATCTGGTCGCTGACGATGACGCCGACATGCAGCGAATTGACCAGCACGTTGTGCGGTGCGCCTTCCATCGACATTGCCTTGGTCAGCGCCATCTGCGCGGCGCGGCTGACCGAGGTCGGCGCGCTGTCGGCGCCCGGCGCCTTGGCGCCGATATTGAGCACGCTGATGACGCGGCCCCATTTGCGCGCCTTCATCTGCGGCATCAGGATGCGGCAGAAGCGGATCTGCGCGAACAGCTTGAGGTCGAGATCGGACTGCCACTGCGCGTCGGTGATCGTCTCCGACGGGCCGCGCGTCGACTGGCCGGCATTGTTGACAAAGATGTCGACCTTGCCGAACTCGCTGTTGCATTGCGCGCAGGCCGCCTCGATCGGCGCCGCCTTCGACACGTCGCAGCTGATCGCCAGCACCTTGGTGCCCTTGGCGGCGGCCTTCTCGATTTCGGCCTTGGCGTCGTTGAGCGACGCCTGATCGCGCGCGATGACCGCCACGTTGGCGCCCGACGCCGCGAATTCCTTGGCGATCGCGAGGCCGAGCCCCTTGCTGCCGCCGGTGACGATCGCGCTTTTGCCGTCCAGTCTAACGTCCATGACGTGTTCCTTCCAATGTTTGGGTTTGCGCTTTCAGCTGCGCTCCCCGAATAGCGGTGGTCGGCTAGTTTGCCGTGATGCGGTCGATTTCGTCCATGTCCTCGCGCGTCAGCACCCAATCGACGGCGCGGATATTCTCTTCGAGCTGCTCGGGCCGGGTGGCGCCGGCGATGATGCTGGAGACCGCCGGCCGCGCCGCGAGCCAGCTCATCGCCAGCTCCAGCATCGTGCGGCCGCGCGCAGTGCAGAAATCGGCGAGCTTCTCGACGATCGCCCAATTCCGCTCGGTGAGGTAGCGGTCGGCCATGCGCTGTGTCGTGGTCAGCCGCGCCCCCGGCGGCAGCGCCTGGTTGCGGCGGTACTTGCCCGTCAAGAGCCCGTTAGCGAGCGGCGAGAACGGGATCAGCCCGAGCCCCTTGGCCGCGACCATCGCCGCCATGTTGGGCTCGTATTCGCGTTCCAACAGGCTGTAGCGCTCCTGGCAGGCGATGAATTGGTCGAGGCCCTGCGACCGGGCGATCCAGTTCGCCTCGACCACCTGCCAGGCGGTCAGCGTCGAGCAGGCGATGTAGCGCACCTTGCCCTGGCGCACGAGGTCGTCGAACGCGCGCATGGTCTCTTCCTGCGGCGTCAACGGGTCCTCGATGTGCTGCCAGTAGAGGTCGATGTAGTCGGTCTGCAGGCGTTTAAGGCTCGCCTCGCAGGCGTCCATGATGTAGCGGCGGGAAGCGCCCTGCAGCCTGTCGGCGGCGTCCATCGGCCGGCCGAACTTCGTGGCCAGCACGATGTCTTTGCGCCGCGCGCCGAGGATGCGGCCGAGATACTCCTCGGCGCCGCCGCGCTCGCCATAGGTGTCGGCATTGTCGAACAGGGTGATGCCGAGATCGAGCGCCTTGTGGACGACGACCTTGGTGGCATCGAAGTCGATGCGCCCGGCGAAATTGTTGCAGCCGAGCCCGACCAGCGACACGCGAAGGCCCGAGCGGCCGAGATTGCGCTCTTCCACGAATTTCCCCCAATAGTGCTTTCACAGATTAATGATACAGAATTATGCAAGTCCATCCCGGCGAAGGCCGGGACCCATGTCAGCGGCAGGCTCGGTGTTTTGCGTCTATCTTCTCGCGAGTAGAGCCTACGGCACGCTTTATGCCGGTACGACGTCGGATCTGCTTAAACGAATTTGGGAGCACAAGCATAAAGTCGTTCCCGGCTTTACGAGGAAATACGGCGTCGATCGCCTCGTCTGGTTTGAAGCCCACGAGACGGCAGCGGCCGCGTTGCGACGTGAAAAGCAAATCAAGGAGTGGAAGCGCGAGTGGAAGATCAGTCTGATCGAGCGCGAAAACCCTCATTGGATTGATCTCTCGGACACGCTGACCCAATGATTGTACCCTCTTCAGCAAATCCCGGCGCGTCACATCGATAGGCCCCGGCCTTCGCCGGGGTGGTCCCAACTGGAAGGCGCAACCCAGCGTTACGGTTTTGCTGCGGCAATTAATTTGAAAAATCGCAGGCGATGCGAGACAAGTCGCCGGCAAGACATGATAGCGGCGGCCCGAGGTAACGGGCACCGGGAGGGGAAGCGCATGGGCAGAAGCCACTCGCGGCTGTGGTACCTCTTATTGCTGGTGCCGTATTTCGCGATGATGTGGGTTGGGAGCTACAACAGCATCGAACCCGCGTGGGCCGGCATCCCGTTCTTTTATTGGTATCAGCTGCTGTGGATCCTGCTCGGCTCCGTGCTGACCGTGATCGTCTATTTCGCCACGCACTCGCGCGATAATTGAGACCGGAGACCGCGCGATGCCGATCGACTGGACCGCCCTTATCGTTTTCATCCTGCTGTTCGCGCTGATCACCGTGCTGGGTTTTGTCGCGGTGCATTGGCGGCGCGGCGACCTCGACCTGCTGCATGAATGGGGGCTCGCCGGCGGCCGGTTCGGCACGGTGGTGACTTGGTTCCTGCTGGGCGGCGACCTCTACACCGCCTACACCTTTATTGCCGTGCCGGCGCTGATGTTCGGCGCCGGAGCCATCGCGTTTTTCGCGGTGCCGTATACGATCATGGTCTATCCGTTCGTTTTTGTCGTGTTTCCGCGGCTGTGGTCGGTGGCGCGGCGCAACGGCTACATCACCGCGTCGGATTTTGTGCGTGGCCGTTACGGCAGCCGCTGGCTGGCACTCGCCGTGGCGGTGACCGGCATCGTCGCGACGATGCCCTATATCGCGCTGCAACTCGTCGGCATTCAGGTGGTGATCGCCGCACTGGGCGTCGAAGGCAGCGGCTGGATGGCCGACCTGCCGCTGGTCATCGCCTTCGTGATCCTCGCCGCCTTCACCTATACCAGCGGGCTGCGCGCGCCGGCGGCGATCGCCATCGTCAAGGACACGCTGATCTGGATCACCGTGATCGCCGCGGTGGTGTGGATCCCGATCAAACTCGGCGGCTATGGCGCGGTGTTCGGACAGATCCCGCCGGCAAAGCTGCTGCTGGCACCGGGGCCGGCGAATGCGCTGCTGCCCTACAGCGCCTATTTCACGCTGGCGCTGGGATCGGCGCTGGCGTTGTTCCTTTATCCGCACGCGATGACCGGCGTGTTGAGCGCCAGCTCCCGCAGCGCGATCAGCCGCAACGCGGCGCTGTTGCCGGCCTATTCCTTCCTGCTGGCGCTGATCGCGCTGCTCGGCTTTATGGCGCTTGCGGTGGGGGTCGACAAGGCGCCGGCATTCGCCGGCTTTGCCAAGGACTATCCGCGCAATTTCTCGGTGCCGGCGCTGTTTATCGCGATATTTCCATCATGGTTCGTCGGCGTCGCCTTCGCCGCGATTGCGATCGGCGCGCTGGTGCCGGCCGCGATCATGTCGATCGCCGCCGCCAATCTGTGGACCCGCAACATCTACAAGGAGTTCATCAACCCGACCTGCACCCCGGCGCAGGAGTTGCAGATGGCAAAGCTCGTCTCGCTGGTCGTCAAATTCGGCGCCCTGGTGTTCATCGTCCTGATCCCGCTGCAATTCGCGATCAACCTGCAGCTCTTGGGCGGGGTATGGATCATCCAGACGCTGCCGGCCGTGATCGTCGGTCTCTACACCCGCTGGTTCCACGAAAAGGCGCTGATGCTCGGCTGGCTGGTCGGTATCGTCGCCGGCACGACGATGGCCGCGGCGCAGAACTTCACACCGATATACCCGCTGCCGGTCGGCGGCTATCTGCTGCCGTGCTATACCGCGCTGGCGACGCTGGTGCTGAACTTCGCGGTCGCTATCGTACTCACGCCGGTGTTTAATGCGATGGGCGGCCAGCGCGGCATCGACGAGACGCGGATCGAACATTACAGCGCGTAAGTCAGCCGCACCCGTTGGTTAACAAGATCGTCATTTTCCGGCCCTAGGCTGCGGCCGGGGTGGTCTGAGCCTTGCATTTCTAGTCACTGCACGACAGGCCGTCGCAGGGGGATTTCCGCATGAAGGCGACCTCGTACGATTACGATCTCGCGGTGATCGGCTCCGGCCCGGCCGGACAGCGTGCCGCGATCCAGGCCGCTAAGCTCGACAAGAAAGTCGTGGTCATCGAGAAAACCACCGTCGTCGGCGGGGTCAGTGTCAATCTCGGCACGATCCCGTCCAAGACGTTGCGCGAGGCGGTGCTCGACCTCAGCGGCTTTCGCTCGCGGGCGTTCTACGGCTCGTCATACCGAGTCAAGGAGAACATCACGATCCAGGACCTGCTGGTCCGCACCAACCAGGTCATCGCGCACGAGATCGACATCGCCCGCCACCAGCTGCTGCGCAACCATGTCGAGCTGATCTCCGCCGCCGCATCGTTTGTCGATCCGCACACACTGCGGCTCGACATGATCGACGGCAGCACCTCGCGGACGATTAGCGCCGGCTGCATCGTCATCGGCAGCGGCACCGAGACGACACGCGACGCGCATATTCCGTTCGACGGCAAGCGCATCTTCACCAGCGACGACATCCTGCATCTCGACCAGTTGCCGCGCTCGATCGCGGTGGTCGGCGCCGGCGTCATCGGCTGCGAATACGCCAGCATCATGGCAGCGCTCGGCGTCCGCGTGACGCTGATCGACGCGCGCCACCAGCTGCTCTCATTCATCGACGAGGAGCTTTCCGCCGAGCTCTGCCACCATCTGCGCGAGGCCCGGGTGACGCTGCGCCTGGGCGAGACGGTGAAGAGCCTTGAGATCGTCAAGACCGAGACCGGCGAGCGGGTACGGCTCAGCCTCGACAGCGGCAAGACGATCGTCACCGAAAAGGCGCTCTACTCGGTCGGCCGCACCGGCGCAACCAGCCGGCTCAACCTCCCCGCCGCCGGGGTCGAATCCGATTCCCGCGGGCGCCTGCCGGTGGATAGCCATTTCCGGACGAAGGTGCCGCATATCTACGCGGTCGGCGACGTGATCGGGTTCCCGGCACTCGCCTCGACCTCGATGGAGCAAGGGCGGCTCGCCGCCTGCCACGCGTTTGGCGTCAAGGCCAAGAGCGTGCCCGAGTTGTTCCCCTACGGCATCTATTCGGTGCCGGAAATCTCGATGGTCGGCAAGACGGAGGAAGAGCTGACCAAGGCTGGGGTGGCCTACGAGATCGGCAAGGCGCGCTACAAGGAGATCGCGCGCGGCCAGATCGTCGGCGACGTGACGGGCCTCTTAAAGCTGATCTTCCACAGCGAGACACACAAGCTGCTCGGCATCCATATCATCGGCGAGGGTGCCAGCGAGCTGATCCATATCGGCCAGGCGGTGCTGTCGTTTGGCGGGACGGTCGATTATTTCGTCAACACCGTCTTCAACTACCCGACGCTCGCCGAGTGCTACAAGGTCGCCGCGTTCGACGGGATCAACCGGCTCGGCATGTACCACGAGGAAATCGGCGAGATCATCGAGGAACCGGAAGCCGAAGCCGAGGCGGCGCAGTAGCCCCTACTCCGCCGCCGCGCTGACTGCCGCTGGCTGAGCCGACCGCCGCGGCGCGGCGACGCCGATCACCGTCACGATCGCCGCGAGGGCGCAGAAGCCGGCGATGGTATAGAGCCCGCCCTGGAACCCGCCGGTCCTGTCGGCCATCCAGCCGACGATCGTCGGCCCGAACCAGCCGCCGAGATTACCGAGCGAATTGATGAAGGCGAGCCCCGCCGCCGCCGCGGTGCCCGACAGGATCGTGTTGGGCAGCGACCAGAACGGCCCCTTCGAGCCGTAGAACCCGACGGTCGCAGCGCACATCGCGGCCACCGCGACGATCGTGCCGACCGTCCAGCCGGCGAAGATCAGCGCCACCCCGGACAGCACGCAGCCGGCGAACAAGTTCCAGCGCCGCTCGTTGACCCGATCCGAGAAATGGCCCCAGACGAGCATCCCGATGACCCCGGCGATATAGGGGATCGAGGTCACGAAACCCGTCGCGAAATTCGATAGCCCGGACTGCTTGATGATCTGCGGCGCGAAGAGCACCAGCCCGACGCTCGGCGTCACGATCCCGAGATAGACGATGCCGAGCGCCCAGACCCGCGGATTGACCAGCGCCTGCCACATCGAGATGTGGCCGTGCGCCGCGGTGACCTCGCGGCGCTCGCGCTCCATCTCGCCGGCGAGCCAGTCCTTCTCCTCCTGGGTCAGCCAGCTAGCCTTGAGCGGCCCGTCGACCAGATAGACCAGGCACACGATCCCCAAAACGACCGCCGGCAACCCCTCGCCGAGAAACAGCCACTTCCACCCGGCGAGGCCCCAGGTGCCGTCGAGCAGCATCAGAAACGACGAAATCGGCCCGCCGATCGCCACCGCCACCGGGGTCGCGACACCAAACCACGCCACCATTCGGCCGCGATGCGCCGACGGGAACCAGAAGGTGAAATAGAGCAGCATGCCGGGGAAGAACCCGGCCTCGGCGACGCCCAGCAGAAACCGCAGCGTGATAAAGCTGGTCGTGCTCCACACCAGCGCCATCGCCATTGACAACAGGCCCCAGGTGACCATGATCCGCGCGATCCAGAACCGCGCGCCCAACTTCATCAGCACGATGTTGCTCGGGATCTCGAAGACGCAATAGCCGGCGTAGAAGCAGCCGGCGCCAAAGCCAAACGCGGTCGCGCTGAGCCCGAGATCACCGCGCATGGTCAGCGCCGCAAAGCCGACATTGATGCGGTCGAGATAGCAGACGATCATGCACAGGCAGCCGAACGGCAGCAGCCGCCAATACACCTTGCGCATCGTGGCGCGTTCGATGTCGGATTTTTCGATGGCGGACATGCGCGTCCTCTCCGGATTTTGGCGTTTCGATGACAGCCTAGCCCGTGGCGCCGCGCCGTCGCCGCGCAATTTCGGCATGCCCGGCCCTGTTTGACGGCGGTCGCCGGGCCGCCCTATCGTCGGCGGCATGGCTAGAGGTTCCAACTATCTCGATCCCGATCGGCCCGGCGCGACGCGGCTTTCGGTCGCCGAGGCGCGGGCGCTGGGAGAAGGCGCGCTGGCGCGCGTCGGCTATGGCGAGGATGACGCGCGCATCGTCGTCGACCAGCTGATCGACAATTCGCTGTGCGGCTACCGCTTCGCCGGGCTGCCGCGCATCCTGGCGATCGCCCGCGACGGGCGCACGCAACACACCCGCACCCCGGTCGCGATCGTCCACGAAACGCCGACCACGGCGCTGGTCGATGGCGGCAACAATGTCGGCTATGTCGCGGTCTATCGCGGCGCCGAGATCGCGATCCGCAAGGCCAAGGAAAGCGGCGTCGCGGTGGTCGGCGTGCACAATTCCTATTACAGCGGCCGCAATGCCTATTTCCTCGAACGCATCGTCGAAGCCGGGCTGGTCGGCATGCACAGCGCCAGCGCCGCGCCGCATGTGCTGCCGCCGGGCGGGACAAGACCGGCACTCGGCACCAACCCGATCGCGTTCGGCTTCCCTTCGGCCGACGGACCGGTAATCTACGATATCGGCACGGCCTCGGTGATGTGGGGCGAGGTGCTGCTCGCCGCCGAGACCGGCGAGGCGTTACCGGAAGGCGTCGCCTTCGACGCCGACGGCAATCCGACCCGCGACGGCAAGGAAGCCGCCAAGGGCGGCGTCTCGGCCTTTGCCGGGCATAAGGGCTACGGCCTATCTTTCGCGATCCAGGCGCTGGGGCTGCTCGCCGGCGCGGCGCTGCCGCGCGGTCGGGTGCAGGATTACGGCTTTCTGTTCTTTGTCGTCGATCCCGGCGCGATGCTCCCCGGCGATCCGTTCACGTCGCAGATGGCCGACCTCGTCAAGGCGATCCAGGCGACGCCGCGCCGACCGGGCGTGGACCAAATCCGCATCCCCTCGCAGCGCGCCTTTCGTGAGCGCGAGCGCCGGCGCGCCGAAGGCATTCTTGTCGACCGGGCGGTGATCGAGGCGCTGCAGGCGCTATAATTCCGCGCCCCACTCAAGACGCCGGGCCGATCTGACCCCGCCTGCGCGCAAAATGATCACTTGGTGAGCGCCGAACGCCCTCCGGACACCTCGATCTGGCGTGCCACGCTATCGTAGCCCTCCGTCCGCGCCAGATCGACAGCGCTCAGCGGGGGGTCTTGATCGGTCTTGGCGTTTACATCGGCGCCGCCTTGAATCAGCGTGTAAACCGCCTCGGAATGACCCGCGACGGCGGCAAACATCAGTGCCGTGGCTTGGTGCGGTCCGCGTGCGTTGACAGCCGCGTGCGCCTGCATCAGCGCCCAGCAGATCCCCGGAAAATTCTTGGACGCCGCACGCATCAGCGCGGTCTGTCCGTCGCTCCTTGCGGCATTCACCGCCGCACCCGCCGCGATCAAGGCGTTCACCGCCTCTTCGGCGCCCGCCTCGGCGGCAAATATCAGCGCCGTCCGGCCATCCGGCATTGCCGCATTTATATCGGCATGGGCGGCGATCAGTGTCTTCACCACGTTGTCATGGTGATTGTCCGCGGCAAGCACCAGCGGCGTGGCGCCCTTTTCCGCCTTCGCCTCGATATTGGCGTGCGCGGAGAGCAGTACCTTTACGACATCGTCATGCCCCTCCTGCGCGGCCCGTGCGAGCGGCGTGGTTCCGTCGTTTTCGCGGGCGTCGATCTCGGCATGCGCATCGATCAGCGCCCGCACGATTTCGGCATGGCCGCTATCAGCGGCGGCATCGAGCGCATCAACGCCGAGATCCGAGGTTCGGGCGCCGAGATCGGCATGGGCCGCGATCAATGCCTTCACGATCTCAAGCTGGCCCTGCTGAGCCGCAACGATCAGCGGGGTGGCGTCGAATTTGCCCTTCCAGTTCACGTCTGCCCCAGTCGCGATCAGCGCGTTCACTGTCGCCCGGTCACCCACCCGCGCCGCCGCAAGCAGATGCTGGCCGCCGGCGTCTTCGGCGCGCGCACTTCCAGCAGCCAGCAGGAGCACGGCAACCGCCAACGCTTGCCGCCGCGGGGACCGAAATGGTCGTTCCATACCGAGCATTCCCGTTCAGGCAACCCGCGATAAAATATCACGTGGGAAACGAGGAGCGAGCGTCGCGCCCAGCGACCGGGCGAGGCCAATCGGCGGTATATGACCTTGACTTGGCTTACCACGGGTCTAGCGTGCCTCCCGCCATCCACGCGGAGGGAACCCCCCATGATCGTCGAATTTCGCACCTATCGCCTGAAGCCCGGCTCGGTCCCGCAAGCCGAGGAGCGTTTTGGCCAGGCTTTGCCGGCGCGCAGCAAATTGTCACCGCTCGCCGCCTTCTGGCACACCGAGGTCGGGCCGCTCAACCGCATCATCCATGTCTGGCCCTACGCCAATTTCGAAGAGCGCACGCGCATCCGCGCCGAGTCGCAAAAGCTCGAAGGCTGGCCGCCCAATATCCGCGAATTCGTCGAGGAGCAGGAAAGCGAGGTGTTCATCCCCGCGGCGTTCTCGCCAAAGCTCGAACCGCGCCAGCTCGGCGGCATCTACGAAATCCGCACCTACACGCTGGCGCCGGGCGCGATCCCGTCGCAGATCGAGCGCTGGGCCGGCCAGATCGCCGAGCGCACCAAGCTGTCGCCGCTTGCCTTCGCCGGCCATTCGGAGCTCGGCGGGCTCAACCGCTGGCGCCATATCTGGGCGTACAAGGACGCCAACCACCGTGCCGAGATCCGCGAGCACGCGCGCAAGGAAGGCATCTGGCCGCCGCGCGGCGGCCAGCCCGGCCAGACGCTGGTCCAGGAGAACATGCTGGTCATCCCGGCCGCGTTCTCGCCGCTACGTTAGGCTCACCGCGATCAGCGCATCCAGAGGCGGCGCCCCGGCGCCGCCTCTTTTCTTTTGCCTCCGGTGTTGACAAGTTGTCTCTCATAGCGACAATTTTAGAGGCGTTTGGTGTTCGCCAAAGTCGCGGTCAGGGAGTTCGCTGCGTTGCCCTCGCGCGATCGAGCGCCCTTGCTGGAGAAGCTGCGCTCGTTCGCGGGCGATCCGTTCGGCAAGCATCCTTGGGCGCTGCCGATGCGGGGCCGACGAGACGCCGTCCGCGTGCGCCAGGGCGATTGGCGGGCGGTTTGCCACATTGACCGCCAACGCGATGAAATCGTCGTCGAGTTTGTCGCAAACCGAAGAGAAGCCTATCGATGAGCGATACCGTGACCCTCAGTCGTGCCGAATACGAGGCGCTGCTGGACCGATTGGAAGACGCGGAGGACAGTCGCCGCCTCGATGACATCGAGGAACGCCGACGCGAAGGCGGAGATGACGACACCGGCGCCGATCATTTGCCTATCGAGCTCGTCGAGCAACTCTGTACTGGCGAGCACCCTGTCCGGGTTTGGCGGAAGCATCGCGGTCTGACACGAGAGGCACTGGCGGCGTTGGCCGAGGTCGCGCCGAGCTATGTCACGGAAATCGAGACGCGGAAAAAGCCGGGCAGCTTCGATGCGCTGGCGAAAATCGCGGCCGCGCTGAAGATTTCCCTCGACGACATTGCTGCCTGGACCGTGATGGCGCGCTAAACCCGGCCGCCCAGCGCGCGGTAGCGCAGCAGGTGGTCGGCGAGGACGCAGGCCATCATCGCCTCGCCGACCGGCACCGCACGGATGCCGACGCAGGGATCGTGGCGGCCGTGGGTTGCGATCTCGACCTCGTTGCCCTCGCTGTCGACCGTGCGCATCGGCTTCAAGATCGAGCTGGTCGGCTTGACCGCGAAGCGCACGACGATGTCCTGGCCCGAGGAGATGCCGCCGAGGATGCCGCCGGCATTGTTCGACAGGAATTCGACCTGGCCGTCGCGCATGCGCATCTCGTCGCCGTTCTCCTCACCGCCGAGCGCCACCGCTGCAAAACCGGCGCCGATCTCGACACCCTTGACCGCGTTGATCGTCATCATCGCGCGCGCCAGATCGCCATCGAGCTTGTCGTAGATCGGCTCGCCGAGCCCGGCCGGCACGCCGCTCGCCATCACTTCGATGACTGCGCCGGCTGAAGAGCCGGCCTTGCGCACGCCGTCGAGGTACTCGGCCCAGCGCGCCGCCGTCGCCGCGTCCGGGCACCAGAATGGGTTTTCACCGGTCTGCGCCCAATCCCATTTCGCACGGTCGATCGCGTGCGGACCGATCTGCACCAGGGCGCCGCGGATTACGACGTCCGGCCCCAGCACCTTGCGCGCCACTGCCCCCGCCGCGACGCGCGAGGCGGTCTCGCGCGCCGACGCCCGGCCGCCGCCGCGATAATCGCGAATGCCGTACTTCTTCCAGTAGGTGTAGTCAGCGTGGCCCGGGCGGAAGCGGTCGGCGATATTGCGATAGTCCTTCGAGCGCTGATCGACATTCTCGATCATCAGCGAGAGCGGTGTGCCGGTGGTCTCGCCGTTGAACGTGCCGGAGAGGATTTTTACCTGGTCCGGCTCCTGGCGCTGGGTTGTGTAACGCGACTGGCCGGGCCGGCGCTTATCGAGCCATTGCTGGATGTCGGGCTCGCTCAGCGCGATCCGCGACGGAACGCCATCGACGATCACGCCGATCGCCGGCCCGTGGCTTTCGCCCCAGGTGGTGAAACGGAACAGCGTGCCGAAGGAGTTGCCGGCCATTGGCTATACGTCACACAGTCGAAATATCCGGGGCATCGACGCGCTTCATGCCGACGACATGATAGCCGCTGTCGACGTGGTGCACCTCGCCGGTGACCCCGGCGGAGAGGTCGCTCAGCAGATAAACCCCGGCGCCGCCGACATCCTCGATGGTGGTGTTGCGCTGGAGCGGCGCGTTGAGCTCGTTCCACTTGAGGATATAGCGGAAATCGCCGATCGCCGACGACGCCAGCGTCTTGATCGGCCCGGCGGAAATCGCGTTGACGCGGATGTTGTCGCCACCGAGATCGACCGCGAGATATTTGACGCTGGCCTCCAGCGCGGCCTTGGCGACGCCCATCACGTTGTAATGCGGCATCACGCGCTCGGCGCCGGCATAGCTCAGCGTCAGCAGTGCGCCGCCGCGCGTCATCAGCGGCGCGGCGCGGCGGCACAGATCGGTGAACGAAAAGCACGAAATGTCGAGCGTGCGCAGGAAATTGTCGCGGCTCGTCTGCAGATATTTGCCGGTCAGCTCGTTTTTGTCGGAAAAGGCGATCGCGTGCACCAGGAAATCGAGCCCGCCCCAGCGCCGTTCCACCTCGGTGAACACCGCGTCGAGGCTGGTTTCGCTGGTGACGTCGGCCTCGACGAGAAAGTCGCTGCCGACGCTTTGCGCCAACGGCCGAACGCGCCGGCCGAGCGCCTCACCCTGGTAACTGAAGGCCAGCTCGCCGCCGGCATCGCGCACGGCGCGCGCGATGCCCCAGGCGAGCGACCGGTCGTTGGCGACGCCCATCACCAGACCGCGCTTGCCGGCCATCAGCGCGTTGTTATTGCTCATTCCGCGGCTCCGAGATGCGGGGGGCCGGGCGCGTGCCCCCAAGTCTTTGGATTACCGTCATCCTACACGAAGCCGCATCGCCCGGCCAATCGACGCGTCCGGCTGCGCGGGTTAGGAGCCAGGTTGGCGCAAAGGCCGCGCGCCGGGTAAAATCGGCGTCCTCAGACAAAGCGGATTTACGATGATCGAAGATATCGCCGACCGCGAGCCGTTCGCGCCGTTCGAGCGCTGGCTGTCGCTCGCCGAGCAGAGCGAGGAACTGGCCGAGACGATGACGCTGGCAACCGCCACGCCGGACGGGCGGCCGTCGCTGCGTGCGGTGCTGTTGAAGGGCGTCGATCAGCGCGGCTTTGTGTTCTACACCAACCTCGAAAGCCGTAAATCGGGTGAACTGTTCGTCAATCCGCACGCGGCGCTGTGCTTTCACTGGAAATCGCTGAAACGCCAGGTACGCGCCGAAGGCAGCGCCGAGCAAGTCAGCGAAGACGAGGCCGACGCCTATTTCGCCAGCCGGGCGCGCGGCAGCCAGGTCGCCGCCTGGTCCTCCGACCAGTCGCGGCCACTCGAAAACCGCGCGCAACTCGAACATCGGGTCGACATGTTCAGCCGCCGCTTCGTCGACCGCAGCGTCATCCCGCGACCGAATTTCTGGTCGGGTTTCCGGCTGGTCCCCGACCGGGTGGAGTTCTGGCAAGACCAGCCATCGCGTCTGCACGACCGGCTGGTGTTTATCCGCGACGGCGAATCCTGGCGGCAGGAGCGGCTTTTCCCATGATCCGAGCGCCGTGACGATCAACGCCGACGACGCCCGCCTGCGAAACCGCGCAACCCAGGCGTCGGTCGCGGTATCGGTGATTTTGATCGTCATCAAGTTCGGCGCCTGGCTCGCCACCGGCTCGGTCGCGATGCTGTCGAGCCTTGTCGATTCGCTGCTCGACCTGGTCGCGGCCACGGTGAATTTGTTTGCGGTCCGCCAGGCGGTGGAGCCGCCCGACCGCGAGCACCGTTTCGGCCACGGCAAGGCCGAGCCGCTTGCCGCGCTCGCGCAATCGGCGTTTCTCGCTGGCGGGGCGCTGCTGCTGATCTTCGAGGCCGTCGAACGCATCGTCAGCCCTGCACCGATCAGCCGCGCAGGTCTCGGCATCGCGGTGATGATTGCCGCGATCCTGGTCGACGGCGCGCTCGTCCTCTACCAGCGCTACGTCGTGCGCAAGACGCGATCGCTGGCGATCGGCGCCGACGAACTGCATTTCCGCAGCGACCTGCTGGTCAATGCGGCGGTGCTCGCAGCGCTAATTCTCGACGGGGTCGTTGCCTGGCCGATCCTTGACCCGATCTTCGGCGGCGCCATCGGATTGTGGATCATCTACAGCTCGACGGCGCTCTTCCGCCTGTCGATGAGCCAGCTGATGGATCACGAGCTACCGGACGAGGATCGTGCCCGCATCCGCCAGATCGCCGAAGCGGCGCATGAGGTCACCGCGGTACATGACATCAAGACGCGCGCCGCCGGCCCGACGGCGTTCATCCAGCTACATCTGGAGATGGACGGCGCGATGAATCTGCGCCGCGCTCATCAAATTTCCGACGAGGTCGAAGCCCAATTGCGCGACGCCTATCCGAACGCGGAGATCATCATCCACCAGGATCCGGCGGGCCTCGAAGAGCAGCGGCAAGCCTTCCCACCGCGCGTCAAGGCATAGGACCGTGGAATGGGTTAGCTCCCCCAGCCTTCGGCCATCGGCGGCAGGCGCGATGGCGCCGGAGAGCGGGACGCGGAGAGATGGTCTACCGCCAGCCGGTCGACCGCGGCGAGCCGGGCACCGAGATCGATCTCCAGGCTCGAGGTGACCTCAAGTCTCGGGTCCTCGAAGACATCGACGCGCCGGCGCTGGCGGCGCGGGTCCATCACCGTGCGATCGCGCTCGCGCAGCAGCATCGCGATCTCGGGCTGATAGAGCCGCACCATCGCCGCCAGCCAGGCGTTGACGATTCCCGCCGGCTCCGCCGCCTCGAGCGTGAAGCGGTCCAGCATGCGGATCACATCTTCGGCGCAGTACCAGGTCTCCCCGGTCACCCAGCGGTTGGTCGTGAACAGCCGCACCGGCTCGCCGTCGCGATCGACCGCGATCGCGACGAGATGGCTGACTTCGTCGCGGGCGCCGCGCTTTGCCGGCGCAGCCTGCGGCGGCGTCGGCAGATTGGCGATCGCCGCCTCCGGCAGCAGCAGCGGCAGCGTGCCGTCCGGCATCCCCTCAGCGCGCAGGAACAGATGAAAATGGCCGTATTCGCCGGGCTCGTCGGCGTGATGGCGGTGGTAGAAATATTGGCCGTGACTGATGGGGTCATAGCCGTCACCGGCGGGATAATGCCGCCAGTCATCGACAATTGCGGGCGTGCCTAGCACTTCGCGGACCACGCTGCCGCCGCCGGCGGCCAGTTCGCGCCGGCACTCCCGGATGATCGCCGCGGCCGCCGCCGCGCGCCTCGACCCATTCACGAAATCGCACCTAAAAGCGGGTGAACGAAACGGGTCCAGAATACCTATCTGCGCGGCATCGACAAGGCGGGATTGGTGAGGGTCCAGGTCACCACCTGCTGCGCGACGCTGCCCATCGCCCCGTTGAAGGCGGCGACAATCTGCGGAGTTGCGTTGGCCGCCGCGGGTTCGCGGGCACTGACCAGGGTCTGCGCGAGGATCTTATGCTCGGGTATCTTGACCAGCTTCACCGCCAGTGCCACCCACACCATCGGCGCGCCTGAGGAGGTGGCGCCAGCCGAAATCGTATACCGCCTCAAAATGCCGCAGGTCGCCCTCGATGGCAAAATCGGCGCGCAGATCGAGAGTGTCAGGGCCGACCGCGGCGACCGCCTTGCTGTTTTCAAAGGCCTCGACCAGCACCGCGCGGACCATCGACGGTGTGCGGTCAGCCCAGTCACCGTCGGCGAGGTAATCGATTCCATTCGTCGCGCGGGCGACGGCGATACGGCGCAGTTCCAACCCTTCGGGCGCGTAGGGCGCGTCGACGACGATCTGCGCGCTGGTGTGCGGCAGGTTCGCGGTCGCGGTCGCCGGCGCGTTCAGGCGAAACAGCGGCCGCGGGGTCTCGGTGAACATCTTGGCGCAGCCGGCGATGGCGATCAGGGCAGCGGCGACGACAAAGCGCAACGGGCGCAAGTTTCTGTTCATTTCGGCTGATACCCTTCGCGGCGGTCGCCAAACAGCAGGCGCTGCGGATCGCGTTCGAGCTGGGAGGCAAGGCGGCTCAGCCCGGAGACGAACTGGCGCGTCTCGGCGATCAGCGCGTCGACGTCGCCCAGCGTGTGCTGGCTGAAATTGCGCACGCCGGGCCGCAAATCCTGCACGGCCCCTCCGAGCTGCCGATTGGTGTCTTCGAGCCCTTTTACCAGCTTGTCGAAATCGGCCAGCGCCACCGCCCCCTTGTCGAGGGCAATAGACAGCTGATCTTTCAGCCCGCCCTGCTTGGAGTAGCTGCTGTCGAGATTAGTGAAGAGCCCGGCCGCGGCCTTGAGCGCGGTACCGGCATTGGAGGCGATCTCATCGCTGTGCTGCGCGAGGTTGCGGCTAACCTGCCGCACATTCTCCAATATGTCGGAGAACCGGGCACGGTTCTCGTCGGTCAGCAGATCGTCGACATGGTCGAGGATCACATCGAGCTTATCCAGGAGCTGCGGCCCGCGCGCCGCCAGGCTCGCCAGCGTCGCGCGGCGTGAGCGGATCACGGGATAGCGCTCGCCGCGCTTTGCCTCTAGCAGCTCCTGGCTGCGGCCGGGAGAGATCAGGATGAAGGAAACGCCGCTCAGGATGTTGGTTTGGATCGTCGCCGCGGAATCCTTATGGATGGGGGTGTTGCTCTTGATCTCGATCGTCACGCGGATCGGCTTGCCGCCGTTTTCCGCGAGGACGTCACGGTCGGTGATGATCTCGATATCGGACACGGTTCCGACCGGAATACCGTTATATTCAGCCCGCGCGCCGACATTCAGGCCGCTCACCGGCCCTTCGAAATAAATATCGTAGTGGGAGAAGTTGGCGCTGAACTGCGTCCCTGCCAGCCACAGCACCGCGACAAAGGCGAGGAATACCATCGTCAGCACGAAGGCACCGACGGCGACGTAATGTGCGCGTGTCTCCATCTCGTCCCCTCGCTGCCCCCGCGCTACCCGACTTCTCAGTTACGCCCGCGCTTCCGCGGCGGTTTCCGCGGCGCGCGCCGCCCTCCCTCGCGGGCCGTGAAAATATGAGTGAATCCAAGGGTGATCGTCGCGCAGATGTTCCTCCAGCGTCCCCACGCGGACTTTCTTGTCGACGAGGACGGCCACCCGGTCGCAGACCGCGAACAGGGTGTCGAGATCGTGCGTCACCAGAAACACGGTGAGGCCGAGGCTCGACTGCAAGTCCTTGATCAACTGGTCGAACGCCGCCGCCGCGATCGGGTCGAGCCCGGCGGTGGGCTCGTCGAGGAACAGGATATCGGGGTCGAGCGCCAACGCGCGCGCCAGGCCGGCGCGCTTGCGCATGCCGCCCGACAGCTGCGCCGGAAATTTATCGGCCGCGTCGGCCGGCAGCCCGACCATGCCGATCTTGCAGGCGGCGATCTCGGCCATCAGCCGCGACGGCAGCTGCAGATCCTCCTTGAGCGGAACCTCGATGTTCTGCGCCACGGTCAACGAGCTGAACAGCGCGCCGTCCTGGAACAGCACCCCCCAATGGATTTCGAGCTCGTGCCGCTCCTCTTCGTCCATATGCAGCACGTCGTGGCCCAGCACCTCGATGCTGCCCGAGACCGGTTGGTTGAGCCCGACCACCGTGCGCAGCATGACCGACTTGCCGGTGCCCGAGCCGCCCACCACGCCCATCACCTCGCCGCGTCGCACATCGAGGTCGACGCCATCATGGATGACCTGGGGGCCGAACGCGTTCACCAGGTCGCGGATGCGGATCACGACATCGTCGTTGGCCGAGTCGGGCATCGTCACACCTTCAGCACCGAGAAGACGATCGAGAACGCCGCGTCGGTGACGATCACAAAAAAGATCGACTCGACCACCGACTGCGTCGTCAACCGCCCGACGCTTTCGGCGCTGCGTGTGACGTGGAGGCCCTCGTAGCAGCCGACAAGCGCGATGATGGCGGCGAAAAACGGCGCCTTGACGACGCCGACCCAGAGCGTCGTTTCGGTCACCGCCGATTGCAGCTGGGTCAGAAAATTGGGGATGTTGATGCCGAGCGCGGCCCACGCCATCAGCCCGCCACCGAGCAGGCCCATAAAGTCGGCATAGAAAACCAGCAGCGGCAGTGTCAGCCCGAGCCCGAACAGGCGCGGCAGCACCAGCACCTCGATCGGATCGAGGCCGAGGGTGCGCAGGGCGTCGATCTCCTCGTTGACCTGCATCGTGCCGATCTGCGCGGTAAACGCGCTGCCCGATCGGCCGGCGATGATGATCGCCGACAGCAGCACGCCCAATTCGCGCAGGATCGAAACGCCGAGCAGGTTGACGGTATAGATTTCGGCGCCAAAACGGCGCAGCTGGTCGGCGCCCTGATAGGCCATCACAACACCGATCAAAAACGACAGCAGCCCGACGATCGGCATCGCATCGAGGCCGACGACCTCCATCTGCACCAGCGTCGCCACCAGGCGCAGCCGCCGCGGCTGCCGCAGCAGACGCAGGATCGTGACCGTCACCAGCCCGGTAAAGCCGAGAATATCCAATGTCCGGCCGACCAGCATGAGCGTGACGCGGCCGATGCGCTCGAGAAAGCCGGCAAGCGTGTGATGCGGCGGCCGCGGATGCGGCAGCGGCTCGGCGACGCCGCGCGATCGCACCTGCTGGAGCAGCGGCGCGAAACGCGGCTGCAGGTTCGACAGCTCCACCTGGCTGCCGCGCGTGGTCAGCTCGTGCTCAGTGCGCAGTAGCAGCCATGCGCCGGCGCTGTCGAGCCGGTCGACCTCGGAGAGGTCGACGGTCACCCGCCGCCCTTGCGGGATATCGAGGCTGCGCAGCCGGCGGTCGAGTTCGGCGGCGGTCACGACCAGCCACTCGCCTTGCGCGCGAAGAACGACCGCGCCTGCTTCTTCCGATGCCAGTATCGTCGCAGCCGCCGCCATGCTTTCCCGATACCGAGTTGCGTGGTGTCGACGCGACGCTAACGTTTTCCAACTACGCGAAAAACCGCATCGCCGCAACGGTCACCGCGGCAGCGTCCTTTACCGAGAGATTGCGGTCTACGTACGTGGATTCCAGGGCTTGGCCGTAGGCGATCCCGGCACGAAGCGGCGGGCCCTAATCGCAGTTGCCGCTCGGGCCGGTGCTGCGGCCGACGACGGCGTAAACCGGCGCGCCGCCGCCCGCCGGGGTGCGATCGAGGCAACGGATGTCGGTCCAATTGCCGGCCTCGGCAAAATAACGGGCGACGAGACCCAGCTGCCCGGTCTCATCGAACAGCCGCCAGCACCCGGTGGCCGGCGTGCACAGACAGCGGTTCGAGAACGTGACGACCAACGGCGACTTGGGCTTCAGCACGCGGCCGATCTCGCGAATCACTTCGGCGGGCCGGGTAAAATGCTGAACGGCGCCGCAAATAGCGGCGCCGTCAAATTCTCCACCGGCAAAATTGAGGTGCGGATCGCGATTGAGATCCTGGACCCGCCACTCGTCGAGAAACGGGTTCTCGGCGAGCGTACAAGCGTCGATCCCGAGCCCGACGACGCGTCGGTAATCGACCTCGGGCGGCAGATGCGAGACCCAGCTCGACATCACGTCGAGGATCGCGCCGCCCGCCGGCATTACCTCGCGGTAGAGATCGGTGATCGCCGTCAGCGCCGCCTCGTCGACCTGGGCAAAACCCATTCCCTCGCCGCCCAGGGCGGTTCGCAATTGCTGGTCGAGCAGCAGCGCGGGAGTCGGAAACGGCGTCATCATTCCTTGCGTCTATCTATTATTCGCTGAGATAGGCAATTCCGCGGTCCGGCTCAAGTGCTTGTGACAATCATTCGGCGATAACTTCAGCCGCGTCGACCAGCGGCAGACCCAGATCGCGCGCGACGGCCGGATGAGTGACCCGGCCGCGGCAGATATTGAGCCCGTTGCGCAGGTGCGAGTCGTCGCTCAGCGCACGGCGCCAGCCTTTGTCGGCGATCGCCTCGACGAACGGCAGGGTGGCATTGTTGAGCGCCACCGCGGAAGTCCGCGCGACCGCGCCCGGCATGTTGGTCACGCAATAATGCACCACGCCTTCATCGACATAGGTCGGCTCGGCGTGCGTCGTCGGCCGGCTGGTTTCGAAGCAACCGCCCTGGTCGATCGAGATGTCGACGATGACCGACCCGGGCCGCATGCCTCGCACCAGTTCGCGGCTGACCAGGCGCGGCGCCGCGCCGCCCGGCACCAGCACCGCGCCGATGACGAGATCGGCCGCACGCACCTCGTTCTCGATGGTCTCGACGGTCGAGAACAGCGTGTGCAGCTGTGAGCCGAACTGCATGTCGAGCTCGTAGAGCCGCGGCAGCGACTTGTCGATCACCGTGACATGCGCCTCGACCCCCATCGCCATGCGCGCCGCGTTGGTACCGGCGACGCCGCCGCCGAGGATCACGACCTTGGCCGCCGGCACGCCGGGCACGCCGCCCAGCAGGATGCCGGTGCCGCCCTGCTCCTTTTCGAGACAATGCGCGCCGACCTGGATCGCCATGCGCCCCGCGACCTCGCTCATCGGGGCGAGCAGCGGCAGTCCGCCGCGCACGTCGGTCACCGTCTCGTAGCCGATCGCGATCACGCCGGAGCGCATCAGCCCCTGGGTCTGCGCCGGGTCGGCCGCGAGATGGAGATAGGTGAAGAGCAGCTGGTCCTCTCGCAGCGCGCGGATTTCCTCGGGCTGCGGCTCCTTGACCTTGACGATCAGCTCGGCGACCGCGAACACGTCGGCCGCCCGCGCCAGGATGCCGGCGCCCGCCGCCTCGTAGGCATGGTCGTCGAACCCGATCGCCGCGCCGGCGCCGCTCTCGACGACGACCTTGTGGCCATGATGCACGAGTTCGCGCACGCTGCCGGGGACCAGCCCGACGCGGTACTCGTGCGTCTTCACCTCTTTCGGAACGCCGATCAGCATCGCCCCAGCCCGCTGTGCCGCCTGCAGATGATATCGGCGCCGCGCGGTGGCGTTACCAGTCCCGTCGCGATGGTTCCCCAGGAATGCCGCGGCGAGTTGCCGCAGGGTCCAGGAAAGCCGGAGGCCGCCGGCCGCCGGCCGCGACCGTGTACCTTGCCGGCCGTCCCGCACTGCTGACGGATTTTAAGAGCGATGGAAACCCCGGCCGTTGTCGCGCTCATCTATGTTGCCATCGGCGTCGCGATCTTCGCGCATCCCCGGTTTCCTTTGACCCCGCAAGACTTTCATTGGCGCCGTCAAATCGCGGTGTTCCGCGACAACTTCCGCGACGTCTTGATCTGGCCGTTGGCGTTGTGGCTGCGGGTCGCCGAGCGGCGCTGACGCTCAAGCGCCATCGGATTGGTTGAGCATCGCGAAACCCGTCTTTCCCGCGGCGACTACAGATGCCGTAATTTTTCCACCACCGCGTCGGCCAACGGCAGCGAGGCCGTCAGGCCAGGCAACTCGATCCCGTAGCAATTGACCAGGCCGGGAACGCCGTGGTCCTCCGGGCCCAGGATCGAGAAATCCGCGGCCGGATCATTGGGGCCGCTGATCTTGGGGCGAATGCCGGCATAGCCGGGCTGCAGCGCGCCATCCTGGAGGCCGGGCCAATAGCGCCTGACCGCCGCATAGAACGAGTCGCAGCGGCGTGGGTCGACGCCGTAATCGACATCGTCGATCCATTCGACATCGGGGCCGAACCGGGCCTGTCCCGCGAGGTCGAGCGTGATGTGGACGCCGAGCCCACCCGGCACCGGCACCGGATAAATGAGGCGGGTGAACGGCGTTTTCCCGGTCAGCGTGAAATAGCAGCCACGGCAGAAATAGGCGGGCGGGATCGTGTCGAGCGGGATGCCATCGATCGCGCGCGCCAGCGCCGGCGCATACAGCCCAGCGGTATTGACGAGATGTCGGCATTTGATCGTCGTCGGCTCGTCGCCGCCGACGTCGAGCTCGAAACCATCGGCGACGACGCGGCCGCCGCGCAGCGGCGTCTTGAACGCCACCATCGCGCCATTGTCCTCGGCCTCGCCCTGGTAGGCGAGCATCAGCGCATGGCTGTCGACGATCCCGGTCGATGGCGAAAGCAGCGCTGCCACGCAATGGAGCGCCGGCTCCATCTCGGTCGCCTGCGCGACGGTGAGCCAGGTAAGGTTGTCGACGCCGTTGGCCTTGGCCGCCATCTCGATCTTCTCGACGCCGGGGATCTCGTCCTCGCTGGTCGCGACGATCAGCTTACCCAGGGCCTTGTGCGGCACGCCATGCGCGCGGCAATAGTCGTAGAGCCGGTGCCGGCCCTCGACGCAGGCGGTCGCCTTGAGGCTGCCCTTGGGGTAATAGAGTCCGCCATGGATCACCTCGCTGTTGCGCGAGGAAGTCTCGAAACCGATCGTGTAGGCTTTTTCGAGGACGACGACCTCATGCCCGACGAGCGCCAAAGCGCGCGCCGCCGCAAGCCCGATCACCCCCGCGCCGACAACCACCGTTTCGATTTCGTCCACCGCCCTGCCCCGCTCCGCCAGTTAAGCGGCGCATGTTGGCGGGAAGCCGCTGGAAGCTGCAAGTCGCAATGGCGTGGGTGCTTTCGCTGGCTTCCATCGGGCAGGTTTCGAGACGCGTTGACCGTAATCCAGTCGCTCAGGCCGCGGCGGCGGCGCGGCGGCGCTCTTGGGTCACCCGGCTGGCGAAGCGCTGCATCTCCAGCCCGTTAAGGACCTCATCGAGAGTGGCGGATAGCCGCCGGCACCAATTCGGATGCTCGTCGGTCGTGCCGGGCAGATTGGCCTGCTCGACCTCGCCGGCAATGTCCTCGATCTGTACGAGCATCAACCGCGCGCGCGAGCGGGCAAGGAAAGCGAGGATGGCTTCGCCCAACTCCGGCGTGTAGACGGGGTCGCCGTCTCGCGGCAGGAACTCGCCAAAGCGCTCGGGCGGCATCAGCCCTTCGCGCGCCAGCGCCTCCAGCAATTGCCAGTGGGCCGTATAACGATCGGAAATATCGGCTGCTTCCGCCGCCGCGTCGGGGTAGAGCGCAAGTTTCTGCCGCCAGGTGATATCGCGGCCAAGCCAAAAGCCTTTGAGCGTCGCCAGATCATGTGTCGCCGCCGAGGCGGCGGCGAGCCCCGGATATTCGCTGGGCGGAACATAATTGCCGTCACTGCGGCGCTCGAACATGACGACACGGTAGGACAGCAGGTTCGCCGCCTGCATCGTCTCGCGGAAACCCGGCGGGACCGTACCGAGATCCTCGCCGACGACCGCGCAGCGCTGGCGATGGCTCTCGAGTGCCACGAGACGCAGCAACTCGGCGAATGGATAGTTGACGTACGCGCCGGCGACCGCCGAGCGCCCGGCGGGCACCCAATAGAGCCGTGCCAGTGACATCACATGATCGATCCGCAGCACCCCTGCGTGCCGCATATTGGCGCGCAGCGCCGCGATGAACGGCTCGAATCCGCACTGCCGCAGCGCCAGCGGGTTGACCGGCGCAAGCCCCCAATTCTGGCCGGAACGCGAGAGCGGGTCGGGCGGCGCGCCGATCGACATGCCCGGGACGACGATGCGCTGATCGGCCCAAGCCTCGGCACCCTGCGGGTTAACACCGACGGCGAGGTCGCGGTAAAGGCCAAGCGACAACCCGGCATCGCGGCCCGCCTTGGCAGCGGCGCCGAGCTGTTCGTCGGCCTGCCACTGCAGGAATTCGAAGAATTCGACGCGATCGGCGTGCGCCGCGGCAAATTCTCCGACCGCGGCAGAGTGCGGATCGCGCAGCTCGGTCGGCCAGCTATGCCAAGAAAACAAGCCGCCATTGCTGTTGAGATGTTCGTGCAATGCCTCGAACGTCGCAAAAATCGCGAGTGCCTCGCCGGCCGCTTGTTGGAAACGACGGAACGCCGCGCCGCGCTCGCTTACCGCGCTATTGCCCAGGTCATTATTGCGGAAACGCCGGTACAGCGCCTCGAGCACCGGGCGTTTCAGCGCCGCGACCGCCGCATGGTCGACGAACTCGGTCGCGCGCGCCGCGGCGAGCGCCGCCTGCGGCACCAGCGCGGCGAGCGCTGCTTCCTCGGCAAAGCCCGGCACGGCACCCGGATCGACATAAAGATAATCGAGGCGTACCCGCGTCGACGGCGAGTACGGGCTCGCATGCCGCGGCTCGCTGGCAAACAGCGCATGTAGCGGGTTTATGCCGACCGTGACCGCACCCTGGCCGCCGGCGGCGCGCGCCATCTGCGCCAGGTCGGTGAAATCGCCCATCCCCCAGTTGCGCTCGCTGCGCAGGCTGTAGAGCTGCGTGGTCAGCCCCCAGCTCCGTGCCCCCTTGCTCAGCCCGGGTGGCAGGTAACAGCCGGCCGGCGCGACGGCGATGCCGGTCTCGGCGCCCGCGCCAGCGACGGCCAGCCGCAACCGGTGATAGCCGAGCGGCATGCCGTCCGGCAGGTGCAGTGCGCCGGCAGCCGGCTTCCAGAGGCCTTCGGCCTGCCCGCCGAACTCAAGATCGAGATGCCACTCGACCGGCCCGTCGGCGAGCGGCAGGTCCAGCACAGGCGATTGAGCGGCGACGACATAGAGCGGGTCGAGGCCGAACGGCGCGGCGCGGCGCATTTCAGCGAGCGTCGTTGCCGCCTGAGCCGGGTCGGGCGGCAGGCCAAAGGCCGTGATCAGCGCCGCCAGTGTCTCGCCGTCCGGCTCGTGGACCACACCGAGCGCGTCGGCATGCCGGGTCTCAATGCCCAGCAGCGCCGCGACCGGATGAAGCGCTTCGGCGGCCGGCTTGCTCATCGCCGGTTACGGAGCACCGCCTCCGGCAATCCCGGCCGACCGTTCGTCTCGGCGCGGTTGATGAACAGCGCGAAGCTGCGCGCTCGCAGCGGGTAGGAATGGCCGGCAACGTAGAGCTTGCCGTCGCTGACGAGGCCGGTCGGCTCGGCGGTATCGACCAGCGCCTCCCAGGCCAGCTCGGCGCTCAGCCGCGGGAAACGGAAGTCGAGTTCGCCATGGTAGGCGTTCATCATGACGAGGAAGCTCGCGTCGATATCACGCTGGCCGCCCGTCGTATAAAACTCGCCCGCCGCGCCGCCGAGCACGCAGCCAAATGTCAGCGCCACCGGGTTGTTCCAGTCCTCGTCCTTGGCTTCCTCGCCGGTCGGCATCACCCAGGTGATGTCCTTGAGGCCATCCTCGGACAATACCTCGCCGCGGAAAAAGCGGGGACGCGAAAACACCCGGTGCCGCCGGCGCAAATGGATAAGCTCGCGGACAAAAGCGTGCAACGCCTCGTCCTCGGGCCGAAGATGCTGCCAATCGAGCCAGGACATCTCGTTGTCCTGGCAATAGGCGTTGTTGTTGCCCCGCTGCGTACGCCCCAGTTCGTCGCCCGCGACGAGCATCGGCACGCCGAGCGACAGCAGCAGCGTTGCCAGCAAGTTGCGTTTCTGCCGGTCGCGCAGCGCGACGATCTCCAGGTCGTCGGTCGGGCCCTCGACGCCGCAATTCCAGCTGAAATTGCCGTCGTGCCCGTCGCGGTTGTCTTCGCCGTTCGCCGCGTTGTGCTTGTCGTTGTAGCTGACGAGGTCGTGCAGCGTGAAACCGTCATGCGCGGTGATGAAATTGACGCTGGACCAGGGCCGCCGCCCGCGGTAGCCGAAAATGTCAGATGAGCCGGCGACGCGCGATGCCATATTGGCGACCAAGCCGCCATCGCCTTTCCAGAACCGGCGCACCACGTCGCGGTACTCGGCGTTCCACTCCGCCCAACCCGGCGGGAAATTGCCGAGCTGGTAGCCGCCCGGGCCGACATCCCAAGGCTCGGCGATCAGCTTGACACCGGCGAGCTGGGGGTCCTGCCGGATCGCGTCGAAGAACGCGCTGTCCTGCGAATATTCGCCGTGCTCGCGCCCCAGCGTTGGCGCGAGATCGAAACGAAAGCCGTCGACATGCATCTCTCCCGCCCAATAGCGCAGCGAGTTGGTGACCAACTGCAGGACGCGCGGATGGTCGAGATTGAGCGAGTTTCCGGTGCCGGTGTAGTCCGCATAGAACCGCCGGTCTTCTTCCAGCCGGTAGTACGACAAGTTGTCGATCCCGCGGAACGACAGCGTCGGCCCCAGATGGTTGCCTTCGGCCGTATGGTTGTAGACCACGTCGAGCAGCACCTCGATGCCGGCGTCGTGCAAGCGCTGAACCACCGTCTTGAACTCGGCGATCATCCCGGTCGGCAGAAACCGCGGGTCGGGCGCGAAAAACCCGATCGTGCTGTAGCCCCAGTAGTTGCTGAGCCGCCGCTGGGTCAGCATCCGCTCAGACACCGCGGCGTGGATCGGCAGCAGCTCGATCGCGGTGATCCCGAGGTCGACCAGATAATCGATGACCGCCGGCGCGGAAAGTGCCGAAAAGCTGCCGCGTATCGCGGCGTCGACCTCGGGATGCATCATGGTGAAGCCGCGCACGTGCAGCTCGAGGATGATCGACTCTTCCCACGACGTGCCGGGCCGGCGGTCGTTGCTCCAGGTAAAGGCCGTTTCGACGACCCGTGATTTGGGCATAAACCGCGCGCTGTCGCGGCGGTCGAAGCCAAGATCTTCGCGCGGCCCGCCAACTCGGTAGCCGAACACCACGTCGTGCCATTGCACCGGGCCGCTGAGCGACTTGGCGTAGGGGTCGACCAGCAGCTTATTGGGATTGAAGCGCAGGCCGTTGGGCGGATCGTAGGGGCCGTGGACGCGGTAGCCGTAAAGCTGACCGGGCCGCGCCTCGGGCAGATAGCCGTGCCATACCTCGTCGGTATATTCCGGCAGCACGATGCGCGCCTGCTCCTGATTGCCGTTGCGATCGAACAGGCACAGTTCGACCTTCTCGGCGTGAGCCGAGAACAGCGCGAAATTGACGCCCCTCCCGTCCCAGTTCGCGCCGAGCGGATAGGGGTTGCCGGGCCACACCCGCGGCAGCGCCATCCGCGTCTACCGCTCGATGGTAAAGATCAACACTGCCAGCGGCGGCAAGTTGAGGCTTAGGGAATGCGCGTGGCCGTGCATCGGGTACGGCTCCGCTTCGATGCCGCCGGCGTTGCCAACTCCGCTGCCGCCGTAATTCCCGGCGTCGGTGTTGATGCGTTCGCGGTAATAGCCGGGATACGGCACGCCGATGCGGTAGCTGTGCCGCGGTACCGGGGTGAAGTTGCCGACGATCACCGCGATCGCCCCTGGGTCGTCCGCGCCGCGGCGCAGATAGGAGACGACGCTTTCGCCGCCGTTATTGGCGTCGATCCAGGAGAACCCGTCGCCCTCGCTGTCGCGCTGATAGAGCGCCGGCGTCGCCCGGTAGAGATGGTTAAGGTCGCGTACCAGCCGATGCACCCCGGCATGCAACGGATCGTCGAACAACTGCCAGTCGAGACCGATATCGTGGTTCCACTCGCGCTCCTGCCCGAACTCGCCGCCCATGAACACCAGTTTCTTGCCGGGATGCGTCCACATGAAGGCGAAATAGGCGCGCAGATTGGCGAAACGCTGCCACTGATCGCCCGGCATTTTACCGATCAGCGAGCGCTTGCCGTAGACAACCTCGTCATGGCTCAGCGGCAGGATGAAGTTTTCGTGGAATGCGTAAAGCAGCCCGAAGGTCAGGTCGTTGTGGTGATGTTTGCGATGGATCGGATCGCGCGATATGTAGCCGAGCGTGTCGTGCATCCAGCCCATGTTCCACTTGAAGCCAAAGCCCAGCCCGCCGACATAGACCGGCCGCGAAACCATCGGCCAGGCGGTCGATTCCTCGGCGACCGTCGTTGCGCCGGTCCCCTCGCCGAACACCACCTCGTTCATCCGCCGGAAGAACGCGATCGCGTCGAGATTCTCGCGCCCGCCATACATATTGGGAATCCAGTCGCCCGGCTGGCGGCTGTAATCGAGGTAGAGCATCGACGCGACGGCATCGACGCGCAGCCCATCGATATGGAAGTCGCGTATCCAGCACAGCGCGCTGGCCAGCAGGAAATTGGCGACCTCGTGCCGGCCGTAATTGTAGATCAGCGTACCCCAGTCGCGGTGCATCCCCTGGCGCGGGTCGGCGTGCTCGTAGATCGCGGTGCCGTCAAAGCGCGCAAGGCCATGCGCGTCGTTCGGGAAATGCCCCGGCACCCAGTCGAGCCAGACGCCGATCCCGGCCCGGTGGCACGCGTCGACAAAGAAGCGAAAATCGTCGGGCGTGCCGTAACGCGAGGTCGGCGCGAACAGCGAGACCGGCTGATAGCCCCAGGAGCCGTCGAACGGATACTCCATCACGGGCATGATCTCGATATGCGTAAAGCCGAGATCGGCGACGTAAGGGACCAGCTGCTCGGCCAGCTCGCGATAGGTCAGATAGCGCCCGCCCTCCGCCAGATTGCGGCGCCAGGAGCCGAGATGCACCTCGTAGATCGAGATCGGCGCGGTGCGGTCGTTCGCGGCACCGCGGTGCGCCAGCCACTCGCCGTCCTGCCAGGGAAAAGTGGCCGAGGACGTCACGACCGACGCGGTGTGCGGCGGATGCTCGGCCTGGCCGGCATAGGGGTCGGCCTTGAGCGGCAGCACGACGCCGTCGGGCCCGACAATCTCGTATTTGTAGACCTCGCCCGGCCCGATCCCCGGCACGAAAATATCCCAAAACCCGCCAGCATGCCGCTTGCGCATCGGCAGACGGCGGCCGTCCCACGCATCGAACCCGCCGACGACGCTGACTCGCTGCGCGTTTGGCGCCCAGACCGCGAAGGCCACGCCGTCGACGCCCTCCATGGTCGTCACATGCGCGCCGAGCTTGCGGTAGCTGTCGAGGTGCCGCCCCTCGATCAGCAGATGCAGGTCGAGGTTGCCGAGCACTTGCGGAAAACGGTAGGCGTCGTCGAACTCGTGAGTCTCGTCGCTCCAGCGGACGCGCAGCCGATAAGGAAACGGCTCCGCGCGGCCGGCGAGCTCGGCGGCAAAAAAGCCGTCGGGATGCACTTGTGCCGCTTCGCCAACGACCTTCCCGCTCGCGGCGTCGACGATCGACACCGCGCTGGCGCCGGGCAGCATCGCGCGTACGACCAGGGCGCCCGCCGCCTCGTGCATGCCGAGAAAGGCGAACGGATCGCTGTGCCGGGCGGCAACGATCGCCGCGACCTGCGCATCGATCGCCGGCTTTTGCGGCTGACGCCGCGACGCGCGCGGGCGCTTTACCGCGTCCTTGACTTGCAATCCGTCATCCATGATCACGCCGTCCCCTGCAGCGCGGGAGCTTGCCCGCGCCATGTGGCTAACGCTCCAACAGCCCGGAAGCGCAGTGTGGTGCGTGAATTTCCCAACGGGTTCTAGAACTCGACCTCGACGAGGTACGGCCCCGGCGACGCCAGCCCCTCGGCGCAGCGCCGGTTGAATTCTTCCATGGTCGTAACCTTGGCACCGGGCACGCCCATCGCCTTGGCGAGGCCGACCCAGTCGAGGTTCGGGTTGCCGATATCGAGCATATCGAGCGCCTTGCGGCCGGGATTGCCGGCACCGACATTGGCTAGCTCGCCCTTCAGGATCTGATAGGTCCGGTTCGAGAACACCAGCGTCGTCACGTCGAGCCCCTCGCGCGCCTGCGTCCACAGCGCCTGCAGCGTGTACATGCCGCTGCCGTCGCCTTCGAGGCAGACCACCTTGCGGTCGGGACAGGCGAGCGCGGCGCCGGTCGCCAACGGCAGCCCCAGCCCGATCGATCCGCCCATGTTCGACAGCCAGTCATGCGGGTTGGCCGACTTGGTCGGAGCGAAGAAGCCGCGGCCGGTGGTCACTGCCTCGTCGACGACGATGGCGTTTTCCGGCAGCAGCGCGCCCAGGGAATGGCCGAGCGCCATCGGCTCGATCTTGCCGGTCGCGAGCTCCGGCTTCGCGTCATTGACGACGGGCGCGGGCGTGCCCTTGGCGCCGACCGCTTCGGCCAGCGCTTCCAGCGCGCCGATCGGCTCCTCGTCGAGCTTGCACAGTACATGGCCCTGGCAGTCCGGCGGCGACAGCAGACTCGGCTTGTTGGGATAGGCAAAAAACGCGACCGGCATCTTCGCGCCGATCAGGATGATGTGCTTGAGCCCGTCCAGCACGCCGAGGGCCTGGTCGACCACATACGGCACGCGCTCCAGCCATACCCTGCCGCGGCCGCGCTGGGTGCGGGCGTTGGAGCCTTGCGCCATCAGCCGCGCGCCGGTCTTGGCGCAGATCTGTCCGGCAAGCGCCAGCCCGTCCTCGCGCAGCGCGCGGCCGGTCACCAGCAGCATCGTCGGCTTGCCCGAGCGCAGCACCCTGGCGCATTCCTCGATCGCGGCGGCGGCGGCGGGCTCGCGCTTTGGCGCGGCCGGCACCGCGACCGGACCGGCGCCGTCGTTCCAGGCGGTATCGGCCGGCAGGATCAGCGTCGCGATCTGCCCTGGCGGGGTTCGCGCGGCGGCGATCGCGGCGGCGCCGTCGGCGGCGATCGACATCGCATTGGGCGAGGTCTTCACCCAATGCGAATTGGGGGTAACCAGCGTCTCGATATCCGAGGTCAACGGCGCATCGTATTGCCGGTGATAGGTCGCATGGTCGCCGACGATGTTGACCATGCCGGACGCCGCCTTGTTGGCATTGTGGATATTCGCCGCGGCATTGGCGTAGCCGGGCCCGAGATGCAGCAAAGTCGCGGCCGGGTTGTCGGTCATCCGGTAATAGCCGTCGGCCGCGCCCGTGACGACGCCCTCGAACAGGCCGAGCACGCAGCGCATGCCGTCGACGCGATCGAGCGCCGCGACGAAATGCATCTCCGACGTGCCGGGGTTCGCAAAGCAGACATTGACCCCGCCGCCGACCAGCGTGCGTACCAGGCTTTCCGCGCCATTCATCGAATGCTCTCCGAGATGTGTTGGCCGCATCCTGCCGGGCGCGGGGCACCACGGCAAGCATAGTGCGTCCTTCGAGACGCCGGCTGCGCCCGCTCCTCAGAGTTCGAACTCGAAACTATCTTCGTCATTCCGGGGCGGCCTGCCGGGCCGAACCCGGAACCCATGAACACGGTCTTGTCCAAGCTCTCCCGAGCCTCGGAACACTCTTTTCGAGGTCCGTGTGCATGGGTTCCGGGTTCATCGCTGCGCGATGCCCCGGAATGACGCCAGAAGACGGCACCCGCGGTATGCCCGAAGCACATTTTGGGTCAGGCTCTCAGGATGACGTTGGTAGGTGAATGGCATAAAGAACATCCTCATCCTGAGGAAGCGCGAAGCGCTGTCTCGAAGGACGCAACGACCAATATTCAGCGGAGGCCCGATGACCTTCACCCGCTACCCCAGCCTCAAAGGTCGTACGGTGATCATTACCGGTGGTGCCAGCGGCATCGGCGCTTCCTTTGTGCGCGCCTTTGCCGAGAACGAGGCCCGGGTCGCCTTCCTCGATCTCCAGGAGGAGATTGGCCGCGCCCTCGCCGAGGAACTGGCGCAGATGTTCGTGCGCTGCGACGTGACGGATATCGATGCGCTGCGCCAGGCGCTCGACGAGGTGCGTGCGGCGCTGGATCCGGCGGCGGTGTTGGTCAACAACGCCGCCAACGACCAGCGCTATGATTTTGCGACGATCACCCCGGCCGAGTTCGACCGCACCGTCGCGGTCAATTTCCGCCATGTGTTGTTCGCCGCGCAGGCGATCGTGCCGCAGATGAAGGAACTCGGCTTCGGCTCGATCATCAACCTCTCGTCGGTGTCGTGGATGCGCGGCATCCCGCTGCTCGAGGCCTACGCTTCGATGAAGGCAGCCATCGTCGGCTTTACCAGCGTCCTCGCCCGCGCGGTGGGACCCGATCGCATTCGGGTCAACGCGATCGCACCCGGCACCGTGCTCACCGAGCGGCAGCGCGCGCTATGGTTCCCGGACGAGGCGGCGATCGAAGCGGCGCGCGCCCAGCAATGCCTGCCCGACATGATCGCGCCGGACGACATCGCCAATCTGGCGCTGTTCCTCGCCGCCGACGACAGCCGGATGATCACCAAGCAGTGCTTTTCGATCAACGCGGGTTCGGCCGGCCCGTAAACACGGCCAAACGCGGTGGCGGCGCTCCGCCGAGGGCGTTAAGCTCCCTCGCAACAAGCACCGGAAGAGCGCGCCGAGGGGAGGCCGACAGTGATGCGGATCGTATTTCGCAACCCGTGGTGGGTGGTGTTCGGCGGCGTCACCGGGCTCATTGTGTGCAACGGGCCGGTGCTCGCCTTCACCTTTGGCGTCTTCCTCAAGCCGATCATGGCGGATATGGGCTGGCAGCGCGGCACCGCCTCGTTCGCGCTGGCCATCGGCGAGTTCCTCGCAGCATTCTCGGTACCGATCTACGGCCGGATGATGGATCGCTGGACGATCCGCAAGGTGGCGTTGCCGGGAATCGTCGCCTTTGCCGGGTTCCTCTGCCTGATGGGGGCGACGCCGCACTCGTTGGCGATCTTCGCGATCCTGTTCACGCTGACCAGCATCGCCGGCGCGATCCAGACGCCGCTCGGCTACACCAAGGCAATCTCC
This sequence comes from uncultured Alphaproteobacteria bacterium, assembly GCA_963778385.1. Taxonomy (GTDB): domain Bacteria; phylum Pseudomonadota; class Alphaproteobacteria; order ATCC43930; family CGMCC-115725; genus DATARH01. The sequence goes on along the minus strand of CAVZUA010000006.1, from coordinate 99,183 downwards.
GCCTGGTTCGATCGGCGGCGCGGCCTGGCGCTCGGCGCCGCGCTGGCCGGCGTCGGATTGGGCGGGATCATCGTGCCGCAGCTGGCGAATTACCTGATCGGGCAGCTCGGCTGGCGCGGCGCCTACATGGTGCTCGGCGGCATGGTGCTGGTGATCGCCTTCCCGGCGGTAGCGCTGTTTGTGCGCGAGCCGCGGCCCGGCGAGGGCGAGCGGCACGACGCGCATGCCGCAACGCTCCCCGGCCTCACCCCGCGCGAAGCGGTGGCGACCCCGTCGTTCTGGCTGCTCGCGGCGACATTCTTCTTCGTGGCGATGGCGCTGCTCGGCTCATCGGCGCATGTCGTGCCGCTGTTGACCGATCGCGGCATGACCCCCGCGGCGGCGACGGCGACGTTCGGGCTGTTCGGCCTCTCGACGCTAACCGGGCGGCTGCTCAGCGGCTATTTGATCGACCGGATCTTCGCGCCCTATATCGCCTCGATCTTCTGGCTGGGGCCGATCGGCGGCTTTGCGCTGCTGACCAGCGGCTACGGGCTGCTGCCCGGCCTCGGCGTGGCGATGATCGGCCTCGGGCTGGGCACCGAGGTCGACCTCATCGCCTTCATGATTTCGCGCTATCTCGGGCTCAAGGCGTTCGGCGCGCTGTACGGGCTGTTTTTCATGGCGTTCTCGCTCGGCGGCGCAGTCGGACGCTTTCTCGGCGGCTATCTGTTCGACCTTGCCGGGTCTTACAATGTCGCGCTGATGGGGGCCGGCGGCGCCTTGGCGGTCGCGGTGATCCTCATCAACCGGCTCGGCCCTTACGCCTATCCCGTCCACCGGCCGGCGTCGCCGGTGCTGACAGTGGAGCCGGCGGTCCCTTGAGTTCTTCCGTCCCCGAGCGTCATGCCCGGACTTGATCCGGGCATCCAGTCGACCCTTCAGCATCACGAATGATTGCAGTCGCCGATTGGATAGCAGGGTCAAGCCCGGCCATGACGACTTGAGCGATCAGTGCTTGACGTCGGAATAGGGCAGGATCGCGTCGCCGTTCTTGTACTCGTTGGGCCACAGCACGGTCTCGCCCTTGCCGTCGCGGAAATTGTCGAGCTCGGTGCCGGCGATGTTCTGGAACTGCACCGTCATGATCCGCGCCTTCGACCACTCGCCCTTCTCGCCAAACGACACGTCACCGACCACGGTCTTGAAGCTGTGGGTGTGGATGTATTCGGCAAGCTTGTCCTGATCGAGGCCCTTGGTTTCCTCAACCGCTTGCCCGAGCACCTGGAGGTCGGCATAGGCCCAGGGCGCGAGGTAATAGCCGAGCGGGTCGACGCCTTCGGCGCCGGCGCGCGCCTGGTACTGCTTGAGGAAGTCCATGACACCGGGGAATTGCAGCGTCGGGGCCGGCAGCCACCAGTCGAAGGTGATGATGCCGTTGAGCATCGGCCCCAGCGATGTCTTGAGCGAGGTCGATTGCGGGCCGGTCAGGTTGCCGCCGAAAACCTTGGTCTTGAGCCCCAGCTCATGGACGCTGCGGATGATGCCGACGCTGTCCGCCGGATAGGACGACACATACATGATGTCGGCGCTGGTCGCCTGCATCGCGCGGATCACCGGGCTGAAATCGGTCGTCGTCAGCGGGTAGGTCTTGTCGTAGACAACCTCGAGCCCGGCCTTCTTGAGATTGGTGCGCGCGCCGTCGGCGGTGTTGCGCGTCGCTTCGCCGTCGCCGACCGCCAGCGCGATCGTCTTCAGCCCAAGCTTCTCCTTGTTGGCCTTGATGATGTCGAAGAAACCCTCGGAGATCGCCGGGCGCGGGTCGGGGCCGACCGGCAGCATCGAGAAATAGCGGTTGTAGTGAAACTCCTCGTTGATATCGAGCGCGAAGAGGCTGATGAAATTCATGTTGTGGGCGGTGACCACCGGCATCGCCGGCGCAGCGACATTGGTGCCGTAGCCGGAGATGACCAGGTCGACCTTGTCGACATCGAGCAGCTTCGTATAGATGCCCGGCACCAGCGACGGGTTGGTCTGGTCGTCGTAGAAGATCAGCTTCACCGGCCGGCCGAGCAGGCCGCCCTTGGCGTTCTGGTTCTCCGCCCAGATCTGCATCGCCAGCAGCCCGGACTTGCCGTTGACCGCGAGCGAGCCGGTCAGCGCCATCGAAAAGCCGATCGTGATCGGCGGACCGGACGGGGTCTGCGCCCAGGCCGACGCGGCACCGAGCACGACAAGCAGAAACGCGGCGATACGACTCATGCTGTTCTCCTGAATGAAAGGCTTAAGCGGTCGGCGGCGCGACTTCGTCGAGCGCGAGGCCGCGCGGCTCGGGGCCGATCTGTGTCACCGCGACCGCGGCGATCGCGACCATCACTGCGATCGCGACAAACACCGCATTGAGACCCCAGCCGGTATAAATCCACAGGATCGACGGGATCGCCACCGCGGCGCCGAGGCGTCCCGCCGCTTGCGCGCAGCCAAAGCCGGAGGCACGGGCATTAGTCGGGAACACCTCGGAAATGAAGATCTGCGAGGAATTACCGGCGAGCTGGGTGAAGAAGATCATCCCGAACCCGACCGCCAGCACCATGGTCTCGCTGTCGGAATTCGCCCACCACAACCCGAACGCGCCGGTGAGGATGAACGCGGCGACCGCGGTCGGCTTGCGGCCGAAATATTCGAGCGCGAACATCATGAAGGCGCTGGCGCAGGGGAAGGCGAGCGTCATCCAGAAGATCGAATTGAGCGACTTGGCGATCCCAAAGCCGCGCTGCGCGAGGATGTTCGGCAGCCATGCGCCTAGCCCCAACGCGATGCTAAAGAACGCAAAGAAGCAGATCATCCCGGCGATGACGCGTCCGGGATAGCGGCTCCATACGAGAGCGAGCGGATCGCTCCTGGTGTCGCTCGCGGCGTCGGCTTTCAGGCTCGACAGCGGCGGAGTGCGGATGCCCATGCGCTGCAGCAGGTCGAGGGCGCGCTGTCCTTGTCCATGCGTCGCCAGCCAGCGCGGCGATTCGGGCAGCGAAAAGCGCAGGATGAACACCACGAGCGCGGCGATGCCGATGATGATCCAGATGCCGCGCCAGCCGAGCGTGTCGCGCAAGGTGATCGTCAGCAACACGCCGACCGGCCACGGCCAAGCGCCGCCGAGGAATTGCATAAAGGCGATCGTCCGGCCGCGGATGGCCTTGGGCGCATATTCCGCCGTGTACGAGAAGCACAGCGGCTGCTCGGCGCCGAGCCCGACGCCGGCCAGGAAACGGAAGGTCAGTAGCCAACCAAGGCCAGGGTCGAAGCCGATGCTCGGCATCGGCGGCAGCGCGGCGACGATCGTCGCCACCCCGAACAGCAGCAGGTTGAACTGGTAGACCGTCTTGCGGCCGAACCGGTCTGTGAACTCGCCCTGCCCCAGCGTCCCGACAAACAGCCCGAGCAGCGTGATGCTGCCGATCCACGGAACCTGGCTTTGGGTGACAAAGCCGCTCTTGATCAGATCGGGGACCAGCGCGCCGAAGATCGTGAAATCGAGCACGTCGCAGAAATAGCCCGCCGCGACCAGCCCCAGCACGCGCCAATGGAGGCGGCCCATGGTCGCGTTGTCCATCGCAGCGCCGACATAGCTCTCGATGGTCTGCGCCGGCTGGGTTCTCGGAAGCGGCTGGGCCACGGCGTCTCTCCCCCAAAGCGGCCGTCTGCAGCGGCCTTCGCGCAACTTTTAGGAAAGCGCGAACGCTGTCAATGAAAGGCACGGGAAGGAGCGGCACCGGTCATCGATTTTCGCGCCGGCGGAAACCCGTCGCGCTTCCGACCCGTATCGCCCCAAAACGGGGGACCGCTTATGAACGTGAGGGTTGTCCTGACCGGCGTGCTGATGATTGCGCTGGCGCTCGCCTGCTTTTTCGGCATGGCGACCGCACTGGCGCCGAAATCGAACGACCCGGCGGCGATGATGCAGACGGTGGGCACGGTGTCGGGCGCCGTCGGCGGTATCGGTCTGGTGATGGTCGTTTTTGGCGCGCTGCGGAAGAAACGGCCGTAACCGCTGCCGTGCCGGCAGTGAGGCGGCTATTCGGCCGCCGTCCCCGCCTTGCCGAAACGTGGGTAGTTGGTGTCGTCGATAAAAACTTCGTCTCCCTCGGTCGGCAACCGCTCGGCGAAGTCGATCGCGCCCTGGATGTTGTCGCCCCACACCTCGCGCGGCAGCTCGTAGAGCACCTCGACGCCGTAGCCGTTGGGGTCGACGATGTAGAGGCTGTGCGTCATCCCGTGCGCGACGCGCGCCTCAAACTTGACGCCTTTCGCGCGCAGCCACGCCAGCTGCTTCAGCCAGGCCTCGCGGTTCGGCAACGCGATCGCGATATGGTTGATCGCCACCGGCATATCGAACATCGCCCATTCCGCCGGCGGCTTGGGCAGGTTCGGGTTCTCGCACAATGCGATGTCGTGATGGTTCATCCGGCCGTCATGGTCGCCGGAATAGAACCGCATCTTGCCGTTGCGCCGCTTCGAATAGCCGACCTGCTTGAAGCCGAGCGTTTCGGTCCAGAATTTGTGCGATTCCTCGATATCGCGGACGTTGATGACGAGATGGTTGATGCCCGCCGGCGTCACCGCCTCGGTCGGCGTTTCCGGGACGATCGGGGTCGTGCCATCCGCCATCGCGCTGCTCCCTCGGCTGCGGTTTCACGGGCAAGTATAGGAGAACGGCAACGATTGCGCCACAGGGCGCGCCGGTCAGAGTGCCCAGTGCAAGCGATCGGTAAACCTGACGTTTCAGCTTGTCGGAAATTGATACAAAAATTTTCACAATGGGTTGGAAATAAGAATGATACGGTACCGTTTACTTATTGAGTGGTTGCTTTGAGCCACATAGTTGGGAAAAGGGGAGGGTCAGATGTCCCTCAAATCGCGCAATACCTGGTTCCGTCGATTGGGCCTCGCGGCGGTTGCCGCCGGCACGCTCGGCGCCGCAACGATCACCGCCGCCCCGGCTGACGCCGCGGTGCGTGCGTTTGTCGGCCCGCACGGTTTGCACATGGCGATCGTGCAGCATCCTCACCACGATTGGTGGCGCCATTACGACGGCTACGGCCGTTACGGCTACGGCCCGGGCTACTATCATCGCGGCTGGTAGCTCGGCCGGAACAACAACTCGTTAGATCAAGGAACTTCAAGGCCGGGCTTATCCCGGCCTTCTTTTTTTCAAGCGCCGGCGAACGAAGTCGGCGGCGCGGGCCGCGCAATAGCCAGCCTCGCTTATTCGGCGACGTCGAGGCCGAGATCGAGGATCGGCGCGCTGTGGGTGATCCAGCCGGATGAGATGAGGTCGACGCCGGCCGCGGCGATCGCGGGGGCAGTCTCGCGGGTAATGCGGCCGGAAGCCTCGGTGATCGCCCGTCCATCCACCATCTCGACCGCGCGGCGCAACGTCGGCGGGTCCATATTGTCGAGCAGCACGGCGTCGAAGCCCTCGCTCAACGCCTCGGCAAGCTGGTCGAGTGTATCGACTTCGAGCTCGATCTTGACGAGGTGGCCGGCGGCCGCCTTGGCCCGCCGCAGCGCCGGGACGACGCCACCCGCCATCGCGACATGGTTGTCCTTGATGAGCATCGCGTCATCGAGACCGAAGCGATGATTGGCGCCGCCGCCCATCCGCACCGCCTCCTTTTCGAGGATGCGCAGCCCCGGCGTGGTCTTGCGGGTGCAGACGATTTTGGCCTTGTGCCCCTCGATCGCATCGGCCAGCGCGCGTGTCGCGGTGGCGACCCCCGACAACCGGCACACCAGGTTGAGCGCCGTCCGTTCGGCGGCCAGCACCGGGCGTGCCGCGCCCTTGATCCTCGCCACCGGTTGCCCTCGTTCTACGCGGGCGCCATCGGCGCAAAGGCGCTCCAGTTCCAGCGACGGATCGAGCAGTTCGAAGGCGATCAGCGCCGTGTCAAGACCGGCCAGCACGCCGGGCTGGCGCGCCGCGATCACCGCTTCGATCCGCGCGTCGGCCGGCACGACCGCGTCGGTGGTGATGTCCCCTGCCCGCCCGAGGTCCTCGGCCAAGGCGGCACGCACGATCGGTTCGACAAGAAGACGGATCACGGGCCCCTCCGGTCCTCTAGCCCATCTCCAGCATACGCTCGACGGCGCGGCGGGCCGGTGCGACGATCGCGGCCGGCACCGTCACCTCGTGCGTCATCGTTTCGAGCGCGTGGCGGATATTGCCGAGCGTGATCCGCTTCATATGCGGGCACAGGTTGCACGGCCGCACAAAGTCGAGTTCGGGATATTGCAGCGCGACGTTGTCGCTCATCGAGCATTCGGTCAGCAGCACGACACGCGCCGGCTTCTTCTGCCCGACATAATCGGCCATTGCCGCGGTCGAGCCGGTGAAATCGCATTCGGCGACGACCTCGGGCGGGCACTCGGGATGAGCCAGCACCACGACGCCCGGATGGCTGGCGCGCAGTTCGCGGACCTCGGCGGCGGAAAACCGCTCATGCACTTCGCAATGCCCCTTCCAGGCGATGATCTTGACCTTGGTCTGAGCGGCAATATTGCGCGCCAGATATTCGTCCGGGATCATGATCACCTCCGGCACGCCAAGCGCCTCGACGATCTTCCGGGCGTTGCCCGAGGTGCAGCAGACATCGCTCTCGGCCTTCACCGCGGCCGAGGTGTTGACATAGGTCACCACCGGGACGCCCGGATGGGTGGCGCGCAGCAGTCGGACATCCTCGGCGGTGATCGACTCGGCGAGCGAGCAGCCGGCTTTCATATCCGGGATCAGCACGGTCTTGTCCGGATTTAGCAGTTTCGCGGTCTCGGCCATGAAATGGACGCCGGCGAGCACGATGACATCGGCATCGGTGCGAGCCGCCTCGCGCGCCAGCGCTAGGCTGTCGCCGACGATGTCGGCGACCGTGTGGAAGATGTCGGGCGTCTGGTAGTTATGCGCGAGGACGACCGCGTTGCGCTCGCGCTTCAGCTTGAGGATGGCCGCGATGTCCTCGGCCAGGATCGGCCATTCGAACTCGGGCACATGGCGCTCGACGCGATGATAAAGCTCGGGCAGAGGCAGGTTGGGTCTGGCGCTAGGGGTGGCGGGTTGCAGCACGACATCCTCCTTATGCTCAATTTGAGCATTTACAGGGTCTGGAAAAGCCGGACGGGAGCGCGACCGTCCGGCTATGGGTTATGCTAGATATGAGAATAAGTCGTCGAAGCTCGGCGTCAACCCCTCTTTCACAAGACTGTCATGCGCGAATTGCGCATCCATCGGCTCTTGTAAGCTGCCCCTGCCTTGAGACGAAGGGCTGCTCCTCACCATCTATAGGGCGCCCAGGCGTGAGGTATCGCCATGGATGGATCGCTCGAACGGAACGGCACTCCTCGGGTCGTGACGCCGTCCCGAAATCCGCGGATCGTGATTGTCGGCGCAGGCTTTGGCGGGCTGTCGGCGACGACCCGGCTCAGCCGTGCCGCGGCTGACGTGATGGTCATCGATCGCCACAACCATCACCTGTTCCAGCCATTACTTTATCAGGTCGCGACGGCCGCCTTGTCGCCCGCCGATATCGCCGCACCGATACGCTCGATCCTCGGACGGCAGCGTAACACGCGGGTGATGCTCGGCACGGTGAGCGCGATCGACACGGCAGGCCGGGCAGTGATCGTCGGCGAGCACCGGGTTCCGTATGACTATCTGGTGATCGCGACCGGCGCCCGGGAATCCTATTTCGGCCATGACGAATGGGCCTCGGCAACGCTGGGACTGAAGGATGTCGAGGATGCACGGGCGATGCGGCAACGTATCCTGCTTGCGTTCGAGCATGCCGAAGACAGCGACGACGAGGTGGAGCGCCGCCAGCTGATGACGTTCGTCATCATCGGCGGCGGCCCGACCGGCGTCGAGCTGGCCGGCGCGCTTGCCGAGCTGTCGCACGCCACGCTGGCGCGCGACTTCCGCCGCATCGATCCAACGATGGCGCGGGTCATCCTCGTCGAGGCTGGACTGCGCATTCTGCCGAGCTTTCCGCCAAAGCTGTCGGCGGTCGCGGCGCGCGCCCTGACCCGGTTGGGTGTCGAACTGCGGCTCGGCACCCCGGTCACGAATTGCGACAATAGCGGTGTCAACCTAGACGGCGAGCGCGTCGAGAGCCGCACTGTGATCTGGGCCGCCGGCGTGCGCGCATCGCCGGCGGCGGAATGGCTCGCGCTCGAAGGCGGCCGCGAGGGCCGCGTCCCGGTCGCCGCGGATTTGAGCCTGTCGGAGCATCCCGAGGTGTTTGTGATCGGCGATACCGCGACGATCGCCGCTCCGGACGGCAAGCCGCTGCCGGGCATCGCTACCGTGGCAAAACAGCAGGGAAAACACGTCGCGCGCGCTATCAAAGCGCGGCTTCGCGGCTCGACTCCGACCCCGTTTCGCTATCACAATCTCGGCAACCTCGCGACAATCGGCCGGCGCGAAGCGGTCGCCGATTTCGGCTGGCTGCGGCTGTCGGGACGGCTCGGCTGGCTGCTATGGAGCGCCGCGCACATCTATTTCCTGATCGGCTTCCGCAACCGCCTTGTGGTCGCGTCGGAGTGGCTGTGGTCGTACCTGACCTATCAGCGCGGCGCGCGGCTGATCCTCGACTCTAAGGCACCGCCATCCGTCGCCCGGCCCGCAGTCGCAGGCCAGGCGCCGGCCGCTCCAGCAACACCTCACGACGAAATCGCACCAGCCGCGCCGGCCGGCCACCAGTCGCGGCCGTGATGTCGCCGGTTTCCTCGACGAGGCCTTGCTGCTCGACGAGGCGGCGGAAATTCTGCTTGTGCAGGCGAACGCCGCTCAGCGCCTCGACCGTCTGCTGCAGCTGCGACAGCGTAAATGCCGACGGCATCAGCTCGAAGACGACCGGACGATACTTGATCTTGCCACGCAACCGCCCGACCGCGGTCGCCAGAATGCGGCGGTGATCGACCGCCATCGCGACCCCGAAGCCGCTTTCCCTCTCGACCGGCAGCGCGCGGTCGCGCGCGGCCTCGGACACCAGTCCGGCCTCATAGAGCAGTTCATAGCGTTCGAGGACGAGTTCCTCGTTCCACGACGCCGAATGAAGGCCAAAGGCGACCCGCATTCGCTCTTCGCGCAAGCGACGCTCGTCATCGGCCAATGCCGACAGGGCCCAGGCGGCGAGCCCGGCTTCGATCGCGGCGAGCGATTTGGGCTCGCCGTCGCGCCAATCTTCCCACGGCAGGTAACGGTACCAGTTTTGCCACACCGCCTCGGCCGAGCCACCCGCACGCATCTCGCGCACCAAGGCCAGATAGGCGACGGTGAGCGGCGGGTTTTCCGTCGCCGGCGCCGCAGCGAGCCGGTCTCGGTCGCCAAAGGTATAAAGCTGCTCGACATAGCCAAGGCGTTGGCTGGTCTGGCGCTCGACCCAGCTCCTGAGGCCGATCTGCAGCGTCCGATGCTCCGCCTCCAGCGGACCGGCGGGCAGCGCCTCGACCGGCTGGCGGCCGGGTGCGGCATGGCGAATCGTCAGGACTCGCGGCTCCTGCTCGCTGGCCGCGACGATCACCGCCGAAAGGCCGATCGACAGCGCAGCGCCGCGGCCGGAGGCGGGGATCGTCCCGCCCGGTCGTCGCTTGATCTCCGCCACCGCCCCGCTGCTCATGCCCGTGATTGTATCACGAGAAGCGTGACGATTGGGCGGCCGGCGCCAGCGGCATCAGCCCGCGGTGATGTGGCTGCGGAAGGTCAGCGGGTCGCTGATCATGCGGATCGGTTCGAGGCTGCCGCCGGTGCCGCGCACAACGATCGTGCCGAAGCCGATAAGCCGGCCGAGAACCGACTGGTCGACATCGACGCTTTCGACCTTACTGCGGTTCATCTCCAGCGTGTGGCGGGCAAGGATCCCGGATTTGTAGATCACTCGGCGATCGGTCACGGCGAGCTCCGTGCTTATCCGCCGGAGGAGTGCGGGCAAGGCCGAAGCGATCGCGAAAACGATACAGAAGACCGCAATCGCCTCGCCGCCGATGCGCAGGTCGCCGGTCAGGGTGAGCGCCATGATAAGCAGCACGACCGCCAAGACCAACCACAGGGCCGCAGGCAGGAAGATGATCGGGTGGATGCGCGTTACATGAATGACGGCTTCGCCCGGTTGCAGCACGCGCCTGACGTAATTCATAGGATTCGCCCCGAGCCTCCCTGCAAATCCCGCGTTTCGCGGCAGCGCGCGCCAAGGACCAATCTGGCCCGACTTATCAAAAACAGCAATCGCGGCGATTGGTGCCTTTACTTGCGATTATGTGTCACGAATTTGGTTCGGGCTGGCGCCAGCGGCTTCCGACGTCATTCCGGGGCATCGCGCAGCGATGAACCCGGAATGACAAAGGTAAATTTCGAATCAGACTATCGAGAGATGGCGAACCAGCCATCTCAGAGAACGCAAGAGCGGCTTCTAGCTTGAACACCCTCGCGCTCAAACTCACCGTGACGCCGCTGCTGATCCTGGCGGCGAGTCTGGCCAGTCGACGCTGGGGTGAGGCGGTGGCCGGCTGGTTTGTCGGGCTGCCGCTGACCTCGGCACCAGTGTGTTTCTTCCTGGCGCTCGACCAGGGGCCCGGTTTCGCCGCCACTGTCAGCCTCGGCAGCCTCGTCGGGGTCGTTTCGGAAGCCGCGTTCGTGTTGCTGTACGCCATCGTCGCGCGCCGTTCCGGATGGCCCCGGGCAGCGGGGGCGGCAAGCCTTGGCTTTACGTTCTGCGGGTTTTTATTGACGAAAGCGGCTTTGCCGCTATGGCCGGCCGTAGTCGCCGCGCTGATAGCGCTGGTCGTGGTCCTTGCGCTGATGCCCCGAGTCGACGCTGGCGCCGCGACGCTGCCACGCCCGCCGCGATGGGACATCGCGGCACGCATGATCGTCGCGACCGGGCTCGTTCTCGGGCTGACGGCCTTGGCGCCTTTTGTCGGCGCGCGCGCCGGCGGGGTTCTCTCGACCTATCCGGTCTTCGCGACCGTGCTCGCCGCGTTCGGCCACCATAATCGGGGTGCCGCGGCGGCGGTGCAGGTGTTGCGCGGCTTGCTGATCGGCCTGTTCGCGTTTATCGGCTTCTTCGCGATGCTGGCGCTGACGATTGCAGCGCACGGAATCGCCTTCGCCTTCACCACGGCGACATTGGTCGCTTTCGCGGTCCAGGGTGCGTCGCTGGCGATCATGCGGCGCGCGTCGTAGGGCGGATAAGCAAAGCGCCATCCGCCGACATGGCACGAGCCGGTGACGGATGGCTCCCGACGATCCGCCTACGCGCCCTCGACCAGCAGCACCCGGCCGATCGAATTGGCCAGCCGGATTTTCAGCGCCTCCTGATATTCCGGCGAGTGATACCAGCGTTTCGCGGCGTCAATATCCGCGAATTCGATGACGACGACCCGTTCCGGCTCGGTCGAGCCTTCGATCAGCTCGGCCTTCCCGCCGCGCACCACGAACTTGCCGCCGTATTGCGCGATGCTCGCCCCGGCGAGCGGGCGATAGGCCTCGTATCCCGCCGGGTTGGTGACCGCCACCTCGGCGATAATGTAAGCTGGCATGCTCTCCTCCATCCGCAATTCGGAGCTATCATGAGCCGGCGTTGTCTGCGGCGAAAGCCTCTGGCATGCTGCGTGAAAGCGGCGCGATCACGGCAGTGCGGCCGGCGGGGGTGCGATGGAAATCGGCGCGGGGAGCGGCAGGTCGATCGCGGGGCCGTCCTGGCCCGAACCGCGCGCTCGCCGCATCGCCGGACATAACGATCGCCTGCAATCGTTCCGGCAGTTTTTCACCGCCGGACCGGTCGCGTGCCCCTATGTCACCGGCCGCGCCGAGCGCAAGCTGATCGTCGAGCTGACCGGCGCGGCGGCCGCCGAATTCTACGACGAGCTGTCGCGCGCCGGGTTTCGCCGCAGCCAGGGTTTCGCCTACCGCCCCGCCTGCCCGCAATGCACCGCCTGCGTCCCGGTGCGGATCGCGGTCGGCGCTTTTGTCCACAGCCGCTCGACGCGCCGCGTGCGCAACGCCAATCGCGGGCTCACCGGCAAGCTCGTCGCGGCGCGTGCGACACCCGAGCATTACCAGCTCTTCATCGCCTATCAGCGCGCGCGGCATCACGAGAGCGACATGGCGGCGATGAGCTATGCCGATTATCGCAGCATGGTCGAGGACACGCCGCTGCGCACGATCATCGCCGAGTTTCGCGACGGCGAAGGCGGGTTGATCGGCGCCTCGCTGCTCGACCGGCTCGACGACGGCGTCTCCGCGGTCTACAGCTTTTACGACCCGAGCCTCGAAAAGCGCAGTCTCGGCACCTGGAGCATCCTGTGGCTGGTGGAGGAATGCCGGCGCCAGGGCCTGCCGTACGTCTATCTTGGCTACTGGATCGGCGAGAGCCCGAAAATGGCCTACAAGACGCGCTTCCCCGGTGTCGAGCGCTTAACCGACACGGGGTGGATGGCGCTCTCGGAGATGCCGAGCTGACGCTGTTATCGCGCCGCGGCGTTTCTCTATAAACAAAGCGATTTTTGATGCCGCCTCCCCCCGGCTTGACCCGGGGGTCCACGAACAGCTTCAAGCTATTCGTGGATGGCCGGGTCAAGCCCGGCCACGGCGGCCGCCGTGAAACTCTGGGAAGACGCTTATGACGATCGGCTTGCTGCAATCGATGCTGTTCGCCGACATGTTCGGCACCGAGACGATGCGCGATGCCTTTGGCGACCTGGCGTTCATCAATAATTGCGTCGTCGTCGAGGCGGCCTTGGCGCGCGCGCAGGCTCGCACCGGCGTCATCCCGGACGAAGCCGCGGCGGCGATCTCCAAGACCGCGGAGGCGATCCTCAGCGGCCGCCAGCCGCTCGATCTCGCGCGCCTGAAGCGCGAGACCGAGACGGTCGGCTTCCCGATCCTACCGCTGGTGCGCCAGCTCGCCGAGCAGGCCGGCGAGGCCGGGCGCTACGTCCACTGGGGGGCGACGACGCAGGACATCATCGACAGCGCCGTGGTGCTGCAGATTCGCGACGGGCTGGCGCTGATCGAGGCCGGCCTCGCGACGCTGCGCGGCCATCTCGCGGCGCTCGCCAAAAAGCACCGAGACACGCCGATGCCGGGCCGCACCTTCTTTCAGCAGGCGCTGCCGATTACCTTCGGCTACAAGGCGGCGGTCTGGCTTTCATCGTTCGACCGCCATGCCGAACGGCTCGCCGAGCTTAAAAAGCGCGTGCTGATGGCTGAGTTTGGCGGCGCGGTCGGCACGCTGGCCTCGCTCGGCAGCGGCGATGCAGGGCTGCGCACGGTCGGCGAGCTGGCGCGCGAACTCGGCCTCGCCGAGCCGCCGATCACCTGGCACGTCGCGCGCGACACGATCGCCGAGACTGTGCAATTTCTGGCGCTGCTCGGCGGCAGCCTGGCGAAGATCGCCGATGACGTGATGCTGATGTCGTCGACCGAATTCGGCGAGGCCAGCGAGCCCGCCGGCGAAGGCCGCGGCGCCAGCTCGACGATGCCGCAAAAGCGCAACCCGATCTCGTGCGGCATCATCCTCGCGGCGGCGCGCCTGCTGCGCCAGCAGGCCGGTCTCGCGCTCGATGCGATGGTCAACAGCTTCGAACGCAACGCCGCGGTGTGGCACCTCGAATGGGCGGCGGTGCCGGAGGCGTTCGGTTACGCGGCCGGTGCGCTCAACCAGACCAATTTCATCGCCGGCGGGCTGATCGTCGACGCCGACGGCATGCAGCGCAATCTCGGCCTGACGCACGGGCTGATCGTCGCCGAAGCGGTGATGATGGGGCTGGCGCCGCATACTGGGCGCAACGAGGCGCACCACCTCGTCGGCGACGCCTGCCGCAAGGCGATCGCCACCAACCGGCCGCTCTACGACGTGCTGATGGAGTTTCCGGAAGTGGCCGGGCCGCTCGGCGCCGACAAGCTCAAAGCGCTGACCGACCCGGCAAATTATCTCGGCGCCGCCCAGGCAATGGTCGACCGCGTGCTGGACGGGCGCTGATCACGAACGACGGGGTCGTACCCCATTCGACCCGCAGGTCAGTCGAAACTCGCCGTGGTTTCGTCCTTCTTGCGGTTGTACTTGATGGTGATCTTCTCGACCGAGCACAGGTCGATATCGTGCCAGATCGCGTTCGAATCGTCGTCCGAATAGGTGACCTTCAGATCCCATTTGCAGGTATGCGTCTTAGCGTTGAAATGGACGTTGACCGCCTGGCCGTCCGCCAGCGTGTCCTGCCCAAGGACGTCGTCCTCCCAATCGTCGGATTTTGACGGGGAGACATAGAGCGCCTTCAATTCATAGCCCGTCTTGTTGACCAGCTTGAAATCCTGCTTGGCGTCATCGGCGCCGGCCGGCGCGGCAAAAGCCAAAACGGCCGCGAAGGCGGCAACAAACAGTGTCTTCATGGGCTCCTCGGATGAATTGCGTTGAGCGGCGATAACGGCATGATCGCCGGCGAATGTAAATCCGCGGTTACAAGTTCCGGCTCCGCTTTAAGCCGGAAGTAAGCCAGCCGCGATCCGCGCATTCTCCCCATCGACGCCGCACGCAAAAAGCGCCACATATCGCGCATGAGCAATCCAGTATCAGTGGTGCGCTCGGTCGCAACGCTGCGGACGACAGTGGCGACTTGGCGCGGGAATGGGCAGCGCATCGGACTGGTGCCGACGATGGGTGCCCTCCACGCCGGGCATATCGCGCTGGTCGCCGCCGCCCAGGCGCAATGCCGGCGCGTCGTCGTGTCGATCTTCGTCAATCCCAAGCAATTCGGCCCGCGCGAGGACTTCTCGGCCTACCCCCGCCCGGAGTCCGACGATCTCGCCAAGCTGGCAACGGCGAACGCCGACCTTGCCTTCATTCCGGCGGCCGAGGAAATGTACCCCGAGGGTTTTGCGACGACGATCAGCGTCGGCGGCGTCAGCGAAGGGTTGTGCGGCGCGCACCGTCCCGGCCATTTCGACGGCGTCGCGACCGTCGTCGCCAAGCTCCTCACCCAGGTCGCGCCCGACGCCGCGTTTTTTGGCGAGAAGGACTACCAGCAGCTGCTGGTAGTGCGCCGCATGGCACGCGACCTCAACCTGCCGGTCGACATCGTCGGCGTGCCGACGGTCCGCCAGCCGGACGGCTTGGCGCTGTCGTCGCGCAACGTCTACCTGTCGGCCGAGGAGCGTCGCGTCGCCCCGAACCTGCACCGGCTGATGCGCGAGGCCGCCGCCGCCATCGCCAAGGGCGACGCGCCCGGCGGTATCCTGGCCCGGACGATCATGGCGCTGGGCGAAGCCGGCCTCACGGTCGAATACCTCGAACTACGCGACGCCGAGACCTTGGCTCCATTGTCGGCGACGCCGGCGCGGGCCGCTCGCCTGCTCGCCGCGGTGCATCTCGGCAAGACGCGGCTGATCGACAATATTCCAGTCGCGTGAATGTGACGCGCCGCGTCAACGGTGCACGGCCGGCCCACTTTCGGTAATCGTGAAAACGCAATAGCATACCGCTTGCAAGGCTGCGGTAAGCAAGCGGCCGCCGAAGGCGAGAGGGGATGAATATGAGCACATCATCGCGTCGCGATGTCTTGAAGATCGCGCTCGCCGGAGCCGGCGCGGCCGCGCTGCCGTGGCGGGCGAACGCCGCCGGCCGGCCGATCACGATGCTGCATGAGAGCTCTTTCATCAAAGTCTTCGACGAGTATTTCCAGAACACGCTGATCCCGGCCTACAAGAAGGAGGCTGGTGTCGAGGTGATCTACGAGATCACCAGCGTCGGCAGCCTGCCGTCGCGCGACAGCACGATCATCGAGACCGGCTCGGGCGCCGATTTGTCGATGCTGGTGCTGCTCTTCCCGTTCCTCTACCAGGACAAGCTGCTCGACGTCAGCGACATCGCCGAGGAGATGGGCCAGAAACAGGGCGGCTGGTACGATGTCGGCAAGGAAGCCGGCATGGTCGACGGCAAGTGGAAGGCGGTGCCGTTTAGCAATATCGGCCAGCTGATGAACTGGCGCACCGACTGGTTCAAGGAAGTCGGCGTCACCAAGTTTCCGGATACCTGGGAAGAACTCTACGAGGTCGGCAAGAAGCTCAAGGCGAAGGACCATCCGTTCGGCTTCGAGCTCGGCCATGGTTTCGGCGACAATCATGGCTGGCTGTATCCGCTGCTGTGGTCCTATGGCGGCCACGAGGTCGAGAAGGACGGCAAGACCGTCGTCATCGATTCCGACGAGACCGCCAAGGCGGTCGACTTCGCCCGCAAATTCTTCAAGGATTGCTGCCTCGAGGACTGCCTGTCCTGGACGGATGTCAGCAACAACAAGGCCTGGTACGCCGAGCAGATCTCGTGCACCAACAACGCCCAAAGCATCCTGTGGCTCGCCAAGCGCGACTTCCCGGAAATCGCCAAGGTCACCGACCAGGCGCAGAACCCGCAGGGACCCAAGGGCCGCTTCCACCTGATGAACTCGATCAGCCACGGCATCTTCAACTTCTCGCCCGAGAAGCAGGCGGCACACGATTTCCTCAAATGGCTGATGGCCGAAAAGCAGCTCGGCGCCTGGTACGCCTCGGCCGACAGCTATTACCAGCCGGTTCTCAAGGGTTTTGACAACGCGCCGATGTGGGATGTCGAGCCACGCAACAAGCCTTATCGCGACGCGATGGCGACGGCGCATCTCCCCGGCTGGCCGGCGCCGCCGGACCGGCAACTCGCCGAGAGCGTCGCGAAATACGTCGTCGTCGACATGTTCGCCAAGGCCTGCAGCGGCAGCTCGACCAAGGACGTTATCAAGGCGGCGGACGCGCAGTTGCGGGAAATCTACAAGGCCGCCTGAGGATACCCGTTCATGGCCATTCGGGCGGAAGAGCTTTCCGGCCTCGCGGCGCGGCCGCGACGCCCCTTTACCCTGACCGAGTGGGTCGATCGCGGCACCGTCTTCAGCTGGCTGATGATGGCGCCGCCGATCCTCTTCATCGTCGCGTTTGTCGGCTATCCGTTCTGTTACGGGATCTTCCTCAGCCTGGAGAACCGGCCGGTCGCGCAGCCCGGGACCTTTGTCGGCTTCGCCAATTTCATCAGAGAAGCGCACGACCCGGTGTTCTGGCAAGTCGTGCGCAACACCTTCATCTATACCGGCGTCGCGACCGTGCTGAAGATGGTGGGCGGACTGGGCCTCGCGCTGGCGATGAACCAGCAGTTCAGGCTCAAGAACATCATTCGCGCGCTGCTGCTGCTGCCGTTTATCGTGCCGACGGTGCTGTCGACCGTCGCGTTCATGTGGATGCTCGATCCGGCATTCAGTGTGGTCAACCGGGTGCTGATACAGTTCGGCATGCCCAAGCCGGGGCCGTCCTGGCTCGGCAGCCCGATCCTGGCGATGTTCTCGATCATCATGATCAATACCTGGCGCGGGCTGCCGTTTTACGGAATCACGCTGCTCGCCGGGCTGCAGACCGTGCCGACCGAACTTTACGAGGCGGCGACGATCGACGGCGCTGGCGGCTGGCAGCGTTTCCGCTATGTCACGTTGCCGATCCTGCAGCCGATCATCCTGATCGTGACGCTGTTCTCGGTGATCTTCACTTTCGCCGACTTCCAGCTCGTCTATGTGCTGACCCATGGCGGACCGCAGAACGCGACGGCGCTGTTCGCGACCTATGCGTTCGACATCGGCATGGGCGGCGGGCAGCTCGGCCTCGGCGCCGCGGTGGCACTGGCGATGCTGCCGGCGCTGGCGCTGCTGATCGTCGCGATCACGCTCTATTTGCGAAAGAAAGACGCATGATCACCGGCTACGGTCCGATCCAGCGCACGGTGCGGGTGTGGCTGCCGGTGCTGTTCTTTCTTTTTGTCGCGCTGCTGCCGTTCTATTGGATGGCGATCACCTCGATCAAACCCAACGCCGAGCTGTACAGCATGAAGGCGAACCCGCTCTGGGTGCATGCGCCGACGCTGAAGCACTATGTCGACCTGCTCAACACCACGAGCTTCCTCACCTGGACGTGGAACACAATGGTCGTCGCGGTGATCTCGACCGCGATCTCGCTGGTGCTCGGGATCATGCTCGCCTACCCGCTGGCGCGGATCAATTTTCCCGGCGCGGGCCTCATCGCGATCGCCGTCGCCGCGGTCTATCTCGTGCCGCAGCCGCTGCTCTTTATCCCGCTCGCCGATGTGATCAACCGGCTCAACCTCGGCAATACGCTGACGGCGGTGATCCTCACCTATCCGACGATGCTGGTGCCGTTCTGCGCCTGGCTGCTGCTCGGCTATTTCAAGACCGTGCCGATGGAGCTCGAGGAAGCCGCCCGCATCGACGGCGCCAGCCGCTTCCAGACGATGCGCCGCATCTTCCTGCCGCTGTGCACGCCGGGCTTCATTTCCGCCGGCATCTTCGCCTTCACCCTGGCGCAGAACGAATTCCTCTACGCACTGATCTTCCTGACCAAGAGCGCGGTGCGCACTGTGCCAGTCGGCGTCATCTCCGAGCTGATCAAGGGCGACGTGTTCTATTGGGGACAGCTGATGGCGGCGGCCCTGCTCGGCTCGGTGCCCGTGGCGATCATCTACTCGTTCTTTGTCGAGCATTACGTCGCTGGCCTCACCTCCGGCGCGGTAAAGGGGTAGTTGAACAACGCCCCTTTCCCCCATCGTCATGCCCGGACTTGTTCCGGGCATCCACGAAAGCGCCCGTACCTTTTGCCGTGGATGGCCGGGACAAGCCCGGCCATGACGAGCGAACAGTTGCACTCGGATGCTTCCTCCCGTATGAGTTGCCGCATGTCGTTCGTCCTCAAGCGCAAGACCATGAAGACGCCCCCCGGTTGGGCGTTGGAGGTGTTTGCGCGCTAGCGGCGACGAGACAGACCACCTTCAAGGCCCCGCCGGGATCGGACGGGGCTTTTTTCATCGCGGCACCCGTCCCCGGCCCAACCCAGGAGACGAACATGCCGAGCCTCAATTCCGCGCAGCGCCTACGTCGATCGCCGCCCTCCATCGCCATTGTCGGCGCGACCGGCGCGGTCGGCGGCGAGCTGCTGCGCATCCTCGCCGAGCGCGATTTTCCAGTCGGCGAATTGCGCCTGCTGGCATCGCCGCGCTCGGCCGGGAAAACGCTTTCCTTCGGTGACCACGATATCGGCGTCGAGACGCTGGGACCGGACAGCTTCGGCGGCGTCGACCTGGCGCTGTTCTCCGCCGGCAGCGGCATCGCGCGGGACTTCGCACCGCTCGCGGCGCGCGCCGGCGCGATCGTCATCGACAACTCCTCGGCATTCCGCATGAACCCGGCGGCGCCGCTGGTGGTGCCCGAAATCAACGCCGGCGAGCTGGCGCGGCATAACGGGATCATCGCCAACCCCAATTGCGCGGCCATCATCGCAATCACCCCGCTCTGGCCGATCCATCAGCGCAACCGCATCCGCCGACTGATCCTGTCGACCTACCAAGCAGCCTCGGGCGCGGGCGCGGCGGCCATGGACGAACTGATCGCGGCGACGCGAGCGTATCTGACTGGCGAGACCTTCACGCCGCAGGTGCTGCCGCATCCTTACGCCTTCAACCTGTTCAGCCACGACACCAAGATCGACCCCGCAACCGGGTATAACGACGAGGAGACCAAGGTCATCAACGAGACTCGCAAGATCTTCGGCGACCGCGAGATCCGGATCGGGGTCACCTGCATCCGGGTGCCGGTGCTGCGCGCGCATGCCGCGTCGATCACCATCGAATGCGAACGGCCGATCGACCCCGACGAGGCCCGCGCGCTGCTCGCCGACGCGCCCGGCTGCCGGCTGGTGGACGACCCGGTCGCCAACCATTTCCCGATGCCGCTCGAAGCGACCGGCGGTAACGACATCCTGGTTGGCCGCATTCGCCGTGACCTCAGCGACCCCAGCGGGCATTCGCTGAACCTTTTCGTCGCCGGCGATCAACTGCGCAAAGGCGCCGCGCTCAACGCCGTGCAGATCGCCGAACTGCTGTTGCCTTAAGGCAAAGTCCCACTTGTCGATCGCGCCAGAAAACCCGGCGGATGCCGTTGAGATTTGATTAACCAAGCTGGAGGATCATACACACAAACAAAGGGTTGCCGGCTCATGACCGACCCCACCGGGAGACTTCATCAATTATTGGGCCGGCTTTCGCGGCCGAGCGCTCAGACCCCATATTCGAACCGACGCGTCTATCTTTTTGGTCTGCTTTTTGTCGCGGTGACCGTCATCGCGGCCTCGGTGTCGATCTGGGAGCTTCGCCGCGACTGGATCGCAAACCAGATGGGGGATACAAATAACCTCGCCGTTGCACTCGCCGCGCAGACAGCCGGCACATTCCAGGCAATCGACCTTGTGCTCCGCGAAGCCCAAGCCCTCGCGGAACGGGCTGAGATTTTCGATCCCGACAAGTTGCGGCAGCAAATGGCGTCCGAGAAGACGCACCAGTTCCTGGTGCACAGCCTCCATACGTTGCCGCAAGCGGACGGAATCGCGCTGGTCGATAACAATGGGACGATAGTCGCCAGCTCTCGCACCTGGCCCACGCCCGAAGTCGATATCAGCGATCGGGACTATTACGTCCATTGGAGCGAGCACGACGGTTCCGAACCCTTTATCGGAATGCCCGTCCTCAACAAGGTGACGGGCGCCTGGGTCCTGACGCTTTCGCGCCGGATCGACGGACCACATGGTGAATTTCTCGGCATAGCGCTTGCCGCCGTCGATATGCGCTTTTTTGAAAACTCGTACCGGGCGATCCGCACCAGTGAAGGCGAATCCGTCAGTCTCATCCGGAGCGACGGCGTTTTGCTGGCGCGCTATCCGCGTATCGAGCGGATGATCGGTGTCGGAATCGCCCACGCATCGCCCTGGTACGAGGCAATCGGCAGAGGCGGCGGAACCTATCGCACGCCGGGTTACGTCGGCGGCGTGCCGCGCATTGTTTCGACGCGACCTGTGCAGGAATACCCGCTCGCGATTACGGTCGGCATCGAGGAAGAAGCCGTGCTGGCGCCGTGGCGTCGGCAATCGATGATGATCGTCATCGGAGCACTCGGAGGCATTATCGGCTTACTCATCCTCTGTCGGGCTCTCTCGGCGCAATTCAGTCGGCTCGCTCAGAGCGAGGCACGCTTTCGTGGCTTCGCCCTCACCTCGTCGGACTGGTTTTGGGAAACCGACGAACAGCACCGCATCAGCTATATGTCGGAGGGAGTGAGCACCACGGGCTTCGGGGTCAAACCGCGCGACCTGATCGGCCGAACTCGCATGCAGATTGCTGCCGATGCCGGCCGTGAGCTCGACAAGTGGGCGGAACATTTCGCCGTTCTCGAATGCCACGAGCCGTTCCGCAATTTTGTATACACGTGGCTGAACCCGCGCGGTCAAGGCACGGCCTCGATCAGCGGCAATCCACTCTTCGACGACAAAGGACGATTTGTCGGGTATCGCGGAACGGGCCGTGACATCTCTCCGCAAGTTCGCTCCGAGCAAAGCCTGCGCGAAGCCAAGGAAGCTGCCGAGGCGGCCAACATCGCCAAATCTCAATTTTTGGCGAATATGAGCCACGAGCTGCGCACGCCGCTCAACGCGATCATCGGCTTTTCAGAAGCGCTCGAACTTGGCACGGCGGAGCCACTCCAGCCAAAGCAGGCAGAGTACGTCGCTCACATACACCAGAGTGGCGGACATTTGCTGGCCGTTATCAATGACATTCTCGATCTGGCAAAGGTCGACGCCGGCAAGTTTGAGCTGTGGAAAGAAAAGGGTGTCGATCTTCGCCGCATCATCGACGGCTGCCTTACCTTGGTGAGAAGCCAGGCCGCCATGGGTCACGTTGAGGTGTTAGCGAAGATCGCGCCCGACGCGCCCCTCCTCACTGCCGATCCCACGCGGCTCAAGCAAATCCTGATCAACCTTCTGTCCAACGCCATCAAATTCACCGAACCGAGCGGCTCGGTTACCGTCGCGGTTCACCACGGCGACAATGGCGACGTCGTCTTTGAAGTAGCCGATACCGGCATAGGCATGAGCGCTGAAGAGATTGAGGTGGCTCTTCAGCCTTTCGGACAGGTTGAGGCCGAGGATACGAGGCGCTTTCAAGGGACCGGCCTCGGGCTGCCGCTGTCCCAGCGCCTTGTTGAACTGCATGGCGGCAAACTGATCGTGCAAAGCCAGAAGGGATGCGGAACGATCGTAACCGTCAGCCTGCCAGCAAGCGAAATGTCGTCGGAAGCCGCCCCGGCGTCAGACGTGGTTTAGGCCCACCTATCCCCAAAGCCGGTCGCTGGCGATGCGGGCGCCGTCGGCGAGGGCGGTGAGTTTGGCCCAGGCGATCGACGGCACCACCATGTTTTGCTGCGCGGCAAAGGTGGCGAAGCCGCAATCGGTGCCGGCGACGACCCGCTCGCGGCCGACCAGCCGGGCGTAATTCTCGATGCGCTGGGCGACCAGCTTGGGGTGCTCGACGAAATTGGTCGTCGAGTCGATGCAGCCGGGCATCAGGATCAGATCGTCGGGGATCTTCTTCTCGCGCAGCTCTTCCCATTCATGCGCGTGGCGCGGGTTGGCCGCTTCGAACAGGATCGCCTGCGGCCGCGCTTTGATCGCCACGTCGAACACCTTGGCGAGCGGGATATCGTGGGTGTGCGGCCCCTCGTAATTGCCCCAGCAGATGTGCAGCCGCATGCGGTCGCGCGGGATGTTCTGCGTCGCGTGGTTGACCGCCGCGATGTTGCGCTCGGCGATCTTGAGGAACTCGGCATCGGAGAGGTGCTGGTACTGGTTGTGCCGCGCCGAGCCCAGATCGGGGGCGTCGATCTGCAGGATGAACCCGGCCTGGTGGATCGCCTCGTATTCCTCCTTCAGCGCGTCGGCCAGCGCGGCGACATAAGCGTCCTCGTTGTTGTAATAGCGGTCGGGGACGAATTTGGTCAGCACCCCCGGCGAGGCGGCATTCATGAACGCCTCGACCGGCTTTTCGGCAGCGACCGCTTGCTGCAGGTTCGCGACGTCGGTCTCCAGCGGCTGACGGTTTTCATATTGCACCGGCCCGGTGCAATAGGGCACGGCCGCCGCCGCGAACCACGACGTGCCGCCGCGCTGCGCGCGCAGCCGTTCCATAAAATCGGGGTGGTCGAGGATATCGCGATGCGCCGCGGTCTGCGGCGGCGCCGAGTGCTCGACCCCGGTCGCCGAGCCGATCCCCGACAGGCGGTGCCGCACATAGAAGGTGTAGGAGATCTTGCTCTGCTCGCCGTCGCAGACGCTGTCGATGCCGGCGGCGATCTGTTTGGCGACGACCTCGCGCACCGCGTCGCGCAGTTGCCCAGCGAAGGCCGCCTCGTCGACGCTTTCGCCCACTTCACGCGTCATGACCTGCGCCAGCAGCGCCGGCGGGCGCGGCAGGCTCCCCACATGCGTCGTCAGGATGCGGTCGGTGCTGATCTTCATCGTTTCCCCTCCCTGCGGCAACCGGGCAACGGCGATTATGCGCGGGTCGCCGCTAGGTTTGAACTTCCCGAGAAGGAAAGACCAGTATCAGGTGCGACGCACTGCTTCCTAGTTGCGCGCCTTCCTCTGCATTTGGGCGAGATAGAGAAAGACCGCCAATGCCGCCAAGGCGTTAACTTGCAGGTCTATTGTTTCGTCGATATCGGTCGTGTCGCCCTCGCCTCGGCGATCGAGCGCGTTGTTTGTTTCCGCTGGCTTGGGTGATGGCATGACCGACTGCGCCCGTCCCGCGGTGTAGCTGTCCGCCTTCACCCAGAACTCGTCTTCGACGGCTGCTTCCAGGCAAACAATAATCCCGATTATCATCGGCAATATTTTACGAATACTATTCGTGCGAAACTTCATTTCTTCCGTCAGATGTTGCTGAGCAGCGTGAAAATCGCCCAGATAAAGAGCGCCGCGATCCCAATCCAATGCACGGCCGCGTACATGACCCGTCACCAGGCCAGTCCGGTGATCAGCGCGATGGCATAGATGGCCAGCGACAGCGTCGCGATCGAACTCAGCAAGGCGAGACAGGTTTCGACGATACGGCCGGCGATGGCCGCCCGGGAGCGTCGATCCGAAACTTCAGACATGCTTTGCGTCCGTTCGTGGGAAAATTTACCACGAAGAATTATGTGGGCAAATTTCCCACGTCAAGTTAAATTCAGGCGGGCGCTGATAATTCAGCTCAGGGTTTTGCGGCTGGCCTCGTTACCATAGAGACAGGATAGTGGCGGCCGGCGAGCAACCCTTGGCTCCTCCACCCGAAGCGCTAATCAAGCCGCTGGCGCGCATGCTGCGCCCATTGGTCCGCTTGCTGATCCAAAGCGGCATTACCTTCCCGGCCATTGCCGAGGTGTTGCGCGGCGTGTTTGTCGATGTTGCCCGGCGCGAACTGCTCAGCGATCCAAAGGCGCAGAGCGACAGCCGGATCAGCCTCCTGACCGGTATCCATCGCAAGGATGTCCGGCGGTTGCGGCAACGCGAGGCGGTCGTCGATCAGACGCCGGCAGCGGTCGCGATGGGCAGCCAGGTCATCGCGCGATGGATTGGGACACCCGCTTATCTCGATACCAATGGACAGCCGCTGGTTCTGCCGCGGACCGCGCCGGAGCCGACGCCTTCGTTTGAAGCGTTGGTGCGTTCGGTGACGACAGATGTCCGCCCTCGGGCGGTTTTGGATAACCTCGTCGACCAGGGCGCGGTCGTCGTCGAAGCCGATGACGGCGTACGGCTGAACACGGCCGCCTTTGTCCCCCGCCAGGGGCGCGAAGAGCAGCTCTTCTTCTTTTCACGCAACTTGCATGACCACATCGCCGCGGCCGTCGCCAATGTGCTGTCGTCCGGGCAAGCCCCCTTTCTCGACCGCTCGGTCCATTACGACCGATTGCCTCCCGAAGCCGCGGCCGCGCTCGAAAAAATCGCCCGCGACGCGGCCATGGCCACGCTGATCGAGGTCAATAAGACGGCGCTTGCCCTGGCCGACCAGGCGGATGCCGCCGCCCGGGATCATGACGGTGTGCAGGGGCGGCGCCGGGTAAATCTCGGCATCTACCTCTACAGCGAAGACGACCCGGTCGAAGGCTAGGTACGATGCGCCTCCCCGCCGCACTCGCGGTCCTCATGGTGCTCGCCGCGTGCGGCCGCACCGGAGAAACGCCCGCACCGACCGCCGCAAGTGGTACGTCACCCGTCTGCCGACCTAATCCCGAACGTGCCGAGCGCGGATTGGGTGGGACCGGCGTCTCAGCCGGCGATTTGCAGACTGCCGAGCGCGGCCTGGGCGGAACCGGCATCGTCGGCGTCATCACCGGGTTCGCCAGTATTTGCATCAACGATGTCGAGATCGCCTACGATCCGGAGACGCCGGCTTTTGTTGAAGGGCGCCGGGTCACGATGGACCAGCTCCGGGTCGGACAGGTCGTCGCCATCGACAGCATTGGCCGAGAGGAGCTTCACGCGCGAAAGGTGTCGATCATCTACCAGGCCTCGGGACAGATCGGCGCTCTGACCGGCAGCGCGGAATACGGGGTCTCCGGACAGCGCATCCGGCTGGCGGAGAGCGCAAAACTGCCGATGGACGCACCGCTTCGGCCTGGGGACTGGGTCAACGTCAGCGGTTTCCGATCGCCAGACGGGGTGATCAGCGCAACGCGTATCGACCGGCGAGACCCTGGGCCGGTGACCGTGCGCGGACGTCTGACCGGCGTTCCCGGGAACTACCACATTGGCGATCTGACGGTGCGGCCACCCCCTGGGGCAATGGTTGCCTCCGGGCAATGGGTCATTGCCGAAGGTTCCTATGACAACGGCGTGCTGGCGATCACCGTCATCGGCCCGGATCTTGTCGCCAGCGACCCCACGGCTCTCTTTGGGCCGAATACCACGCGCTTTCTCATCGAAGGTTATAGCGAGGCCATCAACGGACGCATCGTCAGCGGCTCCGGGTGGTCGGTACCGGCACCGCCGCAGTCGGGTCTGGGAACTTCCCCCGGCCGGCTTTCGGTAATCGATTTTCAACGAGCGCCAGACGGCTCGCTTTTGACAAGCGGGTTCCGCGCCTTGCCATCACCACTAGGAATTCCCGGCGGGCCACCGGCGAATGGCCAGCCGCAACAACCTCCCCCGGGGACATCACCGTTCGGCGGTATCTTGGGCAAGCCGACCGGAGGGCCGGGTTACGGCGGCACAATCCCCGGTGGTCTCCCAGGAAGCGGCGGCGTCCCGATGGGAGGTGGCCGTCCCGGGCGATAGAGCCTTGTCCATTCCGCGGCGGCGGCGACGGCCTCGAAGCCGCCGATCGACGCCATGCTTCATTGTTGAGGCTCCTCCCCCAGTCATGCGCGTAGAGCGTGTTGCCGCCGCCGCCGCGATACCGTAGCCTTGGCTGATCATCGACAAAGCCAGGAGTGCGGGCGCTTTCGAAATCCCCGGTTGAGAGAACCTTGACCGCCTCCTGCTCGACAATACCGGGGCAACAAGGAGGAAACAGTCATGGCGTACGATCTGCTTATCAAGAACGGGCGCGTCGTCGACGGTTCCGGCGCCCCGGCTTTCCATGCCGACGTCGCGGTGCAGGACGGCAAGATCGTCGGCGTCGGCAAGGCGAACGGCGCCGCCGCGAAACGCACGATCGACGCCGAGGGACGCGTCGTCGCGCCCGGCTTTATCGATCATCACACGCATTTCGACCCGCAGGCGGTGTGGGACCCCTATTGCGGTTCGTGGCTGCAAAACGGCCACACCACCGTCATCGTCGGCCAGTGCGGGCAGGTTATCGCGCCGGTGCGGCCGGGCGACGGCGAGTGGTACCTCGAATTCTTCTCCGATGCCGAGCAGATCCCGCTGCCGGTGCTGAAGGCCGGGGTCGACGTGACCTGGGAATTGGTCGGCGACTATCTGAATGCGCTCGGCAAGAAGCGCGGCATCAACGTCGGCACGCTGATCGGCCATTCCGGCATCCGCCGCTATGTGATGGGCGAAGCCTCCTCGGAGCGGGTCAAGGCCACCGACGACGAGATGGCGGCCATGAAGCGGCTGATCCGCGAGGCGATGTATGACGGCGCGCTTGGCTTCTCGACCGCGCCGAAGGACCGCGGCGACCCGGCCGGTCATTGCGACGACGACGAACGCTGGGAGCTGGCGAGCGTCCTTGGCGAACTCGGCACCGGTGTCTTCCAGGTCGCTGGCGGCGCCCCGGGCGGCACCAAGCAGACCCGCGCGGTTGCCCGCGAACTGGCGGCGCGCACCGGTCGCCCGTCGATCTACAATTTGATGTCGGACCCGATCGGCAATCCCGACGAATGGGTCGAGCACTTGAAGTGGCTTGAGGACGGGTTCAAAAGCGGCGCGCGCTGTTACGGCTCGGCCCTGTCGACCGTCGCCGGTGCGATCTTCGATCTGCAGCGCGGCCTCAACGTGCCGCAAGACGAGGACATCACCCATCCCGAGGGCTTCTTCCGCGGCATGCCGACCTGGGACCGGGTAATGGCCCTGCCCTATCAGGACCGGATGCGCGCTTTCCGCGACGCGGAAATCCGCCGGGCAATGTCCGCCGAGGCGGTCGAAGGCACGGTCGCGCAGGAAGGCGGGATGACCGACCGGCGCGGTCGTGCACGCGGCCTGTTCAATCGGCGCTGGGACCTCGTCGAGGTGTTCATGACCGCGAAGGGACAGAACCGTCACCTCGAAGGCAAGAGCATCGAGCAGATCGCCAAAGAGCAGAACAAGGACATTATGGATGCCTTCCTCGACCTGTCGCTCGACGAGGATCTGCAGACCTGCTTCCAGGCGATCGACCGCAACAACGACCCGAAGGTGCAGAAGCACATCCTCGGCTCGCAGTACACGGTCGTCGGCACCAGCGACGGCGGCGGCCGGCCGCACACCGCCGACCGGCACGAGACCAGCACCAATCTACTCGGCCGCTGGGTGCGCGAAGAGCAGGCGCTGACGCTGGAAGAGGCGGTCTACCGGCTGACCGGCAAGACCGCGCTGATGCACGACATCACCGACCGCGGTTTTATCGCGGCCGGCAAGGTGGCCGACATCACCATCTTCGACCCCGATACGATCGCCTCCAAGCCGCGCGAACCGGTCGCCGACCTGCCGGGCGGCGGCGTCCAGGTGAAGCGCGACGCCACCGGCATCGACCACGTCATCGTCAACGGCACGGTGCTGCTCGACAACGGCGTACTGACCGACGCTCTCCCCGGCCAGATCATCCGCGGCCCGCTGTACCAGGCATAACAGGGGCCAGGGAATTGTATCTTACCTTCAATCGCCTCCCCCGGGCTTGACCCGGGGGGGTCCACGAATAGCCGGAACCTATTCGTGGGTGGCCGGGTCGAAGCCCGGCCAAGGCGATGGAGAGGCGACTGGCACCGTTGGGATACCCGCGCTGATAGTGCGATAGCCCCTCCGTGGATCGATCCCGCCCCGGAGGGGTTTTTCATTCAACCGGCTGTGATTTGCGAAATGGCGGCAAATCCCCGCATAAAAGCTGGCAAAAACGCGCGATATTTGACAAATTCGTACCGATAAACTTAAACGAACCTTACATCGCCTGAGGGGCGATGGGCAGGGAGGAGCGGTCTTCTGATGGCCCAGTCAAGCGGCGCCCCGGCGCGTAGCGCTTTGCGTAATCCGTGGCTGCAGCTGATAGCGGGCATCATCTGCATGGTGATGATCGCCAACCTGCAATACGGCTGGACTCTGTTTGTCACTCCGATCGACGCGAAATACCATTGGGGCCGCGCGGCTATCCAGGTTGCCTTCAGCATTTTCGTGCTGACCGAGACCTGGCTCGTACCCGTCGAAGGCTGGTTCGTCGACAAGTTCGGGCCGAAGATCGTCGTGCTGATCGGCGGCATCCTGGTCGGCATCGCCTGGGTGCTGAACTCGATGGCTGACACCCTCGCCATGCTCTATCTCGGCGCGGCGGTCGGCGGCATTGGTGCCGGCGGGATCTACGGCACCTGCGTCGGCAACGCGCTGAAATGGTTCCCTGAACGCCGCGGGCTCGCGGCTGGGCTGACCGCCGCCGGGTTCGGTGCCGGCTCCGCACTGACCATCATCCCGATCCAGACGATAATCGCCGGCAAGGGCTACGAGGCGGCCTTCTTCAATTTCGGCATCGGTCAGTCTGTCGTGGTGATCGCGCTGTCCTTCGTCTTGGCCGCGCCATTCGCCGGCGAGGTCAAGGCGGGGGCGGCGCGCGTGCTGCAGACGACGCGCGACTACACGCCGGTCGAGATGCTCAGCTCGCCGGTGTTCTGGGTGCTCTACGCGATGTTCGTGCTGGTCGGCGCCGGCGGGCTGATGGCGACCGCGCAACTCGCGCCGATCGCCAAGGACTTCAAGATCGACACGGTACCGGTCAGCCTCATCGGCATCACCCTGCCGGCGCTGACCTTCGCGCTGTCGATCGACCGCATCCTCAACGGCGTCACCCGGCCGTTCTTTGGCTGGGTCTCCGATCGGATCGGCCGCGAGAACACGATGCTGATCGCCTTTGGGATCGAGGCGGTCGGCATCTGGATGCTCGGCATGCTGGGCCAAGACCCGGTGATGTTCGTGATCCTCAGCGGCCTGGTGTTCTTCGCCTGGGGCGAGATCTACAGCCTCTTCCCGTCGACCTGCACCGACGCCTACGGCACGAAATACGCGACGACCAATGCCGGGCTGCTCTACACCGCGAAGGGCACCGCCTCCCTGCTGGTGCCGCTCGGCAATGTGCTCGCGGCCGCGACCGGCAGCTGGCGCAGCGTCTTCCTCGTCGCTGCTGTGATGAACGCCGTGGCGGCGCTCGCCGCACCTTTCGTGCTGAAGCCGCTGCGCGCCGCGCACCGCGCCAAGACCGCGCGCCTCGAAGCCGACTCGGCGACATCAGCGGCGGAATAAGGGAGCGCGGGCGTCCCGCCCGCATGCGGCCGAGACGGCCGCGGTCCAAAGCTACTCCGCGGCGACCTCTTCGCGGCGGCCGAGCCGCTTCAGCGTGCGGTCGATCCACAGCCGCGTCAGCTTCTCCTGCGCGCCGTTCTGCGACAGGCGGCGGCGCAGCGTCGGGAAATCGACGCGATCCATGTCCTGGTCCTGGTTGAAACAGGAGAAGACGATCGTCTCGGTGCCGGTGACGGGATCGCGTTGGCGCTGCAGGCACTGCGCGCAAATCTCCTTCATCATGCACTGCATCGGCGAATTGATCGACGCGATCGCCCGGTGCCCCGGCCGGAAATACGGCGCGAGCCGGGCGCGGCGCGCTTGCGCCACCGCGTTCATCATCATGTCGGAACCGATCGCGATGACCCGGTCGACCTCGGCCAACGGGATTTCGATCGGCCCGAGCCGGCCGGCGCCATAGGCGTCGATCGCCTCGACGATATTGCCGACAAAGCTGCGGTCCTGCTTGCGGCTGGTCGCGAAGCCGGGAGCCTCGTCGCAGCACCAGACGATCGTATCGGCCGCCGCCTCGATCTCCTCGACCTTGTAGCGGTCGGCGATGGTCTTGTAGCCGGCGAAATAGAGCACCCGCGAGCCTTCGGCGCGCAGCGCGGCGCCGATCGAGAACAGCACGGCGTTGCCCAAGCCGCCGCCGACCAGCAGCACGGTCTCGCCCGCCGGGGTTTCGGTCGGCGTGCCGGTCGGCCCCATCAGGATCACCGGCTCGCCCGGCTGGAGCAGCGCGCAGAGGTCCGACGACCCGCCCATTTCGAGCACGATCGTCGATAGGAGGCCTTTATCGCGATCGATCGACGCGCCGGTCAGCGCCAGGCCCTCCATCGCCAGCGTCGTGCCCTCATTCTTCGCGGCGAAGGTCTCGTAATTCTGTAGCCGGTAGAACTGACCCGGCGAGAAGGCGCGCGCCGCCATCGGCGCCCGCACGACGATCTCGACGATCTTCGGCGTCAGCCGGACAACCTCGTGCACCCGCGCGCGCAACTCGTTATCAAGCCGCGCCCGCATCTCTTCGGGCGCCGGTGCCGCGGGCGCGCACTTGGCCAGCGCTCGGCTGATCACCGGATAACCGCGTGTCGCCCCACCCATCGCCTTGACGACATTGCCCGCAAAGCTGGGATGCAGATCGCCCCAGAAGCTGACCGCGCGACCGTCTTCCATCAGGCTCATCAGCACATGCGCCGCGTCGGGCTTGGCGAGGCGTTGCGGCGTGACCTTGTTGCCGTCCTCGTCAAAAGCCTGAAAATAGCGGCCGTCGAGCGCGACGTGGGTGGGGTCCTCGCGGGCCAGGACGGTGTTCGGCTGGGTCCCGGCGGCGACGAGGATCGTGCGTGCCGGCAGCACCACCTCCCCTTCCGGCTCGGCACGCGCAAGACGCAGGGCGACGGCCTGCTCGTCGGGGTCGATTTCGACCGCGATCGGTGTCAGGCCTTCCGTCAAGCGGATGCCCTCCTCCATCGCCTTCGCCACTTCCTCGTGGTTGAGGGTGTAGCTCGGCGCATCGATCAGCCGACGGCGATACGCGATTGTCACACCGCCCCATTCATCGATCAGATGAGCGAGGTGCGGTGCCCTGCCCTCGTGCTCGGCCGCCGCCCGCTCAGCGCGAATCGCCTTGGCATGGGTGATGAACTCGTCGGCGACCTCTTCCTCGGCGGGCGTCCAGCCGGCGCGCACCGCGGCAGTGCCACGCTCGGCGGTGAGTGCTTCGTAGCGCGCAAGGAACTTCTCGACCTGCACCGGGTAATAGGCGAGCGCCTCGGTCGCGGTATCGATCGCGGTGAGGCCGCCGCCGATCACCACCACCGGCAGCCGCACCGTAAGATTGGCGATGCTGTCGGGCTTGGCGGCGCCGGTGAGCTGCAACGCCATCAGGAAATCCGACGCCTGCCGCACACCAAGCGCAAGGCCATTGGCCATCGGGATGACGGTGGGCCGCCCGGCGCCGGCGCATAGCGCTACATGGTCGAAGCCCATCGCGAAGGCATTGTCGATCGTCATCGTGCCGCCAAAGCGCACCCCGCCATACATCGCGAACTGGCTGCGCCGCTCGAGCAGGAGCCGCACGATCTTGAGGAAATTCTTGTCCCAGCGGACGGTGATGCCGTACTCCGCAACACCGCCGAAACCCGCCATGGTGCGCGCGCCAAGCTCCTCGTGCAGGCTGTCAATGTCGCGGATGGGTCGGAACGGCACACGCTCGCCCAACGCCGTGACGCCGGAGATTTCCGGCGGCAGCGGCTCGATCTTCAGCCCGTCGATCGCGGCAACGAAATGCCCGTCATTGATCAGGTGATGCGCCAGCGTGAACCCGGCGGGCCCCAGCCCGACCGCCAACACCTTGTAGTCGGAGGCGGGCTTGGGCAGCGGCCGCCGCAGGTTGAGCGGGTTCCACCGCGTCAGCAGCCCATAAATCTCGAAACCCCAGGGCAGCGCCAGCACGTCCTTCAAGGTGCGGGTCTCGACCTGGGGGATGTCGACCGGCTCCTGCCGCTGATAGATGCAGGCCTTCATGCAGTCGTTGCAGATGCGGTGGCCGGTCGCGGCGCAAAGCGGGTTGTCGACCGCGACAATCGCCAGCGCGCCGAGCGCATAGCCGCGCGACTGCACGAGGTTCATCTCGGAGATTTTTTCGTCGAGCGGACAGCCGGCGAGCGTCACGCCGAAGGCACTCTTGCGAAAGCCGCCGTCCTTTTCCTTGAGCCCCGAGGAGCAGCTGTCCTTGCCCTGGTTGTGGCACCAGATGCAGTAATTCGCGTGGTCGAGCGCTCCGGCGAGGTCGGTGCCGGCATCGGTCAGCGCGAACCCGTCGCGCGCGCGCCAGTCGTGTTCCGGCAGGCGCATCATCGTGACGCCGTCACGCTCGACGGTCTCGACCGGCACCAGATGCTGCATGTCGAGCCGGTGCGGTACCTTGAACAGCAGGCCACGGCGGTGCTTCGCTTGGCCGGCCGGCGTTAGGGTCGCCCAGGCGGCGTATTCGACCGCGGTGCGCAGCTCGTCGGCATGCGCCGTCTCGTCATCGAGCCAGCCCGCGACCACCTCAGCGAAGCGCCGCTCCCAGTCGAGGATCGCGGCACGGGTGTCGGGGAAATCGCCAAACCCCAGCGCCTGGCGCAGCGCGTCGCCGTCGAGCGCCGCGGCGTCGGGCTCCTTGACCTCCTTGACCGCGCGGCGCTGCACAAAGAGACGCTTAACCGAATAGAGCGGCGCCAGCTCATCATGCCGCTGCTGCAATGCCCGAATTTCCGCAGCAATGCCGAACAGCCCGCCGAGGAAATCCTCGACATGCGGCGCGAGATCGACAAGCAGATCCGATTCTGCCTTGCGGTCGAGCGTCCCCGGGGATTTCGCCCAATCGGCGCGCACCGCCATCAGCCGGCCGTGCAGCGCAGCATCGCCCGCGGCGAGGTAGGCAACAAATTCCCGGTCGAGCCTGACGAGCCCGTCGCGCTGGTAAAGCTCGGCGAAGGACAGCTCGTATTTGAGGGAGAGTTCGGTCATCAGCGCTTACTTAGGCAATCGCTCGGCGATTAACCACCCGGCACATCGCCGCGACACGCTTATCGCCGACGCGACCCGAAGATAGCAGCAAATTCCCCGCTTCGCGGCGAAACCGAACCGGCACGGCGATTGCGTCGCCGCGGTCATGACGGCGGACCGACCACCACCGACGGAGCAAGCCATGGCCGATACGACCCTCGACACCGCCATCGAACGCGATCTGCAGAAACGCTACCATCAACCGCGCGGCGTCGAGCAGTTCGGCATCGAGGCGATCCCGGAAAGCAAGAAAACGGTCCGCTGGTACGACCTTTTCGCGATCATCCTCAATTTCCTGATCAGCCCGTCGACCATCCTGCGCGGCGGATTGGGCGTCGCCGCCGGATTGTCGTTCCAGGCGTCGGTGCTGGCGGAGTGCTCGGGCATCGTCGTCGCCGCGATCTTTTATGTGATCATGGCGACGGTCGGCGTCGATTACGGCATTCCCGGCCAGGTCGCGACGCGCGCGGTGTACGGGCTGCGCGGGTCAAAGATGATCCCTTCCTTTCTGCGTTCGATCGCGTCCTGCTACTGGTTCGCGTTCCAGACCGTGATCGGCGCGACCGCGATCTGCGCCGTCTTACAAAAGCTCACCGGCGCGCAGTATTCGCTGATCTGGGTTAGCGTGATTTTTGGCGTGATCCAGGCTTTTGTCGCGATCGTCGGCTACGAATCGCTGAAGCACCTGTCGCGCGTGGCGCTGCCGGTCAAGCTGCTGATGTTC
Organism: uncultured Alphaproteobacteria bacterium; assembly: GCA_963778385.1. Classification (GTDB taxonomy): domain Bacteria; phylum Pseudomonadota; class Alphaproteobacteria; order ATCC43930; family CGMCC-115725; genus DATARH01. The sequence continues at coordinate 64,975 of CAVZUA010000006.1, read as the reverse complement.
GTCTACCTGTTCCTGCTGCTCGCCAATCAGGCCGATCCCAATTTCGCGCCGAGCGCCGTGCTGTCCTTCACCGGCAAGAATGGTGGCTGGGACTGGGTGATCTTTGTCGCGTGGTTCAACGCCGCGGCCGCCGGCTGGCTGACGATGATCACCGATTCGGCCGATTTTTGCCGCTACTCGCGCAGCCGGATGGATATGTGGATCGGCACCGTGTCGGCCTCGGCGGTGGGGACGATGATCTCGGGCTCGCTCGGCGCCTACGCCGCCGCGGCGACGCTCGGCAAGACCGCCAATCCCTTCGTGTTGATCGCCGGGGTGAGCACGAGTTGGATCACGCTGTTCCTGATCCTGGTGTTCATCGCGCTCGACAATTGGACGATCAACGTCCTCAACCTCTACACAGGTGGGCTGTCGATCTCGAACATGTTCGAGAGGCTCGGCCGGTTTTGGACCACTCTGATCGCCAGCGTATTCGGGATCGGGCTGTCGGCGATCCCCGACGTGCTCAACTCCTATCTCAGCTACGCGACGCTGCTCGGCAATTTCTTCTCGCCGATCTGCGGCGTGCTGGTCTTCGATTACGTGTTCCTGAAGCGCACGCGGCTCGACGTGCCGGCCCTGTTCACGCTCAACGGCCGCTACCGCTATTGGGGTGGCTTCAACCTCGTCGCGATCGCCTGGACCGCGCTCGGGTTCCTCTTCTACATGTTCGTCGTCCCGCCGACCTATATCCCGACAGTGTGCACGATCCTCTTCAGCGGCATCGGCTATACGCTGACGGCCTTGGCAATTTCCGGCCGCTCACGCGCGATGCAGCTCGGCAGCGAACCCCCGGTGCCCATCGCGATGCCGGCAGCGGCGGAATAAAGCACCATCTTTCAACCGTCATCCCCGGGCTCGTCCCGGGGATCCAACAAGCAACCGCTGCAGCCTGAATGCCGCCCGAGCTCTTTTGGATGGCCGGGTCAAGCCCGGCCATGACGACTGCGAAAGATCGCGGGCTAGGACGCGCAGTCGAGCACCGCGTTGAGCAGCACCGCGCAGCCGGCGGTAAGGTCGCCGGGTTTGGCGTCCTCGACCTCGTTATGGCTGATGCCGCCGACGCAGGGGACGAAGATCATCGCGGTCGGCGCCACCTTGGCCATATAGACCGCGTCGTGCCCGGCGCCGCTGACGATGTCCTGATGCGGCAGGTTCTGCGCTTTCGCCGCGTCGCGCACCGCCCAGACCATGCGCTCGTCGAACGGCGTCGGCGGGAAATACCAGAACTCCTTGACCTCGACGTCGAGGTTCTGAGTCTCCGCCGCCTTGGCGCAGGCGGCGCGCAGCTCCGTGTCCATCGCGGTCAGCGTGTCGTTATCCGGATGGCGGAAATCGACCGTGAAGAACACCCGCCCGGGGATGGTATTGCGCGAATTCGGGCTCGACTGGATAAAGCCGACCGTGGCGCAGGCATAGGGCGCGTGCGCATGGCCGATACGGTTGACCGCGTCGATCATCCGCGCCGCGCCGACCAGCGCATCGCGGCGCCGCGGCATCGGTGTCGGGCCGGCATGCGCTTCCTGGCCGGTGACGATGATCTCGTACCAGCGCTGGCCCTGCGCGCCGGTGACGACGCCGATCGGCAAGCCGGCCGCTTCGAGGATCGGCCCCTGCTCGATATGCGCCTCGAAATACGCCGCGACCGGATGCTCGCCGACCGGCGCCTCGCCGGCAAAGCCGATGCGCTGCAGTTCGCCGCCGAGCGTCAGCTCGGGCGCATTGTTGTCCGGCGTCGCCAGCGCGCTCTCCAGCCCGAAGACGCCGGTGAACGCGCCGGAGCCGACCATCGCCGGCGAGAAGCGCGAACCTTCCTCGTTGGTCCAGGCGACGATCTCGACCGGCGCCTCGGTCTCATAGCCGAGATCGTTAAGCGTGCGGACGACCTCGAGACCCGCCATCACGCCATAGGCACCGTCGAACTTGCCGCCGGTCGGCTGGGTGTCGAGATGGCTGCCGGTGACGATCGGCGGCAGCGCCGGGTTGCGCCCCGGCCGGCGCGCGAAGATGTTGCCGATGCGATCGATCGTCACCGCGCAGCCCGCCTCCTCGCACCAGCGGATAAAGAGTCGCCGCGCCTCGGCATCGAGGTCGCTCGCCGCCAGCCGGCACACCCCGCCTTTTGCGGTCGCGCCGATTTGCGCCAGCTCCATCAGGCTCGCCCACAGCCGCTCGCCGTTCACCGTCAGATTGCGCATCACTCATCCAATCCCAGGAAGCGGCTTAAAGCGGCGTCGACTACCGCCATCGTCGACGCATCAAGACGCCCGAGCCGTTGCCCAATTTTCTCACGCGGCGCCGAAACTGACTTGTCGACCATCACTTGCGAGAGCCGTCGTAAGCCATTCTCGCGGTCAGGCTCGACGGTGACCCGAAACGCTGGCCACGCATGGAGCTCGCTTGTGAGCCGGAGCAACGTCACGGATGACAGGTCTCGGTAGGCGTCAGCCTGGACCACGAGAGCCGGCCTTGGTTTGCCGTAATCGCCGGGAAGCGCGACAACGACTAGATCTCCGCGTCGTATTTCCATTCGTCCAAGAAATCCATGAGGTCTGCTTCAAGTTCCCGCATTACCTGTGCTTCGTCACTGTTGGGATCGCGCGCGGCGGCCGCGGCTTCAAGGCATTGTCGCCGGGCTTCAGCTTCAAACGCCAAGCGCTCGCGCTGCTTGACATGCTGTCGCACAAGCTCGCGCAATAGCTCGCCGACCGGCTTATGCTCTTGTTCAGCGATTTCCGCGAACTGGTCCTTGAGCGCCGGTTCAATGCGAAAGGTCACGGTTTCGGACTTGGTTTCTGCCATCGTCGCTACCGGTAAGCATGTCTTACATTATGTAATGCGTGTCCTCAGGCCGGTCAATCTTGTCACCGTCGAACCGTTGACGGAAGATCGCCGCCGAGAGTGAAGCGCGGAGCGGAGCAGAGCATGCAGGCCTGGTACCATTGCGAAAACACCTACCCGTTCGTGCCGCAGAACGTGCTCGACGCGGCCAACTCGGTGCGCGCCAGCCTGCCCAACAGATATTGCGACCCACAGATCGCGGCGCGGCTGTTCGAGGAATGCCTCGACGAGCATCTCTATTGCGACGAACTCGGCGTCAACATCGTTTCCATCGAACACCATTCGGGGATCAACAGTCTCTACGGCGCCAGCCCGATGATCCTCGGCATCGCCGCGCGGCAGACCAAGAACGTGCGCATCCTCTCGCTCGGCACGCTGATCTCGGTGCGCAGCGACCCGGTGCGTATCGCCGAGGAATATGCGACGGCCGATGTCATCTCGCGCGGCCGGGTGGAGATCGGTTTTGTCAAATCCGGCGACAGCGAGATGGTGTCGGGCAACGCCAATCCGGTCGGGTTTGTCGACCGTTTCTGGGAGGCGATCGACGTCATCAAGCTGTCGTTGACCGCGCAGGACGGCCCGGTGAGCTTCGAGGGCAAATACTACACCCACCGGCATATCAACATCTGGCCCGGCCCCTATCAGAAGCCGCATCCGCAATTCTGGGCGGCGACCGGTGATCCGGCGACCTCGGCCGAGATCGGTCGGCGCGGCTATATCAACGCGCTGGTGCTGCGCGGACCCGAAGCCAGCAAGCGTGCCTTTGACGCGTATAAGCAAGCGCGGCGCGAGGCCGGGCTGACGACGCCGGGCACCGACAAATTCGCCTATGCGGTGCTATGCGGCATCGGCGACACCGACGAGGAAGGGTTGGCCGTCGGCGCGAAGACGTTGTGGTTCCTCAACACCAGCCTCAAGCAGGCGCCGCAAATGTCGAAATTCCTGCCGGGCCGCAACCCGCCTGAGCTGGCGCCCAATATCTGGCGGACCACCGGCGCCCGCGGCCGGCCGGCCGACGGGCTGATCGGCATCACTGCCGAGACCGCGATCCAGCGCGGCATCCTGGTGGCCGGCAGCCCGGATACCGTCGCCCGGCAGATCATGGAGATCTACGACAAGGTCGACGGCTTCGCGCACCTGATCTTTATCGGCCGCTCCGGCTTCCTGACGCATGAGGAAGCCAAAAAGACCATCCGGCTGATGGCCAAAGAAGTACTGCCCCGCCTGCCCGCCGCGACAATAACGCCGGACACGGTGGCCCGGGCGGCGGAGTAGCTCAAGGACGCCGATAATTCGCGAGGTGCACTGCCTGTGCTTGCCACGGAGAACCAACGACCCTGGCAAGGAGCCGAGCGTCAACGTTCGAGCACTTCATCATCGATGTTTCGTATGAGGCCCTGGCCCATCGGTGCCCCAGAGAGCGATGATTGCACAATGATATCATTTCGGGGAGCGAGGCAGCCAGCGTCTATAGTTGCAAACCCCTATCGCTGATTAGCGAGGAGCCACGCCATGAACGACGCCACCCCCTGGGTCGATCCCGAGCTGATCGCCGCCGGCAAGTTGCTGCAGGAGAAGGGCCTCGTCGCGCCGGACCGGACGGTCGCGCCGCTCTCCGAGGTGCGCGCGGCGCAGGATCGCGTCGGCGCGTTTCTCGGCCTCGAACTCGGTGCCGCTGCAGAGCGAGCGCGACGTGATGGTCCCGGGCCCGCACGGCGACGTGCCGTGCCGGTTCTATTATCCCGAAGGCATCCAGAGCCCGGCCTGCCTCGTCTATATGCATGGCGGCGGGTTCATGCAGGGCAGCCTCAACAGCTGGGACCATTTCCTGCGCGATCTGGTGCGGCAGAGCGGCGTCGCGGTGATGTCGGTCGATTACCGGCTGTCGCCCGAATTCAAATTCCCAGTCGCGTTTGACGAGACGGTCGCGATGGTCCGCTACGCGGCGAGCCACGGCGCCGACCAGGGTATCGACGGTACGCGGCTCGCCGTGGGCGGCGACTCCGCCGGTGCCAATCTGGCGCTCGCCGCGGCGTTGGCGCTGCGCGACGCCGGCGAGAAGCTGCTGTCGTTCCAGCTGCTGATCTACGGCGTCTACTCGGCCGAGGTCGAGAGCCCGTCCTGGCAGCGTTTCGGGCGCGGCGCGGGGCTGTCGCAGACCCAATTCCGCTGGATCCTCGAAACCTATCTCGACAATCCGGCCCAGGCGGCGGATTGGCGGGTGGCGCCGCTGCGCGCCGACTTGAAAGGACTGCCGCCGGCGCATCTGATCGTCGGCAGCCTCGATCCGCTGCTCGACGACAGCAACAACCTCGCCGCCAAACTGAAGGCCGCTGGCGTGCCGTCGCACCTGACGGTCTACCAGGGTATCAACCACGGCTTTGTCCGCTACGGGCGGCTGATCCGCACCGCGCGCAACGCCGTCGCCGATTGCGGCGCCGCGCTGAAGACCGCCTTCGCCTAAAAGAAAACGGCCCGCCCCGGTCTCACGGAGCGGGCCGCCATCTTCAAACAACCGACTATTCGGCGGCGGCCGTAGCGGCCGCGCCTTGCGCGACGCGCGGCACGCGGATCCAGAACAGCGATACCAGCGCCGACATCAGCGCGCAGACCGCAAGGGCGTAGAGCCCGCCGGCGAAGCTGCCGGTGAGGTTCTTGGCCCAGCCCACCAGCGTCGGCCCGAAGAAACCGCCGAGATTGCCGACCGAGTTGATCCAGGCGATGCCCGCCGCGGCGGCCGAACCGGTCAGCCACATGGTCGGGATCGACCAGAATGGCCCCTTGGTGCCATAGAAGCCGATTGCGGCGATCGACATGCCGACCAGCGACCACCAGGTGCCGAGCGTCATCCCCGCCATGATCAGCCCCCCGGTCGAGATCAAGCAGGTCCAGAACAGCGTCCAGCGCCGGTCGCCGAGCCGATCCGAGATCCGGCCGCACACCACCATGCTGAGCGCACCGCAAGCGTACGGGATCATCGTGACCCAGCCGACCTCCATATTGCTGAGGCCGAGCTGCTTCACGATCTGCGGCAGGAACAGCAACATGCCGAGGCTGGCGGTGACGATGCCGAGATAGTTGAGCGACAGCAGCAGCACCCGCGGGTCCCAGAAAGACTGCAGCAAGCCGACCTTATGCTCCTGCTGAACCGCTTTCTTCTCGGCAGCGATGTTGCCGGCGAGCCACTGTTTCTGCGATGGCGCCAGCCAGGTCGCCAGCTCCGGACGATCGGTCATGTAGAAGAACACAACAACGCCGATCACCACAGTCGGCACGGCCTCGAAAATATACATGCACTGCCAGCCCTTGAGGCCCCACAGACCGTCGAGGCCAAGCAGCGCGGTGGAGATCGGTGCCCCTAGGGCGACGGCGATCGGCAGGGCCAGGGTGAAACCGGAATTGATCCGCGCCCGGTGATGCCGCGGGAACCAGTAGGTGAAATAAAGCACGAAACCGGGGAACAGCCCCGCCTCGGCCAAACCCAGCAGGAAGCGGATCGCCATGAAGCTGTACGGACCGGTGCAGAAGGCCGTCGCCGCCGAGATCAACCCCCACGTCACCATGATCCGTGCGATCCACAGCCGCGCTCCGAGCTTTTCGAGGATGATGTTGCTCGGCACCTCGACCAGCACATAGCCCCAGAAAAAGAAGCCCGCGGCCATACCATAGGTCGCGGCGTCGAGGCCGATGTCTTTGTTCATCGTCAATGCGGCAAAGCCGACATTGATGCGGTCGAGGTAACAGAAGAAATAGGTCAGAGCGGCAAAGGGCAGTATGCGCAAATAGACTTTGCGCATCGTTGTGCTTTCAACTTCCAATTCCATCTCGCGCCTCAGCGGACATAGCCGTTGCTTACAATAAGCTTGCGATTTTATCGCGGGCCGCGGCGATGCAGAACGGCCAGCAAAGGCGTGCCGCTATGCAATTAAGTCAATACTGCTGATATAATATCAAATCGGCTGATGCCGGCCGGAGGTTTGAAACCCGCGCTATTCCGCCGGCACCGCGGCGCCTGCCCTCGCCCGCCACGCGTCAAGGCTCCAGGCCCTGGCGCCAAACGCCGCGATGTAAAGGAACCCGCCGGTCAGCCCCATATTCTTGAAGAACTGTATCTCCTGTGCCCGTTCGGCCAGGTTGGTGTGGGCGACCAGCGCCGTCGCGACACACCAGACCGCCAGGACAAACGCCACCGGCCGCGTGAACAAGCCGACCAGGATCAATAGCCCGCCGCCCAGCTCGACCACCACGGCCAATACCCAGGCCGCTTCGACCATGGGCAGCCCCTGTTTCGCGAACATCGCCTGCGTGGCGGCGGCAGCGGTCAGCTTGCCCCACCCGCCGAGCACAAACAGCAGACAGATCAGGATGCGGCCGATCAAGGTCGCTGCGTTTTCCGTGTTCTGCATGGTGTCCCTCCCCGTGCTTTTGGCCATTTTATACTGCGGTCGCCAAGAGCCTCCCTGATCAACTATCGGTGACCGGCATCCCTAGTCTAACGGATGGCGGCGGCAACGGCGGCGCCGAGATCCTTGGTCCCGGCATTGCCGCCGAGATCGGGCGTGCGCGTCCCGCCGTCGGCGAGCACCTCGGCGATCGCCCGCTCGACCGCCTGCGCCGCGGCGCTCTCGCCAAAATGCTCGAGCATCATCGCGCCCGACCAGATCTGGCCGATGGGATTGGCGACACCGCGCCCGGCGATATCCGGCGCCGAGCCGTGCACCGGCTCGAACATCGAAGGATATGCGCGCTCGGGGTTGATGTTGGCCGACGGCGCGATGCCGATCGAGCCGACGCAGGCCGGCCCCAGATCGCTGAGGATATCGCCGAACAGGTTCGAGCCGACCACAACATCGAACCAGTCCGGATGGCGCACGAAATGCGCGGTCAGGATGTCGATATGATACTGGTCAGTGGTAAAGCCGGGATACTCCTTGGCGATCGCGGCGAAACGCTCGTCCCAATACGGCATCGTGTGGATGATGCCGTTGGACTTGGTCGCCGAGGTGACGTGCTTCTTGCGCCCCTTGGCGAGTTCGAACGCGTAGCGCATCACCCGGTCGCAACCGCGCTTGGTAAAGACGGCCTCCTGCATCGCCATCTCGTTCTCGGTGCCGGTAAAGAGCCGACCGCCGATCGAGGAGTATTCGCCCTCGTTGTTTTCGCGCACGACATAGAAATCGATCTCGCCCGGCTGGCGGTTTTTCAGCGGCGTATCGACGCCGGCGAGAAGCCGCACCGGGCGCAGGTTGATGTATTGCTGGAATTCGCGGCGCAGCGGGATCAGCAGACCCCACAGCGAGATATGGTCGGGCACGCCGGGATAGCCGACCGCGCCGAGAAACACCGCATCAAACGGCGTCAGCTGCTCGATGCCGTCTTCCGGCATCATGCGGCCGGTCTTGGCGTAGGTCTCGCAGCTCCAGTCGAATTCCCTCCACTCGAAGCCGAACCCGTAGCGGCGCGCCGCGGCCTCCATCGCCTGGATGCCTTCCGGCACCACCTCCTTGCCGATGCCGTCACCAGCGATCACCGCGACCCGATACGTCTTTGCCATCAGTTCCTCACTCTCAATTTTCTATCGCTCCCCGGCGAAGGCCGGCGCCCACTTTTCCGGCACTCGAACAGTTGACCAGTGGATCCCGGCTTTTCGCCGGGAAGCGATGCAAGGCCAAGGCGCCCGGCGCGAGGTTGCTTCGTCGCTGCGCTTCTCGCAATGACGGTCAGCTTATTTATCCATATTCCAGATGTCGGTGTTGAGCAGCCACTGACCCCCCACCTTTCGCCAGACGACGGTGTATTTCAAGGCACCGTCCTGCGGCGAAGCGCCCTTGGTCTTGAAGGTGCAGGTGCCGACCTCACGCGCACCGGTCCGGCCGATCGGCATCACGTCGACCGCCGTGCACTTGACGTCGCTCAGCTGCTGCATCGCGGCGTTCCAGAAATTCTTGATGTCGGCCTGCCCCTTCACCATCGGCGCGCCGGCCGGCAGCACATAGGCGTCCTCGGTATACATGGCCGCCACCGCCGCGGCGTCGCCCTTGTTGAAGGCAGCGCCCCATTGGTCTTCCAACTTTTGGATCGCGGCCTTGCTCTGCGCCAGCGCCGGTGCGGCGCCGGCGATAAGAGCAAACGCGACCAGCGCGACGCGCACCACACGCTGCGGCATGACGATCCCTCCCCTGTTGGCGCGGCGATCTTCGGGCCGGAGCCGGACGCGCGTCAATCGACGATGAAAACCGTCGCGCCGTGTTCGCATATCACGCGATGTGGCGCCGCGCCGCTGTCGGCGACATGCCAGGTAGCGCCGGCCGCCAGCTCGTAGCGTGCACCGTCGCGGTGTTCGAGCACCATTGCGCCTTCGGTGACCAGAAGGATATGCCCCTTGTCGCACCAATGATCGGCGACGTAGCCGGCGCTGTATTCGACCATGCGCAATTGGATATCGCCGATCATGCGCGAGCGCATCACCGCCTGACCGGTTTCGCCGGGGTGCGTGGTGCGCGGCACGCTCGCCCAGTCGATCATGCCGCGCGGAACATCGGCAAGTTTCATCAGACGTCGATCCTGCCGCTCATCACCGGTATGCAGCGTCCGCCGATACGAGTCTCGACGACCTCGCCGCCACGCTTGTCGGCCTCGGCCTCCAGCAGGCTGGGCCGGCCCATCTCGACGCCCTGCGCGATAGCGATCCGCAGCGACAGATCGGGCTCGGCGCGCAGGCTCGCCAGAATGCCGACCAGCGCGACATTGGCGCTGCCCGTCGCCGGGTCCTCTGGAACGCCATGGAGCGGCGCGAACATCCGGGAGCGAATGTCGATGCCGTCATTGCGGTCGCGCAGGTAAAGATGGATGCCGGTCGCACCGTCGACCGGGAAATGCTGGGCGAACACATCGCGGCGCGGTGCGGCTTTTGTCAGCGCGTCACGGCTCTTGACCTCGGCGAAGATAAAGGGCGTGCCGCACGAGGCGGTGCACGGCGCGTGATGCACAGTCTCGATATCGCCGGCGGCGAGCGAGCAGGCGGCGGCGACCGCTTCAGTCGCGATTTCGGCGCCGCGCACCAATTTGCGCGGCGCTGTGAGCCGTGCGCCGATGATCGCGCTGCCCTCCCGCAGCACCTCGATGGGCACCAGGCCTGCCTTCTCCTCGAAGATGATCGGGTTGCCGACGGCGCGGCCGTAAGCCGTGCCGCTTGTGGCGACGACAAAGCCGGTGCCGACATTCGGGTGTCCGGCGAACGGCATCTCGTAATACGGCGTGAAGATGCGGACCTCGGCGGTGTGCGTCCGATCCGTTGGCGGCAGCACGAAGGTCGTCTCCGACAGGTTGAATTCGTTGGCGATCGCCTGCATCTGCGCCGTCGTCAGGTCCTCGGCGTTGGGAATGACGGCCAGCGGATTGCCGCCAAAGCGGCGGTCGGTAAAGACATCCACGGTCACGAACTCGAGCTGCATGATCGACTCTCGAATTGGAAATTAGCTAATCGACTAAATTATATCTTCGGCCGGTTCCTACCCTTTGTCCAGCCGTGGCGGGACGCTAAATCGAAATATCCTTATCCCCGGCGCAGCGGGTGGGCGTGGTCGAGCGGACCGTGGCCGCGGCCGATGCCAGGCGCGGAGGCGATAGCCTTCCGCACATAGTCGCGGGCGCGCTCGACCGCGGCGATCACCTCCATCCCCTGGGCCAAGCCGGCGGCGATCGCCGAGGCCAGCGTGCAGCCGGTGCCGTGCGTGTGGCGGCTGGCGATGCGCGGACTCGTCCATTCGGTGAGGCCGGCGGGGGTCGCCAGCACGTCATGCACTATGTCGCCGTCGAGATGGCCGCCCTTGAGCAGCACCGTAGCGCAGCCGAGCGCCCGCAGCGCCTGCGCCGCCTCGCGCATCGCGGCGATATCGGCGATGGTCCGGCCGCAGAGGATTTCCGCTTCGGGCAGGTTCGGTGTCAGCACCGCGGCACGCGGCACGAGAAGCGCCTTGAGCGCGTCGATCGCCTCAAGCTGGATCAACGGTGCGCCGCCTTTGGCGACCATCACCGGATCGAGCACCAACGGTATTTGCGGCGCGCGCTCAGCGAGCACGGCCGCCACGGTCTCGATTACCGCCGCGTCATGCAGCATGCCGGTCTTGACCGCGTCGGCGCCGATATCGTCGAGCACGACCTCCATCTGCTGGCGGATAAAGGCCGGGTCGATTGGCAGGACGCCGTGCACGCCCTCGGTATTCTGCGCGGTCAGCGCGGTGATCGCGGTGGCGGCAAACGCGTCGAGCATCGTCACCGCCTTGATGTCGGCCTGGATGCCGGCGCCACCGCCGGAATCCGAGCCGGCGACGATGAGGACCCGGCCTTTCATGACAGCCCGGCGGGCCGCCCCGACCCCGACCCTCCCCCGCTAGCGGGGGAGGGAGAAAAAGGGCTCCGGCGCGCTCCCTCCCCCGCCAGCGGGGGAGGGTTGGGGTGGGGGTATGGCCGACATCGCCGCGGCATTACTCCGCCGCCTGCACCGCGCCGTCATCGCCGTGCGAGACCACGGCGATCGCCGCGCAGATGTCGTCGACAACGCTGGCGAGCAGCGCCTCGTCTTCGCCCTGCGCCATGACACGGATCACCGGCTCGGTGCCGGAGGGGCGAATGACCAGCCGGCCGGTCTTGCCGAGCCGCGCCTCACCGGCGGTGATCGCCTGCTTCACGACACGCCGCGCCAGCGGCTGGCCGCCGCTGTACCGCACGTTGCGCAGCAGTTGGGGTACCGGCGTAAACAGCTGGCAGACCTCGCTCGCCTTGCGCCCGGTCTCGACGATCCGCGCCATCACCTGCAGCGCCGCGATCAGCCCGTCGCCGGTGGTCGCGTAGTCGGACAGGATGATGTGGCCCGATTGCTCGCCGCCAACATTGCAGCCGGTCGCACGCATTTTCTCGACGACATAGCGGTCGCCGACCGCGGCGCGGTGGAGGACGATGCCCTGCTCGCCGAGATAGCGCTCCAGGCCGAAATTCGACATTACGGTCGCGACCAGCGCGCCACCGGCGAGACGGTCGGCCGCCGCCATCGCGGTCGTGATCAGCGCCATCACCTGGTCGCCGTCGAGGATCACGCCGCGCTCGTCGACGACAATCAGCCGGTCGGCGTCGCCGTCGAGCGCGATGCCGATATCGGCGCGGCGCGCGAGCACCTCCTGGCGCATCGCCTCAGGCGCCAGCGCGCCGCAATCGCGATTGATGTTGAGACCGTCGGGCGACACGCCGATCGAAAAGACCTCGGCGCCCAGTTCCCAGAAGACAGTCGGCGCGACCTTGTAGGCAGCGCCGTGCGCACAGTCGACGACAACCCGCAGCCCGTCGAGCCGCAACCCCTTGGGGAAACTTTGCTTGACGAATTCGATATAGCGGCCGCCAGCGTCGTCGAGCCGCTTGGCGCGGCCGAGCTCGGCCGGCGCGGCACGCCTTGACGGGCCCTTCTCCAGTGCCGCCTCGATCTTCGCTTCGAGGTCATCGGAAAGCTTGTAGCCGTCGCGGCCGAACAGCTTGATGCCGTTATCGGCGTACGGGTTGTGTGAGGCGGAGATGACGACGCCGATATCGGCGCGCAGGCTGTGCGTCAGCATGGCGATGGCCGGCGTCGGCAAGGGGCCGACCAGCACGACATCCATGCCCATGGTGATAAAGCCAGCGGTCAGCGCCGGTTCGAGCATATAGCCCGACAGCCGCGTGTCCTTGCCGATCACCACGAGGTGCTTGTGCGCGCCGTTGTGAAAGGATTCGCCGACCGCCATGGCCAGCTTGAGCGCCGTTTCCGGCGTCATCGGCTCGGTATTGGCGGTGCCCCGCACCCCGTCGGTGCCGAAAAGCTTGCGCGTCATCGTCGGCGCATCCCCCAAGCCTCAGGTTCGACGACACTCCGCCGCCGAAAGAAGAATGATCCTAACGGCGAACGATTGCCAAATCGTCAGTAGCCTTCGGGTCAAACTATTAGCGGAGCGCCGTGGCAGACGCTCCGCTGTTTTTCGCTGTTTCTGCAGGGAATCTACAGCCAGCCTCATCCGCCCGGCTGGGGCTCGGGTTCGGGGCCGATGCCGCTTGGCCGGCCCGAGGGCGGCACCGAGCTGCGGCGGCCCGGGCGCGGCTCGTCCGACGCGGGCGGCGGGCTCGTGGCGCTTTCGCGCACGATCCGTTCGCCCTTGATGATGCGGCGGATTTCGTCCGACGACAGAGTCTCATATTCGAGCAGGCCGTGCGCCAGCGCATGCAGCTCGTCGAGATGCGAGGTCAGGATCGCCCGCGCGGTGTGCTCGCCTTCCTCGACGCAGCGGCGGATTTCGTCGTCGATGACCTTGGCGGTCGCGTCGGAGACGTTCTTGCGCTGCGTCACCGAGTGGCCGAGGAACACCTCCTCCTCATTCTCGCTGTAGCGCAGCGGCCCGAGCTTCTCGCTGAAACCGAATTCGGTGACCATGCGGCGCGCGAGGCCGGTGGCGCGCTTGATATCGTCCGAGGCGCCGGTGGTGACCTTGTCCGGGCCGAAGATCAGCTCCTCGGAGACGCGGCCGCCAAAGAGGCTCGCCAGCATCGCTTTGATTTCGATCTTCGACTGCGAGTACTTGTCGCGCTCGGGCAGGAACATCGTGACGCCCAGCGCCCGGCCGCGCGGGATGATCGTGACCTTGTGCAGCGGCTCGTGGCCCTCGGCATAGAGCATGCACAGCGCATGGCCCGCCTCGTGATACGCGGTCAGGCGCTTTTCGTCCTCGGTCATCACCATCGAGCGCCGCTCGGCGCCCATCATGACCTTGTCCTTGGCCTGCTCGAATTCGAGCATCGCCACCGAGCGCTTGCCGCGCCGCGCCGCCATCAGCGCCGCCTCGTTGACGAGGTTGGCGAGGTCGGCGCCCGAGAAGCCCGGGGTGCCGCGCGCGATGATCTTCGGATCGACATCCGAGGCCAGCGGCACCTTGCGCATATGGACTTTGAGGATCTTCTCGCGGCCGAGAACGTCGGGGTTGGGCACGACGACCTGACGGTCGAAGCGGCCGGGGCGCAGCAACGCCGGGTCGAGCACGTCGGGCCGGTTGGTCGCGGCAATCAGGATGACGCCCTCGTTCGCCTCAAACCCGTCCATCTCGACAAGCAGCTGGTTCAGGGTCTGCTCGCGCTCGTCATTGCCGCCGCCGAGACCGGCGCCGCGATGACGGCCGACCGCGTCGATTTCATCGATGAAGATGATGCAAGGCGCGTTCTTCTTGCCCTGCTCGAACATGTCGCGGACGCGGCTGGCACCGACACCGACAAACATCTCGACAAAGTCGGAACCGGAAATCGTGAAAAACGGCACGTTGGCTTCGCCGGCGATCGCACGGGCGAGCAGCGTCTTACCGGTGCCCGGCGGGCCGACAAGCAGCACGCCTTTCGGGATCTTGCCGCCGAGGCGCTGGAATTTCTGCGGGTCCTTGAGGTATTCGACGATCTCTTCGAGCTCGCTTTTGGCCTCGTCGATGCCGGCGACATCCTCAAAGGTGATGCGGCCAACCTTCTCGGTCAGCAGGCGCGCGCGGCTCTTGCCAAAGCCCATCGCCCGGCCGCCGCCGCCTTGCATCTGGCGCATGAAGAAAATCCACACGCCGATCAGCAGCAGCATCGGGAACCAAGAGACCAGGATGCCGAACAGCGACGGCACATTCTCGTCGAGCGGCGCGGCGGTGATGCGCACACCCTTGTCCATCAGCTTGTTGACGAGGGTCGGATCGTTCGGCGAATAGGTCGTAAAGGCGCGGCCGTCAGTGAAATGGCCGGTGATGTTGCTGCCCTGGATCGTGACGTCGGTGACCTGGCCGCGATTGACGTCGGTCACGAAGTCGGAGAAGGCAAGCGTCGACTGCGGCCCGCGGTTGGACGAGGTTTGAAAAAGGTTGAACAGCGCGACAAGCAGCAGCCCAATCACGATCCAGAGGGCGAGGTTCTTGCCGAAATTGTTCACGCCGGGACCTTTCCGTGCATCAGCGCCGCCAGGTAATCGACGCCGGGCGCCGCGACGATTTCGCCGCCACCGAAACATAAGATGCCCTCGCAATTAAACAACTGTAAAGCCTGCGCCGAATAACGAAACCAATGGCCGAAAGGCCAACGTCGGCGGGCACGCAAACGTTGCGCGCCGCCACAAAAGATGCGGCACCGCCGCAATGCCTGCTCTGTCCCAGACCGCAGGCAGTACCGGATAGAGCAAGCGCGGCAAAGGGTTGTCGGCGGCGATCTTTGCTTTTTGCAGTGCCGCGACGCCTGCGGCGCCGAGCGCCTTGATGCTGACCGGCGCCAGTGCGGCGGCAGGCATGCTTACCGCGAAACGCTGGTCCCACATGCCGATCTCGCCCGGGCTGAGCAGGAGCGGCGGGCCGGTTCTGGCCGCCTCGCGCAGCGCCAGCACCCGGCCGCGCCATGGCACGAACCGGCACCCGCCCAAGGTCCGTGGCCGCGCAGGACTCTCGGCGAATGTTTCGCGCAGCCGCCGCAGCCGCGCGCGGCGAACGGGATAGGGCGAGCCGCCGAGGACGGCGATCACCCGATCGAGCGCCCGCTCACCAAGCTCGCCGGCCGCGGCGATCGGCGCCGGGTCGATGGCCGCGAAACCGGCCGGGTGCAGGCTCACCGTGCGTGCAAGCAGTGCCGTCAATTGCCGTTCACGTGCGACGCGGGTCGTGGCGTTGTTGCGGAGTTCGCGCAGAACCTGCCCCTCACCCTCCCACGCCTGCGGCGCGGGGAGAGGGGCTGGTTCTGCCAACATGCGCAGCCTCAACCGCGCGCGCTCAAAGATCGGGTTGCGGTTGCTGGGGTCGCGCACATAAGGCTGGTTCTCGGCGTCGAGGAATGCGACGAGCCGCGCCTTCGGCATGTCGAGCAGCGGCCGCACCAGCCGCAGTTGCGGCAGTTCGCGCACCGCCGCCATGCCGGCGAGGCCATCGATGCCGCTCGCGGCACGGCGGCGGATCAGGTAGGTCTCGACCTGATCGTCGCGGTGATGCGCCGTCAGGAGGTGCAGGCAGCCGCGCGCGGCGCACCAGGTGGCGAGCAGCCGGTAGCGCGCGGCACGCGCCGCTTCCTGAATGCCGGTCGCGGGCTTCTCGCCCTCCCATGCCAAAATCGCGTGTGGAATGCCGCGCGCCGCGAGCCAGCCGGCGACGGTTGTTGCCTCGCTCGCACTCTCGGGGCGCAGCCGGTGGTCGACGATCAGCCCCCAGGCCTCGCCGCCGCGCGCCCGTGCCCAACGGTCGGCGAGGACCATCAAGGCCAGGCTGTCCGAGCCTCCGGAGACGCCGACGGCGAGCAACGGCCGCGGCTCAAACCCGCCGATCGCGGCGAGAACCGCATCCAGTTCGGCCAAACTGAACGGTTCGCCGGCTCGGCGGATGGATAGATGCGTTGCATCCTTCGAGGCGGCGCTGCGCGCATCCTCAGGATGACGGCTTTTCGCGATGCCATCGGACATTCGTCGTCATCCTGAGAGCCTGGCCTGAAATTGCCCTCGTCATTCCGGGGCGGCCCGCAGGGCCGAACCCGGAACCCATGAACACGGGCTTGGCCGATGGGGGGGTGCGCCGTCGGAACGCGCTTTTCGAGGTCCGTGTGCATGGGTTCATCGCCGCGCGATGCCCCGGAATGACGAGAAAAACATCTGCGAGCGTCTCAAGCGCATTTCGGGCCAGGCTCTGTGGAGCGCCGCCAGGCGCGTCTCGAAGGAGGCACCTGCTGCTTACCCGCAGGCAAGGCGCTTTTTCTCGGCGTTGGCGCGTTCCCTGACCGCGGCGGAGGCATTGGGGAACGCCTGGTCGAGTTGGCCGAGCGCGAGGCAGGCATTCTTTTTCTGGTCGGTCTTGGCCAGCGACATGCCGAGATAGAGCAAATCCTCGGGCGCCTTGGAGCTCTTGGGATAGCGCTTGTAGCCCTCAGCGAAGGCGCTTGCCGCGTCCTGGTAGCGGTTGCGGGCGTAATAGGTCTGGCCCAGCCAGTATTGCGCGTTGCCGGCGAGCGGGTCGTTGGCATGCGCCTCGATAAACGCCCGCAATGCGACCTCGGCATTGGCATAATCGGCCTGCTTGACCAAGCCGAACGCGTGGTTGAACTGCTCGTTGATCGAGCCGCTGCCGCCGGGGGGTGGCGCCACGCTGGCGGGCTCGGGCGCCGAGGATCGCGGCGGCGCCGTTCCCGGCGGCGACAGCGTGTTGAAGATCGGGTTGAGCCCACCGGCGCTGCCGCCGCCGCTCGATGGCGGCGGGACAACGGTTCCCGGCGGCATCAATCCGCCGGGCGGCGGGGGTGGGAATGCGTCGGCGGCGAATTTGCCTGAGGAGCTCGCCGCCGGGGGTGGACCGACGGCGCCGGGTCGCCCCGGCGCCAGCCCGGCCGACCCGCCGCCCGCCTGTCCCAGCCGGACATCGAGATCGGAGTTGATCTGTTCGAGCCGCTGCCGCAGCTGTTCCATGCCGTTCGAGGTCTGCTCCACTCGTCCGGTCAGGTCGCGCATCTGCGCCTCGAGCCGCTCCATGCGGATTTCGATATCGGCGGCGCTGGTCGAGCCGCCGCCGCCGGGCGCGGCCATTGCCGGCGCGCCGCGGTAGACCTGGCGCTGCAGCATGCTGAGGTCGCGCTCCAGCCGGTCGATCCGCTCTTGCGTGTTGGAATCCTGGGCTTGAGCAATCGCCGGAGCGACCGCGACCACCAACACCGCGCCAACCTGCGCCCAGGAGCACGACCGGGGGCGCAACCAACATCGAAGGGAAAACTCGGGCACATACCAGAGCATCAGGCAAGGCCTCGCATCTTCGGCGGACGGCCCGACCCGAGACGCCGGAGCGCCGGCGGCGCCGCCCGATAGGCACCGTCCGGACGCAAGCAGGTTCGACACTCGTCCGTACCCGGTTTAACCCGGGTTTTAGGCAAAACAAGGGCGCCGCGCGGCATCAGGCGTGGCGCCCTCGAATTCTCACCGCTTGCAAGCGAGCTCAGCCGCCATTGACGGTGGTGATGCCGACGCGGTTCTGCGCATAGCCGCCTTCATCCGAGCCGACGACGATCGGCCGTTCCTTGCCGTAGCTGATCGTCTGGATCCGTGTCGCCGGGATACCGAGCGCGACGAGCACGTTCTTGACCGCTGCCGCGCGCCGCTCGCCGAGCGCGAGGTTGTATTCGCGCGTGCCGCGCTCGTCGCAATGGCCTTCGATGGTGATCGAGACCCGCGAGTAGCGCTGCAGCCATTGCGCCTGGCGTTGCAGGATCTGCTGCCCCTCGGCGGAGATGTCCGACTGGTCGTAGGCGAAGAAGACCCGGTCACCCGCCGTCGCGGCGAGGTCCTGTTGCGAGCCGGGCGCGTAGCTGCCGCCGGCACCAACCGGTCCCATTCCACTGGCCGAAGGCGGGGGCGGATTGCTGCTGCAAGCGGCCAGCAAAAGCACTGCGGCCGCCAGGCCAATCATTTTTTTAATCATCGATAGACTCCTTCAGCCATTCGGCGGTGACATCCCCAGTAACGGGGAGGTTTGCAACGTTCTTCTGTCTCTATTCGTGGAAAATATATCAATCCCAGGGACAAAAGTCGGCGGACTATACCGTCATCTTCTAGCGAAGCAAGGGCGACCACGCGGGATCGGAAGCATCGCCGGGGGTCGCGATCTCGCGCTGATTTGAACCAGTCAAGTCGATCGAGAATAACCGCGAGCCGCCACCGCCGCCGTTCTTGCTGGTCGGCGCGCCGCGGAAATACATCAGCAGGCGGCCATTCGGCGCCCAGGTCGGCCCCTCGACCAGGAAGTCCTTGGTCAGGAGCCGTTCGCCCGAGCCGTCCGGGTGCATGACGCCGATATAGAACGTGCCGCCGTCGATCTTGGTGAAAGCGATCAGGTCGCCGCGCGGCGACCACACCGGCGTCGCATAGCGGCCCGACCCAAAGCTGATGCGCTGCGCACCGCCGCCATCGGCGCCCATCACATAAAGTTGCTGCGCACCGCCGCGGTCGGAATTGAACGCGATCTTGCTGCCGTCCGGCGAATAGCAGGGCGAGGTGTCGATAGCCCCGCCGCTCGACAGCGGCGCCAGACGATGCGTGCGCAGGTCAAGCGAGTAGATGTTGCTGACGCCGGCCTCGGATTTGCTCAGTACCACGCGGTTGCCGTCGGGCGAGAAGCGCGGCGCGAAGGTCATGCCGGGAAAGTCGCCGATCGATTCCTGCTGCCCGGTATCGATGTTAAACAGGAAGACCCGCGGCACGCCGGTCGCGTACGAGAGGTAAGTAATCTCCTGCACCGAGGGCGAGAAGCGCGGCGTCAGCACCAGCGCACGCCCGTCGGTCAGGTACTGATTGTTGGCGCTGTCCTGATCCATGATCGCCAGCCGCTTGATGCGGTTCTGCGCCGGCCCGGATTCGGCGATGTAGACGATGCGGGTGTCGAAATAGCCGTCCTCGCCGGTCAGCCGCTTGTAGATTTCGTCGGCGATGATGTGCGCGATGCGGCGCCAGTTCTGCTGCGTCGTCGTATACGCAAAGCCGGCGAGCTGCTGCCCGGCGAGCACATCCCACAGGCGGAATTCGACGCGCGCCTTGCCGTCCGGCTGGGTTTGCACCTGACCGGTGACCAGCGCCTGGGCGTTGATCTGCCGCCAGGCGCCGAAATCGGGCGGGCCGCCGGCCGAGACGTTCTGGATGTAACTCTTCGGGTCAAGCACCTGGAACAGCCCGGAATTCTGCAGATCGTTGGACACCACGCCGGTGATCTGCTGGCCGAGCTGCGCGTTGGGGCCATCGCCGGAAAACGTCGGGATCGCAATCGGCAATGGCTGCATCTGGCCGTGGTTCAGGTCGATACGCAGCTCGGCGCGCGCCAGTGCCGGGGCCAGCAACGGCGTGAGCAGCGCCATTGCGCCAAAAGCTCTGCGCGAAACGTTCATTGGATGTCCCTCGGGCTGAAGTCGACGACGAGGTCCTTCCACGTCGCATATTTGTCCGGCGGCAGTTTCAGCGGCGTGCAGGCCGGGTTGAAAAAAGTACGCCGCGCGGCCTCGGCGGCGGCGCGCCACAACGGGTCGCCCATGCGGCCCTGATCGACGATGGTCGCCTGGCTGACCGTGCCGTCGGACTGCACGCTGGCGCGGATTTCGACCACCAGATCCTTGGCGTCGCGGGCGCCGGCATTGATGTTCCAGCAGCGCGACAGCTGCTCGCGGACGAGGTCGATCTCGCTCGCCGTGAGCTGGCTGCCGAGCGGCGCGCGCGGCTGCGAGGAGGGCGGCGCCGCGGCGGCGACGCGCTGGCGCTGCGGCTTTGCCGAAGGGTCGGGCATCGCCGTGTTCTTTTCGAGGTTCTTCAGGAGCGTGTCGAACGCGGCGGCATTCTGCTGCTTTTCCGGCCGCGCCTCCGGCTTGACCTGCGCCACTTGCTTCGGCGGGGTCTTCTCCAGGTTCTTCAGCATCTGGTCGAACGCCACTCTCTCCTGCTTCGGATCGGGCTTCACCTCGGGTTTGGGCGGCGGTGGCGGCGGCATCTGCGCCTCCACCGGCTTTGGCGGCGGGGGTGGCGGAGGCGGCGGCGCCTCGGCCTTGGGCTGGGGCGGCGCGGGCGCTGGCGGTGGCGGCGCTTCCGCCGAGGCCGGTGCGGCGGGTGTCGGCGGCGGCGGTTCGGGCTTTGGTTGCGGCACCGGCGCCGGCGCCGCCTCGACCGGGATATCGGGCTTAGCCTTGGGCACCGGGGTGTTGGGATTGGGCCGTGTCGCGTGGGTCTCCGGGGCGATCGTCACCAGCTCGACGGCGATCGGCTGCTCCTCGGGGATCGGCGGGCGAAACAGCGTCGGCAAGCCGATGATAATCGCCGCGAAGATGCCGATATGCATCGCCGCCGACACGGCGATGCCGCCCGGCATCGCGTCGGAAGTCTCGGAATCGACCGGATCGTCGCGTTCGAGAACCAGGACGCTCATCGTTGTCGACCTACTGCCGGCCCCCCGCCCGGCGCGTCAGCGTTTCCCGGCGGGGGCAGGCGCCGCCGTCACGGGCGCCTGCCCGCCCTTCGGCGCTTCGGCGACCAGCGAGACCTTGTGGAAGCCGGCATTGCTGATCAGGCTCATCACCTCCAGCACCTTGCCGTAATTGATGTCCTTGTCGCCGCGCACGTAGAGCACCGCGTCCGGGTTGCTGCCGGTGATCGCCTGCAACTTGGCGACCAGCGTATCCATCGGCACGACCGCGTCCTGGATATAGAGGACGCCTTCCTTGTTGACGGTGATGACCGTCGGCTCCTTGGGTTCGTTGATCGGCGGCGCCTGGGTCTGCGGCAGGTCGACCGGCACGCCGACGGTCAACAGGGGCGCCGTGACCATGAACACGACCAGCAGCACCAGCATCACGTCGACCAGCGGCGTCACGTTGATGTCGGACATAGGCCGGTAGCGCGAGCTGGCTCGCCCGTTGCCGTTGCCGAACGAGACCGCCATCGATCAGGGCCTCTCGTCGAGCTGGCGCGACAGAATCGCGCTGAATTCCGAGGCAAAAGCCTCCAGCCTCCCGGCGTAGCGCGAGAAATCGGTCGACAACTTGTTGTAGGCGACCACCGCCGGGATTGCCGCGACCAAGCCGAGCGCGGTTGCGAACAGCGATTCGGCGATGCCCGGCGCGACCACCGCGAGGCTAGTATTTTTCGCCGCGGCGATCGACTGGAAGCTGTCCATGATGCCCCAGACCGTGCCGAACAGCCCGACAAACGGCGCGGTCGAGCCGACCGTCGCGAGATAGGCCATGAACCGCTCGGCCCGATCCATCTCGCGGCCGACAGTCACGTTCATCACCCGCTCGATGCGCTGCTGCAGGCTGGCGCGCATGACGGGCGTGCCGAGCAGCCCCTTGGCGGCGCTGCGCCGCCATTCGCGCATCGCCGCGGCAAAGACCGCGCTCATCGGATCCGCCGGGCGTTGCCCAACGCGATCGAACAGATCGTCGAGCGAGCCCCCCGACCAGAAGGTTTCCTCGAAACTTGTCGCCGTTTGCCGCAGGCGGCGCAGGCGCATCACCTTGTCGAAGATCACCGCCCACGACCAGAACGACGCCAGCAACAGAATCAACAGAACAAGTTTGACGATCAGGTCGGCTTGCCCGACCAGATCGAGGATCGAGAGCGAGTGGGACACGGTACCGGGAAGCTGTGAGGTCTCAACGGGCATTCTTGGCGGGCCTTTATGGCGTCAATCGGGCAGAAAACATGAAGATAAGGCGCAACTATGGCGCGCGCGGCGCGGCCAGCACCTGGCGCAGCGCGACCGGAATGCGGCGCGGCCGCCCGTCGCGCCCGATACAGGCGACGACGACGTCGAGATCGGCCAGCAGCTGATCGTCGCGGCGAATTTGCTGTCTTGCATGCAGGGTGGCGCCGCCGACACCGGTCAACGTGGTGACGACGGTCAGGTCGTCCTCCAGCCGCGCCGGCGCGAGATATTCGATCGCGCAGCGCCGCACCGCGAAGCCGACGCCGTTCTCGGCGCCGAGCTTGCGGTGCGGAAATCCCAGGCTGCGCAGCATCTCGCTGCGCCCGCGCTCGGCGAATTTGAGGTAATTGGCGTGGTACACCATGCCGGCGGCGTCGGTATCCTCGTAATAGACGCGCAGCGGCAGGGTGTGGCTGACACCGGCTGGATCGGCTGCGTGCGTCCTTTGAGACGCGGCCTTCAGGCGTTCCTCAGGATGAGGGAGGCCGGTGGATGCCATCACCAAGCTCCGCCATTCTGGCCCACCCCGGCGAAGGCCGGGGCCCATCCGTCCGCGGCTCGCGCGGTCGAAGCATGGGTCCCGGCCTTCGCCGGGATGGTGTTAAGAAGAAACGTCACCGGGCGTCGTCAACATCGACGGGGGCGAGCGGGGTCAGCAGGTCGAACTGGCCGGGGGCGCTGGTCGGCGCCGGCAGGCCGAGATGGCGGTAGGCGGTTTCAGTCAGCATGCGGCCGCGCGGGGTGCGCTGCACGAAACCTTCCTGCACGAGATAGGGCTCGATGACCTCCTCGATCACGTCGCGCTGGTCGCCGAGCGCCGCCGCCATGGTCTCGACCCCGACCGGGCCGCCGCCGTAATGCTGCGCGATGCAGGTGAGATAGCGGCGGTCCATGCCGTCGAGACCGCGATGATCGACATCGAGCCGCGACAGCGCCGTGTCCGCCGCGGCCGCGTCAACCAGGGCCCAGCCCTGGACCGCGGCGAAATCGCGGATGCGCCGCAGCAGCCGCATCGCGACCCGCGGCGTGCCGCGCGCGCGCCGGGCGATCTCGGCCGCGCCGTCCCGCTCCAGCGCGAACCCCAGCACGCGGGCGCCGCGGGCGACGATCAGCGCCAGCTCCGCCGGCTCATAGAAGACCAGGCGCAACGGAATACCGAAACGCTCGCGCAGCGGCCGGGTGATGAGGCCGGAGCGCGTCGTCGCGCCGACCAGCGTGAAAGGCGGCAGGTCGATGCGCACCGAGCGCGCCCCCGGCCCCTCGCCGATGATCAGGTCGAGCTGAAAATCCTCCATCGCCGGGTAGAGGATTTCCTCGACCGCCGGCATCAGCCGGTGAATTTCGTCGATAAACAGGATGTCACGCGGCTGCAGGCTGGTGAGCAGCGCCGCGAGGTCCCCGGCGCGCTGGACCACCGGGCCGGAGGTGGCGCGGAAGCCGACCCCCAGCTCGCGCGCCACGATCTGCGCCAGCGTGGTTTTTCCCAGGCCCGGGGGCCCGAAGAAGAGCACGTGATCGAGTGCCTCGCCGCGCGACTTCGTGGCCTCGATAAAGATCGCCAGATTGTCGCGCAGCTGTTTCTGGCCGACGAATTCTTCCAGCGATTGCGGGCGGATCGGCGCGTCGGCAACGTCCTGCTCGCCCGGCTGCGGCGCGACAAGGCGGTCTAGTCCATTGGCCGGCGCGCTCACGCTCGCGCCTCAGCGTTGGTCTGAGTCCCTTGCGCCAATTCCTGCAGCCCGGCGCGGATCAGGGCGTCGACCTTGGCGTCGCCGCCGAGCCGGCGCGAGGCGGCAGCGACCGCGCCGAATGCCTCGGCGCGGCGATAGCCGAGATTGACCAGCGCGGAGACCGCATCGCCGGTCGGGCCGGGGTCACTGGCGGCCTGCGGCGCCGGCGCGGCGGCGTTGGTCGCGGCCAGCGCGAGGCCGCCGACCTTGTCCTTGAGCTCATTGGTAATGCGCGCGGCGAGCCGCGGCCCGACACCGTCGGCACGGGCCAGCATCGCCTTGTCCTGCGCAACGATCGCCAAGGTCAGGTCGTTGGGCGCGACCGCCGAGAGGATCGCCAGCGCCACCTTGGCACCGACCCCCTGCACCGTCGTCAGCAGGCGAAACCAGTCGCGCTCGGCGGCATCGACAAAGCCGTAGAGATGGATGTGGTCCTCGCGGACATGGGTCTCGATCAAGAGGCGCGCGGCCTCGCCCGACGGCGGCAGCTGGCCAAGCGTGCGCGTCGAGGCGAACACCAGATAGCCGATGCCGTGCACATCGATCACCGCGCCCTCGGGGCCGATATGGTCGAGGATGCCGGTGAGCTTGGCGATCATCGTCCCAACTTTCCCGAGACCGCCAGCCAGGCCGCCATGGTGCCGGCGTGGTGCGCGTGGCAGATCGCCACCGCGAGGGCGTCGGCGGCATCCGCCTTGACCACGCCGCAGCCGGGCAGCAGCCGGCGCACCATCAGCTGCACCTGCGCCTTTTCGGCATGGCCGGCGCCGACCACCGATTTCTTGACCGTGTTGGCCGAGTATTCCGCCACCGGCACGCCGCGCTCCGCCGGCGCCAACAGCACAACGCCGCGCGCCGCGCCGAGCCGCAGCGTCGAATTCGGGTTCTTGTTGACAAACGTCTCCTCGACCGCCGCCGCGTCCGGCCGAAACCGTTCCAGCACCTCGCCGACCTGGCGAAACAACGCGACCAGCCGCTCGCCAAACGGCAGGTCGGCGGCGACGCTGGCGACCCCGTCGGCGACATGCGTCAGCCGATTGCCGTCGACATCGATCACCCCCCAGCCGGTGTGGCGCAGCCCGGGATCGAGGCCGAGAACGCGCATCAATTCAAACCCCTCGCCCGCTTGCGGGAGAGGGAGGGGCCCACGCAGAGCGTGGGAGGGTGAGGGTTTGTTGTCGCGTCCCCTACCCTCACCCGTCCATCGCTTCGCGATGGCCACCCTCTCCCGCAAACGGGAGAGGGGAATTTGATTGCTGCCCCCCACCAATTCATCACGCGCTCAGCCGGGCCATGACGTCTTCGGTGACCTCGAAATTGGCGTAGACGTTCTGCACGTCATCGCTGTCTTCGAGGGTATCGAGCAATTTGAAGAGGCTCGTCGCGGTGTCCTCGTCGATCGGCGAGGTGGTCTTCGGGCGCCAGGCGAGCTTCGCCGATTGCGCCTCGCCAAAGCGCTGCTCCAAAGCATCGCGCACCTCGTTGAAGTCCTCGACCGAGGACAGCACGGTGTGGGCCTCGTCGCCGCTTTCGACATCGCTGGCACCGGCCTCGACGCCGGCTTCGAGCATGTCGTCGGCACTGGCTGTATCGGCTGCGTAGACGATCTCGCCGACCCGATCGAACATGAAGCTCACCGAATTGGTCTCGCCGAGCGCGCCGGAGGACTTGGTGAAGGCGGCACGTACCTCGCTGGCGGTGCGGTTGCGGTTGTCGGTCAGCGCCTCGACGATGACCGCGACGCCACCCGGCCCGTAGCCCTCGTAGCGCACCTCGTCATAGGCTTCTGTACCATCGGCGCCCGCGCCGCGCTTGATCGCGCGCTCGACCGTGTCCTTGGGCATGTTGGCCTGGCGCGCCGCAAGCACCGCGGCCCGCAGCCGCGGGTTCGCCGCCGGGTCGGGCAGGCCCGTGCGCGCCGCCGTGGTGATTTCGCGAATGAGTTTGGTGAACACCTTGCCGCGCTTTTTATCCTGCGCGCCCTTGCGGAACATGATGTTCTTGAATTGCGAATGGCCTGCCATCCGTGGCGATTCCCGTCAGTCCCCTTGGTTCATACGATCACGGTCGGAGCCGCGCCACTCCCCCGTCACGCGCCCGGCCGCCGTAGCAAGCCAATATGGCAGCAATGCGGCGTGGCGGCGAAGTGCGGCGCGTTTCCTTACGTTTTGCGTGAGGTTGGTGGTGATTGCGATAATACAGATCAGCACGAAACCAGACGCGATTCGCTTCTCCGGTCTCGTCATCCCCGGGCTTAACCCGGGGATCCAGCGGACTTTGGCCGCCGCATAAGGCGATGGGACCGATTGTTGGATGGCCGGGACAAGCCCGGCCATGACGTAAGGAACCGGCTACGTTGGCGCCTCCGCCGTTTCCTCGCCGCCATAACGGTGCGACAGGTCGACGATTTGCTCCGGCGTGATCTTCTTGAACAGCGGCGGCGGTACGGCGAAGCCGTGGCCAGGGGGCAGCGCATCCAATTCGGTCGCCGCGTCTTTCGGCCAGAACGCGTCGCTGATCGTCACGCCAAGCGCCTCGCGCAGCCGGGCGCAGGTGTCGGGGATGATCGGCGAACCGACGATCGCGTAGAGCCGCGACAGATTGATCGCCGCGCGCAGGATCGAGGCGGCTCGCGTCCGGTCTTCCTTGATCGCGGTCCACGGTGCCGCGCGGTCGAGATAGACGTTGCCGATCACCCACAGCTCGCGCAAATCGGCGGCCGCGCGGCGCAGTTGCATCGCCGCAAGGCTGGCTGTGTAGCGGTCGAGTACGGTCTGAAGATTGGCGACGAGCTCCGTCTCCATCGGACCATACGCGTCGCCTTCCGGCACGGCGTCGCCAAAGCGCGCGCTACAGAAGCGCAGGGAGCGGTTGACGAAATTGCCGAAGGTGTCAGCCAAGTCCTTGTTGCAGACCCCGGCAAAGCCGCTGAAGGTGAACGAGGAGTCGTCGGCTTCCGGAGCGTTGGCGACGAGCCAGTAGCGCCAGTAATCCGACGGATACTCCTTCAGCGCCTGGTCGAGAAAGATGCCGCGCCGCTGGCTGGTCGAGAACTTGCCGCCATAAAATGTCAGCCAGGAAAAGCCCTTGATGTAATCGGCCAATTTCCATGGCTCGCCCGAGCCGAGGATCGTCGCCGGGAAGCTGACGGTGTGGAACGGCACGTTGTCCTTGGCCATGAATTCGACGTAGCGGACATCGTCGGCCTCATACCACCAGCGCTTCCAGTCGCGAGTCTCGCCCGGGGGCGCGGTGTCGGCCCATTCCTTGGTCGCGCCGATATATTCGATCGGCGCGTCGAACCAGACGTAGAACACTTTGGCCTCGAAGCCCGGCCGGTCGACCGGCACGCCCCATTTGAGGTCGCGGGTGATGCCGCGGTCCTGCAGCCCTTCCTTGAGCCAAGCCTTGGCGATCGAGCTGACCAGTAGCGGCCAGTCCTGGCGCGAATCGATCCATTCTTCGACGCGGTCGGCGAGCTTGGTGAGCTTGAGGAACAGATGCCTGGTCTGGCGGACTTCAAGGTTGCGGCTGCCCGAGATCGCCGAGCGCGCCTCGATCAGGTCGGTCGGCTCGAGGAGGCGGGTGCAATTCTCGCACTGGTCGCCGCGCGCGTTGGTGTAGCCGCAATGCGGACAAGTGCCGGTGATGTAGCGATCGGGAAGGAAGCGGCCGTCGTCGATCGAATAGACCTGGGCGATCGCGTGCTCCTCGATAAACCCGGCGTCGTCGAGGCGATGGTAAAAATGGTTGGTCAGCTCGTGATTCTGCGGTGACGAGCTGCGGCCGAAATAATCGAAACTCAGCGCGAAATCGCGATAGATCTGCGCCTGGATTTCATGCTGCTGGCGGCAATATTCCCCGACCGGCAGCCCCGCCTCGCGCGCGGCGATCTCGGCCGGCGTGCCGTGCTCGTCGGTGGCGCAGATGAACAGCACCTCATGGCCCGTGGCGCGCATAAACCGGGCATACACATCGGCGCTCAGCATCGAGCCGATCAGGTTGCCGAGATGCTTGATGCCGTTGATGTAGGGCAGCGCCGAGGTGATGAGGACTTTGGCCATTGGCTTCCGCTTGTTCTTGTCGTCCCGGCGCAGGCCGGGACCCACTTGTCCGCAGTTGGCACGTTGAACAGTGGGTCCCGGCCTGCGCCGGGACGACAACAGACTAACACGTGCGCGGGTAGAATTGGTCCTGAGGTTCCCAGCGTTACAACGCCGGAACGTTGGGCGCGAGGCGGCCGCCGAGGCGCAGCGGCTCGATGCGGCGGGCGAGCCCGGTCGCATCGTCGGTGACGATGAAGACGCCGCACAGAGTCGCCTCGCCCTCCGCCGGCTCCGCCTTCTTCGGGCCGGGCATGCGGGTCACAAAACGGCGGATCGAGGCGTGCTTTTCGAGGCCGATGACCGAATCGTAATTCCCGCACATGCCGAGATCGCTGATATAAGCAGTGCCGCCCGGCAGGATCTGATGATCGGCGGTCGGGATATGGGTGTGCGTGCCGACAACAGCCGAGACGCGGCCGTCACAGAAATGCCCGAACGCGGTCTTCTCGCTGGTCGCCTCGCCGTGAAGATCGACGATGATCGCCGCCACGTCGCGCGCCAGGGCCTGACCGGCGATCGCCGCGTCGAGCGTGCGGAACGGGTCGTCGAGCGCGTCCATGAACAGCCGCCCCATCAGATTGACGACCAGCACGCCGCGGCCGTCGGGCAGCGCATGACGGCGGGTCCCCGCGCCGGGCGTGCCGGGCGGAAAGTTCGCCGGGCGCAGCACGCGCGGGTCGCGATCGATATAGGGGATCAGCTCACGCTGGTCCCAGACATGGTTGCCGGTGGTCAGCACGTCCGCGCCGGCGTCGTAGAGTTCACCGCTGATCTTCTCGGTCAGGCCGAAGCCGTGCGCTGCGTTCTCGGCATTGACGATCGCTATATCGATCGCGAGGTCACGACGCAGTTCAGGCAGATGCGTCTTTACCGCTTCACGGCCCGGCTGGCCGAACACATCGCCGAGGACGAGGATGTTCATGTCACCATTCCGTCATTGCGAACGCGGCGAGGCAATTTCCTCTCGTTTTGGCCTCTATCGCGGGAGATTGCCGCGTCGCGCTTTGCGCCCCTCGCAATGACGCTTCCTCCAAAAATGTGCAGGCGGAGCCGCCTCGGCCGTCGGCCTGGAATTCCCTCGTGGCCCGCCTGAGCAGGTGGGTGACCATATAACGGAACCAAGGCTCCGCCAGAGACAGCCCCCATGAGGTAGGAATCGGCCCCAGGGTATTACGGCCTAACGTACCGCGCAGCCCCGCCCACAGCGCTAATAGCTAGGAAGTTTCGAGCCGCGCCGCAATGCTTTCGATGCGCGCAGCGAGATTCCGAATGCCGGCCGCGACGGCGCCGGCATCCTCGCCGGCGCCGTTCAGGCGCGAGCGGCTGCGCTCGGTGTGCACCAAATCGCTGGTATCGGAAAGTTCGTCGGCGATGACCAGCGCGGCGAGCAGGATCAGCCGCGCCTCGCCGATCTGGCCATGCGTTTTGACGAAATCGGTGATCTTGGCGTCGACGTAAGCGGCGAGTCGGCGGGTGCGCGGCTCCTCGCCATCGGCGCAGTTGAGCGGGAAGGCGCGGCCATTGACCGTGACGACGACCTGACCCATCTGCCCTGCCTAGCCCTCCCCGTCGAGCACCTGGCTGATCTTGGCGAGCGCCGCCTCGACCCGCTGCACGATTTCGGCGGCGGTGGTCTCGACCTGTCGGGCTTCGCCCTCGCGCTCGGCGGCCAGCCGGACGGCCGCCTCGCGGTCGACCAGCACCGGCGCCGCCTCGAGCCGCGCGACCGCTTGTTCAAGCACCGCCAGCGCATCGTCAAGTTCGCTCATCGCGCTAACTTATCGAGGCGCGACAAGCCTCGTCAACGCACTAGCGGCCGGTTTCTACAACCGCGAGCGAGGTCAGCGGACACGCTCGTATTTCTGCAGCGAGCGGATGTAATCGGGCCGCGGCTTGTCGGGGTAGAATTGCGGCCACTGCGTCCACGACACTTCGCCGACATAGAGATCGCCGCGCGTATCGACCGCCATGCCGTGCGGCCCGAGGAACGCGGTCGGCGCCGTGCCGGCGTATTTGTCGCCAAAGCGCGACAGCAGATTGCCCTTGTGGTCGACGATGCTGACCCGCGGGCCGAGATTGCCGACATCCTTATTGACCGACTGCACCGGGCCCAGTTCGCCGATGTAGCACACCGGGTGATGCACAAAGTCCATGTACATGCCGCAAGGCCGGTGCAGGTTGTTCCACTGCGTCTCGTATTTGCCGTTGCCGTCGAACACCTGAATGCGATGGTTCTCACGGTCCGCAACATAAACCCAGCCGTCGGCGTCGGTGCAGATATTGTGGACAATGTTGAACTCGCCCGGCATCGAGCCGCTCTCGCCCCACGACATCTGCAATTTGCCGTCCGGTGAATATTTGTGGACGCGCGAATTGCCGTAGCCGTCGGAAACGTAGATGTCGCCCTTCGGCGATAGCGCCGTGTGGGTGCAGCGATGGAACGGCTCACCCGACATATAGGGCGCCGGCTTGCCGGGGACGCCCATTTCGAGCAGCACCTTGCCGTCCTCGAGCCGGCACTTGCGGACGAAATGGCCGCCATCGTCGGTGAGGTAGATCGAGTCGTCGGGACCCATATGGACGCCGTGGGCACGGGGATAATCCCCCTCGCCCCATGACCGCAGGAAATTGCCGTCGCGGTCGAACACCATCATCGGGTGCTCGCCGCGATTGAAGACATAAACATTGTCGTTCTTGTCGCAACCGACGGCGCCGACTTCCTTGAACGACCAACCATTGGGCAGCTTCGCCCAATTCTCGATGATCCGGTATTTGTAGTCGCCCGATCCGACAATGATGTCCGCCACGGCCGTTCTCCCTCCCAAGGCACTGCCGCGAACCGTAGCGCGCCCCGCGGGCAGGCGGAAGAGCGAACAGCGCCGAGCAATCTGAGCGCGCGAGTATTTGGCAGAATTCCTGACCCTTTACCAGGGAACGCAACTGGAAAGCTAATATCGTCTAGATAATTCAGTCGTCTGCCCCAATATTGCCGCTTTCCATTTGCGACGATTTTACGTATCGACACATATCGTCACATCCAGACACACACTGTCACAAACCGCTTACACGCCCCCGCCTTCCCCGTTTAACAATCAACGGTGCGAGAACCATGCGTGCTGCGCTTATTGCTGTGCCTTTATTCGCCCTAGGATTTGTTCTGCCGGCCCAAGCCGCCTCACTCACTCTCCCGCATTTTCTCTCCTTTCATCCCGTGCGCGCCTATGTGACCGGTTACAACACGGTTCCCGGCCAGACCGACGACACGCCATGCCTCGCAGCCTCGGGGGCCAATATTTGCGGCCGCACCGACGCCGTCGCGTGCCCGCGGCGGATCAGCCTCGGCACGTTCCTGGTGATCCACGGCGAGATTTACGTCTGCGAGGACCGGCTGGCGAAAAAATTCGAGAGCCGTTTCGACATCAGCTGCGACAAGGATACCGACTGTCCGAACAAGGTCACCGGCTGGACCGACATCATGGTCTTCGCCGAGAACCCGTGCCGGCTCCCCACCCCGGCGCCGCGGCCCGTCGCGGCGCTAGCGCGGCCCCTGCTGCGGCTTGCCGCGCTGATGCCGCGCCCCGCGTTCTACGCGGCACGAGCGATGCACGCGATGCTGCCGGCGCGCAGCCGGGCGCGCTGGACACGACCAGCATAGCCCCGCCGATTTAGCCGTGTGTGACGGAGCATCACTGAGGCCGTTTGCGGTCGGACGAAGCCACGATAGATTGGCCGCCATGAGCGCACACGACACCCCCGCGGCAAACGCCGCCCCGCCCCTCCCCGCCGCCAAGGACCCCAAGCTGCGCCACATGGCGAACGCCCTGCGCGCGCTGGCGATGGACGCGGTCGAACAGGCGAAGTCCGGCCACCCCGGCATGCCGATGGGCATGGCGGATGTCGCGACCGTGCTGTTCAGCCAGTTCCTCAAATTCGATCCGGCGGCGCCCGACTGGCCCGACCGCGACCGTTTCGTGCTCTCGGCAGGGCACGGCTCTATGCTGCTTTATGGGTTGCTGCACCTGACCGGCTATGCCGACATGACGCTCGACGAGCTGAAGCGCTTCCGCCAGCTCGGCAGCAAGACCGCCGGCCATCCCGAACGCGGGCTGGCGAGCGGGATCGAGGTCACCACCGGGCCGCTCGGCCAGGGCATCGCCAACGCGGTCGGTCTGGCGCTGGCCGAGCGGCTGCTCGCCGCCGAGTTCGGCGCCGATGTCGTCGACCACCGCACCTATGCGATCTGCGGCGACGGCTGCCTGATGGAGGGGATCAGCCACGAGGCGCTGTCGCTCGCCGGGCATCTGCGGCTCAACAAGCTGATCGTGCTGTGGGATGACAATTCGATCTCGATCGACGGGCCGACCAGCCTTGCGGTCGACGACGACCAGGTCGCCCGTTTCGCGGCGCATGGCTGGGCGACCGACCGGGTCGACGGCCACGACCATGCGGCGGTCGCCGCCGCCCTTAAGCGCGCCCAGAGCAACGACCGGCCGACGATGATCGCCTGCAAGACGGTGATCGCGTTCGGCGCGCCGACCAAAGCCGGCACCGCCGCCGCGCATGGCAACCCGCTCGGCGCGGACGAGATCAAGGGCGCAAAGCAGCGGCTCGGCTGGGAGTATCCCGCCTTTGTCGTGCCCGACGACGTGCGCGCGTGGTGGCGCGGTGTTGGCGAGCGCAGCGCGCCGGTGCACCGCGAGTGGAAGGCGCGGCTGGAGCGCAGCGAGAGGCACGGCGAGTTCGCGCGCCGGATGCGCGGCGACTTGCCGGCAGCGGTAAATCCGGCATTGGCAAAAGCCTGCGACGAATTTCGCGCCAAAAACGCCAAGATCGCGACGCGCGTCGCCTCCGGTGAGGTGCTCAACGCCCTGGTGCCGGCGCTGCCCGAACTGGTCGGCGGCTCGGCCGACCTCACCCCGTCGAACAACACCAAGGCCAAGGGCCAGGACGACGTCAAGCCGCCGACTTATGCCGGCCGCTATATCCGCTATGGCGTCCGCGAGATGGGCATGGCGGCGGCGATGAACGGCATCGCCGCGCATGGCGGGCTGATCCCCTATGGCGGCACGTTCCTGACGTTCACCGATTACGCGCGGCCGGCGATCCGCCTCTCGGCGCTGAGCCATCTCGGCGTCGTCTATGTGATGACGCATGACTCGATCGGCCTCGGCGAAGACGGCCCGACGCACCAGCCGATCGAGCATCTGGCGGCGCTGCGCGCCATCCCGCATCTGCTGGTGTTCCGTCCGGCCGACCCGGTCGAGACCGCCGAATGCTGGCAACTGGCGCTGGCGCACCGCCGCACCCCGTCGATCCTGGCGCTGACCCGCCAAGGCGTGCCGCTGCTGCGCACCGCCGCGGACCATGGCGAAAACAAATCGGCCAAGGGCGCCTATGTGCTCATCGAACCGGCCGGGACGCGGCACGTGACGCTGCTCGCGACCGGATCGGAGGTGTCGATCGCGGTCGCCGCCCAGCAGCAATTGGCGGCGGAGGGTATTCGCGCCGCGGTGGTCTCGATGCCGTGCTGGGAACTCTTCGAGCGCCAGGACGAGGCCTATCAGAACGCCGTGCTCGGCAGCGCGCCGCGGGTCGGGGTCGAGGCCGGGGTGCGGATGGGCTGGAACCGCTGGCTCGGCCGCAACGCCCACTTTGTCGGGATGACCGAGTTCGGCGCCTCCGCTCCGGTCGAGGCGCTGTACCCGTATTTCGGGATCACCGCGGAGCGCGTCGCCAGCATGGCGCGTGGGCTGATCGCCAGCCCCGCCGCGGCCGCGCCCGCCGGCAAGCCCGAACGCGACTAGCGCGCGCCGCTGCGCCGCGGAAAACGGGAAATGTGATGGTCGACATTTTGGCGGGCATCCGGGTGATCGAGGTCGGCCAGGTATTGGCCGGCCCCTATGCCGGAGCGATCTTTGCCGATCTCGGCGCCGAGGTGATCAAGGTCGAGCGCCATGACGGCGGCGACGATGCACGAAATATGGGTCCGGCGTTCCGGCACGGCGACGCGCTCACCTTTCACATCTATAACCGCGGCAAGAAATCGGTCGCCCTCGATTTGACCAGCGCCGAAGGCAAGGCGGCGTTCGACCGCCTCGTCGCCACCGCCGACATCATGCTGCACAATTTGCGGCCCGGTGTGCCCGAGAAGCTGGGGATCGACGGGCCGAGGCTGTGCGAGCGTTACCCGCGCCTCATCTACTGTGAGATTTCCGCCTTCGGCCCTGTCGGCCCGCTCGCCGACCGGCCAGGCTTTGAGCCGCTGATCCAGGCCTATAGCGGGCTGTGCGCGATCAACGGCGGGCCGGACGATCCGCCCATGCGAGCCGGCCCATCCGTCTGCGACCAGGGTACGGGCATGTGGAGCGTGCCCGGCGCGCTGGCGATGCTGCAGAAACGCCAGCGCACCGGCACAGGGGGGATCGTTAGCGCATCGCTCTTGGAAACCGCGCTGATGTGGTGCGGGCAAAAGATCGACGCGTTGGTCAATACCGGCAGCATGCCTCCGCGGCACCGAATGGGGCATCCCGGGCTGGTGCCATACGAGGCCTTCGAGGCCGCCGATGGACCTTTTATGATTTGCGCCGGCAACGACCGGCTCTTCGCCAAGCTCGCGGAGGTGCTCGGCCGGACTGACTGGATCGCCGACACGCGCTACGCCGGAAATCGCGGGCGGCTCATCAACAAGGACGCGCTCTTCGCCGAGATGGCGCCGATCCTCGTGACGAAACCGCGTGCCCATTGGATCGCGGCGCTGGACGCTGTGGGTGTCCCAGCGACGCAAATCCACAGCATCACCGAAGCGCAAGCGCAACCGCAGGTTCAAGCGCTGGGCATGGCCCTGCCGGTGCCCGGCGAGGACTTCGCGCTGACCGGCCTGCCGGTCAGTTTTGATGGCGAACGCCCCGGTTTCGCGCACGGTGCGCCGCGGCTCGGTCAGGACAATGCGCTGCTCGGCCTGCCTCCAGCCTCGGCAGCATAGAAAGCCGCGTTGCACCGCCAGCTTTTCGCCGCGGGCGAATTTGGTCTAAGCTGAACCAACGGTTTCGCTGGAGGTAAGGACATGGCGATCAGGGTTGCGATCAATGGATTTGGCCGCATCGGCCGGCTGGTGTTCCGCGCCGCGATGGAACATGCCAGCCGGGAGATCGAAGTCGTCGGGGTCAATGATCTGGGCCCGGTCGAGACCAATGCCCACCTGCTGCGCTACGACAGCGTCCATGGCCGCTTCCCGCATGAAGTGACCACCGGCGACAACTGGCTCGATGCCGGCCGCGGCAAGGTGCGCGTCACCGCCGAGCGCGACCCGGCGAAGCTGCCGTGGAAGGAACTGGGCGTCGACATCGCGCTCGAATGCACCGGCATCTTCACCAAGCGCGAGGCGGCGGCGAAGCATCTCGAAGCCGGCGCCAAGAAAGTCATCATCTCGGCTCCCGCCGACGGCGCCGACTTCACCGTGGTGATGGGCGTCAACCACGAGGAATTGAGTGCGTCGCACCAGGTGATTTCGAACGCGTCGTGCACGACCAACTGCCTCGCGCCGGTCGCCTATGTGCTGCACCAGGGCATCGGCATCGAGCGCGGCTACATGACGACGATCCACTCCTACACCGGCGACCAGAGCCTGCAAGACACGCTGCACAGCGATCTGCGCCGGGCGCGTGCCGCGGCGCTGTCGCTGATCCCGACCTCGACCGGCGCGGCACGGGCAGTGGGCCTCGTGCTACCGTCGCTGAAGGGCAAGCTCGACGGCACGGCCATCCGCGTGCCGACCGCGAACGTGTCGCTGATCGACTTCAAGTTCGACGCGGCGCGCGAGACCGACGCACACGAGGTCAACGGGCTGATGGAAGAGGCGGCGAAGTCGAACCGGCTCAAGGGCATCCTCGGCATCAACAAGGCGCCCACGGTCTCGATCGACTTCAACCACGACCCGCACAGCTCGACCTTCGATGTCACCCAGACCCAGGTGCTCGACAAGACGTTCGTCCGCGTCCTGTCGTGGTACGATAACGAATGGGGCTTCTCGAACCGCATGGTCGAGGTCGCCGCGTATTACGGGTCGATGCACTAAGGCGCGCGACGGCTGACCCAGCGGCAGGCGCCAGACCCGGTCATCGTCGTCCATTCGCTCGCCCACGCCGCCGCCGCATTACACGAGGCCGCAGCGGCTGATCGTGCGGTCATCCTGCTGAGTGCACCCGATGCCGGGGTTTATGCCGGCGTCGGCTGGTTTAAGGGCGTGGTCGACGCGGCGCGCGCGGAAGCGCCGACGGCGCGCTTCTCGGCCATCTTCGATTGCGGTGACGACGGCGGTGCGGCGCAAGCCGCGCTGCGCGGCGGAATCGAACGGATCGTCTTCACCGGCCGGCCCGAGGTCGCCGAGCGACTGGCGGACATCGCCGCAGCCGGGGGCGCTCGGCTGCTGACCGCCCGGCCGACGGCGGATATCGATTTGCTTTCCGACTTTTTCAACGACGCGGCGACGTTGCGGCGCCGCTGCAAGGCTGCGTTCGAGGCGCTGAATCCCGCGAGCGGCCGGCTCGGGCGCTAACGTCGGTCCCGACCCGCGCTGCAGCCCGCGCGACGGCACGGCGGCTTTTTGCTGGAAACCGAGGGTTGTACAATAACCGGCGCAGCGATCTGTTGGGGCGACAAGGCAATCGGAGGAAAGATGGATTCGGTTCACGTGACCGCGGCGGCGTTCGCGGTGATATGCTGCGGCGCGCTGCTGGGCTTTGCCGTCCGACGGTTCCTCCGCGAACACCATGTCGAAGCGAAGACCCAGGACGCGGTGAAGGTCGCCACCGGTGTCGTCGCGAGCATGACCGCGCTGGTGCTGGGCCTGCTCGTCGCCTCGGCAAAGTCGGGGTTCGATTCGCACGCCACCGAGGCGCGAACCTTTGTCATCAACGTCACGCTGCTCGAACATTCGATGCGGCTTTACGAGCCGCCACTGAACGCGGAGCGCCAGCAAGTGGTGTCATTCGCCAAGCAGATGCGCGACAAATTGTGGAACGAGAACTCGACCGTAACCAGCGAGCAAATCATCACCCACCTGGACCAGATACGAAACAAGTTCCGCAGCCTCGACCCGCAAACCCCGCAAGAAAAATCCCTGAAGGACCGTTTCATGTCGCTCAGCGACACGATCGTGCTCGCCGCCAATGAACTGCTGCTGCAAGACGCGGTGACCGTGCCGATGCAGATGGTGATCATCGTCGATGTCTGGCTTGCGGTGACCTTTTTTGCCTTTGCGCTGTTCGCGCCGTTCAACCTTGTCAGCTCGGTCGCACTGGCGGTCGGCGCCGCCGCGGTCGCGCTGGCGCTGTTCATGATCGTCGAGATGAACGCGCCGTTCCAAGGCTTCATCACGGTGTCGCCGGAAACGATGGACAACGCGATCGCCACGATGTCGAAGGCTTGAGTGACGCGGCGCGAGCCTCGGGCGGTCTCGCCCCCCTCAAGTCGATTTGCTAGATTCCCGTGCCCGACGAATGAGGGAGCGTGAAGTCATGATCGACGACGACCGGGCGACGACGCGGCTCTATCTGATCACGCCGCCGACGCTCGACCCGCATGAGTTCGCGCCGCACCTCGAAGCCGCGCTCGCCGGCGGCGATGTCGCGGCGGTGCAGTTGCGGCTCAAGGACGTCGACGACGAGGCGATCCGCGCCGCCGCGGCGCGGCTGCAGCCGATCGTCCAGGAACGCGGTATCGCCTTCATCATGAACGACCGCCCCGACCTCGCCGCCGAGCTCGACTGCGACGGCGTGCATGTCGGCGAGGAGGATTGGCCCTATGCCCGCGCCCGCGCGGCGGTCGGCCCCGACCGCATCATCGGCGTGACCTGCGGCGCCAGCCGGCACCGCGCACTGGTGGCCAGCGAGGCCGGCGCCGACTATGTCGCGTTTGGCGCCTTCTTCCCGAGCACGACCAAAATC
This sequence comes from uncultured Alphaproteobacteria bacterium, assembly GCA_963778385.1. Lineage (GTDB taxonomy): Bacteria > Pseudomonadota > Alphaproteobacteria > ATCC43930 > CGMCC-115725 > DATARH01. The sequence continues at coordinate 27,086 of CAVZUA010000006.1, read as the reverse complement.
GCCAAGCACCATCCCTCTCCCGAAGTAATCAAGGACTGGGCGGATATGACCGTCGTGCCGTGTTGCGCGATCGGCGGCATCACCCAGGAGAATTGCGGCCCGCTGGTCGAAGCCGGCGCCGATTTCCTCGCCGTGATCGGCGCGATCTGGAACTACCCCAAGGGCCCCAAGGCAGCCGTCGCCGATTTCAACGCGGTGTTCGCGCGATACGGAAGGGCGTTCGGCTGACCCTCACCCTCCCATCGCTGCGCGATGGGCCCCTCCCTCTCCCGCAAGCGGGAGAGGGGTTGTCTAGTGCCGGAGACGGACGAGGGTCTACAACCGAAGCAGATAGGCGTTCGGGTTGTAGGTCGCGTTGACCCCGAACATGTCGCAATACTCGGTCAGCACCCGGAACGCGCCGGGCGACCCTTCGAGAAATTCGGCGACCGCGCGGTTCGGGCCGCCGCCATACGCCTCGGCCATGCCGAGGTCGTCGAGCACGCCGTCCTCGATGATGACGACGTCGCCGGCGCTCGTCGCCTCGGCGAAAAATCGCAGCGCGGCGAGGGTCGCGTCATAGGTGTGCGCGCTGTCCTCGACGACGAGCCAGGGATGCGGCAGCGCGGCCGTCAGTTGCGGGGTCAGCGTGTCGCCGAGCCATGCGGCGTCGCCGGCGAGAAAGGCGATGCGCGGGTCGGTGAATCCGCTCGGCGGCGCGCGATCGATCGACACCACCGGGCATCCCAACCCAGCTATCGATAGCATGTCGGCGAACCACAGCGCGCCGCCGCCCTGGTTGCTGCCGATCTCGATCAGGCTCTTCGGCTTCAGATCCCAGATCAGCTTCAGATAGATCGCCAGATCGAACGGGTCCTTGAGGCAGCGCACGCCTTTGTAGGTGTAGGCCATCGTGCCGGCCTGCACCGTTTGCAGCAGTTCCGGCGGGAAGGCGGTCTTGAAGCTGCGCATATCCGCACCTCACGAAACCGGCGCCCACAGTACCTCTTCGATATCGGCCGCGCCGGTGCACAGCATGACCAGCCGGTCAAAACCGAGCGCGATGCCGGCACATTCGGGCAGCCCGTGTTCGAGCGCGGCGAGGAAATCCTCGTCGATCGGGTAGGTCTCGCCATAGAGCGATTTCTTCTTCGCCTGATCGCCCAGGAAACGGGCGCGCTGTTCCTTGGCCTCGGTGAGTTCGGAAAAGGCGTTGGCCAGTTCCAACCCGCAGACATAGAGCTCGAACCGCTCGGCGAGACGCGAATCGCCGGGCTTCGGCCGCGATAGCACGGCCATCGAGATCGGGTAGTCGTAGAGGATCGTCGGCGCGCCGATGCCGAGATATGGCTCGATACGGTCGAGGAAGATGCGGAAATACAAATCCTCCCAATCGTCGCCGGGATGCGCCGTGATGCCGATCTTTTCGGCTGCCGCGGCCAGCAACGCGCGGTCCGGCCGCGCCGGGTCGGGTGCGGTCGCGAGGATGTCGATGCCGGTGTGCCGGGCGAAGGCCGCAGCGACGGAGAGGCGCTCGAAGGGCTGGCGGGCGTCGGCCTTGCGACCCTGCCACCGCATCCCCCCACCCCGACCCTCCCCCGCCAGCGGGGGAGGGGGCGCGGCCGAAACGCCGGCGCTTGCCATCCCCCTCCCCCGCTGGCGGGGGAGGGTCGGGGTGGGGGTTTCTGGCAACGCTGCCACCTGCGCGGCCCGCAGCAATCGCTGGCAATCATCCATCAACACGCGATAGGTGGCGCCGGCGCGGTACCACTCGATCATTGAAAATTCCGGATGGTGCGTCGCACCGCGCTCGCCGTCGCGGAAGACATGCGCGAGCTGCCAGATGCGCGTCTCGCCGCCGACCAACAGCTTCTTCATCGCGAATTCGGGCGAGGTGTGCAGATAGCGGGGCTTGACGGCGCCGTCGCGTGGATCACTCAGCGCGGTCGCGAAGGCGCGCAAATGCGGTTCCAATCCGGGACTGACTTGCAGCGCCGGCGTTTCCACCTCGGTGAAGCCTTTTTCGGCAAAAAAACCGCGTACCGCGGCCAGGATACGGCCGCGCGCGGCGAGCTTGTCGCGCCGCGCCGCGAACCGGTCGGGCCGCCACCATGCCGTCGCTCCGGCTGCCATGGCGCTTCCCCCCTTACCGCCAAACTGGTAGGAAACCGGCCAAACCCAGGACCTCTTCGAGACCGACTGCCATGAAGATCAACGCCATCGATATCAAACCGGGCAATGTGCTCGAACATCAGAACAAATTATGGATCGTGCTCAAGCGCGATCTGGTGCAACCCGGCAAGGGCGGCGCCTTCGCCCAGGTCGAGATGCGCGACCTGCGCGGCGGCAGCAAGCTCAGCGAACGCTTCCGCACCCAGGAAACCGTCGAGCGGGTACGGCTCGACGAAAAGGAAATGCAATTTCTCTACATGGAGGACGACCTGGCGACCTTCATGGATAATGAGGATTACGAGCAGGTGCAGGTGGCGCGCGAGGTGATCGGCAGCCCGGCCGACTTCCTCGCCGACGGCATGACGTGCAATGTGACGATGTACGAAGGCACCGCGCTTTCGGTGGAGCTGCCGCAGACCGTGACGCTCGAAGTGGTTGAGGCCGACCCCGTGGTGAAGGGCCAGACCGCGTCGTCATCGTACAAGCCGGGCAAGCTGGAAAACGGCCGCCGGGTGCTGATCCCGCCGCATATCGGCGCCGGGACCCGCATCGTCGTCGCCACCGCCGACGGCAGCTACATGGAACGCGCCAAGGATTAAGCCCGAACGTTCCCATCATACCGCTTCTCCCGGGTTTGACCCGGGGGTCCACGTCTTCGTGCTCCGGCATTAGCCAGCAAGATGTGGATGGCCGGGTCAAGCCCGGCCAAGGCGGGCAGAGAAAGGTATCAAAGTGGCTGTCCGCTCGCCGGTGATCAATGTCATGACCGCGGCCGCGCTCAAGGCGGCGCGTGGGCTGATCCGCGATTTCGGCGAGGTCGAGCAGCTCCAGGTCTCGATCAAGGGGCCGGCGGATTTTGTCACCACCGCCGACCTCAAGGCCGACCGCACGCTGAAGGCCGAGTTGTCGCGGGCGCGGCCGGGCTATGGCCTGTTGTTCGAGGAAAGCGGCGCGGCCGAAGGCGACGGGCGGCACCGCTGGATCGTCGACCCGCTCGACGGCACGATGAACTTTCTGCACGGCATCCCGCATTTCGCGATCTCGATCGGCCTGGAGCGCGACGGCGAGATGGTCGCCGGCGTCGTCTACGAGCCGACGCGCGACGAGCTCTATTGGGCGGAGAAAGGCGCCGGCGCCTATCTCAACGACCGGCGGCTGCGCGTATCGGCCCGCCGGCAGATCGCCGAGGCGGTGCTCGCCACCGGAATGAACCCGCGCGACCGCGCCAATCCGATCCATGCCGCGGTGCGTGACGCCGTGACGGCACAGGCGGCCGGGCTGCGGCGATTTGGCGCCGCCGCGCTCGATCTCGCCTATGTCGCCGCGGGGCGGCTGGAAGGGTTCTGGGAATTCGGCCTCCAGCCGTGGGATTTCGCCGCCGGCATGCTGCTGGTGCGCGAGGCCGGCGGTTATATCAGCGACCTGTCCGGCGGCCATTCGATGATGACCAGCGGCGACATCCTCGCGGCCAACGACCACCTGCACCTGCCGCTCGCGGCACTGGTGCGCGAGGTGACGCGAACGGCGACAACAGCCGGCGCTTAGGTTACGTTCGCCGCTTGGCGGGCGGGAGCAAAACAACGATGCGGGGTTCGCGGATCTCGAACCCGACGATCATGGCGGCGACGGCGGCGGTACTCGTCGGCCTGGTCGCGCCTGTCCTGGCGGTGCGCGCCGCCGATCTCGATCAGCCCTCAGCTCCCGGCCAGCCGATCGTGCTGTTTTCGCTCGAACTCGCCAGCGCCGACACCCTCCACCCTTATGCGCAGCCCGGCCGCCACCGCTCCAGCCAAACGGCCGGCTACCGCGGTGCAGCGCATCCCGCTCGACGGCAAACCCTTGATCCCGCCGGCCCCATTGGCCACCAAGCTGGGACCGCCGCCGGCGCCGCGCCCGGCCCTGTCGCTCGAAACCGATCTGCAGCCGCTGGCGTCGTCACGCGCCGCGCCGGCAGGCGCCGCGAACCCCGCCGCACCGAAGGCGCCGTCCGGTTGACCGCATGAACCGTTCCAGCCGGTTTCTCATTCGCATGGCGGTCTTTGTCGTGCTGGTGGCGGCGTTGGCGGCCGCACTGTTCCGCCCGCTCAGCATCGCTTTTATGGGCAATCCCGGTATCAACGGGGTCATCCTCGGCATCCTGATCTGCGGCATCGTCTACATTTTCCGCCAGGTGCTGATGCTCAATCCGGAGACGGCCTGGATCGAGGATTTCCGCGAGCGCCTCGCCAATCGCGACCTGACGGCGCCGAGCGGTCCGGCGCCGCGCCTGCTCGGTCCGATGGCGCGGATGCTGGGTATGCGACAAGGCCCGCGGGTGAGCCTGTCGGCAACTTCGCTCGGCACGCTGCTCGACGGCATCTCGTCACGGCTCGACGAGACCCGCGAGACCTCGCGCTACCTGATCGGCGTGCTGGTGTTTCTCGGGCTGCTCGGCACCTTCTACGGACTGCTGGAGACGGTGCGCGCGGTCGGTGGAGTGATCGGCGGGCTCAACGTCTCGTCCAACGATCTCGCCCGCTCCTTCGCCGATCTGAAGACGGCGCTCGGCTCGCCGCTCGCCGGGATGTCGACCGCGTTCAGCTCGTCGCTGTTCGGACTCGCCGGCAGCCTGGTGCTCGGCTTTCTCGACCTGCAGGCGGGCCAGGCGCAGAACCGCTTCTACAACGACCTCGAAGAATGGCTGGCGACCTATACAAGGCTGTCGTCCGGCGCCTTTGGCGACAGCGGCGACGGCTCGGTACCGGCCTATATCCAGGCGCTGCTCGAACAGACCGCCGACAGCCTGGAAAACCTGCAGCGCATCCTGGCGCGCAGCGAGGAAAGCCGCATTGGCGCCAACAACACGCTGCCGGCGCTGATCGATCGGCTCAGCACGCTGTCCGAGCATATGAAAGCCGGGCAGATGCTGATGGTGCGGCTCGCCGAGAACCAGATGGAGCTGAAGCCGTCACTGGCGCGCCTGGTCAGCGTCGCGGAAAACTCGCTCGGCCAGGACGATGTGCTGCGCAACCACCTGCGCAATATCGAGGCCTATATGGCCCGGCTCAGCGAAGATTTGGCCGACGGCCGCGCGCAAACGGTCGCCGATCTGCGCGGCGAAATCCGCCTGCTGGCGCGCACCATCGCCGCGCTTTCGGACGAGACGGGGCGTTGAAATGACCCCTCCCGCCTACGCCGCCGCTCTATCGCTTCCCCCGGGCTTGACCCGAGGGTCCACGTCTTCAGGCCCGAGCGTTAGAGCAAGAAGACGTGGATGGCCGGGTCAAGCCCCGCCAAGGGGAAGATAGGTGGCTCTCGCGCGCAGCCGCGGCAGACGGCCGAGCATCGACATTTGGCCGGGGTTTGTTGACGCCCTGGCGCAATTATTGATGGTTATCATCTTCATCCTGTTGGTTTTTACCGTCGGCCAATTCTACCTGTCGGATGCGCTCTCCGGACGTGACGAGGCGCTCAAGGAATTGCAGCAAAAGATCAGCGCGCTGGCGGACCAGCTCGCGTTGGAGCGACAGACCAGCGAGACGCTGCGCGGCAACGCCGCCAGCCTCACCATCCAGCTCAAAGCCGCGCAAGACGAGCGCGATGCACTGAGTGCGAAGCTCAACGCGGCGGGTTCCGCCGCCGGACAGCTCAGCGATCAGACAAAGGACTTGCAGGCCAGGCTGGCCGTCGAGCAGCAGTCAAGCCAGGCGGCACGGGCCCAAGTGGAGTTGCTGACCGCGGAGATCGCCGCGCTGCGCGATCAGCTTGCCAAGGTTGCCGCCGCGCTCGACGTATCCAACGCCAAGGCCAAGGACCAGCAGGACCAGATCGTCGAGCTCGGCCGCAAGCTCAACCTGGCGCTGGCCAACAAGGTTCAGGAGTTGGCGCGTTACCGCTCTGAATTTTTCGGCAAGCTCAGCGAGATCCTCGGCAACCGGCAGGATATCCGCGTCGTCGGCGACCGCTTTGTGTTCCAGGCGGAGGTGCTGTTCGCTCCCGGCAAGGACGAGCTGGCGCCCGACGCGATGAAACAGCTCGATCCGGTGTTTGACGCGCTCAAGACGATCGCGGCGAAAATTCCGCCCGACCTCAACTGGGTGCTGCAAATCAATGGGCACACCGATCACCGCCCGATCCACAACGATTTCTTCGCGTCGAACTGGGAGTTGTCGACCGCCCGGGCAATTGCCGTCGTGCGCTACGCGATCGAACGCGGCATCCCGGCCGAACACCTCGCCGCCGCCGGCTTTGCCGACAATCAACCGATCGACACCACCACAAGTGACGATGCCTATCGCAAGAACCGGCGAATCGAGCTGAAGCTCACGGAGCGTTGACGCGTTACTTGGGCGCCAGCGACAAAATAGCCGAGATATTCACGCATGGCTGAGGTAGGATCAGCGCAACACTAATAAGCGGTTAACGCCGCACTGGGAGCCACAAATGCCGGCCGTCGTGCCGGAGCGAGAAAGAGGTAAGCACATGGCGCAAGTTGCGCTTCGTAACGTGGTGAAGATGTTCGACAAGACGCCCGCCGTGCAGGGCATCGACCTCGACATTGTCGACCGCGAGTTCATCGTGCTGGTCGGCCCCTCGGGCTGCGGCAAGAGCACCACGCTGCGCATGATCGCCGGCCTCGAAGAGGCTACCGCGGGCGAAATCTATATCGGCGACCAACTGGTCAACGACGTGCCGCCCAAGGATCGCGACATCGCGATGGTGTTCCAGAACTATGCGCTCTACCCGCATATGACGGTGTTCGAGAACATGTCGTTCGGCCTGCGGCTGAAGAAGTTCCCGAAAGACCAGATCAAGCAGCGGGTCGAGGCGGCGGCGCGCATCCTCGACATTACTACCCTGCTCGACCGCCGGCCGAAGCAGCTCTCCGGAGGCCAGCGGCAGCGTGTGGCGATGGGCCGCGCGATCGTCCGCGACCCCAAGGTATTCCTGTTCGACGAGCCGCTGTCGAACCTCGACGCCAAGCTGCGCGTGCAGATGCGCACCGAGATCAAAAAGGTGCACCAGAAGGTCACGACGACGACGATCTACGTCACCCACGACCAGGTCGAGGCGATGACCCTGGCCGATCGCGTGGTGGTGATGAATTTCGGCCGCATCGAGCAGATCGGCCCGCCCAACGAGCTCTACCACAACCCGCAAACCCGGTTCGTCGCCGGCTTTATCGGCTCACCGGCGATGAATTTCCTCCCGGCGCGGGTGGTGAACGGCGGCAGCAATCTCGCGGTGCGCCTGTCGGAAAACCTGACGCTGCCGATCCCGGAATCGCGCACTGCGCGGTATAAGTCCTATCTCGACAAGGACGTCGTTTTCGGCCTGCGTCCGGAAGACATCATCGAGACGCGCAAGGAATTGCCGCCCGGCTCGGTGGCGTTCGATGTGCAGCTCGATGTCGTCGAGCCGATGGGCATGGAGACGATGGTCTACTTCATCGTCGACGGCGTCGAGGTGTGCGGCCGGGTCAATCCGACCGCGGCGAAAGGGGCGGGCGAGAACATGAAACTCGTCGCCGACATGAGCCATATGCACCTGATCGACCCAGCCACCGACCAAGTCATCTAGCCGTCCAGTGCCATAGTTTGTTCGTCCCTTCGGCCGGGCATCCACGAAGGCGACCGTCAGGACCTTGCAGCGTTTCGTGGATGGCCGGGCCTATCCGCGGCTCAGGCCTGCGGGCTAAGGCCCATTGGCCGCAAACGCCAAGGAGTCAAGGATGAGCATTGCCGGCAAGACGATCGCCATCACCGGGGCGGCGCGCGGCCTCGGCCAGGAGTTCGCCCGGCATCTGGCAACCCTCGGCGCCAATATCGTCGTCGGCGACGTCAACGATTGCGCCGCCACCGCCAAGATCGTGACTGAAGCCGGCGGCAAGGTGGCGACCGTCACACTCGACGTCACCGACCCTGCCTCGGCTCAGGCGATGGCCGATGCGGCGGTCGCCGAATTCGGCCGGCTCGACGGGCTGGTCAACAATGCCGCGCTCTATGGCGCGCTCAAGGGCGGCCGGTTCGACGGCATCCCCGAGAGCGAGTGGGACGCCTGCATGGCGGTCAACGTCAAGGGCATCTGGAATTGCTGCAAGGCCGTGGTGCCGGCGATGCGCGCAGGGGACGACAATAAGGGCGGCAGCATCGTCAATATCGCCTCGCTCGCGGCGACCTACGGCATGCCCTACGGGCTGCATTACACGACATCGAAAGCCGCGGTGATCGGCCTCACCCGCGGGCTCGCCCGCGAACTGGGTCGCGATCGCATCCGGGTCAACGCGCTGGCGCCGAGCGCGGTGCTGACCGAAGGCACGAGTGAGTTCTTTGGCGACAAGCTCGACCGCGCACTGGCCGCGGTTAAAGCCGGGCAGACGATCCAGCGCAACCTCGTACCCGGCGATCTGACCGGGACGGTCGCGTGGCTGCTCTCGGACGAAAGCGGCTTTGTGACCGGCCAGACGATCGCGGTCGACGGCGGGACGGTGATGCTATGACCACCAAGGGAGGGCTGGACCTCTCCGGCAAGGCGGCGCTGATCAGCGGCGCCGGCGGCGGCATCTGCCGGGCGATCGCGGTCGCCTTCGCCGAGGCCGGAGCCGATGTCGCCTGCGTCGATATCGATGCCGGCGCAGCGGGTGAGACCGCCCGGCTGGTCGAGGCGGCAGGGCGCAAATCGCTCGCCCGCCGCTGCAATGTCGCCGACGAGAACGATGTCATCGCCACGACCCAGGCCGCGCACGACGCGCTCGGCCGGCTCGATATCCTGGTCAGCGGCGCCGCGCCGCATGACCCCGGCGGGCCGGTTACCGAGACACCGCTCAACGAGTGGCAGATGGTGCTCGACATCAATTTGACCGGGGCTTTTCTGCTCACCAAGGCGGTGGTGCCGTACATGGTCGCGGGTGGCGGCGGGTCGATCATCTACATCGCCTCGCAGCTCGGTCGGGTCGGCAGTGCCGGCCGCGCCGCCTATTGCGCGACCAAGGGCGCGCTGATCCAGCTCGCCAAGGTCATCGCCATCGACCACGCCGACCAGAATATTCGCTGCAACGCGCTGTCGCCCGGCGCGGTGGAGACGCAGCGCACCTTGCGCCGCTACAACTCATTTGAAGCCGCGAACCAGACTCTTGGCGCCAAGCATCTGACAAAGCGGCTCGGCAAGCCCGAAGAGCTGGCGCAGGCTGCCGTCTTCCTCGCCAGCGACGCTGCGAGTTTCGTGACCGGCAGCGACCTCTTGGTCGACGGCGGGTATACGGCGATCTGATCCCCTCTCGCGGAGGCGGGAGGCCGCTTTACTCGCTTAAGCCTCGCAGGCGTCGACGATCTGCCCATCGGCGGCGATGCATATCGCCTGCAGCTGCCCGCCACGCCCGGCGCCAGCATCGACCGATACCGCGAACGGAGTCTCGACCACGCCGCGGCGGTCCTGATCGAAACCGCGGACGATCCGCGTGCATGCGGCAAACGGCGTGGTCAGTTCGAGGATATCGACCGGGCTCCACCAGAACGCGTCGCCCTGCACCATCAGGTCGCGGCGCGGGTCGACCCCGGCATGGACAAACAGCAGCCCGGTATCGGTAACGGCCGCGTGGCGCAACGCCGCGAAAAGCGTCGAATGCCCTTCGGCCGCATTCATCGCGGAACGCAGCGCGCTGGTCCACCGGGTGATCGTGCGCGGCCCGTCGCGGGTCGCCGCGAAACCCTGCCGCATGTCGCCGCCATAGGCGCGAACCGTGGCCTCGACGCCCGCCCTCACCAGCCACGCCAAGACCTCTCCGGGGTTGGGCGCAAACTGTAATTGCAACAGCTTCTGCCACATTTCTTCCTGCGCGCCGCGAAGATAGACGACATCGCAGGCAAAGCCGTGCGGTCGGCCGAGAACGCGCCGGCGGAAATCGAGCAGTTCGTCGAGCGTCGCGTGAACGTCCTCGCCGTGGCCGAGATAATTGCCGAGATAGACGAGCCGGTCGCCGCGATAGAAGCGCTCACCGATCAGGTCGTGGACGCGCGCCAAGCGCCGCGCCTCCCCATGGATCGCGCCAACCGCCCAAACCCGGCGGGCATCACGCAATCGCGCAAATTTCTCGCGAGAAGCGCCTGTGTTCACGTCCCCTGCCCCGGCCGCGCGACCGGGCGACACCGCCGCTCCGAGCTAGGCCGACAGGATCTGCTCGACGCGCTGCGTCGCGGTCATCTCATCGATCCGCTCAACCGCGGCGAACTCCCGCACCAGCCGGTCGAGCGCGGCCTGATAAATCTGCCGCTCGCTGTACGACTGCTCAGGCTGCCCGACATTGCGGAACAGGTCGCGCACGACCTCGGCGATCGACGCGGGGTCGCCCGACGCGATCTTCGCCTGATATTCCTGAGCGCGCCGGCTCCACATCGTGCGCTTGGCGCGCGAGCGCCCGCGCAACTTGGCGAGCGCGGCGTCCATCTCCTTGCGGCTCGACAAGCGCCGCAAACCGGAGTTCTTCGCCTTGGCGAGCGGGACGCGCAACGTCATGCGGTCCTTGTCGAACGAGACGACGAATACATTGAGCGTGTGACCGGCGATCTCCTGCTCCTCGATCGCGGTGATCTTGCCCACGCCGTGCGTCGGGTAGACGACGAGTTCGCCCTCGGAGAATGGCATCTTGTCAGTTGCAATCATCATCATATCTCTCGCGCCCCCGACCTCAGCCATGCGCCATCACGACGCCTCCTGCGCCGCCGAATAATGGCGGCGACTGTCCACATCTCATCGTGAGCGCGGAACGGGGGAGAAGCGTCTAGAGCGCTAGTAATATGTATATCATAACTGTGCTGCCCGAAGCCAGCACATCAGCCATGCGCGGGCCTCCGCAGGCCTTCGCGCCGTCCCGTGGCGCGGCTCAGCCGCCCTTAGGGCTGAAGAACTTGTCGTACTTGCCGTCGACGCCTTTCCATTCGTCCGCATCGTCGGGCGCGGGCTTCTTGCGGGTGATGTTTGGCCAGCTTGCCGCGTATTGCCGGTTGAGCTCGAGCCACTGCTCGGCGACAGGTTCGCTGTCCGGAATGATCGCCTCGGCCGGGCATTCCGGTTCGCACACCCCGCAATCGATGCATTCATCGGGGTGGATCACCAGCATGTTCTCGCCTTCATAAAAACAATCGACGGGGCAAACCTCGACGCAATCCATGTATTTGCAGCGAATGCAGGCTTCGGTGACGACGTAGGTCATGATGTCGGCTTCTTCCGTGTGGTTGCGGCGAGGCATCGCCGGCTCGGCGACCGTCCCCGAACCGCGATCTTACATAAATTGGGGTTTGAGCCAATGCGCCCAAGCATGAAAGCTGTCGCCGCCTGGCTCGGCCATTTCGGTTTTCAGAACCACACGGTGCCGGCCATGAAGCGGCGGGAGCGGCACCTCGCGCGCGGCTTCCCCTCCGGGCGCGACGACACATTCATCGTGCGCCACCGTCGCGCCGTCGGCTGCGCGCAGTTCGAACGAGAAGCGCACCGCGTTACGCGCCTTCGCTGGCAGCGCTACCGTGGCGTTGAATTGCCGCTGCCCGGCGAAATCACGCTCGACGGCGAGCGTCGCGGGCAACTCCCCGCGTGCGTTTGGATGAAGCTGGCAGCAATGCCGGTCGAAGACCATGAAACCCCAGAGACCCTCGGACACATTGGCAAGCTCGATGGGCAGGCGGCCCTGCGTCGGCTCCAGCAGCATAAACGGCGGCACGATGTCGCAAGGCGGAGCGTCGCGCCGGATGTATGCCCAGACCTCACCGCTCCAGACCCGGTCGAAAAGCGCCTTGTCAAAGCACGCCTCCACCGCCGCGAGGCACCCGGGGAGCCAGGCATCATGCGTCTCGACCGTGACGCAGAGCGCATCCTGGTGCCACCGCGCGTCGCGATCGGCAAAGAGCTCACGCTCGGCGCCTTCGATGTCGCATTTGATCAGGTCGGCATGCTCCCACCCGGCGGTGTGCAGGATGTCCTCGACCGCCCAGGCCTGGACACCGCCCGTGCCGGTCGCGGCACGGAAATGCGTCCCCCAATCGCCGAGCTCATGGCCGTTCACCGCGAGCCTCGTCGAACTGCTCCACACCGCGCCGTTCAACCGGCGAATTCGCGGATAGGCTGCGGTATTGAGCGTCAACACATTGAAATTGGCCGGCGAAGGCTCGACGCAGACAATCTCGGCCTCTGGAAACAGATAGGCCAGATAGACCGCGGCGTAGCCGACATAGGCACCGAGATCGAGAATTCTTCCCGGCGACTGCTTGAGCGGTACGGACAGTTCGCGCAACCCGAATATCTGGTCGAAATTCGCCAAGTCGCTGCTGCCGCCGCGGAAATAGAGCGGATAGGCGAGTTCGGGCAAGACGATGGTCGACAGGCCGAGCGTGGTGCGGTTGATGCGTTCCAGCACCGCGCGGTACCGCTCGCGTAACGCCTCGTTATACGGCTCGTGCCGCAAGGCCGCTTCCAGCGCCAATTTGTCGGTCGGATCCGCGACGGCGGAGGCAAGGTTCTGCGCGCTCATGATGCTTCCCTGACATTTTCTGCACCACGCGGACTGCGCCGCGTGCTGCGACAACGCGAGCATCGAATTTTTATTGCCGAATTTTTATTGGTTCGGCGCGTTATTGGAGCCACGCAACTCTTTCGAGCCGAGCCAGCCTTGCGCAAACGCGGCAAGATCGTCCTTCTGCATTTCGCCGGCCAGATGCCGTTGGCGGGCATCGCCTGGCAGGCGGCGCATTACCTGATCGCGCTCGAAAAGCTCGGCTGGGAAGCATGGTATGTCGAGGACAGCGGCACCCCGCCCTACGACCCGCGGGTCGAGAGCGTGGTGACGAACTGCGACTACAACCTCGCCTACCTGAAGCGGGTGATGGAGCGGTTCGGCTTTGGCGAGCGTTTCGTCTATCGCTGCGGCGCCGACAATTCCTATTACGGGCTTGACCGCAAGGAGGTTAAGCGGCTCTACGGCGAGGCCGCCGCGCTGATCAATCTGTGCGGCGCGCATCAGCTTTACGAGCGCCACCTGCATTGTCCGGTGCGGATCCTGATCGACACCGATCCCGGCTACCAGCAGATCAACTACGCGAAGGGCGACCCGGCGGAGCGCGCCTATGTCGACGCGCATACGCATTTTTTCACTTATGGCGAGAATATCGGCCGTTCCGAATGCCCGATCCCGCTCTCCGGTCTCGCGTGGCGGCCAACCCGCCCGCCGGTCGATGTCGATTGGTGGCCCGAGCCGACCGGCGAGCCGGAATGCTTCACCTCAATCGCCAGTTGGGACAACCGCGGCAAGGACATCCAATATGACGGCTCATCCTATTTGTGGTCAAAGCACGTCAACTTCCTGAAATTCCTGAACATGCCCCGGCGGCGCCCGGACGCTTGCTTCCGGATGGCGATCCTGCCGCCGAGCGAGGAGGTGCGCCAGGAGGTCGAGGGCGGCGGCTGGCAACTCCTCGATCCCCGCCCGGTATCGGCGGATATCGACACCTACCGCGATTTTATCGCCGGCTCGCGCGGCGAATTTACGGTCGCCAAGGATATCTACGTCCGCACGCGGAGCGGCTGGTTCAGCGACCGCGCCGTTTGTTACCTCGCTGGCGGGCGTCCGGTTGTGACGATGGCGACCGGGCTCGACGGGCTCTACCCAACAGGTGAGGGCTTGCTCCCCTTCACGACGCATGACGAGGCGCTCGCGGCCATCGACGCGATCGCGGCCGATTATCCCCGTCACAGCCGGTCTGCGCGCGATCTGGCGCGCGAATATTTCGATGGCGAACGGGTCGTCGGCGCCTTGCTCGCCGAGGTCGGCCTGTGATTGCAAAAACTTACGCTAAACTTACGAAAAATCGCGGTTGGCGCTTGACAGCCCGCGGCGGCTCGGCGAAACCAACCGGCAATTCTAGCGCCACAGAATGCGCCGGAAAAGTTCATCAGGGGCGGACGTCTTCAGGACGGTGGATGGAAGTGTTTCGCACATTGCACCGTGCCGGCGCGGCGGGGGTCTCGTTGACGACGGCGATTGACCGGCTCCGCCGGAAATCCCTGTGGGACCGTTTGGCGCTCGGGCTTTTTGCCCTGGCCGTACTGCTCGTCGTCGCAACATTCCGCGCTTATGGCGTGACCTGGGACGAGGATTGCCAGAACTGGTACGGCAATCTGGTGCTCACCTACTACCTGTGGCTGATCGGGTCCGCGCATGCGCCGCACTGGGAGGTCCTCTACCGTTACGCCGATCTGTATAACTACGGCGCACTGTTCGACCTGATCGCGGCGATCACCAACCGCTTTTCGCCGCTGGGCATATTCGAAACTCGCCACCTGCTAAACGGCTTGGTCGGTGTGCTCGGCCTGGTCGGATGCTGGAAGCTCGGGCGCCGCCTCGGCGGCCCGCGCGCCGGCTGCATCGCGGCGCTGCTGCTGTTGCTGACGCCCAATTTCTACGGCCAGATGTTCAATAATCCCAAGGACATCCCGTTTGCCGTCGGGTTTATCTGGACGACCTATTACCTCGTTCGCCTGGTGCCGTTCTTGCCGCGGCCGCCGTTGCGGCTGGTGCTCAAGCTAGGCATCGCGACGGGGCTGGCGATGGCGGTGCGGGTCGGCGGCCTGCTGCTGCTGTGCTATCTCGGCCTGCTGTTGTCCCTGTTCGGCCTATGGCAGGCCATTGCCGCGCACCGAATCTCGCTGCTCGTCGCCATCGGCTGGGCAAGCCTGTGGCGCATCTTTGCGCCGGTCGCGCTGATCGCCTATTCGATCATGCTGATGTTCTGGCCCTGGGCGCAGAGCGATCCTGTGCACCATCCGCTGCAGGCGCTCGCGGTGTTCTCGAAGGAGATCTTCTGGACGAAGATCCTCTTCGACGGCCAGCTGGTCTCGGCCAGCAACCTGCCCTGGAACTACCTGCCGGTCTTTATCGGGCTGGCCCTGCCCGAACTGACGCTGGCGCTGTTCCTGGCGGCACCGTTCCTCGCCGTCTTGGCGTTGACGCGGCGCCAAGCCTGGCAATGCGAGCGCGTCCTGCCGTTGTTCCTGCTCGGCTTTACGATCGTCTTCCCGGTAGTCTACGCGATCGCGGTCAAGGCGGTGCTGTTCAACGGCATGCGGCACTTCATCTTCGTGCTGCCGCCGATCGCCGTCGCCGCCGCCCTGGTCGCCGAGCGCGCGCTCGCCTGGCTCGAAGCGTTCGACTACCGCCGCCCGGTCTATGCCGTGCTGGGCCTTTACGGGCTGGCGCACCTGTCGGTCATGGCAATGCTGCATCCCGACCAGTACGTCTACTACAACGGTTTTGTCGGCGGCGTAGCGGGGGCCGAGAACCGTTTCAAGCTGGATTACTGGGGCAACTCCTTTGCCGAAGCCGTGCGCGGTCTGGAAGCCAGGCTGCGCAAGCAATACGGCGCGGATTTCGAGGATCGCGAATTCACCGTCGCGGTCGAAGGGCCGATCGTTTCGGCGCGCTATTATTTTCCGCCCAATTTCCGCTCCGTGACCTACCCGAAAAACGCCGATTTCGTGATCGGGTTTTCGCTGCAGGAGGCCGACCACTCCGCCGCGGACCAGGCGATCTGCAAGGTGAAGCGGATGGGCGCGCTACTGTCGGTGGTGGTCGACCACCGCGAGGCGCTCGCCGAGCAGCGGATCGCCAAGCGGCCGCTAGCCGCCGTACGAAGACGGGCCCCGGCGACCGCGCCCTACTGACGCAGGCGGAATAGCCGGGGCGCACGCCGCGTTTTCACGGCCGCAGTCCTGGGAGCGCGCACTGGAACGGGAAGAATACGAGCGGCTCCGCCACGTCGAGGACCGGATGTGGTGGTTCGCCGCGCTCCATGCCAATCTCGTCATGCTCTATCGGCGGTTTGCGCCCGAGGCGTCGCGCCAGGATCGCGTGCTTGACGCCGGCTGCGGCACCGGCGGCTTTCTGCGGCGGCTGGCCGACGCGATGCCCGAGGCGGCGAGCATCGGCGTCGACGCCGACGAGACCGCCTGCCGATGGGCCGCGGAGAAGAGCGACCGGCCGGTCTGCGGCGGCTCGATCAATGCACTCCCCTTCGCCGATGGAGCCTTCAGTGCGATTGTCAGCGTCGATGTGTTGTGCCATGCCGGGGTCGACGAGGCCGCCGCGCTCAGCGAGTTTCGCCGCTGTCTGGCGGGTGAGGGCATGCTGATCCTCAACCTGCCCGCTTATCGTTGGCTGATGTCGCGCCACGACACGGCGGTCTACAATGTCCGACGGTACACGCGCGGCGAGGTTGCTGCGCTGCTGCGACGTGCGGGGTTTTGCCCTGTCTTTGCCGGCTATTGGAACATGATCCTGTTTCCGTTGATGGTTGCGACCCGCAAGCTGCTGCCGGCCGGCGCCGGCAGCGACGTCAAGCTGCAGCCGGCGTGGGTCGAGGCGCTATGCCGCGCCGCGATAACCATCGAGCGAGGATTGATGCAGGCCGGCGTCCGTTGTCCGTTCGGCGGATCGGTCCTCGCGGTCGCCCGAAAAACAGGAAACGCTCATGGCTGACGCCCCGCTCGCGCTATCGATCGTGATCCCTGTCTATAACGGCGCCAACAGCATCGGCGAACTGGTTGACGCGCTCGAGGTGCTCGAGATCCCTGGCGGCCACGAGATCGTGCTGGTTGTCGACGGCAGCCCCGACAATAGCCTCGCCGTCTGCCAGGAGCTGGTGGCGCGCGTCAAAATCCCGATCACGCTGATCGACCATGCGCGCAACTACGGTGAGCACAACGCGGTGATGACCGGGCTGCGCCATACGCGCGGCGCCCACGTCATCAACATGGATGACGATCTGCAGAACCCGCCGGAAGAGGTGGCCCGCCTGCTCGCGCATGCGCAGCAGACCGGTGCCGATGTCGTCTACACCTATTACGACGAGAAGCAGCATGCCGGGTGGCGCAACCTCGGCAGCCGCTTCACCAACTGGGTGGCGAGTTTTGTCCTCGACAAGCCGAAAGACCTCTATCTCTCCAGCTTCCGCTGCATGAACACCTTTCTGGTGCAGGAGATCACCCGTTACGAGGGCCCCTTCCCCTATGTCGACGGGCTGATCCTGCAGGTCACCCAGCGCATCGACCGGCTGCTGGTGCGCCATCTGCCGCGCGCGGTCGGCCGCAGCAATTACACGCTGCGGCGCCTGTTGCGGCTATGGATGAGCATGTTCGTCAATTTCTCGGTCATGCCATTGCGGATCAGCACGCTGACCGGGTTTGCCCTCAGCGTCATCGGCGCGATCGGCGCGATCGCCACCGTGATCGACGCGATCTTTATCGCCGAGCCACCCGGCTGGGCGTCATTGATGGCGGCCTTGATGCTGCTCTCAGGGGTGCAGTTGATGATCCTTGGCATTGTCGGCGAGTATCTCGGCCGGCTCTACATGACCGCGAACCGCAAGCCGCAATCGGTGGTGCGCAGCGTGACCCACGCCGAGCCGGCGCGTGGGGAAGCCACCGCAGTGCCGATACCGCGGCGCCGGCAAGGGTGAATCAGGGATGTCGACGCCCCTCGCCTATCTCGGCCTCGCCGCTGCGATCCTGCTCGGCATTTGCGGTCAGATCGCGCTTAAATCCGCCTCGGTCGGCGCGCCGAGCCTGGCGGCGCAGCTCTTCAACCCAATGACGATCGCCGGGCTGTTCATCTACGGGCTCGCCTCGATCGCCTATATCATCGCGCTCAACCGCATTCCGGTATCGATTGCCTTTCCGTCGGTCGCCGCGAGCTACGCGGTGATCGCGGTTCTCGCCCATTACCTGTGGGACGAGCCACTCGCCTGGCAGCAGATCGGCGGCATCGCGCTGATCGGCAGCGGCATCATCCTGCTCCACCAGACCTAGCAGCGATTTCTCACGGCAAGCGGCAACTACAGAAAGAACCGCCTGGTCTCGGCGATGACGCGGTCGACGGCGGCGTCGGCAAGCTGCGGATACATCGGCAGGCTGAGGATTTCGCGGGCGACCGCCTCGCTGTGGCACAGGCCAGTCGGCCCGACCGGTACGCGCCCGCGATAGGCCGGGTGGAGATGCACCGGCAGCGGGTAGTGGATGCCGGTGCCGATCGCCGCCTTGCCGAGATGCTCGCGCAGCCGGTCGCGCTTTGCGGTGCGGACCACATATTGGTGGAACACATGCGTGCCGCCGCCGCGCCGCGCCGGCAGCTTGAGCGGCAGGCCCGCCAGCCCCGTATCATAGCGCGCCGCGATCGCCTGCCGGCGCGCGTTGTCGGCCGCGAGCCCGTCGAGCTTGGCGTTGAGGATCGCGGCCTGCAGCGGGTCCAGCCTGGTGTTGATCCCCGGCACCGCGCTGACATAGCGGTCGCGCCAGCCATATTCGCGTATCTCGCGCGCCGCCACCGCGAGTTCGGCATCGCCGGTGACGATCGCGCCAGCATCGCCGAGCGCGCCCAAATTCTTGGTCGGGTAAAAGCTGAAACAGCCGAAATCGCCGATCGACCCGACCGTCCGTCCGCGATACGCCGCGCCATGGCCCTGCGCCGCGTCCTCGATCAGACGCAGCCCATTGGCGCGGGCGATGGCACCGATTTCATCGAGCGCCGCCGGCTCGCCATAAAGATGCACCGGCAGCACCGCCGCCGGCCGGCCTTTCGGTGGCGCCTTCACCGCCCGCTCCAGCGCCGCCGGGTCCATGCAGAACCCGCCCGGCTCGATATCGACCAAGACCGCTGTCGCACCGGCCCTTTCGATGGCCGCGACCGTCGCGACCGCCGTGTGCGACACGGTGAACACCAAATCGCCCGCGCCGATGCCGCAGGCGCGCAGCGCCAGCTCCAAGGCATCGGTGCCGTTGCCGCAGCCGATGCCATGCGCGACGCCGATAACGCCGGCAAAGCGCGCCTCGAACGCCTCGGCCTCACGGCCGAGAATGTACCAGCCGCTCTCCAGCACCCGGGCGATCGCGGCATCGATGGCCGCCTTGTTTTCCAGATAGCCGGCGCGGGGATCGGTTTGCGGAATCGACGAAATTGCTGTCATTTTGCTCTCAAAGATACGCGGCAAGATGTTGACGATAATAGTCGAGTGACCGCTTCAGTCCCTCGGCGAGCGCAACGCGCGGCGTCCAATCGGCGAACGCGCGAAACTGGCGGTCGTCGGTGACGAAATCGCCGATATCGATCCGCTTGCGCTCGGGCGGAAATTCCTTGCTCTCGTAGCGCCCGCTGCCATTTGCGGCGATCATCGCGGCGGCGATCTCCGCCAGGCTGTACGGCGCGTCGCCGCCGACATTGAGCGCCCTGCCCTGGGTTGCCGGCGTCACCGCCGCCGCGAGAAACGCCTCGACCGCGTCGTCGATAAAGACCATGTCGCGCCGCTGCTCGCCGCCCCAGACCTCGAATGGGTCGCCCTGGACCACGCGCCGCAGCCAGATGCCGAGAAAGTTCTGCCGCGCATCCTTGATCCGCATGCCCGGCCCGTAAACGTTGGTCAGCCGCAGCGAGCGCGTGTTGATGCCATAGGCGCTATGAAACATCAGATGGAAGGATTCACCCGCCATCTTGTTGACGCCGTTGACATCGGTCGGGTTGATCGGGTGCGCCTCGTCGACCGGGAGGTAACGGGGGCGGCCGTAAATCTGGCGCGTGCCGGCATGCACGATGACAATGCCCGGCGCCACCGCGCGGCATGTTTCGAGCAGCCGCAATTGCGCGGTTGCGTTGATCGCATGATCGTCAAACGGCGCATTCATCGAGTTGAGATGGCTGGTTTGCGCCGCGAGATCGAAGAGGAAATCCTGTCCGGCCAGCAGATGCCGCATCGCCTGGCCGTCGCGGATATCGGCGATATTTAGCCGCACCCGATCGCGGACCGCCGCGATATTGGCAAGGTTGGCGCCACCTTCCGGGATCATGCTGTCGATCAGCAGCACCTCGGCGCCGAGCCCCACGAGGCGCCGCGCCAGCGCCGAGCCGATCAGCCCGGCTCCGCCGGTCAGCGCGACCCGCGCGCCGTGGAACACCGAAAATCGCGAATCCGACTGCGTTCTCACCGTTCCCTACCTGTGCGGATGACTTCAGCCATGCCTCCGCCACCATGCCTTAGCCTATTGATCGAATGCGGCTTTCTTCGGGCGCGAAAGAAGCGCCCGCGTCGCGCATTGACCCCATCCGGCAACCGGATAGAGCAGAGAACGACCCTGGGTCTCGTGTATTCCGGATGCTCCGCCCGATCCTCCACGCCCTGTTAGTTGTGCTTGTCGTCGCGACGCTGGCGGGCTGCGGTCACACGCCCAGCCCCATCGAAAGCGGCGCTGCCTGCCTCGCCGACCTCGATGCGCATGGGGTCGTCTATCGCCCGCTCGACATGGGCGAGCCGAAAGACCCGCGTTGTCGCGTACCAACCCCGGTCAAGCTCAGCCGGATCGACGTGCCGCTCAGCCGCCCGGCGACGATGAGCTGCTTTCTCGCCGACAAGCTGGACGCCTTCGAGCGCGGCGCGCTGCAGAAGCTGGCGATGCAGGATCTCGGGCGCAATGTTGTGCGCGTCGACCATCTCGGCGCCTATTCGTGCCGGGCCAGCACCGGCCGGCACGATCAGCTCAGCGAACATGCCTATGGGCTTGCTATCGATATCTCTGGCTTCCGCCTGTCGGACGGCACCAGCGTCAGCGTCGAGCGCGATTGGGCGCGATCAGGGCCGAAGAGCGCTTTTCTGCACCATCTTGCGCATGCCGCCTGCGGCTATTTCTCGGTGGTCCTGACGCCGGACAGCAACGCCGACCACTTCGACCACTTCCATCTCGATCTCGGCCCCAGCCGGCTATGCTCGGTCTAATCATCATCATCGGCCAGCAGCAACGGTTCCCAGGCCGACGCCAGTTCGGCGCGGCGCACCAACGCGGTCTCGCGGAATAGAGTGCGTGCTTCGCTCGCCGGTCCGCGCCGCGCGCCGAGCGCCAGCACCTGCACGGTGCGTTGCCAGGCCCCTTGTGGCAGCGTCACGACATCGCCGCGCTTGACGGCGTGGTTGGGCTTGATGACGACGACGCCGTTGACGCTGACGGCGCCCTCGGCGCAGAGCCGCGCGCCCAGCGACCGGCTCTTGGCGAAACGCGCGAACCATAGCCATTGATCGAGCCGGCGGCTCGTCTTGTCGGTGCGCGTTTCGTCGTCTGCACTCACGCGAATTTCAGCTGCCGCAGCTTCGCGAAGGGATTGCCTTCATGCGCTGCCGTCCGGCGCGGAGCGCGGCGCGGCTGGCCATTGAGACGGCGCGGGCGCGCGACAAACAGCTCGACGCCGTCGCGTGTGGCGGCGCGATAGCCAAGGCCGATCAGCAAGCGCCGCAAATCACCGGGGGCGACGCCGGCAAGCGAGGCGAGCGAGGCGTCGGCCGCAAACGGTCCCGCTTGGCCGCGCTTCCGCGCCGTGGCCGACAGGCGTTCGAGCCGGTCGGGGCGCAGCGCCAATCCGTCGATGACCCGCCGCCCGAGCGCGGCGTAGAACGAAACCGGCAGCGTTGGATCGACCGCAAGCGCATTGCCAAGCGCGCGGGCGCCGGGCAGCGGCGGCACGCGCCGCCCCTCGCGCACCGCCCACAGCAGCGCGCGAAACCGCACGGACTCGGCCCCGAGCAGCGGCTCCAGATAGAGGCTTTCGGCACCGAAGCGGACGCCCACCCGGCTCAGCGCGCGCCGCGCCGCCCGATCAAGCGTCCGTAGTTGCTCGCCGGCTTCCACCGCCGGCAGGCAACCGAGCGTATCGACCAGCTGAAAGGCGAGGCCGCGCGCAACGCCGGTGAGCGGCAGGTCGCGCAACGTGAAAAGCGGCTTCAGGCGGCGCTCCACCTCGCTACGCACAAAGGTCTGCAGCCGCTGCCGGACGCGTTCACGCGCCGGGCCTTCGAGAAAATCGCCGGCCGACACCTCGACGCGCGGCGTCAGCGGCCCCTCCCCTGCGGCGAGGCGGGCCACCGCGCCACCGCGCCAGGTCAGGGTGCCGACCGGATCGATCGCGAAATTTTCGTCACCGTCGGCTGCCAGTTGGTTGGCGCGCGATGTCACTTCGCCGCGCAGCACGCGATTGGCGGCGGTCGCCAGCATGCGGCCTTCCGCACCGTCGGTCGCGTCGGGGATAAAGCGGAACCCGTCGAGCCGGCCGACATAGCTGCCCTCGACAAGCACCTCGCCGCTCCTGTCGACCGAGGCCAGCAGATCGCGATCGCCGGAGAGATGGCGCACGAGAAATGCCGAGCGGCGGTCGACAAAGCGCTGGGTGATGCTTTCGTGCAGCGCGTCGGACAGCCGATCCTCGATGCCGCGCGCGCGTTCCTGCCATTCGGCCGCGCCCTCGACCCAGTCGGCCCGATGGGTGATGTAGGTCCAGGTGCGGATATGGGCGATCCGCATCATCAGCGTGTCGATATCGCCGTCGACGCGATCGAGCTGAGCGATCTGCGCGGCAATCCACGGCGTCGGCAGCCGCTCGTGCGACCCGGCGAGATGCAGGAAGCATTGCGCGAGGAACCGCGCATGGCTGTCGCTCATCATCTTGCGGAAATCGGGGATCTGGCAGACCTCCCAGAGCAGCCGCACCGCCGCGGGGTTGCCCGCCAGCGCCGCGACCTCGGCATTGCGCGACAACGTGCGCAGCACCTGCTGGTCGTCAGCGTCGCGCGTCTGGATCAGGCCTGGCGCCGGCGGCGGCTCGTCGAGGCTGTTGAGCAGCGTGCCGACCGAGTTGAATTTGAGCGCGACGTTGCGCCACTGGATGCGCGTCATCGGCTCGAATTTGTGGCCTTCGACCGCGCTGACGATCTCCGATTCGAGCGGTCGCTCGTCGGCCGTGGTGCCGAAGGTCCCATCGTTCATGTGGCGGCCGGCGCGGCCGGCGATCTGCCCGATCTCGGCTGCGCCCAATCGCCGCAGGCCCCGCCCGTCGAACTTCGCCAGCCGGGCAAAGGCGACATGGCTCAAATCCATGTTGAGGCCCATGCCGATCGCGTCGGTGGCGACGAGGTAGTCGACCTCACCGGCCTGGAACATGCCGACCTGGGCGTTGCGGGCGCGGGGGCTCAGCGCGCCGAGCACCACGGCAGTGCCGCCGCGCTGCCGGCGCACCACCTCCGCCAGCGAGAACACATCGGCGATCGAGAAGGCGATAACGCCGCTGCGTGGCGGCAGCCGGGTCACCTTCTTGTGCCCGGTATAGGAGAGGGTCGAGAAGCGCGGACGGCTGATATACTCCGCGTCCGGCACTAGGCGGCGCATCAGCGGCCGGATCGTGTCGGCGCCGAGGAACATCGTCTCCTTGAGGCCGCGGGCATGCAGCAGCCGCGCGGTAAAGACATGGCCGCGCTCGCGGTCGGCGCAGAGCTGGATTTCGTCAACGGCGAGAAATTCGACCAGCCGGTCGAGCGGCATCGATTCGACGGTGCAGATAAAATAGGACGGGTTGGGCGGCAGGATCTTTTCTTCGCCGGTGATCAGCGCCACCGCCCGCGCGCCGCGCCGCTTGACCACCCGGTCGTAGTTCTCCCGCGCCAGCAATCGCAGCGGGAAGCCGATCATCCCGCTCTGGTGATCGAGCATGCGCTCAATCGCCAGATGGGTCTTGCCCGTGTTCGTCGGCCCCAGGATCGCGACAAGGCGCGAAGCGGCGCGCAGCGTTGCCATGATCAAAAAGTGCGGTCGCAGCGGCCCGAGGGCAAGGGGAAACGTAAACGCTTGCGGCACTTGCGGCGGATCGCGCCAGCGCGCTTCGGATGCCGTTTTTGTGCCATCGAATCGAAAAGCCGGAACGACGTAAGCGTTCCTTAGGAAACCGCAGGTAAACCAAACCAGTCACCCCTTTCGGCGAGAACCACTGCCGCCATGCGTCGCGAGAAAGCCTCTCTGATCGACGATTACTGCTTGCAGCTTGGTTCTCTGCTCGATCGCCGACAGACCGAGCGGGCGCTCACCGGCGCCCGGCATAACGCCGAGCGTGCGGCGGGGTTGGCCGAGCAGGCGCTGCGCGAAGCCCAGGCCGCCGACCGCGCCAAGACCAATTTTCTCGCCAATGTGACGCACGAACTGCGCACCCCGCTCAACGCCATCATCGGCTTTTCCGAGATTATCGAGACCGGCGCCGCATCCGGCGACCATGTCGCTTACGGCAAATACATCCATGAGGCGGGTTCGCGCCTTCTCAGCATCGTCAACGACGTGCTGACGCTTGCCCGGATCGAAGCCGGCAAACTCGAACTCGACGAGCAAGTGGCCTCGCTCGACGAGGTGCTGCGCGCGTCGATCAAGAGTTTCCGGGCCGAGGCCGAAGCCAAGGCCGTGGCGATCGAGCGCCAGGCCGGGCCCGATCACCTCGTCTTTCTCGATCCGAGCAAGATGAAGCAGGTGTTCGACCACCTGCTGTCGAACGCAGTGAAATTCGCCCGCGAGGGCGGCACCGTCTCGGTCGCCGCCGCACCAACCTCACAGGGCGATCTCGTCGTGACCATCCGCGACACCGGATGCGGCATCCCCACCGAGTATCTCGACCGCGTCCTCGAACCCTTTGGGCAGGTCGAGGACCATTTGACGCGGCAAACCGACGGCGTCGGCCTCGGTCTGCCGCTCGCCCGCGCCATGACCGGAATGCATGGCGGCGACCTGACCCTGACCAGCGAGGTTGGCGTCGGCACCGCCGTTCAGGTCTCGCTTCCCGCCGCACGCCTCCGCGCCACTCCTGTCGAGGACAACCGATGACGCAAATCAGGATCCCGATGAATGATGAGGCGGCGCCCATCGGCCGCGTCATCGCCGTTTCGGCGGCTCAGCTGATCGTCCTGCTGCAGCCACCCCAGCCGGGAGCGCCCGCCCCGGAGACGCCGTTGGCGATGGCCGGGCTGGTCAAAATCCGCACGCGCGCCTCGCTCGTCTTCGGCATGGTGAGCGGCCTGCGCGTCCCGCTGCCCTCGCTGGTCGCCCCGGACGACGATCTAAAGATCGTCGAGATCGAACTCATCGGCGAATGCAGCTTCGGCCCCGACGGCAGGACCGACGGGTTCCGGCGCGGCGTCTCGATGTTTCCGGCGCTCGAAGATCACGTCTATCTCGCCACGCCCGACGATCTGGCTCAGGTCTATGCGCCGCCGCGCGAGGCCGCGATCCCGGTCGGCTCGATCCACCAGAACACCGATGTGCCCGCCTTCCTGCTGGTCAACGACCTGCTCGGCAAGCATTTCAGCATCGTCGGCACCACCGGCTCGGGCAAATCGTGCGCAGTCGCGACGATCCTGCGCTCGGTGATCGAGGCCAACCCGCACGCCCACGTCATCCTGCTCGACCCGCATTGCGAATACGGCCATGCCTTTCCCGAAGAGGCGATCGTGCTGAGCCCGGGCGACGGGCTGCACCTGCCGTATTGGCTGTTCAACTTCGACGAATTCGCCGAGGTCGTCCTGGGCTCGACATCGCATCGCGCGGAGCAGTGGAAAATTCTCGCCGAGGCGGTGCTGAGCGCCAAGCTGGCCTATCTCGGCAAGGCGCCGACCGACCGCCATTGCAGCATCGATACGCCGCTGCCCTATCGCGTGTCGGATCTCGTCCGCTGCCTCGACCAGGCGATGGGCTCGCTGAACCGGCCGGAAAGCGTCGCCGCCTACCAGCTGGTCAAGACCCGCATCCTGGCGCTACAGAACGACGTGCGCTTCGGGTTCATGTTCGGCACCAGCCTGACGCTGCGTGACGAGATGTCGGACATTCTAGCGCAGCTCTTCCGCATCCCGGTCAGCGGCAAGCCGATCACCATCCTCGACCTGTCCGGCGTGCCGTCGGAGGTGCTCAACGTCGTGGTCTCGGTGGTCTGCCGTCTGACGTTCGACTTCTCGATCTGGAGCGAGACGCAGATCCCGATCACGATCGTCTGCGAGGAAGCCCACCGCTACGCACCGCGCGACAAGGATGCCGGATTCGAACCGGTCAAGCGCGCGCTGTCGCGGATCGCCAAGGAAGGCCGCAAATACGGCGTGTCCCTCTGCGTCGTCAGCCAGCGCCCGTCCGACTTGGCGCCGAGCCTCCTGTCCGAGTGCAACACGCTCTTCGCGCTGCGCATGACCAGCCAGGAAGACCAGGACATCGTGCGCGGCGCGCTGCCCGAGGCCTCGCACGGGCTGATGAAGTTCCTCCCGGCGCTGCGTAATGGCGAAGCGATTGTCGTCGGCGAAGGCGTCTCGATGCCGATGCGCATCTGCTTTTCGCCGCTGCCCGACCATCTGCGGCCGCGAAGCGCCACCGCCTCGTTCACCACCGCCTGGTCGCGCGATGTCGATGACCGTACCGATGTCGAGCTCACCGTCGAGCGCTGGCGCCGCGGCGTCCGCCACGCGGCCTAGTACGAAATCCGCGCGACCTCGCGCAATTCGTCGGGCGTCGCGGAGCCGTAGCCGAAAAATTCGAGATAGGCCGGGATCTGCTCGAACAGCATGTCGGTGCCGAGCAGGTAGCGGCAGCCGCGTCGACCCACGGCCTGTACCAGCGGCGTCTCGCCCTTGAGCACCACCTCGCCGACAAACGCACTCGGGTCGAGGCGATCCGGATCGAATGGCAGCTTGTCGCCTTCCTCCATGCCGAGCGGCGTCGCGTTGACGACGAGATCGTATCCGGCTGGATCATTGTCTCGCAGCTCGACCCGTAGCGCCGGATAATGCGCGCGAAGCCGCATCGCTAACCCTTCGGCCGCTGCCAGGCGGGTGTCGTGCAAAGCGATCAAACGCGGTCCCTCGGCGGCGATCGCCGCGGCGATCGCCGAGCCGACCCCGCCGGAGCCGACGATCAGGCAATCCGCGCCGGCGAAGTCGAAACCCTTGCGCTTCGCGCCGCGGGTAAAGCCGATGCCATCAAACAAATCGCCGTAGAGCGACCGGTCCGGGCGCCGCAAAATGGCGTTGCAGGACCCCGCAATCCGGACGGCGAGGCTCACCTCGTCGAGCAGCCCCACCGTCGTAACCTTGTGCGGC
>CAVZUA010000005.1:0-29829 GCA_963778385.1 uncultured Alphaproteobacteria bacterium | reverse complement strand
ATCTCCTCGGCCGTCTGAGCGAATTCGCGGATGGCTCCCGGGTCGCTGCCCACCGCGACATCGATCAAAGGCAATGCGACGCCAAGTTTCATCTCGACTCCTTCCTTCTCGGTGGCACAGCCTATCGGAACGCCGGAACCCCGGCCTGATAGCTACACCAGTCCCGGACGGCGCGCTATTCGGAGAGCCATAATGAAAATCGTCCGCTTTGCTTCTGCGCCCGATGGAGGGTCACAATTTGTCGAGGTCGATATCCCGATCGACAAGGCGTCGACCGACGCTTTCGGCAACACCGTCCACCGCTCCGCGATACTGGCGGCGCAGAGCACGATGGTGACGGAAATGCCCGAGGGCCTCTATCAGGATTGGCACCCAGCCTCGCGGCGTCAGCTTCTGTTCGTGCTTTCCGGCACTCTCGAGGTTGAAACCAGCGACGGCAAGAAGCGCCGGTGCGGCAGCGGCGAGGTGTTTCTCGCTGACGATGTCGGCAGCCGCGGCCATCGCACGCGCACGATCGACGGCCCGGCCCGCGTGTTGTTCGTGCATCTGCCACCCGAAGCCAATGTCGGCTTCTGATCGCAGCGACCCGCGCAGAATTCACCGATCTGCCGACGTTAGGGCAGCAGCCAAAATCGGCAAGGAGACGAGCTGGGACAAGAGTTACAGCGCGGCAAATTAAAACGCGTCCCGCTTACCATCGAGCCTCAGCCAATATCAGAAGGCGGTAGGGCATGGGCGGGGTCGTCGTTGCGGCGATGGCAAGGCGCTCGTGGATTGTTTTCAGCACGAAGCGGCGGTTGAAGCGCCAAGCGAAGGCGCCGAGGTAGCGCGGCAGATGTTTGGCGCCAACGACACGGTGCGTCGCCAGAAGGCTGTTTTTGACATTGGCCAGCATGGTGTTTGCCCAGCGGAAAGCCGGATGGCGCGCAGCGGCGCGATCGGAGCCGGTGACGTGACGCTCGTGAACGATGCCAGGTTGTTCGCCAATGCAGCGAAACCACTGACCGCCATCGCTGACGACGGTCGTTCCGACCTGGACATTGGCGCACAGCCGCTTGGTTTCGCCGGCCTGGAAGCCGCGCACCACTTGGAGGCGGGCGTATAAGGGTCGACCGTCGGCGGACGTCTCGACTGCCATGATGAAGGGCGTGTGGCCGCGTCGACCGCGCCCGGCGCCCTCACCGGTGCGCTCGCCGCCGATATAGGCGTCGTCGATCTCGATGCGCGGGCCGGCAGCGCCCAGCTTGTAGCGGCGATCACGCTCGATCATCGCCTGCATCAGCTTGTGCTGAACCCGCCAGGCGGCGTTGGTCGAGATGCCGAGCCGGCGGCCGAGTTCAATGTTGGACAGGCCTTTCTTGCCTTGGGCTAGCAGGTGCATGGCGCGGAACCAAACCCGCATCGGCAGCTTGGTGCCCTGCAGGATGGTGCCGGCAATCAGCGATGTCTGATAGCGGCAGCGCCGGCATTGCAGCAGTTGACGGTCACTGATCTCGGAATACTCTGAGGCCGCGCACCGCGGACACTTGAAGCCCTCAGGCCAGCGCCAGGCGAACCACGCCTTCCGGCACGCTGCCTCATCCGGATAGCGCTCTTCGAACGCATCATCCGAGAGGCCCTTTTGGTGTTGTACGCGGTTGCGAGGCATCGAATTGATCCTGAAAATCACCGTGTTTTCAGGAAGATAAGACCTCAATAGGTAGCTGAGTGTCGATGGTAAGCAGGAAACGCGTTACCCGGCAAACGCCGCCATTAGCTCACGGGCGTCGGTCAGCGCTTCCAGCCGAGCGATCCCCGCCAGCGCGGTGTCGATGCTGGCGTCGGATAGCGGCTGAACAGCGTTACGGGCGCAGTCACGAAATTTTGCCTCGAATTGAGCATCGGTCAGCGGTTTTTGTGGCGAGCCAATTGGATCGGTGGCCTCGATGGTGATGGCGCGACCGTCGGTTCTGCTCACTGTAATGCTCAACGACCCCTTCTTGCGACCCTCGCACGCCACCCCCTCGATCCGGTCTGACAGCGCCAGCACCGCCGGATCACCGAGCCCATCCACCTCGGCGATGCCGACCCTGCCGTGAACCAAGGCGGTGGCGACGAGAAATGGCTCGGCAAACTGCGCCTCGACGACCTGAGTGGGCCGGTGCTTGGCCGGCCCATGCTCGAACTGATCGGCATGCCCCGCAGGGTCAGCCTCGATCGTCACGGCCGCGATGTCATCAGCTCGCGTGATCTGGAGCTGCGCCCGCGCCGCCAGTGCGGCGTCAATTGCTGCGTGCAGCGGCCGGCCGCAAGGATAGGGCTTGTAGCTCAGCGCCTCGCCGCGGAACGCCGTTCCCAGATCGCGCAGCAGCGCCGAGGGGTCGGCTCCGTTCGGCTGGTACAATTCGAAGAAACCAAAACGGCCTTCAAAGATGTTGTGCGCGCCGGTAAACCCAGTCTGCGCCAGGACCGCCGAGAAAACGCCGGCGCTGGCCGCCTGACCGGCCTGCATTCGCTTGCTCAGCGCGCCGTCTAAGATGCATTGACGGTTGCCGGCCGCCTGGCTGTAGGCAACACCGAATGCGGCCAGCATCTGTTCCGGTGTCAGGCGCAACAATTTGCCCGCTGCCGCCGCTGCCCCGAAGACGCCCATGGCCGCCGTGCGGTGCCAGCCGCGGTCCACCGAGCTGGCGAGCGCGACGCGGCACGATACGTCCAGACCCAGCGCCACGGCCAATAGCAGCTCCTTGCCGGTGACGTTGCCGAGGCTGTCGCTGACGGCCAGCACCGCGCCCAATACCGAGACGCCAGGGTGGATCGAGCCGCCAGTGTCGAGAGTGTCGTCGAAATCCAGTGCGTGCCCCATGCTGGCATTCAGCAGCGCGGCCTGTGGGCTCGGCAGGCTGACGCCGCGCAGTAACACGCGGCTTTCCGCCAACCCACCCCATCGCGAAATCACCGCGAAGAGTTCGCCGATCCCGGGCGAACCGCTGCCGCCGAGCATGCAGCCAAATGTGTCGAGGAGGTCACGGCGGGCGGACTCGACGGCGCTCGCCGGCAAATCCGCATAGCCCGTGCTGCAGACGTGCCGAGCGAGAGCCGAGGCCGGATCATCGGTCATCATCTTCACTCGATGATTGCTGTGGCGCGCGCGGCCGCAACTCCTTTAACGCCGCAACAATTGGAGCCAACCGATGACTGTCGCCGGGGTTCAGCGTGTACTCGACCACGCGGACGTCGGATGTCTGGGCGATCACATTCCTGCTGCAGAAAAGGACTCAAACGCAGCAGAGCAGAGCTCTCGCTGGTTGGCCTCGACGCCGTAGGACCAGAGATCCTTGCTCATCTAGGAGGCTCTCCAACGCACGGTCACCGGAGCCGACAACCACCCAATCGATCTCCGCGGCTGCCACTTACAGCGGTGTCGCCAATAGGCTCGGGACCGCGAACGTATCCAGCAATACCGTCTTATCGCGGAATTTCAGCCTACTGCTCTCGCTAACGACCCGATCACGATAGAGCCCGGTGGCAAACAGCCGGCTGCTGCCCTCCTGGTCGCTCTGGTACACCGCAAACGGCGCCTCTACCGAAAGTTCGGCGCCAGCGTCCCTAAGCATCCGGGGAAGTCCGATCAGATGGCGGTCCC
Organism: uncultured Alphaproteobacteria bacterium; assembly: GCA_963778385.1. Classification (GTDB taxonomy): domain Bacteria; phylum Pseudomonadota; class Alphaproteobacteria; order ATCC43930; family CGMCC-115725; genus DATARH01. The sequence continues at coordinate 26,204 of CAVZUA010000005.1, read as the reverse complement.
AGTGGATGTTGTATTTGTTAGCTTCACGCAGGGCCATGATGCGATCTTCGAGCACGGCACGGCTGTCGCAGAAGATCAGCCCCGCCGGCAGGCCCAATTCGGCATTTTCTCGCGGAATAATCTGATACTGGCATGCCGCGGCGAATAGGCCGAGCCAGGCATCCCACTCGGCAGCGTCGATGAGCGCGCCATAGGCAGCATAGAGATCATAGAGCGCCAACCGATCAGTGCCGGTCATCGTACCGCACCGTCTGGCTCGATCCCCAATAGTTCGGCGTAATACGACCAAAACCCGCGAAGCGGCACGTCATGGACGCGATAGTCGCGGTCCGAAATCTCCCCGCCGCCACCCAGTTCTATCACGGTCGAAGCGAAATCGCGGTCAGGTCGGGAAGCACGATGGGCGATTTCGATCGCCTCGCCGTCCTCCATTGAGACAAGCCCCGCCGGGCCGACCAGATTGGCTTGGCGCAGCCGGTGCAGCGTCATCTCTGGGGGATCGTCCTCGTAGCCAAGCATGGTCTGAAAAATCTCGACCTCGTCGACGCCGCGCGGCCTGACTTGGCGCACCGCCATGCTGTTGCTGATCTGGACAAAGACCGAGGCCGGAAACACCGTGCTGATCGCAATGTTGAGGCGGTCGCCGTGCTCGGGGTGGAATTTGACCAGCGCCGGCTCCTGCAGCGACAGGTAGTTGTTGCGGATATGCGCATCGCCATAGGCTTGGCGCACTACCTCTTCGCTGTCGCTCCCGGCCTCGGCCCAGGTAAAGCTGTGCCGATGGCGCGCATCCATCTTCACCCCGCCTACCTGGGTCGAGCGGTCGAGGCCGAAGGTCACGAGGAACTCATGCAGGAGGCTGGCATGATAATTGTCGCGGGTGTTCTCCGCGTAGATCTTCCAATTGCCGCGAATACGCTGTCGGTTGTAGCCGAGGACCTTCATTTTCTTGTCGAAAAAACGATGCAGCTGGCTCAATACGGCGGGCCCGAGATAATCTTCGAGGGTCTCGCCGTCCTCGGCCAGGGTGCCGAACCACGCCCCATTTACCGCGCCCAATTTAAGTGGCCGCAATCCGTGCGCGGCCATGTCGAAACCCGGTCCCATCCCACCCTGGCCTCGAATGCCGCGGCGGAACGGGATGGCGGTCAACCCGCCATCAAGGCCGTAGCACCATTGGTGGTAGATGCAGGTGTGGTTCTTGGCGTTGCCAGACAACTCGCGCCGGACCAGCGCGCCACGATGGGCGCAGCGATTGACGAAGGCGTGAACCGCACCGTCATTGTCGCGATTGATGACCACCGGGGTCTCGCCAAGATAGGTGGCGCGAAAATCGCCTGGGTTCGGGACTTCGACATCGAGCGCGAGAAAGCTCCACGTCTTGCCGCGAAAAATGCGGTCTTGCTCCTGCAGATAGAGCTCGGGATCGTGATAGAGCCCATACGGCACCCGGCTATAATCGAGCGCGGGCCAGATCGCAGCGGTCGCCATCGTCATCCCCACGGGTCGAATAAGTAAGTGTCGAGGCGGGATCCTAGGCCAGGGGCCGCGCGGAAGCTCAAAAATTCGATCAGCCCAGAGCTCTTTGGCTTGTTCGGCCCCATCGAAGCACCACGCGGCGTTTCGACCGCCGACAATGAGGCCGGCTCCTGGATGGCACTCGCAAAACTCGCGGCTTTCGTCGAGCCAAGCCGCTAACCAATCCGTCAAAACGGCTCGATAACAGCCACATAAAACGCTGATCGGTCCAGTATCCGAGACCTGCTCGCGGCCGGCCAATCGGCCCTCGACCTCGACATCCTCTTTCCAACCCGCTAGGAGGAGGGAGCGCCCCGTTCCAAATTGGATTTAAAAGGGAGTGCGTGATGCAGGGATACCGCTCTCAGCAGACGATGCCCGAGGACCGGACAGGCTGGCACCACATCGATGCCGGGCCATACCTGGAAGTACTGTTCCATCCCAACCGACAGCCCGGTGGCAGGGAGCCGGACCAGATCGAACGGCCCTCTATCGTGGTTGCCGTGGCCGGCAAGCGGGAGCAGGCGCTGCGTTTCGACCCATTCAGTATGGGCGCCCACTACCACATCCGCCCGGGTCTCGCTGAACAGATCCCACTTCCGGTCGCAGAGGGATGGAGCCCGCTCGATGCCACCATGGCATTCTTTGAAAAGCCGCTTCGGTTCCGGGGACTTCTCGCCCTCGCCGAAGAGGACGACGTGGCATCGAAGCTGCGCGACGATGAGTTGAAGAACGCCGCCAGCCAGATACGCGCTTTCAGTGCCGCCGCTCGCACCGGCGAGGCCAGCTAATTGGCGGTAACCCGGCCGTCGTCGGTGCCTAAGCAAAGAAAGGGGAGAATATTAATGTTCGATATCGAACGCTTCGCTGCCGATTGTCGTGCCGCTCTTGCGGAACGCGGAAGTGATGCCATTCGCGAGGTCGTTGGCCGTGCGGTCTCCGAACCGGGCGAAATCATCGCCGCGCTTGGCGAACAAACGAGTGCATTCGCCGACATTTTAGTACGTGCCCCCGACCTGACCATCCTCAACGTCGTATGGGGCTCCCGCCAATGGACCCTGCCGCACAACCACCATCACCGCGCCATCATCGGTATGTATGGTGGCGGCGAAGACAACATTTACTGGCGACGGCTGCCCGAGGACGCAAAGGGGCGAGTGGAGGCGGCAGGTGCAGCCTCGCTTCGCCACGGTGAAGTTACTGTACTGGGTCGTGACATCATTCATTCCGTCACCAACCCATTGAACAAGCTCTCATACGCGCTGCATGTCTATGATGGCGATTTCCTCTCCGCAGAGGGGAAGAGTTGCTGGGACGCGGAGACGCTTTTTGAATTACCCTACGACGCCGCAGCGGTATCGCCCATGTTCGGTCAGGCCCTCGCGAGCAAGTAAAAGTAAAGCCTCGTCAGTCGCCATCCGCTGTAGCTAGATAGCTACCCGCTCGAAGTTTGGCCAGTTGAGCCGCGAGTTTCCCGGAAGCGCATATGATCAGCTGGCCGTCGACGGGCCATCACGCCGCAGATTTGCTCCTGACCTCGCGCACATGCTTGCAGTTTCCACGGAACTCGAACCCCTTGCAGGTGCATTCAAGGTGGCCCGCCCGACCGTAAGTGACACGGTACGATTGGGTGGCATCGCGCTCGCTTGCGAATTCCCAGAGCCCCGTCTCCTCGATTGGCGTGGTCGTGGCCGCCAGACGCGACTTCGAGGCGCCGAGGTGTTGGACGGTGACGGACGGGTTGGAGGTCGCGGCGCGGGTGACGCGTATTTCAGCGCATCAACGATTTGGACTTTCCGCGAGGCGCGGTCCACCTTAACAAACTGTCTCGTTTCGGAGGCCCGCTCAGAGGTCGTGTCGGCGCCGCGCGCCAGTGATCCCACGATTTAATTTATTGGCCGGAATTATCAGGTTATTGGCCGGAATTATCAGGCAGGGGCCGCCACAAGCCCCATCTTCCCGGTGTGAGAGCCTTCGACTATACGTGGTTCGACCGATTTTGAATGCGAATGGGATGCGCAGCGGGGCTGCAGCAATGACCTGGACTGATGGCGGCGAGACGAGACGAAGCGTCCTCGCGAGCGTGCGTGCCGACATAGCAAAGACCGGCCAGTCGGTGGTCGGAGTGGCGGACGGCGATGCCCCCTTCTATTACACCGTGGGCCGAGCCGACCGGGGGCTGCCTGAGTTCCTTATCGTAGCGCCGCTGTCGCCGGCGTCTGGTACTGACATTCTAAATGCGCTAGACGAGCTGATGCCCGAGGCGCTGCCGGCCGGATCGCGGGTCAACATCGGCGGCGATGTCCCGGTGGCCCTGATAGACGCGACAGATCCTAAGGCCAGGCTGCACTACATGCTCGTCGCGTCGGCCATGTATGGTGAGGAGGGATACAGCGTTCAACAGGTGCTGCTCCCGGATGAGCAGGGACGACTTCCGCCGCGCTGCCGCGCGCCGTACTCGCGGCAGCCCGTGCTCGGCGTGCGCCCTCCCACCCTTCAGCCACCTGAAGGAGGTGCCCGGCGGCAACGGCAAAATAGTCGGGGCAAATAGGGAGCGCGGAGTTGCGGCAGCCGCGGTTGTCCACGCGCGCATGCAGAGGAAAGCAAATGAGCGAAATGAAGCCTTGCAGGTTCACCTTTGACGACAGCCGCGAGTTCGAAGGCTTCGCGCACGGCTCGACCTGGAACGGGTTTGATAACGTCGCAGTCACGCCGGAAACGCGCGACAAGATTGTCGCTTGGTTCGCACAGGCCTATCCCGGCGAGGAGACCGACGAATTGAACCGAGACATGCTCGCGATCTCGCCGATGGAAAATGGGCTGATCTCTCTAGGCTGGGGCTATGCCACTCAGATCGTTTCGGAAGGAAATTGACCGTAAAAAAAGAAGGCCCACGTGCTCGCCACCTGGCTGAGCCAGACGCCGGAGGCCTTCGGCCTTGCGGATGCGGCGGTTCCGGACGACGGGGCGCTACACCACGCCAAGCGCCGCGGCATATGATTGCGTCGGCGCACTAGAGTGGATCGAACTTCTCCCACGGCAGGGAGCGGTCACGCAAAATGTCCCCACCGCGATAATTCGGTGAGGGCGTCGGGAAGGCTGAACCGCTCGCCGCTGCAGGCGAGGCTCAGATCAACCATTTCCGTTAATGCGCCGGAGTTCCCAAGTTCGCCTTTCTCGGTCCGTATCCGAAGCACGCGAGCGGCGCGATCTCCCGGGAACCAGCCGAGAGTGACCCGGGCTTCCTCGGCCAAACCGAGCCTCACCGCCAACTTGGCAAGGCGACGTGCATGAAGTCCGCCGGCTCGATCGGCCTTGAAGAAATCCTTGCCCGACCAGGCGCCGCCGCCGATCGCCACACGCGGCCCATAAGCGTCAACGACGAGCTTCTTACCGGAGAGCCCATTGTCTCCTTCGGGCCCGCCGACCTCGAAGGCGCCGGCGCCATTGACGGTCAATGTTTCCGGCAACTCGGACGACAACCCCGGAAGACTAGCCGCGAGCCCGCTCATTGCCTCCTCGACCGCCAGGCGCACTGCCCGGTGCAATGCGATGTCGTCGGCTCGTTCGCGCTGTTGGAGAGAGCAGCTGAAGCTGTCGAGCGACCAGGCGGCGTCTTCCTCCCGCATAAAGACGATGACCTTGCCGTCCGGACCCAGAGCAAGATCGGCTCGCTCTGTCCTCAGGCGATGAAGGCGTTGGGCCAGTGTCCGGGCGACCCAATGCTCAATCGGCAGATAGTTCGTCTGTGGAAGGTTGATCGCGTAGCCGATGCAGATCGCCTGATCGTCGGACAGCTCGCGGAACTCGCTCTCGCCCTCCTCGAGGGGACCGAGGCACAGCTGATTGTCGACCCTGATTTCCTCGGGCGCTGGATACCATCCCTCGCCGTATCCCGCGGAACGGTAGATGTCGCGCACGACGCCAGTCGACATCGATGTCGTGCGCGCCGCGGCAGGCGATGCGTCCGGTGATGACGGCCTTGTTCACGGTGGACGGCAACTTCGACGCCAACGAGGGCGCGCGGCTCCCGGCGGATCGCTTCGGCCACGAGGGCGTCGGCAATGGCATCGCAGAGCTTATCCGGGTGACCGGGAAACACGTACTCGGCGGGTCGGATGCGAGACATGATCAAACTCCGATCGTCAGGGGCGCGGTGAAATCGGCAACCGCGGCCAAATCCTGCGTGTTCGTTGAAGATCCCAGGAAGGCGACGGCAAGTTTCGCGGACGAGAGAATTTGCAGGTGATGCCCGTGGGGCTTGCCGACCCAACCGTCGGTCACGATCAAGCCGCGGCGGACACGATTGGCCTCCATGTGGGCGGCGACACAGACGATGCTTGTCCCGCCCGTCGATTTGCAGATTCCGGCGCGAAGCTCGCTCAAGCTGATGTCCGCGACCTCGGTGGAAAACAAGTGCACGGTCGGGTGAACGTATGCCTGGGAGTCGAGGATCGCCCCGTAGAGGGCGTTCTTGACGCCGTCCATGCTGCCGGACACGTCGAGATAGACGTGGACACGCTCGCCGGCCGGAACCTGGCGGCGCCACGGCACAGGCCCGGCATGGAGAAGTGGCTCGTACCCGAGGGCTCGTAGGACTGAGGTCCGCCGGTCGAGGGTCGGGATCGGAACCGGGGCGAGTGGCGTATCGACAGCCGGTTGCCGCACGCGGCCAGAGGGACCACAGCTTGCTACCTTGCGCATCAGCGACCGGAGCGTCGCGCGGGCTGAAGCCGGCCTCTTCGGTTGAACCGTGTCGGTCTCCAGAATGCTCGCGAGCGAGCGGCCACGGATCGGATGCGGTGGCTGAGGCCATTGTTCGACAACACTTCGAACGATGTCGAAGAGGACCGGGGAGCGTTTCTCGAGGCCCCCCTTGGCGGCGCCGTCTTCGGCGTGGCCACCGAGCAGCGGGATGTCGCCAATCGCGTCCTTGCCGAGAAGCTTGGGCAGAAGTTCGAAGACTTCCCGATAGGAAGCGCCAGCCTCCGAATAAAGCGCCGCGTGGATATCCCGGGCCCGGGAACGTAACGGCTCCTCCAGGGTGAGGATGCCGCCGGCGATTTGTGGGCGACCCGGCCAGCCGGGCGGCGGCCGCAGCAGGCATTTGGGGAAGCTCTTCGCGTCGTAGTAGCCGGTCAGCAGCGACGTGTACTCGGGCGCCGGAAACATCCGGGAGATGACGCCGTTGATCACGGCGTCGAAGACGAAGTTGTGGGCTGGCGTCGGGGTCGGAAACAGCGTGGTGTGGCCCAGCAGCACATGGTGAAGCTCGTGCATCACCAGCATGAGCAGCCGTTCGGGCGTGGCGGCGTGCGCCGCGACGAAGCCGGGATTGATCCGAAGCCGCGGCTGGACCCGGCATTCGACGGCGGCGGTCGGCACGGACCCATCCTCAACGATGTCCATGAGGCGCAGCAGGCCCGAGAGGGCGTAGGCGCCGCTCGGGAAGCAATCGAGAACCCGATCGGCGAGAGCGGCCCCGGCGCGAGGAACGGTATCCGAGGCGAAGGTCATTGGATCTCCTTGGGAAGTCGTGCGGCGAAAGCGGGTGGGATCAGCAGCGATACCTCGCGCCGGGCGATTGCCGCGGCCAGTGACGGGGTCTTGGCGCGGAGCCAGACATGGGCAGAGCACTTGGCCAGGACCGCGAGCGCCGAGAGCGGGTCCCACCAGAGCATGCGATGCTCGACCCTTGGCGGTATCGCGGCGCAACCGTCGGGCAGCGGAAGGGCCGCGGCACGTTCATCGATCAGACGTGCCAGCGTCTTCTCGGGCCTGCTCCCTGCATCCCGGCCCAGCTGCAAGAGAATCCGGGGCGCCGATGCCTTTGCCAGACCTTCCGGCAGGAAGAAGCGGACCGCCACCCCGGGGAGCGGCAGCGAGTGCGACCCCGGCGAAAAGGCCCCACTCCCGGCAATGCCGATGCCTCTAAGACCATCGTACTTGACGACGGTCTTGGGTGGCGCCGACATGTTGTGAAGAAGCCCGCCATGTTCCGTCATGCCGCCGTGCCCCGCAGCCGGACGTCGGTTGCGATGAAGGCCCGGAATGCACTCTCGGCATCTTCCGGCGTTGCCAGCTCTTTGCGAGCGAAGGCGGCGGCGAGCGCATTTGCCTGCAGGTTGGCGCGCGGCTCGTTGGGATCGAGCCGGGACAGCAGGTTCTTGATGCGCTCCCAGGTCCGGAACCTCGGATTGGAAGCGTAGATCGCCTCCGAAAACTGAACCGGCGCGACGATGTCACGGTAGATTTCGCCCAGCTGCTCGGCGACGGCAGCGTTCAGACGCCCGACGGCCGCGCTTTCGAAGAGATGGACGACGACCGCATCGCGGACGCCCGGCGACATCACCGCGGTCCCGTCAGCCACGATCGTCGAGAACTCGCCACTGCGGAGGTCCGGCACCGCGACCGCCAATCGAATTCGGTCGACGGGATCCACGGTCGTCAGTATGGCGCGGAGCGGGTCGCCCGCCCGGATATTGGCAAGGCGCCACGCCTCCCGGTGCGCGGCGAGGATCTTCACTTCCGGGATCGGGATCCCCTGGGCGCGCTGTGGCAGACCGCTGCGCACCGCGAGCAGCGCCGCGTCGGCTGGCGGCGACGACGGATCGAGGGCCATCGACGCGGCGTGGACCGCAAGAACGGAGCGATAAAGCATGCCGGCCCGCCTCGGGCTCAGGGCGAATTGGGCCTGTCCGAGCAGAGCCACGAGCATGCGGACATACGATGCCGCCCCCTCCGCCAGCGCGATCTTGACGTGAGGCAGGGTAGCCCGCGTGCACGCGATAATCCGGCAAAGGGCTTGAGCAGCCTCGGGATCGACCGGCGCGTCTTCCGCCTGGATGACGGCGATCTGCTCGGCTTCGCTCAGCGAGGTCCAACCCGGCATCTCGACGATGAGGGCAAAACGGTCCGCCAGCGCGGTGTCGAGGGGCTCCGAACCGAGATAGCCGTGATCGTCGTCGTCATTTGACGGCGGGTTCATCGCCGCCCAACGATAGCGGAGTCCTTCGAGCGGCAGGCCCTGCACCCGGCGCTCGTGAATGATCGGGAACAGCTTGTTCTGGATGTCCGGCCGGCAGCGGCTGATCTCGTCGAAGATGACGGCGCCCGCCCCCCAGATCGCCGCCGGGGTCTTCACATACTCGAGTTCCCCGTTCTTCCCCGGCAGCGGGAAGCCCACGAGATCGTCGAAATTGAGGAGGCTCGCATTGTAGTGCCGGGTGGTCAGCCCGAGCGCCGTGGCAACCCGGGTCAGCAACAGTGTTTTCGCGGTGCCGTGCGGACCGATGAGGAGAAGCGGCTCTTCCGTCGCCAGCGCAGCCACCAGTACCGGCGCGAGGGCGTCGAGCCCCTGCAGCCCAAGTGCCCCGAAGGGACCGTTGTGCTTGGCGGAACCAGTCTCCTCGGACCGGGCGGGCTCAGGTTTGGCTTTGGCTCGTTCGGGCTCTCGGCATGGATTGCCTCCTTGGCGTGTCGGAGGAGGCTCGCGCATTCCCATGCCTTGACCCGCTTGGTTGCCTTCAAGGGCCGCATGCCGCCGTGGGGCGGAACCACCTTGCCCGGGCGGGCAGGTTGGCGGAGGCGTTCGCCTCGCTCGCTATGCTTGTTCGGTGTGGTCATCTGTCGGGGTTCATCTGAGCATCAGTAAATCCATCGGCTTGCCCAATCTGAAATAACGCAGCGAAATCGCGCAGATCCGAAGTCATAAAACTCTCCATCGGTTCCTCGAGGAGGGCTGACAATTCGCGCGACCCTCCTCTTTAGCCGTTTTGGCGCGGTGCCGGGGACGGCAAGCTGGACTCAAATCCCCCGACGGCAGCTGGTCAGGCCAAGTGAACCAACTCGGCTGGTCGATGGAACGAAGCATAGACGATAGCATTCTGTCTGAATTGTCGTCCAAGAGCGGCGGCTGTGGTGCGCGTCACGCCAAAGACCAGGACACTTTTTTCAGCAGGCCATTGTTTGTCGTGACCTCGTCCTTCGCCTTCGATGAAACGCTTCCCCCGGCGCCGAACTGACGCCACTAACGCGGCGTGCGCCGCCAGGTTGGCGGACTTCCCACGTATCCGGCTAGACGGGTTGAATGCCGTGATGAATGCCGCGCCGCGCACTTTGAAGCGAGACAGAGCCCGGTCAACCACTGGCGACCGTTCGTTCGGGCGGAGCACGAGATCTTTGCCGTCTATCTGGACGATATATGCAGTCGCCAAGTAGGCGTTCGCGAAAGGCTTTGATCGATAAAACACGAAACCCTCCATCGGTTCCCCGAGGAGGGCTGACAATTCGCGCGACCCGTTTCGTTGCCGAATGGCCGCATCCCCTTTCGGGAACCACCTTGCCCGGGAAGGCAGGTTGGCGAGGGCGTCAGCCCCACTCTTGATGCGCTTTCGAAGTTAACGCAGTGGTGCGGGAAAATCTACAAGGGCAATCGAGGCGTTTTGTCGCGTTCATTGCCAGCCTGAGGGTGACGACACCATCACCCAAGCACCGCCTAGATGAGGACCTGAGCATTTTCAGAATGAGTTGGCATAGCCGGCGGCGCGGAAGTAATTTGCGCATTCCTCTGGGGAGATCGTGTCGACCGGGCTCATCGTCAACGGCGACGATGCCGCCGAGCGTGGCGCGCTAGCAAAAAAATCGTTCGGCGTTGTCGTGCTTGACGAAGCGCACAAGGCGCGAGCCGGGCGCGAGACGCGTGGGGGGAATACGACAGCCACGCCAAACAACTTGCTTCGCTTCCTGCACAAGGTAGCCCGCAACGCCGGTAGCGTCCTGCTTGGTACAGCAACGCCGATCCAGCTTGACGCTGTGGAGCTATGGGACCTGCTCCTGGCGCTCGGACAAGGAGCACCGCAGGTTCTCGGATCGCTTTCGGAAGGGAGCGAATGGGCGCGAGACGAGTCCATCCGCTTTCTGACGGGGGAACGCCCTTGGCCACAGGCCGACACAGGGCGCTGGGCACTATTTCGAAATCCGCTGCCTCCCAGCTTTGAAAACAGTGTGTTCCGTGACATCCGCACGGATGCGGTTCTCGGAACAACCGACGTTGTCGGCCCTCGCTATGACGACCTCCGGCCCGACATTCGCGGCGAATTTCTGCAAGAATTTGCGGCCTTGGCCGAGCGGCACAACCCAATAGTCCGCCGGATCGTCCGTAGGACGCGTCCAATGCTGGAGGAACGAGGGTTGCTCAAGCGCATCGGTGTAATTGCGCATCCCCGTCCCTCTGACGGCTTGCCACCTAACCTGTTTGATGGACAGGGCCTCGTCATGGGTCTTGCATTTAATAGCGCCTACGAGGCAGCGGAAGAGTTCAGCAGGCTTTATGCAGCACGGCAACCCGGCGCCGGCTTCCTCAAGACAATTCTTCTCCGCCGGATCGGATCGTCGGCGCGCGCCGGTCTCGATACTGCCCGGCATTTGCTCGGTCGGCTCGACGAGGTTGGCATTCCCGAAGATGAGATAGGTGACGAGAGCGATCCGAAGGACTTAGCGCCACCTAGCCTACGGGAAATCCAACTTTTACGGGAGGTTGAACGAAATCTGGCATCAGTTGTCGATCGTTCGGACATCGATCCCAAGGTCGAAGTTATTCTCCATTATCTTCGCGACGGCGGTTGGTTGGAGGCCAACGGTGCGATTATTTTTAGCCAATATCGCGCGACGGCCGAATGGGTCGCCGAAGCTCTCTGCGCTGTGTTTCCCGACGAGCCGGTAGCTCTTTACGCCGGCGGTTCTGCCTCGTTTGTCCAACGCGCTTCAGATCGCAGGTCGGCCGGGCGAGAGCAGATCAAGGCGTCTATCCAGGACGGTGACATTCGCCTGGTCTGCGCCACTGATGCCGCCTGCGAAGGGCTGAATCTCCAGCGGCTCGGTGCGCAGATCAATGTCGACCTACCTTGGAATCCATCGCGACTAGAGCAGCGCAAAGGACGCGTGCAACGGATTGGTCAGGTTCGCGACGACATCCATATCCTAAGCCTACGCTATGCCGGCACCGTCGAGGACGACGTTTATCGTGCCTTATCCGAACGCTTTGGGGACATCTTCTCCGTACTTGGACAACTACCGGACGGCTTCGAGGACGATTGGATCGATGCCGTGCTTCGCGATCGCGCGGCAGTTAGAAACTTTTCCCAACGAGTAGAGCGGACAAAGCCTCCAATGGAGCTACGTTACCTTCGGGATGTTGCTGACGATCAGGGACTGGATTGGGAGTACACTCAGTGCGTTCTTTCATCTCGCGACCTCGATGAATGGATGCGGCAAGGCTGGTAGCTCTTTCTCTCTCGCCCGGAGCGCCCTTTTCGGTAAACAATCGATAAAGGAGGCGTGGATGGCAACGCCATCGAGAGGCATCGGCAAGGGTAACAACAGCGGCGGGAGGAACCCTGGAGCCGGCCGACCGAAGGGCTCGATCAACAAACGGACAGCCGCCGCCCCAGCGCCCAGCGCAACCGGCGGCGCAGCCCCCAGGTCCGACGGGCGTCGAGTTCGGTGCGCGGTCCAGCGGCCTCGTCACGGGCCGCCTCGGCCTCTTTGCGTAGCTCGACCACCTCGGCGGCGGCACGTTCGGCGACGCGCTCGGAGACGCGCAGCTCGATCAGCTTCGCCCACAGCCTGACGGCCTCTTGCTCGGCCCGATCGGCGCGCTGGTTCGCAGCCTCCACCTGATCGACGAGTTCTGCCGCATCCATGGATTTCCCCCCGCACAAGGCGCAGCACCAGCGCATACGGCCGAACGGCTGGGGGGTGAGCCGTCTCATGGAACTTCGACACCTAACTTCTGATAGCTTGGCTACATCAACGGGTTAGGGGAATCGGAAACGACGTTGGCACTACGCCGGCGGGGTTTTCGACGGCGTTTTTGGGGTTTGCGCAGAGTTCGCGGTGGCGGGGGTTGGGCGCTGCGGACGAGCGGCGGCAGGGCGATGCCCAGTGTCTTGAAGACGGCGCTGGCGGCGGGCGGCGGCGGGTTGCGCAACAGGTAACGTTTTCCGTCTTGCTCGATCTCAGTTTCGCTCAGGCGTTCGAGATCGTGGACGATGTCGGTCCATTCGAGCTCGTGGCCGACGGCGAGGAGGCGATCCTGCAGCTCCTTGCGCAGGACCAGGGCGAGAAAGGAGCAGAAGACGTGACCGCGGATGGTGTGGTCGCATTTGTGGAAGATCGGGCGGGTGGCGAGCAGCGATTTTGCGGTGCGGAAGATGTCCTCGACCATCCAGCGCTCGCGATAGCGCAGGACGGCCTGGAGCGGGGTAAGCTTGGTGTTGGTGCGCAGCACGTAGATGCCGTCGAAGAGAGCGTCGAGGGCGACGCGGCGCGGATCGATTTCGAAACGACGACCGGCTTTGAGGCCGAGAAAGCGGCGATAGCCGCGGTTGCCCACCAGGCTTTTGTCACCGCGGGCAAGCGCCTCGGTGAGAGCGGCAACGATGGCGGCGCGTTCGGCGGCATCCTTATGCGCCTCGGCCTCATTGCGGCAGACAATGTAGCGGCGGCGCCACGGCTTGCCGGCGGCATCTGTGCCGGAGCGGATGACCTCCTTGACCATCAGGTCGGTAGTGCCACGGTCGGCCGCTTTGGGAATGCTCAACGGCACCCAGGGGGTGGGGTCGGCGATGACGCCGCGGATCTCCTTGGTGGCGCGCTCGCGCGCCCCGAGGATGTAGTCGATGCCGCGGGCTTCGAGTTCGGCCACGGTGGCGGCGCTGATCATGCCGCGGTCAGCGACGACACCGATGCGGGCGATTAGGAAGCGGGTCTTGAGCCGTTCGATCACCGGCAACAGGGTGGTCACGTCGGTGGTGTTGCCGGGCCACAGGTCGGAGCAGATCGGCCGGCCATTGCTATCGATGACGACGGCCAGAACAACCTGGCGCAGATCGGGGCGGTGGTCCTTGGAGTGCCCGTATTGGCCCAGGCTCTCCCCGCCGCGACCTTCGAAGTAGAGCGAGGTGGTATCGAGGAAGACCAGGCTGACCTCGCTGAACAGGTTGTTGCGCAAGGCGAACAGACGTTCCTCGACGAGATCCTTGGTGGTTCGCGGCGCCAGGCCACGCCCGCTCTGGTCGGCGAGTTCTTCGCCGAGCCAACCCATCGTGCGATAGAGGTGATGGAGGTCGAGTTCGGGGACGCCCGCGATGACCATGTCGTGGCGCCACTTCTCGGCGGCGCGGTCGGAGCCGGGGTCGAACAGGCGATGCAGGACGCTCAAGAAGACGGCGCGTTCGAGGTCGAACTCGAAGTCGCGGTTCTGCGCCAGTTCACTGACCACGCGCTTGCCGCCGGTCTCTTGCCACAGCCGTTCGAAGGCGAGTGCCGGGCCGAGCTGGCGGGTGGTGATCTTGGTGGCATCGCCGTTGTCAAAGGCGGTGAGCACGACCGCAGTGGCGGCGAAGCGGGCGCCGGAGCGCAACAGGCGGTCGATTTCGCCGCTCGCCACGAGGTCGTCGACGCGGCCGAGGGTGGCGACCACGGATTGCCGGGGCTTGCCGTCGACGCGCTCATTCTTGACGATCTGGAGGTATTCGGTTTTGCCGGAGAGCTTGCGTCGGAAGAACATGGCGGCTCCAAACGAAGAGCACCATGATATCGCGATTGAAAGCCCTTAAGAATCGGAACAAACAGGCAAAATCGTGGCACTACATTTATGTCAAATTCCCGATGCGCTTATGCGAAATCAATGACTTGCGAGCCGCCCGCCGGCTCGCACTGTCGAAGACGGATCTCACACCCGCTGTACCCCGGACCCGACCCGGTCGCAAGGGGCAAGGGGCGGCGATCGACAGCTAGAACCAGCGCGGAAGCTCGGGGAAGTGGACGCCGCAGCGGTCGTAGATGTCGGCGGGCGGGTTCTGCATCTTCGGGCAGTCGTGCGCGATCAGCCGCCGCAGGTCGCCGTAATCGTCGCGGCCGTGCTCGGCGATCAGCCGGGCGATAGAGAGCCGCCCGCGCCGGTCGCAGCGGCGGCACGCCACCACCAGCATGGTCATGCCCTTCGCGGCCATGTCGCCCAGCGTGATCATGGTCTTCATTGTCGAGGTCCGTTCAGACAGCGTGCACCACATGGGTCATCGATGGCCGCCGCCTGCCGCTTGGGGCAGTCCCACGATATGAATGCCTCTAGCTGCTCCAAACTGTAATAGGGGCCGCACATGGCGATCAGCTTGTCGAGGAGGTGACAGCTATAGCGTGGGCACTTGAGGCAGCCGATTTCGATCATGATCCGGCCCTGCCGGCGGCAGTAACCCAGGGTGATCCCGCCAGCGTCGGGCATGGCATTATCGCCGTGCTCTGGGGCCGCGTGTGTGAGACGCCTGCGGCAGCGGCGCGCGTGGCGGGGAAGGCTTGGGCACCGAGGCCGGATCGAGCTTGGCGAGCGCTGAGACAAGGGGCGCGAGGCGCGGGCCATCCGGTAGCGCCATTCGCGGTCGAGCTTCTCCTTGAGCGCGGCGATCACCACCGCAAGTTCGGCGTCGTCAAGCTCCGGCGTCGGCATAGCGCGTCAGTTGGCGGGCCAGTTCCTGCGCGCCAAAGCCCTAGCCCTTAGCACGTCGGCAACCTGCCAGCGCCTTTCGTCAGGCCGCACCACGTCCTCCTTGCGCTCCACTTGCTCGCGCTCGCGTTTGAGTTCCTCCATCCGAGCGCGAATGGCCGCGAAATCGTCCGCTGCGCGAGGCCGCCATCTTCTCCTCCCTTGTGCGCGGCCACTCTAAGCACGCCGAGCGGCCCATCTAAGGTTCCAGCAAACGTTCATCTCCGGAGTCAAGCGGCAAGCATGGGCGCCGCCCGCGCAAGCAGGCTGGGAATTGTCCGATCATCGAACAATTCGCCGGTAGTCAACGCCGCCAACCCGCCTACGCGACGCTGGCGGCGCGCGCTGGTGACCGGGCCGCATCGAACCGCGCGGTGGAGCTGATCGGCAAGCATCTCGGCATGTTCGTCGACAAAAAGTCGATTGAAATCAAAATGATAGACGACAGCGACGAATATTTGCAGCAGCTGATGGAGATCGTCGGCATCAAGACGATCGAGGCCGAGCCAGGCTAGACTGCTGATCTGGCGCTGACTCAGAACATCGACAAAGAAATAAATTCTTGATAATACGCCGATAACTTCGATACATCACCAGGCCTTGGTCTGGTATGGCCTTGGTCGATCCGTTTAAACGGCGCCGGCCGGCGTCGGGCGGCTCGGCCGATCAGGCTGGAGCGAACCAATAGGCAAAACCGATCCCCCCTGGCCAGCGCGCGAATTTTTGTCCCTGACAGCGGCCGAGCGAGCCGGCGTCGATCAGTATTGGGTGCTGCGGAACTTGCGGATCAACGCCGTCCAGGCGATGCGGCACGGCGACCGGGCCGCCGCCACCAGGTCGATCGAGTTGATCGGCAAGCATTTGGGCATGTTCATCGACAAAAAGCAGATTGAAGTCAGTTACATAGACGATGCCGACGAGTATCTCGCCGAGATCATGGCGATCGTCGACGCTAAGACAGTGGAGCATGAGCCGGCGCCGCTGGCGATCGGCCACGAGCCGACCGAGCAGGACGACAGCGTGCATTGAGAGCCGGCGCAGCAGACCGGTCTACGTCGGTAAGCGCTAGGCGCTAGCGTTTATGCCGATATCTAGAAGACCGGTAGCGCTGTTCCATACTTTTCCCCATCCTTGGCAGCGTCTCGGCTGGGCTGCCGAAGGCGGCGCCTCGGCCGGCAGCCGCTGGCCGCCGTCGGATCAGCCAGAGGCATCCTAATAGGCAAACCGATCCCCCCTGGCCGGCGCGCGAATTTTTGTCTCCCCACAACCCCAGCAGCTCACAAATTCATAACCTCCCTAAAATTTTATCGAACACACGCAGGGCACTTCCGCTCAGAAAATCAGAAAAGTTTTGGGACCGACCGGGCTCAAAATGATGTCGACTGTGGGATAATTGCGCCCTGGGGTGGCTGGTCAGCGAGCTGCTTTCGACTGCTGCTGATATGCCGCTTTCGACGCCGTGACCCGGCGCCGATCACGCCGGATAGGCATTGGCGACGCAAGCGTCTGCTGCCTGCTCGGCAAGCTGTCGAAATCGGCATAAATCCTGGCTGAAATGGCGGCATAGGCGGATTTTGCTAGCGGAGGATTAGTTTGGGCAGGCAGGCATGCTGTTAGCCGGGGGCGGATAACCCTGCCGGTGGCCGGGTCGCAGCGTGAGGGGCTGTGCCCCGACGAAATATTTACAAGGAAGGCTACAGGACTTCGAACACATCGTAATAGCCCCGACCTGCTTCGCGCCGGGCAACGCCCAGAGCGACCACGCGATTTAACCAGTCATATTTCTCGGAGGCGGTCTCGAAGAAGACGGCCGTACGGTGATAAAACTCTGTTGCATCAACTTCTTCGCCGCGATCGATCCGCTCCATTACTGTGGGGGGGGGCCGTGGCGGTATCCGCGATACATCATGCCGATCCGATGATCGTCAGTGGTTCGGAGCACGAGGCGACAATCAATCCGAACGGCCCGGTCAGCTCCTATGAGCAGCCAATCGTTTCCGCCGTCCTCGACAACACCGGCGATGCGTTCGCCCTGGATTGTCCCACCCGTCACCGGAACGTAGATACGTGTGCCCACGGGGGTGGCCGCTGTGTGCCGCTGGCCAAGTGCTAGGCGCATCGTGAAGAGCAATGATGTGGGCACCTGTGACATCGTTGAAGCCCTCCCGTCCAGATATTCATGCCCCTCTGCGAACTTCCAACCTGAGATAGAGCCTCTGGCCCCCAAGCGGCCCAAGGCCCCCATAACCGGGCGCAGAGGGCGGCTGGTTATACCCGGTTCGGAAGCACTCCTCTCAGTCCCAAACCGCCGCCGCCTGAACCCTCAGGCCGTCACCAAGATTTGGCGATAGCTCCGGAGCACGTCACCGATCCTCATGTCGCTGAGCGCGAGGGCGTTTTGCCTCAGTGTACTGTTGGGGTCTTTCTGCGTGAGTGCTGTGGTGATGACCTGGCTCTCGCGATATGCGTTGAGCGCTCCGGCAAGATCGCCCTGTGCCTCTAGTACGTAGCCAATCTTGATGTCGCCAACGGCTAGATCGAACTGACAATCGGTGCTGTCCGGGTTGGCAGTTGCCAGGTTTTGCAAGATGCCGCGGGCCTGTTTTGCCGCGGCAAGAGCATCCTTGGTGTTTCCCTGCGTCAAGAGATTCGCTGCAGAACTCGATCAGCATGGCCGCCTGTCCGCGGAGTAGCTCGGGGGAGGTCTCGCCGCTAACCGCGCCAGCGAACCCCAGGGCGGCAACCAACCCGGCAGAGGCGGCGAATAGTACCCATCGCATTGTGCACGCCCGCAGTCTTTGGGACACCGAGTTGAATCCTACGGCGCCAATAGCCGAAGTTTTAAGCTGCTTCTGTCGAAAGTCACGAGGAAGCGACGTTTTCGATCAGCAGGACGACAGCACCAGCCCTATCGGCCGATCACTTCCAGCGCATGGCGCAGGGAGGCCTGGATAGCCGAACAAGCCGGTCGAAACCAGGAGGTCGCAGCCGGGCTACCGCGACGCGCGTCATTCCCTGTACCGGCGCTCTGGGCGCGACTCCCCACCGGACTTGCATCACAGCCAACCCGCCGGGGCACGCGTCCCCCCCAGGTGCTCGGTGCACAGGGGGCAATGGGTAGCTCCCGACAGGCTGGCCCGGTCCGGTCAGTCTATTATGCAGACCGACCTACGAACGCCGTGAAGGGTACAGGGGGCCGACTTACGTCGACGCCCTTGATATTTCGCGCCGCATATTGTAAGAATAATTATGGTACGTTCTGCTCCAGATTTAGCACAACGCAATTCAGCGGTCCAGGCGGTACACGCCGGCGCGTCAATCACCGAGACGGCGCGCCGCGCAGGCGTCAGTCGCCCTACCTTGTACCGTTGGCTCAAGGCTTTTGACCCAGATAAACCACGGGCGTCGCTGCGCCCGCAGAAGCGAGGTCCGAAAGCGCCGCGCTGGGAAAGCGAGGTGATCGACACCGTCATAAAGCTGATCCGCGATTATCCTAATCTATGGGGGCGGCATCGCGTTGCCCTGGCCTTGGCCGAACGGGGCATCACCGTGTCGGAAGCAACGATTAGCCGAATGCTTCCCGTAGCCCGTAAGCGAATAGAGATTGAGCACGACCGCGACGTGCGCGAGCGCCAGTCCCGTAGGAGCCGCCAGGTTGCAGCGATGGTTCGGCGCGATAAGCGTGATGCCAGGAAGGAGGAGGAGGTCCAACAGTGGATTGAGCAGAACATCACTCCTGATCTCACGCCGGAAGAAGCATTTTACCGCATCGGAGTTACACTTGCCAAAACGGCTTGGAAATTGAAAGTAAAACATCTGACGCCAACATTGAGAGATCTGGCCGATGCTTATCGCAGTGCCGTTTGCAATAATCCCAACCTGGCCGCTGAGGACTCGTGGTTACTTGAATCCCATAAATGGCGCGATCAGGATTACGCCCGCGTGGCCGCCTTGAACCATTGGGTCAAGAGATTTCGACGCGGCGATTGTTCGGACGTACCTGTGCGGCCGCTGTCGATCACCAGCTAGCCCATGTTCTTCAAGCACGTGAACTTCCCTGTTCGTCTTCGACTCTCAAAAAGGGGGTGCGCAGGGGTGGGACGTCGAGGCAAGGATCAGGCGTGGCCGTGAGGTGTGCTGCGTGTATATGCAGCGCGGATAGTTCCTCCCGTGGCACCAGGTGTCATTCGTCATCGCTTAGGTCATCGAACCCGGCGTCCTGGAATGCCAGCTTGGTGATCTCGCATTCGGCCCGGCGCACCACGGTTCGCGCGATATGCAGCAGGGAGGAGGCTCCGAGCCACCCGGCAGCACGAACGAGGTGGCGACCGCAGTCCGTAAGGATCATCCACGATGCCGATCATTGCGGCAACGAGACGATGATCCAGCTACTGGTGGGCACGTAGTTCGGGTACCGTTGCCGCCCGATGACGGCGCTTGGCTGGTTCACCTGATCGCTGGTTCTAAGAGACCGGAGCGGTATAGCTCCTTATCTTACCAGACCCGGTGGCTGATGTTCTGCAGCGGCTGCACCTTGCCGCGCGTATTGGGGAAGACCAGCCCCAGCGCGCTCTGCGGGCACGCTAGCCATTCCTTCAGCGTGTTGAGCACGGCCGGCGCTATCGGGATTTCGCGCTGTCCGGCCGCGGATTTCGGCATGCCGATCGAGCTCCATTCGTCGGCGCGCTGCCGCGCCGTGATCGTCTTTTTGGCGAAATATCGCGCATCGGCTTTAGCTCCCAAGGTGACAGCTCAAAATCACGGCAGATCATCGGCTCGGGTGTTTTGGCAGCTCGAGCCGGTCTGGTTTACGGCCTGTCGTCTCAATCACTAGCAAGCTCCGAGTCGGCAAGGTCATCGACGAACTCTTGCAACCTTCGAGACGTTCGAAAGCGTCTTGCAGCGCATAGAGAGCTTCTTGTAGATCGCCGTTCACCTCGGCCACCCACTCGTCAAAGTCACGCAGCGCGGCGCCTTTCTTCGGCCGC
This sequence comes from uncultured Alphaproteobacteria bacterium, assembly GCA_963778385.1. Classification (GTDB taxonomy): domain Bacteria; phylum Pseudomonadota; class Alphaproteobacteria; order ATCC43930; family CGMCC-115725; genus DATARH01. The sequence goes on along the minus strand of CAVZUA010000005.1, from coordinate 6,155 downwards.
TTGTTGATAAGGTCGCGGATGCCCAACGCGCCTTGAGCGGTTTCTTCGAGCGCGCTCATCACCTGGGCGATCTCCACCAAGGCGTCATCGGTTGCGAGACCAAGATCTTCGAATTCGCCGAGGTGGCCCTCGTAGTCGGCATCGGCAATCGACGGCAGAGGCCGGGGGCGCTCATGTCGGGGCGCCCGACCTTGACGATGACGTAATACGCCAGCCGGCAGTGCTGGCACCCTAGCAAAAGCTCCGAACCGGGCAGTCCTTTGCCGCTTGGGTTGTGGAACACATAAGGCTCGGCGAGGTAGACGCGCCCGCCGCATTGCGGGCAACACAACGGTTCTTGCGGGTTAAGATTTTCAATGGGCATCGGGTGTTCCTCCTGGTGGTACTTGCTGTGGATGTAGTGACGGAACGGTCTCTCGTCGCTCGCTCCTTAACCGCGCACGCTTGTGTTGTTGCCTAGCGGGCGTAGCTCGATTTCGAGACGCGGCGTGTCGCCGTAGATCTTTCGTGCCATGAGGGTGACGATCTGCCGGTCGTCTTCGTAGGCGACCGTTTGCAGCGCATCCATGGCGCCCTTCACCGAATTCTCGATGTCCGGCTTCGTCACCTTCGCGATTTCGCCGGCAAGCGCGAATGCCCGCCGTTTTGCTGACCAGCTTGCTGGCACCGCGAAGACCGCGACGACCGACATCTCGATGGCGCCGACGATCGGCGCACGGCCATTCATGGCCCGTTCGGCGGCCAGCCGGACCACGCCGTGATATGCCGCGACGCTTGAATTGGTGTAAGTGATCACGCCGCCGTTACCGAGCCGGCGACGTTGCGCCCGCTTCCACGGGACGATGGCACCTGGCACGACGATTCGGACCGGGGCGCGCAATGCGCCGGGTAGCAGGCTCATTCTGGTTGTCCTCCTCGCTGTCTTTGATGCCGGCCTGATTCAGGGTTTGGGTGGCGCGGTCAGGCGCAACTGCGATGTCAGGCGCAGCACCTCGCCGCCTTTCTTCGAGCCGTAGGCCGCGAGCGCCGCGCGGTTGCCGGTCGCGAAGACCGCGATGGCCCCGAGCAGGGTTTTCAGCCGGTCGATGCTGGCGAGGTCGAAGGGCAGATACTGGCCCTTTGACAGCGTGGCGATCTGCTTGAAGGCCGATCCGGCGAGGGGTTCGCCGCCCTCATGGAAGACAAAGACCGGTGTGTTCAGCGCGCCGAGCTGACTGGCGCGGTCGCACAGAACATCGATCTTTTCTTCCATCGCATCGCCGACAAAGATGACGGCGGCGACCTTGGCGCGCTGGGTCTCGTTGATGGCGTGGTCGAGAATGCGTTCGATTTGGGTCATGCCGCCGATGCAACTCACGCCGCTCATGACGCGGTGGAGCTCGGCCGCGGTCGATAGCCACTTCGAGTTCTTGCACTCGTTGAATCCGCGATAAAAGGCCAGCTGAGCGTCAACCCCGCCAATCGCTGCGGTCGCCTCGAACATCTCGCCCTGGATGCGACAGGCGCTGTCCCAGGTTGGTTGCCGTGACGCGGTGGCATCGAGGGCGAAGATCAACCGTCCCCGAGGGCCATAGCTGTTGGTGTTGGTGGTGCCGGTGGTCAGCGCCGATTGCGCCGGGTGATTGGCCGGAAGCTGGGCCTTGAGCTTTTCGAGATACGCGGCGACCTCGTCGCTCGGCTTGTTGGGGGCGATAGGCGTTTTGGGGGCACTTGGTAGGTCGGGCATATGGTTCCTTCATTTTTTTCAGGGTTTCAAAACCTCGTTTTTTACCGAGACGTACTGAGACACCGGCCCCCCGAGCCGCCGAGACAGGCCCTCCTGTCTCAGTGCGTCTCGGTAAAAAACGAAGTTTTGAAACCTCGTGCAAAACGGTGGAACGCGCACGGAGTCACGTCTTGTCGTCGGGCTCCATCGGGACCGGCACCCAGAAACGGTAGCGTTTTCCGTCCTGCCGTGTCTGATGCGGCTCCGGGTGGTATCCCAAGATCCGTAACCGGCGCTGCACCCGCTTTTCCTCGGCGACGGTGGCGATCGGCCGGGTGCTGTCGCCCCGGCGATCCTTGGGATCGATGACGAAGCCGAGCGCGTCCTCCAGGACCTGGCGAACGGTGAACTTGATGTCTTCGCCCGGCCTAAACTCCGTGTCGATCCAATCCCGAATCGATTCGTCCCGCACATCGGGCTCGACGTATTCGTTTTGAATCTCGCGCGCGATCTTCTCTACCTCGGCGGACAGCCACCAACGCTCGCCCGCGCGATACCGATGGACTGCTTCAGCCCAGAGTTGGTCACGATCACGCGCGATCAACTCATCCTTAACGAGGCCATCGACCGGCATCGGCCAGAACCGGCGGTTGCCGGTGTGATCGGGAAGCTCTAACTCATTGGTTGTACCGATGAAGATATTCTGCCGCGCCCAATCTTGAACAAGCCGCCCGTAAGGCACCCGATACCGGTCGGTCGCGCGTGATAGGAATGCCTTGAGTTTGTCGACTTCCTTGCGCAAATGCGGCAATTCGGCCAATTCGACGAGCCATTTTCCATCCAGGGCCAGCTTGGCGTCTTTGTCGTTGACATTGCTCGGAACGTCGTCGCTGAACCAACTCGGGTCGGGCACAAAGGCCGCGAGCGCCTTGCTTTTGTTGCGACCCTGTGGGCTGATCAAAACCACCATATGGTCGTGCTTACAACCCGGCTGAACTATCCGGGCGACCGCGCTAATCATGAAACAGGCGCCGATGGCTTCGAGATATTTTAGGTAGCGCCCGGCGCGTTTCTTATTCTCCTTCCCCTCCCCATCGGGCACGACGCCGGGGATGTATGTGAAAAACAAATTCTTGATACGCTCGACGCCGTCCCACTTCTGACCGTTGAGATATGCCTGCGGGGGGTGGACCCGATGACGGCTACCAGCGACATACAGCGCGTCAAACACACCGGCTTTGCTGGCTTTTGGAAACCCGTTGGCTTGGAGATGGATCAGGCATTCGAGCGTATCTTCAGGGTCCGATAACGCTCGGTACACGAGCGGCGCCACACCATGCCCCGACAGGGTCTGCCCCGGCGTCGGGGGAAATGGACTCACAACCTCGATGCGCCGCGCAAAGACGTTCCACCGCACCGCATCCTTGAAGGCGCCGCTTTCGAGGTAGGTGACCGTCGCAGAGAAGGGTTTGCTGCGGCGCTTGACGGCGCGCGCATACACCTGCGCAACCCAAGTCGGAATCCTCGCGCGTTGTTGAGACCATTTCTTGCCCCTGCGAGCCCCCACCAGTATCGCATCGAATAAGGCCGTGAGATTGGTCACCGCATCGGCTTCGGTGACCCCCTGTTCTTCCCACATGCTGGCCAGGGCGGAGGCTGGCCGATAGCCGTGCTCGCCGAGCAAGATGATGTCTTGAAGCTCGGTATCGGTCATACCGTCGAAATCGAGCGTACCGCCCGCACCGACGCCCGCAGCTTGCCCGGCTTGCCCAGGGGGCGCTTGATAGGGCATCGCGGTCGCATCGAGATCGTCGGCCTCGTCGATGCATTCTTCGCCGGGGGAAACGTAGACTTCGCTGGGAGCCTGGCCAGCAATGTTGGTGTATTTCCAGCCCGTTGACGGCACCCAGCTTTCGCGGGCAAGAATTCCGCCTACAACTCCGTTGGCCCTCGAAACATACCGTCCACACTCGCTGGGCAAGTGGTCTTGCGAGAATGGGAAGAAGATCCGCGAGCGGTTCCCCTTGCCGGGCAGACCGTGGCTGGCGGTTGAATACTGCATGTACATCAACCCGCGCGCGTCGAGCCGGGTCTGTATCTCGTCGAGCGCCAAACCATCGTCGTTATCGACCATGATGCCGGTCGCCAGCCGGTGGTTCGCGGCATGACGCAGACAACCCGCTGCCGAACGATCCGGGCCAAAGAGGCCGAGGTTCCAGGATGGTTGTGAGTCTTTGTCCGCCGACCAATTATTCGAATGCATATCGGCGCAGTCATAGAGATCGACCGTCTTGACGATGACGGACTGCGCCTTCAGGTCGGCGAAGATACTTATCTTGAATGTATGTGCCATACGCGGTCCCCTCTCTCTTTCCTTTCGGTTTTAAGATGTCGGTGGTATCTGCCCGGTGCGGCGTACGACACCGCCGATGATGTCGCGGAACCACTCCTCTTGTTTCGGCGTCTGCCGACCCGACCAGCGGGTCATGTGCTGCAAGAATTCCACTTCCTTTATGCTGATCCCGCAGTACTGGCGGGCATGCAGATCAAGCGCCCAGCGGGCAACGCGGGCGGTCTCGCTGGGCTTGATCCCGGCCTCGGCCCATATCGAGATTTGATTGCCGGTGTCGCGCTCGGCGCGCAGCTGATCGATCTCGGCCTGGAGCGCGGCGATCTGGGTCAGGAGATGGGTGATTGTGGCTTGCGCGGCGTCGCCGTCGTCGCCTCGGCGGTGCTTGTTCCAGCCTTCGATGATGTCGAGCCAGCGCAGGCCGTGCGATTTTAGGAAGAAGACGGTCTTACTGGCCGCCACCGCCCGGTCGCCGCTGTTCGGTGATTCCAACAGCGTGAGCATGGCGCTGAACGCGTTGACGAACTTTTCGAAGCCCTTGGGATCGTCGATGTCATAACGAGGCGCGGAGGGCGCCTCTTGATTCTCGTCACCGATGCGGGCATTTGCGGAAAGCAACTAATTATCTCCTCATCGTACCGGTTGCAGGTCAACTCGCGCCGTATGGTTTGGCCGCCGAGGCACGAGTTGCCCTTACTTCGCCGGCCCTTCCGGCAAATACTCCTTTCAATTCATGGTTAGGTGACCGGTTGACCGGTCAGGTCTTCGACGAGCGTATCGTCAGCGATCGCGAGGTTTGGGCCGATGCGGTGGCATCGGAGCTTCCCGGCGTCGGACCATTGGTAGACGCGCTCCCACGGAAAATCCTCGCCGAGGATTTCGCTGATGCGCTGGGCGATTTTTGGGGCGGTGCGGTGGACGCGCGGTGTCGGAAGTGCAGGGTGGGCGGTATTTGTGGCGCTCATGATGGGTGGGACCTAACGCTGGTTATTGCCAACGAAGGCCACTCTGAGGCAGGCAAAACTAGGCCGTCAAATAGGCCGATAAAAAATTTTATCTATATAATTTCAGACACTTGGGTGGCCGCCTAGCTAGGCCTAGCTAGGCTTATCGTCTTTTTTTGCGAGACCGCTTCCCGACTTTTACCTGCCACGCTTTGCGGATGATCCGCACCTCGCCGCGGGTGACCGGCACCGTATCGCCGACACACCACTTCGCGTCGGTTTCGCGATCAGGCCAGTCCCCGGTTCCGGCTCGAAACGCCTTGGCGTGCTCGACGTAAATCGGCCAAACGATGGCCCAGCGCTCCGCCGTGATCTTCGTCTCCTCGCCAGCCGGGATCGGCGGCAAGGCGAACGGATCGGCCGGCGCCACCGGCACCGGGTCGATCGCCGCATCGGCGATCGCGATCGCACCATCAGCCGCGTCAGTCTCAACGATGGATTCGTCAACCTGGCTGATGATGGTGGCGGCGTTGTCGCTGGTGTTGTCGCTGACGTTCCCGCCGGGAACCCAGCGGGCCACCCCCGCACCACCCGCGCTAATATCTGCGATGTCTACGATCCGCTCGAGTGCGCGCGCTACGCGTTCCACCAACGCTGTCAGCGCCGGCACCGGGGATAGCGGCTGTTCCGGTTGTTGTTCCGGTTGTGGCGTCGGAACAAAGGCCACTGGCGCCGCTGCCGGCTTCACGTCGAACGAACCTTCCGGCGGAGCTATTGGCAGATACCATTCGACCGCCGACGCCGGCAGCGGCGGGGGGAACGTTATATCCGGGGGTAGTAGCCGAAGCTGCGGCACTGCGAGGAGATGACCCTTGTCATCATAGAGCGGCGGGCCGTTCCCGTGGGGGTCGTTTGCCGAGAGGACAAAGTCGATCATAGGGGGTTTTGACGGCATCCTGGGTGGCGCCCCGATCGCTGTTTTGGTCGCAGCCGTGTCGCATTCAGTGGATACGATGCCTGGCCAAACAATGTAAAGCGTTGAAAACGCTCGTTGTCATTTATAAAGCCTGCGACCACGTCAGGCTCTTCCCGTGATCTAAATGATTACCTATTATCAATGGGTTAGTATCTCCTGTTAGGGCAAAACCGCCGCCCT
>CAVZUA010000004.1:0-35446 GCA_963778385.1 uncultured Alphaproteobacteria bacterium | reverse complement strand
CGATGATCCGGCCTCGGCTCTCGCTCAGCATGTTTGCCGCACCGGCTATACGGATCTGCCCGCGAGCGCCGTAGAGTCCGCCCGCCGCGACCTCCTCGACACCTTCGGCTGCATGCTCGGCGGCAGCGGTTCGCAGGGGATCGACGAACTCTTTGCGGTGGTTTCGCGCTGGGGTGGGTTGGCCGAAAGCCGCGTGCTGCTGCGTGGGGTCCGCTTGCCCAAGTCCGCAGGCGGCGCTGCTGAATGCCAGCATGGGGCATGCGCTGGATTTCGACGACACTCTGGATACCGGCGGCTCGATCCATCCTGCGTCTCGGTATTGGGCGCGGCGCTGGCGGTCTGCGACAGCCTGGAAGGCGTCGCGGGGCGGGAGCTGCTGTTGGCAGTGGCGCTGGGGGGGGGGGGGGGTCTGGACGTATCATGCCGCATCGCGCTCGCCAGCACGGTCGACCGGGGCTGGCACCGCACGGCGGCCATCGGTGTCTTCGGGGCGGCGGCGGCGGCGGGTAAATTGTTCCGCCTGACACCCGAACAGATGCTGGCCGCCTTGGGCATTGCCTACAGCCACGCCGCCGGCAACCGCCAATGCATCCTGGACGGCGCGCTGACCAAGCGGCTGCAGGCCGGTCAAGCCGCCAGCGCCGGTGTTTTCTCGGCGGTCCTGGCGCAGACCGGATTTACCGGCGCGCACAACATTTTTGACGGCTGTTTCGGTTTCTTCGAATTGTACCAGCCGAACGGCGACGACCCCTCGGTGTTGCTGCGCGATCTGGGGACGGCGTTCCGCGGCGAGGCACTTAGGGCCCGTCCGCAAATAAACGAATTGGTCATTTGGTTTCTGTAGATGTAGGATTCTCAGGCAGGCGAGAATACCATATCTTGTATAGATGGTTGACGTTGCGGCGATTTGGCAGCGGTTTTCGGCGGTAGCGCCGTTTCTCAACGAGCGCGGTCGGCGTGTTGTCGCGGCGGCCGAAGCATCGGCGGCAGGATACGGTGGGATCGCAGCGGTATCAGCCGCGACGGGGCTTGCGGCGAGTACGATTGGTCGCGGCTTGCGGGAGTTGTCTGCGCCTGAGGAATTGGGCCGGATACGGCGCCGCGGTGGTGGCCGCAAGACGGCGGTGGCGCAGGATGCGACGTTGCTGAGCGACCTCGGCGCCTTGGTCGAGCCAACCTGTCGCGGCGATCCGCAGTCGCCGTTGCGCTGGACGTGCAAGAGCGTCCGGCGGCTGGCAGAGGAGCTTCAGGCGCAAGGCCATCGGGTTGGTCGCACGCTGGTTAGCACCCTGCTCGATAGCATGGGCTACAGCCTGCAAGGCAATCGCAAGACGCGTGAGGGTGATAGTCACCCGGACCGGAATGCGCAGTTCGAATACATCAACGGCGCGGTGGGCGCGGCGCTGGCCGAGCGTCAGCCGGTGATCTCAGTCGATACGAAAAAGAAGGAATTGGTTGGCGATTTCAAGAACAGCGGTCGTGAATATCGTCCGGCGGGCGATCCCGAAAAAGTCCGGGTGCACGACTTCCTGATCAAGGAACTCGGCCGGGCGGTGCCGTACGGCGTCTATGATCTGGCCGCCAATGCAGGCTGGATAAATCTCGGGATCGACCACGACACAGCGGCCTTCGCCGTCCAGAGCATTCGCCGCTGGTGGCAGGAGATCGGTCGAACGCGCTATCCCAATGCCACGCGGCTGCTGATTACCGCCGATGGCGGCGGCAGCAACGGTTCACGCGTGCGTTTGTGGAAGCATGAGTTGCAGAAGCTCGCCAACGAACTCGACATCAACATCGCCGTCCACCACCTGCCGCCGGGCACCAGCAAGTGGAACAAGATCGAGCACCGCCTCTTCTCGTACATCAGCCAAAACTGGCGCGCTCAACCGCTCGTCAGCTATCGTGTCATCGTCGACCTGATCTCGGCGACGACCACAAAGACCGGCCTCACCGTGCGCTGCGAGATCGACGAGACCCTCTACCAGAAGGGCATCACTGTCTCCGACGCCGAAATGGCGGCCATCAACATCATCCGACACGGTTTCCACGGCGAATGGAACTACACTATCGCGCCAAACTCAGGCTAAAGCCGAGTGTTAGATTGCGGACAGGTCCTTAGCTACAAGCCCTATCCCTGCGGCCGGCCGCTGCACGCGGCCATCGACGCCGCACTGGCGGCGCGGGCGCAGCTCCAGTTCACGCGAGCTGGTGATATCGCGGCCGTGACGATCGAGGCTGACCCTGAAGGGCATGCCGATCAGTTCGAGCGTGGGCCGGCCAAGCACCGGCCCACTCAGGTCGTCGAGGCGCAATTTGCGGAGCCATTTCTCGTCGCCACGGCCTTGGTTCACGGCAGGGTCGGCGTCGCCGAAGTGGATGGGCTCGGTGATCCGGCGGTGCTGGCGCTGTCAGACCGGATCGAGGGGGTGGCGTGCGAGGGTCGCAAGAAGGGGTCGTTGAGCATTACGGTGAACAGAACCGACGGTCGCGCCATCACCATCGAGGCCGCCGATCCAGTCGGCTCGCCACAAAAACCGCTGACCGATGCTCAATTCGAGGCAAAATTTCGCGACTGCGCCCGTAACGCTGTTCGGCCGTTATCCGACGCCAGCATCGACACCGCACTGGCGGGGATCGCTCGGCTGGAAGCGCTGACCGACGCCCGTGAGCTAATGGCGGCGTTTGCCGGTTAACGCATTTTAATTCGCCGCACTGGATTCTGGTCCCAGCTCGTCTCCTTGCCAATTTTGGCTGCTGCCCTAACGCCGGCAGTCGGTGAATTCTGCGCGGGTCGCTGCGATCAGCCGCCGACATTGGCTTCCGGCGGCAGATGCACGAATAGCACGCGGGCGGGGCCGCCGATCGTGCGGCTGCGATGGCCGCTGCTGCCGACATCGTCGGCGAAAAACACGTCACCGCTGCTGCATTGGCGCTTCTTCCCGTCGCTGGTTTCGATTTCGAGAGTGCCGGAGAGCACGAACAGGAGCTGACGCCGGGACGCCGGGTGCCAATCCTGATAGAGGCCCTCCGGCATGTCGGTCACCATCGCGCTTTGTGCCGGCAGCACCGCGGAGCGGTGGGCGGTATGGCCCCATGCGTCGGTCGACACGTTGTCGATCGGGAAATCAACCTCGACAAATTGCGACCCGCCATCGGGCGCAGTAGCAAAGCGGACGATTTTCATTATAGCCCTCCTGATAAAACGCCGTTCGGTGCTCGGATAGGCTGTGTCAGAGACAGAAGGAGCCGAGCTGAAACTTGGCGTCGCGTTGCCATCGATCGACGTTGCCATCGACGACGCCCCGCAAGGGCCACAGATGCCAGTCCCGGGTAGCTCCTGTACAGTACAACCTGCCCACGCCACGGCGGTTGGAAGCAGGAAAAAACATGGAGGAAGGGCGATGACTGAGAAGACGGTTCGCCGGCGTTCGGTGTCGCGTCGCGCGATACTGGCTGGAACTGCGGGGGCGCTGGGCGGCGCCTTGCTTCGTCCAACAGCAGTAAACGCTCAGACCAATCCTGTCGCAGCCGTCACCGGCAATTCTCCTCCCGGATCGCGCTACGGCGACCCTGCGTGGTGGGCGAAGCGGAAAGAGGAGATTTTGGAGCCGGCGCTCGAGATCGTCGACCCGCATCATCATCTCTGGGATCGCGACGAGCATCGCTACCTGCTTGATCAGCTGCTCGCCGATACGGGCAGCGGCCACAACATCATTCACAGCGTCTTTGTCGAATGCGGTTCGATGTACCGCGCCGACGGCCCGGTCGAGATGAAGCCGGTCGGCGAAATCGAATTCGTCAACGGCACCGCGGCGATGAGCGCGAGTGGACGCTATGGCAAGAGCCGGTTGTGCGCGGGCATCGTTGGGCATGCCGATCTGCGCCTCGGCGATGGCGTCGCACGCGTGCTGGAGGCTCAAATTGCCGCCGGCGACGGCCGTTACCGTGGCATCCGCCACTCGGTCGTCTGGGACCCCAGCGAGATGTTCTCGAGAGGACGCACCAACTCGCCGAAGGGACAAATGGCCGATACGACGTGGCGCGCGGGGTTCGCCCGGCTGGCGCCACTCAAGATGACCTTCGAGGCGTGGCTGTATCACCCGCAACTGCTGGAACTTGCCGACCTGGCGCGCGCCTTTCCGCAAACGACCATCATCCTGAACCATGTCGGCGGGCCGCTCGGGATCGGGCCCTACGCCAGCAAGAAGGAAGAAACTTTCGCCCTGTGGAAGGCCGGTATCGCCGAACTCGGCAAGTGCCAGAACGTCGTCGTCAAGCTTGGCGGGCTCGGCATGCTGTTCGGCATGTTCGATTTCCATACCCGCGACATGCCGCCCTCTTCCGAGCAGCTGGCGCAAGCCTACAAGCCCTACATCGAGACCTGCATTGTGGCATTCGGCCCGGATCGCGGCATGTTTGAAAGTAACTTTCCGCCCGATGGGGTCAGCTCGAGTTATGCAGTGGTGTGGAATGCGTTTAAGCGTCTGTCCGCGAATTTCTCTGCCGCCGAGAAGACGGCGCTGTTCAGCGGAACCGCAAAGCGAGTATACTGCCTTGCCTGAGTTGCCGGTGAGCTGGCCACCACTTTTCGCGCTTGTGTGGCGCCTCGGTTCATCAGTGGGCGATAGGGATGGGCGCAACGGTGCTCATGCCGCCTCCCTTTTTTCGACCTGAACCTGCTTGTCGTACCTTGACGTGCTGATGGCCGAGCGCAACGTGCCCGAGGGACACCGGCAGAATGAGATGCTCTTGGCGCTCGTATATGGGCACACCGGCACGATCGAGCGCACTCAAACGAATCGCCGCCGCTCTTCAGGTCTCAGTCGGACGCTTATGCCCGTGCATGTCGCATTGCTCGTCAAGAACAAGACGCGTGATGTTGCTAACATAACGCACCGTGGTAATCAGCGCCGTGATCCGCTGGGCCTCCAATGCCTTGGTGATGTCGTCGTCCGAGATATGAGGATCGCCTAACAGTAGCCGGATGATCCCGCGAAGATGCTGGTCGTGTTGTCCCTGCATGCTCGTTCCCTTTGCTGGTCAGTCGAAGGGTAGGTTCGTGATGACCGCAAACCAAAAACGGCCGCGACAGTGGCCACCCATAGAACCCGTCTTGCCAAGGGAAGGGAAGGTCCCGCCCACCGGTTTACCCCGCCCAACAGACTTGAGTGTTTCGGAGCCTGAGCACAGATCGTTTTGGATCATCCTCGCCGTGATACTTTTTTTCGCGCTGGCTGCGGGAGGCGGTTACTACTGGTTAAACCGGCCGGCGCAGGCGCCAGTAGCTGTGCATATCGTCCCGGCGCCCAGCTCACCGTCCGATTCCGTGTCGGCGCGGAGCGATGCGCCCCCTAGTCAACCAGACGCCGCAGCTCGTCACTGGCTTGCGGCCATTAAGTCGTCAGCCGCCAGATCAGCCGGCCAGCGTGCCCGAGACGCCGCAGCCAGCCGCGTCTGAGCCAAATCAACAGCAGCCACAACTCGCCGTCGGGTTACGACCGAAAACTGAACAAGAACAAAGCCCCGCACCAACGCCACCAGTCGAGGCGGCGCCTCCAGCCGAGCCTCCACCGGCGGCCATCCCAAATGCAAAGCCATCCCGTAAAGCGGCGCATCACGGATCATCACCCGGCACCGCTCAGCAACCTTCATCGGGTCCGGTCAAGTTTTGACGTTTTCGGATGCTGAGCACCAGTTCGGCCGTTGACGGCGGCTTTTGAGCACCCCGCTTCTCCCTCGAGAGCCGATGTGTCTTTGAACCCCAGATTGGCCAATGTGTCCCATGGGGGCATGAATCCCAGGCGGCTCAATGTGCCAAAATCGGACAATCGCTGCCTCTCACGCTACTCTCGGAAGTGGCCGCCAAGACCTCTTGGCTACGAAATCCTTCGCGCCAAATAACGCGTATAGCTCCGGGGGTGGAAGGAAGACATAATGCTGCGTCGTCATCTGTTGGCGGGTACCGCCCTCGGGCTCGCCAGCGCCTCGTTACGCCCTTTTCCTGCCGCGGCCGAGACGTTCGCTATCACCCATAGCGATGCCGAATGGCATAAACTGCTAACGCCGGAGCAATATGCCGTACTCCGCCACAGCGGTACCGAGCCGCCCGGCTCCAGCCCGTTGCTCAACGAACACCGCGCCGGCATTTTCGGCTGCGCGGGATGTGGCCGTGACTTGTTTTCCTCGACGACGAAATTCGATAGCCATACCGGCTGGCCGAGCTTTTGGGCACCGCTCAACGGCGCAGTCGGCGAAACCCGCGATACCAGCCTTTCCATAGTGCGAACAGCAGTGCACTGCAGCCGCTGCGGCGGCCATCTCGGCCACGTTTTCGACGACGGCCCGAAACCCACCGGGCTGCGCTATTGCATGAACGGTGTGGCGCTCAGCTTCAAGCCGGCGGCGGCCTGATCGTCCGCTTTCACCCGATCGGTTGCGCGAAAAGCGCGCCTCCACCTGGGCGACGCCCTTAACGCTACCCACCGTGGCTCTTAGTGCCAACGACGCTGACACGCCTGGTTGGGCGGGGTCCGCTCGGCGCAGGCTCGCCTCGGCTGCCCCGGATGGCGTATGGGGTAGCTGTATTGTTGTCCGCCGGCGGGCGCAAGGGATTGGGGAGCACAGTGACGGATCTGGATGAGCTACGCGTCCTCGCAAACCGCGGGCTCGCGGAGAAAAAACAATACCTCGACGCCCTCGAAGAGACATACGGCGACGAGCTGAGAGCCGGTAACGCGCGAGCCCGGCGACTGCTTATCGAGCTTTCGAAATCGCACGCTGGTCCGCCGGGCACACCGCTCGCCAAAGAATTCTTTGAGCGCTTGTTGCCGTTTCTACCAAAAGCGGATCATGAGATGTTCCTCAAGGATATGCTCCATGGCGCGAAGTTGGATGCCCACAAGCGGTTGGAAGAAGATTGGGGCTGGTGGCGGCGGCTGTGGCACCGGTTTTGACAGAGGGAGCGCTGGTAGCGTCGGTTCTTGTAGGAACCACGCTCGAAGCGCGCCCGTCCGGGCTGGATCGGACATCTAGTGTTGCGTTCCAACAAATCCGTATTCTAGGCCGCCCGGCCTAATAAGTATCGGCGCACGACCGCGCTCCGGTCGTCGCTCAACAAAATCGTCAACGCGCCGGCGACCGCATTGGCGAGATCGTCCTTACTCCCCGGCGGGTGATCGATACTGTCCCGGCCGCCCCTGGCGGTACGTCGCTCGAGCGAACACAACTGGGACACCAGCCGAGGATTATCGAGCAGGTCACAGCGTTTGGCGTTCAAAATCGGCAACAATTCCCGATAGATATCCGACTTACTGCGCTCTGACGGTTCGTAGATCACCCCTCTTTTGGCAAACTGCTCCCGTGGCCATTCGCCGGCATAGCGGTCGCCGGTGACCCGGCTCAGATGATACGAATGGAGCGTGGCGGCGAACTCCTCGCACACGCTCTCGGGGGAAAACGGTGATCGGACCTCGCGGACGCAATCGAGCACGGCGCGGTCCTTCTCGCTGTGCGCAATCGCCAGCGTGAAACTGTCGGCCGACCCGCCGCTGGGGTCGGTGAACCCCACATAGGTGTACCGAGAATTGTAGGGCAGCTCGAAACAACCCGGCGGGATCGCCGCATCGACCACGGCGCGGTCGACAAAATCCGCCAGATCGGAGCGCCAGACCGACATCCATTCGGCGTTGGCGCGCTCCGGGTCAAGCTCTACCGCCCGCTCGTACTCGCGGGTGATGTCGTCAGAGGGATGAAACACATGGCTGGGCTGGCGAATGACCAGGACATCGGGGTCTTCGGTGGCGTGAAAGTTCCGCCAGCGCTCGTACAGCAAGCCTGACCTTTTGTAGACCGTGCTGATGCCGATAATCATCGAGCCGGCCTCGCGCAGGGTCACGAGCCCAGGCGACAGTGCGGCGTACACCTCCACGTCGCTGTTACTGGTATCGCTCTCCTGGAGCCAGTAGGCGTTTTCGTCGAGGATCGCGGCGGCCACGGTGCGGCCCCGGATGGCGCGGAACGAATTGGTGGCGATGACGATATCGACCCCGTTTTTCAGCTCGATGGTGTCGTCGGTGATCCGGCGGACCAGCGGGTGGAGCAGCGGGACCTGCTCGAAGTAGCCGGCGATATAGCCGTGCACGATCCGGCTCTGGACCCGGTCGACGGCAAGACAGAGGACCGTGGCACGCTCACCGGCGCGGAGCAGCGGGGTAAAATCCGAAAGGCTCGCGATATAGGTCGCGATGGCGCTGGCGACGCTATCCTTGCCGCCGCGCCGGCCGATGGCGAGCCACAGCTCGCCGGACGCGGTGTCCGGGCGGCTCACGGTCGGCCAGCTCGACAAAGCGCAGATGCTCCCTCGGGGTCAGCCTTTCGCCGAAGGCGGCCTTGAGGACGATGCGCCAGTTCTCCCAGCTGGTCCTGGAACCAGCGGCCGAGCATCGCGGGTCAAAGCAGAAATCGGTAATCGATACGGGCGGCAGCAGCGCGGTTGTCGGCATCATGGGGCTCCTAACCAAGACACGGCGCGGCGGATCTCGGCGTCGTGTTTGATGGGCTGCCAAGCAGCCCCGAAGTCACGCAGTACCTGGAGACAGTGGCGTAGGGTGACGCCGGAGCACCACGGGGTTGGCGTCGTTGAAGAAGTACTCCGCGCGACCCTCGTACTCGACCCATTCGCCAGGATCGGCGAGCGCGGTGGGGTTAACAGGGACGGCGTACCAGCGATTGAACAGGTACGGCGCGGCCATCGGCGCAGACCCAGCAGCCGTAGGGCACGTGGGCGTGGAACAGGAACCAGCGTCACGGCCGGCGGTACTCTCGGCAGCCCGGCGTCGTGCGTGGTGGGGGCTCGGGTGGACCAAACCGCCAGCGGCGGCGGGCGGTTCCGGCGGCCATGAAGGTTCGGGGATCGCGGGCGTGGTCATCGGTCAGGGTTCCACGTTCGTAGGCGAAGCATGCTTCGGGTGCAGCTCACGCTCCTTGTCCAGCCGTGCCATGCCGTTGGCGCTACTGGCCTCCTCCGTAACCGCTTCGCCAGTGTCACGGCGGCAGAGGTGGGCATCGTCGCCACCACCTTCCACGACCCTGGCTCGACAAGCACGACGCGCCACCGGCCGGCAGAATCGCACCGGTGGGTGACCAGCAGATTGCCCGCCCGCCAGACTTCCGGCGGCTCGAGGAACAGCACGTCGTCGGTCATCGGTCTAGACCCCGGCTTCGGATACGTTCGGAAAAGCCACCGTTCGATCGCTTTTGCGGGACCGCGACAATTGTCGCGGTTTGGGCGGCCGCGCGGAGGCGCAGGAGCGGCCTGTTTCCCGATGGGTGTGGGAGCTCGACGCGTGGTTCGCGCGTCCTGGGCGGCCGCACGCCAGCGCATGACGGGCATCTCGAGTAGTCCGAGATACGCTCATGCAGGTTACGATGATGCGGCATCGCTAGGCGACCCGGGAACGGGAACGGTTGATGATCCAGTCACCGAGATCGGACGCCTTGGCTTCCGGCGCGCGTGCCTCAAGTCCCAATTCGAGCAGGGTTCTTCTGAGAGCATTGTTCCACGCTAGGCCGTGCGCGTTGTCGTGTTGGGTAAAGGTTTCACCGGCCAGGATACGCGCATCGATTTGGGCACATTTGAGCGAGAGCATCACGCAACGTTCGATCAACAGTCTCTCGGTCGCGGATGGGCGGCCGCCGACATGCGCGGTGAGCTCCTCGCGGATCGAACGCATGAACTGCCCCTCGCGGGTTCGCTCATCGACCTCCCACAGATGGTCGCGGCGGGAATACAGGCCGAAGCCGTTGGGGTGTGCCTTGACGTCAACGTGGCGTAGCTTGGGCCTGCGCTTGTACTGCCGCTTGCCCTTGTGGCGAGCGCCGGGCGTTCGTTCTCCTCGCCGCGCAGTACGCGTGGATGACGTTGTACGCCTCAGTGTTCCGACGGTTTGTGTCGTCGTCTTCGAGCCTGACGCGCATGGCCGCCACCATAGCCCGACCGGGCAACACGATGGAACAGGCTTTTATTTTGACCAAGATTTGTGCGGGTATCAGCCGCGAAGACCGGATTTAGTTTCCGGTCCTCATTACCGGCGAACGCTGGTAAGTAGGATCGCGTGAGTGCAGGTACAAGGAGGGGATTGCGAGCCAGGATTATATCCTTTTCAACGCGTCCTGTCCTGGACCCTCAAGCGCACTTTCTGCGCGGGTTACCTGGCCGCCGTATCTGTGATGGTCGTCTACCGGCGCACGACGCGTCAGACTGCGGAAATGCGCTCGGCTTAGGATCAGCATCGTCTTCGAGGCCGGCGCACGCATCGGCCCCGGTAAGGCGAAGCTGCTCGAAAGCATCCGGGACACTGGCTCATCAGTGCCGCCGCCCGCGATATGGGCATGGACTACAAGCGCGCCTGGACGCTGCTCGACAGCATAAACCAAGCGTTTACCGAGCCGGTCGTCGCCGCCGCACCCGGCGGCGCATGCGGAGGCGGTGCAAGCTAACCGAGTTCGGTACTGAGGTCCTGGAACGGTATCGACGCGTCCAGGAATAGGCCGAAGCCCCCGCTGCCGATGACATGGCCGGACTGAAACCCGGGCCAAACCGGAGGCGGGTCCCACGGTCTAAACGCTATGGCAAAGTGCCATAGCGCTCGCAAATCCGTTATGGTGGCGCCATAGCGGGGTGCTAGGGCGCGTACTCATAAATCCGGTTCTGCAAACTGCTTGGTGATGTCCGCTCCGCTCCGAAAGCGACCGAATTGCTGCGTCGCCGCGATTGTCCGCTAAGTGCCAGGAGGCACCATACATATGCAGTGCAGCAAATTGCTACCTACTCAATCACCTCATCAGCCAGCGCGCGGAGCCTTTCCGGAATGGTCAGGCCGAGCGCCCTAGCGCTCTTGGCGTTAAGCACGAGTTGGAACTGGGTCGGCTGCTCGACCGGAATGTCGGCCGGGCTAGCGCCGCGGAGAATCTTGTCCACATAGGCCGCCGAGCGCCGGGTAATCTCATCGAGGTCGGGACCGTAGCTCAAGAGCGCGCCCTCGCGCGCCCAGGGCCCCCAGCCCGATGCGAGCATCAGCCGGTGGCGGTCGGCAAAGGCGATGATGCTGGCGCGCTCCAAGGTTGTCAGGCGGGACGAGACCGGTATCAGCGCCTCTGCGCCAACACTCAGCGCGGTTTGGTACGCACTCTCAAGGTCGGCCCGCGACCTCGCCTCCAATGAGTGCACCTGGATGCCCAAGGTCTTGCCGGCGGCCTGCGTCTCCCGATATTCCGGATCGACGTGGTCGGGATTCCACAGCACCGCGATGCGGGCCAGTTGCGGCGCCAACTCGTGCAGGAACTGCAGACGCTTGGCCGCGAGATCAGACGACACGAAGGTGACGCCGGTGATGTTGCCGCCCGGACGTGCGAGGCTTGCTACCAGGCTGGACAGTACGGGATCATTGCTCACCGCCATGACGATGGGAATTGTGCTGGTCGCCGCTCGCACGGACGGCGCCACGTCGCCACCGAGCACATATATTAGATCGGGCTTGGCCGCGACCAGCTCGCGCGCGAGCAGAGGCAAGCGTTCCGACTTGCCTTCGGCGGAGCGCGGCTCGAGTACGATGTTCTGGTTCTCGACATACCCAAGTTCGCGCAGGCCGCGGAGGAACGAACCGTAGTTCGGGTCTGTCTCAGGTGTCCCGTAAAGCAGCACGCCAACCCGTGGGGCCAGCTTGACGGCGCGTTGCGCGTGCGCCGCGAGCGGCGATGCCGCCGCGCCGGCAAGCAGCGTTATGACCTCGCGCCGTTTCACTGCCAGTGCTTCCCGTCCGAGGAAAAGAATAGCATAGAGCTGCTGCGCCGCGCGGGATTTAACTTTGGCCATGTCGGCTGCGGGTCATTCACGTCATTGCCGTCGCAGGATTTTAATCCGCGATGTCCGCTGTTGCTCCAAAAGCGGAAGTGAAATCAGGCAATTGGCATCTGCCGCGATGGGCCTTTGTGGGTTGATGTCGTCGCCCGGCGCGTGATTTAAGCTCCCGAACCGGAGCCTCGAATCATGCGCTACGAACTCACCGATCACGAATGGACTGCCATCAAGCCGTTCCTGCCGAACAAGCCGCGCGGCGTTCCGCGTGTAAACGACCGCCGCGTGCTCAATGGCATCTTCTGGGTCCTGCGTTCGGGTGCGCCATGGCGCGATCTGCCGGACAACTTCGGCCCATACACCACCTGCTACAATCGCTTTGTTCGCTGGCGCAGGGCTGGCGTGTGGGACCAACTCATGAATGCGTTGGCCGCAGGCCATGATGCAGCCGTGCAGATGATTGATACGTCCATCGTCCGCGTGCATCAGCATGGAGCTTGCATCGCTGGCAATAGTAAACAACTGATGGGCCGGTCGCGTGGCGGACTGACGACCAAGATTCATGCAGTCGTCGATACCAGCGGGTTGCCTGTCCGTCTCGCACTGACCACCGGCGAGGCGCACGACAACCGTCTTGTCCTCACCCTGCTGTCTGCACTGAAATCGGGAGCAATGCTGCTCGCTGATCGTGGGTTCGACGCTGATTGGATCAGAGCATTTGTGAGCGAGCACGGCGCATGGGCGAACATTCCGCCGAGACGAAACCGGAAGGAGCCGATCTGCTTCAGCCCCCACCTCTATCGTGCGCGCAATTTGGTCGAGCGGTTCTTCAACAAGATCAAGCAATGTCGGCGGGTCGCGACGCGCTACGACAAGCTCGCAGCAAACTACCTCGCCTTCATCCAGCTTGCGTCAATCCGGCTATGGCTGCGAGTTAATGAGTCCACGCCCTAGTTGACCGAGACCGCGAGAGCCTATGTTGCGACGGCCTCCAACGCACGCAGCGCACCAGCCGCCTTTAAGCGGCACGTTCCGCTTGGCTTAAAGGCGGTAATTCTGAATAAGACGATGAGCCTTGTCGTGGTGGCTTCTGCGCTGCCATCCCGCGCGGCCACCGTGCCGTTTTCGACGGTCGCCGCGCATTGGCCGATCATCGTCAACCTGCTCGCGGGGAGCCTAATCGGCGCTTGGTTCGGTGGGAGTTGGGCGACGCGCGTTGCATCGCAAACCCTCTACCGAGTCATCGCCGCGCTGCTCATGGTGATCGCGGTGATCCTCGTCATCGGTCATGGCGTGTCTGCTTCGGGCGCTCTCCTGCTCGGTCCGGCGCAGATCGCGTCGGGCGTCGCAGCCAGGTTTCGTGATCGGGGTGGTGGCTGCTCTGCTCGGTGTTGCCGGGGGCGCCTGCTGTTCGGGGCCGATATCAAACTCGCCGGTAGACTATCGCTCGCGGTGAGCTTGCCAACGATGCTGGTTGGGCTTCGCCAGCTACAGTCGGAATCGGAGTTTTGCCGTTCTTGGCGAGAACCGCCGCTTTGTGCTCCTGATGGCCGCAGGGTCTATCGTGGGGTCATCGGCGGGTGGCTATTGGGGCTGGTGCCGAACTCGGTGCTGCAACCGCTGCTCGCCGTGATCTTGGTGCTCTCAGCGCTCAAGGTGCGTCGGCACAAGTAGCGCGGTTAACGGGGTGTACGACTCGGAAGCTAACGCCGCGATTTGGTCATCGATGCTAGTCCTTCCGATGGTTTGCGATGTAGTCATCGATCACGCGGGTGACTGACATGGCTTGCTCACGGTTCCACTCGCGCATCTCCTTGGTCACCTGGGGCCAGCCCGGCAGCTTGCCCAGGTGGGTGCGGTGGATCGCTCTGGCGATGTCTTCGAGCAGCGCCGGGTTGCCGGTCACCGCCCCCGGCTCTCCGGGTGGCCGCTTGCGCCGACAGGCGGCCCGGAATGCGTCCACCACCGCAGCGGCGGCCCTGGCCTGCGCGAGGACATACTCGGCGATAACCTCGGACACCTCGTGCCACGGCGGGATTATCGGGCCGGTCTTGGCCTGCGCCTTGGCGAGGTGGGTCGTGTAGATCGCCTCGCCCAACGCTTCGAAAATATCCGGCAGCGCCAGAACGCTGCCGGTGATCTGGAACATGGATTTCATCGGCTGATGCTGTCGTTGGTGAAGACGCGCCAACCCAGGTTTTTGCCGGTCCTGGTCTTCGCCCCGGCGTCTTCCCAGTCGGGGTCCGTCTTCAGCCGCTGCTTCAGGCTGGGATACTCGGTGTTATCGCGTAACCACAGCCAACCCCAGCACCGCGCACGCTCCTTGGTTCCCAGCACCAGTTGACCGAGATAGTTGCGCTTGCCGTAGTGTGTCTCGACGAAGTCGTGATAACTCGGAATGAATTCGTCTTTGGGCATCCCACGAGATTTCGCGCAGCGCCACATGATCTCGGCGATACCCCAATCCCACAAATCCTGTTCGACCTCGGCGAGTGACCGTGTTGTTCCGTGACCGTAACCTCCTCTCAGCGTAAATCTGGCCATGTGACCTCCCTGGAAATTCCCCTGTGACAAAAACTCCCCTATGACCTAACCCAAAACCCAAAACCCAACTTGAACCTGAAGCAGGTTTGCAAAGCACCCAGGTCGCGAAATGGATTTCCCACTTCACGCCGGAACCTCGCGGAACGACCCAAAACAGGTGAAACCCAACACCGATCAGGGTAGACCAGATGCCCCCGGCCGAAACCGGGGACTTTAGATATTGCCCCCGCTTTTCGGGAGTTTCTGACCACCACAGATCAATGGCTTGCGCTTCACCGCCCCCACTTTTGAAGTAAATGGTCCGGTTTTCGGGAGTAACTCTCCCGAAAGTCGGAGCATTCAGTTAAGAATTGTTCGCGGCTCGACGCAGTATTTCGTCACTTTCCAGCATGACGCGGGGTTTCCTTTCGGCAGTATCGGCAGGGCTGTAGTCTTTCCATTCATGCCCCGGCAGGTCCCAATCAGCGCCGCCGGTACCCTTGCGGGTCGGCAGATAGGTCAGACGGAAGGTCGCCGGTTCGCCACGCGCATTGGCGCGGTAGGTGCCTTTGCGCGTCATCACCACCAGCTTGCGCCTGATCACTTCTGCGATGGCGGAACTGATCCCATCCTTGTGGATGCCTGCTTCCGCCAAGCGGCGGTACGGCGCGACAAGGTGACCGTTGCGTTCACCTTTGCCCATCAGATGCTGCACTTCGAGAAACTTGAGGAGCTTCTCGCAGCGCCACGGCAGGTTTTGGTAAGCGGGTGACAGCAACATCTCGTAGGTGTGCTTGACGAAGACCTCGCCGGGCGGCGATTGCGCGGCCCATTCCTGGGTACCTGGCTGGGGTTCGCTGCGCCTTCTGCGCCGCTTGCTCATCGCCGTGGCCTCCGATGCCGGAGGACACGCAGTTCCCAGGCTCACCTTGTCGGCGATCGTATGCAGCTTCTCCCATTGAGCTTCCGAGAGCGGCCGGGGAGCAAAGCCGTAGAGGCTAAGCGGGGAGGGCGCTGCCCACTCGTCATTGACCAGGTCGCGGTGTTCCAAGCACCACTCACAAAGCGGGCGGTGAACCTCCCGGCCATCGTTGTCGTATGACGGCGCTGGCCTTTGGGACGTGCGGCGGCTATGGTCGCCCTCGCATCGATATTCGTCATACTCCCGATGATCGAAGTCATCCCTGGCCCGCTGGTCGTCATCATTGACCGGCGGGCCTCTTCGTCGGCGTTGCATCGTCGCGACCTCCTGTCGCTGACAAGCTCCTTCTCCTCGCGCCCTCATCCGGGCGAGTTTCGACACTCACCCTCGATCTTGTTGGAACTGAGCTCGTCCCAATAGGCCCGCAGCTTGGCGCGGCTGGCGACCAGTTTCCCGGCCTCCTTGCCGACTGGCGGGCGCTTGCGGCCCTCCTTTTTGCGTTTGGAGCCCACCACGTGGTAGAGGCGCTTTTGCGCTTTCTCGTCGGCGCTGCCGTAAAGAAACAGCGCAATGGCACGCTGGCGGTCGATCCGGTCGGCCAGGATCGTCGGCCGGCCGGCGGCGGTGGTGTCGGGTCGTTGATGAATGGATGTCGGCAAACCCGCCCGCCACGTCGTGTGGCGGCTTCGGCAGCGCTCCGAGCCGCTCTTAACAACGGTCGGGGGGATGGGGTCACCGAGATCGGGCATGGGCGTAGCTCCACTGAAGCGCCACCCACACCCCGCGCAGAGGTTTAGGCGGCGCGGGTTAACCGCGTCGTCGTCATGCTGGTTCTCCTGGGCCGGCTAACTCGGTTAGCCGTTAGCGGCGAACTCCAAACTGGCCCGAACGATTTGATTCAAAGGCGCGGACCGGGCCGCACCAACCCCACGCTACGCCCACCAAATGCGGGCCGTCAACCGCCTATTGCCGCTCCTTACAGCGAATTTCGATGGCCTACGATCAGCGAGAACCGGTGGCGATTCCCTGTTCCAAATCTGTTGCAGCGCCAAACCGTAGACGCCGGAGAAAACCGTAGGAATGTAACGGAAACTTTAGTGTTTTGCCGTGTTAACTTTGTTCCACGTCGAAAGGCAGATGAAACACGATAATACGCTGTAACAATTAATATTTTTTCCATAATGGCGAGTTTGTAGGCCGGATGCACGATCCGTCCGACAGCCAGAGGCGAGCGCGCCTCGGCTGCCGGGCAGGGACCTTCAGCCCCTCGCGTCGCCAGATCCGCTCGACCCGCTTGTCGTTGACCAGCCAGCCGGCCCGGCGCAGAAACTCGGCGATCTTGCGATAGCCGTAGCGACCATACTGCCGAGCGAGCTCGACGATATCGGCGGTCAATCGCTCTTCGTCGTCACGGCCCCGCGGGATCTTGCGCTGCGTCGAGCGGTGCTGACCGAGCGCCGTACAGGCCCGACGCTCGGAAATCAGCAATGCTCCTCGTACATGCTCGATGCAGGCGCGGCGACGCGCGGGGCTTAGTAGTTTCCCCGTGCCGCCTCCTGCAGGATCAGCTTGTCTAGCGTCAGGTCCGACACCGCCCGACGAAGCCGCGTGTTCTCCGCTTCAAGGTCCCGCAGGCGCTTTACCTGGTCGCTCTTCAGCCCGCCAAACTCCTGGCGCCAGCGGTAATACGTCACCTCGCTCACACCGATCGAACGGATCGCCTCGGCCGCGCTCTTCCCTTGCGACGTCAGCACATCAACCTGCCGCAACTTGGCGACGATCTCTTCCGGCTTGTAAATCTTCCTCGGCATCGCGGTCCTCCTCGAGAGCAAAAACATAGCTCACCGTGGACCACTTCGAGGGGGGACGATCAGTTGCTCGCCAACCTTCGACGCGAACAGTGTCAAACCCGATGCCTTAAGAGTTGATAAAATCACGTCGAGTGTCCGCTTGTGTAGAATCAGCGGCAGAACCAAAAACGCAGCGGCGAGCGGTGCCGGTTCCCCGCTTTCGGCCTGAAAAGCGAGACCAAACTGCCAGATCAGGTACGCGCCGACGGCCGGATTCTGAACGATCTCGAGCTCTGTGAGAGCCAGCGGGTCTGAAGATCTAGCCATTTATTCCACCTGCTCCATTAGGGTCAGGTAGTCAGGGTGCCAACCGAGTTTCATATTGTCGGCCAGGCCATTGAAGCCGCCGTGCGTGACGTGACCAGGGACCTCCCTTCCCTGCAGCGAGACTTGCTGCAAGGAACAACGTCGATAGGTGAGCCTGCCACGAACTTCAGGGGGTTCATTCCGCGCAGTATCGCGGAGCTCTCCGCTAATGGCAGCGTGACGACGGACGAGATCGGCGTTCCAGTCTTCAACATCGTCTTCAAAGATCTGCCCCCTTTCGGCCCACTTCGCTAAATCAGCCGACGCGCGCATGAAATCGCTGGCGGCTCGTAGCAGGTCGTTCTGCTCGACCTCAATGATCTCCAACTGCCTGATGAATGTCCGTCTGGTGGCAATCAGGCTAGCGACATCCGCGTCGTCGGGTCGGGGTGTTAGTGATGGAAGGAGACCGGGAAGGTTGATCTTCCGAATGTATGCCCTCACGCGGGCCTGAAATCGCCGTGCTTCGATAAGGGGCGGCTGTTTGTCCCGGTGTAGTTGATCGATTTCCGCTTTCGCGAATCCGATGACGGCGGCGCATACATCATCCAAAAACGTGGGATCCAGCCAGAGCTCGAACTTCTTTCGAATTGGGGTCAATGGATCATTGTCGCAGTTGATGATCTCCAATCGAGTGATCAGAGCCGCCCTATCTGCATCACTTGCGTCCAGAAAGATTTGCAGATCCGGCATGCAGGCCGGTGCCGTCCGCTTTCGCTTTACAGCCGCCAGAATCGTTTCCGTCACCGCCGCGACATCTGCCGCCGTCTTGGCATCGCTGAGGGTCTGCGACCAAATTGCCGGTTTGGGCGGAGTCACGTAGTACCGATAGCCAGCGGCCACCTTGCTCTGCTGGATCTCCTTCATCCAGTAAGCAATTGTGTTCCACAAATCCTCCGCCCAATCAGAAAGCGGATTTTTGCGGCTTATGGCACTCTTGTCCTGTTCTCGTACGACATCCCCGTTCGGCAGGTGGATGGCCACGTCATCGATGTATTCGAGGGAGACAGAAGCGTCCGGGTCGGAATGCAGAAGGTGATGGCAGAGGCGCACTGGCTGAAGGGCATACCCCAGGTACGGACCTGCTGCAGTGTGCTTCGGAAGTGCGAGCGCCACGCTCATCCCAACTCCTTGTCTGGACTGACTCGCAGGGGCACCAGCCTTGAGCAGTCTGGTCTCGGCAGCCGCATTTGTTCTGACCAGTGTAGGGGCGCCAGCCCGAAGCGACTTCGACGTTAGACGGGGAACGGCGCTCCCTTGACTTGCGATAACACGGAACGCCACCCGATTGAAGTGCATGGCCGTAGCCTGTGATATACGCCACTATTTGGCGCATGCCGCTGGGAAGCGGCCCGGGGGCTCTGGGCGAATCGCTCCCGAACGCCAGCGGCGTCATCCCTCCTTAGAGACGCCCCCTGCAAAGGTAAGGTGAGCACACGTGCTCGATTTTTGTTTCTTACTAATGAGCTCCGCCTCTCGCGCGGGGAAGGGTCAAGCAGGCTTAAAACCCGCCACCGGGCGGATTTCCCTGTCTTTCGCCCAACTCGTTTCTTTCGTGAGGGCTGTAAGACGGCCCTCGCGGACCGCCGACCCTCCCGCCCGGCGCTCATGGTTTCTCTTCCGCATCCCATGTCCTATCGGGGACTACCCTGTAGCCAATACCTTCCAAAAAGCCTGAGTCACCTCGCGCAACGATCGGTCTGACTGACTGTGGCCGCTGGGGCTCAGCGCCGCCGCATCGACCAGCTTCTGAAAACCCGCTTGGCTCAGCTGGTGGTGAACGATGTCACGGATGACCTCGCAGCCGCTGACGCCGCCGCACCGGCGGAGGTTGAACGCGCCTTCCTGCGCTTCCTCCACAAGAGCGCCAATCGCACCAATGTCGCCGTCGCTGCGCTTGAGGATTTCCCCCTGGATGCGTTGTGTGAAGCCCGCGATCTGGTCGTAGACTTCGATGGCTTCATCGCCACTGAAGGTCGACGCAAGGCGGGCGAGCGTGCCCACCCCCGCTGGCCCGGCTGATGTGCCGAGCCTTTGTTGGAGCTCGTCAGGTAGAGCGAGAAGCTGGATATATTTCCGGATCGTTGACACCGACCAGGCGGCCTCCCTAGCGACCCGTTCATACGATTGATAGCGGTCGTACAACGCCTTGAGGGCGTACGCCTTGTCCAGCGGGTGCATATCCGCCCGGTGGACATTCTCGACAAGCGACAGAGCGACAGCATCGGTGTCGCCGAGATCGTCCCGGACGAGGCAAGGAACGGGATCGAGGCCAATCTTCCGGCAGGCCAATAAACGACGTTGTCCAACGAGGACCTCGAATTGCCCGTCCGGAGCCGGCCGCACGATCGGCGGGGATAACAATCCCTGCCGGCGGATACTGCAGGCAAGCTCGTCGATGCCGGAGTCCTCCTGGCCGGCGTCTAGGTTCTTGCGGGCGTTGAGAGAGGAAACGAGCAGTTTATCGAGTGGAATATCGACCTGGTGCATACGGGTCCTCCTGATTGCAGAGGATGCCGCAGTACCAGTTTACGGGAGGTGGGTTTGCCTATTTGAATGGCGCTTGTAAACTCGGGGCAATGCTGACGCTCGACGCTCTCTGTTCCGAGATGGAGCAGTCCGACCGCCATCTCTCGCCGCGGGCGGCGCGAGATTGGTGGACGAAAGGGCTGCTCCCCCGACCGCACCGGCGGGGCCTGGGGCGAGGGAAAGGTACGGAAACCTTCTGGACCGACCCACGCATCTATAGGCAAGCGCTGGTCGCGCATGACCTGCTCACCCTTTATCCACGGGCCAACATCACGCTTCTCAGTTTGTGGCTTCTGGGCTTTCCCGTCAGCCTGAACTCCGTTCGGGCTGTGTACCGGAACCTCATGAATCATCACTTTCAGTCGGTTCATCGGCGGCCGGGAAAGGAGCCCCAGGACATCGTAAGCCGGTTTGCCGAGATGCTGGCCCGAAGAGAGGGGAGAAAGGCCGGGGCGCCGATTGGCGCACAGCACGCGATCGCCGATTTGGCGGTGGAGTTCCTGGGGGCCTTTTACGCTGTGGGTGATGAACCCGAGAGCGAAGGCCTCGCCGATCTTTGGAGAAAAGCCAGCCCTTATTTGGGAGGCGCGACATCGCGGCCTCTTGGCCTCGCCCAATTTTATCCAAGCGACGAGGACATCGGGTCGTGGGTGCAGCACGTGAAGGAAATGGCATCGCTACCCGAGCAGGCGAAGATGATCCGCTCCGCAAGCGACTACGAGTTGCTTCGGGCGCGCCGCTTGCTGCTCTTTGTGTTTGGGCATTTGGGCCGCTTCGCGCACGCTGCGGGCCGCCAGGAGACCTTCGAGGAATTCGGGCAGCGGCTGTTGATCGTGCTTGGCCGGCCCGCTGTGCCGATCTTGGTTGCAGTGTTCCGGAAGGGCCGGCTGCGTAGCCAAATCACTTCACTTCTTCTGGATATTGTACGGAAGATGCCACCGCGAGCGGAATGGCCGCTTGTGATTGGCCCGACCGCAGTCTCCTAAGGGTAACCGCCTCTCGCGCGGAGAAGGGTGCTCGCGCGCGCCAACAGAACAGGGGGTTAGAAGGGGATGTCGTCGGGCCCGTAGGAACCCGGCGCGCAAAAGTGCCGTTCCTTGCCATTCAACTCGCCGCATGTCGGGCAGAGCTGTCCGCACCACGGATTGCCGCGCTGCTTTTCCTCCTTCAATGCCTGCCTTAGGCTCCACGCGAAAAGTTAAGCGTTCATCTGGCGTTGCTGTCGGATGCGCCGGCGCCGCGCGTTGCGTTCATGTTTGTCCATACCGCTGGCCCAGATGCAGCCAAGTGGCGGGAATAGCATGTGTGAGCAGCGGCGAACTCGGAATTGATGGTAAATCATGGGAAGGGCCGTCAAAGGCCTCGCCGATCCTCGCCTGCTGCAAACACCTTGCCGGTAATCGGCTGAAGAACGACAGCGAGTTATTCGCGCGAATCGGCCCCTTGCCTCGCCGGGAAAGCCGACCGCTATACCGTTATTTCGAGGTCCGCCCAAACGCCGCAATGGTCGGACGGCCATAACGATGGATCGTCGGGACTCGCGCGATTGAAGCGGACCTTGCTAGCGGTGACCCCGATGTTGCTGGACACCCAGATGTAATCGATGCAGCGGTCCATGCGCGGCCAGTAAGGGTGCGAGACCGCACCCTCACTGTCGGCCAACGGGGTGAACGCGGTCGCCGCCGTTTGAGTAGGACGAAAGCGGGTGGCCATCAGCGCGGCGGAGGGCGCGTCGAGGGTCGCGTTGAAATCGCCGCAGACAATCGAGGCTGAGGCATCCGTGCGCGTGTCGATCCACGCCAATATTTGCTGCACCTGGAAGAGGCGAAGCGAGTTGTCGCCGCGCGACATGTAGAGATGCGTCACGTACACGTCGACCGGTGTATCGCCGACGAGAATGCGGGCGACGAGCGCAACGATGTCGCGGGTCTGATAGTCGAGGTTGCCGGTCTCGGTCACCGGAAAGCGGGTCAGCAACGCCTCGGCTTCGACCGTGGCCAGGCCGTTGACCCGCGTCTGCTGAACAAGGTTGTACGGCACGCCAAGCGTCGTAGCCGCCGTATCCCGAAGCAGTTTTGCGGTCTGGAGCGGGACACTCACTTCA
Source organism: uncultured Alphaproteobacteria bacterium (assembly GCA_963778385.1). Classification (GTDB taxonomy): domain Bacteria; phylum Pseudomonadota; class Alphaproteobacteria; order ATCC43930; family CGMCC-115725; genus DATARH01. The sequence goes on along the minus strand of CAVZUA010000004.1, from coordinate 13,358 downwards.
TTGAAGGCGATGACGTCCGGGTTGAGCGCGGCGATCTCGGCGCTGATCAGCGGCAGCCGCGCCGGCCAGCGTTTGTGATCCTGCTCAAGATTGAACGTCACGACCCGAAATCGCATCAGCCTTGCTCCTAGAACAGCGGCTCTTCGCCGGAGGCTGCGATATCTTAGCTGCACGCGAAGGCATGGGAGCACGTTGGATGGAAAGCCAGGTGTTCGACTACATCATCGTAGGAGCAGGGTCCGCTGGATCGGTGCTCGCCAACCGGCTGAGCGCTAACCCCAAACACCGGGTGCTTGTGCTCGAAGCTGGCCGCGAAAGCCATCCGTGGTCACGCATTCCGGTCGGTTTCGCGCGGCTGATCGAAAACCCCGCCGCCAATTGGCTCTATTCGTCGGAACCCGACGAAGGCTCCGGCCAGCGCCGTATCCCGGTGCCGCGCGGCAAGCTGCTGGGCGGCTCGTCCTCGATCAACGGGATGGTCTTTGTGCGCGGCCAATCGCAGGACTACGACACCTGGGCGCAGCTCGGGAACCGCGGCTGGAGCTACCGCGAGGTGCTGCCGATTTTCCGAGACATGGAAAGCTACCAGGGCGAGGCGGATGACGAGTTCCGCGGCCGCAGCGGGCTGCTGAAGGTCACCGAAAACAATGAGACGGGCCCCATCTACGATGCGCTGATCAAGGCGGCGGGCGAGGTCGGGATCGACTACACCAAGGACTATAACGGCGCGAAGCAAGACGGCATCGGCATGACCCAGGCGACGATCCGCGGCGGTCGCCGGATGAGCACGGCGGTGTGCTATCTCGATCCCGCCCGCGGCCGGCCGAACCTGACGATCCAGGCCAATGCGCTGACCGAATGCCTGCTGCTCGACGGCAAGCGCTGTGTCGGCGTGCGCTATGCGGTCGGCTGGCAGCAGCACGAGGCGCGCGCCACCCGCGAGGTCGTCGTCAGCGCCGGGTCGATCAACTCACCACAGCTCCTCGAGCTGTCCGGCATCGGCCAGCCGGAGTTGCTCAAGAGCGTCGGCATCGAGGCTCGCCACGAGCTGAAGGGGGTTGGCGAAAACCTGCGCGACCATTATTCGCCGCGGATGAAGTGGTCCGTCCCGGCTTCGCTCGGCATGACCTACAATGACAAGGCGCGCGGGATCGGCCTTCGTCTGGCAGGCGCTGCGCTACGCGCTGACGCAAAAAGGCTTGCTCGGGCTGCCGGCGGCGCCGATCCGCGCTTATATCCGCACCCGCCCCGGGCTCGATGCGCCGGACGCGGCGATCTCATGGATCCCGTTTCTGGTCGGCGCGAACATGCAGCTCGCCAAGACCTCCGGCGTCACCGCGATCATGAACATCCTGCGCTCGGAAAGCACCGGCAGCATTCATGTTTCCTCGAAGGTGGCGAGGACGCCGCCGGCGATACGGTTCAATTTCCTGACCGCCCAGCTCGACCGCGAGGTAACCCTCGAAGCGATGCGGATCACCCGGCGCATCATGACCGCGCCCGCGATGCGCGGCATCGCCGCCGACGAGATTGCGCCCGGCATCAACATCCAGTCCGACGACGAATTGCTCGACTGGGTCAAGCACAACGCAGAGACGACCTACCACCCGGTCGGCACCTGCAAGATGGGCTCGGACCCGATGGCGGTGGTCGACGACCAGCTTCGGGTGCATGGCATGGAAGGGCTGCGCGTCGCCGATGCGTCGATCATGCCGACGCTCACCTCGGGCAACACCAATGCGCCGTCGATCATGATCGGCGAGAAGGCGTCGCGAATGATCCTCGCCGCGGCGGCGTGATCGCCGAGTGGTGTCGGACGGCTTGAAAAAGGAGGCATTGCATGGCCTTGACTCAAACTGAGAAGGGCGCCCGGTTCCGCGCGTTGCATGCGGCGCCGGAGGCGTTTGTCGTCGCCAATGTCTGGGATGGCGGCTCGGCGCGCATGATGGCCGGGCTGGGCTTTTCGGCGCTGGCGACATCGAGCGGCGCGTCGGCCGGTCTGCTCGGCCGTCGCGACGGCAAGGTCACGCGCGACGAGGCTTTGGCGCAGGCGCGGGTGATTTGCAGCGCCACCGACCTGCCGGTCTCCGCCGATCTGGAGAAGGGCTTTGGCGACACGCCGGAGATTGTCGCCGAGACCATCAGGCTCGCGGCGGAGGCGGGCCTCGTCGGATGCTCGATCGAGGACGCGAGCGGCAATCCTGACGCGCCGATCTTTGAGCTCGGCCACGCCACCGAACGGATCGCCGCCGCGGTCGCAGCGGCGCGGGCGCTGCCATTCCCGTTCACGCTGACCGGCCGGACCGAGAATTTCCTGCGCGGCCGCACCGATCTCGACGACACGATCAAGCGGCTGCAAGCCTATGAGGCGGCCGTCGCGGACGCATTGATGGCGCCCGGGCTGCCGGATTTGGAGTCCGTGCGGGCGGTTTGCGCGGCGACCGCGAAGCCGTTCAATTTCATGGTCGGGATCAAGGGCAAGTCGTTCACGGTCGCGGCGCTGGCGGAGGCCGGTGTAAGCGCATCAGCCTCGCGACGTCACTCTATCGCGCGGCAATGACCGGCTTGTTCAACGCCGCGAAAGAAGTGCGCGAGCAGGGCACGTTCGGCTACATCGACACGTCGCTTGCCACCCCCGACATGAACGCCTTCCTGCGAGACTGAATGCAGCGGGGGCGCCTGTGTCCATGACCGGCTAGTCGAGGGCTCAATCGGGCGGATCGCTGTTGCGGCAGCGCCGTCAGCCCTCACATGTTCCGCGCGGCCGCTTGTCCGAAAAGGCTACCTTGCTCTGGAGCGGTCGTCTTCTCGCGCAGATCGCGGCCGGTAATCTCGACATTGCCGTCCTCGGTCAATTGCCGGCGGCGCAGCTTGCGCTCGACAATCAGCTCGAACCGGGTGCGCTGGAGGTGGAATGCCTCCATGCACCGCTCGGGCGTCGGGCTCTGCTCGAGGAGAAGCTGGAAGACGCGCCGGCCGACCCGGACAGTGCCCTCATAGGGGCCGAGGATGACGCTGAACTCGACCGCGTCACGTTCGTCGTTCCACCGAGCGTCCTCGGGAAATTCGAAAAACAGCATTGCGACCTCCGGGGGAAGGAAGGCATGATGTTCCTGTATTGTTCTAGAATACAGACGTATGCCGACGGAGGCAAGCATGGCCGTCACCCAGGGCGAGCGGATCGCCGGCTTCATTCTGATAACGGGGATCGACGGCACGCGTTACGCGGTGCGGCAGCAGGCCGTGGCGGTGGTCCACGACGCTGACGAATGCCGCGACGAGACGATGGTGCAGTTGCACGGAGGTCATGTCGTGCGGGTGCCGTGCTCGCTCGACGAGGTGTTGGCGTGGTTCGCGTAGCCCCGGGCGGCAGGGCGAACAGCTAGCGACGGATAGGCCCGTCACCCGCCATGGCGCGGGCGGTCCGGGCTCTTCTAACGCAATACGCCCTGGACGAAGGTGGCAGGATTCACGATCGGAATCTCCCGGAAGGGATTAAGCGCCAGTAGGTCGGCGTCTCCGGTAACGATCAGATCGGCCTTCCCGCTGACCGCCAGTTCAAGGAACTTGTCGTCGGTCGGATCGCGGCAGGCGACGATCCGCTCACTGATCGCCACCAGCTCAGCGCCTGCGATCAGCCGTTTCAGCCAAGCTAGCGTCTCGGCATCGATCAGCGGCGCGAGGTAGTCCCGCGCAATGACTTCCAGAAGCTGCTGCTCGGTCGCGCGCGATTTCAGCAGCGCGCCGCGCTCTTCCACCAGATGGGCGGCGAGCCCCGGCATCGACTGACGCTTGAGCGCGGCACTGACCAGGACATTGGTGTCGAGAACGACCCTCATCCAGAGATCAGCGGCTCGACTTCCTTCTGCGCCCGCTTGATCATCCGGTCGATGTCATCGTCGGTCAGGCCCGCCGCAATGACCTTGGCCCGCGAGGCCCGGCGGCCGGCGATCAATTCGTCGGGCTCAATCGTGATCGTCACACGATCATCGGGATCAAGGCCGCGGCGTGCCAACTCGGCGGCGACGTCGCCCACGGTGGTTTCGATGGTTTTGCTGTCGGATGCCATGGTCTTGCTCCTCATCCTTCAAATTTAGGTCTGCGCCGGTGCAGGGTCAAATCCGGGCGCCGTTTCGAGGTTTGGCGTCCCCTTCCGTGCCCGCACGGAAGGGCCGGGCTCTCGCATGCGGAGCCGGTGCCCGTCTCCGCCCTTGCGGGCTTCGGTCCCTGACGCGAAATCGCATGAAACTGAGAATTCGTAACTGAAATTAACCAAACCCGCTCGGCATAATTAAGAAAGCATAAGTTTTGCTTTCCTAGAATAGCAACGTACTGGCCTGCCTATATTTGGCAGGTCAAGTAAACACATATTCCTTTGGATATTTCTATGGCTTGTATTTCTATATTGCGGGCTCATGCGCGCGGCGAAAAATCCGCGCCTGCGGCGGCTTTAGCCGCCGCACTTCTTCTGCTGACAGAAGAAGCCTCTCCTAAAAAAATCATTGCCAGGCCTGCAGCGGACTGCCCGTCGGGAAAGCGCGATCCCTTCGTCGTCGGAGGCCGCGGATGACGTCCGACATCCTCATCACGCAGGATGAAGTCAAGGCGCCGCCGGCGGCTCAATCGGCTGCGGAGCGCCGGGGCGGAGAGCAGGAGATTGCCTTCCAATCCTGCGGCGTGGAATTGCACCCGAAGCTCCCGCCGCTGCCGGCGGAGATTTTTCACGTCATGCGGGAGCGCGTGGCCAAGCTGATCCGCGCCGCGGCACGGCAGGAAAACCTCGATCTGCCGGATGCGGCATGCACCGCGCAGGCGAACCTTGTCCTGGCGTTCTTTCACTGGTGCGGCCTCGGCGGAAAGCTCTATGCCCGCGAGGAGGCAACTATTCAATTCCTCGATTGCACCGTCGGCTGGACACCGCGCAGTGGCATGGCCGCGACGGCCGCGATGGAGGCGGTGCTCGCCAATCCCGCCGGGCCGCTGGAGTTCAGGCTTGCGCGGCTGTCGCTCTCCCCCGAAGTGCACCGTGCGGTTCGCGCCCCGGTCTTGGCGGCGATGCATGCCATTGCGGCGCGTAAGAATGTTCCGCCGGATGTGGCAAAAATCGATGCGCGGGCTGACGGCGTGGTCGACTTCGCCCATGTCTTTGGCTTGGCCGGGAAGCTGATGACAGGCGACTGCCGGACCATCGCGCTGATGGAGCGGGCCGCCGACCACGGCCTGGACCGCGACATGGCGGCAAGGGCCGCTCTCGTCTCGGCCCTGGCGCGGGAGCCTCGAGGCGACCGGCTGGACTGGGAAGTGCTGGCGTTGTGGGCCGATGAGGCGCTCAAGCGTCTCCGCGCCCGGCACCCGGAGGGCTCGTTCTATCGCTGGCCCGATATCGGCGGGGGCATGCCCGTCGCCTTCGCCGCTTTCGGCATCCTGTCCGCCGAGGTCCATGGAGGCCGGTCATGAGCATGCGGCAGCACTCAGAGGGCATGATCACGACCGATGACGCCAACGCATCCGAAAACCGCGGGCTCACGCTCAGCGCGACGATGGAGGCGGTGGCTGTCGTCATGCGCGCCGCTAACCCCGATGTGCCGCCCGACCTCGCCTTGGCCTCCCGCATCGCGGGCGACATCGAGCCCGCCTTGCGGCAGGCGCTGGCCTCGGGGCGCGCAAGCTCCGGACAGGAATTGCTGGCCGGGCCGGGCTTCGCCACCATTGTCACGCAATATCTGGGCTCGCCAAGCGCGGGCTATCTCGACCCCGAGACGCGCAAAGCGATGCTCGCGCAGATGGAGCAGGTCAACGTCACCAGCGCCGCCGGCGTGGCCCTGGCCCGCAGCCTCGGCCTGGATCTCCCTGGCGCGGGGAGCCGGGAGGACACGGCCGGCAGCGGCGCGCGCTTCGACGCGCTGAGCAACCTGAACGACATCAGGACCGTCACCGACTACCGCAACTCACGCCTGACGGCGGGGCTGGCAGGCTCCGGCGTGACCTTCGACACCTTCACCGAACTCCGCAATATGGGCTTCAGCCTGGATCAGATGAGGGGCGCAGCGGGCCTGGCGACGACGTTGGGCATCAACGTCAATGGCAACATAACGGCTATCGCCCGCCTGCAGGACGTGAAGCATGGTGGCCGCAACGACGTGGACGCGGCGCTGACGGATATCCAGAAAGGCAGCAAATACGTCGCGGCGGCCGAGCAGGAACTGGCCGCGGCGAAGGCCGGCGGTGACCAGAACCGGATTAAGGCCGCAAAAGAAAACCTGCGTAACCTGCGGCGGTACTACCAGCGTTACGAAGGCGGCTATAAGGGCAAGACGGCGCCGCACTTACAGCCCGACCTCGATCAGACGATCCGCGCGGTGCACAGCAGTGCAACGGCAGCGGCGGCTGAAGGCCGTTCTGCGGATGTGCCACGGTCCAAGCCCGTGCAGGCAAAAGCTAAATCGGTAGCTAATGAAACAAAGGCGGCTCCGGAAGGCAGTGGGCTAGGCGGTCTTATGGCCGCAGCAGGCGTTGTGAAAGCACAACCGGAAACCGCCGCTCCTCCACTAGAAGAGCCTGTGAAGCCGGAAAAACAAGCCAAAGCCACACCTCAGCCGTTGGGCTATGTTCCGACCTGATTATTTCTGCTGCGGTGCGGCCAGCAAGGAAACTTGCGGGTTACTCATGAACCGTATCCGATCCGCGATCGCCGCGGGCAATGTCGGATCGGCTTTGGGGGCAGCCTTTACAGAACAGCGTGACCGATATCGATCCCGGCGCTGCGGCCGGAACCTTCAATTGCGCCCCACACGCCAAAGTCACGCGTTGTCTTGACGATAATTGTCGGCACACTCGACCCCGATAAGGTGCCGTCGCATGTTTCTATCTTGCCGTCCGGCGATACAAAGTGCGTCAGGCTGTCCACGAACTCGGCACTTAGCGCACCTGGCTTTTCTGCCTTGAAATGCATGGTGGCCAAACCCACCACCGCGCGGCAATCAGCCCGGCTCAAATGCACAATTCTATAAGGAGCGTCAGGGTGCGCTGGAACTGCCGCCGGTGCGGCAGTCTCGATGACTTTTGGTGCTTGCGCCTCAACCGTACCAACGGCGCCGGGTCCCAGCATCGCAAGGCCGATGGCCGCGACACGAAAGCCGTTCCTCAGCGTCAGATGATCTTTAAGACGCAGCGCGTACTCGCGGATGGTTTCTCTATCAATCGCCATGATTAAGCTCCCAAGGAGCCCAAAGATGCGACCAGAAATGGCAGATATACCTTCTTCTACATAGCATAATTCTTGTAGTTAATAAACTTGCGCCTGCAACATTATTGCTCATAATGTTGCATCCTTGAAAGGATTGAGGTATTAGATCATCTCAATACATAAAAGCTGGGCGGTTAATGCCCGCATCGGCGCACAAATGATTGAAAAATCTTGGGAATCAGGTGAGCGCAACCGTATGAGCAATACGGTTTCAGCAGCGTACCGCTTGGGCGCCCGGCGGGCGCACCAAGCTGCGAGCCTCTATGCCAAGAGCGGTTACCGCAAATACCTCAACGCCGCCGAGCGCCAGCGAGCGCTTGCCGCCATGCGGGAGCTTCCAGCGGAAAAGGCGCTATTCGCTTTCACGCTGGCGTGGACCGGCGCGCGGGTCAGCGAGGTGTTGGCGCTGTTGCCGGCATCGTTTCAGGTCGAGCTTGGTGTCGTCGCCATTGTCACGCTGAAGCGGCGCGGGTTTTTCGTGCGCGAGATACCAATACCGCCTGAGCTCATGGCCTCGCTCGACCGGCAATTTGAGTTGCGCGCCGCGCAGCGCGACCCCGATAGCGCCTATCAGCGCCTCTGGCGGTGGTCACGCGTCACCGCTTGGCGGATCATCAAGGACGTCATGCTGCACGCCGAAATTTTCGGCCCTCGCGCCACCCCGCGCGGCCTGCGCCACGCCTTCGGCGTCGGAACCCTGCAGGCTAAAGTGCCGATCAACCTGACCAAGACCTGGCTAGGCCACGCTTCCCTGCGCACAACCGAAATCTACACCGCGGCCTGCGGCCCAGAGGAATTGGCCTTTGCCGAGCGGTTTTGGGAAGCCAGCCGAGCCGTCGTAATATTTCCGCGATCGTCACGAGGAGTACGTGACCGGTAAAACGCCCAATTCGATCGATCGGCGGATCGGAAACGCCATTCGCCGCTACAGGACAGCGCGGCGTATGTCGCAGCATTATCTCGCTGCCAGTATCGGGGTGCGGTTTCAGCAGCTTCAGAAATACGAGGGCGCGGTCAATCGGGTCCCAGCCAGCCGTCTGTTCCGGATTGCGCGCGTACTGGAGGTGCCTATTGGCCACTTCTTTGAAGAGGCCGCGAAGATTTAGCCACGGGCACCTCCACCGGGATGCCGAGACCGTCAACGGCCGATTCACGCTGTGGGTGGTCGGTTTCGAGACAATCGACGCGCAAAAATCATTGCGCTATGGGTGAGCAACCTCGTCAGGGCCGAGCGGCTACGGGCTCGTTGAGCGTGGCGATGACCTCGGCGAAGCGGCTCAGCGCCTGCTCGCCCGCGTCGCTAAGCCCGTAGGTGCCGCGTTCGACACGATCAAACCAACCGTAGACATTGCGTTGCAGGATCGGTCCGGCCGCGGCGACGCCCGACAATGCGCGCAATTCTGCAAGCCGCATGGGCCCCGATACGGCGAGCGCGGAAATGCAGCGCAATGCGTCCTGGCGATAGACCGTGACGATCGGCGTCCGGTTGCTCCCACCGATATTGAAGTCGCCGCGGCGGCGCTCAAACTCGCCAAGTAACAGCGCCGAGTGGCGCTTCGACAGGCGCGGTTGGTAGGGAACAGGGTCCTCGATGACCTGCACGGAACCGCGGGTGCCGATCAACATCAACCCCAGCCCGACGCGGCGGCACAATTGGCGTACCTGCTTCGAATCCGGCCGCTGGCCGCGCGTCCGCGTCGTTGGCCGCGGGACGGCAAGGTAGACCCTCGGGCTCAGCCTCAAACGATCGACACCCTGGAGCAGGAGCGACAGCGTGAACCGCAGCTTCAACTCCACGATCACCGGTTCTTCGTTGATGCGCCGAGCGACAAGGTCGCAACCGCGCACCTCGCTGCGAACGACATAACCCTGCCGCTCCAGGAATGAGTTGACCGGTGGATAAAGCTCGGTCTCGGTGATCGCGTTGATAGGCAAGAGCGGTGCTCTCTTGGAAGCACTCATCGGCAGGCGAGAACGCCGGATTCTTGCTGGCTTTGCCAAGGCGCTCGTTTTGAACGGCACCGAAACTATAGCGACCGAGCGTGACGATCCTCGTGCGGGCTTAGCAAAGCTAGAACGATTCGCACCGACGGTCCGCTCTTCGATTCCCTGTAACATAGGATCGGACCGGCGATGAAGGAGCCAGAGGATGGCACAGGAATACGAGGTCGAATGGCGCAAGCTGCGCGCCGATGAATTGCGCGAGCGGGCGCGGTCCGACGCGCTGGTGATCCTGCCGGTTGGTTCGATCGAACAGCATGGGCCGCATCTGCCGGTCGAAGTCGACAGCATGCTCGGCGAGACGGTGGCACTGCGCACCGCCAAGAACCTCGCGCCCGGCGGGCCGGTCGTGGTGCTGCCAATGCTGTGGACCGGGCTCTCGGAGCACCACATGAGCTTCGGCGGCACGATCACACTCGACGTGCCGACCTTCGTCGCCGTGATCGAGGGGATCTGCAAATCGGTCGTGCGCCATGGGTTTCGCCGGATCGCCCTGTTGAACGGGCATGGCGGCAACGACAACGCTCTCAGGGTATGCGCCGACGAGCTGGCGCCAAGGCTCGGCGTGCCGATCGTCCATATGACCTACTGGTATGCCGCCGCCGAGCCGATCGCCGCGCTGCTCGAAACCCAGACATCGCTGCGCCATGCCTGCGAGGCCGAGACTTCGATGATGATGGCTTTGCGTCCCGAACTCGTCGCCGAGGACCGCATCCCGCTGGTGGCGCAGGCCAACCGCACCCCGGAATTGCGCGAGGTGGTCGGCGACGGGGTCTATCGCTGGCGCTCGCTCGGCAGCATGTCGGCGGCCGGGGTCATCGGCAACCCCGCCGCGGCAACCCGGCCCAAGGGCGAGCGGCTGATCGAGGCGATCGCCAAGACCCTCGCCGAGAAGCTCGGCAACCCCGAGCTGTGGGCACTGCCGTGGAATTCCGAGCGCGTCGAGGATTAAGGCGTCGCGGGACAGCAGGCCGGGGGCATACGACGCCCGGGAAGCCATCTGACGGGTTGTGGTGCCCGAAAGGCCTCGCCGGCTGCGCCTCGTCGGTCGGCGCACTCACCTCACTCCGCGGCGGCGCGCTCTTCCTCTTCCTTCTGGTAGGTCCAGGGCGCCCGGTAGCCGCCGCGCCAATCGGGTGGCACTTCGCAGGGCCTGGTGTCTAAGCTCGCGAAGCGCGCCGGCTGGCCGCGCACGATGTCGCCCATATGCGGGCTGTGCATCGATGGCGACGTGTAGGGAAACGAGTCGGCCGATGAATAGACCGTCAGCAGCAGCGGTCGCGCCGCCGCCGCGCGGTTGATCGCCGAGCCATGGACGGTGCGGCAGTTGAGCAGCAAGGTTGTACCAGGCCCGCCGACCGCCTCCTCGATAACGGCATCCTTGAGGAAACCCAGTTCCTCGTCGCGTACATGCACGACGAAATTGCCCGCGTCGTCGTACATGCTGTAGAGCGGCCCCTCGTGGCTGCCGCGCACGCAGGCGAGCGGGCCCTGATCCTTGCCGCAGCCGTCGATATAAACGCCGATCGTTACCGGGCTGTAGTCGGTGTGCGGCCAGCCCTGGATGTCCTGGTGCCATTTGAAGCCACGGCTGCCGTCGCCAGATTTTACGTTGAGCTTCGAATGGTGGAACTTGACGTCGGGCCCGACGACGTCGGCGGCAAGATCGGTCATCACCGCGTCGGCCATGAACTCCCAGAAGACCGGTTGCCGGTCCTGCGGGCAGGTAACCCGGTGGAGACGCGGCGTCTTGGCGCTGTGCCCCTCCTCGAGGATGAACACGCTGTCGGATTGCGTAACCGTGCGGCTGAGGTCGATGGTCTCCGCCATCGCCGCGCGCAGGCGTTCAATCCAGGAGCCAGGCACGTAGTTAGGCAGAACGAGGTAGCCCTTCTCGAAATACTCCCGGCGTTGCGCCTCGGTGAGCACGGTCGGCCGATGCTGCAGCACCTGCTCGGGCTTCATGTCGTCATCCTCTCCGCGATACCCGCAAGGATGTTCCGCCCGGCCCAATCGTCAGTCAACCGCCAGGGAATCCGCGACCGTTGAAATGGCCCCGGCTGCCAAGCAGACTGCACCCAGGCCAGATCTCGGAGCAAATGGAATGCAGGGAGGCGTGGGGCCAGCCAACCCCGCCCGCAAGCAGTTGCCGATAGCGGTTCTCGGCTGCGGGCGCTGCTGATGCTGACCGGCACCCGGCGCACCGTACTGATGCTCGCCGGTTGCCAGGCGCTGTCGATGACCGGCGGCAGCATTGTCGGGCTGACCGGCGCGATCGTCGGTAACATGCTGACGCCGGACAAGGCGTTGTCGACCTTACCCATCGCGGTGCAACAGGCCGGGGTCATGGCGGCGACGATTCCGACGGCGCTGCTGATGGCGCGGATCGGCCGCCGGCCCGGCTTCTGGCTCGGCACCGCCATTGGGGGCGTCGGCGCGGTGATCGCGACCTGGGCGATCTTTCGCAGCAGTTTCGAATTGTTTTGCTTGGGCACTTTTCTGCTTGGAGCCAATCGCGGCGCGACGCAGCAATACCGCTTTGCCGCTGCTGAGATCGCCGACCCGGCATTTCGCGCGAAAGCGATTTCGCTGGTGCTGGCGGGTGGCGTCGTTTCGGCTGTCTTCGGCGCAGAAGTCGCCAAATGGTCGCGTGACCTGTTCGAGCCGGTGCTGTTTGCCGGCTGCTATGCCTTGATCCTCGTGCTGTTTTTCGCCTCGGCTGTCCTGCTCTATTTCGTCGAGCTGCCGCGGCCGGCGACGCCTGTATTGGCCGGCGGCGGCCGGCCGTTGCGCGAGATCGCCATGGAGCCGACGTTCATCGCGGCGGCGGTGGCGGGGATGATCGCCTACGGCGTCATGTCGCTGGTGATGACCGCGACGCCGATCGCGATGCTCGGTTGCGGGCACGAATTTGCCTCTGCGGCTTTTGTCATTCAGTGGCACTCGCTCGGCATGTTCGCGCCGAGCTTTGTCACTGGCCACCTGATCAACCGTCTCGGGTTGACGCGGATCATGCTCACCGGCGCGGTGCTCCTGCTGCTGTGCAGCGTCATCAACCTGTCAGGCCTCGCGACCCTCAATTTCTGGGCCGCCAATGTGGCGCTCGGGGTTGGCTGGAATTTTCTGTTTGTCGGCGCCACGACGCTGCTGACCCGAACTTACGCCGGCCCGGAAAAGGGCAAGGTTCAAGCACTCAACGATTTTCTCGTGTTCGGCACGGTCACATTGTCGTCATTCGCCTCGGGCGCGATGCTATCGGGTGCTGGCTGGATCATGGTGCAGATCGCGGTCATGCCGTTCGTCGTGGTCGCCGGCGTGGTGGTGCTGTGGTGGCGCCACCGCGACGCGAGCGGCACGGCGATGCTACGCCCGACGTAACCGGAGGAAATGATCATGGCGACATACGTGTTGGTGCATGGCTCCAATCAGGGCGGTTGGATCTGGCAGCCGCTGGCGAACCGGCTGCGGGCCGCGGGGCATCAGGTCTACGCGCCGAGCCTCGACGGTTGCGGCGAGCGCAAAGGCCAGATGCGTCCAGGTATCACAGCCGAAACGCAGGCCGACGAAGTGGCGCAGCTGATGTTCTACGAAGACTTGAAGGATGTCGTGCTGGTCGGCACCAGCTATGGCGGCATGGTGGCGTGCCGGACCGCCGAATTGATGCGTGAGCGGATAAGCCGTCTCGTTTTTGTCGATGCGCTGACCCTGTTCGACGGCGAAAAGGTCGCCGACATCCTGCCCCATTCGACCTCGGTGGCGGACGGGGTCACGCTCCGGCCGAGCCCCGAGGACGTCGCAAACCGCCTGTTCGCCGACCTCGACCCCAAGACGCGCGCCTGGGCGCTCGAACGCTGGACGCCGCACCCGATCGCGTTCCGCTTCCAACCGGTGAAGCTCGATACGTTCTGGTCGCAGCAATGGAAGGCGAGTGTGATCTGGTGCCGCCGGGCTCCGAACCCAGGCGAGGCACACCAGCGACGCGCCGCCGAGCGGCTCGGCGCTAGATGGGACGAGCTCGATACCGGCCACTACCCGATGCTGAGTATGCCGACCGAACTGACCGCGCTATTGACGGCGGGATGAGGAGGGCGCTCCACAAATACCGTTCTGA
>CAVZUA010000003.1:0-123448 GCA_963778385.1 uncultured Alphaproteobacteria bacterium | reverse complement strand
GCGATCCCCGCTGTGATGAACGCCATTAACGACGCGCTTGCTCTTCCCCGCCGTCGGAGATGCCGGCAACGGCCGAAAAGGTGTGGCGGGCAATCCGAGTGGTGACGAACGACTAACGTTGTGCACGGTCTTTATTGTGCCCATTTCGGCGAAGCGATCGGAAATGGCTGAATATTGTTGGAAGCCTCTTCCGGCTTGGGGCAAACCCTGCGGGGCAGTGTCTCGACAATGTCCGATGGATGCCGATAGCGTCGCACGATCACCGCGCGGTGCTCGCGGTGGCAATCGTCTGCGCCCCCACTTCCGCGCGGCTTGACTGAGGAAATTGCATCCGATGAGCGACGATCTTTGGCGAATGTCTGCGGTCGAGGCGGTAACGCGGCTGAAAAAGCGCGAGCTCTCGCCGCTCGAGTTGATCGACGCCTCCGCCCGGCGCATCGCCGAGGTCGAGCCGGTTTAAATGCGCTGCCGACCTTGTGCCTTGATCGGGCTCGCGACCATGCCAACCGCATCCTAGGGCGGCGCGGCTTGTGAAGCCGCCGGCGAAACTGGTCCTGGGCGGCCTTCCGGTTTCCATCAAGGACCTCACCGATGTCGGCGGCGTCCGCACCACCTACGGCTCGCCGCTATTCGCAGATCACGTCCCGGCGAGATCCCATCCGCTGGTCGAGCGTATCGAGCGCAAGGGTGGCATCGTCGTGGGCAAGTCGAACACGCCGGAATTCGGTGCTGGCGGCAGCACCTTCAATGAAGTCTTCGGCCGCACGCGCAACCCATGGAACACATCGCTGACCTCGGGCGGGTCGACAGGCGGCGGCGCCGTCTCGGTGGCAACCGGCGAGGTCGGCCTGGCTCAGGGCACCGACCCCGGCGGGTCGCTGCGCGGCCCGGGCAGCCATTGCTCGGTGGTCGGCTTGCGCCCATCGCCCGGGGCGCGTGACGCGCGGCACCGTCGCCATCTCTGGAGCCAGCTGTCGGTGCAAGGGCCAATGGCGCGCAGCGTCGCCGACCTGGCGCTGTTCCTCGACGCGATGGCCGGCTTTTGTCCGCTCGATCCCTTAACCTTCGATGCGCCGGCGGTCTCCTTCAGCGACGGCCTTGCCGCGCCCCGCAGCGCCAAAGCGCGTCGCGTTTACCGCCGACTACAACGGCCGCATGCCAATCGATCAAGAGGTGCGCGACATCAGTACAAAGGCGGCGCGGCGCTTCGAGGAGCTCGGCTGTGTCGTCGAGGAAGCCTCACCTGATATCGGAGCGGCGGACGAAGCCTTCCATATCCTGCGCGGACAGCACTTCGTGGTCGACCGCGAGCTGCAGATCCGCAGTCACCGCGACAAGCTGAAGCCCGACATCATCTGGAACACCGAGCGCGGTCTTGCCCAGACGCCGTCGGACATCGCCCGCGCCGAGCGCGAACGCGCTGCGTTCTATCGGCGCATGGTCGAGTTCTTCGGCACCTACGATCTGCTGGTGACCCCGGGAGCGCTGACGCCGGCCTTTGACGTCAATCTACGCAACGCGCCGACAATAGGCGGACAGAAACTCGACAATTACATGGGCGGCTCGACCGTGACGTCGGTGATCACCCTCGCGGCCTGTCCCGCCGTGGCGGTGCCCTGCGGTTTTGATCAATACGGCCGGCCGGTTGGCTTGCAGCTTGTCGGCCGGCCGCGCGGCGAGGCGGCGCTGTTGCAAGCTGCCGCCCTTTTTGAGCAGGTGACCGGTCTCAACCGGCTTTTGCCGGTCGACCCCAAGCCGGGCGCGGTTCCGCCGACAGCTGAACGCTGACTACTCCTGTTGCGACAGGTAGTGCTGGACGATCTCCCAGCCGGTCGCGCGCCAAACGCCTGCGTGCGAGCAGATATATTCCAGCGCGGCATCGAGCGCGCCGATGCGATGCGGCTGACCGGTGACGAAAGGGTGCACCGCGATCGCCATGACACGCGGCACCGCTTCGCCTTCGCGGTACAGCGTATCGAACTGGCGCTTCAGCATCGCCTCGAATTCGGGCACCGACACTTTCATCTCGAAATAGGCGGGGACGTTCATTGGTCTGCACCGAATAAGGCAATGACACCAAAGGCGGCGTACCGATCTCGAACCGGTAGGGCTGGTCGTCATTGACCCAATCGCAGACGTAGCGGATGCCGGCTTCCGCTAGATAGTCGAGGGTGTTCCAGGTTTCCGCGAGACCGGCGCCGAGCCAGCCGACGGGGCGGGTGCCGGAAGCTGCCTCGATGCGGTCGATCGTGGCCCGGACCGCCGCGCGTTCCTCCGCCTGGTCCATCTCGGTCAACCGCAGTGCGTTGGTCTGGTTGTGGCCGAGCCATTCCCAGCCGAGCCTGTTGCCCTCCGCGATGATTTCCGGGTGATGGTCGCAGACCTCGCTGTTGAGCGCGGCACTGGCGCGGATGCCGTAGCGGGTCAGCACCTCCATCAGCCGCCAGATGCCGACGCGGTTGCCGTAATCGCGCACGGCCCAGTTGCGCACGTTCGGGATCTTGGCCTGGTCACGCGGTACACGGTCATTGAGGTTGCTCGGCATGACGTCGTCGAGCCCGAAAAACTCGACGTTTGGATTGACCCACAGCGCGACGCGGGCGCCGTTCGGCCAAGTCAGCGGCGGGCGACGGTGGATCGGGACATAGGCGAGAGGGCCGTAGCGGCGCGGTGTCATGTCGGATCTCCTGAAGAGGGCGACAGATTATTCGCGATCGCGCAGGCTACCGAAAGACCGAGGCCTGTTGACCTGCGCATTCCAGCTTCGAATAGTCCCTAAGCCAGGGCGGGATTATCGTTCGCGGAGGAAATCATGGCAGCCAGCGACAAGCTGCGGGTCGGGATCGTAGGGGCCAGCGCCAGCCGGGGTTTCGCCTCGATTGCGCATATTCCGGCGCTCCAGGCGCTGCCGCAGTTCGAGATCGTCGCGGTTTGCACCACACGGCAGGAAACCGCAGAGGCCGCCGCTCAGCATTACGGCGCAAAGCTGGCGTTTGACCATCCGGCGCAAATGGCGGCGCATCCCGAAGTCGATCTGGTCACGGTCAGCGTCAAGGTGCCGGATCATTATGCGCCGGTAATGGCGGCGATCGATGCCGGCAAGCACGTCTATTGCGAGTGGCCGCTCGGCCGGAATACCGATGAGGCGGTGCGCCTGCTCGACGCCGCCGAGCGGCGCGGCGTGCGGCACGCCGTCGGTCTACAAGGGCAGATGTCGCCGGCGATCAACTATGTCAAAGACCTGATCGCCGACGGCTATGTCGGACAAGTGCTGACCGCGACAATGATCGGCTGCGCGGGCAACTGGGGCGCCTCGATCGACCGCGCTTATCAAGCCGACCGCGCGAACGGCGCCAATCTGATGACCATTACCGGCGGTCATCAGATCGACGCGCTGTGCTATTGCCTCGGCGAATTCCGCGAGTTGACCGCGTTCGCGGTCAGCCAGCGCGACCGGATCCCGCTCGAAGCGACCGGCGAACTGGTCGCCAAGGACGCGCCCGACCAACTGGTGGTCAACGGCATTGTCGGCGGCAGGGACGCCGAGGGCGCCGTGGTCTCGTTCCAGATCCGCGGCGGCATGACCCGCGGCACCGAGTTTCTGTTTGAGGTTCACGGCAACCGCGGGGATTTGACGCTGACCGCCACAACGCGTGCCTCGATGCAACGCCAGGAGCTGATCGTGCGCGGCGCGCAGGGCAAAGCCAAGGATCTCGCCGAACTTCCGGTGCCGGCCAAGTATCGCTGGGTGCCGGAAGGGCTACCCGGAAGATTCCGCTACAATGTGGCCCAGCTTTATGCACGCCTAGCCGAAAGCATCCGCGACGGCAAGCCGGCGAGCCCGAGCTTTGCCGCCGCCGTGACGCGTCACCGCCTGCTCGACGCGATCACGCGCGCCTCAGAGACGGGTCAGAAGCAGGCGCCGCGGAGGAGCTAGACCAGATACATACGCTGCTACAGGAGATGCAGCCGTGCACCAATCATGGGACGAACACTATGACCGATGATCCGGCTTCGGCTCTCGCCCGGCATGTCTGCTGCACGGGTTATGCGGATTTGCCGGCGAGCGCCGTCGAGTCCGCCCGTCGAGACCTCCTCGACACATTCGGCTGCATGCTCGGCGGCAGCGGTTCGCCCGGGATCAGCGAACTCTTCGCGGTGATTTCGCGATGGGGTGGGTTGGCCGAAAGCCGCGTGCTGCTGCGTGGTGTCAGCCTACCGAGCCCACAGGCCGCGCTGCTGAATGCCAGCATGGGGCACGCACTGGATTTCGACGACACTCTCGACACCGGCGGCTCGATCCATCCTGGCGTCTCGGTATTGGGCGCGGTGCTGGCCGTCAGCGACAGCCTCGGCAACGTCACCGGCAAAGAGATGCTGTTGGCCGTGGCGCTGGGTCTCGACGTATCGTGCCGTGTCGCGCTTGCCAGCACGGTGGACCGGGGCTGGCACCGCACGGCGGCCATGGGCGTCTTCGGGGCAGCGGCGGCAGCGGGCAAATTGTTGCGCCTGACGCCGGAACAAATGCTGGCCGCACTCGGTATTGTCTACAGCCAGGCGGCCGGCAACCGGCAATGCATCCTGGACGGCGCGCTGAGCAAGCGGATGCAGGCCGGTCAGGCCGCCAGCGCCGGTGTTTTCTCGGCAGTCCTGGCGCAGACCGGATTTACCGGCGCGCACAACATCTTTGATGGCCGTTTTGGTTTCTTCGAATTGTACCAGCCGAACGGAGCCGACCCGTCAGCGCTCCTGCGCGATCTGGGAACGGCATTCCGCGGCGAGGCGCTGAGCTACAAGCCCTATCCTTGCGGCCGGCCGCTGCACGCGGCAATAGACGCCGCACTGGCGGCGCGGGCGCAGCTCCAGATCACGCGAGCTGGTGATATCGCGGCCGTGACGATCGAGGCTGACCCTGCGGGTCATGCCGATCAGTTCGAGCGTGGGCCGGCCAAGCGCCGGCCCACTCAGGTCGTCGAGGCGCAGTTTGCCGGGCCATTTCTCGTCGCCACCGCCTTGGTTCACGGCAGGGTTGGCATCGCCGAAGTGGATGGGCTCGGTGATCCGGCGGTGCTGGCGTTGTCAGACCGGATCGCAGGGGTGGGATGCAAGGATCGCAAGAAGGGGTCGTTAAGGATTACAGTGAGCAGCACCGACGGTCGCACCGCCACAATCGAGGCCACTGATCCAATCGGCTCGCCACAAAAACCGCTGACCGATGCTCAATTCAAAGCGAAATTTCGCGACTGCGCCCGCAACGCTGTTCAGCCGCTATCCGACGCCAGCATCGACACCGCGCTGGCGGGGATCGCTCGGCTGGAAGCGCTGACCGACGCCCGTGAGCTAATGGCGGCGTTTGCCGGGTAACGCGTTTTAATTTGCCGCGCTGTAACTCTTGTCCCAGCTCGTCTCCTTGCCGATTTTGGCTGCTGCCCTAACGCCGGCAGATCGGTGAATTCTGCGCGGGTCGCTGCGATCAGAAGCCGACATTGGCTTCGGGTGGCAGATGCACGAACAACACGCGGGCCGGGCCGCCGATCGTGCGGGTGCGATGGCCACTGGTGCCGACATCGTCGGCAAGGAACACGCTGCCGCTGCTGCATCGGCGCTTCTTCCCGTCGCTGGTTTCGACTTCGAGAGTGCCGGAAAGTACAAAAAGAAGCTGGCGCGGGGAGGCCGGGTGCCAATCCTGATAAAGGCTCTCGGGCATGTCCGTGACCATCGCGCTTTGTGCCGGCAGGACTGCGGAGCGGTGGACGGTATTGTTAAATGCCTCGGTCGATGCATTGTCGATCGGGATATCGACCTCGACAAATTGTGACCCACTGTCCGACGCAACCACCACGGCCCGACCGTATAGAACGAGGCCGAACCGAAACAAAGTCGCCATCGGTAACTCTCCACTTGTGACCAGCGGCACTCCCAGATCGGCCTGTATTTCCGATCGGCAAGTCTGTCGCGGCCCCCGTATCGGAATAACTGATCGAACCCGAAGTTGGGTTCGAGCACGCAGTCCCATCGGCGCGCGGCTTGAGGGCTTATCAGCGCGGAGAGCGGTCGTTCGCTTGTCCGTGAGCGGCTGGGTCAATGTGCTCGTCGTTTATCGGGCCCTTCCTCGAATCAAGCGGCGCACCGCTCGGATGCCGTTTGTCCGATACGACCCGGCCCTCTTTCAGGACCAGCTGCAGCCGGCGCACATTGGCGATGTCCTCGAGCGGATTGGCGCCGACCACGATCAGGTCGGCGAGCTTGCCCACCTCCACGGTGCCGAGTTCGGCACCGACGCCGCATACGGCGGCGCCGTTGCGCGTGGCGGCGACCAGCGTCTGCCACGGCGTCGCGCCGTCGCGCACCCACAACCCCATCTCGAGCAGCGCCGCGTCTTTGAGCGGCCGGATATCCGAGCCCAACGCCATTCGTACCCCGGCGTCGAGCGCTTTGCGGAACCACGTGGCGTGCACGTCCGAAGCCGCCTCGGCGCGGCAACACAGCGCGTGCGAAAGCCCGCGCTGCGCAACCCAGTCGGCCTCGAACGAGTTGGTGGCCTGGCTCTCGGTGAGATGGCTGATGGCGAGGGTCGGCACGTACCAGGTATCGTGCTCGAGCAAAAGCGCGATGCACTCGTCATCCATGATGTAGCCGTGCTCGACGCTGTGCGCGCCTAGCCGGACCGCATTCTTCACCGCTTCCGGGTTAGTGGCATGCGCCATGACCTTGAACCCGCGTTTCCGGCAGATCTCGAAAGCGGCGCGGAGCTCGTCGTCGAGCAGGAAGGAATGGGTGTGAAGGTCCCATGCCGGCCCCATGATGCCGCCCGAGAGGTTGAGCTTGATGTGGTCGACGCCGTTTTTGATCTGCTCGCGAATGGCTTTCACCCAACCGTAGGGACCATCGACCTCCAGCGCATGTCCCGAGGTCAGGAAATGTCCGCCGGTGGTGGTAAGGAAATGACCGCTGGCGAAGAGCCGAGGGCCGATATGCTGTCCGGAATCGAAGGCCCGCTTCCAGGCGACGTCCATGAAGTGGTGGGCCCCGGCGCAGCGCATTCCGGTAATGCCGGATTCGGTCAGCGCCGCCGCCAGCCGATGGCCGAACAGGGTCACCTGATCGGCGAGCGGCATCTCGTCAGGCAACAGATAGTCAGGATGAATGTGCACGTCCCAAAGGCCGGGCATCAGGTACCCGCCTTTGAGGTCGATCATCTGCGCTTCGCCGACGCTGCCCGCCTCGCCGCTTGGCAGGATCGCGCGGATGCGCCCGTCCTCGATCAGCACGGCAGTGTCCGGCCGCACTTTGGGCTCGACGCAATCGATCAAATGGGCGTGAGAAAGGATTGTCTTCATGTCGGCCCGCTCAGGCTGAAGGTGGAGAGACTTGGTCCGGCATCGCCACCGAAGCGCAGATCGGCGTTGCAGACAAGCCCAGCCTGCTGGTCGCCGGTCGGGCGAGCCCCATGCATGCCATGCGCCCGCCTTGACTGGCGATTGCGGAACGGCATGCTCGCGGACAAAGGCGAAGGGGACAAACGATGGCGGTGATAGACGTCCAGGTACATGCCTACGAGCGGAACCATCCCGGCCGCCCGTGGGTCGGGCATTTGCACGGTCCGCAATCGGCCAACGGCGAGGAGATGGTGGCCGCCATGGACGCGGTCGGGGTCGATGGCGCGATCATCGTCTCGACCTTCAACCTCTACCGCTACGACCCGAGCTACGCACTCGAAGTCTACGCCAAATACCCGGAGCGGTTTCGGGTCGTAAAGCCCATCGATCCCGCCAATACCGCCGTGGACGAGGTCGTCGCGGACTGGGCGAAGACCAAGGGAGCAGTGGGCGTCAGGCTCATGCTGCGGGACGAGCAGATAGCCGATCCGACGGACCCGCGTCTGAACCGGGCCTTCACCGCGGCCGGCCGGCACGGCCTGCCCGTCAATTTCCTCTGCTGGGGGCGTCTCGACGACGGCGCCGAGGTGGTGCGGCGAAACCCGGATACCGTCATCGTCATCGACCATCTCGGTCTGCTGCAGCCGAACGAGCCGCCGCCGCTGGCAGAGCCGTGGGCCGACCTGCCGAAGCTGCTGGCGCTCGCGGCCTACCCCAATGTCCGGGTGAAGATCAGCGGCGCCTGCACCCTTTCCCGCGAACCCTTCCCATACAATGACATCTGGGACCCGGTGCTGCGGATCATCGACGCATTCGGCATCGACCGCTGCATGTGGGGCACGGACTGGACTCGGACGAGCGGGATGCTGACCTACGAACAAGGCGTCGCCCCTTTCCGCACTACCAATCGGCTGTCAGACAGCGACAGGTCGAAGCTGATGGGCGACACGCTCAAGAAGGTCTACGGGTGGTAGTAGACCGAGCAGCCGCTTAGGCCTGATCCGGCCGATGCCCAGTCTGCCGTCGCAGATGTGCGGATCTTCGGCGATTGGCTGGCGCAGGGCGGCCTGATCTTGCGCCGGCCCACCAGCGCATCCGCACCGCGACCTAAGCGGCCGCCAGCATCATCCGCGACGCCTTTTCGCCGATCATGATCGACGGCGCGTTGGTGTTGCCCGAGGTGAGGGTCGGCATGATCGAGGCGTCGGCAACGCGCAGCCTCTCTATGCCGTGCACCCGCAGCTGGTCGTCGACCACCGCCATCGGGTCCGAACCCATCTTGCAGGTACCGACCGGGTGGTAGGTGGTTTCGGCGTTGTGTTTGATCCAGTCGAGCAGTTCGTCGTCGGACTGGATGTTCACGCCCGGCGCGATCTCGTCGGTGGCGATGCCGCGCATGGCGGGCGCCGTCATGATGCGCCGGGTAATACGCATCGCCTCCAGCGTCACCTCGCGGTCGAGCTGCGCGCTCAGAAAGTTGAAGCGGATCGCCGGTGGTGTCCTTGGTGCCGCTGAGGACACATGGATGCTACCGGTGCTCTCCGAGCGCAGAATGTTCATGATCGCAGTGACGCCGGAATTCTTCGCGAGCTGCATATTCTCGCCGACCAGAAACGGTATCCACGAGATCGCGGCGTCCGGCGCATCGAGCCCGGTCCGGGTGCGGACATAGGCGCGGATCGGCGCCGCCGGCAGACCGAGCAACCCCTTGTGGGTCAGCGCGTATCGCATCGCCTGCCAGACCAGGCCGAGGCCACGCGCCTTGTCGTTGTAGGTCATGCCGAGCTCGGCCGGCACCGTCCATTTCATGCGCGGCGAGTAATGGTCGCGCAAATTCTCGCCGACACCCTTCAGCGCGTGGCGAACCTCGATGCCGACGCTCTTGAGCACCTCGGGCTGGCCGATGCCGGACAACTCCAGCAGCTGCGGCGAATTGATCGAACCGGCGCTGACGACGACCTCTCGGTTGGCGCGAGCTTCGACTTGCTGCCCGTCCGCCGTGTAGCGGACGCCGACACAGCGTTTGCCGTCGAACAGCAGGCATTCGGTCAGCGCATTGGCCTTGATCGTCAGGTTCGGCCGCCCGCGCGCCGGGTCGAGATAGCAGACCGCGGTGCTCATCCGGCGCCCGGAGCGGATCGTCGCCTGGGTCATGCCGATGCCGTCCTGCTTCGCGCCGTTATAGTCCTTGGTGTAGGCGATGCCGACTTCGCCGGCGGCCTTGATCAGCGCGTCGTAGATGGCGCCGCTCTCGTTGCTTTCGGTGACCTTTAACGGCCCGCCGCGGCCGCGATATTCGTCGTCGCCGTCGCCCTGGTAGCTTTCCATGTCCCGGAAAATCGGCAACACCTCGCGGTAACTCCAGCCGCGATTGCCGAGCTGCGCCCAGGTATCGTAGTCCTGCGACTGGCCGCGCACGAAGACCATGCCGTTGATCGACGACGACCCGCCCAGCAGCTTGCCGCGCGGGATCGGGATGCGGCGCTGGCCGGTGCCTTCGTCGGGTTCCGACGAATACAGCCAATTGGCGGCGGGGTTTTCGATCAGCCTCGCGAAGCCGACCGGGATGCGCGACCAGGGGTGGCTTTCCCGACCCGCTTCCAGCACCAGCACCCGGTGCTTCGGATCGGCGCTGAGCCGGTTGGCGAGGACCGACCCGGCCGATCCCGCGCCCACCACGATATAGTCGAAGACCTGGCTTTCCATGACGAACCCGTCGCCCACTTTCGTCTCGGTCGCGTGCAGCGGCACGCGCGCGGTGGTGCTCCCCTGTCATACTCCGACACCGAACCACCCGCGGCAAGGGGAGCGGGGCCGGAACACGAGGAATTTGGCTGAAGGAGCAGCGGCATGGCGTATGATCTCTATTACTGGCCGACGATCCAGGGGCGCGGCGAATTCGTCCGCCTCGCCTTGGAAGATGCCGGCGTCGACTATTTCGATGTGGCGCGCGAGCCCGGCGGCGTCGCGGCGATGCAGCGGCTGATGGACGAAGCCGCCGGCGCCCATCCGCCTTTCGCCCCGCCGTTCCTGAAGGACGGCGACGTGATGATCGCGCAAACCGCGAACATCCTGTTATTTTATATCGGGAGACGCCACGGTCTCGCGCCCCGCAGTGAGACCGGGCGGCTATGGGCGCATCAGCTGCAATTGACGATCGCCGATATCGTGGATGAAGCGCACGATACGCATCATCCGATCGCATCGAGCCTCTATTACGAGGACCAGCAGCCCGAAGCCCGTCGCCGCGCCGCCGACTTCATCGCCAACCGCATCCCCAAATATCTCGACTACTTCGAGCGGATCCTCGAACGCAACCCGCGGGGCGGCCGGCATCTCGTCGGAGGCCGGGTCACCTATTGCGACCTGTCGCTGTTTCAGCTCGTTGCCGGTCTGCGCTATGCCTTCCCGCAGGCGATGGGAACACTGGTACCGCGCTTTCCACGCGTCAGCGCGCTGCACGAGAGCGTCGCCGCACGGCCCCGCCTCGCGGCCTATTTACAGTCACCGCGGCGGATTGCCTTTAACGAGCATGGCATTTTCCGCCACTACCCGGAACTCGATGCCGCGCACTGATGATCTTCGAGTTCAGCCGCACGTACGGCGGTGGCGCAAACCGCGATGGGCAAGGCATAACGGTCCGCAATGGTCCACCATTGCTTATGCTGGACCTGCAGGTAATGGATTGCGGGAGCGTTCCCGTCCCGCGCACCAAGAAGGACCCGGTCGAGGGTCATCGTGGTGGGATGTCGACAAGAAACAGTAGATTTGCGAGGAGCGGGCGGGTGGCCGACTTGAATGGCCGCCCGGCGTCAATAGCAGAGCAATCCTTGGAAGACGCGTGCTATCGCTGATTGGCGGCGCGGGCTCGCCCGCCTTAAACAGGATACCCCCGGGGCAATGACGATGCGGATACGGCTGTTGCGTGTGGCTTTGGGTGCCCTTGTCCTGGCGATGGGAATTGCTCCCGCCGCGCTGGCGCAGAAATCGGGTGGTGTCCTGCGGATCCATCACCGCGACAGTCCGGCCAGCATGTCGATCCATGAGGAAGGCACGATCGGCGTGATCATGCCGATGATGGGGGTGATCAATAACCTCGTCGTCTTCGACCAGAACGTGCCGCAGAACAGCGATGCCTCGATCGTGCCCGATCTGGCGAAGAGCTGGACCTGGAACGAGGACCACACCGCACTGACGTTCAAGCTGCGGGACGGCGTCAAATGGCATGACGGCAAGCCGTTCACCGCCGACGACGTCAAATGCACGTTCGACCTGCTGACCAACCAGGGTAAGGAGAAGCTTCGCCTCAATTATCGCGAGAGCTGGTGGGTAACATCTCAAGGAGACGACCGTCAACGGCGCCTCCGAGGCAACGCTGCATCTGAAGCAGCCGCAACCGGCGGTTCTCGCCCTGCTCGCTTCGGGCGACACGCCGATCTACCCGTGCCACGTCACGCCGGCGCAGATGCGGCAACACCCGATCGGCACGGGTCCGTTCAAGTTTGTCGACTATAAGCCGAACCAGGGCATTAAGTTCGAGCAAGAACCCGGAGTACTGGAAGCCGGGCCGACCCTATCTCGATGGGATCGAATACACGATCATCCCGAACCGCTCGACCGCGATCCTCGCCTTCATCACCGGTCAGTTCGACATGACCTTCCCCTACGAGGTGACTTTCGCGCTGCTGAAGGACATCAAGGCGCAAGCGCCGCAGGCGGTGTGTAAGGAAGGGGCGGCGAACGAGTTGGTCGGCGTCCTGATCAATCGCACCAAGCCGCCCTTCGACAACGCCGATGTGCGGCGACGCGATCGCCCTGACCTTGGACCGCAAGATCATTCATCGACATCCTTGGGCAAGGGGAGGGCGACATCGGCGGTGCTTTGCTGCCGCCGCCGGAAGGCGTGTGGGGTATGCCGACAGAGCGGCTGATGACCTTGCCCGGCTATGGCGGCGACGCGAAACAGAACCGCGAAAAGGCGCGCGAACTGATGAAAAAGGCCGGCTACGGCCCCGAGAAGCATCTGACGATAAAGCTCTCGACCCGCAACATCCCCGTATATCGCGATCCCAGCGCAATTTTGCTCGATCAGCTGAAGGAGATCTGGATCGACGGCGATCTCGAATTGGTCGAAACGGCCAATTGGGTGCCGAAGCTGATCCGCAAGGATTTCACGATCGGCTTGAACGTACTGGGCACCGCGGTCGACGAACCCGACGTGTATTTCTACCAGAACTATGTCAGCGGCTCGAAGCGCAACTATCCCGGCTACAACGACCCCGAGTTCGACAAGCTGGTCGACCAGCAATCGCAAGAAGTCGATCCGGTGAAGCGCAAGAAGCTGGTGCAGGACGCCGATTACCTACTGCAAAAGGGTCTCGGGCGACCGATCATCTATCATGTGCGCGCGGCGACCTGCTGGCAGCCGCAGTTGAAGGGGATCACGATGATGGTCAACAGCCAGTACAACGGCTGGCGTATGGAAGATTGGTGGCTCGACCGATAGCGCGTCCGACCCGTTGCACAGAAACCACGCACGCGAAATGGTGCTGGCGGCACCGGTTCAGGCAGGCGCCATGCTAAGCTTTCGTCGTGGTGGCCAGAGATGGCGATGAATCACAAGCTTGTTCCACACCATTCCCATTGGGGCGCACCAGGCGATTGATCCGGTCGGCGAAGCGCGCAACGACTTCGACATCTTCCGCGATCTCGCGCGCCGCCTCGGCTGCGAGAACGCCTTCGCCGAAGGGCGGGACGAGACGGGCTGGCTGCAGCATCTCTACGGCACCTTCCGCGAGCGGGCGCAGAGCAATCTCGTTCCCGAGTTCGAGACGTTTCTGGGAAACGGGCTGGATCGAAATCCCGCCGAGCGACCGACGAATACGTGCTGTTCGACGAGTTCCGCGCCGACCCCGATAACCACAAGCTGCGCACGCCTTCCGGGCGGATCGAACTGTATTCCGACGAGATCGCCGGGTTCGGCTATGACGACTGCCCGCCGCATCCGGCGTGGATCGAGCCGGACGAATGGCTCGGCGGCAGCGCGGCGGCGCGATTTCGTCTGCACCTCGTCTCAAGCCAGCCGCGGCGACAAATTGCACAGCCAGATGGATGCCGGGCCGGTCAGCTGCCCGGGGCAAGACCGCGGGGCGCGAAACCCTCGCGATCAACCCCGCCGATGCCCGCGACCGCGGCATCGCGGATGGCGAGGTGGTGCGCCTCTTCAACGCACGCGGCGCGTGTTTCGCCGGGCGGTCATTAGCGACACGGTGCGGCCCGGCGTGGTCCGGCTGTCCTGCGGCGCCTGGTACGACCCGTCGAGCGATGCCGACGATGCGCCCTGCGCGCATGGCAATGCGAACGTGCTGACGCGCGATCAGCGGCACCTCGCGACTGAGCCAGGGGCCGAGGTCGGCGACGGCATTGGTGGAAGTGGAGCGCTGTGCGGAGCCGCCGCCGGTCAGAGCCTTTACCACGCTACATTTGCAGGGAGCGTGATATGCCGGAGTTATCCCGGGACCTGTTCGAAATTATCGCCACGACCCGATCGATGCGCCGGCTGAAGCCGGACCCGGTGCCGGCAGAGCTGATCCGCAAGATCCTCGAAGCCGGGACGGCCGCACCGTCCGGCGGCAACATGCAGCGCTGGCGCTTTCTCGTCGTCACCGATCCCGAGGTCAAAGCAGACGGTCGGGGCCTATTACAAGCGAGCTTGGGACGAGATTGTTTATCCCCGCTACAGCGCGGGTGCCCCTGCACCGGGAACCAGCCCCGAGCGGTTCCGGCGAATGCTCGACGCGGCTCAATATCTGGCCGACCATATCCATGAGGCACCGGTCTGGATCGTGCCGTGCATGGAGGGAGCGTGTCTTAACCTGCCGCCCCGGCCTCGCGATGAAGCTCTCCGCCGCGCATCAGGCGATTGGCAACGTCGGCTGTCTGCAACAGGGCGCGCTGGGTCGGAAAGTGAGCCGCCAAATACCGCGCGACGGCGATTAGGATATGCCGGCCTTGGTCGCAGTTGCCCCACTCGTGAAACTGCTGCACGCCCGCCTCTAGCATCTGGTACGCGTGAAAGCCGGCGTCCTCCCGCAGCAGCGCCTTCGCGAGTGTCGCGATCAATGTCTCGGGCGGATGACCAAGGGTGAGATAGCGGGCGACTAGGGCTGCCGCAGCATCAATCTGCTGCTGGCGGTCAAACGTGTTGAGCAGGGCAGTGCAGAGCTCCTCGGCCGCGACGGGCAGGTCATTGAGACCATCCCCGCTGCTTTCGCCGGGCAGCGACGCCGACGGCACATTCAAGTACCGGGCGAGATAAAGCGCCATTGCCCCGTGGAGGAGAGCGCGCACCGCTTCGACGGGTTCGCCCGCCCCCTTGTAGATCCGCTTAAGGGCCCGCTGTACGGCGTTCGTATAGGTGAAGACATGATGAG
This sequence comes from uncultured Alphaproteobacteria bacterium, assembly GCA_963778385.1. Classification (GTDB taxonomy): domain Bacteria; phylum Pseudomonadota; class Alphaproteobacteria; order ATCC43930; family CGMCC-115725; genus DATARH01. The sequence goes on along the minus strand of CAVZUA010000003.1, from coordinate 108,636 downwards.
CAGTTTCCCAATCCGAGTGCTCGTTGGCAGTGCCAAAACGCGCTACCCTGAGCGCCGCCGCATAGGCGAGCGCTTTACCGAGATCGGCAGGAGAGGCCCCACCGCGCGCTGCTGCCGTGAGCGCATTGATAATTTCGGTCGGATCGTCGCCGAGAAGGCTGTGGGAAAGCGCGACGTGGTCTGACCAACCCCCGGCGGTGTCGCTGGTTGTGAATAGGTGAGGCAATTCGGCGCCGGCCCGCTGGCACAGACCGACGAGGTCGACAGGCTGGCGCCATGCTGTGCGTTCCTCGGCGCCCCGAGCCGCTGCCATTTGGCCGACCACGCTCGGCAGCACATCGGCCACATGCTCCCAGCCGATGACGTCGAGACACTCGAAAGCCTTGTTGATGAAATCGAAGGAGTGGCCGCCATCGGCGTAGACGCGGTCGGTTTCGGCGGCAAAGAGAAGGTCTGCGAGTGCCGCCGGCGAGGCGCCGCCAATAATTGCCGTCAGCACGGTTCGTTCGGCCGCATCCCGGTGCCGCACGGTCACCCAGCGCCGCAGCCACCGCTTCAAGGTGGCGAGGCTGGGTCGACTTGACAGCGGCTCGCGCTCCCGCCTTGGAGCTGCATCATCGCAATCCGCAGCCACGCGTCGAGCCCCGTGGAACAGTGCTAGATGCGTCTCGTGCTCCGAGAGGGACGGCATGAGCTGGCCAAGCGCGGTCAGAATGGTCAGGCCGGTATCCCAGCCATCGCGGTTGCGGGTGCCGAATAGCGCGACTTGTTTCACCACGTCCGCCGGTGACCGGCCCGCCGCCAACTGAGCGTGCACGGATTTGGCGATGACGAGGCTGAGATTGTGGCCGAGCCCGTCTTCCAACCGCTGACGCCAATGCTCAACCGGATCGAAGTAGCCAAATACCGGCTTCACCCAGATTTCGCCGCCCGCGCGGATCTCGATGGGGCAAGTCGGCACATCATCTGCCCAGAGATCGAACGTGCAGCCGCTCGCCAATTCGAAACGCGCATGATGCCAGTGGCAGGTCAGAATACCGTCCTCGATGCTGCCGCGTTCCAGGGGAAAACCCATATGCGGACAGCGGTTGTCGAGCGCGAAGACGTGCCCTTCTGTGTGCACGAGCAGGACCGGTCGGTGGCGGCCGTGCACAACAAGCCGGCCCTTGGCCTTCAAGTCCTCAAGGGTGCCGGCACACACAAAATCCAAGGGCGCATTATCCATCGGCGCGTTACTCGAGAACAATCCGCGGCAGCATATTCAGCAAGGCCGCCGCCGAATGTCAAATTCAGTCAGCTTCCATCCGATGATCGACCCGCGAGCGCAAGGGTAACGACAACCCCAGATTCCGCCAGTTCCTCGCCTTGCGTTAGTTGTCGCAATTTGTCCCGCTCCATCCAAAATCCGGGCTTGTTCCGATTATCTAAAAACCAATCCTGGTGGCGCCGGTAGGTTGGTCCGCTCGCGTTGCAAGCATTCCCGCTAATCGCGGATCATCTGCACGCACAAGAGGTTCGCCCGGCCTACGCGCCCACTCTCACATCGCTCGCGCTCCCTGGGCTTACGCGTTTGCCTCCGGCACTCGAACCGCGTGTCTTTTCCGAACCCCCTTCCGACGAACCCTTCCGGCACCTCGTCGAAGACACATGACCGGGATGACGGGGGTTCGACAGGGTCCGTCTTGAGCAGAAAAATCGCGTTCGGCCCACCGAGGTCGACGGTCTAACATCGAGCCGGGTTTGCGGGCGGAGGACGAGAATGACAGTAGCGAAACGAGAATTCGGGCGGACGGGACTGCAGGTTACGACTCTGGGCTACGGGGCAATGGAACTACGAGGAGCCCCACGCGCTCGCGACATCACCGAGCGACAAGCAGAAACCATCCTCAACGAGGTGCTCGACAGCGGGATCAATTATATCGATACGTCAATCGACTATGGGCTAAGCGAGGAGCGCATCGGCCGCTATATCTCGCATCGTCGGGCTGAATATTATCTGGCCAGCAAATGCGGCTGTTTGGTGGGCGCGCCCCCGGCACCTCGCGGCCAACGAGGGGCACACGTCTTCACGCGCGACAACGTCGTGGCCGGGGTCGAACAAAGTCTTGCGCGGATGCAAACCGACTATCTCGATGTCGTGCAGTTCCATGCCTCGCCATCCCGGCAGACCCTCGAGGAGCATGGAGCACTCGATGCGCTCCTCGAGCTCAGAGACGCCGGCAAAGTCCGATTTATCGGCATGTCGGGCACCTTGCCTAACCTGATCGACCACATCGCGATGGGCGTCTTCGACGTCTTTCAGATCCCGTACTCGGCAGTCGAGCGTGAACACGAAGCTGCGATCACCACTGCTGCCCGAAACGGTGCAGGTATCGTCATTCGTGGCGGTGCCGCTAAGGGCGCGCCAACGGAGGGAAAGCAGGCCGGACCACAATGGGAGCGATGGCGGCGGGCACATCTCGATGACTTACTCGAAGGCATGACCCCGATGGAGTTCATCCTCCGTTTTACTTTCACGAACCTGGACCTGGACACGACCATCGTCGGCACTATCAACCCGGCGCACCTGCAGACCAACCTCGACATCCTGCAGAAAGGGCCGTTGCCGCCGGAATTATACGAGGAAGCAAAGCACCGCCTCGCTGCCGCCGGTTCGACACCACAGTCGAGCGGGGGATAAGCCGAGCAACCCAGCTGTGCCGAAGCGCAACCATCCGGGTCCGGTCGGCGCTGGGCTGGATCATTACAACACGCTTGACCAAAACAGCGTCGTCGGTCGGGTTCTCGGCCTCGACAATTTTATCCTGGTCCTAAGTGGGGCTCGGTCAGAACGACGACTTCAAGCTACGCCTTGTCGAGCCACGCGGTATCAAATCGGCCGACATCGTGGAGGCCGAAGTATTCGGCATCACCGGAACCACCGAGAACGGCTCGGTGAACGAAGCGGTGGCGAAGGCTGCGCCGCCGTCTCGCCGAGACGTGGCATGTCCTTGGGGTCAGCGAAGGACTGGATATCGGCACCGACTGGGGTCCACCGCCCTTGCTCCTGTTTGCGACCTGACCAGCTAACGAAAATCGCGCGTCTTCACCCTGATCGTGTCGAGATGCAGGTCGGGAATGTAGATATCCTGGCGGCGGGGATCCGTGGGTAGAAGGTCGCGCGGATCTGGTTCGGACCCGCCGTGACGCACCTGATCACCGCGCCCATGCGGCAGCGGAAATGAGGCGTCGCGGTCACCGACGCTGGCCAGCTCCGCCGAAAGATCGGTAAGCCGCTCGGCGACAAGATGGACGACATCGCCCTCGCGCTGGATGCGACCGCACACGGCGATCATGGCGGCCGCAAGGACGGTGCGGCGGTGTGTCTCGAACACCTTGGGCCAAACCACGAGGTTGGCGATACCGGTCTCATCTTCCAGCGTGATGAACATCACGCCCTTGGCGCTCCCCGGTCGCTGGCGGACAAGGACGAGGCCGGCCGCCTCCAGCCGACGTCCATCGCGCGCCTCCATCGCTTCCGTGCAGGAGACGATCCCCCGTTGGCGCAACTCCTCCCGCAGGAACGCAACGGGGTGGCTGCGCAAGGTCAGGCCGACATGCCCGTAATCCTCGACGACTTCGGCACCAGCCGTCATCGGCCGCAAGACGACAGTGGGCTCGGCGATCTCAGGTATAGGCGTAGTTTCACGGGCCGACGCGGCGGCGAAGAGAGGCAGTGGTTCGTCGCGGAGCGCTTTGATCGCCCATAGCGCCTCACGCCGGGCGAGGCCCAGCGCGGACCGAAAGGCGTCGGCCTCGGCAAGCTGGACCAGCGTCGCCGAAGGCACGCGGGCACGGCGCCATAGGGCGTCGACCGAGGTGAATGGCTGATCGGCGCGGGCGGCGATGATCGCGGCCGCGTAGGAATTCACCAGCCCCTTGACCATCCGCAGGCCGAGACGCACGGCAAAGCGTCTGTCATCGCCGGTCGGCTCCAGTGTGCAATCCCAGCGCGAAGCATTGACGCATACGGGGCGAATTTCGACGCCGTGCTCCTGCGCGTCGCGGACGATCTGGGCCGGCGCATAGAAGCCCATCGGCTGCGCGTTAAGCAGCGCGGCGCAAAAGATATCCGGATGCCAGCACTTCAGCCAGGCGCTGGCATAGGCGATGAGAGCAAACGAGGCCGCATGGCTTTCGGGAAATCCGTAACTGCCGAAGCCCTCCAATTGCTTGAAAATTTGCTCGGCAAAGCCGCTCTCGTAGCCTTTGCCGATCATTCCATCGACGAGCTTGTCCTTGAAGGCGCTGACGCCGCCGCTGGACTTGAACGTCGCCATGCTCTTGCGCAGCTGGTCGGCTTGGCCCGGCGTGAAGCCAGCGCATTCGATCGCCACCCGCATCGCCTGCTCTTGAAACAGCGGCACGCCGAGCGTCTTGCCGAGGACCTTCTCCAGTTCCGGCGTCGGATAATGAACCGGCTCCAGCCCTTCGCGCCGCCGGAGATAGGGATGAACCATGTCACCCTGGATCGGTCCCGGACGGACGATCGCCACTTGGATGACGAGGTCGTAAAAGGTGCGGGGCTTCAGCCGCGGCAGCATCGACATCTGCGCCCGGCTCTCGATCTGGAACGTGCCGAGCGTGTCCGCCTTGCGGATCATGGCGTAGGTACGCGGATCTTCCGCTGGGATTGTCGCCAGATCGAGGTGAATGCCCTTGTGATCGGCAAGCAGGTCGAAGCCCCGCTTCATGCAGGAGAGCATCCCCAGCGCGAGGCAATCGACTTTCATGAAGTGCAGTGCATCGATGTCGTCCTTGTCCCACTCGATCACCTGGCGGCCCACCATCGCCGCCGGCTCGATCGGCACCAGTTCGTCAAGCCGATCGCGGGTCAGCACAAAGCCGCCGGGGTGCTGACTGAGGTGCCGCGGCGCGCCGATCAATTCGCGCGCCAGATCGAGCGTCAGGCGCAGGCGCCGGTCGGCGAGATTGAGGTTCAATTCCTCGACGTGTTCCGGCTCGACGCCTTCCGCCGACCAGCCCCAGACCTGCGACGACAGCATCTTGATGAGGTCCTCGGGCAGGCCGAGCGCCTTGCCGACGTCCCTAATGGCGCCCTTTGACCGGTAGCGGATGACGGTGGAGCAGAGCGCGGCGTGGCCGCGACCGTAGGTGTCGAACACCCATTGCATGACGATCTCGCGCCGCTCGTGCTCGAAATCGACATCGATGTCGGGCGGTTCGTGCCGCTCCTCCGACACGAAGCGCTCGAACAGCAGATCGTTGCGGTCGGGATCGATCGAGGTGATGCCAAGCACATAGCAGACGGCGCTGTTCGCCGCCGAGCCGCGGCCCTGGCACAGGATGTCCTTCGAGCGCGCGAAACGCACGATCGCGTCCACCGTCAGGAAATACGGCGCGTACTCAAGCTTTGCGATCAGCTCCAATTCATGATCGAGCACGCCCCGGACCTTGTCAGGGACGCCTTCAGGGTAACGCGCGGCAGCGCCCTCCCAAGTCAGCTTTTCCAGCGCCTGTTGCGGCGTCAGTTCCGGATAAACCCGCTCCTCGGGGTATTGGTAGGCGAGTTCATCAAGGGTAAAGCGGCAGCGTTCGGCGATCTCAACGGTTTGAGCGAGCGCCTCGGGATACCGTTCGAAATGCCGGTGCATCTCCTGGGGCGGTTTGAGATAGCGATCGGCATGCCGTTCCCGGCGCTGCCCCAGCTCGTCGATCGCGCAGCCGTGCCGTATGCAGGTGACCACGTCCTGCAGCATGCGCCGCGCCGGCACATGGAACAGCACGTCGTTGGTGACGACCGCCGGCACCCGAATGTGCGTCGCAAGAGTGGCAAGCTGATGGAGCCGAAGCTGATCGTTAGGCCGGCGGCGCAGCGTTAGGGCCAGATAGGCACGATCTGCGAAAACATCCCGCAGCCGGCGGAGGCGGAGCGCACAGGTCTGGTCGGCCTCATCCGGAATGAGGACGGCAAGAAGGCCGTCGCTGTAGGCGACGACATCGGCCCAGTCCAGGTGGCACTGCGCCTTGCCGCCGCGCTTCTTGCCGAGCGAAAGCAGCCGGCAAAGCCGGGCGTAGGCGGGGCGATCGGTCGGATAAACGAGCACCGACATGCCGTCGGTCAGGTCCAGACGGCATCCCACGATAAGGCGGACGCCAGTTGCTTTCGCGGCTTCGTGGGCGCGGACGATACCGGCGAGCGAATTCCGGTCGGCAATGGCGAGCGCCTCGATACCGAGCACCGCCGCTTGCCCGAACAACTCCTCGCAGGAAGATGCCCCGCGCAGAAAGCTGAAATGCGAGGTGACCTGCAATTCGGCATAACGGGGAACGCCGATCATCCGAAAATCCCATGCAGGAACCAACGATGCGTCCCGGTGGCGCCGTTCTCACCATCGCCCGCGCGGAAAATCCAGTAGCGTTCGCCGGCCTCATCCTCGACTTGAAAGTAGTCGCGCACGGCGGCGAGTTCGGCATCGCGCTTCCACCATTCGCCGAAGACACGCTCCGGGCCATCGGCGCGGGCCACGCGTCGGCGTATACCCCGCCAGGAGAACGACACCGGCGGATAATCGGGCAACAGCGCCACGGTCTCGATCGCCTCTGGTACGGGCAGGAGACGCGAGGGCCGGGGCCAACGCTCCGGCCAGGTCCTGCCCGTTGCGGGCGCCAGCGGCGGTATCCGGTCCACAGAGCGTTCGGGCACGTCGCTTGCCACCGGCGCGATCCGATAGAGCCGGCGCGCGCCGACACGGTTGGCGAGCGTATCGATCAGGTCGGAGACGTCGGGCTCCGGCTCTTCGATCAACGACGATGCGGCTTGTTTCGCAGGTAACGGCTGAGCGATTGTTGCGGCCAGGGTCATCAGCTCAATGCCGAAACCGGGGTCGATCGTCTCGATCTTATCGCAGAGCAGCCGGGTGAGACGCTTTGGGTTTCGGACCGGCAGGGCGGTGCCGACGCGCACCGCCTGCGCGCGGCTATCGACCCGGTGACAGATCAGATCGAGGCGCCGTGCCCCCAGGCCCCTTGCCTCCAGGGCTTCGCAAAGCGGATCGACCAGTTTGGCAATGTAGCGGGCGATTGTCTCCGCCGCGGCAATCGGCTCGGCGAAAGTACGGCGGACCTCAATCAAGTCGGACGGACGGATCGGCGTGATCGGCTCGGCGATCCGCCCCAGAGCCTGGTCCAGCCGGCGGCCCAGTTCAGGCCCGAAACGCAGCGTCAGCGGCGCTCGCGGCTGGGCGAGAAGATCGGACACGCAGGCGAACCCCAAGTCGCGCAGGCCAGCGACAACATCCGCTGACAGCCGTAGCGCAGCGACCGGCAGGGACCCTATGGCCAAGGCAGACGAGGCCGAGGGCGCGATCCGTATCGGCCGAGCGGCGTGACGGGCGAGACCGTGGGCCGCGCCCCAGCTATCCGCGATCGCGGCTCGAGCTGCGATGCCGGCGACATCAAGCCGTTTGATCATGTCCGCGAGCATTGCCGCCTCGCCGCCATGCAGATGGTCGGCGCCGGTGGAGTTGATAACAACACCGTCCGGCGGATCGGCGGCAACGATCGGCGCGTAGCGGCGCAGCATCCACAGCGCCAACCGATCGAGCGCCGCGACGTCGGCCAAGGGGGCGGCGTCCTGGATCACAAGATCCGCAACCAATGCCTGGGCTTTGGCTGCGGGCATGCCGATGCGAAGACCCGCGGCCTCAGCCGCCCGATCGGCGGCCAGCACCACACGCTGCCGGCCTTCCCGACCGACGAGGACGAGCGGCGTCTCAGGCGGAGGCGCTGCGCCCGGCTTCCTTCTGATCCGGTCCGTTGACCAGGTGGGAAGGAAGAGCGAGACGACCCGTGTCATCGCACGCCTCCAATTCGAAATCCGCGCTTTCTCCAGCGCGGCAGCGGATCAGCTCCACCAGCCATCGCGCCCGGCCGATCCCCGGCACAGGAAGCGGCGTCGACGGCAGCACCGAGACGCGCCACCGCGACATCGCGGCGGTCGGCTGCCCGAAATCCGCCGCTTCGGTCTGTCGCCGCCAGCGGCGCAGCGCGATCCCGATGGCGCCAGAACCTTCGGCCGCGAGTTGTAACCGCCGCGAGGTTGTCATGGACAGTTTGGCCACTTCAGCGACAACTGCGCCGAGACCGCCGTGACGCAGCCCCTCCTCGAAGCAGGCGAGCACGGTCGCGTCGTCGCCAGCTTCGAGATAAATGACCCGGTCAGGCGGCAGACCAGCCTGCGCCAGCGCCGGTGCAAAGAGATCAGGACGGGGGATGCACCAAAGCACCTTGCCTTTTAGACGAGCGGCGATCCCGGCAGCAAAAAGGGCGGCGGCCGCACCGTCAATCGCACCATTGCCGCCACCGGCGACCTCGTGCAGCGCCCCGAGCGCGAGCCCGTCGCCGGGGAGCCGCGCGTCGATCACCTCGATCCCAAACGGGATCACGGAAGACACGCGCCGGCTCTGGCCTTCGATTTGGCGGATACGGGCACGCAATGCCTCGATGGCGGGTTGAGCAAGCAAGGACACTATCCGGAAGCAGCACAGAATGTTCTTTATTTGTTCTATTGCTGACGCTGAGAGTCAAGTCGTGAAGATGCTGGGCAGCCGGTCCGCGCCTGAGCCCGAGCGATCAGCGGGGCCTGTCGCCCGCCGGCAGCTTCAAAAACTCTGCGACGGTTCACCGTTCCGGCGTCCGACACCGGAGATGTCCGCTTGTGTACCGTCCGCCGGCTGAGCTTTATGTGCCGCCGGAGCATGTGCATGAACCAAGCGGCCGTCGGCTACCAGCACTCCAGACCCATAATCGCTTCCGCTCGGGCGGGCGCAGGGTACCGATGACGCTGCGGCCGAAATATGTTGGCGCGCGGATTAGGCGGCGCGAGGACCCACGGCTGCTGACCGGCCAGGGTTCCTTCACGGCCGACCGTGCCGTGTCCGGCGCGCTGCATGTCGCGTTTCGCCGCAGCGAGCACGCCCATGCCAGGATCGCCGGGATCGAGACTACGGCGGCGGCCGCGCTGCCCGGCATTTTCGCGGTCTACACCGCCGCCGATCTCAACGGCCTGATCGAGCCGGTGCGAGCCACCTCGCGAATGCGGAACTACCACGCGACGGCGCTCTATCCGCTGGCGTGCGGCAAGGTCCGCTACGTAGGCGAGCCGGTGGCCGCGGTGCTCGCCGAAAACCGCTATGTCGCCGAGGACGGGCTCGAGCTGATCGAGATTGCCTACGAGCCGCTCGCAACGGAGACAGAGCCGGAAGCAGCAGCGCGGGACGGCGCCCCGGTGCTGCACGAAGAAGCCGGCACTAACGTCCTGTTCACCCGCGAGTTCGTGCGCGGCGACGCGCCGGCCGATATGCCGGCGGCGGCGTTGCGGGTCGGCGGCCGCTTCCGCTTCCACCGGAAGGCACCGCTCGCCATCGAGAACCGCGCCTGCATCGCCGAATACGACCGTGGCCGGCGCGAACTGATCCTGACGCTGTCGACGCAAATCCCTGGGATCGTGCGCGACCTGCTTGCCGATCTGCTGGACATGCCCGGGCACAGCATTCGCGTCGTCGCCGCCGATGTCGGTGGCGGGTTCGGTGGTAAGGCATCGCTCTACCCGGAAGAGCTGCTCGTCTGCGTGCTCGCGCGCAAGCTCGGCCGGGCGGTGCGATGGACTGGCGACCGGCTCGAAGACCTCGCCTCGACCAGTCACGGCTTCGATGAGATCGTCGATGCCGAACTCGGCCTCGATGCGGAGGGCGGCATCGTCGCGCTGACCGCCGACGTGATCGGCGATGTCGGCGCCTATTCGATCTATCCCTGGACCGCAGCGCTGGAGCCGGTCCAGGTGGTCAGCTTCTTGCCCGGGCCCTATCGTGTGCCGGCCTATCGCGGCAGCGTTCGCGGGGTTGCCACCAGCAAGGCGCCCATGGGGCCCTATCGCGGGGTCGGCCGGCCAGTCTCGACATTTGTCATGGAGCGGCTGATCGACATGGCCGCACGGCGGCTGTCGCTCGATCCGGTGGAGCTGCGGCGACGCAACCTGGTCCAGCCGGACGAATTTCCCTACCGAACCGCCTCCGGCATCGTTTGGGACCGCTCGGGGTTCCGCGAGACGCTCGCCGCCGCCTGCGCCGTGATCGGCTACGACAGGTTGCGCGAGCGGCAGGCGCTCCTCCGGGCGCAGGGGCGCTATTACGGGATCGGTATTGCGACCTATGCCGAGCTGACCGGCATCGGTTCGCGCATCTCGGCGGCACCGGGGATGCCGATCAATACCGGCACCGAGACCGCGACGCTGCGGCTCGATTCGACCGGCTCCGTCACCGGAAGCTTCGGGATCGCCTCGCACGGCCAGGGGCTGGAGACTACCCTCGCCCAGGTGATTGCCGACACGCTCGGCGCCAGGCTCGAAGATATCCGGATATTGCAGGGCGACAGCGCCGTCGTCGCGCACGGGACCGGCACTTACGCCAGCCGCAGCGCGGTGCTGGCTGGCGGCGCCGCCACCCTGGCCGCGCGCCTGTTGAAAGAGAAAATCGTTCGCGCCGCCGTGCATCTGCTGGAAGCGGCGGCCGAGGACATCGACACCGCAGACGGCCGGGTGTTCGTCGTCGGCACCGATCGCTCGATGAGCTTCCGCGAGTTTGCCAAAGCGGCGTATTCGCAAATGGGACGGCTGCCACCGGACGCGCGCGAGGAGCTGGAGGTGACCAAGCTCTACGACCCCGTGTTCGGCACGACCAGCTCGGCAACCCATATAGCCGCGCTGGAGATCGACCCGGCGGTTTGCAAGGTGACGATCGACCGATATGTCGTCGCCGAGGATTGCGGCCGTGTCATCAATCCGATGATCGTGGACGGGCAGGTGCACGGCGGGGTCGCGCAAGGGATCGGCGCTGCGCTTTACGAGGAGATCGTCTATGACGAGGCCGGTCAGCTGCTGACGGCCAGCCTCGCGGACTATCTGATCCCGAGCGCCGCCGAGGTGCCGGAGATCGAGACGGTGCACCTCGATACGGAGTCGCCTTCGACGGTGGGCGGGTTTCGCGGGATGGGCGAAGGCGGCACGATCGGGGCGCCGGCGGCCATTGCGAATGCGCTCGCCGACGCGCTCGCCCCGCTCGGCGGCGAGATTTTCGAACTGCCGATGACACCGGAGCGCCTGTTTCGGCTGCTTCGGACACTGCATGCGTCGGCATAAGGAGTTGAGGATGGATTTGCACCTGGCCGGCAAGGTGGCGCTGGTGACCGGCGGCGCCAACGGCGTCGGACGGGAGATCGCGCTGGCGCTCGCCGCCGAAGGCGCTGCGGTGGTGGCGCTCAATACATCGTGATCTGAGAAAGCCTGATGTTGGGGAGAAAATCTGGTCCCGCTTCAGCCAGCCCAACGAAAAAACTCCCTGGTATTTACCGCAGCATCGCCGACTGTTTCCGTGAAGTGTTGCCCGGTCAGCTTTCGAACGAACTTCCTGGAGTTGTGGGGATATTGGAAGGTAATGCCGTTGCCGTAAACACAGCCTAACGTGTGACGCATGGGCGCGACCGCTTGCATCTCATCAATGAGCCACCGCCGTCTCGCTCGTGCCCGAGCTTGGCTAAAGGTCCGTGCGCCGGCTGAGGAGGTGCTGATCATCGGGGCAAACCTCGATGGTGCAAATGAACTGGCACGGGGCGTCGCTCAGACGACCGGAGCGGCTTTCGGGTGGCATCGGATGACCCTGGCGCAATTCGCCGCGATGCTCGCCGCACCAGCAATGACCGGACGAGGTATTGCTTCCATCGGCAGTCTCGGGGTCGAGGCCATTGTGTGTCGCGCCGTGCAGGCCCTCGGCTCAGGCGGTGGGCTCGGCCGTTATGCATGCATTGCCGAGGGGCCGGGATTCTCCCGTGCAATCGCGGGCGTGCTTATCGAATTGCGACTGGCCGGTATTGCCCACGAGGTGCTTGGTGACCTGGCTCCCGATCTGCTTCGTCTGCTTTGCGCTTACGAGTCAGAGCTTCAACGGGCGAATTTGACGGATTGGGCCGGCATGCTGGCATTCGCCACCGAAACGGCGGCGGAGCCCAGTCCTGGTGCGCGGCGCTGGGTGTCCCTGCCGATGCTGCTGCTCGATGTGCCAATCACCAGCAAAGCAGAACTCGCTTTCATCGCCGCGCTGTCCTTGGCCTCTCCCGAGACGCTCGCCACCGTGCCGGCTGCAGACGAGCCGACTCTGGCCCTCCTTCGGGAAAAGCTCCGATTCGACATTGAAGATCTGGATGAACCTGGTTCGGCTTTCGGCGCCGGAGATCACCGCCCTGGCTCGCTGGCGCGCCTCCAGCGTCAGCTCTTCAGCGAGACCAGTCTGGACGTATCCCCGCGCGACGATCAGGTGCTGATCTTCTCGGCACCGGGCGAAAGCCGGGAATGCGTGGAAATTGCCCGCCGGGTGCTCGCTCTTGCGCATCAGGGTCTAGCGTTCGACCGTATTGCCGTACTGCTGCGGTCGCCGCAGGAATACCGGGCCCATATCGAAGAGGCTTTCGCGCGGGCCGGCGTGCCGATCCACCTCGCACGCGGCGCGGTGCGGCCCGATCCTGCCGGACGCGCGTTTTGTGTTCTCCTGCGCTGCGCAGCGGAAGGGCTCTCGGCTCAGCGGTTTGCCGAGTATCTGTCGCTCGGCCAGGTGCCGGCCGCGATGCCCGGGGGGACACCGCCGGAAGCGATGCCACGCAGCGAGCGCTGGGTCACGCCCGACCAGGAGCGCAGTTCGGCCAGATTTGCCGAAACGAGCAACGAACCGATGGCGTCGGCGGCTACCGATGCGCCTGCGATTGGCGATAACCAAGGCCCGGTGATTGCCGGGCAACTGCGCGCCCCGCGCCGCTGGGAACGCTTTCTGGTGGAAGCGGCTGTGATCGGCGGCCGGGATCGATGGCGGCGTCGGATCGATGGACTTGCAAAAGAACTACGTCGCAAGCTCGAGGAGCTTGTGGACGAGGATGAGGCACGCGCAGCCAGCGTAACGCGGACGTTGGAAGATCTCGAGGCCTTCGCCGGCTATGCCCTTCCTCTGGTCGAGGTCCTCGACGGTCTGCCGATCTCGGCGCACTGGGGCGAGTGGCTTGACCAACTGGGCGCGCTGGCTACCCGGGCGCTGCGTCAGCCGGATCGGGTGCTCTCGGTGCTCTCCGAATTGGCCCCGATGGCTTCGGTTGGACCGGTTACGCTGGACGAGGTCCTGCGGGTCCTTTCCGATCTCCTGCTGGAGGTCGCCGTTCCACCGCCGGCCCAGCGATACGGACGTGTTTTTGTGGGGCCGGTCGAAGCGGCCCGGGGCCTCAGTTTCGAAGCTGTATTCGTGCCCGGGCTGGCCGAGAAGCTCTTCCCGCACAGGATTGTAGAAGAGCCGATCCTGCTCGATGCCGCGCGCAAACAGCTGAACGCCGGGCTGGCCACCAACGAAGACCGGCTCGCGCGCGAGAGGACTGCCCTCGCGCTCGCGGCCGGCGCTGCTGAACAACGGCTCTATTTTTCGTACCCGCGTCTCGATTTGGGCGAGGGACGCCCGCGTGTGCCCTCATTCTATGCTTTGGAGGTTGTGCGCGCTGCTGAGGGACGGTTGCCGGATTTTGCCGAACTCGCGCGGGGCGCTGAATCCACGAGTTTGGCCCGGGTGGGTTGGCCAGCACCGTCCGATCCGGCGGCAGCCATCGACGATGCCGAGTACGACCTCGCCCGCCTGGAACAGCTTTTCAGGACGCCTGATGAGCGCGCCGGCTCAGCCCGCTATCTGCTGACGGCAAACCCCTATGTCGCCCGCGCGCTGAGAACCCGGTACCAACGCTGGAGTTTGCACTGGACACAAGCGGACGGGCTGGTCTCGCCGTCGGAGACCGTGCGGACGATCATGGCGCGGCATCGGTTCGACGCGCGCAGCTACTCGCCGACGGCGCTGCAGCATTTCGCCGCCTGCCCCTACAAATTCTTCCTTCAAGCCGTGCATCGCCTTGCGCCACGCGAGGTGCCCGAAGCGATCGACGAACTCGACCCGCTACAGCGCGGATCGCTCGTTCACGACATCCAGTTCGAGCTGTTCGAGCGTCTACGCGCCGCAAAGCTACTGCCGGTCCGACCGAGATACCTCGATCAGGTCAGGGCGGTTCTCGAGACGGTGATCGAGGAAGTAGCCGCCCGCTACCGCGACGACCTGGCGCCCGCCATCGACCGTATCTGGGAGGACGGCATCGCGGCCATTCGCGCCGATCTGCGCGAATGGGTACGGCGGGCAAGCGAGGACGGGTCCGGGTATGTTCCCTGGCATTTCGAGCTGTCGTTCGGGCTTGAACATCGCAATGAGCGGCGCACGGCGGATGCGCAATCGGTGGCCACCGCCGTTGAGCTCGACTGCGGAATCCGGCTGCGTGGCTCGATCGATCTGGTTGAGCGCCATCCATCCGGTCTGGTGCGGGTAACAGATCATAAGACCGGAAGGGCTCAGGGAAAGGCGGGTCAACTGGTCGCGGGCGGGGCGTCGCTGCAACCGATCCTGTACGCCCTGGCCGCAGAGAAGCTGTTCGGCGACGGTGCGAAGGTCGAATGCGGCCGGCTCTATTTCTGCACTTCGGCGGGCGGCTTTAGCGAGCAAATCGTGCCGCTCGATGATCCGGCGCGGAGCGGCCGCCGCAACAGTGGCGCGTACCGTCGGGGATGCGCTTGACCGGCCGTTCCTCCCGGCAGCACCGCGTCAGGGGGCATGCGAGTGGTGCGATTATCGACCTGTCTGCGGCCCCTATGAGGAGCGGCGCACCGGGCGCAAGCCACAGGAAACGATCGAGCAGCTCCTGACCCTCAGGGACCTGCCATGACCGACAGCCCCGATGCCGCCGCACGTCAGCGGATCCTATCGGATTTTGGTGCCACGCTGTTCGTCGAAGCGGCGGCGGGTACCGGCAAGACCACCGTCCTGGTCGGTCGCATCGTGGCGCTCGTTCGAGAGGGAATCAGCACGCTCGATCGCATTGTCGCGGTGACGTTCACGGAGAAGGCGGCCGGCGAGATGAAGCTGCGCCTGCGCACCGAGATCGAGCGTGCCCGCCAGGATGCCGTCTCCGTGCAGCGGGAACGCCTGGAAAGGGCGCTGGCAGAACTCGAGCTTGCCCGGGTGGGCACCATTCACGCTTTCTGCGGCGATCTACTGCACGAGCGGCCCGTCGAAGCGGGGATCGACCCGCTGTTCGAGGTCGCGGCGGAAGCCGATGCGGCGGGTCTTGCCGATCGGGCTTTTGAGAGCTGGTTCGAGGCGGCGCTCGCCGACCCGCCGGAAGGCGTGCGGCGCATCCTCCGGCGCCGGTCGAAAGGTCAGAAACCGCGCGAGATGCTCCGCGCCGCGATCACCAACCTTATCGAGCATCGCGATTTCCCGACGCCCTGGCGGCGCGACCCGTTCGACCGCGACGGGCGCGATTGACGCGATCGTCGAGCAGCTGATCGGCCTGGGGTCTCTTGCAGGCAAAAGCTCGTGGCCTGACGACTACCTCACCCGCAATCTCGCCGAGATTGCGCGCTTCGTCGAGGAGACCGCGCAGGCCGAAGCCGTGCGCGGCCGGGATTACGACGGGCTCGAAGCGTTACTTCGTGACCTTGCAGGCGCCGGAAGCTGGCGGTGGAAGGGCGCTCAGCGCACCCGTTTCGGCGCTCTCACGCGAGACGAAGTGCTGGCCCAGCGGGACAAGGTCAAGGCGGATCTCGACTCGTTCATCGCGGCGAGTGATGCCGACCTGGCGCCGCTTCTTCAGCAAGCGCTGCAGTCCCCGATCGACGCCTATGCGGAATTGAAGGCTCGGGCAGGCCGCCTCGATTTCCTCGACCTTCTGATCAAGACGCGCGACCTCATTCGAGATGACCACAGCGTACGCGCCGAGTTGCAGCAGCGCTTCACCCACTTCTTCGTCGACGAGTTCCAGGATACCGATCCTCTCCAGGCCGAGATCCTCCTGCTGCTCGCCGCCGATGATGCGGGCGAGACCGATTGGCGCAAGGTCCGGTCCGTTCCGGGCAAGCTGTTTCTGGTTGGCGATCCCAAGCAGGCGATCTACCGCTTCCGCCGCGCCGACGTTGCCGTCTACGAGGACGTGAAACAGAGACTGCTCGCAGCCGGCGCGGCACTTCTCCACCTCACCACGAGCTTCCGCGGACTTCCATCGCTGCAGTCCTTCGTCAATACGGTGTTCGCACCGGTCATGGACGGCAGCCCGGGGGCATTCCAGGCCGCCTACGTACCGCTCGAGCCCTCGCGGTCCGACATCTTTGGACAGCCGACGATTGTCGCGTTGCCGGTGCCTCGGCCTTATAGCGACCACGGACGTGTCGTGAACTGGCGGATTGACGAGTCGCTGCCCGATGCGGTCGGCGCCTTTGTCGGCTGGCTCGTGAACGAGAGCGGGTGGACGGTGGAGGAGAACGGGAACCAGGTCGCGATCGCGCCGCGCCACGTCTGTATCCTGTTTCGCCGGTTCCGCGCCTTCTCCCGCGACGTTACCCGGCCCTATGTGCGCGCTCTGGAGGCGCGGCAACTTCCTCATGTGCTGGTTGGCGGCCGCTCGCTCCACGACCGTGAGGAGATCATCGCGCTGCGCAATGCGCTGGCTGCGATCGAATGGCCGGACGACGAGCTCAGGGTGTTTGCGACCCTCCGTGGTCCGTTTTTCGCCCTCGGCGATGAGGCGCTGCTCGCCTTTCGTCAATATCCTGGCCCGGACGGTGCGCTGGCGGTCCGGCGGCTTCATCCGATGTATGCCGTCGATCCTGGCCAGCTGGATCCTGTTGCGCACGAGGTAGCCGAGGCGCTGTCTCTGCTGGCGCAACTCCATGCCGGGCGTAATCAACGCCCGATTGCCCAAACAATCATGATGCTGCTCGACGCGGTACGCGCGCATGCCGGCATCGCGCTCTGGCCCAATGGCGAGCAGGCCCTTGCCAACTGCTTGAGGCTGGTCGACCTGGCCCGGCGGTTCGAAGACCAACGCATCATCGTTTCGAGCCTTCGTCGAGCAGATCGACGCGGATGCCGATGACGGCGAGGCGGCTGAGGCGCCGATCGTCGAGGAAGGGACCGAGGGCGTCCGGGTGATGACCGTCCACAAAGCCAAGGGGCTCGAGTTTCCGGTCGTGGTCCTGGCGGACCCGACCTGCCCGGCAGCACGGGACACCCCCAGCCACCATGTCGATCCCTCCCGTCGGCTGTGGTTAGAGCCTCTCTGCGGTTGCGCACCAGCCGAACTCCTCGAAGCTGCCGACGAGGAACTGCGACGCGACCAGGCGGAAGCGGTGAGGCTTGCTTACGTGGCGACAACCCGCACCCGCGATCTTCTGGTGGTGCCCGTCGTTGGAGATGGGCCGATCAGCGGTTGGCACGACGTGCTTAATCCTGCGCTATACCCGCTCGGAGATGCGAAACGCGGCGCTGGTCCGGCGCCCGGGGCTCCCGCCTTCGGCAGCGACAGTGTGCTCGACCGAGGCCCCGAGGTTGATCCCCCGGCCGGGGGATCGGTCCAGCCCGGTCTGCACCGGCCGGTGGCCGACGGGCCCCTGGTCACCTGGTGGGACCCCGGCGTCCTGGAACTGGATGTCGAGGAGCAGGCGCCATTACGCCAGCAACGCATCCTCCAGGTCGATAAGGACAACGCTAGCGCGGCCGCCAGTGAGGCCGGCTACGCTGGTTGGAAGACGGCACGTGATGAGATCCTCGCGAGCGCATCGCGTCCCACACTTGCGGTGCAGACCGTCACAGCGCTTGCTCGTACCGAAGAGGCAGGCGACCGAGTTCACGTTGAGATTGTGACAGTTCCCAACCGTCTCGAGCGCCCACGCGGCCGGCGCTTTGGCGTGCTCGTGCATGCAGTCCTGGCCGCGGTTGACCTCCGATCATCGCCCGAAGGGGTCTGTGCCGCAGCTGCAATCCAGGGAAGAATGGTCGATGCAACGCAGGAGGAGATTGAGGCCGCTGCGACCGCTGTGAAGACTGCGCTCCTCCATCCCCTCATGCGCCGGGCGGCAGACGCAGCTGACGGCGCAAGGGGTCACGCGCTACCAGCACGACAGAACGCAAGGCCCGGCCTGCGCCATAGCCGCCGGGGCCGGCACAATCTATCGCAACTACTTCGTGCCCATGGGCGGCGAACACGGACAGACGAGACAGCGGCAACTCGACGGCCTGGCAGATGTCGGCGTCGCCTTGGCCGATGCGCTCGGCCAGCCGGTCGATGCGCTCTGGGAGATGCGCAATGGGTACGCGCTGTGCAGCGCGGAAGGTCTGTCTGCGATCGGGAGTTATCTGCGGACCCAGGGTGCCGCCGGAGTAGACGCCTTACGTGCCTTACTGCGTATCGGCGTGCACAGTGACGTCGAGGTCACCGACGGTGAAAGAGCGCGAGGCCAAATCGTCTCCCAGGCCTATTGCTCCGCCCTCCCGGTGGCCTACACCCGCGTGCCCGCGATCCGGTGGCAACCCTTCGCCGAGCTCGTGCTCGAAGCCGCCTACGAGGCCACGCTGTGGGCGGCGGTGCTGAATGCGCGACGCGGTGCCTCCAACATAGTCCTGCTGACGCGCCTCGGTGGCGGGGCCTTTGGCAACGATGACGCCTGGATCGATGCGGCGATGCGGCGCGCCTTGACTATGGTCCAGGATTTTGGCCTGGACGTTCGCTTGGTCAGCTTCGGCGCTCCATCGCCGTCGATGCTTGGGCTGGAGAAGGCCTTCGGGTGACGCGCTATTACGATGCGGAGCGAGGCCTGTTGAGGCCAGCAGTAGGATCGAGCATCCGCGGTTCGCCATGCTATTGGGGCGGCAAGCCGAGTTCGGCTTCAATTGCCGTTCGAAACGGCGTCCGGATTTGTGGGGGCGCATTACAAACATAGAGTGCTGCAATCTCCCGTGGTTGCCCCTTCAATCCCTGCAGATGTCGGATGATGTCAGCAAGCGGGGGCATGGTTCCTCGACGAGTAGACAACCCTGGCTTCAGTGCTGTCCAAACCACTCCGGAGAGAGTTCTCCGCTTAGCCCAATCAGCAATTGCATCGCAGTGAGGATAGGCCTGTCCGCTATTGGCCGGCCAGCGTCCTATAGCCGTCCTGGCTGCGTTGGGCTCGACGTTCTCACGCATCGCCAAGGCATCAACGGCCTCGGTCAGATTCTTGACGCGGAGCTCGGCCCAAAGGACGGGCGAAGGAGGGCAATCGTCCACGATAACCAGAGTAATGCGGCCATCACGGGATTGGCGCGCGAACTCGACTGGGAGCTGAGGGCCATCCTCACGCCAAGCGCTCCCGAGCGGCAGGTCCCTCGGGTCCCAGATAAGCGAGCCCCAACCCAAGCATGCGATCGTCATTGTTTCGTCCATCTTAGCGGCGAGGGGTCAGCGTCTGTGGCTTTCAGCCCTTCGGTCCGCGATACATGGTCTCGATCTTCGCGATGATCCGCAGCCAGGTGTCGGCGCCGTCGTTGTCGCCGCGTTCTTTCAGCGTGCGGAGCGAAACCGGTAAACGGCAACCCGGTCAATCGCGAACACGTCTATCCGGATGCGGCGCTGCGGCCTGACCTTTCCTGGCCGATCGTCGAGCGGGTGTTGGTGGAGCGTCCGCGACAGAAGCCTTGCGCATCCGTGACCGGTTCGTTGGCGCCCCTGATTTGGGCGCCGTTGGTTTCGCCGGTTTGTGGGCGGACTTTCGACGGCCCTTGCCGCGCTCCGTGCTCAGATATGACTTAATCCATGCAGACATGGCAGCGGAGTTGGCTCTGGTCTCGTCGGGAATGACGATCCCCCTCTCCCGCGCAATCTTCTCGGCCAACGACACCTGCGCCAGGCTTGCCGGTTTGGAACCAAGTTCACCCGGGGGCCCGCCCCCGCTTTCGGCCTTCTTGCGGGCATGTTGGTCCAGGAACGCCCGGCAAATCGTCCCTGATTTCGTGTAGCCGGCTGGCGGCCTGATGCCCTTCTGTCGAGCGAGGCTATCGGCAAAGCGTTTCATCGCGGGCGTTGGTGGACGAACTCCCGCGTCACCGCCGACGACAGCGCCGAGCAGCGCAGGTCCTCCGGCACCAGCGCCTTCCGTGAGTTTGCCGATGATGCGTTGCGCGACATCGCACACGGCGTCGATCGCGCCGACCATCTCCTGCTTGCCGATCACGACCTCGTCGA
The DNA here is from genome assembly GCA_963778385.1 of uncultured Alphaproteobacteria bacterium. Lineage (GTDB taxonomy): Bacteria > Pseudomonadota > Alphaproteobacteria > ATCC43930 > CGMCC-115725 > DATARH01. Next base: position 88,461 of record CAVZUA010000003.1, on the reverse strand, counting down.
GCAAACATTCAAGCTGTGCCGTGACGCCCGGGTCGACCAGCGCCGGATCGGCCTGCTTGAGAACCCCGAACAGCGACAGGCCCGTCTCGGTGGGGACGATGTTCTTGCCCTGGGCGATCAGAAAACCCTGCTTCTTCAGCCCGCCGATGATCTCGGCTCGAGTCGCCGGCGTGCCGATGCCCTTGGCTTCCCTCAACCGTTCCCGCAGGACCTCGTCATCAACAAAGCGCCACGCGTTCTGCATGGCCTCGATCAGGGTGCCCTCGTTGTAGCGAGGGGGTGGTCGGGTCTCCTTATCCTCGATGGTGGGGTTTTCCAGTCGTACGATCTCGCCATTGCGGAGGGCTGGCAGCAATTGCGCGTCGTCACCCTTTTCGTCGGCGGGCTGCCAGTCGGGGAAGGCCGCGCGCCACCCGAGATCGAGGGGCTGGCGACCCGCCGCGCGGAAAGCGAAACCGCAGACGTCGAGCGTTGCGGTCGTCTGGCGATAGCGGAAATCGGGCATGATTGCGGCCAGATACGCCCGCGCGATGACGTCGAACAGTTTCTTCTCGTCGTTCGAAAGCCGGGGCCAGATCTCGCGCAGGTCGTCGACCGTGTTGGCGTTGGGAATGACCGCGTGGTGGCTCGCCCCTTCCAGCCCCTTGTCGTAGAAACTGCCGCTCGCTCCCCTGCGGATGATCGGCGGTTCGGGCACCGGGATTGAACTGAATGATTTCCCCACCTGCAGTCCAGTGACGATTCGCGGCACGTCCTTTATCAAGCTCTCCGGCAGGTAGCGGACCTCGGCGCGGGGATAGGTGATGATCTTCTTGCCCTGGCCGTCATAGAGCTCCTGCGCCACCTCGAGCGTCTTGGCCGCCGGCCAGCCGAAGCGCGAACTGCAGAACTTCTGCAGCGAAGGCAGATCGTGCAGCTTAGGCGGCCCCTGCCGTTTTTCTTCGACGCGCACGCCAAGGGGGCCCTCGAAGCCCCTGGCCGCGTTGACGACGTCCTGGGCAATCTCGCGCCGGACAATCCGCTCCTGAGGCGCGTGCCGCATCCGAAATTGACCGCCGGCCACATTGGCCGTGGCGACAACTTCAAAGTAGGCCAGCGGCACGAAATTGCGGATTTCCAGCTCGCGCTTGCACACGATTGCCAAGGTCGGCGTCTTCACCCGGCCAACCCCGATCACACCCTTGGCCCCTCGGCCCAGAACGACCGTCGCGGTCCGGGTTAGCGACAGGTTGTAAATCTGGTCGGCCTGCCGGCGCGCGACCGCGGCGGCGTAAAGGCTGGCATATTCCGAGTTGGGCTTCGCGCCGGCGAATGCGTCGCGGATGGTGCGCGATCCTGCGCGGTGAACAGCACTCGCATTACCTGGCCACGATACCCGTAATGCTCGAGGATCTCCTGACCGATCAGCTGACCCTCGCGATCACAGTCGGTCGCCAGCCAGACCCGTTTAGCCGAGCGCAGCGCCTCTCGGATGGCTTTGAGCTTGGCGGCTTTGTTGCCGCCCTCGGCCGGCCGGGTGCCGTAAAGACCCTCGGGCCGCAGCAGGATCGGTGACCAACGCTTCCAGGCCGGCACCACATCCTCCGGCTCGAGCAGATCGAACAGGTGGCCCTCGGCCGGAAGGATGTCTCCATACCGAGAACCAACGGCGGCGCGGATATCTTTCGCCTGGCTGGTCTTCTCGGTGATGACAATCTGATCCGCCATCGAGCGCTCGCGTTGGTAGTCTGGATTCGAAGCTCCAGAACGTATAGTGAACCGCCGGCTTGCGGCAAGTCATCCTCTCGGAAGTTTGCGTAGGGCAGCAAAACCGTGGAGAACCGCCGCCGAGTGATGCGGTGCGTAGGCGCTGTCAATGAGGCCGCCTGCCACATGAGCGCGAATCCTTGTCGCCCGGGTCAGCGGGTTTGTCCCATTTCGGAGGCCCTGTTCGACGATTTGCGCCGTACCCTGCGGCCGCCAACACACCTGGCCGAGAGATCGTAAAACGTCGGAAAATATCGTCGCACCAGCCCGCAAAGAGGTGCGCCACCTCGTCGGCGCCGATGACAAAAGTCTGCCCGATGGCCAGTGTCCGACATCAGCACCGTAAGCGGCCATCGTCGCGGCGACTCGATTTCTGTCGGGCTAGCGGGGAACGTGTACGGATTGCGTCAGGCAATCCTAGCGCAAGTCCTATACTGCAGATGGATCAGAACGGAGGCTGGTGAATGGGTGTAGTTTCGCTGGTAGTGACATATCCGCTGACGGGGCGCAGCCGGGCGATCGTCGAGGAAGAACTGGGTGGGACCGCCGAGGCGATCTATCTCGTTGATCTGGCGCCGGCCGACCGAGCCGATGCGCTCGGACGCGCCGGGGCTGTGCTGTCCCACGACACGTCGAAGGAACTGCAGCCCGATGAGATCCCGCTGATCCGCAATGCTCGGTTATTGCAGTTCACCGCCGCTGGCGTTGATTGGGTTCCGACCCGGGACCTGCCGCGGGAATTGCCGGTTGCCGCCAATAAGGGCGGAGGAGCCGAACCGATGTCGGAGCACATCGTTGCGCTGGCGCTGGCTGCGGCAAAGCGCCTGTTCTCCGAGCACGCCAATCTTAAGAGTGGTGAATTTAACCAGCGTAGCGCCAACCGAATGCTGCGCGGTGGCGTCTGCGGTATTCTCGGCTTCGGCAATGTCGGGGTCGCGACAGCGCGGCTGATGCGCGCCTTCGGGATGAAAATTCACGCAATCAACCGCCGCGGCGCGAGCGACGAGCCGACCGACTGGATTGCGACGACCGATCTCCTCGACGATATGTTGCGCGTCGCCGATGTCCTCGTCATCAGCGCCGCGCTGACGACCGCCACCGAGGGATTGATCGGTGCCCGCGAACTGGACCTGATGAAGGAGAACGCGATCCTGATTAACGTTGCGCGTGGTGAGATCATCGATGAGAAAGCGCTCTACGCGCATCTCGTCTCCCACCCGCACTTTTTCGCCGGCATCGACGCGTGGTGGGTGGAGCCGGTGCGGCACGGCCACTTCGCGATGGGTCACCCGTTTCTCGACCTCCCGAACGTCATCGGATCGCCACACAATTCGGCGGGGGGCGGGGCATGGCGTGATGAATACCTCCGGCGCGCCGTCCAGAATTGCCGACGCGCAATCCGCGGTGAGACGCCATGGAACCTTATCGGCCCCGACGAACGGATGCTCTAACGGTATAACCCTGACAGATGCCTCTGATAATGCTTGCCTGATTTCTCCTGACCTCTTGATCCGCCTTCCTTCTGCCGAGCCCCCAGGGATCGTTTGACGATAAGAGAGAAGACCGTGGGTCGGGTTTGATGCCGAGGAGTTTCTCGACGGTTCCACAGATTGTGGAGCAGCAATGTCAATGCAGAAGGAATTAAAGGGCGTGGGCTGGCAGTTCTGGATCGACCGGGGCGGTACCTTCACCGACATTGTCGCCCGCACGCCGGATGGGAACCTCTCGACGCTCAAGCTGCTTAGCCAGAACCCTGGGCGCTATCGCGATGCCGCGATCGCCGGCATCAAGACGGTGCTCGGCCTGGAGCTGGCGGCGCCGATCCCGCTCGGCACTGTCGACGCGGTGAAGATGGGGACTACCGTCGCCACCAACGCGCTGCTCGAACGGCAGGGTGAACGCACCCTCCTGGTGGTCAATCGCGGGTTCGCCGACGCGCTTCGCATCGGCAACCAGACGCGGCCGCGCCTATTCGACCTCGATATCCATCTGCCAAGCATGCTTTACGAGAGTGTGGTCGAGACCGGTGGCCGCGTCGTCATCGATGGCAGCGAGATCGAGCCGCTCGATGAGGCCGGCGCCGCCCGGGCCTTCGCCGAGGCGAAGGCGGCGGGCATAAACGCCTGCGCCATCGTGCTGATACACGCCTGGAAATTTCCCGAGCACGAGCGCCGTCTGGCTGACTTGGCGCGAGCGGCGGGCTTCGCCCAGGTTTCTGCCAGCCATCAGGTTAGCGCGCTGCTGCGCTTGGTCCCGCGCGGCGACACCACCGTCGTCGACGCCTATCTCTCGCCGATCTTGCGCCGCTACGTCGACCAGGTCGCCGCCGAGCTCGAGGGCGTTCGTCTCTATTTCATGCAATCGAGCGGCGGTCTCGCCGACGCGGCGGGCTTTCAAGGCAAGGACGCCATCCTGTCGGGTCCGGCCGGAGGTATCGTGGGCGCCGCCCGCACTGCTGCCGCCGCGGGGCTCGATCGGATCATCAGCTTCGACATGGGCGGCACCTCGACCGACGTCGCGCTCTACGCCGGCGAGTTTGAGCGGGCATTCGAGACCCAGGTGGCCGGGGTGCGCATGCGCGCGCCGATGATGGCGATCAATACGGTGGCGGCCGGCGGCGGCTCGATCCTGCATTTCGACGGCGCCCGTTTCCGTGTCGGTCCTGATTCCGCCGGCGCCGATCCTGGCCCGGCGTGCTATCGCCGCGGCGGCCCGCTGACCGTGACCGACGCCAATGTCTACGTCGGCAAGATTCAGCCGGCGCATTTCCCGGCAATCTTCGGCCCGGCGGCGGACCAGCCGCTCGACGCTGCCGTGGTTGCGGCGAAATTCGCCGACCTCGCCGCCGAGATCGCCCGCGCCACCGGCGAAACCCGGGACGCGCGGGATGTCGCCGAGGGCTTCCTGCGCGTCGCGGTCGGTAATATGGCGAACGCGATCAAACAGGTCTCGGTGCAGAAGGGTCACGACGCCACAAGCTTTGCCCTGCAATGCTTCGGCGGGGCCGGCGGCCAGCACGCTTGCCTCGTCGCCGACGAGCTCGGCATGGAGACCGTCTTTATCCATCCCTATGCAGGGGTGCTGTCGGCCTATGGCATGGGGCTGGCGGACCAGACCTTCATGCGCCAGCAGGCCCTCGAGGTGCCGTTCGCGGCCGATCGTATGGCGATGCTCGGGACGCTGGCGGCGCGGCTGGCGCAGGAAGCGCGCGAGGCCCTGGCGGCGCAGGGCGCGGAGCCCAGCGGCATCGTGGTCCGGCAGATGCTGCACTTGCGCTACGCCGGCACTGATACGGCGCTGATCGTGCCCTATGATGCGCCCGACCGTGTCGTGTCGATGTTCACCGCGGCGCACCGCGTGCGGTTCGGTTTTGCTACGCCCGAACGGCCGCTGGTCGTCGAGGCGCTGGCGGTCGAGGCGACCACCGCCGGCGAGCCGGTGCGGGAGATGCGGATTTCCCGTCGGGACGGCGGCAACCCGGCTCCGGTGGACCGGGTCGTCATGTGGACAGGCGGCGCAGCGCACGAAACGCCAGTGTTCGACCGCGCGATGTTTCGGGCGGGCGACCGTATTGCCGGACCCGCGCTGATTCGCGAGGCCAACGCGACCACGGTCGTCGAACCCGGGTGGCGCGCCGAATTGACCGATCTCGACCATATGCTCTTGCGGCGCGCCGAACCGCGCGCGACGCGCGTGGCCGCCGGCAGCGCGAAACCCGATCCGGTGCTACTCGAACTGTTCAACAACCTATTCATGAACGTCGCCGAGCAGGCCGGTGCGGTGCTGCAGAACACCTCGCTCAGCGTCAACATCAAGGAACGGCTGGATTTCTCCTGCGCGGTTTTTGATGCCGAGGGGCGGCTGGTGGCCAACGCTCCGCACATCCCGATCCATCTCGGCGCGATGGGTGAAAGCGTGCAGACGGTGCTGCGGCTGCGGCGCAGCACGTTGAAGCCGGGCGACGTGATCGTCCTCAACAACCCTTATAACGGCGGTACTCACCTGCCCGACGTGACCGTCATCACTCCGGTGTTCGACGCCGCCGGGCGCGATATTCTGTTCTTTGTCGCCAATCGGGGGCATCACGCCGACATCGGTGGCAGCACCCCGGGCTCGACGCCGCCCGTCTCGCGCACGCTGGAGGAGGAGGGCGTCGTCCTCGACAATTTCTTGCTGGTCGACGGCGGCCGCTTCCGCGAGGCGGAGTTCCGCCAGGTGCTGGCATCGGCGACCTATCCGGCGCGCAGCCCCGATGTCAACGTCGCCGACATCAAGGCGCAGATCGCTGCCAATGAGAAAGGCGTGCAGGAGCTGCGCGGCGTGGTCGCCCGCTATGGCTTGGCCGTGGTGCGCGCCTATATGCGCCACGTCATGGACAATGCCGAGGAGAGCGTCCGCCGGGTGCTCGACCGGATCGGCGACGGATCGTTCGCCTATACGATGGATGACGGCTCGCCGCTTCGCGTCGCCATCACGGTCGATCACCAGGCACGTACCGCGACGGTCGACTTCACCGGCACCGGCGGCCAGCGCAACGACAACTTCAACGCGCCGCCGGCGGTGACCCGCTCTGCGGTGCTCTATACGCTCCGCTGTCTGGTCGGCAGCGACATCCCGCTCAACGACGGTTGCCTGAAGCCCGTCCGGCTGGTGATCCCGCCCGGCAGCTTCTTGTCGCCGCAGCCGGGAGCGGCGGTCGTCGCCGGCAATACTGAGACATCACAGGCCGTCGTCAACGCGCTGCTCGGCGCGGTTGGCGCTCTGGCCTGTAGCCAGGCGACAATGAACAACTTCATCTTCGGCGACGCCACACGCCAGTATTACGAGACGATCTGTGGAGGCGCCGGCGCCGGGTCGGGGTTCGACGGCGTCTCCGCGATCCACACGCACATGACCAATACAAGGATGACCGACCCCGAGGTCCTTGAACTGCGCTATCCGGTGCGTCTGGAGAGCTTCGCAATCCGCCGCGGCTCCGGCGGCGCGGGAACGTGGCAGGGCGGTGACGGTGCGGTGCGGCGGATCCGCTTTCTCGAACCGATGACCGCTGTCATCGTCTCGTCCCGCCGTAACGTGGCGCCATTCGGGCTTGCTGGCGGCGCCGACGGCGCGCCGGGCCGCCAATGGGTCGAGCGCGCCGACGGCAGCCGCTGCACGATGACCGGAACCGACCAGATCGAACTCGCCCCGGGCGACGTGTTCGTAATCGAGACCCCCGGCGGCGGCGGGTATGGCCTCCCGAGCGGATAATTAAGAACCCGATGCGAAACCAGCCGTGGTGGGCACAAATCCGACAAACGCCGCCAGGCATGTGTCGGGAGGCATCTACTGCGCTCGATCGACCGGTTGTCGAGGTCGATGGACTGAGACACGAACTAGCGTCGTTTTAAAGTGTGGTGCGACGGCCTTCGGGATAATCTCGGCCAAAGGATCGATGAAACTTGCGCCGTCGCGGCGTTCTCGTCGGCCAGTTTCGAAGCGACGCAACGAGCCCGTAGCGGGAAGCGATTGCGGCGCTAAAGGCCACGGGTAAGAGCTATAGTATCGGAGAGCCATGAGACGACAGCTGTTGAGCGCCAGTGCAGGGGCGATTTTGCTCACACTGGCGGCTCCCGCCGAGGCTCAAGCGCCGCCCACGGCGCCGCCGATAGAGATGGGCGACGCGTGGCAAGGGTTCCATGCTGGTGTGAACCTTGGCGGCGGTTTGGGCGGCACGACGGCGGCCAACAACAGTGGCTTCATGAGCAACAACAAACTGCAGTCCAGCGGAGCCGTCGGTGGCGCGCAGGGCGGCTATACCTGGCGAGTGGCTCCATCATGGACGCTCGGCATCGAAAGTGATTTTGATAGGTCGAGCCTTACCGGTCGCTAAGCCCGGCATTCCTCGGCGGAAGCGCTGCCGCGAGTGGCGGCGGGAAGGCGCTCGATGGCCCGTTACAGTGCCCCACCCCCACTGGAGGATGGCTTGTCGATTTGACGCCGCTGCATTATGTTCGGTGCTGCATCAAGAGGAGGGCTGACGCCCTCGCCAACCTGCCTTCCCGGGCAAGGTGGTTCCCGAAAGGGGATGCGGCCAGTCGGCAACGAAACGGGTCGCGCGAATTGTCAGCCCTCCTCGGGAAACCGATGGAGGGTTTCGTGTTTTCTCGATCCAAGTTCTGCGCGACGCCTACGAGCTGACTGACCAACTGCACTCTACCGGGCTGACCCACCACACGGGTCGGGGGATTTGAGTCCAGCTTGCCGTCCCCGGCACCTCGCCAAAACGGCTAAAGAGGAGAAATGCTATGACGGCTCTTCCTGTCCCCTATCTCGACACCCTCGGCCAGGTCACGCCGGGCCTGCTCTACCCGCACCAGGCCGACGGGGTTGCCTTCCTCATCTCGAAGAAGCGAGCAATCCTCGCAGACGACATGGGGCTCGGAAAAACCCGGCAGGCCATCGTCGCCCTCGAGGTGGCGGCGCCGGACGGCATGGTCCTCGTCGTCTGTCCGGCCTCGCTCAAGCTCAACTGGAAACGCGAGATCCTGATGGTGGATCCCGCGGCCCGCATCCAGGTCATCGGCCATGACCGGACCCCAATCGATAGCCCGCGCTGGGTGATCGTGAACTACGATCTCCTGAAGAACGAAGCGATCCGTCTGCATGGGATCAACTGGTCGGGGGTGATCCTCGACGAGGCGCATTTCATCAAGAATGCCAGCGGGCGGACGATGCACTGCCTGAAACTTCTTGGCGTTCAAGACAGCGCGAAGGCCGCGCTCATCGGACCCAGCCATGTCTTTCTTCTGACCGGGACCCCGATGACGAGCCGGCCAAGGGACCTATTCAATCTTCTGCGTTGTGTCGGGCACCCGGCCACGCGGTCCTTCCTGTTCCCGATGCCTCGATCATCGCCCAGCTCGAGATCGACCTCCGCCGCCTGGCGCCGGCACTAATCGAAGAAGTACGCCTCACCCGCGCCGCGACCTCAAGCCCTCTCGTTACCGTCCAACGCCTCGCCGCCTCGAAGCCGCGTCTGGCGGTCACGACCACGCCAATCGAGGAGACGGGGCTCTGGGAATTCGCAAGCGAGCGCGATGCCACCCAATCGTACCGTGTCACTTACGGTCGGGCGGGCCACCTTGAATGCACCTGCAAGGGGTTCGAGTTCCGTGGAAACTGCAAGCATGTGCGCGAGGTCAGGAGCAAATCTGCGGCGTGATGGCCCGTCGACGGCCAGCTGATCATATGCGCTTCCGGGAAACTCGCGGCTCAACTGGCCAAACTTCGAGCGGGTAGCTATCTAGCTACAGCGGATGGCGACTGACGAGGCTTTGCTTTTGCTTGCTCGCGAGGGTCTGACCGAACATGGGCGATACCGCTGCGGCGTCGTAGGGTAATTCAAAAAGCGTTTCCGCGTCCCAGCAACTCTTCCCCTCTGCGGAGAGGAAATCGCCATCATAGACATGCAGCGCGTATGAGAGCTTGTCCAATGGGTTGGTGACGGAATGAATGATGTCACGACCTAGTACAGTAACTTCACCGTGGCGAAGCGAGGCTGCACCTGCCGCCTCCACTCGCCCCTTTGCGTCCTCGGGCAGCCGTCGCCAGTAAATGTTGTCTTCCCCGCCACCATACATACCGATGATGGCGCGGTGATGGTGGTTGTGCGGCAGGGTCCATTGGCGGGAGCCCCATACGACGTTGAGGATGGTCAGGTCGGGGGCACGTACTAAAATGTCGGCAAATGCACTCGTTTGTTCGCCAAGCGCGGCGATGATTTCGCCCGGTTCGGAGACCGCACGGCCAACGACCTCGCGAATGGCATCACTTCCGCGTTCCGCAAGAGCGGCACGACAATCGGCGGCGAAGCGTTCGATATCGAACATTAATATTCTCCCTGCTTTCTTTGCTTAGGCACCGACGACGGCCGGGTTGCCGCCAATTAGCTGGCCTCGCCGGTGCGAGCGGCGGCACTGAGAGCGCGTATCTGGCTGGCGGCGTTCTTCAACTCATCGTCGCGCAGCTTCGATGCCACGTCGTCCTCTTCGGCGAGGGCAAGAAGTCCTCGGAACCGAAGCGGCTTTTCAAAGAATGCCATGGTGGCATCGAGCGGGCTCCACCCCTCTGCGACCGGAAGTGGGATCTGTTCAGCGAGACCCGGGCGGATGTGGTAGTGGGCGCCCATACTGAATGGGTCGAAACGCAGCGCCTGCTCCCGCTTGCCGGCCACGGCAACCACGATAGAGGGCCGTTCGATCTGGTCCGGCTCCCTGCCACCGGGCTGTCGGTTGGGATGGAACAGTACTTCCAGGTATGGCCCGGCATCGATGTGGTGCCAGCCTGTCCGGTCCTCGGGCATCGTCTGCTGAGAGCGGTATCCCTGCATCACGCACTCCCTTTTAAATCCAATTTGGAACGGGGCGCTCCCTCCTCCTAGCGGGTTGGAAAGAGGATGTCGAGGTCGAGGGCCGATTGGCCGGCCGCGAGCAGGTCTCGGATACTGGACCGATCAGCGTTTTATGTGGCTGTTATCGAGCCGTTTTGACGGATTGGTTAGCGGCTTGGCTCGACGAAAGCCGCGAGTTTTGCGAGTGCCATCCAGGAGCCGGCCTCATTGTCGGCGGTCGAAACGCCGCGTGGTGCTTCGATGGGGCCGAACAAGCCAAAGAGCTCTGGGCTGATCGAATTTTTGAGCTTCCGCGCGGCCCCTGGCCTAGGATCCCGCCTCGACACTTACTTATTCGACCCGTGGGGATGACGATGGCGACCGCTGCGATCTGGCCCGCGCTCGATTATAGCCGGGTGCCGTATAGGCTCTATCACGATCCCGAGCTCTATCTACAGGAGCAAGACCGCATTTTTCGCGGCAAGACGTGGAGCTTTCTCGCGCTCGATGTCGAAGTCCCGAACCCAGGCGATTTTCGCGCCACCTATCTTGGCGAGACCCCGGTGGTCATCAATCGCGACAATGACGGTGCGGTTCACGCCTTCGTCAATCGCTGCGCCCATCGTGGCGCGCTGGTCCGGCGCGAGTTGTCTGGCAACGCCAAGAACCACACCTGCATCTACCACCAATGGTGCTACGGGCTTGACGGCGGGTTGACCGCCATCCCATTCCGCCGCGGCATTCGGGGCCAGGGTGGGATGGGGCCGGGTTTTGACATGGCCGCGCACGGATTGCGGCGGCTCAAATTGGGCGCGGTCAACGGGGCGTGGTTCGGCACCCTGGGCGAGGACGGCGAGACCCTCGAAGATTATCTCGGGCCCGCCGTATTGGGCCAGCTGCATCGTTTTTTCGACAAGAAAATGAAGGTCCTCGGCTACAACCGACAGCGTATTCGCGGCAATTGGAAGATCTACGCGGAGAACACCCGCGACAATTATCATGCCAGCCTCCTGCATGAGTTCCTCGTGACCTTCGGCCTCGACCGCTCGACCCAGGTAGGCGGGGTGAAGATGGATGCGCGCCATCGGCACAGCTTTACCTGGGCCGAGGCCGGGAGCGACAGCGAAGAGGTAGTGCGCCAAGCCTATGGCGATGCGCATATCCGCAACGACTACCTGTCGCTGCAGGAGCCGGCGCTGGTCAAATTCCACCCCGAGCACGGCGACCGCCTCAACATTGCGATCAGCACGGTGTTTCCGGCCTCGGTCTTTGTCCAGATCAGCAACAGCATGGCGGTGCGCCAAGTCAGGCCGCGCGGCGTCGACGAGGTCGAGATTTTTCAGACCATGCTTGGCTACGAGGACGATCCCCCAGAGATGACGCTGCACCGGCTGCGCCAAGCCAATCTGGTCGGCCCGGCGGGGCTTGTCTCAATGGAGGACGGCGAGGCGATCGAAATCGCCCATCGTGCTTCCCGACCTGACCGCGATTTCGCTTCGACCGTGATAGAACTGGGTGGCGGCGGGGAGATTTCGGACCGCGACTATCGCGTCCATGACGTGCCGCTTCGCGGGTTTTGGTCGTATTACGCCGAACTATTGGGGATCGAGCCAGACGGTGCGGTACGATGACCGGCACTGATCGGTTGGCGCTCTATGATCTCTATGCTGCCTATGGCGCGCTCATCGACGCTGCCGAGTGGGATGCCTGGCTCGGCCTATTCGCCGCGGCATGCCAGTATCAGATTATTCCGCGAGAAAATGCCGAATTGGGCCTGCCGGCGGGGCTGATCTTCTGCGACAGCCGTGCCGTGCTCGAAGATCGCATCATGGCCCTGCGTGAAGCTAACAAATACAACATCCACTGGGACCGCCATCTGATCGGACTTCCCCGGATGCTTAGGGACGCTGGCGCCGAACTTTCGGTAGAGGCGCCGTTTGCGGTGTACCAGAGCGACCAGGAGGGCAGCAGCCGGCTGTTTGCCACCGGGCTCTATCGTGATCGGGTCGTTAGCGAGAGCAGTAGGCTGAAATTCCGCGATAAGACGGTATTGCTGGATACGTTCGCGGTCCCGAGCCTATTGGCGACACCGCTGTAAGTGGCAGCCGCGGAGATCGATTGGGTGGTCGTCGGCTCCGGTGACCGTGCGTTGGAGAGCCTCCTAGATGAGCAAGGATTTCTGGTCCTACGGCGTCGAGGCTAACCAGCGAGAGCTCTGCTCTGCTGCGTTTGAGTCCTTTTCTGCAGCAGGAATGAGCGATGGAAGAACAGCGCGCGGCCAGGAGGGTCGTCTCCGGAGCAAGTCGAAACCTGAAGATGATCGCCCGTCCGCATGGTCGAGTACGCGCTGAACCCCGGCGACAGTCATCGGTCGGCTCCAATTGTTGCGGCGTTATCGGCTCCAATTGTTGCGGCGTTAAAGGAGATGCAGCCGTGCGCGCCACAGCAATCATGGAGTGAAGATGATGACCGATGATCCGGCCTCGGCTCTCGCTCGGCACGTCTGCCGCACGGGCTATGCGGATTTGCCGGCGAGCGCCGTTGAGTCCGCCCGCCGTGACCTCCTCGACACATTCGGCTGCATGCTCGGCGGCAGCGGTTCGCCCGGGATCGGCGAACTCTTCGCCGTGGTTTCGCGATGGAGTGGATTGGCCGAAAGCCGCGTGCTGCTGCGTGGCGTCAGCTTGCCGAGTCCGCAGGCCGCGCTGCTGAATGCCAGCATGGGGCACGCACTGGATTTCGACGACACTCTCGACACCGGCGGCTCGATCCATCCTGGCGTCTCGGTATTGGGCGCGGCGCTGGCCGTCAGCGACAGCCTCGGCAACGTCACCGGCAAGGAGCTGCTATTGGCCGTGGCGCTGGGTCTGGACGTATCGTGCCGCGTCGCGCTCGCCAGCACGGTGGACCGCGGCTGGCACCGCACGGCGGCCATGGGTGTCTTCGGGGCGGCGGCGGCAGCGGGTAAATTGTTGCGCCTAACGCCGGAACAGATGCTGGCCGCATTCGGCGTTGCCTACAGCCACGCCGCCGGCAACCGGCAATGCATCCTGGACGGCGCGCTGAGCAAGCGGCTGCAGGCCGGTCAAGCCGCCAGCGCGGGCGTTTTCTCGGCGGTCCTGGCGCAGACCGGATTTACCGGCGCGCACAACATTTTTGACGGCCGTTTTGGTTTCTTCGAATTGTACCAGCCGAACGGCGCCGACCCCTCGGTGTTGCTGCGCGATCTGGGGACGGCGTTCCGCGGCGAGGCACTTAGCTACAAGCCCTATCCTTGCGGCCGGCCGCTGCACGCGGCCATCGACGCCGCACTGGCGGCGCGGGCGCAGCTCCAGTTCACGCGAGCTGGTGATATCGCGGCCGTGACGATCGAGGCTGACCCTGAGAGGCATGCCGATCAGTTCGAGCGTGGGCCGGCCAAGCACCGGCCCACTCAGGTCGTCGAGGCGCAATTTGCGGAGCCATTTCTCATCGCCACGGCCTTGGTTCACGGCAGGGTCGGCGTCGCCGAAGTGGATGGGCTCGGTGATCCGGCGGTGCTGGCGCTGTCAGACCGGATCGAGGGGGTGGCGTGCGAGGGTCGCAAGAAGGGGTCGTTGAGCATTACGGTGAACAGAACCGACGGTCGCGCCATCACCATCGAGGCCGCCGATCCAGTCGGCTCGCCACAAAAACCGCTGACCGATGCTCAATTCGAGGCAAAATTTCGCGACTGCGCCCGTAACGCTGTTCGGCCGTTATCCGACGCCAGCATCGACACCGCACTGGCGGGGATCGCTCGGCTGGAAGCGCTGACCGACGCCCGTGAGCTAATGGCGGCGTTTGCCGGTTAACGCATTTTAATTCGCCGCACTGGAACTCTGGTCCCAGCTCGTCTCCTTGCCAATTTTGGCTGCTGCCCTAACGCCGGCAGTCGGTGAATTCTGCGCGGGTCGCTGCGATCAGAAGCCGACATTGGCTTCGGGCGGCAGATGCACGAATAGCACGCGGGCGGGGCCGCCGATCGTGCGGCTGCGATGGCCGCTGCTGCCGACATCGTCGGCGAAAAACACGTCACCGCTGCTGCATTGGCGCTTCTTCCCGTCGCTGGTTTCGATTTCGAGAGTGCCGGAGAGCACGAACAGGAGCTGACGCCGGGACGCCGGGTGCCAATCCTGATAGAGGCCCTCCGGCATGTCGGTCACCATCGCGCTTTGTGCCGGCAGCACCGCGGAGCGGTGGGCGGTATGGCCCCATGCGTCGGTCGACACGTTGTCGATCGGGAAATCAACCTCGACAAATTGCGACCCGCCATCGGGCGCAGTAGCAAAGCGGACGATTTTCATTATAGCCCTCCTGATAAAACGCCGTTCGGTGCTCGGATAGGCTGTGTCAGAGACAGAAGGAGCCGAGCTGAAACTTGGCGTCGCGTTGCCATCGATCGACGTTGCCATCGACGACGCCCCGCAAGGGCCACAGATGCCAGTCCCGGGTAGCTCCTGTACAGTACAACCTGCCCACGCCACGGCGGTTGGAAGCAGGAAAAAACATGGAGGAAGGGCGATGACTGAGAAGACGGTTCGCCGGCGTTCGGTGTCGCGTCGCGCGATACTGGCTGGAACTGCGGGGGCGCTGGGCGGCGCCTTGCTTCGTCCAACAGCAGTAAACGCTCAGACCAATCCTGTCGCAGCCGTCACCGGCAATTCTCCTCCCGGATCGCGCTACGGCGACCCTGCGTGGTGGGCGAAGCGGAAAGAGGAGATTTTGGAGCCGGCGCTCGAGATCGTCGACCCGCATCATCATCTCTGGGATCGCGACGAGCATCGCTACCTGCTTGATCAGCTGCTCGCCGATACGGGCAGCGGCCACAACATCATTCACAGCGTCTTTGTCGAATGCGGTTCGATGTACCGCGCCGACGGCCCGGTCGAGATGAAGCCGGTCGGCGAAATCGAATTCGTCAACGGCACCGCGGCGATGAGCGCGAGTGGACGCTATGGCAAGAGCCGGTTGTGCGCGGGCATCGTTGGGCATGCCGATCTGCGCCTCGGCGATGGCGTCGCACGCGTGCTGGAGGCTCAAATTGCCGCCGGCGACGGCCGTTACCGTGGCATCCGCCACTCGGTCGTCTGGGACCCCAGCGAGATGTTCTCGAGAGGACGCACCAACTCGCCGAAGGGACAAATGGCCGATACGACGTGGCGCGCGGGGTTCGCCCGGCTGGCGCCACTCAAGATGACCTTCGAGGCGTGGCTGTATCACCCGCAACTGCTGGAACTTGCCGACCTGGCGCGCGCCTTTCCGCAAACGACCATCATCCTGAACCATGTCGGCGGGCCGCTCGGGATCGGGCCCTACGCCAGCAAGAAGGAAGAAACCTTCGCCGTGTGGAAGGCCGGTATCGCCGAACTGGGCAAGTGCCAGAACGTCGTCGTCAAGCTTGGCGGGCTCGGCATGCTGTTCGGCATGTTCGATTTCCATACCCGCGACATGCCGCCCTCTTCCGAGCAGCTGGCGCAAGCCTACAAGCCCTACATCGAGACCTGCATTGTGGCATTCGGCCCGGATCGCGGCATGTTTGAAAGTAACTTTCCGCCCGATGGGGTCAGCTCGAGCTATGCAGTGGTGTGGAATGCGTTTAAGCGTCTGTCCGCGAATTTCTCTGCCGCCGAGAAGACGGCGCTGTTCAGCGGAACCGCAAAGCGAGTATACTGCCTTGCCTGAGTTGCCGGTGAGCTGGCCACCACTTTTCGCGCTTGCGTGGCGCCTCGGTTCATCAGTGGGCGATAGGGATGGGCGCAACGGTGCTCATGCCGCCTCCCTTTTCTCGACCTGAACCTGCTTGTCGTACCTTGACGTGCTGATGTCCGAGCGCAACGTGCCCGAGGGACACCGGCAGAATGAGATGCTCTTGGCGCTCGTATAAGGGCACACCGGCACGATCGAGCGCACTCAAACAAATCGCCGCCGCTCTTCAGGTCTCAGTCGGACGCTTATGCCCGTGCATGTTGCATTGCTCGTCAAGAACAAGACGCGTGATGTTGCTAACATAACGCACCGTGGTAATCAGCGCCGTGATCCGCTGGGCCTCCAATGCCTTGGTGATGTCGTCGTCCGAGATATGAGGATCGCCTAACAGTAGCCGGATGATCCCGCGAAGATGCTGGTCGTGTTGTCCCTGCATGCTCGTTCCCTTTGCTGGTCAGTCGAAGGGTAGGTTCGTGATGACCGCAAACCAAAAACGGCCGCGACAGTGGCCACCCATAGAACCCGTCTTGCCGAGGGAAGGGAAGGTCCCGCCCACCGGTTTACCCCGTCCAACAGACTTGAGTGTTTCGGAGCCTGAGCACAGATCGTTTTGGATCATCCTCGCCGTGATACTTTTTTTCGCGCTGGCTGCGGGAGGCGGTTACTACTGGTTAAACCGGCCGGCGCCCCAGTGGCAGTGCATATCGTCCCGGCACCCAGCTCACCGTCCGATTCCGTGTCGGCGCGGAGCGATGCGCCCTCTATCGACCAGACGCCGCAGCTCGTCACTGGCTTGCGGCCGTTAAGTTCTCAGCCAACCGAGCAGCCGGCAAGCGCGCCAGAGGCGCCACAGCCAGCCGCGTCTGAGCCAAATCAACAGCAGCCACAACTCGCCGTCGGGTCACGACCGAAAACTGAACAGGAACAAAGCGCCGCACCAACGCCACCAGCCGAGGCGGCGCCTCCGGCCGAGCCTTCACCGGCGGCCATCCCGAATGCAAAGCCACCCCGGAAAGCCGCGCATCACGGATCAGCACCCGGCACCCCTCAGCAACCTTCATCGGGTCCGGTCAAGTTCTGACGTTTTCGGATGCTCAGCGTAGTTCGGCCGTTGGCGCGCCGTCACGGACCATGGCTTTTGCGCACCACGTGGATGATCCTGCAGCCGACGTGGTGATTTGCAGACTTCTTACTGCGGAAGGAAAGCGGGCGTGAATTCCGACGCGAAGTGCAACACCCTACAGCGCGGCTATCGACGGAGGTTCCAACCTGGAGGATGCCGGCAAGCTCTCAAAACCAGGGCTGTCAGCCGCGGTTTTCGGAGCCAAATCAAAAATCATTCGTTGCACCAGCAGGTTGCAGGTGTTGCACTTCGCGCCGGAATCTACCGAGCACTGACATTTGCCAAGCAGTCTCCTCGCGGTACAATAAAGATCTGATGCATCCATGCGCAGTACTCCCCCTACTGCGCGGCTTGACCGGCGTGCATCGAGTGACGATTTGGGGGATCACGACGATGACTGGTCTATGGGCTGAATTCCAGCAATGGCAAACGCTTATTGCTGGTTTTCTCATCGTTGTTGCCATAGCCATCGCTTATGTCGGCGCGCTTGTCTCGGCGAGCCGGCAGGCGGCTGCGGTGCGCTTGGTTACGGATCAGCAGGTCGCCACGACACGCCGTGCCACAGACCAACTGGTGATGGCTATCCGCCGGGCCACGGACCAACACGTCGCGGCGGTGCGCCGGGCCACGAGCGAGCAGGTGGCCTCACTTCATGTCGAAAGAGAGCAGATCGAGGAGCGTCAGCCCGTCGAATGGAAGGTGCAGATCAGGGAGGGGCGGATCGAAATAGCGGCGGTGACGCGCGATATTGCTTCGCCTGCCGGGCAAAGAGAAGCAGCTTCACCTATCGCCCGGCTAGTCGTCGAAAGCGAGCCCTTCCCCCATAAAGCGCCTGCGGAAGCGGCATTGCCCGATGATCGAATGCGAGCAGTGTTCGAGGAGCTTGCGAGCCTCATCGATGAGTACAATTCGCGCACCAAAAAGATCAATGGCTTGGCGGCGCTAGCTCGCGTAGTTGAGCCGATCGAGCCCTGAGGAAGGGTAAGGCCGGGACCTACTCGCCCGCACCGCCGGGCTGCGAACCGAACTTGAGCCGAGCAAAGCCGGATGACCCGGTCATTAGAAGATTCCCATCTTCATGCCTGCCGCAAACGTTGTTCCAAGTTCCCTGCACCGGGTCAGTTCCTCATGCCCAATCACTTTCGGTGCGAGGATTGCCTCGGGTGTCTGGGCGTGGGTGCACACGATGATCGGTTCTGCGATCGGGCGCAGGCGCCAACCAGTTACGATGCGCATAATCTGGCGTGCCGCGTTATGACCGTCACTGCCGGCGCAGATGAGTGTCGCGTAAGGCCGGCCGTTGATCTGGTCCAACAGCGCATAATACGTGCGGTCGAAGAATTCCTTCATGCGGCCCGCCATCGCTCCGAGGTTTTCGGGGGTTGCGAAGATATAGCCGTCGGCACCCAGGACATCCGCAGACGTGGCGTCAGCGGCCGGCAATAGGCGAGCGCAGATCCCGCGTTCCGTCTGGGCGCCGAGAGAGGCGGCCTCGGCCATTTGGCGGGTACCGCCGCTCAGCGAATGAAACACAATCAGGAGTGTCTTCATCCATACCGCCGCTGACCACGGTCCACGAACCGCGCATCGCAGTCTGCAGTCCAGTTCGCCGATTTTGAGACCCAGATTGTGACGACGTTAGGAAAAATAGCCGCATAGAACGCACCTGCTGCGACCACGGGAGCAGGAGCAACGATGGCACGGGAAAAACCTATTGATCCGCCTCATTATTTCACGCCAAACAGCCTCAGATCAGCCAAGATCCTGGACGCGGCTCCCAGGCTTAGTCAGTCTGGGAGATACATCTCCTCCATCGACCGCAGACGCGACTCGTCCAGAATGTGGCCATTACTGGCGACGCCCCAGGGGCTCTGAGCCGCCTGGGCACGGAGCGCATCCAGGGCCAATGTGCCGCGCTGCTGAAAATCACTCAGGAAATCCCAGTTAGCCTGCAAGCCTGCCATGGTGGTCAGCGCGGGGAACCAGGCCGCGGCGGCCCCGGCATCCTGCTGCGCCTGTAAGGAGGGATAGGGTGACAGGTGGGCGGGAATGAGGGGGACGACAGGCCCGGGAATAAGGCGGATCGCCTCTTGTATTTCTTCCCAGGTGCGCAAGCCATTGGGGCAGATGACATCGACCTGCGCTTCGGCTTTGTAGGCCTGACAGCGTTCAATAATCTCCGCAAAGCTAGCGCCCGGCACGCCGGCGAGATCGCACCGAGCCATGATCACGAAGTCCGGGTCGAGAGCTTCTTTGGCATCCATCGCAGCCCGGAGCTTCCCGACCATCTCCGGAATCGAGATACAGCGGCGGCGGGGGCCGGATTTCGGCGGAAACGTCTGGTCTTCAATGTGGGCGCCGGCGATACCCGCCTGAATGTACTCCCGCACGGTATAGTGCGTACTGATGGCATCGCCGTAGCCGGTGTCGGCATCTGCGAAGACCGGGATCTGCACGGTCAGGACAATTTTCCGGGCGTTGTCCACCATGTCGCGCATGCTGGTCCCGGAGTCGGGCCAGCCCAGTTGGTGCGCCGAGGTATTGCCGCCCGACATGTAGAAGGCGTCATAGCCCAGCGCTTCCGCCATTTTCGCACCAATGGGATTGATCCCGCCCGCTAAGACAAACAGTTCCGGCCGTTGAAACAGGGTCTTCAATCGGGTCGTCATCCGTTGAGGCTCTGGCATATGCGGTCTCCTCGTGTCCTAACCGAACCGTCCTGGCGTCGGCGGCGTCATGCTGCCGGGCGACCAACCAGCGCTTCCCCGGCTCAGGTCCTGTCCTCATACATGAACGGACGGCAGGACCCGAGTTACGCTCCCACCGCTACGGTGGCACTGATCCGCGGAACTCCCAACGAGCGCGTCGTGTGGCCCTGGCCTGTGAGATCGTCAGCAAGGACCACATCGCCCGGTCCAAAACGGCGCTTGGTGCCATCCCCGATCCCAATTTCCATCTGCCCCTCGAGAATAAAAATGTATTGTCGCCGGGGCGCGGTGTGCCAATCGCTCCAATGGTCAGCAGGAAAACGCCGGAACACGAGGTTGGCGCCCGCCTGAACCGCAACGTTGCGGCTCTCCTCGACGGGCAGAGGGAGATCTTCAAAATGGGTCTGGCCGTCGTCGCCTGTATATATCCGTACGATCATGCGTGCGCTCCTGCCTACATCGTGCACGCAAACCGTGCTCCACGTCACATCGATCCGTTATAGGGCTCGCTTGGTGTGTCTCAAACTGTCCCGCGAGAACCCCCGATCACCGCCCGCGAAACACCGGCTTCCGCTTTTCTATGAACGACCGCGTGGCTTCCTTGAAGTCTTCGCTGTTCGCCGCCTCCCGCTGCATCGCATCCATGCGTCCTTCGTCTCTCTGCGAGCGCTCGAGGCCGAGTTGATTGATGAAAAACTTTGACGCGCGGATCGACAACGGAGCGTTCGCGGCGAGAGTTTCCGCATAGGCGACCGTCACCTCTTCCAGTTCCTCCGCATGGACCACGCGATTGATCAGACCGACGCGCAGCGCCTCGTCCGATTGCAACCGCCGCGCCGAGAACATGATGTCCTTGGCGACGCTCGGCCCGACCAAATCAACCAGCGACTTCAGGCCGTCCAGTCCGTACGCGGCACCGCGTACCGCCGCCGGGATGCCGAACTGAGCGTCTGACGACGCGAAGCGCAAATCGGCGTTCAGCGCCATACCGAGCCCGCCGCCGAGGCAATAGCCGTAAATCATTGCGATCAGCGGCTTTTCCAGATCGAGCAACCTATCCCGCAATTCGGCAGTCGTCTCCCGCGCCAGCCGCGCGGTTTCGGCATTAGCTCGCGTCCTCTCGAAACTCTTGATATCAGCGCCCGAGATAAAAGCTTTCCGGCCGGCGCCGCGCATGATCACGACTTTGATTGCGGGGGCGGCGGCGTAGTCCTCGATCACGCTCAACGCGTCCTCGTACATACCGGGCGAGAGAGCGTTTAGCTTGCTGGGATTGTCCCAGATCAGCCAGCCGATGGAACCTTTTGCTTCCGCGCCGACCAGTCCGGATATCAGCTTCATTGTTGGTGTCGCCTTCGGTTGGTGACGAGTGATGCCGGGTGATGCTGCTCAATCCCCGGCCGTACGGCGAGTACATGTTTCTTGCTACTGTTGATTTACATCGTGGCCGTTTAGGTCAAGCATACTGGACGCCCCCTCTTCAAGCGAGTGATGCGCAAGATGTTCAGACCGACGGCTTTCGAGAAAGAGCATTCGCTCCGAGGTGGCCGACTAATCCCCGCGGTCGCGGTTATGCTACTCATCGTCATCATGTCGTTGCAGCCGCACTTTGCCGACGCAGACGCGGGACCCGCTGCGGCGTCACTGAGCTCCGCACCCAGCGTCCAAGGGATAGAGATTAGGGGACGACTCTCCAATGCCGATCTTCAAGTTGCTGGCGTCCGGCTGAACAGGTGGCTCGTGTGGCGCCTTTACGCCGCTTATGGGTTCGAGCCCATCTGGGCGAGCCGCCAGCGCGAGGCTGCCGCGTTACAGAATGCCGTCTTGCGCGCCGACGGACACGGGCTTGACCCGAATTTGTTTCATGCGGCGTTGATCGCCAGAGCGGCCGCGCTTTCGCCCGCCGACCGCGACCTCGTGCTATCCGATGCCTTTCTGACGTATGCCGATGCCCTGGCGCGAGGCGCCGTGCCGCTCGAGAAGCGCAGGCATGATGACGAGGTCCTGGAGCCGGGTCCGGTTGACGTGGTTGCAGCTCTTCAGGCGGCACTCGCCGCCCCCGATCCCGGCAAGGCGCTTGAAGCGCTGGCGCCCAATTCCCCAACGTACGCGCGGCTACGCCAAATTTATGCGGCCTATCGGGGGACTGGGGCTCAGCGTGAGGCCCGCGTCGTAGCGGTAAATCTTGAGCGGTTACGTTGGCTGCCGAGAGCCATGCCGCCGGATCGTGTCGAGGTCAATGCTGCGAGCGCGCAATTGCTGCTGTTCCGTGGCAACGTGCCGGTGTTCGCCACGCGAGTGGTCGTCGGTGAGTCCGACAAGCAGACCCCTGAAATGCAGGCGCAGATCGAGAGCATCCTGTTCAACCCGCCCTGGCACGTGCCTTACTCGATCGCAGTCAAGGAAATCTTGCCCCGGCAGCGCTCCGATCCAAGCTACCTGGCGCACCATAACATGGTGCTCCAGCCCGATGGGTCGATCGTGCAGCGTCCTGGGGCAGGCAGTTCGCTCGGCCAGCTCAAATTCGAGATGCCGAATTCTTTTGATGTCTACTTGCACGACACGCCGTTAAAGAACCTGTTCGCACGCGACAACCGGCGTCAGAGCCACGGCTGCGTGCGCGTCGAGAACCCGCGCGAACTTGCTTCGTTGCTGCTGCAGGAGCCAGTGGGTTCGGTGAACGAGGCGATATCGGCCGGTTCTACCCATCGGGAATATCTGCCAACATCGCTGCCGGTGTTTATCGTTTATCAGACAGTCTCAGTCGGACCGGGCGGCGCGGTCCAGTTTCTCCCAGACCCCTATGGCAGGGACCAGGAGATTTCGGATCAGTTAAGCGGGTCTGCACTGATCGGTTCCGTCCCCGAGCCGCCTCAACTTCGGTCTCCGATAGCGGCAGCGCGGTAACACGTTGCCAGTAGCAAAAACTGGTTGATGACCCGATGGGACTGGCGAAAGACCGCGCCGTCACAGCCAACAACAGTCGATGATCAGCCCGGTGACCCAGCCGTATCCCTGATAACCCAGCGTCAACAAACGATGGCGAGCGATGATCTTTCGCCATGCGTCAATTTCTGGGGGGTGGGTCGCCCATTGGGAAGGATACGCTGAAATCTGGGCGACGATGAGCGCGCCGCCGCCGGCAGCAGGCGCGACAGGGGCCGAGGTCGATCTCGAGCGGCTCCTCTGTTCATGGGTTCAGTTCGCGGAGACGTACGGGTACACGGACATCGCCTTTACTATATATAGAATCGGGCTGTGGTGACTGGGCGGAACGTTTCCGTCTAAGACGTTGATTTTTTGTATAGTTTATCTCATTCGAGTCACTCGCTACCTAACAATTTCCGCTAGTTTTGAATCCGCTCGGTCGCACGGCCTGACTTGAGGCCGACTCGCGTTCGTTTTTTATCCGCTGCGATCCGTTTTGCAGTAACAGGTCAACGTCAAATCAGGTTGGTATTACTCCTTCTTACCGGCAATTCGGCAAACGCGTCGTGCCGGCTATTTCGGCATCGGGCTCAGCAGACCGGCAACGCGGCCGTGGACGGCGGTCATTCCGGGACCAGGAGAGACGAGTGTTTCCTTGACGCCGCCGACGGTGACTTGCGGCAGCTTCGGGGTGGGCTTCACGCCGACGGTTTTCGGATCGGGAAGTGCTGGGTGCGGTCCCTTCAGCAGCGCGTCCTGGAGCCCCTCGGCGTCGAGATCCCAGTTGCGCACCGGCCCCGTGTCGAGATGGATGAATTTCGAGTGCGGGTACCAGCCGACCCCACCGCGCTTCATCCCGCGCGCCGCCGCGACGGCGTCGGCGAGTTTCGCCTCCGGGAAGCTGATGTCGAGCGCTCGGCCGAAGAGATGCTCACTGTTGTCGGCGACACCGAATTGCGTGCGCTCGAGCAGCGCGTTGGTCTGCAGCGAGCGATAGGCCGACAGCACCACGGCGCTGCGCTCGCCGACCAAAGCCATCACGTTGGCGACAAAATCGAGGACGTGAACATCGATGGCCGTTATCCCGCCGGTGCGTCGGTCGCGCAGGAACATGTCGAGCTCGTCCATGGCGTGACGGATCGGCCCATGCGCATCGCGGTAGGTGCCGTCGAAGACCGCACCGCTATGCGCATCGATCAGCCGCAGCCGAGCCCCCGCCAACGGCATCGGCGCCGCCAGCGCCACGCGATGTGCCGCACCGAACCCGGCGACGGCCAGCCCGGCCACCTTCAGCAGGAAGCCTCGTCTATCCACCGCTGACCGTTCTGCAGCCCCAACGCGTCTCCAAGATCATAGCAAATAAACGGCGAGTGGATGACCGCGGCATCGACGCCACCCTTATCTATCAGTCGGATCGCCTCGGCCGGAGTACCAATGCGACTGGTTGCTCGGCTGCCCCTGGCCCCAGGGCTCGGCGCGTCGACGATCTCCATGCGACGGCTCTTAGTGATCGAAGCCGAACAGCTTCTGCGCGTTGTGGTGCAGGATCTTGTCGGTGACTTCCTTTGGCAGGCCGAGCCGCTCGATATAGGCAAAGGTCTCCCGGTAGACCTCCCAATCCTGCAACACCGGATAGTCGCTGCCGGTCACGATGTGATCGGCGCCGAACGCCTCGAGAGCGCATAGGAACCCCGGCTTCGAGCCGTAGCACACGGTGTCGTAATAGAACCTCCGGGCGGTGACGCTCGGCGCCTCGGCGAGGTCAGGATGGCCTCGCGGGCCCTGGCCCTGTTTGTCGAGGCGGTTCATCAGCATCGGGATCGGGCCGCCGAGATGCGGCACGATGAATTTGATCCGGGGGTAACGGTAGGGGATCTGCTTGGCGATCATATGCAGCACGAAAGTCGCGTCCTCGAGTGAGGTGCCGACCGACCCGCCATAGTTGTAATCGATGATGAAGGGCGAGCAGATGGCGCTGCCGGCCGGGTGCACGAACAGGACGGCGCCGCGGCGGTTCATCTCGGCGTAGAGCGGCTCGAACTCGGTCTCGGCGATCGAGCGGCCGAGGCACACGATGTTCATGTTGACGCCGACGCAGCCGAGCTCGTCAAAGCCGCGCTCCATCTCCTTCAACGACGCATCGATATGCGGCAACGGCAGCATCACGTAGGAGCTGATCCGGTCGGGGTAGCGACGCGCGAACTCGGACATAGGCGTCGTTCAGCATCTTGACCGCGGTGACGCACTCCGCCTCATCCGGCAGATAGGGCGGGTGGTTCGGTGACAGCACCTGCCGCCCGACACCGGCGTCTTCCATCAGGCGGAAACGGGCCTCGACGTCCTCTTGTGTATCCGAGAACGGGTGCCGCGCCAGCCCGCGCTTTACCGCCAGATGCGTCGGCGAGGCAAAGCGATCGCCCATGAACTCGCTGAAATTCTTCGGTGTGTAGTGCGCATGCACATCGCAGATCATTTCAAACTCCTCTTAATCACATGGGTTCGACGCGACCGGATAGATCATGACTTTACACGTCCCGCGCATCTTCAGCCCTTGGCGGCGCTTTTGGCCGAGGTCTTTATTCTGTTTGTTCCGCATTCTGTTTGTTCCACGCATCCTCAACTACGTGGTCGGCGCGTATCTCATCTTAACGGGCATTTGGGGGCTTGGGCTAATCCGGTAACTGCCGAGGTCAACCGCGTCCGTCCAATACGATGTCGAATGTGCCGGTCAACCCGGTGGGGTCGATCTCTGGCGATGGCCGCAGATCGATGGTCAGCCGAGCACGAGCGGCAGTATCTTTGATACCCGTGAAAATGGGATCGGCTTGGTTACGCAGCTCCCCCGCCACGTACATCTGCGTGATGAACCGCTCGAAACCTCGACCAGAGACGGCGAAGTGGATGTGCGGCGTACGACCGGGATACGGCACTGGTTTTATGGTGAGGAACTCGTATCCGCCCATCCCATCGGTCGTTGCCGTCCCATATCCCTGGAAATCGTCATCGCGTGGCTGATCGGTTCGGTCATCCCGGACGTAGTGGTATCGACCGTTTGCATCGCATTGCCAGATTTCGATCCGCGCTCCCGAAATCGGTCGGCCGTTGAGGTCGAGGACCCGCCCGCTGATCTTGGTCGGGACGCCATGGGCCACCCCGGAGTGTCCTGCAACATGCAAGAGGTCGTTGTCTGAATCCGTGGGGAAGGTCAGTGGATAAAACGGGCCGGCCGTCTGCTGCGGAGTTGGCGGCAGCGTGCTCGCATTGCTGTCGTTTCCGAGAAGATGCCATGCTGCCGCATATGCTAACGGCGCGTGTAGCAGTTTCCGTCGTACCAGGATCGAGTTCGCCATGCGCGACTTCCTCCCGTGGCTCGCCGAAGAGATTGCGACCGTTAAAACCAAAACCCCTGTGCAGATCAACAGTGCGAACCGGCGAATATGACCGCGTTACCCGATGATGGCGCCAGATCGGTGATCATATCGCGAACGCTCACCGAATGGCGGCACTCGTCATCGGCCAATGTACGAATTTGGCCATACCGGGCGACCGAGCCTAATCAAGCTCGTGTGTCCGTCAGCGCGCTGGACGGTGGGACGCGACGCGACAAACGCGATCAGCAGTGATGGAGTTTCACACGCGGACGAAGTCGCCCGTCGTCGACGACCTCGTCGTCGTACAGTTTGCCCGCATTCTCATCTAGGCATGCGTTATCAAGCACCGCGATGGATAATGCCATACGATACTCGCACTATGATTGGCAAGATCAATCTCCATGAAGTATTTAAAGGGGAAGCGACCGTTGGGGTAAGGGAGATTGAATGATGGCGAAAAGTAACGGTGCCGTTACACAGCTACAAGATCAGATTGAGACGATCCGGCGCGACGCTTACAACGAGGGCTACAGCGCGGCGTTGCAGGCCGTGTTGAACTTCGCGAAGCAACCGATTGCCGAACCGCAGACGCGCTCTGCCACCACTAGGAAATCGCCAGCCAAAGCGCCAGCCAGGAGGAAGGTCGCAGCCGTACCGGCTGCGCCACAAGCGGCTTCCCCAAAGGTTGCGACCGCTTCGCGGGCTCCGCGACAGATGGGCCGGCGGGGAGAGAACGCTCCCCTGATCGAGGCGGCGCTGCGATCGCTACCCAACCATACCGGCCGGGCTGGCGACATTCGGAAGGCGATCAAGGAGCAGCACGAGACGGAGCTTGCGTTCACGTCGATCCGCAACGCGCTTGGCCAGTTGCAGAAGGACAGCAAGGTCACGCTGGCCAAGGATGGGAAGACGTGGAGCTTGGCTGCTGCTGAGTGATCGGCAGCCTGACTCCCTTATCGATCCGCGTGGTTTGTAGACGCGACGCAATCAGATAAGGACCGTCAGATGATCCTGTTATCAACTGACATCGTCGTACTCCGCCATCTGGACCTCTCGGCCAGCATCTCAAGGCAATTCTGGTTTCCCGCGCATGCACCGTATGCGGACGTCGCCTAACGCCGCGTCGCCGATTGTTCGAGTTGAACGTGTCGGCTTCGCGTCATCCATAACAACTTGAGGCAGACGAAGCGATCACCATATCCGACTCTGGGAAGCCTCCAATCGCGATCAATGAATCGAGAGGACGACTGAATGCCGCTCGATCAGACCAACTGGCCACACACCACCCCGCTCGACGAGACGACCTTGCTCCTGATTCGGGCGCGAAACTTCATTCAGCGCGGCTGGTGTCGAGACGCAATAGCTCGCGATGCTGATGGCAATCAGCTCGTGGATGCGCGATCCGCCGAGGCTGTCGCATGGTGTTCCATCGGAGCGTTAGAGGCGACGGGAGTGGAATGTTTTGACCCGTCATTCATCCCAGCCATACGACGGCTCGAAGTCGCAATGCGCACCGGATGCATCGCTCGCTTCAATGACCATCAGATGACGGTCGATCCGGTACTGGCGGCGTTCGATCGCGCGATTGCAGCGGAAGACCCCACGATCGCCCGGCTCGGACTGGACAATGCCAGGAAGGGTCAATGTATCCGGTCGTAAAGAGCGGTCGCGGTGCTCTGTCCGGCCCGCTTGACCACTGCTCGAACCTGGAAGTGATTCCCGATTGTCGCTAGGTGCCCGCCGTAGAGGCTTTCGGCTGCCTCAATGGGCGAATTCGCTTGGACCCTCTCATAGGGCTGCCAGTCGCCGTCATGCCCCTCCTGGCGCAACCGCACCCAGAACGTGATCATGCTGTCACCGTGATTAGCCCCTGATGGCGCGCCATATGGGGAGCCTCGAGCCGCCGAAAAGGAGTCGCAATGTTTGGGCCACTTGTGATGGTGCGGCCCCATGTTCGCTGGAGTGAAGCGTGATGCCGACCGTAACCAGCATTGAAGACGCCGAAGGGTTGCGCTGCGTCGATATCATCGAGCGGGATGATCACACGTTTGTAATCAGGGAATGTCGCCGCGATCCCGAAGCCCTACGATGGAGCGTCGTCGGCGACTATTCAGGACTCGTGTTTCCGACCAAGGCTGCCGCCATTGACACTGCCAAGACGGCTCTTCCATGGGTCGCCGAGCGATAAGCGCGAGTCCCGCATCGAGCAGCTGGCGATCGATAACCGTGTGCGCGTGGCCCGGTTGGGCTGACCCAGGACCGTCGGGCTTCATGCGGTTGCCGCGCCTTCGAACCAAAATTGACGACAGACGAAGACGCGTACGTTGCTGGTTGAGGTTCAGATCGAGCTGTATAGCAGGCAGGCGGGTGTGCGGGTTGCGTATGCGTCTCTAGGAAATCCACACTATCCTCATGTGAAGCTTGCAGAGGGTTCGCAAGGAACAACCTTTGCGCATCACGACATACCGTGCTACCAAAATGGGGCTTTTGCGATGGCTACCTCGGCTCCAAAAGGAGCGTTCCGGCCTCCTGCAGCAATTCATGTCTTTGCGGCGCTGCTGCTGTCGGGATGCGCGGGCTATGGACCGTCGGCCATTGGCACACCGGTCGCTCCACCGCCCAGCCCCACGCCGGATCTAATCGCGCCGGCTCCTTCGGTCAATGTGCCGATCCTCGTCTATCACCATGTCCGGCCCGGCTCGATGAGCACACTGTTCGTCAGCCCCGAAGAGCTCGATAAACAGCTTGAATACCTGCAGTACTATGGCTTTCACACCATTTCATTTACCGACCTGGCCGACTATTTTGAAAAAGGAAAGCCGCTACCTCAGCGCCCCTTCATCATCTCATTTGACGACGGTTGGGAAAATCAGTTCGAATACGCCTTTCCGATACTGCAGAAATACCACGACACCGCGACGTTTTACGTGGTGACCGATTATCTTAATCATGGGAACTTCATGACGACCGAGCAGTTGAAGACAATGGTCGCCGCCGGCATGTCCATAGGCTGCCACAGCCGCTCTCACCCGTACCTGACATCTGTCGGTGGCGAGCGCGCCTGGGATGAAATCGCTGGGGCCAAGGCGATCCTCGAGGCCGAGGGGTTCAAGATCGATACGTTCGCCTATCCCTACGGCGCGTACAACAAGAAGGTCGTTGCTATGGTTCAGGCCGCCGGCTTTCGCAGTGCGCGGACTGTTGAAGGGGATACCCGTGTGACCGCCGACAGGCTCGAGACACTACCGGGTCTCCCATTTCCGACGTTCTTTCGCTCGTACGCCAGCCGGGTAACGCTGACCGCGACACACTGAGCTCCAATAGGTCGATTGCCGTTTCGCGAACCGGGCCGTTATCGGGTTCGGGTGGCGCCCCGGCTCGGATCGGGGCACGAAGACCTCTCCTACGCGCTCGAAAGTAACGGGAGCTATCCAGTAGCTCAGCGAGTCATGAGATTTTTGGAGGTTACTTTGGCCCAGGTTATCCGCGCCGGCATAACAACAGGGAGAACAAAACGCATGGCTAGGTTGCTTGGATAACACCGGTCAGCTCGGGTAATTTTCGCGCGGCCTCCGCCAGTAGTAACGGCGCTGCTGTTCGCGGGTGTTCTTGGGCGACGGACGGATGGATAAGCGAGACCAATAGGTTGCGCTCGAAGAGTTCATGCTCTACTTTGCCGGTCCCATGCGCCGGTTTATAACCAGCGCCGCGGCCGTGGCGTGGATTTTCCTATTATTTTCAATGTCTGCGTGCTCGGACTTCGAGTTCTTGAAGCCGCCGCCCGTAGAGACCGCGTTTAATCCGCTGCCACCGCCACCGGCCCCGCCTAAGCTGCTGGAGCCGGAGGGACCGCCGACCCCTGAAGCGGCCCGCGCTGAGATTTATCGCTGGTTCATGACGCATGGCTACAAGGATTTCCAAGCCGAGGCGCTGATGGAACATGCCCAGGCTGAGAGCGGCTACCGCGCCTGCGCCAATGGCGGGGGCGCGACAGACGAATCCTCCGCCTATTCCGCGCTACGGCGCGGCTTCGGCCGGGGGAGCTGCTAGGCCGTAGCCGCATTCCGGGGCCGTAGGGCGGTCGCGACCCAAAAACGTATAAGCATAAGCACCGTGTCTTCACTCGGCCTGAGCCGTACATTGCTGATCAACAGTCAAAAGCCGGGATCGGGACCCGGAGCGAGCTCGAGCAGCTCGGCTACGCGTTGCTCGAACCTCTCTTTCCGGTGGCGAAAGGCGTTCGGTTGCTTGGTGTATCATTATCTTCGCTAATGGCGGAGGAGACTGCACCTAAGAGCGAATTTAGCCTCTCGCTTTAGGCCCTAGGTTGACGGCCTACTGCGTTTGTAGGCCTATACAAAGGAATGACATTCCGCGTGAAAATCGAGAATAGTTTTGTGTCGGGTCACCGGATCGCGGCTTCGGAGATCGACATGTTGGCGCTCTCGAGCCGCTAATACATTTTCTGATTGCGTGATGACCACCTGCCATTCAAGCGCCTTAACCAACTTCCGCGGGGGACTACGCGATGAATACCAATGAAATTGCCGATCAGATTGCGACCGAACAGGGACTGACGAACGCAGCCGCCAAGCAGGCTATTGAGGCCGTGGTGACCGCTATCATCAATGCAGCGGCCAAGGGTGACGAGATCTCGCTGAGCGGCTTCGGCAAATTCAAGGTGACGAGTCGAGCGGCACGGGAGGGTCGCAATCCCGCGACCGGTGCGACGATCAAGATTGCGGCCTCTAAAAAGCTATCGTTCACGCCAGCGAAGGCCGTCAAGGACGCGCTAAACCACATTCCCAAGCCCGCTTCCAAGAAAAGCGCGGCCGCGAAAGCTAAGAAGAAGTAGTTTCGCAGGAGAGCTGGGCAAGCTCGCTGCGGCTGGGAATTAATGCCTACGGGTGAACCGCCATGAGCCCGCTTGCGGCTCTCGGCGAGAGGCATCAACGGCGACCCAGTTGGGGTGTGCAGTTGCGCGCCACCCCGACAGTTCAGGATCCCTTCCAACCGGCGCTCGCGGCGCAGATTGAAAAGCTGACTTTGGAAGTGCCATCTCCCCACCTATTTGGGGAGGGACCTGCGTGATCTCGACCCTCTTCGGGTGTTGAGAGCAGCCCCTTGTGGGCACCCGCGGTGCAATCAAGGTGCACGCGATGTTGGCCCTTCGCCGGATATGATCGGAGGAACCCGTGTCGAGACTGCTCTATGCGATGCTTGTCGTCGTTGGCCTGCTTGGCGCGGCTACGGTTGTGCGGGCCGAGGACCTCGCCTGCCTCAGCACGACGTTCCGTTTCCTCGGGCCGAACGACAAGGTCTGCATCAGCGCGTTCGACGACCCGAAGGTGCCGGGCGTCGCCTGCCATGTCAGCCAGGCGCGGACCGGCGGTATCAAGGGCGGGCTCGGCCTGGCGGAAGACCCTTCGCGCTTCTCGATCGCTTGCCGTCAGATCGGGCCGATCACCACGGATATCGCAAAGCTGCCCGACGAGGAGTCGGTGTATTCCGAACACACGTCGATCTTCTTCAAGCATACCCATGTGTTCCGGATCGTTGACAAGAAGCGCAACACGCTTGTCTACATTGCGCTCAGCGACAAGATCATCGAAGGCTCGCCGCAGAATTCGCTGTCGACCGTCCCGATCATGCCGTGGGGGAAGTGATATGCTCCGCGCCTGAAATCCGGCTTTCAAAAAGGGGCGGCGATGTTCATCGCGATGAACCGGTTCAAGGTGCGCAAGGGCGAGGAGCCGGCGTTCGAGACGCGCTGGCGCGAGCGCGATACGCACCTTCACACCGTGCCGGGTTTTGTCGAGTTCCATCTCCCAATGTCGCGGTGCTCGCCTCGCACACGGTCATGCGTACTGCCGTCATGGGCGACGAAGCGTCGGAGCGGCCATCAACCCCGGATGAGCTCGATCAGTTGCTGGCATTGTTCCGCGAGCCAATGGATGCCGGCGCCATCGGGCTCGGCTCGTCGACCAACGAGAACCATCGCGGGTTTGGTGGCATCCCGATCGCCTCGCGCATAGCGAGCGATGACGAATTCCGCGCCTTTATGCAGGTACTGGGCGATTATCGGCACGGCGCGTTCATGGCGACCTGCGGCTATCACACGACTGTCGATTTTCTCGAAGAGCTGGCGACGATCAGCGGCCGGCCAGCGTTCTACGCACCGGTCGTGCACTACACGAACGACCCCGGCCGCGCTCCCGGCATCTTGGCGGCGTGCGATGACGCCCGCGCGCGCGGCATCCCGGTCTATGCCCAAGCATCGTGCCAACCGCTCAGTCTCTCGTTCACGCTGGCAAGCGCCTACATCCTCAAAACGATCCACCCCTGGCCGGCGGACGGCGCGCCGGATGCGCTGCGCCGCATCTTCGCCGACCCGGCCTTTCGCGATGCAATCCGCGAGACCCTGGCGCGGCCCGATCCGCGACGCATCTTCAATGGCGACTGGTCGCTGATGGATGTGACCACGGTCGCCTTGCCGAAGAACACCGCGCTCGAAGGACGGACCATCGCCGAGATCGCCGTGGCGCAAGGCCGTGACCCGCTGGATGCGTTTCTCGACCTCGCCGCCGACGAGGATTTGCTGACCTTGTTCACCGGCCGCATTCTGAACGTCGAGGAAGAGAAGGTCGGCGACATCCTGCGTAATGACGGTGCGCTCGTGAGCCTCTCCGATGCCGGCGCGCACAACACGTTTCTGTGCGACGCAGGGTACGCGATGTACCTGTTCGGCCGCTGGGTACGGGAGCTGGGCGCGCTCGACCTGCCGACAGCGATCCGCAAGGTCACCAGCGACCCCGCCGACGTCTACGGCATCATCGATCGCGGGCGACTGGTCGCCGGCGCGCATGCCGACATGATCCTGTTCGATCCCGATAAGATCGGCATCACCAAGATGGAGCGCCATCGCGACATGCCGGCCGGTGGCGAACGCCTGCTGCGCCGTGCCCCTGGCCTGCACGGCACCTGGGTCAACGGTGTCCGGGTATTCGACGGCACCGATTACGTCGCGCACGCCCGCGGCCCCGGCGAGGTTCTGACGCGGTTCAAGTCCGGAAAACCGCATCTGGCGATGCCTAGCTCGGGCAGCTAGAGCGTCAGGACAATTCGATAGCGGGCAAAGGCGGAAGGACCAGGTGATGGCAATAATCGACGTCCAGGTACATGCCTACGAGCGGAACCATCCCGGCCGCCCCTGGGTCGGGCATTTGCACGGCCCACAATCGGCCAACGGCGAGGAAATGGTGGCGGCCATGGACGCCGTCGGTGTCGATGGCGCGATTATCGTCTCCACCTTCAACCTCTACCGCTACGACCCCGGCTACGCGCTTGAGGTCTACGCCAAGTATCCGGAGCGCTTCCGCGTCGTAAAGCCGATCGATCCCGCCAATCCCGCGGTGGACGAGGTTGTCGCGGACTGGGCAAAGACCAAGGGAGCGGTGGGCGTGAGGCTCATGCTGCGGGACGAGCAGATATCCGATCCGACAGACCCGCGTTTGAATCGGGCCTTCGCGGCCGCTGGCCGGCATGGCCTGCCGGTCAATTTCCTGTGCTGGGGGCGTCTCGACGACGGCGCCGCGGTGGTGCGGCGAAACCCGGATACCGTAATCGTCATCGACCATCTCGGTCTGCTGCAGCCGAACGGGCCGCCGCCGCTGGCAGAGCCGTGGGCCGACCTGCCGAAGCTGCTGGCGCTCGCGGCCTACCCCAATGTCCGGGTGAAGATCAGCGGCGCTTGCACCCTTTCCCGCGAGCCCTTCCCATACAATGACATCTGGGACCCGGTGCTGCGGATCATCGATGCATTCGGCATCGACCGCTGCATGTGGGGCACGGATTGGACTCGGACGAGCGGGGTGCTGACCTATGAACAAGGCGTCGCCCCTTTCCGCACTACCAATCGACTGTCAGACAGCGACAGGTCAAAACTGATGGGGGACACGCTCAAGAAGGTCTACGGGTGGTAGTAGACCGAGCAGCCGCTTAGGCCTGATCCGGCCGATGCCCAGTCTGCCGTCGCAGATGTGCGGTTCTTCGGCGATCGGCTGGCGCGGGGCGGCCTGATGTTGCGCCGCCCCACCAGCGCATCCGCACCGCGACCTAAGCGGCCGCCAGCATCATCCGCGACGCCTTTTCGCCGATCATAATCGACGGCGCATTGGTGTTGCCCGAGGTGAGGGTCGGCATGATCGAGGCGTCGGCAATGCGCAGCCTCTCTATGCCGTGCACCCGCAGCTGGTCGTCCACCACCGCCATCGGGTCCGAACCCATCTTGCAGGTCCCGACCGGGTGGTAGGTGGTTTCGGCGTTGTGCTTGACCCAGTCGAGCAGTTCGTCGTCGGACTGGATGTTCACGCCCGGCGCGATCTCGTCGGTGGCGGTGCCGCGCATGGCCGGCGCGGTCATGATGCGCCGCGTAATGCGCATCGCCTCCAGCGTCACCTCGCGGTCGAGCTGCGCGCTCAGAAAGTTGAAGCGGATAACCGGTGGTGTCCTTGGCGCCGCTGAGGACACATGGATGCTGCCGGTACTTTCTGAACGCAGAATGTTCATAATCGCGGTGACGCCGGAACTCTTCGCCAGCTGCATATTCTCGCCGACCAAAAACGGTATCCACGAAATCGCGGCGTCCGGCGCGTCGAGCCCGGTCCGGGTGCGGATATAGGCGCGGATCGGCGCCGCCGGCAGGCCGAGTAACCCCTTGTGGGTCAGCGCGTAGCGCATCGCCTGCCAGACCAGGCCCAGGCCACGCGCCTTGTCGTTGTAGGTCATGCCGAGCGAGGCCGGCACATGCGTGGCGAGTAATGGTCGCGCAAATTCTCGCCGACGCCCTTCAGCTCGTGCCGAATTTCGATGCCGACGCTTTTGAGCAGCTCGGGCTGGCCGATGCCGGACAACTCAAGCAGCTGCGGCGAATTGATCGATCCGGCGCTGACGACGACCTCTCGGTTGGCGCGAGCTTCGATTTGCAGCCCGTCCGCCGTGTAGCGGACACCGACACAGCGTTTGCCGTCGAACAGCAGGCTTTCGGTTAGTGCATTGGCCTTAATCGTCAGGTTCGGCCGACCGCGCGCCGGGTCGAGATAGCAGACCGCGGTGCTCATCCGGCGGCCGGAGCGGATCGTTGCTTGGGTCATGCCGATGCCGTCCTGCTTCGCGCCGTTATAGTCCTTGGTGTAGGCGATGCCGACTTCGCCGGCGGCCTTGATCAGCGCGTCGTAGATGGCGCCGCTCTCGTTGCTTTCGGTGACCTTTAACGGGCCGCCGCGGCCGCGATATTCCTCGTCGCCGTCACCCTGGTAGCTTTCCATCTCGCGGAAAATCGGCAACACCTCGCGGTAACTCCAGCCGCGATTGCCGAGTTGCGCCCAGTATCGTAGTCCTGCGACTGTCCACGCACGAAGACCATGCCGTTGATCGACGACGACCCGCCCAGGAGCTTGCCGCGCGGGATCGGGATGCGGCGCTGGCCGGTGCCTTCGTCGGGCTCGGACGAATACAGCCAATTGGCGGCGGGGTTTTCGATCAGCCTGGCGAACCCGACCGGGATGCGCGACCAGGGGTGGCTTTCGCGACCGGCTTCGAGCACCAGCACCTTGTGTTTCGGGTTGGCGCTGAGCCGGTTGGCGAGGACCGAACCGGCTGACCCCGCGCCCACCACAATATAATCGAAGACCTGGTTTTCCATTTTACGCCTCCCTCCTTGCCACCCCCAAACGTCGGTATGAGAGCGGCAGCGTACGACCGGCAGTGGTTCGACGAGAAGCGTGAGAACCGCGATGGCATAGACCGTATCCCGCTCGCCGTAGGCCTCAACCAGTTTTCGGAGGTACCGCCAGCGATCGAGGTAGCCGGCACCGAAGTGGATCAAGCCCCACGAATTCCAGGATTGATCGCCAATGACGCGCCGGCAGCTCCGCCGGCTTCGTAGGCCGCCGGCGCTACCATTCGCGTCGTGCGACGCACCGTCCGCAGCTTCAAATCGAGCTTTCCGAGTTCAGCATCGACGACCGGTGTCTTGAGCAAGACGAGATCACGCCCCGTGCCACTATTCACGGCATCACGTTCCCTCTTCATCGCCACCAGCTTGTCCGCGATGGAGGCGACCATGCCCAACGTGAAGGAGGAATTCGCGATATGTCGGTCCTGGTGCCGGAAACGCCGATAGTTGGCCGACATCTTGTAGCAGCCGAGTTCAAACCGTACGGCATTATCGATCACCTCGGCCAGGTAGTGGGCGACCTCGATATCGGAGCGCAGACCGAAGAAGACATAGCGGGCGTCGCCTAACTGGTTCTTCTCGCGCCAAACCCGGCAGTCGCAGAAGTTCGCAATAGCACCGACGCAGCCGTCTAGCGGGATGCGCTTCTTGCGGTAGGTCTCATACGAGCGCTGCTCGCATTCTGAGTCACGGATTTCGATGTCGGTGAGCGAAAGATCATATCGGTCGAGAAGCTCGGCCACCTTGGCGGCGGCCAATAGGGCTTCGGCTTCGGTGCAGCCGTTGTCCGTGGTCTTGGAGCGCAATCCCTGGATGCGGGTCTTGAGCCCGTCGAGGGCGGCGAGGTCAGAATGTGCGATCATGGACGCGTTCCGCAGAGATCTAAGTTTCGCCCTTCGATCAGCGCCGCGGCGACTTTAATCGTCATCTGCCGCGATCTGGCCGACGAATTCTCCGAAATCCTTGGCTTCACGAAAATTGCGGTAGACCGAGGCGAAGCGGATATAGGCGACCTGGTCGAGCGAGGCCAACGCTTCCATCACCAGTTCGCCCACCATGTCGCTGGGGATCTCGGTCTCGCCCGAGCTTTCAAGCTGGCGCACCATTGAATTGATGATGCGCTCGACCCGATCGGACTGATGCGGTCGCTTGCGCAGGGCGGTGTAGATCGAGCGGGCAAGCTTGTCGCGGTCGAACAGCTCGCGCTGCCCGTTCTTTTTGATCACCGTCAGCTCGCGCAACTGGACGCGCTCAAAGGTGGTGAACCGTGCAGCGCAGTTCGGACAAGACCGACGGCGGCGAATCGCGCCGCCATCATCGGTCGGCCGCGAGTCCTTGACCTGGCTGTCCTCAGCCCCGCAGAACGGGCATCGCATCCCTTGTCTCCCTGCACAATAAGCCGAACTCCAAGCAACACGGATAGGCTGGGAAACCGTGCGCTACCGGCGGCCGTCGACGCGGCGCTGATATTACCCTGGTCCTAGCTGCCGACCCAGCGACGGTTCTTTGGCGCAAGGTGTTCGCCCCGCAATCGTGACGCAACGCAAGAGAATTAAAGGCTGATCGCCAGTGAACCTGGAGCCGTGAGCTTGTTCGACGAAAGCAAATACGAAATTCCGGAGTTGGCTGTTGCCGATGCTGGAATAAGCTCACATGCTGGCGAGCTCGGTTCGTCGGCAAGGGTGGCAATGAATTCGGGGCGCCGCTTCCCCTTGTTCGGGATTTCTCTGGCACTGGCCTTCGCCGCTATAGGCAGCCAGACGGTTGGCGCCGAACCTGTGCCACGGCGGCTGCTCTACGCCGTCAACCAGGCCGGCCCGGACCGGGGCGCGGTCGCGGTCTATGACATCGACGACGGACATCGGCTGTTGAGGACGATCGCCACCGTTCCCGACGTCGCCGATCCGAAGGGGATCGCAGCCAGCGCAGCGACCGGACAGATTTTCGTTGCTTACCGGAACGGAAGGGGCGCCGGCATGATCTACTGCCTGAGCCTTGCCGATGACCGGATCCACTGGAATTGTGTGATCGATCCCGGCGTCGACCGATTAGCCATCAGCCCCGACGGCACGTTGCTCTACGTTCCGACTTGGGAAGGGAACACGGCCGATTTCATCAACATCATCGATGCTGCGACCGGCGATGTGTGGCGGCGGGTTCATTTCTCGCATCGCTCGCACGACGCGCAGTATCCGCTTGCTGGACCGCTGTTTCAGGAGACAAAGGCCGATGACGGCAGCGGCGCCTATCTCTACATGATCGACCCACAGAGTTACGCGGTCTCGCGCATCGGCCCGTATGCCGACGTGCTCGGACCCTACGCGGCCGACGGCGCAAGCCGATACGTGGTGCACAATGTCAGCCATCTGTGGGGCATGCAGGTTGGCGATTTGCAGAGCGGCCGGATAGCCACGGCCAGTCTCGGTGAACATCCGGACGGCGACCCGGAGCTGCTGCACGGGATCGGCTGGACCCCGGACGAGCGTGAAGTGTGGTTAGTCGGCGCCGCATGGGATCCGGTGGTCTACGTCTGGGACATGGCGGATCCGATGGCGCCCCGGCTGCAGCAGAAACTGCCGCTGCGGAGCGGCCACGGTTCGCATTGGCTGACCTTCACGATCGCCGGCGACTACAGTTACGCGGCGCCGAATAAGCTCAGCGCCGACCCGACCGAGGTGTTCGATGTCCGTAGTCACACCTCCGTCGGGACGATCGGCTCTTCCGAGGACATGATCGAGATTGATTTTGTCGACAGCAAGATAACGCGGGTTGGCGACCAGTACGGGGTCGGACGCAAATCGCGGTGATGTTATCCTGCGTTGCTAGAGCACTTTCACAATGAGTTGACATAACCAGCGGCATTCGTCTGGGGTGAAGCGGCTGAGCAGTTCGCCGATGCGATTCCACAGGCCGTCGCGGGTACGCTCGGGAGACGCGCCGGCGATGAACAAACGGATCTCTTCACATGGGCAGCGAGGCGGTCCGCGGCGGTTATGCCCGCAGTCCTGCCTGGCGCATCAACGGCAACACCGCTTCGCCAAAGAACTCAAGATCGGGCGCGAAATCAAAGAAGGCCACCTGAACGCCGTCACAGCCAGCCTGTTTGAGCCCCAGCAGCTTGTCGACCACATGCTCCGGGCTGCCGATGATTTGAATATTGCCGCCGAGCGCGCGGTGCTGGTCGCCATGCGCCTTCCACGCGACCGCGTCGCCGGCCCGTTGATGGGTGACAAACCCTTCGATCGCGCCGCGGTCCGCCGCATCCAGGATGGCCTGGTGGTAGCGCTGCGCCTCACGGTCCGTCTCGCGACAGACGATCACCGGGTTGATGATCGTCCGAAGCTGCCGGCCTCGTTCGACACCGGCGGCTTTGATCGCGGCGTTGTGGGCCGGCAGCACCCGCAATGCGGCGTCGATCTCATGGCCCGCCGGGCTCGTGATGAACACCAGATCCGAATAGGTGGCGGCGTAATCGATCCCGGCCGGTGAGCCCGTGGCGTTGACCAGCACGGGCCGACCGTATCGTGGTTTCGGCGTCACGAACGCGTTTTCCAACGACCAGAATTTGCCCTGCAGGGTCAGGTTATCGGTCGCCCCCCAGAGCCGGCATACGATGTCGGAAAATTCTCCTGCCATCGCGTAGCGGCGATCGTGCTCGATATGCCGCCCGCCAAACATGCGCGCTTCACGCGCCGAGTAGCCGGTCACGACGTTGATCCCCCAGCGCCCGCCCGAGATGTGATCGATCGTCGCGCCGAATTTGGCGACATGCAGCGGATGCCATGGCCCGAACAACACATGGATCGTCGAGATCAGCAGGATGCGCTCGGTAATTGCGCTGAGCGCGGTCACCGCGATGAACGGATCGAGAGAGTCCTCGCGGTATTTCGAAACCCCGCCGTAGCCCCCTTTGCTCGTCCACTGCGCCAGGCCAAAGACCAGGTCGAAACCCAACGCCTCCGCACGCCGGGTCAAAGCCGCGTTGTAGTCGAACCTCCAGTCCGTGGTCCGCGGCAACAGCGATGCCGACCAGCCGCCGCTCTGCACCGGCAGAAAAAGACCGAGGATCAGCGGCTGGTGGAGGATGCCCGAGAACGGACTCTCGGGAAACTGAGCCGGATCAGCAGCGTGGCCGAGATCGTCCGTCATCATCGTCATCCTTCTTGAAAGGGTCATGATCTTCCGCGCGCCGCGCGGAAGATCATGCCGCATATTCGTCTTGCCGTCGGCATCGCGGGTACCGATTTGACCTGCGGGTGGTCACCAGAACCGCGCAGATTTTCCGTCCGGAAGAAAATCTCCACCTGACCATTCCGGCCGATGCCTGCCGGGTCATTCCGGAGGGGCTGTGAACAAAGCACTAGGAGACCCGTCGTGACATATCAGACGATCGAGGTTCGCAAAGTGACGCCGGTTATCGGCGCCAAAATTCACGGCGTCGACTTGGCTCGGCCACTCGGCAACCAGCAATTCGAGGAAATCCACGATGCGCTCATGGACAATCTGGTCGTGTTTTTCCGCGACCAGAAAATCACGGTCGAGCAACATATCGCCTTCGGCCGGCGCTTTGGCGATCCGATCGTTCATCCTGCTGCCAGTTCGACGATTTCCGGACACCCCGAGATCCGTGTCGTCAAATCCGACGAGACCACCGTCGTTGCGACCGGAGAGGTCTGGCATTCGGATCTGAGCTGTCAGCCTGAGCCGCCGATGGGCAGCGTTCTTTACATCACCGAAGTTCCGCCCCTCGGCGGCGGCGACACCGCCTTCGCAAATATGTATCTGGCCTATGACAAGCTCTCGCCGCGGCCTGATCGCGAGCTGCCGCGCGCTGAGCATCCGATTGTGCGGACTTATCCAGTGACTGGCCGCAGGGCGCTGTTCGTGAACCGCGGCTTCACCACTCGGATCGTCGGATTACCAACCGATGAAAGCGCCGCTATCCTCGAATATCTGTTACGGCACATCGAGACGCCGGATTTTCAGTGTCGGTTTAATTGGCGAGCCGAACTCGATCGCCTTGTGGGATAACCGCTGTGCGCAACACCGGGCGATCTTCGACTATCATCCGCATCGCCGCTACGGCCATCGCGTAACGATCCGCGGCGACAGGCCATTCTATCGCGTGTGAAGCTACCGTTGACGCTGACTCGGGGTGGTTTTCGCGAGGAAGGCCCTGCTTAGCGTCGACGTGTCACTCTCTAATCAGGTCGTATAAATGTGTGTCGGCGGGGTACATCTCCAGAATGCGCGCGCATTCCGTCGCGCTCGGATTCCACAAGCTGGGATACGCGTGCAAAGCTCGGGGAGGAATCCATCCAGCATTGCAGCTGGTTGGATCAACCGCGATGTGCTACGGGTGCAGCGTCAGTGGAAATACGCCGCAAACTCGCCGCGCCAGTTCCGCAGCAGTGCGTCCGTTCGAGACCGGTTCCCTTACGCGGCTATACAATGTTATCAAAATTTATGATGTGTTCCGCTTCAGAATTATTGCGACGAATTTCCGCAGCTGAGGCGGTGCGCGACGGCGCGTCGATCACCGAGACGGCGCAGCAGGTCGGCGTCACGCGCACCACCTTGTACCGCTGGCTCAAGGCCTTTGACCCAGATAAACCACGGGCCTCGCTGCGTCCGCAGACGCGAGGCCCGAAGGCGCCTCGTTGGGAAGGCAAGGTGCTCGACACCGTGATTGAGTTGATCCGCGATTATCCGCATCTATGGGGTCGCCATCGCGTCACACTGGCCTTGGCCGGGCGTGGCATCATCGTCTCGGAAGCAACGGTGAGCCGAATGCTGCCCGTCGCCCGCGAGCGGATAACCGGCCGACGCCTCGCTACCGGCCCGCGGGTTCCTTCCTCGGAGGCTTTCGGACGCCGGCCCTCAGCGCGGGTGCCTACGCTCACAACGGGCCGGCATCCGAAACCCTTTACGGAAGCGGTCAACCCCGTGGCCGCCGACTTCGGCCGGCTCCATTCGCTGTTTGGTCGGCAACGATTTTCGCGTACTGCCGGCTCGCTGCGATGCCGCGCGCCAAAATGTAGTGTTGGTGTGTGATCCCGGGCGAAGAATGGTCCAGGAGCCCTGCCGCGGTTCGGATCTCGCTTGGTGCGAACACTGCGATCGTCGATGCGGCACAATGCCGGAAGCGGTGCGGAGAAATCCGGTCCCCGAATTCCGCCTCGGTCCTGTCTCCTATCGACCGGGAGATCGCTTCCGGTGGGAGCGGGCCACCATGTGCTCCGACCCAGAGCGCATTGTGCTGTTTCACTCCCGGAAAGGTCGGCCGCACCTCGGCTAGGTACCGCTCGAGAAAAGGTATCACTTGACGGGGCAGCGTCACCTGGTACGGGCGGCCCGACTTCATCTCCGGGCCCTCGAAGATCAGCCGCCATTCTTCGCCAACCTTGCGAAGGTGCTTGCCGATCTGGATTTGGGCAAATGTCCGAAGGCGGAGCGGCCGAGACGGCCAGAGCATGAGCATGAGGCCATCGCGGTAACCAACGTGCCAGCGCCTCCTCCCTTGATGGCCCGCCTCTGCGATCAGCTTTTCCCCCAACGCAGTCAGCTGTGGGGTAACGACCCAGGTTTTTGGTCGTGCTTGGCTTTGTGTTCTGAGCTGGGCCGAAACAGATTTCAGGATTTGCAGTGGCTCGCCCGGAAACATCACCCTGAACGCCATCAGCAGGTGTGCGAGGTAAACACAGCAGCCTACCGATTGGACGGTCTCTGCGAGATGGCCGACATAGCCGAGAAGCCGATCTTCCGTCAGGCGTGCGACTGGGTGTTCGGTCAGGGCGGCGTGTTCAAAGCCGGCGAGATATCCCAGCCACCGGTAGAGGGCCTTCTCCGCGTCGCGTCGCGTCGACGTGGACCAGTGCGCAGCCGGACCACGTCGGAAACGATCTCCCTTGGCCACGGCCGCGGTCCACGCGATCCGATCCGGCTCAGGCCAATCGACGAATTTGAGCCACCGGCAATGTCTGCGCACTAACGTCAGCTCCGCGCTCGAGGCCGGCGATCGAGTTCGGATTGAATAATGGCGTCGAACCGCCGTCCGATCTCGAGCGTGTTCAATTCGGAATAATGATTGCGTACAGTCCTTGTGCTTTTGTCGCCGAGAAGCTGAGCAAGTGCCTCCAAATCATCGTACATCAGCAGCCCCGCGAGATGGCGAAACTGGTGGGCGGTCATCTGGATACCGACCCAGTCGGTAATGCATTGCTTGATCGCCTGCGACAGCACCACAGCGCTCTTGTGAGAAGAGCGAGATGGGAATAGGTAAGGATTGCCTGGCTCAGCAATCCGAGGACGGAAATCGCGCCGGAACCGGTCGAGTAACATTGTGACACGATGCGGGAGCTCATGGACCAGACGCACCCGATTCTTTACTTCGTCTTCGGGGATGTCGATCAGCCAGAGCGAACGGCGTCCTCCAGGGCGGAGTAGATGCCGATCAAAACACAAAGCGGCCAAATTCGAGATCCTTATCGGAGCCACGAGCAGGATCGCGATCGCGACGGCGAGTTGCATCGCCCGATATCCCTGAGTCGGCGTGGTTCGTGTCGCCGAGGCGGCGAGCCGGTCGGGTAACTCGTACAGCTTCCCTCGAAGGCGGCGATCAGAAAGCTCGAGAACCAGGCCGCGGTTCTTGTTGGTGAGGCCGGTAGGTTTTGCCCCGAGGCATTTTCGCAGCCGGCGCAATTCCGCGATCAGCTCGCGATCTGCGTCATCCGGTCCGAGATATCGATCAGCGAGCCCAATAAGGGTGCTCGCGATGTTGTGGGCGGTCGGCCTCGGCGTCTGCTCGTCATCGTCCTTTAGGTAGCGGCGGATGATCGTCTCAAATGCCTCCGGCTCAAGAAGACACCTTAGCGATGTCATCGTCTCGGGAGGCTTGCCGGCATCCACCAGGGTCAAGAGCGCGAGTGCTATGTAAGTCCTGATTTTCTCTACCGTGCTTGCGCGAAGGACCTTCCGGTGACCATCGAGCGCAAATCGGTTCTCCGGACGAGGAGGGGCAAGGCAGCGATTGA
The DNA here is from genome assembly GCA_963778385.1 of uncultured Alphaproteobacteria bacterium. Lineage (GTDB taxonomy): Bacteria > Pseudomonadota > Alphaproteobacteria > ATCC43930 > CGMCC-115725 > DATARH01. The sequence continues at coordinate 44,718 of CAVZUA010000003.1, read as the reverse complement.
TTTCTTCCTGCAGGCTGGGTGGATAGCTGGTTAGCGGCGGTGTCCTCCGCCGCGGTTTTCGCGCACTGGGCACATTGAGCTGTATTTGTGGCCAGCCGGGGATGGTACCCACCGCTGCGTTCCAAGTGGTGCCTGTCATCCGGGCGCTACGATGCGGCTCCCGGCCCAGCGAGTTTTTTTCGAGGTAGTCCTCGTAATCACACAGGACCGCGTCCGATACCTTCGTGGGGGCGATGTCCTCGCGTTGGCAATAGCGTCTCAGCCCGCTGAGCCGTTCTCTCATCCGCGGGTCCGCTAATGCCCGTAGCAAGGTGTCCCATTCGGCATTCGGCTCTCTCGGCTGGCGAGGCAGAGGTGCGACCACAGCCGCCCGAAAGTTGGCGCGCAGATTGCTCCAGGTCTTGGGCCGAATGTCGTGCCGCGCGGGTCGCACCTGTTTAATCAGCGGTCGCACGTAAGGCAGCGATGCCGGTGTGACCTGCGGGTCGGCGCCGATGAGTTCGCAGATACGCAACACCGCAGAGACGAGGTCGCGCCGCCGCGCCGGAGAAAGAGTGAGGTCCTCTTTAATGTGTTCGATAACGTCGGCAAGCGTCAGACAAACTGCTATGATACCATCCATCGACACCTCTGATTTAAAGCCATCCGGAGGACAAATCGGGACAAGGGCGGACAATATTAGCCATTCGGGAAAACGTCGTAAATATATTCGTGCCGAAGTTATTCACATCGTTTTCCCGACATGACGATAATGCTTGGACATGATTGGACAATTAACGACTCCGACGATCGCGGATGAAATCCTGAAGATCAGCAGGATCTATCCGCCACGAGCCGCCGATGCGGCTGGCTCTGAGCGCGCCGGCGTCGATGAAGCGGCGAACCGACTTCACCGAGTTATTTAGGATTTCGGCAACATCGCGGACGGTGAGAAGACGTTGCGGCTTGTTCTCCTGCGGCATCATCAACGACTCCAACAAGGGTTTTGACAGGGCGGGATGTGGAAGTTTTTTCGCAGTCAGTCGGTTATCATCGTCACTCGGTCTTTGCGCGGTCGTTTGGGGGGTAGTTTGGCACCGCCATTGCCAGCGGCGTTTTCCCGTTCCGCGACCCAACGGGCGTCGGCCTCGGCGGAAATCCGCACGCTCTTACCGACGTGCATGATGTCTGGCGCTTCGCCACGCTTTCGCAAATTGTAAAAAGTCGCCCGACACAGATCGTGCCGTCTACACCAGTCACCGATTGAAAAGCTGCCCCGGTCTGTCATGATGGCACTGCGCCTTGTCTATGGTGACATAACGCCTATCCACCAATGACAACGCTTTTCACGACGCCTGTAAACTGGCACCAAAAATGCTCAAAACCGCAGAGGTTCCCAATTTTTCGGTGAGAGTTTGTGGCCGGCATTATTCGCCGTCGGTCGGACGCAGCGTCCTTTTGACCATCGGTACTGTTACCTTCCGATCGAGCGCTACTGTGGCGATGGTCGCCACTGTAGTTAGCATTACCGTGCCGAAGTTTTCCTGCATTGCACCGGCCACAGCGCTCAAGTAGCCGCGATGGCGGGTCGTTTTGTGCGACACCACCAGCAAAGCCTTGGAGTTGTCGATGGAGTTGCGGCACTTGGTGATCAGAGACCCCAGCGCACGGATTTCGTCATCGACCTCGATGATGAACGGCGACAGCCACCGACGCACCGTTGCGACATCGTCCAAGAGGGTTTCTGCCCTTGCGGCGATGTCACGGACCTCAAATTGGAACGCTGCGACCATCCTCCGGTCGTAGGCGCGCTCGTCGGTTTGTGTGGCCACGTCGAAGACGATTGCAGCGCAGCGCCCGCGCTCTGCGACGGTCTGAGGCCACGCCACTGGCTTGACCTTGCCGTGATAGTTCTCGCGCAACGTCCTCCATACCCGCCGCATATCCTCATGGCTAACAAGGCGGGCGATTACGGCTTTGCGGCGGCTAGACCGTGTCGCCGCATAGAGTTGCGATGCGGTGTCGGCGACGGGACCTGGCACCCAGTCGGCGACCGCGAGGCGGTCGGCCATCAGATCACCAACGGCTCGACGTTGCTCGCTGCGAAGCCAAACTTGGGAGCGGCCCGCCTGATCTCTGCCGCCATGAAGTCGGCACTGAGATGGCCATAATGCTTCTCGACCATGCGCGTGTCGCTATGGCCCAGGTTCTTCGCCACCACCAGCAAGGGCGCACCCGCCATCACCGCATGCGACGCCCAGGTGTGGCGCAGGGCGTGAAAGTTGGCGGGCGGGTCGATCTTAGCGCGTTCGCACGCCTCGGCCATCGGTCGTGTCTGGTTCGACTTGCCCCAGTGGCCGCCGGCGGGTTTCCGCAATACCAGCTCGCCGCCGGTGCGACCCGCTGTAATCCGGCGGAAGAACTCGATCCCTTCGTCGTTCAACACCACGTGGCGGCCTTTCCCGCTTTTGCTGGTGCGGACATGCAAGGTGCCGGAATCCGGATTGAAGTCGCGGCACACCAACGCCGCCAGCTCGCCAAACCGGCACCCGGTCAGCAACGCCGCCTGGACCAGCTCGCGGAACTCGCCTTGGGTGGTGTTGATGAGCCGCTTGCACTCGTCCAATGTCAGGTAACGAACGCGGGCAGCGTCGGCTTCCTGGAACGGTTGGACCCATCGCCACGCATCGTCGTTGGCGAGTTTCTTCTCCCGCACCGCGCGATTGAGTGCAGCCTTGAGGATGGTCAACGTGCGGTTGGCGGTGGCCCGCCGCTTGCGGCGTTGTTCCCCATCCCCGTCGTCGAAATCGCTGTATTGCTGCTTCCCACCATTGCGTGTCCGCAGTCGTGGCGGGGTCTTCGCTGCCTTGTCCAGCCAATCGCGAATGCGGTCCGCGGTGAGGTCAACACAGGCTATATTGCCCAAGGACGGCAGAATCAGCGCTTCCGCGCGCCACCGGGCGTCGTTGGCGGTCCTCCGTTCGCGCTCGAGGAACCGGATATAGTCATCGACGCACGCCCGCACCGTGTAGGGACCGACCGTGTCCGCCGGCAACCCCTTGGCTTGTCGCGTGAGCACCGTATGGCGTTGCCGCGCCATCTGCTGTGCCTGGCTGAAATCCAGCACCGCGACGCCGTCGGCGTCAGCCTTATCGTCGGCGGTAGCGATGGTTTCGACGCTGTAGACGCCATCGCCGATATAGCGGCGCACCACCCATTTGCCGCCGGTCGTCCCTTTCCGGTAGCCAATGTGGAGACCGGGATCGATGGTCTTCCAGTACGGCTTGCCGCTGGCCTTCAACCTTGATCGCGCAGTGCGTGTCTCCAAAGATGCGTCGCGAACCGTTCGTGCCATTGCCTTGTTCTCAATGTGCTGTCTAAATTTTGTCCAATATATGGAGCTGGGCCTCCGTAGGCAAGAGCAGGCAAGAATGTCCTCTTATTCAGGGAACTCAAACAGTTATGGTGGATGATTATGGACAGTCGTAGACACCAAAGCGTCCCTTTCACGGCGGTAACAGGGGTTCGAATCCCCTTGGGGACGCCAACGACTATTCCGCCAATAAAATCGATAAGTCATCCGGGTCGGATTTTGCCCGGATGTACATTGATAATGTACAACGGATGTACTCAGAGTGGTGAAGGAGGCGGCGTGGCGTCGCGATGACTCCGCCTCAATTGCGGGATCAGGCTCCTGCCTTTGAGCGGCGGAGCCATTCGTCGAGACCGATGCGGCCGAGGCGCGCCTCGCCCAACGGCACGAGCGACTGCTCCTCGACCCGGCCGCCGAAATATCGGGCCTCGGGGTCGCTCACGACTTCACGCGGGTCGCCGACCGCCTTCAGATAGCGCGCGATGATTTCGTTGAATGGCGCTCTTTCCGGGCCGGCGATCTCGACGATGCCGTTTCGCGGCCCCGCCAGCGCCACCTCGGCGACGATGGCGGCAACGTCGTCCGCCGCGATGGGCTGGAACAGGCCGGGCGAAAGTCTGACGATGTTTCCCTCCGCACCCGAAGCGGCGATGCCGCCGAGGAATTCCAGGAACTGCGTCGCGCGGATGATCGTGTAGGGGATGCCGGAGGTCTCGATCAGCTTTTCTTGCGCGACCTTGGCGCGGAAATAGCCATTGTCGGGCGTCCGGTCGGTTCCGACGATGGATAGCGCGACATGGTGCCGGACGCCCGCCGCGGCCTCCGCCGGGAGAAGGTTGCGCGCGGAGGCTTCGAAGAACTCCAGCACCGCCTTGTCTTCAAATGAGGGCGAATTGGTGAGGTCGATCACCACCTGCGCGCCGGCCATGGCCTCTTTGAGGCCCTCGCCGGTGATGCTGTTGACGCCGCTCCTGGGCGAGGCGGCGACGACCTCGTGGCCGGCCTGGCGGAGAATGGCGACGGTCTTCGAGCCGATCAGACCGGTGCCGCCGATGACGACGATCTTCATGGTTCACCCTCCCGTGTCGATGACGGACGATCCCTCGAAGAGGATCGAATTCCAAGCGAGAGACCGCCCCCCGCTTTCCCATTTTAGCTCTGCCCATCGCTTCGTAATGTTATCGTCAGGTGGTCTGCCGGCGATTGCGGTTTCGCAGCAAAACGCGGAAAAACTGAGCCTCGGTAACTTTCCCACACGCGATAAACCGGATCCCGCTTACCATCGAGCCTCAGCCATTTTGAGGAGACGGTAAGGCATTGGCGGTGTCGTCGTTGCGGCGATGGCGAGACGCTCGTGAATGGTTTTAAGGACGTAGCGGCGGTTGAAGCGCCAAGCGAAGGCACCGAGGTAGCGCGGTAGATGTTTGGCACCGACCACACGATGCGTGGCCAGCAGGCTGTTCTTGACGTTGGCGAGCATAGTGTTCGCCCAACGAAAGGCGGGGTGGCGCGCGGCGGCTCGATCGGAGCCGGTGACATGGCGATCGTGGGTGATACCCGGCTGCTCACCAATACAGCGAAACCACTGGCCACCATCGCTGACGATTGTCGTACCGGGTTCGACGTTGGCGCACAGCCGTTTGGTTTCGCCGGCCTGGAAGCCGCGCACGACCTGCAGCCGCGCGTATAAAGGCCGACCGTCGGCAGAAGTCTCAACGCGCCATGATAAACGGCGTGTGGCCGCGTCGCCCGCGCCCGGCGCCTTCACCGGTGCGCTCGCCGCCAATATAGGCGTCATCGATCTCGATGCGCGGCCCGGCGGCGCCGAGCTTATAGCGGCGATCGCGCTCGATCATCGCCTGCATCAGCTTGTGTTGGACCCGCCAGGCTGCGTTGGTCGAGATGCCGAGCCTGCGACCGAGCTCGATGTTGGACAGACCTTTCTTTCCCTGGGCGAGCAAGTGCATGGCACGAAACCAAACCCGCATCGGCAGCTTGGTGCCCTGCAGGATAGTGCCGGCGATCAGCGATGTCTGGTAGCGGCAGCGCCGGCATTGCAGGAGTTGACGCTCGCTGATCTCGCAATACTCTGAGGCCGCGCACCGCGGACACTTGAAGCCCTCCGGCCAGCGCCAGGCGAACCACGCCTTCCGGCACGCCTCCTCGTCAGGATAGCGCTGCTCGAACGCATCGTCCGAGAGGCCCTTCTGGTGCTGTACGCGGTTGCGAGGCATTTGTTTCGATCCTGAAAATCATCGTTTTTTCAGGATGATAGTACCAAATTACCTAGCTGAGTGTCGATGGTAAGCGGGAACCGGATTATCAGTAGAGAATCCCGGCCCGCGCTCCCTCGGCGACCGGGCTGAACGGCCGTCAGGCGAGGCCGAGAAGGCGCTCAACCTCGCCGGCGGCGACCCCATACATCTCGGCCACCTGGGCGGTCGTCATCCCGTATTTCAGCCAGGCGCGAATGCGGGCGATGTGCGCTGTCGGGATGACGGGCTCTCTCGGGCGGCCAGCCAGGCTCGACGCTGCGGGTTCGTCTTGCGGGACCGGCGTCACCGCGGCAATCGTCAGCACGCGCGGTTTGCGGATCGCTTCGCTGGTCGGTGCGGGTTCTCGCACCGGTGGTTCGGCGCGCTGGGGTTTGGGTGCAAAGAGCGCCTCGGCCGCCTGCCGCGCGCTCGTACCCGGCTCGCGACGATCGCCGTGCTGTGGTGATCGATTTAACAAGACTGCTCCGCAATTCGTATCCGCCGCCGCGAGCGGCGAGGCGGGTTCAAGCCTTCAGTACGCCGGAACTTTCGGAAGCTGGGGCGCTGGCTGAATATTTCAAGAATCCAACGTGCTTAAAAAAGCGGCCCGCAGCGCCGTAGTGTTAGCGAGCGATGGAAGCTTGTCGCCAGACCCGTCCAAAGTGCTCCTACCGCCACGATAATACACACATGATAAAGAAGTCCCGCTTACCATCGACACTCAGCTAGGTAATTTGGTACTATCATCCTGAAAAAACGATGATTTTCAGGATCGAAACAAATGCCTCGCAACCGCGTACAGCACCAGAAGGGCCTCTCGGACGATGCGTTCGAGCAGCGCTATCCTGACGAGGAGGCGTGCCGGAAGGCGTGGTTCGCCTGGCGCTGGCCGGAGGGCTTCAAGTGTCCGCGGTGCGCGGCCTCAGAGTATTGCGAGATCAGCGAGCGTCAACTCCTGCAATGCCGGCGCTGCCGCTACCAGACATCGCTGATCGCCGGCACTATCCTGCAGGGCACCAAGCTGCCGATGCGGGTTTGGTTTCGTGCCATGCACTTGCTCGCCCAGGGAAAGAAAGGTCTGTCCAACATCGAGCTCGGTCGCAGGCTCGGCATCTCGACCAACGCAGCCTGGCGGGTCCAACACAAGCTGATGCAGGCGATGATCGAGCGCGATCGCCGCTATAAGCTCGGCGCCGCCGGGCCGCGCATCGAGATCGATGACGCCTATATTGGCGGCGAGCGCACCGGTGAAGGCGCCGGGCGCGGGCGACGCGGCCACACAGTTATCATGCAATCAAGGGTACGGACCTCGCGAACGACCGAAAGACGACTAGTTGGGCTTTATGTCACGCGCGGAAATAGGGGGTGGCTGACGTCGACGGCGGTCGCCGTTATTGGGGTGCCAAGCAGACGTACGAGTGGGACAACCCTCGGCTGCCGCTTCGCGCCGCCAGCGCACCTTTGTCGAGGGCGCTTATACCGCCACACGTTTAGGGGCTTTCCATCGCGGCGGACGCTTTCGGAAGCGCAAGCAAGCCCGAACGCACCGGCGCCTCCGACCCTGCGCCGACGGCGGCGGTGGCGTGTCCCAGGCTCGGCTCGCCGGAGGGGCGGCGCTTCCACGGCGCGTTCTTGAACCAGGCAACACCGTGCGCGATGGCGATCAGCAGCGGAATGGTAATGCCGTTGACCAGCACCTGCGCACCGAAGCCGGTACCGATATGGTCGAACACCATGCCGCCGATATGCGACAGCACCATCCCGCAGATGAAGATCGACAGCGCCTGCTGACCGCACTTGACGATTGGGCGCAACGGCTCGCTGAGCAACAGCTGCTCCCGGCCGCGCAGCAGCCGCACGGTCACGTAGGCGACAGCGAGAAAGTGGATGTAGCGGATGGGGTCGAGATAGGTCTTGTCGGTGTATCCGGCGACCCATAACCGCAGCGCGTCGAACGCCGCGATGCGGTGCCAAACCGGATCGAGCGAGATCGCGACCCCCAGCACAATGATCGTGACGCCGGCCCAGAACAACGCGCGCAACTCCATCGGCACTTTGAGCCAGCCACGGCGCAGCGAGAAGCCGGTGAAAAAGATCAGCTGCCAGGCGAACGGATCGAAATGCCAGCCATTGTCCTCGGCATGGTTGGACAGATTGAGCTGCCAGTGATTGGCTACCAGATAGAGCGTGATCGAAAACGCCGGCACCAGGCGCGGATCGATCCGGGCGAGCGCCATCACCACGGGCACCATCGCCAGCACCCCGATATAGAGCGGCAGAATGTCGACATAAGGCGGATCGTAGGTCAGCGTCACCAAGCCGACGAGCGAACGCATCGGGTCATCGAAAAAACCCTGAAACCCGACCTGCGTCACGTAATTCGAATCGGGGAAAACCCTTGTCCCGACAACGACGGCAACCGCGAGCGCGCAAAACATTCCCAGTTGCGCGCCGTAAAGCTGCACGCAGCGGTAGATGATGCGGGCGGTGCCGATCAGCCAACCCTGGCGAACGAACGTACCGCCAAAAGCGATCGCGACCGTCATCCCGGAGACGAAGACAAACAGGTCGGCCGCGTCGCTCGGCCCGAACCGCGCGGGGATCCAATTGTAGAAAAGGTTGCCGTTGCAGTGCGCGAAGTAGATGAAAAACATCGCCAAGCCGCGGAAGAAGTCGAGCCGCGGATCGCGTATTCTGGGCTTGGACGAAGCGGTCTCGTGGGGTTTGGCGGCGCTGCTCATCGGCCCTGGCTCCCCGGTGCCGCCGCGGCCGCGAAGGTGAGCAGCCGGTCGGCGGTTTCTCGGTCAATGCGAAATTCGTGCAAATCGGCGGCGTCGTAGACGCGGCCGCGCAATGCTTGCGGCTCGCCGACATGGGCACGGATGGCCTCGTCGAGCGCGTTGCCGTCGGCGTCGGCGAGCACATACCAAGAAGTCCGCGCCGCCCGTCCCGTGCCGGATGAACAGCGCCGGCACGTTGCCCAGCAGACAGAGCGAGCCGCAGCCGCGATGCGCCTTGCCTTCGCCGGGGTTCATCGCGCCGGCCCAGCATTTTCCGTCGACAATCTCACCGGAAAGCGTCTGCGGCCCCGTATCGTTCAGCCCCGGCAGCGCGGGAACCGGATGCGCCGCCGGCTGCAACGGCGCGGCGAGCTGAAGGATGGTGACGTCGCCGCGGCGCAACGCATAGCCCTGGGCGTGGACGGCTTCGCCGTCATGAAATTCCGGGCCGAGCGTGACGCCGAACTTCCACTCGTCGACGAGCAGCACCGAATGCGCGGGGGCATTCCCGGCCGCCGGCACCCGCACCAGTGCGTAGGGCTTGGTGACGAGGATGCCCTCGAAATCGCCGCTGTCCCACGAGCCGGTCTCGCGCGGCGGCAGTGCGATCAGCACCAGCGTCGCGAACACCGCCGCCGCTGCCGCAACTCCGGCCACGGCGAGGACGACAAACCCATAGAGGCCGCGCGGCAACCCGGCCCAGCCGATAAAGAACGGGGTCATGGCGCGCCGACCGTGAGCGGTTCGACAAAGGTGCCGGGCGGCAGCGGGCGCGGGTCGACTTGGACCCGCCCGGCGGCGAGGCGCAGGCGAAACGTCGAGACCTTTTCGGTGAAAGGCGGCGGCGAGCAGCCGTCTTCCGGGCGGTACTGAAAGCCGTGCCACGGGCAGGTGATGCAGCCGTCGACGATGCGGCCCTCGCCGAGCGGTCCGTTCTGGTGCTCGCACACATTGGACAGGGCAGACAGCCGATCGACATTGCGGAAGATGGCGATGCGTTCTCGCCCCCGCGGCGCCACGATCACCGCCGCGCCGTCCGGCACGCTTTCGGGTGGCCCCACATCGAGCCAATCGGCCTCGCGCCCGTCCGTTGCGGAGGCTTTGCCAGCATCGATGAGCCGTTCGCGCCAGCCGGCGATCAGATGCAGGCTCGCGACGACGACAAAGCAGACAAGCACCAGTGCCGGCAGGATCGGCGACTTCTCGCTTTGCGCCGCACCGAGCATCACGTGCATCACCAGCAGCGCATAGGCGAAATAGACGAGCATGTGGATCGCCTTCCACACCGGCGGCTTGAGCACGACGAGCCACAAATCGTGGCTGGTCGCCGCCATCACGACGAGGATCAGCAGCGCCAGGATGCCGAGGAATTCGAATGGAAAGGCGGCAAAGCTCAGATAGCGCGGGCTGCTGACCAGCAGCGACAAAAGCGGCCCGATCTTGCCGTGGTAGTGATACCAGTCGATGACGAAATAGGCGTGCGTCAGCGCCACGCCACAGGTCATCACGCCAAAATGCCGGCGGTTGTAGAGCAGCGGCAGAAAACGCGAATCGAGGCGCGCCAGCGGGCCGATGCAAAGGATCAAGGTCAGCATCAAAAAGGCGCAACTGCCGAAAGCCCGCATCTCGTGGATTTCCGGGTCGACCGCCCGGTCGGCCGGCCACAGCATCGGGCCGAGCTGGATAAAGCCCGCGATGTAGGCGCCGGCCAAAGCCGCCAGTACCAGGTCGTAACCGATCTTGTAGCGGTTCCACTGGACGAGCTTGAAACCGTGGCTCATCGCGACATCTCCGTCATCGGCACCGCCAGACCCGCCGCCGCGGCCCACCGCGCGGTCAGCGCCGCGACCGCGAGCATCAACACCAGGGCGGCCAGCAACGGCCAGACGAGCCGATGCGCCCGGCGATGTCGCAGCCTCATCGCGCGCTCCACCAGCGACAAAGCGCCACCGGCCAGAGCAATATCGCCGCCGGCAGAACGATCAGACGCGCGCCGAGGGTAAAATGCCCGGCCTCGGGCAGAACGCGGCCGACGCCGACCGTGGCAAAGCCGAGCGCCAGCACCACGCCCACCAGCAGATAGATTTCAGCGATCCAGAGTATCGCTTGTGCAATGGCGTACATCAGGGGTTCGCTCGCTGGGCTCGCTTGATGGGGCAAGCGGAACCATAACATAGCCCCGGCCTGCCATGTTTTCGTGTCAAAGTCCGGTGAGCTGCCGCGCCCAGGTTGCGAGTGCCGCCGTATCGCGCCATCGCAGTCCGAGAATGGCGGCCGCCGCGGCCCAGGTTGCGCACGCTTCCTTGAATAATATGCCGCCGTCGCCGTAAGGATCGACTCCAAGCGGCGACACCAGATGGAAGAATATCGCGCCGCTCATGATGCCGAGTGCCATGAGAGCACCGAACACCTGCCAGCGCGGCACGAACAGCAACGATCGCGGCGATCAATTCGGCGCTTCCGGTGCCGATCCGCATGACTTTTTCGTAGCCGTGGAAGCCGAGCCAATCGGTCAGAACAGTAAAGAGATATGTGCTGCCTGGGTGGCCGGTGAACTTGTACTGCAGATACCAGAGGAAGACGTAAGCGATCCAGGCCGTGAGCGGCCACACCAGGAGTCGTATCGCCCATTGACGGCCCGCCCGGGTGCTTTGATCGGTGCTTGTGACGGCGGTCATCTGATCTACTCCTCGTCAGGACCGTGACGCGATCGGCGCATCCGGTGCCGCCAATTTCGGCCCGCGCACGGCGCGGGTAAAATTCCGATCGGTTATCGTTTCGATGCACGCGGGACAGCGCCGGGGTGCGCGCAAAAGCGCCGGTGGCTAGCGACGTTGTGTCTTGTGCCGGTTACAACTTGTCGGCACGCTGCCGGGATGGAGATGCACCAGGTCCGCTATTTCCTAGCGGTTGCCGATGCCTTGAACTTCACCCGTGCCGCCGAGCATTGCCATGTCTCGCAGCCGGCGCTGACGCGGGCGATCCAGCAACTCGAGGAGGAACTTGGCGGTCTCCTGCTGCGCCGGGAGCGCAAGCTGACCCACCTGACCGATTTCGGCGCGCTGGTCGAGCCGCATTTGCGGCAGCTCGCCGCCGATGCGGAGGCCGCGAAGACCACGGCGCAGCGGTTTCTCAAGCTGCAGCAGGCTGAGGTGCGATTCGGCATCATGTGCACGGTCGGCCCGGCCCGGTTCATGGGATTTCTGGCCGCGTTCCGGCATCGCAACCCCGGCTGCGACCTGACGCTGATGGAAGGCGTCCCCGCCAAGCTGTCGGAACTGCTGCTGCAAGGCGAGCTCGATCTGGCGATCATGGCGCAGCCCGACGCTTCAACGAGCGGCTGAACGTCCTGCCGCTCTACCGCGAGCGCTTTTGCATTGCGTTCCCCGCAGGGCACCGGCTCGACCAGCAGAACCAGGTGCGCGTGGCGGATGTCGCCGGAGAAACTTATTTGCGGCGGATCAATTGCGAATATCGCGATTACCTGGCCGACCGGCTGCGCGAGCAAGGCTTGGCGGTGCGGGTCGGGTTTCAAAGCGAGCGCGAGGACTGGATCCAGATGATGGTCGCCGCCGGGTTCGGCGTATGTTTTCTGCCGGAATATTCGCCGACCATCCCCGGCGTCCGCACGCAGCCGGTCACCGAGCCCGAGGTCGTCCGCGAGGTATCGCTCGCGTCGATGTCGGGCCGGCGCTATTCGCCGGCGGTAAGTGCTTTTATCGCCGCGATCCGCGCGCACGACTGGTCGCGCCCGACCACTGCGATGTAGCGCTCAAGCCGCCGCGAGCGAAACCGCGGACGGGTCGACAACACCGAGCCTGACGGTGCTGAGACTGTCGGCGAAGGGGATGTTCGCCCCCGACAGCGCCGCCTCAATGCGCCGATAAGCTTCGGTGCGCAGCTCGAACTGGCGTTCCGGCAGCGTCTGGAACTTGCAGCGGAACACCTTCACCCCCGGCTCGATCTTGTAGAGCTTCGCCTTGAGCGGCTGGACGATGAGCGGAGCGATCTCGGCATCCTCCAACATTTCCTGGCCCACCTTCTTGACGAGCTTGCGGATGTCTTCGCTCTGCACGGTGTTGGGCAGAGGGATCTCGAACTTGTCGATCACCCAGTCGCGCGAATTGTTGCGGACGACGCCAAGCGACCCGTACGGCACGAAATAAAGCGGCCCGTTCTGGTGGCGCAGTGCGACGGTGCGAAAGGTGATGCGCTCGACGACGCCCTTGGCGCTGCCGCCTTCGATGTAATCGCCGATCCGGAACACGTCCTCGATCAGATAGCAGGCGCCACTGAACAAGTCGCGAACCAGGGTCTGTGCACCAAACCCGACGGCGATGCCGATGATCCCGGCGCTGGCGAGCAGTGGCGCGATATTGACGCCGAGCGACGACAACGCACTCATCAGCGCGACCGCGCCGATCACCAGCCGCCCGATCGCATGCAGCAAGGGCTGGATCGTCCGCGCGCGGCTTTGCGTGCCGCCTTCCTCGCGGCTGAGATAAACCGCGAGCGCCGCCTCGAACAGCACCCAGCCGCACCAGCCCGCCAGCAAGGTCAGCGCCGCCTCAAGCGACGCGCCGAACCAGGTCCGCGCCCCGCTGGCCGCCCAACAGCGACGCAAGATCGATCGACCAAGCTTCGGCGAGCAGCAGCGCCGCGACGACCGTCAAAAACCATCGCAAGGCCCATTGTGCGGCGCCTGCCAGGACCGTCGTCGAGCGTGACAGCTCCTCGGCGATCGCGCGTCGTTCGGCGTCGTCGACCGGTTGCTCGATGCCTTCGAGCGCATCTTCGTCGGCGTTCGGTGACGGGACAAAAATCAATCGGCGCGAAGCCGTCCGCGCCTGCAGATGGGTCCGCATGCGTTCGATCAGCAGCGCCGCCATGCCGTCGAACGCCGGCACGCCGACGAGGATCAGCACAGTCAGCAGCAGCTCCTCGAATGGCGGATAGCCGCCCGATAGCAACGAGATGACCCAGATCGCCGTCAGGCCGATCGCGGCACAGATCGCCAGCACCGTCCAGACCCGGCCGAAGCCCGCTAGGTGACCCCCAACCCGGCCGAGACCGTGAACGCACATGCCGCAAGCGACCAGTCCGGCGGTAACCATGATCAGGCGCGGCAAGCCTTCACCGATCCACGCGTAGTAAAGGCCGGAGGCGACGATCCAACTCGTCGCCACGAAAATCACCACCCGCCGGATAAACCGGCGCAGCATCAGCGCGTCGGTGTCGCCGATCGGAAACAGCCGCAGACCCGGGCGCCGCGCCGCCAACGGCAGACTGAGACCGATTACCGCGAACCAGGCAACGGCGATCGTCGATATCACCATGCCCGGCGATCGCGCGGAACGTATCGGTGCCGCTGAACATCAGCCCGTGCAGCGAAAACAGCACCGCGTCGCCGACCGCCGCGACCACCAGATAGGCCGTCGCCGGCGCGGCATCGACAAGCGCGGCCCTGAAAAATGCGCCGGCGAAGGGTAACGCCGAGGCGGGTACCGCGACGCGCAATTGTCGGCGCTGGCCGGCCAGCGCCAGGAAGACAAGGCCGGCGATTGCCGCGGCCGCGCAGAGCAGAAGGGCAAAGGGCAGCAGGACGTCCGCCAGACTCCCCAAGGCGCCGTCCGCGGTGAGCAGGCGGGCGGCTTGTCCGAGCCGGCCGGGCACCTGCAGCACATCCGCCGCGAGGTCGCCGATCGTCCTCCCGGCATGCACCAGCGTGTCCACGCAACCCGCGAGGCAATCCGAGAGAGGTTTGAGTGCCGGGGACGGGGCCGCGGTTGACGCGACTTGAACGGGATCGGCCATGTCGACTCTCCTGTGACTTCGCGCCTGCTCTTCTTGTCCATGACGGGATACGGCCTGGCTGTCGAGGGCACCAATTCCGTTCGGTTATCAAATTCATGCGCCGCGAGCGGCCGCGCGCTGCCCGCCGATGCGGGCTGCTTATGATTTTCATAGAGAAGCGGTATGAGCGTTGTCGTTTGGCTTCCGTAACATCGGAAACCTGCGATAGCGAGGCGGCCCGATGCGTGCGGCGCGGCGAAACGGCCATGTTTGTTAGCGACGCCCAGGGCAATCCGCTGACGGCGTCGTCGTCGGACGCGGCGGCTTGTCTCGACCGGACCGTCACGGCGTTCCTCGGAATGCGCCAAGACACCGGCGATCACCTCAAGCGAACGCTTGCCGAGGATCCGGATTTCGTGCTGGCACACTGCCTGCGCGGCTGTTTCATGATGCTGTTCGGCCAGCGCGCGCTGGTTCCGCGTGCCGCGCGGGCACTCGCGGCGGCGCGCGACGCCGCACAAAGAACCGGTGCCACGCCGCGAGAGCACGCACATCTGGCGGCGCTCGCCGTCTGGGTCGCCGGCGATTTCGTCGGCGCGACGGCGCACTGGGAGGCGATCACCGCCGAGTACCCGCGCGATGCCATGGCGCTGAAGCTGGCGCAGTACGGCTGTTTCTATGCCGGGGAAAGCGCGGGGATGCACGATGTCGCGGCGCGCGCGCTGCGCGCGTGGCGCGCGGACATGCCGGGATACGGCTTCATCCTCGGCTGCCTCGCGTTTGGTTTGGAGGAGACCGGCGACTATCGCGCCGCGGAGCAGGCGGGCCGTGACGCCATCGCCATCAATTCAGCGGACATTTGGGCCGCGCACGCGGTTGCGCATGTGTTCGAGATGACGGACCGCCCCCGGGACGGGATCGAGTGGATCGACGGGCTCGCCGGCCAGTGGTCAGCGTGCAACAATTTCGCCTATCACCTGTTCTGGCATCGTTGCCTGTTCTGGCTGGAATGCGCGCCCGACCGCGTGCTCGATCTTTACGACCGCGAGGTGCGCCCGGCTTCCACCGACGATCTTCTCGATATCGCCAATGCCGCCTCGCTGCTGTGGCGCGTCGAGCAGGAGGGCATCGGCGTCGGCGACCGCTGGCAGGAGCTCGCGGCATGCGCGCAGGCGCATATCGACGATCACCTGCTGATGTTTGGCGATCTGCATTATCTGCTCGCCCTCGCGTCGGCCGACCGTACCGATGACGCCGCACGCCTGGTCGAGGATCTCGGGCGGTTCGCCCGCGACAGCGGCGAGAGCCAGGCGGCCATCGCGCGCCAGCCTGGTCTGGCGCTGGCGCAAGCGCTGCTCGCGCATCGGCGCGGCGATCACGACCATGCGTTGCGCGAGCTCCTGTCCGCGCGGGACATCGTCTGGCGCATCGGCGGGAGCCACGCCCAGCGGGACCTGTTCGAGCAGTTGCTGATCGTGTCAGCCATATCGGCCGAGCGGCTCGATCTGGCCGCGCGCTTCGTCGCGCAGCGCGTCGAACGGCGGCCGGGGAACGGCTGGGCACGGCGATGGCAGGCGAAAATACCGAACCCGAAGGAAGACGCGGCGTGACCGTGCCGAGAAAGCGGAGACTGAAATGATCGATTTCGCGGGCGCACATGTCGTTGTCACGGGCGGGACCGGGGCGCTCGGCGGCGCTGTCGTCGCCGCGCTGCGGGCCGGCGGCGCGGTCTGCCATGTCCCGCATCGCGGCAGCCGCGATGCGGGACCGATAGCGGGCGACCCCGACATCCGCTTTGTCGGCGGTGTCGATATCGGCGATGAGGCCGCGGTCGCCGCTTTCTATCGGTCGATCCCCGGCCTGTGGGGCTCGGTTCATCTTGCCGGCAGCTTTGCCGCCGCGCCCATCGGCGAGACCACCGCCGCGGATTTCGACGCCCAGTTCCGCATCAACGTCCGGTCGTGTTTTCTGTGCACCCAGGCGGCGGTGACCGCCATTCGCGCCCGCGGCGCGGCGGGACCCGGCGGCGGGCGTGTCGTCAATGTCGCGGCGCGCGCGGCGTTGGAGCCGCGCAGCGGCGCCGGTATGGCGGCTTACGCGGCCTCAAAAGCCGCCGTGGCCGCGCTGACGCAAGCCCTTGGAGAGGAACTGGCGGCCGAGGAGATCTGGGTTAATGCGGTGGCCCCGTCGACGATCGACACCGCGGTCAATCGCGCGGCCATGCCGCAAGCCGATTTTAGCCGCTGGGTCGCGCCGGCCGCGCTCGCCGACATCATCGCCTTTCTCGCGTCGCCGCAAAACCGGGCCACGCGCGGCGCCGTGCTGCCGGTCTATGGCGGCAGTTGATATTCGTTCACTGCTCGCGCCGGGAGTTGCTGTCGCCGCGGGACCATTCCGTTAGATTGCGCCAGAATTTTTCCAGCGACAGGTGCCGTCTTGCGGCCGATCAGCCGAACTGCCCGACCGAACATTGTCAGGTACATGCGTTTCGCCGCCATCGTCGCGGCTGCCCTCGCCATTATTGCTGCGGCGAGTCCGGGCAAGGCCGACGAGCGCGATTACGAGACGCACCAGGTGACCTGGGAAGCGGCGCAGCGCTCCTATCTGCTGCATGTGCCGCCCAACCCGAGCGGCCGCGCACTGCCGCTCGTCATCGCGCTGCACGGCGCCGGCGAGAATGCCGCCCATTTTGCCGCGGAAACCGCGTTTGCCGCGCCGGCCGACGCGCGAGAGGTGATGGTGGCGTTTCCGGACGGAACCTCGAACGCTCAAGGCGGGCGCACCTTCAACGCGCGTTTCTGCTGCGGTGAGGCGGTCACGCGGCAGGTCGACGATGTCGGCTTTATCGGCGCGGTGATCGACGACATCGCCCGGCAGTATCCACTCGACCGAACCCGCGTCTACGCGACTGGCATGTCGAATGGCGGCATGCTCACTTACGTCCTGGCGGCGGTGCATCCGGAGTGGTTTCTTGGAATCGCCCCGGTATCCGCCGCGATCGGCGGCATGACGCGCGGCGGCCAGACCTATCTGGTCCCCATGCCGGATCGCCCGGTGTCGGTGATGATCGTGCACGGTATGCGGGACCCGCTGGTGCTTTACGAGGGCGGCTCTTCGACGGCGCTGAGCTTTCCCAACCATTGGAAACTTTCCGTTGCCGATGCCCTCAGCTTTTGGGCAACGGTGGACCACTGTCCGAACCCGCCCGAGATTTGCGATATCGCGGCGGGAGCCTTGCGATCGATCGGCTACACGGGTTGTGCCGCGAGCAGCACCGTGCGTCTCTGGGCGATCAAGGACGGCGACCATGCCTGGCCCGGCGACATCTTCCCGGCCCAGGACGGCAGCCGATCGGCGGCCGCCGAAATCCTGGCGTTTTTTGCCGGTGTACCCCACCGCGAGGCATCGGCCAGCCGCTGACCGGTGGGCCGATGCCTTTTGATGTCCCCGACGTATGTCTGCGGATCCGCCATCCACAAATTAGAATTAGGACGTCGACGAGCCTCTCAAGCATGGCGAAGGAGTTCTTATCGCTATCGATCATGCTGCTGCCTTCGCTCGGATTGAGGCGCCGATAGTTTTCTGACACCGTGGCGGCCGCGACGCGGGAGCAGCGAAGTTTGGCACGTTTCATTTTTTTTCTAATTCTCGGCGGAATTGGGATTACCTACATTACCGTCACCGGGGATCGGGCTAAATCCGACGCCATCGGGACTTGGCGGAAGATCGTGGCAGGCGATCGGCCCGGCTGCCTCGATGTCCAACACCTGGACAAGCTGCAGGAATATCTGGAGCAAGGCGATCCGGCCGCCTATCAGCGCGGTCTCGGCGAAGAGACGCTGAGCGGGCAGTGCATTGTCTACACCAATGGCCAGGAGGTGTACGTAACCGATGCCTTCAAATCGAAGGTGAAGCTTCGGTTGAGAGGCGATACGTCGGAACACTGGGCCTCTTACCAGGTCCTCGAACAGCCGGCGAAGTGATTGGCCGCTGAGCGACCCGCCCTCCACGGCCTCCTCACGTCGACCCGGCGGCTTTTCCTGAGATCTCACCTCTTCGCATTGCGCGCTTCGCGGTTGGAGGCCTCGAACTGGGTGCCGCCGTAAGCGCGGGCTCGGAGGAGGCGGCCGAACCATCCCAAGAGCAGTGCCACGATGATCATCGGGCCGATACCCCGGGTGATGTCGCCGATATCGATCCGTCCCCACAGACTGCTCTGCATAACGACCGTATTTCGCGACAGCACATGGACATGCACCAAGACGTCCAAGGTCAATGAGAAGATCACGGCCGCCCAGACCAGGCGCGACAAGTGCTGTTTTATGCCGGCCACGACCAGCAACATCTTGGCCACGGCGCTGTCGAACGATTTACTGGCGCCGTAGATCGCCCGTCGGATCTCGCTCGAGCGGAACGTGAATTCGGTTGCAAGGGCGACGACGGTGCCGATTGGATCGAAGACATCAGCGGTCCGATCCTCGATCTGTCGGCGCAGACGCGCTCTCAGGTAACGGCCGATCTCGTCATGCTGGGAAAACGTCGAATCCAGCGAGTTGACCACCCCGTCGACAATCGAAAACGCGCGGTAATAGCGCACGACCTCGCTGTCGATGACGATCGCGGATTCGTAAGCCCGTCGAAAGATCGCCAGCATCAACGATCCCGCGCCCCGCTCATAGGCGGGGAAGTCGGGCTGCATCGTCCGCAAAAACCAGTCATGGTATTCATGTTCGAAATGCCGCTTGAACCCGGCGAGGTCGGCGTCCGGCGGCACGAACGATATTTCAAGGATCGCGGCAAACGCTTCATCAATGGCGCCTTTTTGAAAGGCGGTAACGAGCCCGAGATGTCGCTGGCGGGTCTGTTGGGAGGCGAAACCGGTTATTCCGAAATCGACCATGCCCACCCGGCCGTCGGGCAAAAGGCACAGATTGCCCTTGTGCAAATCGGCGTTATAAAAACCCACCTCGAAAATCTGATAGAGAAACGCCTGAAAAAGCAGCGAGGCGGCATGCGAAAGCTCGGCCTTATTGAGCGATGCGTGGCCATCCGAGAGCCATCGTCCTTCTAGATACTCCATCGTCAAAAGGCGGCGCGTGGTCAGCGGCCAGATCACGCGAGGAATTTTGACGCCCCCCACGCGCCGGAGGCTTTTGGCGATATACGTCATCTTGCGAGCTTCGAGCCGATAGTCGAGTTCTTCGGCGGTCCATCGCTGCAGCTCGTCGATCCAATCCGCCATTCGATAGCGGTGTGTGATCGCCAGAAGATCGAGGACGCCCGCGAGCCTACTGAGAAACCGAAGATCGTTTCTGGTTCGAATGTCGATCCCCCGGCGCAGGACCTTTATCGCGGCGACCTGGCCGGATCGAAGCTTGATCCGGTAGACGCAGCCGAAAGAGGCGGAGCTTATTTCGCCGAGCACCGTAAACGGAGGCTCCGCATCCGCGGCAAGGCCAAGCTCCGCGTGGATCGTCCATATCGAGTCGCGCAGCGGCTCGGGCGGACATTTGTCCAGCAAGGCCTCGAGTTCTTTCGACACCACCGGCTCGACCAGATCGGGGCGGGTGGACAGCAACTGGCCGAGCTTTACATAAACGCCGCCCAACTCGAGCAAGACGTCACGCAGCCTGATCGCGAACCGCCGCAGGCGCGCGTCATCGCGCTTTCCAAGGGGCCCGCAGTCCCAGACATACGAAACACCCAGGTAGACCAGCTTTAATAAAACGCCGAGGGAGCGCATCCCCGCTGCGCGTCACTCGCCGGTTTCGATTCAGCGCGGCTTGCCGCCTTGCTGCAGGGTCTCGGTCGCGCTGTCGACCGCATCCTTGAGATCAGTCACGCACTGATTGAGCGGCGCCGCTTTTTTCGAGTCGGTGCGATCGCGTCCTAAGGGCATCGCCATCATGTCGGCCATCACTTCGCCCATTTGCCACAGAAGTTGGGTGTGAAAGCGCTGGACCGACACCATCAGCCCCAACACGTCGCTGGGGTTGGGAAATGTTCTTTCAGCATAGGTTTTTTCGCCGTTGGCCTCGTCGTCCTTGGAAGATCCGGTTGCCATTGTCTTTCCTCCTTGCCACATCCGACGGGATGTTTCGCTCCAAGAAAATCTAAAAAAGGCGCTCTTTACCGAGAAGCTTGTCCCGTCCCGATGAATACAACTGGACGTTTTCTTGACAGTGGAACAATCGCATATTGCTCCCCTTGCTGAAATAGGCTGCCGCGATTCTTACGCTGGATTATTGACGAGCAAAGTAGTTCCTCTTCAGCTGATCCCGCAGAGACGGCGAGGCGGCAAGCGCAGTATCAAAACTCTCCTTATTGAGCTCATACGCCACGCCGCGTCCCCGTCCGACGACAGTGGCGTTTCGCGTCTCCCCGGTGATCAAGGCGCGCTCGCCGAAATACTGGCCAATGCCGAGCGTCGCCACGACCCTTTCACCATCGGCATTGGCGACCCGGACGTCGACCTCGCCTTCGCGCAACAGGTAAAAACGGTCGCCGATATCTCCCTGACGGATGAGTACGTCCCCTTCATTGAACCGCCGGTGCTCCATCTTTTCAGCGATATGGCTTAGCTCGTCGGTTCCCCGCGCAGCAAAGAACTCGATCTTCTTCAGCATTTCGCAGATGAGCACCTGCTCGTGCACCAAGACGTCTGAGACGATGCGGCCATCCACCATCGACACGAGGCGATCGGCCTTATCGATCACGCGATTGTCGTGGGTCACCATCAGACACGACGAGCCGTCACGGACAATGTGCTCCTGCAGCAAGCCGACGACTTCCAGGCTCGAATTGCGGTCGAGCGCGGCGGTAGGTTCGTCGGCGAGGATGAGGCGCGGCGTGTTGACCAACGCGCGCGCCACCGCGACGCGCTGGCGCTGCCCGCCAGACAAGGCGGCCGGTTTGTGATGGACGCGATGCCCCAAACCCAATCGTTCCAATAGCGCCAAGCCGTTCTTATGCGCTTCGGCTGACTGCGAGCGATGCAGGTGTGTCGACATCAGGACATTGTCGATCGAGTTCGAGCGATTCGATCAGATTGTGCAGCTGGAAGATGAAGCCGATGCTGCGCCGCAACTCGGTCAGCCCGACATCGTTCAGCCCGATCACATCGCGGCCCAGTACCCGCAAGACGCCCTCTTGGCCGCTCCGCAAGGCGCCGAGCAGCGTGAGCAGCGTTGTTTTGCCGGAGCCGGACGGCCCGGTCATGATGACGAGCTGACCTGGCGGAATGCTCAGTGTGATGTCGAACAGGATCTGTGTCCGCGTCTCACCCGTGCCGAACTGGTGCGCGACACCATCGGCAATGACCAGGTCTTCTCTGTCGGTTCCAGCCACGGCTCGGTTCTTAAAAAAGATCGACCGGGTCGGCTTGCTTCAATTTTTTGGTCGTCACGAAGGTCGCCACCAAGCCCATGGTGACCACCAGAAAAAATACCTCCAGGAGGTATGAATTCTTCAAAATCAACGGCAGCTTGGTCGCTGATGACGCCACCTGATATATGAGAAGGGTAATGAGTATCGACGGAAGATAGGTGACCACCGAAATAGAAACCGCGATAATCGCGACTAATTGTACGAAAAATCGTTGATTGTAACCAATGGCCCGCAATGTGGCGTACTCGCGGATATTGTCGCTGATGATGCCGTGAAGCACTTGCACGATAAATACGATGCCGACAAAGACGCCAACGGCCAAACCTGCATTAAAAATAAACCCGATCGGTGTTTTGTGCGCGTAAAAACCGATCTCGTTATCCGTAAATTCCTCTTTGAGGAAAATTCTGGCGCGCGAGCCGAAGCGACGATCCAGCGCTTCCTTTACGGCAGCAGGATCGTACCCCTGGGCAATCCGCACGACACCAAGCGACACGCGGTCGAGGGGGATGCGGAGATACCGATAATAGTTGAGGTCGGAGGTAATTATATTGCCGTCCACGTTGATCGTCGGACCTATCTCGAAGGTGCCGACCATGGTGAACACGAACTGCAGCGCCAAGGACGAAGCCGGCAGCACCAGATCCATGTGCCCTAATCGAACGACATCGTTCGCGAGGACGCCAAGCTCGTTACGCGACCGGCGATCGATAATCGCCGACTGCGCCAGTCTGATCTGCGCGATATTCTTGTTGACGTCCGGCAGAGAAAAGACCGGCTGATCCGGCGCGAAGGCGTAGAGCCAAGTCGTCAAGAAATTGCCGTCGACGGGATTTACCACCTGAACCGTGGCCCCGTAAAAGGGCGACGCCGCGACCACGCCTTCGACCGTGCGGGCTTCGTAAAGCAGGTCGCGGGGCATCCAGGGCGGATTGAACGACATCGTTTGGAAATCGGGCGATGTCATGATGATTTCCCCGTCGAGCGACCGGGCGACCGCGACCGCGCTGTCGTAAAGCGCTCCCTTGAAGCCGAGTTGCGTGAACATCAGGACGACCGCAACGGTGACGCCGAGCAACGCGCCGATCAGCTTGGCGCCTCGGTGCGTCAATTGCTGGTAGGCCAAACGCATCGCGACATAAAGCAGCGTTACCGAACTGGCGTCGTCATCGGCCGATTTCTCCGCGACGACGGCGTCATCGGCCATTTTTCCGCCGACGATGGCATCGTCGATCATTTTTGCGCCGACGATGTCAGCGTGAAATGCACGACAACCTCGCCGCCTATGACTGCGGGTAGAGCCGTTTGCGGAGTCACTTCGACCTCGACGATCTTGGCGTCGCGTCCGACCAGAATGTCCGAAGATGGCCGCTTCTGTCGGAAGACTTCCTTGGCGATGCGCGTAACCGTCCCCTTGACCGGCGGGGCCACCGTGTCTCCTTCGATTTTTGCGAGCATCCCTTCCGTGATCCGACCGATCTGAGCTTGGTCGACCTCGGCGACGACGATCAGATGATCGAGATCCCCCATGCGCAAAATGCCGTCGGCCTGGATAGCCTCGCCGTCGCGCGCCTGGATCGACAACACGGTTCCGGAGGCATGGGCGTGAATTTGCAAACGCTCTACCACCGCCTGGGCCTTTGCCACGTTTGCCCGGGCAACGGCGATTTGCGCTTCCGCCACCGCGTCATCGACCGCGCGCACCTCGGTCAGCGCCTTAAGCGCGTTCTCGGCCTGGTGAACATCGTTCGTGAACTGTTCGAGCGTGGCTTGTTGAGTATCGAGCGCCTGCACCGAAGCATTCTGATTGCGGACCAGCTGGGTGGTGCGTTCCCAATCCTTCTTGGCCCGGATCAGCTGGGCGCGACGTCCTGCGATCACATTGAACT
This sequence comes from uncultured Alphaproteobacteria bacterium, assembly GCA_963778385.1. GTDB lineage: Bacteria > Pseudomonadota > Alphaproteobacteria > ATCC43930 > CGMCC-115725 > DATARH01. The sequence goes on along the minus strand of CAVZUA010000003.1, from coordinate 21,263 downwards.
GCGCGGCAATTTCCGATGCCTTGCCGCTGCCGGCCTGCACCTGAGCGCGTTGAGCTTCCGCAAGCGCAAGACTGGCTTTTGCCGCCGCTAAATCGCTGCGGGCAAGCTCATACCCGTTAAGCACCGTGACCACCTGGCCGGCTTCGACCTTGCTTCCTTGTTCGACGAGCAATTTTTCGACGAGAGCAACCGTGCTGTTGCCGTCCGGCGGACCGCTTATGGCAATGACGCGGCCCAGCGGCTCGATGCGCCCGCGAGCGATGATTTCGTCGGGGCGGGACGCTTGGCCGGGCGAATTGGTCGCCTCTAACCCATGTGAAAACCTTTCCGGCAGGACCAAAAGCACCAGAAGGAGAAGAACGCCAGCGGTATGTATAAATGCTCGCAACATGCTCACCACCGGCCCGCCTGCACTCCGTGCGATATCGCACTCGTATCTGGCTCGATAATAATTCTTGGCTACCTCCAAGAAGCGCCCAGCATCGTCCGTCAGCCGCGAGCCGTCTGGCCTCCGTCCATAATGAGGATACTTCCATTCATCATGGAGGCGCCATCGCCGAGCAGATATTCGACAAAATTCGCGACATCGGCGCCGGTGCACAGCCTGCCGCCGGCGCCCGCTTCCCAAATGGGCAGCAAGCGATCGCTGTCCGGCCATTTCTCGACCAGCTCGCCATAGACCGCGCCGGCGGAGACGCAATTGACGAGAATGTTGTCCGGCTGGAACTCGACGGCGAGGAACTTCGTCAGCGATTTCACCGCCGCTTTCATCGGGCCCATGCAGCCGAAATAGTCGACATAGCGATGGGCCGCGACGGACGACATCGTAACGATGCGCCCGCCCCCTCGCGCCTTCATCAGCGGCCGAGCGCGCATCGCGCATTGATGCAGCCCGATCACATTTGTCCGCAGCGCTTTTTCCCAGTGCTCCGGCTGGATCATGTCGAGGGGCGCGAGAAGTCCGTTCGACGCATTGCTGATGAGGAAGTCGAGCCCGCCGAACTCCGATTCGATCGTATCGAACATCTTGTGGAGCTGGCGGGTGTTGGCGACAGAAGCCCACAGATGATGAGCGGCGCCGCCGGCCCGGCGGATTTCCTCGGTCGTCGCCTCCCCGGCTTCGCGCGAGTGGAAGGAGTTGACCAGCACCGTCGCGCCGAGATTACCCAAATGCAGCGCGAGGTCGCGGCCGAGGCCGCGGCCCGATCCGGTTATCAGAGCAATTTTTCCGGCGAACTTTTTGGTCGAGCCGATTGTCGGCACAGCGACAGGCGCCGAAACCCTTGGCGCGGCAACACGGGGTGGCGCGGGAGCGGCCTGGAGCGAAGCGATCCCGTCGACGATGCCGCGAATCGAGCGGATCGATTTCGGGCTTCCAGCGCTCGCGCAGCTCCTCTGCCGACGGCAGGTGATATTTGTCGCGCAGCACGGCGAAAATCTCGCCGAGCTTGACGCTATCAATGCCGAGATCGTTCTCGAAATCCGCGTCGGCTTCGAGAAGCTCGGGCGGATATCGTGTCATATCGGCGACGATCTGGGTTACTTCGGCAACCAACGACGTGGTTGTAACGGATTCGAGTGGAACGGCCACCACGATCGGCCCAGTCGGGACCGTGGATTCCACCGGGACGATGTGGATGACCGAACCGGCCGGTTTCTCAGCGGCGGCCCTCTGCTCGGTAGCGCCCAGCTCCGCAATCAAGTCGGCAATTGCGGCTACGGTGCGAAAGCGCTCCGGGGGAAACGTCTTCATGACCTCCGGAGGGGGTAGCGAATAGCGCTCGCGCAATGCCGCGAAAATCTCTCCGAACTTGACGCTGTCGATGCCGAGGTCGGTCTCGAGGTCGGCATGCGACTCGATGATTTCCGTCGGGTACCGTGTGATGTCGGAAAAGATGACGGTGATGCCCTCGACCAGTCTGTCGCCAGATGCCCGTCGATCGTGGATTACCGGCATGCCCTCGAATGGCTGGATATCGTTCATTGAATGTGCATCCACTTACTGGGGTGGGGGGCGGACGTCAGAGTGATCACCAGCATTACGGATCGGCTCAGCAGCACGAACGCGCCGGCGACCAGCTTATTTTCGACCTGGATTTCGAGTGGCGTGAGGCTGGACGGTCGTGACCAACGCGCGATGATTTCGCCGGCAGGGCACGTCGGAACCGCCTGAACGTCGTTGAGCGACCATAAGTTCTTCGCGGAAATCTGGCCTGCCTTGAGCAGGCACTCGCGCAATCCCCACAGCAACGCACGCAGGCGCACGCGCCACTCCGGTTCGACCTCCGCGAGCCACGGGCTGTCATCGGGAACTGCCGTGGGTACGTTGATATCGATGACATCGAGGCCGATCGGCCGCTGCGAACAGGCGGCAGCCGCCCAGCCCGCGGCATGCGCAATCGACAATTGCGTCGGAGCGATGGCGTCTTCGACCCACAACCTCGGGCGTCCATCGTCGTCGGGCAAAACCTGCATCCGTCGTGCCGCCGGGAGAAGAGCGCTTGGCAAGGAGGTGCCGGAGGAAATACGAACTGCCGAAGCTTGAGTTTCAAGCAGCGCCCATTTAAGCGCCAACCGTCCGGCGACGAACTCCAGGCGGCGGCGGTGATGGCGATAGTTCGTCATCAGCCGCTGTTCCGATGCGGACAGGAAGGCAGTCGCCGGTGCCGTCTCTGAAAGCCGTGGGACCGGCATGACGCGAATTTGGGTGGCTTGTGAGGAGGACATGACAAGCGATCACGTCAGGACGCTGAGACCATGGCGGCTGGTGCTCCCATCCGCCGGGCGAAGGCTCCCGCGATCGAAACGATCGTGCGGCCCTCGATGTCGATGACATGACCCCACTCGGTCCGCAGAAATTCACCTTCCGAGCGGGGGTTGGCCGCGACCATCCTCAGCGAGGTCCCTTGCAGGACGCGATCGGTTAGGCCCGCCGCAAAATAAAACGAGTCGCCGCGCAGCGGCACGCTGACGGCGCCGGTCGATACGTCGCCGTCGGGCGCGACACCGACGAGCCGGAACAACGCATCCAGGAGCAATACCGGAGAAACGAAGTCCGCGAGCAATTCCAGCGATTTGTCCGGTCCGATGTGGTATCGCGCGCTCCGCGCCAAGTCGCCCACCCGGATCTCGTCGAGGCACGCAAACATACCGCGCAGCTTTACGGGCGATCCCGGTGCGAGATACGGATCGACGCACGGCACTGCGGAGGACAGATCCAGGCTCGGCCAGCCGTTGGCCGTATGCGCGAACGGTTTTTTGCTCGTCAACACCTCGCCCTCGAAATGCACGACGTCGCGCTGCAGCACCACGCCGCTGCGATGCACGAAATCGGAGAGCAGGCGAACCCCGATGACGCACCCGTCTGCGGTCTCCTCGACAATGCGCGCCTCGGCGCGCAGGCAAGTTCCCTGCTCGGGTACGCGCACGAACCGGTGGAACTGCGGATTGCGGGCCGCGATGTATGGGTGTTCCGGGCGCAACGCGTGGGCGGCTCGGAGGACGAAATCGACCTCGAACGTGCCGGGCAATGTCGGAGAGGCATTGACGAGATGATCATTCAGATAGGGCGCTGTCTTCAATGACAGCGGGAATTCGAGAACTGTCCTATCGGACTTGCGCGGGCCCCGCGGCGCTGGCCGTTCGCCGCCGGCAACCGGGAGCCGATAGAATTGCACTTCGCCATCGGACAACAAGGAAAGGGCGGGGTTGCAGCTCGGCAACTCCATCATCTGCAGGAAGAGCGCCTTGCCTTCTTCGGGGAGCACCGCTCGCAATCCTCGGGAATTCCCCAGCGCCGCATATTCCGATCCGCGGGTCATGCCGACCGCGGCCCAGCCCAGCCAACCGAGCGCGGTCCAACGCTGCGGCCCCGCATGAACGCGCGCCAGCGCCGACAGAGCCTCGTTTGCCGCTCCGTAATCCGGCTGGCCATCATTGCCAATCGCGCTGAATGCCGAGGTCAGGATATGGAACGGGACGTTTGGCCCGACATGTCGCGTACACGCGTCGACGAGGTTGCGTAAACCGTCGAGCTTTGTCCCCACGACCTGTCGAAACTCACTTAATTGGCGGTTCGACAGACGTTTCGAAATTTGCATTCCGGCGCCGTGGACCACGAGGTCGATCGTGGCGTGACGCTCGACAGCCGTGCGGATCGCCGCATCGACTTCCTGCGCCGCGGTGATATCGACCATCTTGAATTCGACGCGCCCGAGTCGGCTCAGCCGCTCGATTGTCACGTAAGTTTCGTGAGCGGCCTTCAGTCGGGCGAAGTCACGTTTCAGTTCGGGAATCGAGCGCTTTGGATCGCGCTGACGCTCGGACCGATAATATTCGGTTTCGTGGCGATCCATGTCGTCGAGGGACATCGGCCGCAGCGTTTGCGGCACCGTGTCCGGATCGCTGCGCCCCAGCAGTACGAGTGTGCATCCGTAGCGTTCGAGGATCGCTTCGGCGATCACCGCCGTCACGCCTCGAGCCCCGCCCGTCAGGACGACGACCGAACCCGCATTGAGCGGCAACTCTTCATCGGTCCGAGGCAGTGCGGCCGGAGAGAAGCGGAGCGCATGGCGGCGACCCCCGAGTTCGACGATTTCTACGTCGGCAGGCTTCCCGTCGTGATCGCGCAAGGCCTGCGTGTTTTCGCGGTCAAGCGCGGCGGCGGCGACGGCGATATCAGATGAATTGGTCGCGAGCGCTCGAACCATCGCCTCCGGCCATTCTCGCGCGAGCGATTTCAGCAATCCATGGATGATTGCCGCGTCCGGATGCAGCGCATCAACGGGCCAGGCGTTCAGGTGCAGCGACAGGAGCGCAATGCGCCCCGCTTCGATTTCCTGATGGAGACGGCGGGCCACCAGGAAGGTGAGGTCGAGCACCGCAGTCGCCTGGGAATCTAGGTCGAGCAATGCGTTCGGGGAAACACCGCCCAGATCCCGCGCCACGAGCAGCAGATCAACATCCTCCGGGACGATCTCGGCAACGTGTCTCTCGTCTGCGGAAGGATCCGGGATAAGGGAGCGAATTTCCGACCCCGCGAATTCGGACATTCGCGCCAGTTCGGGCACCAGTTGCGGCTGATCGGTGATCAGCAGGATGCGCCGGGGAAGACCTTTACCGACGGCGGAAATAGGGGCCGGAACCGCGAGACGCTCGTAGAACGCGATCGGCCGCTCGTCGCGCTGGTAACCCATCAGTTGCGCGGGCACGGCGCTCGGGCGACCGGTCCATCGAAGACAATGTTCCGCCCCGCCGCCGGCGACGATATTCATCGATGCCGCCAGCACGGCGACGCCGCCCACCTCATGCGGCCGACCGTCCGGAATGGTAGTCTGTACCACCTTGTCCGCGCCGGTCGGCGTAATCGTCAGCTCGTCATCGGTCGCCGCAACAGTCGCGAGAATGTGGAGGCCGTTTGCGACGGCCGTCTCGCGACGCGTCAACACCAACAGGGTTGCGCCATCCGGCTCGATCCCGTCATCGCCGGGAGGCAATCCCGCTCGTGGCCAAGGGGCGGCCGCATTGACACCTCCGGCAAGCATGACATCGCAGACCCGATGGCTCAGATAGCTCCGGGCGACGCGCACCGCCGCAGGAAGCGATCGCGGCCCGGTATCGACGACCAGGCTCGGTCCGGTGAGGTCAAACACGTTCGCGACGCGCCCCGCCGCGAGGTTGGGCATCATGCCGACCAAGGTATAGGCGTTGCAGGCCGAGACCGCGGCCGTCTTGAGTTGCGTCGCCAAAGCATTGGAGACCGCTGCGGCGGTCTTTGGTTCTTGGCCGGCCTTGCCGAGCTCGGCTTCCAATTTGCGGCCCAGCCGGTCCGCCAGTATCCGCTGACTCGCGGCGACGCCGCGCCGCGCCTTGCCGGCGGAGCCGATCACGATCCCGATGCGCTCCTTCCAGGCCGCCAGATCGAAACCGGTGGACGCCAAGGCGCGATCGACGCCGGCGAGCACGGCAAACTGACCGGTATCCATCTGCTCCAGCGCGTCGGGCATCAGCAGCTTCGAGCGGGGCATGCGGAACGCGCGGACATCGATCCGCGTCGCGCGGGCACTTGCGCGCTCGGCGAAGGCCTCGCTCTCACCGGCGAAAGCGGCGCCGAATCCGACGCAGACTATATCGGCGTCGCCGACGGTAGGAGTAGCGGCCGGTGCTTCTCCAGGCTGGTGCTCGAACCCTTCAATGATGACGTGCGCGTTTGTGCCGCCGAAGCCAAAGCCGTTGATCGCCGCCCGCCGTGGGCCTTCCTGCTGTTCCGGCCACGGCTGTTGCGAGGTCACGATCTCGAACGGCGAGGCGGCCAGTTCGATGCCGGGGCTCGGTGTGCTCCAGCCATGGTGCGGCGGCAAAATCCCATGTTTCAGCGATTGCACGACCTTGATGACGGAGGTGGTTCCCGCCAGCCATCCGGTATGGCCCAAAAGCGACTTGACGCTGCCGAGCTTGATGCGCGGCAACGACGGGTCGCGGTCGCCGAAGACGGCCGTCAACGCCTTGAACTCGGTGGCGTCGCCGACCGGCGTCGCGGTGGCATGCGCTTCGACGTACTGAATGCTCTGGGGATCGATGCCCGACATCCGATAAGCCGTCGTCATGGCTTTCAGCTGCCCGTCGGCGCGCGGGACATTGACCGCCACGCTGTGGCCGTCGCTGGAAAGTCCGCTAGCGCTGACCACTGCGTGGACCGTTTCGCCACGCGCCAAGGCGTCGCTCAGTCGTCGCAGACCGAGTATTGCCGCGCCCTCGCCAAACACGACCCCGTCGGCGCGCTGATCCAAGGCGTGACTGCCGGTGGTCGACAAGCCGCCGAACTGCGCGAAGAGCGCACTGCTGCTGGGGCCAGGCGCGAAGACGCCGCCGACATAGGCGAGATCCGCCTCGCGAGCGCGCAGCGCCTGCACGCCGAGATCCAGCGCGTAAAGCGACGAGGCGCAAGCCGCGTCGAGAAGGATCGTCTGCACCCGCGCATCGAGCATCCGCTGCACAATGGCGCTATACGCGGGGAAAGGGCCCGACGCCTCCGCGTCTGTCGGCGCGTTCAGCGCATCCAGCGCGCCGCGCGTCGCCGAATGCAGCGCCGACGGCAGGTTCAACTCATCGAGTGCATGTCGTGCGCCGGCATAAAGCAGGGCGTCGTCATACTCGGCGATTCCGTCGGCGGTCGAGCCGAGAAGGCAGAGTGTCCGCGGCGTGTCGGCTTTGTCGCGGCCGGCGAAGTCTCGCCTGGCGCAAGGCTTCCGCGAGCAGTCGCTGCGCTTTGGAGAACCGGTCGAACTCGCTCTTCGTAAACGGAAATTCTTTCTGCCACGCCACGTCGGCGGCATATCCCGCCAGGGCGGAATACGATTTGTCGCCCTGTATCGCGGTTTGCGTGCCGCCGATCAGGTCCCCTTCGAGCGTTGGGTCAAGGGTGCGCAGATCGACGATCCCGCTGGTTCCGTCGAGCAGGTTGCGCCACAGGTGCTCGGGATTGTCGGCGGCCGGCAGCACGCACCCCATCGATACGATCGCGATCGGTTCCAGCCGCTGTTCGGCGGCCGGCTTCGGCGGAGCGCTCTTAGTCTTTGTCGCCGGAGCTCGGGAAAGCACGTCAACGGCTGAGACGGCCTCCAGGGTCTTGAGCGAATTGCGCTGCACGATGCCGGTGAGCACGCCCCTCGCGCCGCACTCGACGATCCGGGTCATGCCCGACGAAACGAGCGTGTGCAGCCCTGTGGGGAAGTCCACCGGGCGCGTCAAATGCGAGCTGAGCGCGATTTGGAGCGCATCTGACTCGTCGTAAAATCGCCCCATGATCGGACTGTAGACCGGGGTCGCGGGCGGGCTGAACGGCAGCTCGAGCAAACCCATGACAAGCGCGCGAGCGGCCGACGCCAAACTCGGCGAATGAAAGGCGTAGCGAGCCGGGAGGACGCGCGCGCCAATGCGACGCTCGGCGAAAGCCGGAACCAATTCCTCTAGGTAGGCGCGGGGGCCCGACAGCACCGTCTGGTTATGGGTGTTCACCACGGAAACATTGACGGTCGATCGGACGTCGAGCTCGACGAGAACCTTCTCGGCGCGCGCCAGCGGGACCGACAGAGCGAGCATCCCGCCGACCGGTCCGGAGAGCCGCCGCAGCGCGCGCACGCGCTCCGCGACAATCCGCATCGCGACCTCCGGCGGGAAGCTGCCGCCGACGCAAAGCGCGGCGATTTCGCCAAAGCTGTGGCCGATCAACGCGGAAGGCACGATCCCCTGCGCCGAAAGCCGGCGTGCCAGCAGCAATTCGGTCAAGACAATGCCGAATTGGTCGAGATCCGGACAGGAGGCGAGCAGCGCGGCGCCTTCCTCCTCGCCGCCGTCGACCAGCCGCCGCAGCGACGTCGCGAGCGTCGCCTGGACAATCGGCTCGGCCAGTGCGAGCAAATCTCGCGCGTCCGCATCGCGGCACAGGTCGCGGAACAGACCCGGGTCGAATGATCCTTGGCCGGGGAACGAGAAGACCGTGTCGCCGCCGAACACGGGAGCGGCCGGCGGCGGGCGGGCGAGATCGACGAGCTTGCCGCCGTCGAAGCCCTCACTCACGATTTGCTGCCCGAGCGCACGGATCTCATCAGGAAAGACCGCGCCGAGCACAGCGCCTCCACTGAGCGCGCAGGCCGCGAAGGAAGGCTCGATGAGCCGGTCGCCGAGCTCCAGATTGGTGCCGGAGAACCCATCGAGCGCGCGGGGGAAGGGTGCGAGTTCGCCCTGCCGATCCATGAAGACAAGCGTCTGGAAGCCGCAGGCGATGGGCTCGCCACTGCCGTTGATCGTGCGGATGCAAAGCTGAATGGAGGAGCGGGTCGGCTGTGCCAGGCTCAGCAGCACCGCCACGCGTTCGCCGACCATGGCGGGCGCCAAGTTACGGCTGTAGCCGTCGCGGGTAAGGATGACCAGTTCGTCGTAATCGTTCCGGGAACCCGGATACTCGCGGCCGAGATAGTCGAAGAACAATGACTCGCGAACCGCGCACTGAAACCGGAAATTGGTCAGGAAATGATGCGACCCGTACGCCATCGTGTCTTCGAAGCGGATCGGGTAGGTGATGGCATAGAAGCGGCTCATTTGGCGGCGACCCGCTCTGTGGTGGCTGCCATCGCCACTGGCGGCGGCTGCAGGCCGTCCCATAGCGCGACATGACGCTGACCAAGCTCAGCGAAGCGTTCGGTCCAACCGGGTCCCCCGTATGACGCGATGTTGGAGTGAGTCTCGGCGATCAGCACATCGAGCGGCGATGGGAACCGGCTCAGCGGATCGGCGGCGCGGGCGTCGTCCATCAGCAGGCAGGTGAACGCCATCAAGCTGCCGGCCAGCAATTCCGGCCAGAAAACGCTCGGCATCGCCGCAAAATCGTGGAGCACCCGTTCTGGCGTATCCAGTTGGGTCAGAGTGATGGCCACGCCGAGCCCGCGCGCGATCGTCGCGGCGTGATCGGGATGGGCATCCAGGATTGCCGCTAGTTTGGCGGGATTGCGGGTGTAGAGGAACCAGAGCGCCCGCCCGACCCCGAGATAAACGCCGTCGAGATCGGCCGCGTTGCGAATACCGGCGATTGCTTCCAGACGTCCTTTGCTGACGTCGGACGTCTGCGCGATCACCGCGAACGACGAGCCACCGAGGATAAGCGGGTATTCTTCCGCGAACTCGGGAATGGCCGCCCAACGCGCGGGGTCGAGGGACACCGCCGGCAACGGCCTGGATGCGCCGTTCCAGAAGCCCAACCCGGTCCAGAACATGAAACGGAAGCCCGGCGCCCGGTAATTCGCGAATGGGTTGCCCGAGCGCCCCATGCACGCATGGCCGGCGCAGACACCGAACGCATAGCCTTCCCAGAAGAAGAGACGCCGCCGCCACGGCACGCCCGCTTCAAGAGTGGCAAGTTTCGGCTCATCCGCGCCGCTCAGCCCGGCGCGGATGCCGGTTTGGAAATGCCGATAGACATCGAGGACGAGGGCGGGATTGTTGCTCTCCCGCTGGTTGGAACTGATGATCCCGTTCATCCGCCAGCGGATGGCCAGATCGAGCGCGGTGCCGAACATGTCACTCGGCTCCGAGAACCGGCAGGGGCTGCCGGACCGTGGGCGCATTAGCGCCAGCACGGGCTCCCTCCGCCGGAGCAACATCCGCGGTCGCCCGCGGCGGGCTCGGGTCGCCGTCCAGGAAAGCCCGCAATTTCGGCATGAAACCGTGCTCGAAGGCGTAGAGCATGACGCCGCGGAAAACGCAGAGGATCAATAACGAGACGATCAGCGTGAATGGCTGATGGACGATCATCAGAAGCCCGTAGATCGCACCGAGCGACATGCCGAAGACGATCTGGCCGCGCGTGCTGTTTGGCGAGGTCGCCGGGTCCGTCACCATATAGAAGGTGTAAGATGACGAAGGGGACGCCGGTGATCGGAGCCAGGCTGGCCGACAGCCATGTGCCGAACAGGAGGTGCCGCACAACCGCCTGGAGAATAAAGGCCCCGACCCAGGCGAAGATCAACGGCATCCGTTTCGTCAGTTTGCCGTTCAGCAGCGAGCCGGTGTAGAGGATGAAGGCCGGCAAGACGAGGTACAATAATCCGTACAGGTGCTCGGTGAATTCGTACGGCGCCGCGAGACCGATCTTCGGGTAAATCAGGATCGAGGCCACCAGCCCCATATTCGACGGATTTAGGAAGTGACGGGGCTTGCCGCGCACATTGACCGTGAAGATCGCTTTCGAGCAGATGGCGGCGGCGGCGGCCAGTACGTAAGGCAGCAGCTCGTCATGGGCGAATAGCAGCATCGAGATCGCGAAGCCGGTGATGTGCGCCGGCAGCAGAAAGAGCACCAGACCGCGGAACCCGTTACCCATGAAAGCCGGGCGCTGGCCCTGGCTCCAGTCACCGATCGCCTGGAGGATCAATTCCACCGAATAGGTCGTGGCGACCGCGACGAGCACCTGCAGGACCGAGGTTTCGAAGCCAAGGACCGTATGGCCGAGAATGTTCAATACGGTGATCGACAGCGCGAAGCGCTTCAACGCCTTGAGGCGAATTTCTTCGGGTGACAACGCTGGTCCGGCCACGGGGGAACCCTCCTACTTGACTCATTGCGCCGAGGCCGACCGGATCGCCGGTTCGACCGCCCCCGTCTTGATCGGGGTCGAACCAAGGATCACGGTGTGCCAGCCCGGATCGAGTTGGAACGTCTCGTGCCGCGCCTTGCCGTCGGCCAGCCATTTGACCTCGACGGTCACTGGCGTGCTCTCGCCGCCGAGACCGAAATGCAGGTCGGGGCTGCGCTTGCCGGAATGGCCGTTGCCGCCGTCGACCTGTGCGATGAGATGCTTGCCGGACCGCGTCGTGACCTCGACCGAGGCGTTGATCGCCGGACGGGTATGCAGCGACTTAACCGGATAGCCCGGCACTACCGTGGTCTGACTGTCCGGCCTGCGGTGACACCGGCAGCCGCACCGACAATTCGAGCGCCTTGCCACACGGCGAGCACTCGTTGCGATAGAAGGTCGACGGCCCCCACATGTTGGCGACGACCATGCTGAGCCTGCCGCTGCCGTCGACATCGGCGATGGCGATGCCGCGGCTCACCTGGTCTTCGCCAAAGCCGATCTGCTTCGCGATATCGACAAAGCGGCCGTCCGGCTTGGTCCGCACGTAGAACGGGTTCTTGTCGTTCCCGGCCACATCGTCGCCCGGCATCAGCCACGGCCAGCCAATCTTCGCCAACGGCAGGACCAGATCGTTGGCGATCGAGATTTCCTGGATTTCCGGCCAGCGGCTGACCGTCCCCTTGAGAAAGCCGGTGGCCTGCACGACATCCGGCCAGCCTTTATTGTCGAAATCCGCGAACTTGATGTCCCAGGCCCAGCCGCTCCACATCAGGCCGAGTTCCTCGCCGCGCTCGATATAGGGCGCGACGCCGCGCGCCCACGAGTCGGACTTGCCGGTGCTGACGAATACCTGATGGCTTTCCATCAGCTCGTGCTCGCTGATGCTGCTGACGCCGATATCCGGGATGCCGTCGCCATTCACGTCGGCGAAATCGACCCCCATTCCCTTGAATAAATCCCGACCCAGCGAATTCTGGGTCCGCTCCAGTAGGGAAAGCGGCCCTTTCACCAGCTCGAACCGAATACGGCCCGGTGTCGACCGGTTCCACAAAAGCTGGTCCGGACCGAAATCGTTGGCGATATAGATTTCGGGATAGAGGTCGCCGTCGAGGTCCTGCGTTCCCACCGCCAGGCCCCAGCCCTTCATCAACCCCTGCGGCAGAGCGTTGCCGACCTCGGTGCAGCCGGCGGTCTTCTCGCCGTTCACCGTCTGCGGCATGCAGCGGAAGATACGCGGGCCGCCGCCATTATCGGCGGTCGCCAGCGAATTCGGCAGATAGACGTGTTCTTTCCCGGCGGTGTTGAGGATGTCGGCGCCGTCCTGGAAGTAGTTGGCAAGGATAAGCTCCAGATGCCCGCTGCCGTCCAGATCGGCCCACGTCGCCGAGCCGGTCACCCAGATGTCGCCGGTGGGAATGATGTCCACCGGGATGAAATTCTCGGCCGACGGCGGATCGTCATCATTCTTCGGGCGGGAAAGAAACAGGATCGGCGTCCGGCCGGCGTAATAGACGAGAAGATCGGTCCGGCCGTCCTCGTCGACATCGGCCGGCAAACAACCCATCGGCCCCATCGTCGTGCGCGTGTAAAGCGGTTCGCGCAGGTTCGGGTTGAGGGCGAACGGCTTGTAGCGATCGCCCGTCCCCGGCGCCGGGGCGACGATGATCTGATCGGTCCTGGTGTCGACGTAACAAATGTCGTTCGGCAGCCCGTCGCCGCTGATGTCGGCCAGCGCCGCCCCGGCGCCCAGGGTCGACATAAAGGCGGTGATGTGCTCGAACTCGGGATGCATCGGGCGGAACGACCGCTGCTCCGGCCCGGCAACCTCCGGCAGCGGATGGCGTGAGAAAGAATAGGGGAACTGGAACTGAGAAAGGTCGGCGACAGCCGGAATGTTGGCCAGATGAAACACCAGAACCGCCGAGGCCAATATCGCGGTCGCGGTCAATCTTTTGGCGTTCCGCTTGAGCCGTCCGGGGTTGCTCGACATCCTCTTTCGACCTCCGATACGCCGCACACGCCGTTGGTGAAATACACTCGTCTCGTTTGTCGTGATAGTCGATTTAGGGACGATTTGCCGTAAATTTGCAGTCAATTTCCGATCAAATTTCCACCTTTGACATCAGTATCGGAGATTAGAAAACCCAATGTGACTGAATCTTTTTACGAAAGTCGAGTCGTATCTACTGACGTAAACCCTTTTCTTCATCTCGTCATGTCGTCGCAAAGAAACGTTGCGCGGCATGACGCAATCTTCTGCATCTCCGCACTTGAGCGCTCGCTCGCGAGGCAGAAATTCCCGCGGCGCCGCATCGCGCGTTCGTTACTGTCGATACGCAGGATATCGCCGGACGGTTTCGGTGTTTCTTCGAGCGCTGGAGACAGTGGGCGGCGCGGCGATGACGGCATTGCAATCGGCCGTCATTCGAGTGGGACGGAGCCCGCCTTGTCGGGTGCCCGGCCGCTAATCGAGCATCGCGAAATCGCCCGCCCCGCGGAGCGCGGGCAAGTTTCGCCGCGCCGCAGTCAAGGTTATCGACGGCCCATGCAGTTGAAGACCATGCAGACGCAATAACACGCCGTCGCCACGGCCGCGCCGGGCAACAGCATGAAAAGCGCCATCTGGGTACCGCTGACGTCGGATATTTCGCGAAGCAGGAACCACATCCCGGCGGCGCTGAGGACGCTGCTCATGATGACCACTCGATGGACGATGCTCATCGCACGGGCACTCACGGCATACCTGCCTTCCGGTCGGGGGATGGGGTTTCGGCGATTGCGGCCCGCTATACCGCGGTCGCGACGAACGTCCGACCCAAGTCCAGCGAGACCATCGCCTTGTGCTTCATCATGCCGATCATTACGAACGGCATCGGCAATAAGTTCATCGCAAAATGCCAGGCCACGCGATAGCCGACCGCGCCGTTCTTGCCGAAATAATAGGGCGCCTGCCCGAACAGCGTGCTGATCCCGATCGGCTTGCCGACATAGTACGCCGTGAGCGTCAGGGCGAGGTGTTCGCACAGATGGCCGCCCTCGATATACAGCGCCCAACGCACCCACTTGGACGGCATCAGATAGTGGACGCCGGCGATGGTTGCCAAGAAGAGGCCGTTGCCGATGAGATGCAGGACCTCCATGCCGAGCATCATCTGCCGGGGAGCGTCGGCCTGGGGCGATACCGTTGCGCCCGCAAAGCGCACCATCGCGGTGAGCGGCGGCGACATATAAGGCATGTCGCGACCGCAAAACGCGGTTGCGACCCATTGGAATTGACCGCCAATCCACACCGCGAACTGTACGGCGTGTTCGATGAAGTGCCCGACCTGGAACGCGAGGCCGAGCCCGACGCACACAGCGAGAACGTTGAGCAGCATGTGACTTCGCTCAATATCGCCGTTCAAACCGATGTTGCTCATGGCCGGTCCTGCATGCTGTCTTTATGCCGTGTCCATTGTGCGGCCGCTCGGTCGGCGGGGGCAAGCCTTGCCGCACTCACCCTCTCTTCCCACACTGACGAACCGTCGGAGCTTGTCGGCCACATTTGGAGCGCCAAATGGCGATGCCTATGCGACTTCCCGGTCTATACGGCGCATCACCGACAACGGTTGCAATTTCCTTGAGATCATCGCGTTGCGGGCCGGCTCGGTGGCTTCCCGATGAGAAGATCGCCGCCGGCCTCAACCGTCACGGCAATGCCATAAAACCGTAACCGGAAAGTCGTGATTGGCCTGCTAAGAACCGGCCGGCCCGCCGAAAGCGGGGCCGCAATATCCTCTTCTGGCGCTTCCCTTGGCGTCCTCGGACGGACCACAAAGCAGGCTTGTTGATGCTGGCGATCGAGGGCTTGTCTCGCCGTTTCGGCGCGAAGAATGCGGTTGCTGGGGTCTCGCTGCAGATCGAACAGGGGAGCTTTGTCGGGGTGATCGGCCGGTCCGGCGCCGGCAAGTCGACGCTGTTGCGCCTGATCAACCGCCTCGTCGACCCCACCGAAGGCCGCATCCTGTTCGACGGCGTCGACGTCACCGCGCTGCGCGGCCGGCAGTTGCGCCAGTGGCGCGCCCGCGCCGCGATGGTCTTCCAGCAGTTCAACCTGATCGGCCGGCTCGACGTCCTCACCAATGTGCTGATGGGCCGGCTCGCGGCGGTGCCGCCATGGCGGGCGGTGCTGAGCTGGTGGCCCGACGCCGATAAGGCCGTCGCACTTGCCGCGCTCGAACAGTTCGATATGGCGCCGCTCGCCGCGCAGCGCGCCGACAGCCTGTCCGGCGGCCAGCAGCAGCGCGTCGCGATCGCCCGAGCGCTGGTGCAGGAGCCGGAGCTGGTGCTTGCCGACGAGCCGACCGCCTCGCTCGACCCGCACAACGCGCGCGTGGTGATGGACGCGTTGCAGCGCATCAACAAGCATTTCGGGATCACCGTGATCTGCAATCTCCACTCGCTGGAAACGGCGCGGACCTATTGCGACCGGCTCGTCGGCATGGCGGCCGGTGAGGTCGTCTTCGACGGCGCGACGGCGAGGCTGACCGACGCCGCCGCGCGCGAGCTTTATGGCATCACGACGGGCGGTGATACCGAAGCGCCACGTCATGCCGAGGCGCCGTTTGCCGCGCTCGGACAGCCGGCGGCCTAGCCCGGCGCATCGATCGACCCATTTTGCTGCAATCGAGGGAGGGGAAGATGCTCAACCGCCGTGACTTGCTACTGTCGGGCGCCGCGCTTCTGGCGACGACCGGCATCGCCCGCGCGGCCGCCGACTGGAAGAGCCAATATCCGGAGCTGACCTTTGCCGTCGTCCCGGCCGAGAACGCGTCGGGCGTCAGCGACCGGTTCGCGCCCTTCGTGGAGTACCTGTCGAAAGACGCTCGGCGTTAAGGTGAAGTTGCGTGTCGCCAACGACTATGCGGCGGTCATCGAGGGCCAGCGCGCCGGCAATATCCAGATCGCCTATTACGGCCCGGCCTCATACTCGAAAGCCTATCTGACCGGGGTCAAGACCGAGCCGTTCGTGACGACCCGCAACAATGACGGGGCGATCGGCTACTACTCGGTGATCTATGTAAAGACCGACAGCCCCTACAAGGACATCCACGAACTCAAGGGCAAGACGATCGGCTTTGTCGACCCGAACTCGACCTCCGGCTACAACGCGCCGCGCTTTTTTCTCAACAAGGCAGGGATCGACGTCGACAGCTTCTTCGCCAAGTCGATCGTCACCGGCAGCCACGAGAACGCGGTTATCGCGCTCGACAAGGGCACGGTCGATTGCGCCGCGAATTGGTGGAACGCCGACAACGACTTCGAACCTGACCCGCATGGCCGCCAAGGGCATGGCCAAAAAGGAAGACTTCCGGATCATCTTCAAGTCCGGCCTGCTGCCCGGCTCGCCCTATGCCTATCTCAGCGACCTGCCCGACGACCTGAAAAAGGCGATCAACACCGCCTTCGCCGAGGCGCCAGCCAAGGACAAGGCCGCGTTCGACAAGCTCTCCGACGCCAAGGACAAGGAATTCGTCCCGGTCACCCACAAGGACTACGCCGAGACCGTCGAGATGATCCAATACGTCGACGACATGCGGAAGAAGAAGGCGAGCTGAGGCTTAGGACCTGTCCGCAATCTAACGCTCGGCTTTAGCCTGAGTTTGGCGCGATAGTGTAGTTCCATTCGCCGTGGAAATCGTGTCGGATGATGTTGATGGCCGCCATCTCGGCGTCGGAGACAGTGATGCCCTTCTGGTAGAGGGTCTCGTCGATCTCGCAGCGCACGGTGAGGCCGGTCTTTGTGGTCGTCGCCGAGATCAGGTCGACGATGACACGATAGCTGACGAGCGGTTGAGCGCGCCAGTTTTGGCTGATGTACGAGAAGAGGCGGTGCTCGATCTTGTTCCACTTGCTGGTGCCCGGCGGCAGGTGGTGGACGGCGATGTTGATGTCGAGTTCGTTGGCGAGCTTCTGCAACTCATGCTTCCACAAACGCACGCGTGAACCGTTGCTGCCGCCGCCATCGGCGGTAATCAGCAGTCGCGTGGCATTGGGATGGCGCGTTCGACCGATCTCCTGCCACCAGCGGCGAATGCTCTGGACGGCGAAGGCCGCTGTGTCGTGGTCGATCCCGAGATTTATCCAGCCTGCATTGGCGGCCAGATCATAGACGCCGTACGGCACCGCCCGGCCGAGTTCCTTGATCAGGAAGTCGTGCACCCGGACTTTTTCGGGATCGCCCGCCGGACGATATTCACGACCGCTGTTCTTGAAATCGCCAACCAATTCCTTCTTTTTCGTATCGACTGAGATCACCGGCTGACGCTCGGCCAGCGCCGCGCCCACCGCGCCGTTGATGTATTCGAACTGCGCATTCCGGTCCGGGTGACTATCACCCTCACGCGTCTTGCGATTGCCTTGCAGGCTGTAGCCCATGCTATCGAGCAGGGTGCTAACCAGCGTGCGACCAACCCGATGGCCTTGCGCCTGAAGCTCTTCTGCCAGCCGCCGGACGCTCTTGCACGTCCAGCGCAGCGGCGACTGCGGATCGCCGCGACAGGTTGGCTCGACCAAGGCGCCGAGGTCGCTCAGCAACGTCGCATCCTGCGCCACCGCCGTCTTGCGGCCACCACCGCGGCGCCGTATCCGGCCCAATTCCTCAGGCGCAGACAACTCCCGCAAGCCGCGACCAATCGTACTCGCCGCAAGCCCCGTCGCGGCTGATACCGCTGCGAGCCGATGCTTCGGCCGCCGCGACAACACGCCGACCGCGCTCGTTGAGAAACGGCGCTACCGCCGAAAACCGCTGCCGAATCGCCGCAACGTCAATCATCTATACAAGATATGGTATTCTCGCCTGCCTGAGAATCCTACATCTACAGAAACCAAATGACCGAGTTCGCTTATTTGTGGACGGGCCCTTAGAGCGATACGCTACGGGGCGGGTTCAACCTGTTCAGCCATTACTTTCACTCCATTTTTGACGTGTGCTCGGGCATCGGTCCTAGATTTCGAGCGCCGCAGTTTCATGGAGGAAAGACGGGGCATTATCGGGCATGCTCGATTGATAATGCCGGGAACACAGATCGGCAACGGGACCGATCGGCGGCGCCGGCGCGGCGGCAATCTTGGATAACATCCGTGTACGAGGCGATGGCCGCTTCCTAATTAGTGTCGGTTGACACAGCGCACGGCAGCATCTTCGAGAAGCCGCCGCAGTTCCTGGGCCTGCTCCCATGAATCGTTTGCCCAAGTCGGCCGCGGATTGTCGCCAACCTCCGCTGGGCTCTCCTCCCACGGTCTCAAACCAAGCGCGCTGTGCAACGCGCTAATCGCATCGAGCATTTCGCGGTGACGACCACCTTCATCTTCCCAACAGTCGGCGTCCTCGCTGTCCTGGATTTCGCGCGCCCGGATGAATGCCTCAACCGCCTCGCTGGTGATCCGCGTGCGCTGCGCCCGCTTCAGTGGAGTGCGTTTTGCGGGCATGGCTAGTACCGCCCCGGCGGCCGACCTATTGGTTTAATCGCCTCGACATCGAGGCCAAGGCGGGCCAGTGAGCGTGTGATAAACGCTCGGCAAGCAAGCTCATGCCTTAATCCCGGATGATCGCGCAGCCCGGTTTTCGTCCGGAAAATCTCGCCGTCCGCGTCAATCTGAGCCCGCAGTGCCTCGGCGCGATCAAGCGCAGCGCAAGCCTGCGCCAGTATCTCGCGCCCGCCCTCATCCGCTATGTCGTATGAGGAGGTAATTGCGCCCCAAAGCCCGGCGCCACAGCTCCCGAGCGGTCGCGGTGGCGTATCGGGCTGTGATAGTGCGGCTCCCACCGGTGCGGCGAGCGTCAATGTGGCTTTCTTCACCATGAATGTTCCTCACTAATCGATTACGTAGTTTCAGAACAGGCCGATCAGGCACCGGTTGGAGGTTCGATCCGAAATAATCAAAAACCGTCCCCCCCAGTGTCATTGATCCGGTTCGAGGCTGATCGTGTGGAGCGCCATCGGCAGCAAGGCGTCGGAACGCCCGCGGCTTGGGCGAGGGCCTCGCTGGGGACCGTGCCGCCGTCTTCGTGCCGCAGCTCGGCCGCGCGGCGTTGTCTGATGCCGGCCGCCTTCATCGGCGCGTCGTAGCGGATGTGACACCGCTGGCATAGGGCCCGCAGGTTCTCCGGATGGCAATTTTCCGGCTGGTGATCGAGATGGGCGATTGTCAAAACGAGAAAAACGCGCAGCATCACCGACGTCGTGCCGTCGCCGCAGAGCGCCCAATCGCCACGTTTGGGTGCGCCGAGTGCCGCCACGAACCGCCCATCGGGAAGCCGCCCGCCGAGCGTGTGGTTCGGCACGTCGCACCATTCGCAGCGATGCCCGGCACGATCGAGAATACGGCCTCTGATCTGGCGCCGGTCGGCTGGGCGGTGGTCCCGGTTTTCAGGTCGGATTGGCATCTTGCCCCTCTTTCAACAAGCGCCGCGGGGCGCCTCTAGCGGCCCCGCGAGCGCTATAGGGGTATGGGGGTTGACGCGCCCGCGCGCCGCCCGCACCCCGAAAGCAGAAAAAACAAAGGGTTGTGCGAACCGCCCGCACCGCCCGCAAACCGCCCGCGTTTTGCGCCCGCAAGGCAATATCAATGTCTTATTAGCAACCGCCCGCACCGCCCGCACCCCGCGCAGCAGTCGCCCGCACCGCCCGCACCCTCGCTTTCCGCGTCCTCGCTTTTGGCACCGTCCGCGCACCGTCCGCAGCAGTACCCGTAGCATCGCTTTTGACGTTGTCCGCACCCTCACGTTCTGCACAATCCGTAAAAGCGGTAGCACCGCTTTTCGCATCGCCCGCATCGCTCGCAGCCCCCGCGACATCGCTTTCGGGCACCGCTGCGGCGACCCGGAGCACATCGTAGGAATGTCGATCGCCGGCTTTTCGCGGCACGATTTCGATCGCCCGCGCCGCAAAGAGGGTCTGCATTGCGCGCTCGAAACTATCCTTGTTGAACCGCCCCCGATCCGGCCGCTTGGTGAAAACGCGCGGCGCGTAATTTCCTGACCTGGAGTTGTGGCTGAGGTACTGCCCTTCGGCTGTGGTCTTGGCGAGCAGATCGAGAAACACGCTCTCGGCGGTGCGCAGCAGCTCGACCGAGTTGGGCATGCCGGTCGCTGGCGGCCGGGTCGGGACGAAGACGCCATCCGTCCAGCGCAACTCGATCTGCTCCCCGCGCCGGGCCGCGTTAGCCTTCCGCCGGGTCAAAAGGCGCTTGTCCGGATCGGCCGGCTCAGTCTCACCCGGCGCGAGCGGTGTCGACATGTAGAGGAACGAGCGGAACGCACCGACCCATCCTGTGCTGCCGCTTTCGCCCGAGCCGCTGTTGATGCCGGCGCGGGAGGGATGAGCCAACGCGACCACCGCCCCCTGCGTTTCGCGGGCGAGCAACCCGAGCGCCTCCTGCGTGAACCTGCGCGCCTGGCCGCGATCGTTCTCGTTGCCGGCGAAGACATCGGCCAAAGTGTCTTCGATCACCAGCTCGGCTTGGTGATCCTTCGCGGCCGACAGCAGGTCGTGGAACAGTTTGGTATGGCTCGCGCGGCCGTTGTCGAACACCATCAGCGTGTTGTCGTCGCCGAGACGCGGCAACCACCGCATCGCGCCGAGATCGGCAAAGGTGCAGCCGTAGGCGCGGTTGATGTCCTCCTGCCGCCGGTGCATCTCGTCCAAATCGTCTTCGCAGAACATCAGCAGCGAATTGCAGCGCCGCACTGGCAGGCCCAGCCATAACGCCCCGATCGCGCAGGCTGTCGCGAGCATCTGCGCGAGCAGGGTCTTGCCCTCGCCGGGCGCGCCATATAGCCCGGTAGCGCGCCCCAGCGGCACCCAGAGGGGCACCAGCCAGCGGCGTGGTGGCACCGCGACGCCGGAGAGCGTAACCGGATCGACCAGCGCCAGCGTCGAAGGCGACGGATGCCCTTTCCCGTTGGGTTGCGGCGCTTCCGCGGCGTTATCCTCGGCTTTGCCCGCCTCCTTCCGGTAGATGTCGTCGACGCATCGCGTGATGTCCGCATAGCGCACGCGCCAGCGCTGGTCGCGCCGGTCGGCGGGCACCTCCTCGAAAATCCCCCGGAGGCGGCCCAGCGCGTCGGCAAACGGCACGCCGTCATGCG
>CAVZUA010000002.1:0-502647 GCA_963778385.1 uncultured Alphaproteobacteria bacterium | reverse complement strand
AAATGCCATCCTCAACCTGGCGGTCAATGGCCGCGACGCGATGCCGGATGGGGGCCGTTTGACGATCGAGACCGCGAACGCCTATCTCGATGAGTCCTATGTCGCCCACCATCCCGATGTGGTGCCGGGCCAGTATGGTTTGATCGCCGTGAGCGACAACGGAACGGGGATGACCAGCGAACAGATCGAGCGGGCCTTTGAACCGTTCTTTACGACCAAAGAGGTGGGCCAAGGTACCGGGCTGGGCCTCAGTCAAGTCTACGGCTTCGTCAAACAGTCCGGGGGGCACGTCAAAATCTACAGCGAACTTGGCGAAGGCACGACGGGCGGCGGGATGTACCTCCCGCGTCATGCGGGCGGTGAGGAGAGCGAAACCTCGGAGCGACCACTTGCACCACCACCGTTGGCGCGGCCGGACGAGACAATCCTCGTTCTGTGGAAGACAATGACGATGTTCGCGCAACCAGCGTCGAGGGCCTGCGCGAACTAGGCTACCGTGTAGTCGAAGCCCGCGACGGTGCGGAAGCATTGCGGTTGCTCGATGCCGATCCTTCGATCGGATTGATGTTCACTGATGTCGGTCTTCCCGGGGGTCAGAACGGACGTCAGTTGGCGGATGCGGCGCGCCAGCATCGGGCGGATTTGAAGATCCTCTTCACAAGCGCCTACGCGCGCAACGCGATCATGCATAATGGTCGCCTCGACCCCGGCGTCGAACTCGTCGTGAAGCCGGTACTCACGGCCAAATTGGCCGCAAAAATCAAGGCGGTCCTCGACTTCGGTTCGCGATAAAACGACGAGCCACGACGCTGGCAAGTTCTGAACACGTGGAAGCGGTGCACGATCCGAACACGATAGCGGGAATTGCCGAATTGGATCCGAAGGTTGTCATTTCCTCAACGCCGCTTCCGGGGTGTCGACCGTAGCCAGCACCTCGTCCGTCACACTCCACGTACGCTCCAGTTGATCATTCTCGCGAAGCCAGCGTACGGTCCTCTGGATCCGGGCAGACGGCCGCTTTGGGGCACTTTTGAGTAGTTCCCGCCGCTGAGACTGAGCGTCCGGTATCGGCTTGGTAAGCCGACCTTCGTCGCGACGAGCACCAACGACGCAGATGCGCCGATATTGTTGAAAAAGTCGTCTCTGGAAAAATTCGGGCCGTTTTGAGCAATAATGATTTGATAGACACAAGCCTCATTGAATAAATGTAACTTAGACCATTATTAATAATGATATAATATTTCAAAAGATAAACGCTGGCCGACTTTTTCAACAATATCCGCCGCAAGCGGCCGTTCGAGTTCCACGATCGATCAGAGCGGTCGACCCGAAGTGAACAGTCTGTGAGGTTCTGCAGCTGTCGTGCACATACAGGCGGCTACAGTTGCCCATCGAGCTGGTTCGTAAAGGGTTACTTTTTTTACCTGTTTTTACCTGACTGTGTTTAGGGGAAGACTTACCTCGACACAGCTTTCAGCCGCGCCCCGCGGTCGCTATGCCGGTTTACCACTTCATACCGACTTTGACCGGGACAAGGCCGGTGCGAACGTCCATTTCTGGCGCTGACAACCGGGTGGGCCGGCGAATGCTCGGCGTCGCGTGCGGGAGCCTTGAAATGTACGACGGGGAGAAATTCCGCGGTGTCTCGACCCACGGGCTATCGGAACGTTTTGCTGGCGTACTAAAGGAAGGTTACCCCGCTCTCGGCTCCCCGGCTATGCAGCCGTTACTCGCCGGCGAGCCATTCGTCCAGATTGCCGATGCGGCGCTGATCGATCATCACGTCTTTAGCCGTGCTGCCGAAGAAGAGGGCATCCACACAGTCCTGTTTGTGCCGCTTCGCCGGGATGACGCATTGATCGGGATGATCGCCTCGGCTTGCCGGGAAGTGCGGCTTTTCACTGATAAGGAGATCGCGCTCCTCCAGAACTTTGCGGCCCAGGCGGTCATCGCGATGGAGAACGCGCGGCTGCTGGGCGATCTGCGCGAGCGGACAGAGGACCTGCGAGGCGCGCTCGAATACCAAACGGCAACCAGCGAGGTGCTCAAAGTCATCAGTCGCTCGACGTTCTACCTTCAGCCGGTGCTCGACACGCTCGTCGAGACCGCTGCGCAATTATGCGGTGCCGACGGCTCAGGAATAGCGCTGCGCGAGGCTGATATCTTCCGCTATGCGGCGCTCTACGCGAGGTACGGCATCGAAGAATATTCAGCGTTTCTACGTCAGAGGCAATTTGTAGCTGGCAGGGACACAACAGTTGGCCGGGTAGCCCTGGAGGGGGATGTCGTACACATCGCCGATATCACCGCCGACCCGGAATACGGGCTGCCGCAATCCTCGACGGTTGGAGGAATACGGACCAACCTTGGTGTGCCGCTACTGCGGGACGGTGTCGTTATAGGGATGCTCACGCTGTTCCGACAGCACGTTGCGCCGCGTCCGGCATCGAATAGGAGTTTCTGATTACCGTTCGACCAGTGTGGCGGGACCGAAGCGAGCGGCGTCAGGGATGGGGTTGCCGGACCCGATCAGCGTGACGCGAAAATCGCTTTGACCGGCGTCGGCGCTACCGAAGAGGGTCGAACCGAGTAAGAGCAGCGCAATCCAGACTAGCCAGCGGTGTCTCATTGAGCCCTCCGGTAGCTTCCAGCGCGGAAGCTCGGGCAGAGTTGCTAGCGGTTTGTCCAGATTATCGGTGATTTGGTCGTATCCGCCTGCAACGGTTTCTATCTGCTGCGCAGAGCGGGGCCTGAAACCCATCCCGCAAGACGCCACACATAGACGGCCCGTTCCCGGTGATGCTGAGCGGAGTGCATCATCGCGCGCTCCTTTTGCCATTAGGCGGGAGCGCGCACGCGTCTCTCAGCCGGTGCTGAGCCTGGGTCGGTGGCACCGATCTGCCAGCGTGGCAGGTTAAAACCTCGATTACCAATCGTTTCGGGTAACGTTCTACGAAGCGGCGGTTTGTTCAGGGTGCGTGGCCCTTCTGGCCGCGGTAATAAGGGCTAGACACACCCGCAGGCGGCGCACCCTCAGCGGTCCGAAGAATACACCGTCTGCACCCAGCAGCCGCCCCACAAAGCGAGACCGCTCGCCAGCTGCAGCGAGGGCCGAAATGGGGCGGGAACGCCCGCGCCGGCAGTCAATGAGCGATTGTTTTCGGTTCAATCAACGGACCTTTGCCGAAGGCATGGTGGCGGTCGGCCGTGCCGTTCGGGCGCGGGCGGTTAACCGATCATATCGACCTAAAGCGGTTCCCCGGCTTACTCGATCACCTCGTCGGCTTGGGCGAGGAGCGATTGTGGCATCGTCAAACCGAGGGCCTTCGCGGTCTTCAGATTGACTAACAGGTCGAACTCGATTGGCTGCTCGACTGGGAGATCGTTGGGGCTCGTGCCCTTGAGGATCTTGTCGACGAAGAACGCGGCCCGTCGATGCACGGCGTCCAGGTTCACCCCATAGCAGAGCAATCCTCCCGCCTCGACGTAGCGGCGGTCCTGCGCCATGCCGGGGAGGCGATGGTGTAAGGCCAACGCGGCAATTTCCACGCGCACCACGTCGGTGCGCGGCTCGTTGAGCACGAGATAAGCATTTACCCCGGCCTTCTTCATGTCCTCGAATAGATGTGGTAGGTCTTGCATGCCGATCGGCACGGCGGCCACCGAAACGCCCAGCCGGGCGGCGGCGCGCTCGATTTCCGCCGTCTGCTCCAGGTGAAGCTTGTAATCCGGCTGCTGAAGCACGGCGATCTTGATAGCTTCCGGAAGCGCTTCCCTGAGCATTTGAAGCTGCTTTGCCGCCATGTCTCGCCGCATGAGCGACTGCCCCGTCACGTTGTTGCCGGAACGCGCCAGGTTGGCAACCAAGCCCTGCCCGACCGGATCGCCCGTATCCATGACGATCGGGATCGACGAGGTCGCCTCTCGCGCGGCACGGGCCGGCGTCCCACTGAAGGCGACGATCACGTCAACCCTGGCAGCGACGAATGCCACAGCATTTGCGGACAACCGTGCCGTGTCGTAATCGCCAAAGCGATCTTCGATGGCAACATTCTGGCCATCGATCCAGCCCAGCAACCGCATGCCCTCTCGGAACCTGTTTGAAGCGCGCATACCCTGATTCGGGGAGCTTTGGTGAAGCAATCCGACGTGTGGTAGCTTCGGAGCTTGCTGCGCGCGAGCGGCGATCGGCCAACCCGCAATGCCCCCGAGGAGAGCGATGATATCGCGGCGTCTCATGCCAGCTCCTCGGCTCAATGCCAGCAACGATCATAGCTGAACGGAGCCCAACGCGGTGGTTTCCTATTTTTTCGGGATCATCTCCCGGCCGACTTCGGCATGCGCCGGAATGGGGCAACTGAGCCGTCGCCGCCATCAACGCGAGCGGCCGGTGTCGGATCAGTTACCAGACCTTCGACGGCCCGGCAGTGATCGGCGGCTACGCGCCGTTTTCCGACGTCCTGAACGATCGAGACCGAACCGCCGATTGCAGTTCGTGGAGCGGTGCGGATTTTACACTGGCTGAAATTCAGAAAGGCGGCGGACCGACAATCTCCCAGCCGTGTCGTTCCGCGATCCTGACAAACTCGCCATCATCGAGCGTCGGGGAGATTTCGGTATGGCCCGCCAGCTCCTCGAATAGGCCGCCAGCACGACCCGGCATGTAGAGGAACAGCACGCGGCCGGTCTCGGCCCCAGTGCTTTTCCAGGCATGAGGGACGTCGCGGGGCATGAAGGCACTAGTTCCAGGCCCGCCGACCGTGATCTGGTCGCCAATCTTGAACGTGATCTCCCCGCTCAGGACGTAGGCCACCTCATCGCTGTCGTGATGAAGGTGCGTCGGGGTCACGGTGCCGACTGGCGCCGTTTCCTCGAACATCATCACGCTTTGTTCGGTGTCTTCGTTCTGAAGCTTGAGGACGGATTTCCGTCCCGGCTCCATCGACCACGCTGGCCCCATCCCCGGCATTACGACCAAACCGTTCGCATTCATCGCTGCCTCCTCAATGAACGGACCTTCGTCGGAGCTGCGGCGGAGGTCGCAAAGCTCTGGCGCTCTTTGACGACTATGAGAAGGCAGTCTACGCGGGCTTAACGTAGGATGGTGCTCCGGTTTCACTGCTGCGTGGCGTGAGCGGTCTCGAAAATGCCAAACGGTCGAGGAACTTCGGCCGTCTTTACAGGAATTTCCCGACCTCGATCATCTACCCGTAGCGGCTCCCGTCATCGCTGCGCTTAACGATCTCCATGCGCAGCGCCGGGGCCTTGGCAATGGCTGCCTCGACCTGGGCAGGTTCGCAGCAGTCACCGCGTGGGAGAGGATAGGTGGGAGCGCTAGTAGGAGCACGCGGTTCTCGATACTCAAAAATATGATTACTATTCAGGATCTTATAGGGATACAATTTGATTGGCGTCCCCTACCGGATTTGAACCGGTGTTGCCGCCGTGAGGGCGGAACAAGGCCGGGATTTGCGCCCAGGAACAGGTCGCGGATTTGAACGGGAATTTGCGGACACCACGCGGACATAAATTCGTGGGTTTTGGATCCATATTCCATAAATAATTGATTTTATGGTGAGCCCGTCGGGGGTCGAACCCGAGACCTACTGATTAAAAGTCATGTCATGTTCGGAGCTTGCGGCCATTTCCAGTTTCCGCCGACAGCTAAAGCAAGTGGACTGCTGGCAAACGTATCGCCCGGCGTGTACTGGGTTTGCCCCGCGCATTTTTTAGCGGGACCAACGGCTATTGCTATGTCACTTCCTTCCGGCTGCCCGCCTGCGAGAAAACCGCAGGCGGGCAGGTTCGGGTAATCGTGGCGACGACTTAATAGTCCATACCACCCATGCCACCCGGTGGCATCGCCGGCATCGCCGATTTCGGCTCCGGCTTCTCGGCGACCATCGCCTCGGTGGTGATCAGCAGGCCCGCCGACCGACGCGGCGTCCTGCAGCGCATGGCGCACGACCTTGGTCGGGTCGATGATGCCGGCCTTGACCATGTCGGTGAACTCGCCCTTCTGCGCGTCGTAGCCGTAGTTGGTGTCGTTGCTCTCGAGCAGCTTGCCGACGATGATCGAGCCGTCGGTGCCGGAGTTCTCGGCGATCTGCCGCGCCGGCGCCTGCAGCGCGCGGCGGACGATGTCGATGCCGACCTTCTGGTCGGGGTTGCTCGGGGTCAGCTTGTCGAGCGCCTTGATCGCGTAGAGCAGGGCGACGCCGCCACCGGCGACGACGCCTTCCTCGACCGCGGCGCGGGTCGCGTGCATCGCGTCGTCGACGCGATCCTTGCGCTCCTTGACCTCGACCTCGGTCGCGCCGCCGACGCGGATCACCGCGACGCCGCCGGCGAGCTTCGCCAGCCGCTCCTGCAGCTTCTCACGGTCGTAGTCGGAGGTCGTCTCCTCGATCTGCTGCCGGATCTGCGTGCAGCGGCCCTCGATGTCGTCCTTCTTGCCGGCGCCGTCGATGATCGTCGTGTTCTCCTTCTCGATGCGCACCCTCTTGGCGCTGGCCGAGCATGTCGAGCGTGACGTTCTCGAGCTTGATGCCGAGGTCTTCGCTGATCACCTGGCCACCGGTCAGGATCGCGATGTCCTCGAGCATCGCCTTGCGGCGATCGCCGAAGCCCGGCGCCTTGACCGCCGCGACCTTGAGGCCGCCGCGCAGCTTGTTGACGACCAGCGTCGCCAGCGCCTCGCCCTCGACGTCCTCGGCGATGATCAGCAGCGGCCGGCCGCTCTGCACCACCGACTTCGAGCAGCGGCAGCATCGCCTGCAGGCCCGAGAGCTTCTTCTCGTGGATCAGGATGTACGGGTTCGTCGAGCTCGGCGATCATCTTCTCGGCGTTGGTGACGAAATACGGCGAGAGATAGCCGCGGTCGAACTGCATGCCCTCGACGACGTCGAGTTCGGTCTCGAGGCTCTTCGCCTCCTCGACCGTGATCACGCCCTCGTTGCCGACCTTCTGCATCGCCTCGGCGATCATCTCGCCGATCTCGCGATCGCCGTTGGCCGAGATCGTGCCGACCTGGGCGATCTCCTCGTTGGTCGAGACCTTCTTCGAGCGCGCTTGAGTCGGCCGACGACCGCATCGACGGCGATGTCGATGCCGCGCTTCAGGTCCATCGGGTTCATGCCGGCGGCAACCGCCTTGGCGCCCTCGCGCACGATCGCCTGCGCCAGCACGGTCGCGGTGGTGGTGCCGTCGCCGGCCTGGTCGCTGGTCTTGGAGGCGACCTCGCGCACCATCTGCGCGCCCATGTTCTCGAACTTGTCGGAGAGCTCGATCTCCTTGGCGACGGTGACGCCGTCCTTGGTGATGCGCGGCGCGCCGAACGACTTGTCGAGGACGACGTTGCGGCCCTTGGGGCCCAGCGTCACCTTGACCGCGTTGGCGAGAATGTCGACGCCGCGCAGCATCCGGTCGCGGGCGTCGCCGTGAAAACTTGACTTCCTTGGCAGCCATGTTTGGTTCCTCCTAGCACTTACGGTCAGGCGATCGACGCCCATGATGTCGGCTTCTTTCATGATGATCAGCTCCTCGCCGTCGAGCTTGACCTCGGTGCCCGACCATTTGCCGAACAGCACGCGGTCGCCGGCCTTGACGTCGAGCGGCTGGATCTCGCCGTCCTCGCCGCGAGCGCCGGGACCGACGGCGACGACCTCGCCCTCCATCGGCTTTTCCTTGGCGGTGTCGGGAATGATGATGCCGCCCGCGGTCTTTTCGTCCGGCTCGATGCGCCGGATCAGCACGCGGTCATGCAAGGGACGGAATCCCATGGAACACCTCCTGGCATGCTAAAAGACTAATGTTGGCACTCTCCGCGCGAGAGCGCCAAAACCGACATAAGACCCGAACGGAAACTTTGTCAACAAGGGCGGTCCGACCGGGGTTTTTAGGAGCTTTCCAAGGGAGAGTCTAAGCTCGCCCTCCCGCTACCGGCGTGCCACGAGCCAGCAATTCGCGCATGATCCGCTCGGCGCCTTCAACGCAGGACCGGGCCAAAATCAGCGCGCTGGGTTCGTCCATTCCAGACCGTTGTGCTTCCTGCACAATTTCGCCGCATCGTTCCGCAAGAAAGGCGGCGCGGGCCGCTTCCGAGGGAAGCAGCGCCGTCTGCGTGCCGATATCGGTGACCCACACCGTAACGCTGTGCAGTAGCTCGTCGCTCGCCTGCATATCTGGCTAGTTGGTCATGAACTTTGAACGGCTCAATCTTTTTCTATTCTCCGGATCGTGCCCCATGGGGTGGTGTAGGAGCGCGGGGTCGCTCCAGGTCTCCGGCAGGGTTGGCCGGTTTTGTCAGGCGGCCACGGCGGGCAGCTTGACGAAGGGATCGTCGCTCAAAGGTGCCATGGTTTCCAGCGTCATGTAGCGGGCGCGCTGAACCGCCCACTCATCGTTTTGTTCCAGGAGGATGGCGCCGACGAGCCGGATGATGGCCTCGTCGTTGGGGAAGATGCCGACGACCTCGGTGCGGCGCTTGATTTCGCCGTTGACGCGCTCGATCGGATTGGTCGAATGCAACTTGGTGCGGTGCGCCGGCGGGAAGCTCATGTAGGCGAGCACGTCGCTCTCGGCCTGATCCATCAACTCGGCGAGCTTCTTGACCCTCGGGCGCAGTTGGTCGGCGACCTGTCGCCACTGGGTCCTGGCAGCCTCGGCGTCGTCCTGGGCGAAGGCGGTGCCGATGAAAGCCGAGACGACGCGGCGGCCCTGTTTGCCGGCATGGGCCAGCACGTTGCGCATGAAGTGAACGCGACAGCGTTGCCACGAAGAGTTCAGAACCTTGGCGATGGCGGCCTTCAACCCCTCATGGGCATCCGAGATGACGAGTTTGACGCCGCGCAGACCGCGCCGCGCGAGCTTGCGCAGGAAGTCGGTCCAGAAGGTCTCGGCCTCCGACGCGCCGATCGCCAAGCCCAGCACCTCGCGCCTGCCGTCGCCGTTGACACCGACCGCGACGATCACCGCGACCGAGACGATGCGACCGTCGCGCCGCGCCTTCACATAGGTCGCGTCCAGCCAGAGATAGGGCCACTCGCCCTCCAGGGGCCGGTCGAGGAAGGCCGCAATCTTGCCGTCGATCTCACCGCACAACCGGCTCACCTGGCTCTTGGAGATGCCGGTCATCCCCATCGCCTTGACCAACTCGTCGACCGAGCGCGTCGAGACGCCTTGGATGTAGGCTTCCTGGATCACCGCGGTCAGCGCCTTCTCCGCCATTCGGCGCGGCTCCAGAAAGCCGGGGAAGTAGCTGCCCTTGCGCAGCTTCGGGATGCGCAACTCGACCGTCCCGGCGCGCGTCTCCCAATCGCGATCGCGATACCCATTGCGCTGGGTGAGCCGATCGATGCTGCGTTCGCCGTGGCCCGCGCCAGTCCGGCCCTCGATCTCCAGCTCCATCAAACGCTGCGCGGCGAAGCCGATCATCTCACGCAGCAGATCAGTATCCGAACTCTTCTCCAAAAGCGCCTGAAGGCTCATCATCTCGTCGGTCATCGTCGGGTCCTCGGTTCGGTGGAAGGGGCCAACCGAAACCCTACCGATGTCCTGCGATGACCACCGCCGTGGATAAGTAGCCCGTCGCCGCCAGACTCATGGCGGTCGTTGCGGCGGGCTACTTACCCACAGCTCCTACACCACCCCAAGGGACACGACCTCATTCTCCGACAGCCCAAATCCGCTACCAGCTACGGCCGCTCAGAGTCGCCTACACCCACAAGGACCTCGTCCTACCACCAAGAGGCGCTCAGATAAGGAGCACCACCGGGCTTCCATTGCGCTGACTTCGAGGCACAGCCGACAAAGCTCACCAAGCCGGTTGCCGCGCGAGAACCTTCATGGGGCCGACTTATGCGGTGGTGACACCGGCGAGAAATGCGAGCCGTAGCCCCGGCCACGCCGGCCGGCACCCACCGGGTGCAATCATTGCCATCGACTACAGTGCCGCGATCCGACTGATAGGCTTTGACCGCCGACTCGGTGCGTGGTCCGAACGATCCGTCTATCGCAAGGGGGTCGGCTGTCGGGTTTGCCAGGCATAGGTTTTTAGACTCTTTTGCAGCGCGAACACAGATATGCCACTGCTGCCCTGCGAAAGCGTCGGGGGCATCGGGTCGGCGGGCAGTGCGGCCCAGGTAACCGGGCCTACAATCCCATCGATGATCAGCCCGTTGCCCCCTTGAAAGTCATCCACGGCCGTCTCGGTCGCGGCGGCAAAGCCGCCACCGATGCGAGTGAAATCGAGATTTTCATTTCCACGAGGAGCCGTTGCATCCGGCCCCAGGGTGGACGCTCTTGTACATTCCGCCACAATACCGTCCACAGTCGTCCATAGCTGCGCGGCAGAAAAGCGGCAGAAGCTTTGAGATCCAGGACAGCAAGCGATTGTAATGATTGGCGTCCCCTACCGGATTCGAACCGGTGTTGCCGCCGTGAGAGGGCGGTGTCCTAGGCCTCTAGACGAAGGGGACGAGGCCAATAAATGGCGGTTTTCCGCCGGTTTCTTCTTGCACCCGCTGGCTTCCGCCAGTACCTATTCAGAGTAGCTCTGAACTCTCTGAACTGTACTGAAAGGCTGCCGTATGTCCCGGCCGGTGAGCAATCAACCGATAAATACCCTCTCCGGCAGGCGGGGTCTACCGCCCAAAGCCTCGCCCTACTGGCGCGCACTATACCCATCGCTGAGAGTTGGTTGGCTGCGACGCCCCCAGGACACCACCGGCCGTTGGTTCGCCCGGCTCGCGCTCCCCGGCAACGATATCCGCGAAACGCGCTTAGGTGCCGCGGACGATCCGCCGGTGAAGGCCGATGGCGTGGCCGTGCTGAGCTATCAGCAAGCGGCGATCGCAGCACAAGCCTGGGCCGAAGCGGTAAAGGCCAATCCGGATGCGACTATGCAGCCGAGGGGCCAGCGTCGAGCGGCGGCGTCAGGCGGTCCAACCGTAGCAGATGCCATGCTAACCTATATCGAGACCAAGAAGCGCCTGGGGCAAGCCGACCGCGCCGGTGAGGCCTTGACTGTGCTGAACCGTCACATGCCGCAACAGCTCCGGATATTGCCGGTAGCAGAGCTTAGCTCTGAACTCCTGAATAACTGGCTGGGGCAGCTGCCCGGTGGCGCACTGTCGCAAGGTCGCGTCGACAAAATCCGCGGCGTATTGCGCGCCGCTCTGCACCATGCGAAGGCCCCACAGGCTATCATCCGCGACGGCCTCTCCGCCGCGATGATGCCCCGGCGCCAAGCCCCTGCAACCCGCGAGGTGATCCCGAGCCCGGCCGAGGTGAGCCAGTTGCTCGACGCGATGCAGCCGATCGACGCCGACCTGGCGCTGTTCATGGAAGTGCTCGCGCTCACCGGCACCCGGCCCTCGCAGCTCGCCCGTTGCCGCCGTGAGGATCTCGACACCCCAGGCGGCGTGTTGATGATCCCGGCCTCGAACAAGGGCCGGGCCGGCGTGCATAAGACCGGGAGAGGCATCGGTTTCCCGATCGGCAGCGACCTGGCCGATCGGGTGGCGCGGCAGCTCGACCGCAACAGTGGTTTGTTGTTCCACACCGCGAAGATGGAGCAGGACTTTTCTCTGCTCGACCGCGAGCGATTTGTCCCGGGGGGTGTGAGTACCGTTTGGCGCGAGGTCGGCCGCATCGGCTGGCACAAAGATCAGTGGACGCGCCTGGTACGCAGGGCGGTGCGTGCCGCCGGCCTCGACCCGGCGATCACGCTCTACTCGCTGCGGCATCACCGCATCATCCTCCTTCTCCAAGGCAGGATGGCGTTGCGCGAGGTCGCCGCGCTGGTCGACAGCAGCGGCGTCATGCTCGAAAGGCATTACGCCCGGCACATCGCCGCCACCGACGCGACGACGGTGCGGTTGCGCCGGCTGCTTGAAGCGGAGAAATCCCCTCCGGTGTTGAAGGTGGTGGCCTAAAGCCGGCTTGGTTCAGACGGCTTTCTCGGTTTCGGATGTGCAACTTACGTTTCCGCTATGAAGACTGCACCGAACGTGAGGCGTGCAGCTCTCCCCGAGGGCAAGGCAACCGCTAAACACCGCGAACGTCAGAGCAAGGGCAGCAAGTCCGACTGCCCAGGTGGTACGTTTGCTCAGAGTTTCCATGGCACGTCTCCCCTCCTTCGTGGTCCCGATATAACGCGGGGCGCGCAGATCCAACGTGACGTTGATCACACTTCCCCAAAATTTCGCTGCCGATGCCTGATGCCATGCTCGTGCTGATGGTCGGACCTGTGGGGGTGGACTGATGACGGAGAAAGACGACCTCGAACGGCTCCGTGACGAGGTGTACCGGCGTGTCGATGAGTGGATCGATGCGCGCCGATATTTCGAAGACGCCA
This sequence comes from uncultured Alphaproteobacteria bacterium, assembly GCA_963778385.1. Lineage (GTDB taxonomy): Bacteria > Pseudomonadota > Alphaproteobacteria > ATCC43930 > CGMCC-115725 > DATARH01. The sequence continues at coordinate 490,288 of CAVZUA010000002.1, read as the reverse complement.
AAGCATCGGGCGACTCCGACAAGATCATCGCGGCCAACGCGGCGGCGCTGTATGAGGCGGCGAGGGACGTCGCGGAACTGGTGCTGGGCGACGAGCTGCGCCGCCGCATGTGGCGGGAAATCGAGCCGTACGATGATCTGGGTCAAGACGACAGGACCAGGCAGCGGCGCGCGCTGCTGATGATCCGGCAGTTTTTGGTCGACGTGTCGCCCCTGAGCGTCCCTCAGGTGATTAAGCTGGTCATCGACGCCGCGGACCGGAAACTGGGTTGGTGACATCTGATGACGGATGACGATCTCGAACGGCTCGACGCCGAACAGCTCCGGCGCGGCTTCGCGTTGTCCGAGGCGCGCAAAGCCGTCAGAGACGCAGAAGCATCAGGCGACCCCGATGCGATCGCCGAGGCCGAAGATGCGGTACTTCGGGCGGGGATGGCCGTTGCGGAACTGGCGATCGGCGACACGGTGCGGAACCGCATGATGCGCCATGTAGCGCATCTCGATAATCAGCCCGACGATCCGGCGACCAACCATCGGCGCAGGCTGATGATGCTGGGGCGGTTCTTCGTCGACATACGGTCCCTGTGCATCCCCGACCTCGCGGACGTAGCTGGCGCCGACACGCTGCGCCAGCTCAACGGGGAGGAAGGTCAGCTTTCGCGTCCCGTGGACACCGGGTCAGGGCAGAAGGGTTTCAACCCGGTCGATCTGAACCTGATACGCCGGTTTGTCCTGCGTGTGATCGTCGAGAGCAAGCGAGCGGGAAAGACCCGGAAACTGTATCTGGAAGATGATCTGCCGATCGGCCCCACATACGCCCAGTTCCGCGACTGGTCACAGCGCGTCACGCCAGAGGAACGAGAGATGGCCAAGAAGATCGGAAAGGCGCTGGGCGCCGGCCGGCTCTTGTCCAGCGACCAGGCGGCGTTATGGGCCGAGATCAAGGACGATGATCTCGGGAAGATGTTCGGCTACGTGCAGGGGTTGGACCCGGAAAAGGTGCTTGCCGCGCGTCGAGCCTGAACGACTTTGTGGTGGTTGTCGTGCGGTTTAATCACCCCGATTAGCCCGCACCCGGTCTCGCTGAAAATGTCATAAATATCTGCCCGGTCAAAAGCCAGGGAGACCGGGCAAACATGAAACCCCAATGGAAAGAGTTGGACGCGTACCTGCACGAGACAGGGATGCGTCGCGATCATCTGATGGCCGACCAGAACCGGCCGTTAGTCGTCAAAATCGGCGATACCGAGTACGTCGATCTTGAAGATGCCGGCCGGTACGAGGCCTGGGTGAAATCCGCGGGGCTATACGCCCGCGCCGGCCTGAAACTGCCGCAGCCCGATCTGCGGCCGCGCTGGTCCTCGAACACGGAGGCCGCATGATGGGCGCCGCGCGTCAGGACAAGCTCGCCGAGCTTGTCCCATTCAATGATCCGGCAAGCGTGATACCGGGACCAAACCGGAAAGCCGACCTGGGACCAGCGGTGGGGGCACGCCTCGAACGTCTGTGCGAGGCAAACGAAATCCCACAAAGCACAATGCGAGCCCTGATCGCCCAGAACAAAGGCCCCCGAACCTTCACGATCGGGCGGTTGATCTACTGTTTGGTCGAAGACTGGAACGCCTGGATGCAGAACGTGGCCGCTCTTGGCGGTACCGGCCGGATCGCCCCGCCATCTGGGCGCAATCAACCCGCACCGGTAAGCCAACTGGTCCCCGAACAGACGTTGCGCAGGACCAACCGCGGGACCACGGCCAACACAGGCTACTCGATAAAGTAACGCCGCCCGCAGGTACTGGACGCGGGCGGCGCTGACTTCAACGCGATGGGTTTTCCGGCCCTCGCCGTAGATAGTGCCTCAGCGAGCCGCGCGCCAGTTCTGTGGACGGTCTCAAGGGAGACCGCCACCATGATTGCGACCGCAACAGCGTCGATACCGGATACGAAGCCGCAGCTGGACAAGCTCGACGGCGGCCTGGCGGCTCGCATGAGCCAGCCAAGGCCCTTCGATGCCGCAAGCTTCGCCGCGGCTGATGCGGATCAGGACCTGGCGGGAGCCGGCGTGCAGTTCACGGTCCTTGAAAACTTCGACGGTCGGTTGCTGACCAAGGGCTTTTCGGCATCGGCGGACGGCAAAGCGATCGACATACTGGATGCGGCGCGCAACTCATCATCGGCGCGGGCGATCCGCGCCGGGCTCGATCCGGCCCGCGAGTTTGCATCGCTGCGGGACAAGGTGCGCTCGCTCAAATCGAACCAGGCAATCATCACAGCCCCGCTGCCGGGAACCGCATCCTGCCGCCAGGTGATATTCAAAGAACAGTGGGAGGCGCTGCCGCCGAATAACCGCGACCTGGCAGGTGACGGGCCGGTCTATCGCGGGCGCGAGTGCTTCACCTATCCGGCAGGCCAGCCGGCGTTGCTTGAGTTGGACGAAGACACGAAGGACTGGCCCGCCGCGATCCAGGAGAAGCACCGGCAGGCCGGTGGTTTGCTTCAGGCGGTGCTTCCGGCGATCGATCCGCAGTTCAAGTCCGCGGGTTACTACGCCAAGCCAAGCAGCTCGGCTGGCGTTCGGAACAAGATAACGAAGGAGATGCTGCCGACCGGGGCTAAGCATCTATTCTTCGTCGCCGAGGACGGCGCCGACATCCCGCGCTATTGCGAAGTCTTGGTCAAAAGGCTGGTGCTGGCCGGCTATGGCTTCAACCGGATTGCCAAGGACGGCACGTGCGAGTTGCGCTCGCTGATCGACCTGGCGGCCAGCGGCCGCGCCTCGCGGTTGTGGTACGACGCGCACCCAATCCTGTTCGATCAACACCTGGAACTGGTGGTGAAGTACCGGCAGGAACAGGTACGAGAAGGACCACGCCTCAACACCCACCAGCTGAAAAACCTGAACGACACCGAGCAGGCGGAGTACGACCGCATCGCCACCGAGTTGGAGGCGGCGGTAAAACCGGACGCCGACCGGGAGCGGGAGACTTACATCGCCGCCCGTGTCGAACGCGCCGTGGCGGCCGGGGTGCCGCGTGACGAAGCGCGCCGTTTGGCTTTCACCGCGGTCGATGGCGGGCGTCTCGATGTTGACGGGCAATATCGGTTCGATGACGGCAACTGGCGTTCGGGCTCGGAGATCCTGGAAAATGTCGCGGCGATCGACGGCAAGACCGCCGCCGATCCGCTGGAACCGTCATACGGAGGCGGCGACAACCGCGCCATCTGGTATCGGAAGCCCGGCGAGCCCGGGTTTTTCTGCCACTCGCACGCCCACCACGGACGGGTATTCCGGCTGGCCTATGACGTGACCGACTGGATCGCCTTGGTCGGTCGGGCCAGCGGGGGCCTCCCGCAGCGCCTGGCGCAGCTCAGGGACGCCGGGCGGCATTACTGGCCCGATGACCACGACCAGGCGCGGGCGGTCCTCGGCGCGGCCCGGGTCCCTTCGCCGTTGCTGCTCGATTTCATCGATGAGCACGAGCTGGAGCCCTTGCGCATCGTCACCGCGGTTCGGGCCGGTGAGTGGCTGACGCTGGCTCAGCTGCGGGCCGTAGCCGGCGTGATCTTCGACCGGGTATGGGACAACACCCGCGAGCAGGTTGAGATGGGGTTGGTCGCAGGCTCGGGCTATGACGGCCTGATCGACTGGGGCGAGGCTGAAATCCGCATCGCCGAGGCCACGGCGAAGGAGAAGACGCCATCGCCCGAGACCCGCGGCCCAGTCGACAAGGGGCCGCTCGATCACCGCCCCGAAGTCGACATGATGATGCGAAAAATGAACGAACGGTTCTTCGTGGTGAATGACGGCAAATCAACGATCTTCGAAGAGGACACCGACGAAGAAGGCCACCCCCGTTATCGCTATCACTCGCCTGCTTCTTTCAAAGCCTTGCACGGCAACCGACGGGTAGTGGTGGCGATCGACGAAAAGGGGAAGGACGTTACGGCTCCCGCCGGCATCGTCTGGTTCGGCCACCCCCGCCGACGCCAATACGATGGCGGCGAGGTGTTCGACCCGCAAGGACGGCATCGCCCGGACCAGTTCAACCGCTGGCAGGGGTGGGGCGTGCGGCCGGTCAAGGGCGACTGGTCCCTAATGCGCGCGCATATGCGCGAGGTGATCGCCAACGGCGATCCGACGGTCGACGAGTATCTGATGAAGTGGAATGCCCGGCTGGTGCAGCTGCCATGGGAAGTGGGGCAGGTCGTCGTTGTGCTGCGCGGCGAGGAAGGCGCCGGCAAAGGTACCTTCGGCTGGGTGTTGATGCGGATCGCCGGCGGCCATGGCTACTATGTCAGCTCGGCGGACCACCTGACCGGGAGCTTCAACGATCATCTGTTCGGCCGCGTCTTTGTCTTCGCCGACGAGGCCGTGTTCGCCGGGGACCGGGCGGCAGTCAACAAACTGAAGTCGCTCGCGACCGAGCCCGGGCAAGCCTACAACGGCAAGCACCGACCGCTGTTCCAGGGACGCAACTGCGCCCATGTCATGATGGCGACGAATAATCGGTGGGTCATCCCGGCCGGGCCCGACAGCCGCAGGTGGTGCGTGTTCGATGTGAGCGGGGCTCGGATCGGCGACCATGCCTATTTCGCGGCGATCCGCGACGAGCTGCAGAACGGCGGCGCCGAGGCCATGTTGCATGACCTCCTGCACATGGATCTGACCGGGTTCAACGTCTTCGACTACCCGGTGACCGCCGCGCTGATCGACCAGCGCGATATCTCGCTGGAAACCGATCTCGCGTGGTTGAAGGATTGCCTGTCGCGCGGTTACGTCTGGGCCTCGGCGTGCGGGCAGGAGGATTATTTCCAGCAGTGGCATGATGAGTTGAGCACGGAAATCCTCTATCGCAGCTATGAGAAATACGCCCTAAGCCGCCAGCCGCGGCGCATCCGCTCGCGGGAAGCGTTCGGGCGGTTCATGGTGTCGACTGGCGCGGTTCTCTGTCGGTTGACAGACGCGGTCGTCGGGGAACGGAGGATTGGCTACGGCGGCGAACTGGTTCGGAAGCCGCGCCCCTGGGGCTATGCGCTCGGTCCTTTGCCGACGGCAAAAGCTGCGTTTAAGAAGAAGACCAGCATCCCGGTTTGATGGCCGGCACCCGGTTTTTTCGCACGCGCCGTCAGTGTGCGTATCCGGACTCTGCCTGGGTTTGTCCGGGTTTGTCCGGGTTTGTCCGGGTTCTGACGCCTACCTGACGCGAAAAATCCCTTTTATTTTAATGCCATGTCCGGGTTTTCAGGGTTTTCAGGGTTTTGAGCGGTCATTGGGTGGATATTCTTGGATGGATACACAAGATGTGGGGCAACAAACTGTGGCCTAATACCTGCTCTATATTTTTTTCTTTCAATAGAAAAAACCCAGACAACCAAGACAACCCTGGCAAGGTGTAGAGGCATAAGGGTTTTTGGTGTCCGGGTATCTTGTCCAAACCCAGACAACCCCGACGTAAAAGCACGCGACTAGAGCGTGGCGCAGTAGGTCCGAACTGTCGCTGTTTAGAGCCGGTCTCAGAGCGGCAGGCGCTGTCGGCGATCGTGCGTGTCCGCAGTACGTCGGCAGCGGGCGCAACGCCACGGTGGCTGACGCGCGCGGCGATCAAGCCGCGCACGGTGAGGCTCAGGGCACGATCCCCGACAGCTCCCGCCACACCCGGCGCAGGCGTGTGACGCCTTCGCAAATCAGCATGACGATCCCGCACAGCACGACCAGCGCCACAAGGCCGATCGCATAGCCCTGCACGTTGTAGACGAGCGCGGAGAGTGCGCCGATTGGATCGGTGATAATGATCCATGCGAGATGGATGAAACCGATGATGTTTCCCAGGGTGATGTTCCTTGCGGTAGTCGTGTCGTGCCACAGTTGGCGGCCCAAAGGCCGGCATCCTCCCGCTCGCTTCGCTCGCTCGCGGTCGGATGACAGGCAGGTTGAAAGCCGGGCTACTCCGTTAGCCGCCGGTCATCCACATGCCAGGAAGATAGGGGTTGTTGGGCACGCGCGCTTGATAGCGGCGGCCATAAACTTGATAGTCGCTGGCCCGCATCACCGCAGGTTCGGGGGGTTAGATACTCGCCACGCTGCGCGCCGCCATCCACGCCCGGTGCGTCTGCCCGGTAGGATTTCGGGCATAACCATCGTAGGCCCGCAGCACTTTCAGCCAGCGGGGCTCCGGCACCTGCGCCAGCACGGCGCGCAGGTCGCGTCCGTGGAGCAGCAGCAATCGATCGGTCTCGGCCTCGCTCGTCTCGGTCGTCGCCCTCGCCCGCGCCGGACGGTGCCCACCCCCCTGGTCCGATGCCGCGCCCTTGGGCCGCTGATCCCGCCCGCGCCGCAGGATCGCCTTTTGCACCTCGGCCGGCGCGGCCAGCGCGCGTTCGATCTCGGCCTCCGACACCTTCGACCGCCACTCGAACGCCGTGCATCGGCGCTCGACAAACAGCACATGCGTTTCGTGGCCGGTGGCGTGCGCGAGATCGTCGGCGTCGACCGGACCACGCGAGGCGAGGTCGAGCACGATCGCCCTGCTCTTGGCGTCCCATGCCGTGGGCTTCTGGCGATCCAGCGCAAACTTGCGCCACGCCCAGCGCAGCTGGTCGCGATGATAATCCGGCACCTGGTCCCAGGACTGGCCCCCCAGCACGAGCGCCGCGTCGCCCCGGAACCGCGCCTCGATCCCGGACGGGAAGCGCAAGGTCAGACCAGGGAGTAGCCAGCCGTCGCGCTTGCGCCGCTGGCGATCGCGTATCCGGGTCCGCATCCGGCGCTCTTCGTCCTTGAACCATTTCGCTGCCGGGAGGCGGCCGCTCTCGAACAGTTTGCGGCAGTTTTCGCGATAGGCACGGGCCGCCGTGGGTCCGGCGTGTTTGAGGCAACGCTGATGACCGGTCTCGATGATGGTGATCCGGCTGCATCGCCTACCTCCCACGATCGCGCGGCAGGTGAACTGACCGAGGGCCGGCCAGCGATTATGCGCGGCCGCGCCGGTAAAGAACTTTTCGTCGCGCTCGCGCTTGAGATCGGACTGCGCCTGCCATTCCCGGTTCAACCGGACCCCATTGTCGTGCCATAGGCCGAGCGCCCGGCTGCTCGTGATCCGCACGAACCGGCCGGGTAGCTGTTTCACCGAGGTCAGCCCAACCGGCGGGCTGATGGCGTGAGGCATAGGGAAACCTCCGAGACGACACGTGATGCCAGAAATCGAAATCTGACATCGCCCGCACTGTCGGACCAGGGGGGCAGTCAGGTGCCCGAAATCAGGCACCTGATCCAGCCGGCCGACGAGGGCGACCTTTGCTACCAGGTGACCCAGTTGGGTCACCGAACTCTGATGCTACATTTCTGGATGTAGCATCACGCAACCGCTGGACCCCGGGGGTCAACAACCCGGCGCAGAACGATCCGTCCCCTCGGTGACGGAGACGGTCGACTGGCCGCTCCGCTGGATCGACCCTCCGAGATAAAAAATGCGCCGTTTGGTACGCCCACCATCCATGGGTTAGAGGCGCGCGGTCGGGGAGGGGTGGGGGGAGCGGATGCCCCGGAGGCCGGTCCAGCCAGGCCGGAACGCAGGGCTTAGAGGCCCGATCGTCAGGGGTCCGCCAGCAGCCTATTCAGGGTGCTATTCAGGACCATGGTCCGTAACTTGTTGATTTTGCTTTTACCCCACCGCCGTGAGAGGGCGGTGTCCTAGGCCTCTAGACGAAGGGGACGCGGAGGCCCGCGTTAGATAGAAGCTGGCGCGGCGAAGATCAAGCGCGGGCCATCCGTCCCTGTCCTAATTCGGGCGGCGGATCAATCGCGAAAGTTCAGGTACTGCAGCGGCTGTTCGATCTTGAGGCCGCGCATAACGCCGATCGCCTCCTGCAGGTCATCGCGTTTCTTGCCCGTCACGCGCAGTTCGTCGCCCTGGATCGCCACCTGCACCTTGAGCTTGCTGTCCTTGATCTCGCGCACCAGGCGGCGGGCGAGGTCGGCATCGACCCCTTGGCGCAGCACCACCGACTGGCGCAGTGTGTTGCCGCTGGCCTTCTCGGCCGGCTTGAAGTCGAGCGCACCGGGGTCGACCTTGCGCCGCGTCAAATGCACCTTGAGCAGTTCGTGCAGCTGTTTCAGCTTAAGGTCGTCGTCGGCGATCAGCGTGATCGCTCCTTGGTCGCGCTTGACCGAGCATTTGCTGCCCTTGAAGTCGAAACGGGTGGTGATCTCCCGGTCGATCCCGGCGATCGCGTTGTCGACCTCGGCGAGGTCGAGGCGGGAGACGATGTCAAAGCTCGGCATCGGCGGGACTTTCGGCGAATCGTGATCGGTCCAGCGATATAATGCGGCGCCGGCAAAAATTACAGGCCGGCGGCAAATGCCCGCGCCATCGCGGCAAGCGCGGCCCTTGCCGGGATGCGCGGCGCCCAGCCGAGCGCGGTGCGAGTTGCGCCGTCATCGACCTGCAGCGACTGGGTCAGCCGCGCCAACCGTGACCCGAAGCCGGGGAGCGGCCACAATGCCGCGAACAGCGCGTCCGGCACGGCAAACAGCCGTGCTTCGCGGTCCAATCCCGCGGCGAGCGCACGGATCAGCGCCGGGGTCGACAAATCCTCATCATCCCGCGCCAGCAAGATCATGCCGGCGGCCGCGGGGTGGACCGCGGCGACTGCCAGCAATTCGACGAGATTGTCGCGGGCAATGAGGGTGCGGTGGTTGTCGACCGCGGCGAACGGTAGCGGCACCCCACTCGCGATAAGCCGCATCAGCGCCGCGAGATTGGCTTTCACGCCAGGACCATAGACCAGTGGCGGCCGGACGATGACCAGCTCGATACCGGCTTCGCGTGCGGCTTGCGTCGCGGCGCGTTCGCTGGCGAGCTTGGTCCGGCCGTAGGCGTCTTCCGGCCGCGGCTCGTCGTTCGCGTGGAAGGGACGGCCCGGTGCGGTCGTCTCGCCCATCGCCTTGGCCGAGCTCACCAGCACTAGGCGCCGCCCGCCGGCCTCGGCGAGCGCCCGAGCAAGCGCCGCCGAGGCGGGCGGTTCCATCGCCAATGCGGCCGCGTCCGGCCCGGCATGGGCGCGTTGGGCGAGGTGGATCACAATGTCGACACCGCGCAGCGCATGGCTCCAATCGGTCGCGGCGGTGATGTCGCCGACGATTGCGGGCTTGATCCGCGGCGGCACCGATGCGGCATGGCGGAGCGCGGCGACAACGCTATGCCCTTCCGCGGCCAGCGTCGGGCACAGTGCCGTGCCGATGAATCCTGCCGATCCGGTCACCAGGATGCGTGCCACGATGTCCTGCGGCTCCCCCGGCCGGGCTTGTCCGACCATTTATATCCCTCGGTGCGGGCTTGACCCGACCGCCCACGTCTTCTACCCAGCAGCAATAATGGCGCGGGCCCCCGGGTCAAGCCCGTCAAGCTCGGGGGAGGGGGACATGCGGTCTGATGAGCTCTCGCACCCGGCGCCGGGCCGGCGGGCGCGTTGACGGTCCAGCGTCGTGGCAGATCCCGCGCAACCACCAAAGCTGCTCTTTCTCGTCACCGAGGATTGGTATTTCTGCTCGCATCGCCTGCCGGTCGCGCGGGCGGCGCACGATGCCGGGTTCGCGGTGACGGTCGCGACCCGCGTGCGCGACCACGGCGAGCAAATCCGCGGCGAAGGATTTGCCCTCGTGCCGCTGGACTGGCGGCGGCGCGGCGACGGCATTCTCGGCGGGTTTCGGGCCATCGCTGAAATTATCCGGGTCTACCGGCGCGAGCGGCCCGACATCCTCTATCATGTCGCGTTGAAGCCGGCGTTGTTCGGCGGCATTGCAGTGCGCCTGGCGTTCCCGTCGGGTCCGCGGCCTGCGATCATCTCGGCGATCATGGGGCTCGGAACCAGCGCCTCGGCATGGTGGCGGCGACGGGCACTGGGCGGCGCGTTGTGGCTAGTGGCTGGGCGCGGTGAGGCGATCGTCCAGAACCCGGAAGATCGCGCCGCGCTGGTGCGCTGCGGGTTCGACCCGGCGCGCCTTGTGTTGATCCGCGGCTCCGGCGTCGATACCACGCATTTCGCGGCGCTGCCGCAGCCGGAAGGCTGCACGGTCGCGCTGGTCGGCCGCATGTTGCGCAGCAAAGGCGTGCTCGACGCGATCGCGGCCGTCCGTGCGTTGCGCACCGAGGGGATGGCGGTCGATTTGCTGCTCGCCGGGGCGGCCGACCCCGACAGCCGCGATTTGCTGAGCGAGAGCGAGTTGGCGGCGCTGGCGTGCGAGGCGGGCATTGCCTGGCTTGGCCACGTCAAGGATGTGCGCGACGTTTGGCGTCGTGCGGCCATCGCGCTGCTTCCGTCGGGCTATGGCGAGGGCGTGCCGAAGGCGCTGCTTGAGGCAGCGTCGTGCGCTCGGCCGATCATTGCCAGCGACATGCCGGGCTGCCGCGATGTCGTGGTGCATGGCGAGACCGGCCTGTTGGTCCCGCCCGGCGACGTCCCGGCGCTGGCCGCCGCGATCCGCCGCCTTACCGCCGATCCGCACGCCCGAGCGCGGATGGGCGAAGCGGGCCGCCTCCGGGTTGTCGACGAATTCGGCGAGGCGACGGTCGCCGGACAGACGCTGGCAGTGATCCGCCGCGCGGTGGCGAAGAGCGCGGCAAGGGGGAACGACCAATGCTGATCCGGCTGTGGCTGTTTATCGCGGGATTGGGTGGCGCGGCGTCGGTGATCGCCGGCGCGGCGGCGGCGCATCTCGCCGATGATGCGGCGACCGCCCGGCTGCTCAGCAACGGCGCGCTCTACGGCATGATCCACGCGGCGGCGCTGCTGGGGCTGATCGGTTTTGCGCAGGGACGCGAGCCGCGGCGCGGCCTCGCGACCTTCGCCGGCTGGTGCTTCGCATTGGGGATCGTGTTGTTCAGCCTCGCGCAGTTCACCCATGCGGCGACCGGTGCCCGGCAGTTTGGCTGGCCTGTGCCGATTGGCGGCACCGCCTTTATTCTCGGTTGGAGTGCGGTCGCAATTCTTGCCTTCCGCCGGCGTTGAGGATGTAAGACTACCGCGGCAGCCATTGCGAGCCGGTTGATGACGACGCTCCTCTATACCCATGCCGCCTGCATCGAGCATGATCCCGGTCCCTACCATCCTGAAGCGCCGGCGCGCCTCCAGGCCGTGCTCGCAGCGCTCGCGGCGCCGGAGTTTGCGGCATTGCAGCGCCGCGAGGCGCCCGAAGCCGCGGTAGAGGACCTGACGCGCGTGCACCCGCCACGGTTTGTCGAGCGGTTGCTGGCTGCGGTGCCACAAGAGGGGCACGTCGGGATCGATGCCGATACGGTGATGTCGCCAAAATCAGGCGAGGCGGCGCTGCGCGCGGCGGGCGCGGTGGCGGCGGCGGTCGACGCGGTGATGGCCGGCGAGGCCGATAATGCCTTCTGCGCTGTGCGGCCGCCCGGCCATCATGCCGAACCGAACCGGGCGATGGGCTTCTGCCTGTTCAACAATGTCGCGGTCGGCGCCTTGCGGGCGCGCCAGGTGCACGGTCTCGCGCGGGTCGCGGTCGTCGATTTCGACGTACATCACGGTAACGGCACCCAGGCCAGCTTCTGGGATGACGGCAGTCTGTTCTACGGCTCGACGCATCAATTTCCGCTTTATCCCGGCACCGGTTCGTCGGGCGAGACCGGCGTCGCCGGTAACATCGTCAATGTGCCGTTGCCGCCGATGTCCGGGTCACAGGCCTTCCGGCTCGGCTTGACGCGGACGCTGCTGCCGGCGCTCGACACATTCGCGCCGGAGATGGTGCTGATCTCGGCGGGGTTCGACGCGCACCGCAGTGACCCGCTCGCCCAGCTGCTGCTCGAAGAGGCCGATTATGTCTGGGCGACTGAGCAGCTACTCGACATTGCCCGGCGGCACGCCAGCGGGCGGGTGGTGTCGACCCTCGAGGGCGGGTATGATCTGGTCGCGCTCGGCGCGAGCGCCGCGGCGCATGTCCGCGTGCTGATGTCCGTCTGAGGCTGGGGTCTGTACTTTATGAGCGAGCCGGGTCTGCCCGCCGAAATCGCCGCGATGAGTTTCGAGGACGCCCTTGCGGAGCTCGAAGGCATCGTGCGCCGGCTCGAAAGCGGGCAGGTCAAGCTCGACGACGCGATCCAGTCCTACGAACGGGGCACGCAGCTGAAGCGGCATTGCGAGACAAAATTGAACGAGGCGCAACAGCGGGTCGACCGCATCGTCATCGGGTCGGATGGCGCGGTGACGGTCGAGCCGGCCAAGCTGGATTGAGGGGGACGAGACGGCCGTTGACTGAAAGCCTGTGGCACGACGCTGCTACCGTCGAAGAGGCGGCGGCGGTGACGGCAAAGCTGATCGATTCGATCCTCGAATGGCTGCTGAAGACGCCGCCCGGGCTTGAGGCGCGAGTCTATGAGGCGATGCGCTATTCGGCGCTGGCCCCCGGCAAGCGGCTGCGCCCGCTGCTGGTGCTGGCGAGTAGCCGGCTGTTCGGCGTCGCCCGGCGCAGCGCGCTGCAGGTCGCCACGGCGATCGAGATGGTGCACGCCTACTCGCTGATCCATGACGACCTGCCGGCAATGGACAACAGCGATTTGCGGCGCGGCCGGCCGACTTGCCACAAGGCGTTCGACGACGCGACCGCCGTTCTCGCAGGCGACGGGCTGCTGACCATGGCGTTCGAGGTGCTGTCGCATCCCGATACGCACGGCCATGCCGCGGTTCGCTGCGAGCTGGTGGCGGCGTTGGCGAGCGCGGCCGGCGCGGCGGGCATGGTCGGCGGCCAGATGATCGACCTGATCGCCGAGACGGAAACTCTCGAACTGGGCGCGATCACCCGGCTGCAGCGGATGAAGACCGGCGCGCTGATCGCGTTCGCCTGCGAGGCTGGCGCAATCCTGGCGCAAGCCCCACATGAAGTGAGGCTGGCGCTGCGCGGGTACGCGCATGATCTTGGTCTGGCTTTCCAGATCGCCGACGATCTACTGGACGTAGAAGGCTCGGCAGAGGAGACCGGCAAGCCGGTGGGCGCCGATGCGGCAGCGGGCAAGGCGACGTTCGTTTCGATCCTGGGCGTCGAGCGCGCGCGTGCTCAAGCGGAACTGCTGATCGATCAGGCCGTTGCCCATCTTGATTTGTTCGAGCAAAGAGCGGAACTTTTGCGACAGGTGGCGCGATTCGTTATCGACCGCCGGACGTGAGGAGCGTAGCGCGTGGAACAGAAGTCAAACTCTCGAATTTCCAACCGGACGCCGCTCCTTGACCAGATCGACGTCCCGGCGGATTTGCGCAAGTTCCCTGAGTCCGACCTGCGCCAGATCGCTGACGAGCTGCGCGGTGAACTGATCGACGCTGTCTCGATCACCGGTGGCCATTTCGGCGCCGGGCTCGGCGTCGTCGAGCTGACCGTCGCGATCCACTACGTCTTCAACACACCGAACGATCGGCTGATCTGGGATGTCGGCCATCAGGCCTATCCGCATAAGATCCTGACCGGACGGCGCGACCGCATCCGTACGATTCGCCAGGGCGGCGGGCTCTCGGGCTTCACCAAGCGCTCCGAGAGCGAGTACGACCCCTTCGGTGCGGCGCACAGCTCGACCTCGATCTCCTCCGGGCTCGGCATGGCCGTGGCGCGCGACTTCAAGGGTGACACGCGCGACGTGATCGCCGTCATCGGCGACGGCGCGATGAGCGCGGGCATGGCCTATGAGGCGATGAACAATGCCGGCTCGATGGATTCGCGGCTCATCGTCATCCTCAACGACAACGACATGTCGATCGCCCCGCCGGTCGGGGCGCTGTCGTTCTACCTGTCGCGCCTGCTGTCGTCGAAATCGTTCCGCTCGCTGCGCCATCTCGCCAGTGAGGTCGGCCGCTTCCTGCCGAAGCGGCTCGAGGTAGCGGCGCGCCGCGCCGAGGAGCTGGCGCGCAGCTTTGTGACCGGCGGCACGCTGTTCGAGGAGATGGGCTTCTACTATGTCGGCCCGATCGACGGCCACAACATGGACCATCTGGTCCCCGTCCTGAAAAACGTGCGCGACAGCAAGGACAAGGGCCCGGTCCTGATCCACGTCGTGACCGAAAAGGGTCATGGCTATTTGCCCGCCGAGCAGTCGGACGACAAATGGCATTCGGTGGCGAAATTCGAGGTCGTGACCGGCGCGCAGGCCAAGTCCTCTTCCAAGGCGCCCTCCTATACCGGCGTCTTCGCCAAGCAGCTGATCAAGGAAGCCGAAAAGGACGATAAGATCGTCGCGATCACCGCGGCGATGCCGTCCGGCACCGGGCTTAACCTGTTCGGCGACAAGTTTCCGGCGCGCACCTTCGATGTCGGCATCGCCGAGCAACATGCGGTAACCTTTGCCGCCGGCCTGGCGACCGAGGGCATGAAACCGTTCGCGGCGATCTATTCGACCTTCCTGCAGCGCGGCTACGACCAGGTCGTGCATGACGTGGCGATCCAGAGGCTGCCGGTGCGCTTTGCGATCGACCGCGCCGGGCTGGTCGGCAATGACGGCCAGACCCATGCCGGCTCGTTCGACATCGGCTATCTCGGCGCGCTGCCCGGCTTTGTGCTGATGGCCGCCGCCGACGAGGCCGAGCTGGTCCACATGGTCTCGACCCAGGTGGCGATCGACGATTGCCCCTCGGCGCTTCGCTTCCCGCGCGGCGATGGCGTCGGCGTGCCGCTGCCCGAGATGGGCACGGCGCTCGAGATCGGCCGCGGCCGCATCGTCCGCGAAGGCACGACCATCGCCTTGCTGAGCTATGGCGCGCGGCTGCAGGAGTGCCTCAAGGCGGCGCAGGAGCTGGGGACCTACGGCCTGTCGACCACCGTCGCCGACGCCCGGTTCGCCAAGCCGCTCGATGCCGATCTGATCAACCGCCTGGCGCGCGAGCATGAGGTCCTCATCACCATTGAGGAAGGCGCGGTCGGCGGGTTCAGCAGCTTTGTGCTGCACCATCTGGCGCAGAACGGCCAACTCGACCACGGCCTGAAGATCCGCACGATGTGTCTGCCCGACATGTTCATCGACCACGACTCGCAAGGCGCGCAATACGAACTCGCCGGCCTTAACGCCAAGCATATCGTCGCCACCGCCCTCGCCGCGCTTGGCCGCGAGGTCGCGGTGCAACCGGCACGGGCTTAATCCGAGACGCTGACGTTTAAGCCCCCACCCCAACCCTTCCCCGCCAGCGGGAGAGGGGGTTTGCCCTCGCCCCTGCAGCAACGCGCTGCCTCCCCCGCCAGCGGGGGAGGGTTGGGGTAATGCGCGCCAAGCGCCGCGCCGACCAACTGCTCGTCGAGCGCGGCCTCGCCGAGAGCCGCGCCAAGGCGCAGGCGCTGATCCTGGCCGGCGTGGTTTTCACCGGTGAGCGGCGGATCGACAAAGCCGGCGAGACGCTCGCCGACACGACCGAGATCGACGTGCGCGGCCGCGATCATCCTTGGGTGTCGCGCGGCGGCGTCAAGCTCGCGCACGCGCTCGACCACTTCGCGATCGATGCGACGGGCCTCGTTGCGCTCGATATCGGTTCATCAACCGGCGGGTTTGTCGACGTGCTGCTGACGCATGGCGCAGCACGAGTTCATGCGGTCGATGTCGGCCGCGGCCAGCTTGCCTGGAAGCTGCGCCAGGACCCGCGCGTCGCGGTCCACGAGGGTCTCAACGCCCGTTATCTGACGGCCGATGCGATCGGCGAGCCGGTCGACTTCGTCACCTGCGATGCGAGCTTTATCGGCCTGGCGACCGTGCTCCCCGCCGGGCTGGCCCTCGCCAAACCATCGGCGCAGTTGGTGGCGTTGATCAAGCCGCAATTCGAAGCCGGCCCCAGTGCGGTCGGCAAAGGCGGCGTGGTGCGCGACCCGGAAGTGCATCGCGCGGTCCGCGAGGCGGTCGCCGCATGGATTGCGTCGCAAGACTGGAAGGTTATCGGCATCACCGACAGCCCGATCACCGGGCCTGCCGGCAACAAGGAATTTCTGCTTTACGCGCACCGCTCTTGACGCCTCACCCCGGCGAAAGCCGGGGCCCATCCACCGACCGCTTGAGCAATGGAAAAATGAGTCCCGATCTTCGCCGGGATGGTAGAAACGAGAGATGGCGACAGCGAATACCCCTTTCACCGGCTTTCGCCCGGCGGCGTTCGAATTCTTTCGTGGCCTCGCGGCGAATAACGACCCGCTTTGGTTCAAGCCGCGCAAGGCGGTCTACGAGACCGAGGTGCTGGCGCCGTTTCGCGCGCTGATGATGTCGCTCAGCGCGGCGCTGGAGGCGGTCGGCATACCGCTGGTCGGCAATCCCGATCGCGGCATTTTCCGCATCTACCGCGATGTCCGCTTTTCCGCCAACAAGCAGCTCTACAAGACGCATCAGGGTGGCGTGCTGACCCGTTCGGGCGGCAAGGGCGATCCGGGCCTGCTTTATGTTCATCTGGAGCCCGGCGCGTCGATCATCGGCGCCGGGTTTTGGCATCCGCCGCCCGAGCTGCTGAACCGGCTGCGCCGGGTGGTTGCGACGGAGCCCGACGAGTTTCTGGCGATCGCCGAACAGTTGAAGGCGTCGGGCTACGCGCTGACCTGCGAGAACGAGCGGCTCAGCCGTCTGCCGCGCGGCTTCGACATGGCGAAAGGTAGCGCTGTCGCCGATTACGTCTGCTGGAAAAACTTTCTCACCGACACCGCGATCAGCGATGCGGAGATGCAATCGCCCGACCTGGTCGGGCGGATTGTCGACTTTGCGCTCGCCGCGCGGCCGCTGCTCGATTGGGGCTGGGCGGCGGAACGCGACGACATCCCGCCGCCGCTGACCCTCAAGATGCCGGCCCGGCCGTTGCCGTCGCCGGATTTCTAGGCCGCGTCGCGCGCCGCGGCCTGCATTGTCGTCGCGAGAACCGCATAGGCCACGACCCAGGCGGCCTCGATCTCGGGGGTGAAGCCGTCGCCCAACCCTTGGCCGAGCGTCCACAGCAGCGCGGTGGCGACGGTGTCGTAATGCGCCGACGTCACGCCGTAGCCCGCGTGGCGGACGCCCAGCGCCTGCACCGCCGGAACGATCGTGTCGAGCTTGTCGAGGCCGCCCACCGCGACGGCGAGCATCTTCATCAGCGTGCGGCTTTGCTCGGTGATGTCGTCCTTAAACAGCGTCCGCAGCGACGGGTCGATCGTGAAGAGGCGATCGTAGAACATCAGCCCGGCTTGATCGGCGATCGGCGCGACCGCGGCAAACGAGGTTTGGACCAGCTGAATTTGCTCCGGAGACATGACTACCTCACGACTGTGGGGACGGCATTGCCGTCCCCACGTTGCAAGCAAAGTGCCACTACTTTGATGCTCGGCGCGCCCAGCGCCGGCCTGAGAACCTAGGCCTGGAAGCCCGCCGGAGCTGGCTCCGACTTGTCGAAATCGAACTCGACCTTGCCGCCATGCGGATCATCGAAGAACAGCTGCCAGGTGCCGCCGCGCACGCTTTCCGCCGGCAGCCGCCGCAATTCCCACGTGACCTTGGCCTTGTCCAGCTTGGCGACGGTGGCGGGCAGGTCGGTCGCGGTGAATGCCATGTGGTCGATCACGCCGGCGCGGTGCTCCTGCAGCTGGTTGCGATGGATGACATGGAGGATCGGCTGGTCGCCGACCCACAGCCAGTAACCCGGGAATTGGAAGTTCGGCCGGTCGCCGACCTCGAAGCCGAGCAGGTCGCAATAGAACTTGCGAGTCGTCTCGAGGTCGTCGCTCAGCACCGTGAAATGGTTCATGCCCTGAACGCTCATCGGCCATTCTCCTTTTGTCGCCGGTCCATCCGCGCCGCGCGGATTGACAGGCATCGTAGCACGGATTTTGGCGAATGCTCGCGTTGCGTCAATCGCTCGGCCCGGCGTGCCGATACCGTGCTAAGGATGATGAAAGCATGTTGTAAGGAGAAAGATTGCTGTGACGCGACGCCCCCTCATTGCGGCCGTGGTCTGCGCGTTGCTCGGCGCCGGACCGGCGCTGGCGCAGAAATCGGGCGGCACCCTGCGCATCACGCATCGCGATAGCCCCGCCAGCATGTCGATCCACGAAGAAGGGTCGGTGAGTGTCATCATGCCGATGATGGGGGTGTTCAATAACCTCGTCGTCTACGATCAGAACAAGCCGCAAAACAGCGACGCAACGATCGTTCCCGAACTGGCGACGAGCTGGAGCTGGAACGCGGATCACACCGAGCTCACCGTCAAACTGCGCGACGGAGTCAAATGGCATGACGGCAAGCCGTTCACCGCGGACGACGTCAAATGCACGTTTGATCTGCTGATCAACCAGGGCAAGGACAAGCTGCGGCTCAACTACCGTGAGAGCTGGTGGGTCAATCTCAAGGAAACGACAGTCAACGGCCCCAGTGAAGCGACGCTGCATCTGAAGAAACCGCAGCCGGCGCTGCTCGCCCTGCTGGCTTCGGGGGACACGCCGATCTACCCGTGCCACGTCACCCCGGCGCAAATGCGTCAGCATCCGATCGGCACCGGCCCGTTCAAATTTGTCGAATACAAGCCCAACCAGAGCATCAAGATCGTGAAAAACCCGGATTATTGGAAGCCGGGCCGGCCTTACCTCGACGGGGTCGAGTATTCGATCATCCCCAACCGTTCGACATCGGAGCTCGCCTTTGCGGCGGGCAATGTCGACATGATGTTCCCGTACACTGTCACGTTCGCGATCCTCAAGGACGTCAAGGCCCAAGCGCCGCAGGCGGTCTGCGAAGACGGTCCGACGAGCGAGTCGGTCGGTATCTTGCTCAACTGGACCAAGCCGCCCTTCGACAACGCCGACGTGCGCGAAGCGATCGCGCTGACCTTGGATCGCCAGGCCTTTATCGACATTCTTGGCCAAGGCCAAGGCAAGATCGGCGGCGCGATGCTGCCGGCGCCGGAAGGCGCCTGGGGCATCCCCGATGAACGCCTGAAGACGTTGCCGGGCTATAGCGGCGACATCAAGCAGAACCGCGAGAAAGCGCGGGAGCTGATGAAAAAAGCTGGGTACGGCCCCGACAAGCATGTGTCGGTCAAGCTGTCGACGCGCAATATCCCGGTCTATCGCGATCCCAGCGCGCTCCTGGCAGATCAGCTGAAGGATATCTGGGTCGACGTCGAGCTCGACCTGGTCGAGACGGCCAATTGGGTGCCGAAGCTGATCCGCAAGGATTACATCATGGGCCTCAACGTGCTCGGCAATGCCGTCGATGAGCCCGATGTGGTCTTCTATCAGAACTACGTCAGCTATACGAAACGCAACTATTCCGGCTACAACGACCCGGAATTCGACAAGCTGGTCGATCAGCAATCGCAGGAACTCGACCCGGAAAAGCGCAAGAAACTGGTGCAAGACGCCGATTATCTGCTGCAGAAGGGGCTGGGCCGGCCGGTCATCTACCACGTCCGTGCCGCCACCTGCTGGCAGCCCTATGTCAAGGGCGTCACAATGATGGCCAACAGCCAGTACAACGGCTGGCGCATGGAAGATTGGTGGCTCGATAAGTGAGTTTGGCCGGCACAGCTGGCCGGGTCATCCCGGCGAAGACCGGCTTCTAAGTACCCACAGTTCGAGCGGCTGAAAAATAGGCCCCGGCCTGCGCCGGGGCGAACAGGGGGTGGAATGCGACTGAGGACCTTGGCGCTGTTTGGCGCATTTATTGGGGCTCTCGGCACGGCGCACGCCGACGAGCCGAAACATGGCGGCATCCTGCGGATTTACCACCGTGACAGCCCGGCGAGCATGTCGATCCATGAGGAAGCGACATGGTCGACGATCATGCCGATGGGCGCGGTGTTCAACAACCTGGTGATCTACGACCAGCACGTCAAACAGAACAGCATCGAGACGATCCGCCCCGAGCTGGCCGAGAGCTGGGCGTGGAGCGAGGACGGCAAGGACCTCACCTTCAAGCTGCGCCACGGCGTCAAATGGCACGACGGCAAGCCGTTCACCGCCGCCGACGTCAAATGCACCTGGGATTTGCTGCTCGGCAAAGGCCCGGAAAAGCTGCGGCTGAACCCGCGCGAGACCTGGTACCTCAACCTCAACTCGGTCACCATCAATGGCGACGACGAAGCCATTTTTCACATGAAGCGGCCGCAGCCGGCGTTCATCGCGCTGCTCGCCTCGGGCAACTCCCCGGTTTATCCGTGCCACGTGCCGGCGCGCGACATGCGCCAGCATCCGATCGGCACCGGGCCGTTCAAATTCGTCGAATACAAGCCCAACCAGGGGATCAAGCTGGAGCGCAACCCCGATTACTGGAAGCCCGGCCTGCCCTATCTCGACGGCATCGAATACACGATCATCCCCAACCGCTCGACCGCGGTGCTCGGTTTTGTCGCCGGCAAGTTCGACATGACCTTCCCCTACGAGATCACCTTCGCGCTGATGAAGGACATCAAGAACCAGCTGCCGAGTGCGGTGTGCGACACCGAGCCGCTCAATGTCGCGGTGACGCTGGCAATCGTCCGCAAGCCGCCGTTCGACGATCTCGACATCCGCCGCGCGGTGGCGCTGGCGCTCGACCGCAAGGCGTTCTCCGACATTCTCGAAGAAGGCCACGCCGATATCAGCGGCATCATGCTGCCGCCACCGGAAGGCATCTGGGGCATCCCGGTGGAGCAGCTGCGGCCCTTTCCCGGCTACGGCCTTGATGTCGAGAAGAGCCGCGCCGAGGCGCGCGAGATCATGAAGAAGCACGGCTACGGGCCGGACAATCCGCTCAAGGTCAAATTGTCGGCGCGCAACATCTCCGGCTATCGCGACCCCGGTACGATCCTCATCGATCAGCTCAAATCGGTTTGGATCGACGCCGAGATGGAGACCATCGAGACCGCCAACTGGATCCCCAAGTTGATGCGCAAGGACTACACACTGGCCGTCAGCCTGTCGGGCAGCGCGGTCGACGATCCCGATCAAATCTTCTACGAAAGCTATATCTGCAAATCGCCGCGCAACTACACCGGCTACTGCGACCACGACATGGAGGCGCTGGTCGACAAGCAATCGATGGAGACCGACCGCGAAAAGCGCAAACAGATCGTCTTCGAGATCGAGAAGAAGATGGCGGGCGATGTCGTTCGCCCGATCATCTACCACTCGCGCGCCTCGACCTGCTGGCAGCCCTACGTCAAGAACATGACCCAGATGTCGAACAGCGCCTATAACAGCTGGCGCCTGGAAGACGCGTGGCTGGACCGGTGAGGGAACTGCTTATCACAGGCAGTTGGCTCTACCGCCTTGGCCGGGCTTGACCCGGCCACCCACGAATAAGGGCCGGCTATTCGTGGACCCCCGGGTCAAGCCCGGGGGAGGCGACTATTGGGGTAGGGTCTCAGCCTGTTGGACCACACTCGCGCCTAGAGCGTGCTGCGGTTTGGCGGAATCGGGATTCCCAAGGATCGCGGGATGTGATTCAAGCTTCCTGCTGGAGGGGGAGGCCAGGATGGATGACGCGACCGTATTCGGAGGATCTTCGGGAGCGGGCGCTGGCGCGGTCTGACGCGGGCGAGACGGACCGGATGATTGCACAGGCGCTGTCGATCGCGCCGTCCTGTCTGTCGAAGTGGCGCAAGCTGCGGCGTGAGACCGGGGCGCTCAAACCGGGCAAGATGAACGGCCACAAGAAGTCGACCCTGACCGGGCCGATCGCTGCGTGGCTGCGCACGCGGCTTGGTTTGGCGCCGTTTACCACGCGCCAACTTGTCGGCGAGCTCGCGGCGCGCGGGGTCAAGACCGACCGGCGGGCGGTGTGGGTGTTTGTGACGGCCGAAGGGCTGAGCTTCAAAAAAAACCGCGCTGCCCGCCGAACAGGATCGCCCTGACATCGCCCGCAAGCGCCGGCGCTGGAAAGCCCATCAAGCACGCATCGCCGCCAGCCGCCTGGTCTTTCTCGACGAGACATGGGTCAAGACCAACATGGCCCCGCTGCGCGGCTGGGGGCCAAGGGGGCAGCGGCTGCCTGCCAAGGTCCCTTACGGCCACTGGCAGACGCTCACTTTTATCGCCGCGCTGCGGCACGACCGGGTCGAGGCCCCCTTGGTCATCGACGGGCCGATCAACGGTGCGATCTTCACCGCTTATGTCGAGCAGGCGCTCGCCCCCACCCTGCGACCGGGCGATCTCGTCATCCTCGACAATCTCGGCTCGCACAAGGGCAAGGCGGTGCGGCGGGCCATTCGCGACAAGGGCGCCCATCTGCTCTTCCTGCCGCCCTACAGCCCCGACCTCAACCCGATCGAGCAGCTCTTCGCCAAGCTCAAGCATCTGATGCGAAAAGCCGAAGAGCGAGCCCATGAGGCTACTTGGCGCAGGGTCGGTCAGTTGCTCGACCTCGTCTGCCCCAGCGAGTGTGCCAATTACCTCAAAAACGCAGGTTACGCTTCCGTCTAAAAACAGCCCGCTCTAGGGCCGGGCTTCGAGGATCATGTTGAACGGCGTCTCGGTGGCGCGGCGCACCTGGCTGAAGCCGCTGGCGGTGATGACCTCGCGCAGCTTTGCCTCGCCGGCCTGCGCGCCGAGCGCGGCGCCGACTTCCTGCGACAGCGAGGTCGGCACGCAGATCATCGTCGAGCCGGCGTAATAGAGCCGCCCGACCGGGTTCAGATTGTCCTCCAGCCGGTCGCCGGCCATCGGCTCGACGATCATCCAGGACCCATCCGGCTTCAATGAATGATGGACATGCGCCGCCGCGCCGGACGGGTCGCCCATGTCGTGCAGGCAGTCGAAGAAGGTGACGAGATCGAAATCGCGGCCGGGGTAATCCTTGGCGGCGCCGATCTCAAACCGGCAATTGGCAGCGACGCCATGCGCGGCGGCGTGCGCGCTCGCCGCCTCGACCGAGGCGGAGTGGAAATCGTAGCCGACGAATTGCGAATTGGGGAACGCCCGCGCCATCAGTACCGTCGACCAGCCATGGCCGCAGCCGACATCGGCGACGCGGGCACCGCGTTCGAGCTTGGCGGTGACGCCGTCGAGCGCCGGCAGCCACTGGCCGACCAGATTGTTGTGGTAGCCCGGACGGAAAAACCGCGCGACCGCGCAGAACATGCAGGCGCCGTGGTCGCCCCAGGCGACTCCGCCGCCGGTCTTGAACGCGGCCTCGACCATCGGCCGCGCATCGGTCAGCGCTTCCATCAGCTCGAACCCGCCGATCATGTTGAGCGGGCTGTCCTCGACGGCGAAGAACATCGCCTGCTCCTCGGGCAGGGTGAATTTCTGCGTCGCCGGGTCGTAGGCGAGATAGTGCGATGCCGCCTGCTGAGACAGCCATTCGCGCAGGTAGCGCTGGTTGACGCCGGTTTCGCCGGCGAGTGCGGCGACCGTCATCGGCCCCTTGGCGTGCAGCGCCTTGTAGAGCCCGAGCGCGTCGCCGATGCGCACCAGCGCGATGCTCGCCGCGCCGCCGAGATCGCCGAGGATCTGACCGATGAACTGGTTGAGCTTTGCGTCGTCGACCATTTCCGCCTCCAATTTGCTTGCGGCTGCATGCCGAGATCAGTCCAAGTTGCAGAATATTCTGTGGCTATTAGCGTTACTAATAGGATATATGTCGTAATATTATAATTACGAACGAATTGAATTCGGAAAGAAGGGTACGTCTTTGGTTCTCGACCGAACGGATTTCGGCGTCCTGCGGCTGCTGCAGAATGATGCCAGCCTGTCTAACAAGGAGATCGCTGCGGCGATCGGCTTGGCGCCCTCCAGCGCGCATGAGCGGCTGAAGCGGCTGCGCCAGGAAGGGGTGCTGCGCGGCTTCCATGCCGATGTATCGCCAAAGGCGATGGGAGTGGGGCTGGAAGCGCTGCTCTATGTCGAGATGTCAAAGCACGAGCGCGGCGTCGTCGACCGCTTTCTGTCGGAGATCGTCGAGGTGCCGGAGGTGCGCTTTGCCTTCCTGGTGACGGGGCCGCACGATTTTGTCGTGCACCTCGTCGCGCGCGACATGCAGCACCTCAAGGACCTGGTGCTCGACAATTTCACCAACCGACCGGCGGTGACGCGGGTCGAGACCTCGATCATCTACGAGGCGCGGGTGCGGCACGAGCTCCCCGTCCTGCACGACCCCGGCAACTAGGCGCCGCAGTCGCAGTCGATATGGAAGATGCGGGCGGCGTTGCCGCCGAGGATCGCCTCGCGCTCGGCGGTGGTGAGCGATGTGCGGTCGACGACGCCGCACGGATCGGGGTCGCCGATGCCGAACGGGAAATCCGAGCCCAGCATCACCTTGTCGGCGCCGGCGACATCGCACAGGAAGCGCAGCGCCAGCGGCTCGAACAGGACCGTATCGAAATAAAGCCGGCGGAAGTTCTCGTCGGGGTCGGCGTACTCGGGGTGGATCGTCTTGTTGCGCTTGAGGCGGCCCAGCGCGTAGGGCAGCGCGCCGCCAGCATGCGACAGCAGCAGGCTGACACCGGGGAAGCGCATCAGATGGCCGGAGAACAAGAGGCGAGCAACCGCGATTGTCGTGTCGGCCAGGCGACCGACCGCGTTGATGAGGTCGTAGTCGTCGAGCCGGTCATCGCTGCAGATGTAATGCGGGTGCAGGAAGATTCCGGCCTGGCGCGCCGAGGCGACTTCCCAGAACGGGTCGAGCGACGGGTCGTCGAGATTACCGCCCACGCCCTTCGGTTGGGTGGCGATCATCGCGCCCTTGAACCCGGCGTCGAGCGCTTCCTCGAGCACCTTGGCGGCGAGCTTGCCATTTTGCAGCGGCACCGTGGCGAGCGCGGACAGCGAAGGGAGGGCGGCGGCGTCCTTCGCCATATGTTCGTTGTAGAAGCGCGCCCAGTCGGCGCCCTCCTCGGGAGGAAGATCGTAGCCATAGACATCGGTCCAGCCGCCGACCAGCTGGTGATCGACCCGCGCCGTGGCGAGCCAGTCGCGGCGTTGCGCGAGGTCGTGCAGGCGCGGCTGGATCGGCCGCCCCGGCCCGCCGGCGCTGAACTCCATGCGCGGCGCCGCCGCATCGTGCAGCTTGACCGACGGAAACAGCCGCGTCTCGGCGCGCATCGCGTCAAGTAGTGTCGCCGGCACGACATGGGCATGGGTGTCGATGATCACGGGGACCTCCGAGAGAAAACGCGGCGGCAGCGTAGCGCGCTTGTTCCGCACGAAAAAGAACAGGCTCAAGGTATTGGTATTGTTGAATGTCTGATTTCAGGAACAGGCGTTAACAGGTGAAAACAGGACATCGCGGCGCGCAACATGGAATGGGTCATGACGATCGAGTCGTTATGGGTTCTTTTTTGTTCAAATCATGGCGACCTTTATGGCCCCGGACACGCGGCGTCGCCGAACAGCGCGGCGCGGCCGCACGGCGAGCCGAAGACCCGTGCTTCGTTGTGCGCTGCGCCGCCGATGATCGCCATGTGCTGCCGCGGGAGGCCGCCGTCGCGCTGCTTCAGCGCCGCGAAGAAGAATTGCATGCGGGCGAGACGGTTCGGACCTTGCGCCTGCGCCGCGTAGCTCGTGTCGAGATAGCGGCTGTTGGGGTCGTTGTCGTTGACGCCGACGAGATAGACGATGTCCCGCTGGGCGTAGCTGCGCTCCAGTTCGGGCAGACCGGGCGCGGCCGCGGCGGCGACGTAGGGTGGCAGATCGCCGGCGAAGCCGTATTTCCAGCGATTGTAGGCGGGGCATTGGGCGCCGTCGGCGAAGCTGCCGAAGCCACCACCGGGAAGCGGCCGGTCATCGAGCAGGTAGGCGTAGCTCGACGGGCTGCCGACGACGTAGCGCGCCGTGATCCCGGCTCGCGCCGCCGCGCTCTCCCCTTGGCCGACGATGGCGTAGCGCTGAACGACCTGACCACCGGCGGAAAAGCCGGCGACGACGATCTGCGACAGATTCGGGAAGATCGTGCGGTTGGCGAGCTTTGCGAGCAGCGCATCGAGCGCTGCATAGGCGCCGACCGGAGCCGGGGCTTCGGCCGCGCTGCCGCCGGACCACAGATCGTACCGCCAGCGCAAGATGGGATCGGGCAGGTGGTGCGCGGCGATGTCCTCCGGTGCGAGGAATTGCGGCGCGACGACCAGCGTATCGGCGGGCGGCCCGAGCGCCATCATGTTGCGCGCGTAATCGGCGGCGTTGCGCTCATAGCCATGGATGACGATGACGGCGCGGTGCAGCTCGGGCAGCGGCCACGACCAGTCCCGTGAAACGAAGACCGGCAGCTGCGCGTCGCCGACCGTCAGCCTGCCATCGACGATCGCGGCGACTGGCGGCGGCACCGGCGTGTCGGCCAAGGCCGGGGGCGTCAGGAGTGCGATCAGCCCGGCGACGAGCAGGCGCGACCGCGCGCTCATGGCCGCAGGGCCGGCGTGATGTCGGTATGGACGAAATCGCCGCCCTTGAAGAGCAGCGGCTCGCCATTGACCCGCGCCAGGGCGTAGGCGAAACAGTCGCCGAAATTAAGGCCGGCGGGGTGACCGCTGCCGCGGCCGTAGTCGCGATAGGCTTGGCGGGCGACGCGCACCTGCTCCTGCGTCACCGGCTCGATGACGAGAGGAATATCCTTTACCAGTTCGTCGAGCCGCCGGCTCAACAATGGGCTGCGGTTGCCGTCGACCACGATCATTGTCTCAAGCAGCGTGCCGGCGGAAATCCGTGCACGCGCGGCGGTCCCGATCGACGCTAGGTAAACCTCCGCATCCGCCTCCTCCCGCAGAATGGCGACCAAGGCCGAAGTATCAACAATCACGCGGCAATCCGCGTTCGTCATAAAGCAAGTCACCGTGATCGATCGAGCGGTATGGTTCCCGCCATTCCTCTCGACAGCCTTTGACGATCGCGCGCAGGCGCTCCAGCCGGCTTGCGCCGCGCTCTGGTTCCAGCCGCTCGAGTTGCTCTTGGAGCGCGATAACGACAGCCTTGGTCATGCTTTCGCCCGTCCTCTCGGCGAGTTCATGCGCGAGCCGATAGGCTTCGTCGCTTTTCAGGTTGAGGCTGTTTCGATATGTCATTCTACCATATTCTGATATTACTCTACCATTTAGAGCGTCGCGGGCGGCCGATCAAGCCGTTTCGCGGAGCTTTTCGCTGATCGGGCGGTAGAGGCGGACGCGGTCGTCGCGTCGGGCGAGGTCGAGCAGCAGGGCGGGATCGTCGATCACCGCGAGGCCGAATTCCTCAGTGTCGCGGTCGAGCCCGACGGATTTGGTCCAGGTGACCGCGATGCCGGAGGGGAGCGCGACGTCGCGGGCGTTTTCGAGGCGCAGCACATGAGCATCGGCTGGCACGTCGGGCGTCTTGTCGAGGCCCTCGAGCAGGTTTCGCCGCCAATTGAGGTGGCGCGCGCGCCACTCGCCGGTCGAACCGGGGCCGCCGCGCGAGCGGTATTCCGGGCTTTCGAAGATGGCGCCGCTGTCGACCTGGTGCAGCGCCAGATAGGGCGCCGGACAGGGCAGGATCGATTGGAAACGCTGCGAAGCGCGGAACCCCGGCCCCGACAGCAGGATCTTGATATGCGCCAGGTACCAGGCGTGCCACTCGGCTTCGCGGTCGTCCAGGCGCATATCCATTTCGACCATGTAGATCATGGTATCTTCCTCCCGTGCGTCCTTCGAGACGCTGCCTGACGGTCGCTCCTCAGATGACGGAATTATTTATGCCATCCATAGCTCTTCGTCATCTTGATGAGCGGTGCGAAGCGCCGCTTTGCAGCAAGAACCTCGCTCTGCTTTGGTCCCGCGAGTAGACTGGAGGGAACGGGAGGAAGTCCTGGAAAGGAGTTGCGCGATGCCCGACGCAAAACCCGGTCGCGGCGGAACCGCGCCGCATTACGCCGAGTTGCTGGAGCGCGCCGAGGCGCTGATCCCGGTGCTGCGCGAGCGCGCGCCGCGGGCCGAGGAACTGCGTCGCCTGCCCGACGAGACGATCGCCGACCTGCACAAAAGTGGCCTTTTCCGCGTGCTGCAGCCAAAGCGCGTCGGCGGCAGCGAGTTGCCGTTTCGGGCGCTGGTCGAGCTGGTGGCGGTAATCTCGCGCGGTTGCGGTTCGACCGGCTGGGTGCTGGCCAATCTCGCGGCGCATCACTGGCTGTTCGGCATGTGGCCAAAGCAGGCGCAGGATGAGGTCTGGGGGCAGTCGCCCGACAATCTGATCGGCTCGGCGCTGATTTTTCCCCGTGGCCGGGCGAAGAAGGTCGACGGCGGCTATCGCCTGACCGGCCGCTGGCCGTTTTCGAGCGGTGTCGACGCGGCCGCATGGAACCTGATGGGCGGCATCGCCCAGGACGAGGACAGCGGCGCGTCCGAGCCGCGCATCTTCCTGCTGCCGGCGAGCGACTACACGATCATCGATACCTGGCAGGTGATCGGCCTCGCCGGCACCGGCAGCAAAGATGTCGCGGTCGAGGATGTGTTTGTGCCGGATTACCGCACGCTGGCGGTCGAGCAGATTGCCGGCGGCCCCAATCCGGGCAGCGAGGTCAACCCGTCGGTGCTCTATCAGCTGCCGGCGATCAGCCTCTTCGCGTTCTGCATCGCCGGCGTCTCGCTCGGGCTGGCGCAGAGCGCGATCGAGCATTTCACCCAGGCGACGCGCACCCGTCTGTCGAGCTATAGCGGCCGCAACGTCGCCGATTTCAACACCGTGCAGGTGCATGTCGCGGAGGCGGCGGCGCTGGCCGACGCGGCGCGCGCGATCATGCTCGGCGATTGCGACGAGGCGACGCGTAGCGTCTCGGAGGGCCACATTCCCGACCTCAGCCAGCGTGCCCGCTATCGCCGCGACGGCGCGTTCGCCGCGATGCTGTGCACCAAGGCGGTCGATCTGTTGTTCAGCGCGACCGGCGGCGGCGCGATTTATGCGAGGAACCCGCTGCAGCGCACGTTCCGCGACGTTCACGCCGCGAACGCGCATTATGTGCTCAACTGGGATATCAACGGCGCCATGTATGGGCGCGTCGCGCTGGGCCTGCCGCCCGATGCCACGCTCTAAGCGCAAAGCCGAGGAATTGAGGGTGTCGACGGAAATACCAGGCAGCCACAGCGCGACGGTGCACAGCACCTCGGCAGAGGGCTTTAACTCGCGCGAATTGCGCAACGCGCTGGGCTCGTTCGCGACCGGCGTGACGATCATCACCACGCGCGACCGCGGCGGCAAGCTGCACGGCATGACCGCCAATTCGTTCAGCTCGGTCTCACTGACGCCGCCTCTGGTGCTGTGGAGCAGCTCGCTCTTTGCGCAGAGCCTGCCGGCCTTCCAGGAGGGCACTCACTTCGTGGTCAACATTCTGGCCTATGACCAGATCGAACTGTCGAACAAATTCGCCAAGCAGAGCGACGACAAATTCATCGATGTCGACCACATCATCACGGAATCGGGGCCGCCCGTGATCAACGGCGCGGCGGCGCATTTTGAATGCCGCAACGAATTCCGGCATTACGGCGGCGACCACATCATCTTTATCGGCCATGTCGAGCGGTTCGCGTATACCGACCGGCCAACGCTGATGTTCTGCCGCGGCAAGTACATGCGCGGCGAACCCATCCTGCAGAGCTGAACTCAATATGACCGAGCCGCGCAGCATCGCGATGATCGGGCTCGGCATCATGGGTGGCGCGATCGCGCGCAACCTCGCCGCCGCCGGGTTTGCGATGAGCGGCTACGATGTCGACGCGGCGAAGATGCGGGCGTTGGCGCAAGACGGGGTGCGCTCGGCCAATTCCGCCGCCGGCGCGGTCGGCGGCGCGCAGGTCGCGCTGATTTCGTTGCCGAGCGTCGCGGCGCTCGACGCGACGGTGGCCGACCTTGTCGCGCACCCGCAGCCGGGGCTCGTCGTGGTCGAGGTCAGCACCTTCCCGATCGACGCGAAGGAAGCGGCGCGCGACCGGCTCGCCGCGGCGGGGATGATGCTGCTCGACTGTCCGCTATCCGGTACCGGGGCGCAGGCGGCGGTGAAGGACCTCGCGGTGTTCGCTAGCGGCGACGAGGCGGCGTTCGGCCGCTGCCGTGCGATCTTCGACGGGTTCGCGCGAGTGACGCATTATCTCGGCGCCTTCGGCAACGGCAGCCGCATGAAGTTCGTCGCCAATCTGTTGGTCGCGGTGCACAACGCCGCAGCGGCCGAGGCGATCGTGCTCGGCACCAAGGCCGGGCTCGATCCGCAGCGCATCTTTGAGGTGATCTCCAGCGGCGCCGGCAATTCGCGCATCTTCGAGCTGCGCGGTCCGATGATGGTCGAGGGCGTCTACACGCCGCCGACCGCGACGATGCATGTGCTCGAAAAGGACAGCGGCATCATCGCCGACTTCGCCCGCTCGCTCGGCGTGCCGACGCCGACGCTCGACGCCGCCGCGCCGCTCTACGGCGAGGCGGAGCGGGAAGGTTACGCCGATCAGGATGTCGCCGCGGTGCACGCGCTGCTCGCCCGCCGCGCCGGGCTTATCTGAGGGTAAGTGCTTGGTTCGCATAAATCGCCTGCGAGATGGCGGCTTCTGTTACAACGGCGCGGATGGACCGAAGAGCAAATACGCGAAGCGATTACGATCGGAGAAAAATATCCGGCGGCAAACCACATCATATTTAGATACTGAAGTTTATGTGAAACTCCTCGACGAGGGGGTGGATGTCTGGCGTCCCGTACCCGCCGTCAGAGAGGCGGATGGGGCGTTTCGACTTTGCCGGCCGGGAGGGTATGACCCTGAGACGGAGACTTGGCAGTTTCCCCCGGACACGCGGGTGAAGTGCAGGATGAAGGTCTTTTCGGACGGCAAGCGAGGACTTGTCGCCGTTGCCGAGGCAGGAGGCTGATGATGCTGACCGATGCGCAACGCGCCGCTTATGAGCATGACGGGTTTATCATCGTCCCCGACGTGTTTTCCGCCGCGGAGGTCGCCGAACTGCGTGCGGTAACCGAGGAATTCGTCCGCCAGTCGGCCGAGATCGCGGCGAATGACGCGATCTACGACCTGGAGGACACGCATTCGGCCGCCGAACCGCGAGTGCGCCGGATCAAGACACCACATGCCCATCACGACGCTTATCTGCGCGCCAGCCGGCACCCGGCGGTCGTCGCGATCCTCGCCGAGCTGTGGGGCAGTGTGCGCTACGACACCGGCAAGCTGAACCTGAAATCTGCCGGTTACGGCGCGCCGATCGAATGGCACCAGGACTGGGCGTTCTACCCGCACACCAATGACGACCTCGCCGCGGTCGGGATCATGCTCGACGACTTCACCATGGAAAACGGCCCGATGATGGTGATCCCCGGCAGCCATCGCGGCCCGACCTATGACCATCACGGGCCGGACGGGCGGTTCTGCGGGGCGATGGACCCGAACGACCCGGATGTCGATTACGCCAAGGCGCTGCCGTGCCTCGGCAACGCCGGGTCGATCACGATCCACCACGTCCGCGCGGTACACGGCTCGGCGACCAATTTCTCCGGCAAGGAGCGGCGGTTCCTGCTGTACCAGTACCGCGCCGCCGACGCCTGGCCGCTGCTCGGCCTCAAGGAGGGGATCGAGACGTTCAACGAGCAGCTTCTGGTCGGGCAGCCGAGTCTCGCGCCGCGTCTCGCACCGGCGCCGGTGCGGATGCCGTTGCCGCCGGCCGCCCACCAGGGCTCGATCTACGAGAACCAGCGCACCGCCGGCCGCCGCTTCTTCGCCACCGCCGACGAGGCGCCGCAGGCCGTGGCGGCGGAGTAGGCGCAATGTTGACCCCCACCCTAACCCTCCCCCGCTTGCGGGGGAGGGGACATCCAGACGCCGGCGCGCTCCCTCCCCCGCAAGCGGGGGAGGGTCGGGGTGGGGGCTGAGCCATGCCCGGACCTTTGGACGGAATCCGTATCGTCGATGTGACCTCGAACGTCGCGGGGCCGCTGGGGACGATGATCCTCGGCGACCAGGGCGCCGATGTGATCAAGGTCGAGCCGGTCGAGGGCGGCGATGCGACGCGCGGCTCGGCGCAGCGGCGCGGCGGGTTTTCGACCTCGTTCCTCAACAACAACCGCAGCAAGCGGTCGATCGCGCTCGACCTCAAGGCGGCGGCGGGGCGGCGCGCGCTGTTGCGGCTGTGCGAGACCGCCGATGTCTTTGTGCAGAATTACCGGCCCGGCGTCGTCGAGCGGCTGGGCATCGACGAACCTGCCGTGCGGGCGGTGAAGCCCGATATCGTCTATGTCTCGATCAGCGGCTTTGGCGAGGTCGGGCCCTATGCGAAGAAGCCGGTCTACGACCCGATCATCCAGGCCTATTCCGGGCTGGCGACGGTGCAAGCCGGCGCCGACGATGTCCGGCCGCGCATGCTGCGCACGATCCTTCCCGACAAGCTGACCGCGATCACCGCATCGCAGGCGATCACCGCCGCGCTGCTGGCGCGGGCGCGCACCGGCAAGGGCCAGCATGTCCGGCTGTCGATGCTGGAGGCGGTGCTGGCGTTCCTGTGGCCGTCCGACATGGGCGACCAGACCTTTATCGGCGACGAGCCGGCAACTCAGGAAAAGGCCAGCGCCACCGACCTCGTCTATGAGGTGAGCGACGGCTGGATCACCGTCGCCGTGCAGACCAATGCGCAATGGGTGGCGCTGACCGAGGCGTTGGGGACGCCGGAATGGCTGGAGGACGCGCGCTTCAAGACACCCGCGCTGCGCCAGAAGAATGTCGAGGCGCGGCTGGCGTTGACGCAAGAGGTGCTGCGTGGCGGTTCGGCGGAATACTGGCTCGACCGGCTGACCCAGGCGGGCGTGCCGTGCGCGCCGGTGCAGACCCGGTTCCAGGTGATCAAGGCAGCGCAGGTCGAGGCGCTGAAGGCCGTCGTCGAGTTCGACCACCCGAAGGCCGGCCGGCTGCGCCAGATGCGCAACGCGGCGCGGTTCGAAGGGACGCCGGCGCAAATCCGCCGCGCCGCGCCGGCGCTCGGCGAGCACAGCGCGGAACTCCTCGCCGAGGTGGGATACTCGGCAGCGGAGATCGCCGGCCTCAGGGCCGACGGGGTGATCAACAAGGGCTGACGCCCGATGGCCGAGCAGGATCGCATCTTCACCGGTTCCATCCCGGCGATCTATGACCGTTATCTCGGCCCGCTGATTTTTGCCGGTTACGCCGCCGATCTCGTGCAGCGCGTCGCCGCGGCTGCGCCGCGTCGCGTCCTTGAGACCGCCGCGGGGACCGGCATGGTCACGCGCGCGATGGCAAAGGCCCTGCCGCCAACCGTTGAGATCATCGCCACCGACCTCAATCAGCCGATGCTCGATTACGCCGCGGCGCAGCCTGGGGTGGAGCGTGTGACATGGCGTCAGGCGGATGCGCTGGCTCTGCCGTTTCCGGACGGGTCCTTTGATGCCGTCGTCTGCCAGTTCGGCGTGATGTTCTTTCCGGACCGCGCGGTCGGATATCGCGAGGCGCGGCGAGTGTTGCGGCCGGGCGGACGGTTTCTGTTCAACGTCTGGGACCGCATCGATGACAACGAACTAACCGATGTGGTGACAGCGGCGGTCGGTGAGATGTTTCCGCACGATCCGCCACGTTTTCTCGCGCGTACGCCGCACGGCTACCACGACACGGCAGCCATTACCGACGCGCTGCGGCATGCAGGGTTCGGCCGGGTCGAAAGCGAGACGATCGCCAAGCGCAGCCGCGCGGCGTCGCCGCGCCATCCGGCGATCGGCTTTTGCCAGGGCACGCCGTTGCGTGGCGAAATCGAAGCGCGAGGGCCGGGACGCTTAGAGGAAGCGACCGACGCGGCGGCCGCCGCCATCACCGCGCGCTTCGGCACCGGGCCGCTCGACGGCAAGATTCAGGCTCATGTCTTCACCGCGTTTGTTTAGCGCGGGATTCGCAAAAGCTGCCTTTCGGTCGCCTTGGCCGGACTTGATCCGGCCATCCACGTCTTCTGGTCGTGGCGTCGGACAACTAGGACGTGGACCCCCGGGTCAAGCCCGGGGAGGCGACAAAGGCTAGAGTTCCGACCCGAGTGGATTATGCCTAGCGTCGGAGCCAGCCGTGAAGCGGCGCGACCTCCCGGCGGTGCTTATGAACGGTGCGACGGCAGGCCGAAGAGCGCGCTGATCCCGCCCCAGATAATCTGGATGCCGATACACAGCAGGATGAACGCGGACATTCGGGTCAGCACGTTGATGCCGCTGGCGCCGATCATCGTCACCATGCGCCCGGCGAAGCGGTAGCACAGGAAGATCGTCAGCGCGATCGCCGCCAGCCCGATGATCGCGCCGGTCCCGGCACGCCAGAAGGCGTCGAAATCGTCGAGCGCGGTCGGGCGTTGCGAGCCGAGTGCGACGGCAACCGCGATCGACCCCGGCCCGACCGTCAGCGGCAGGGTCAGCGGGTAGAACGCATCGATGGGACCTTCGGTGTCGGCCGGCCCGGCGTCATGCGTCGAGCCGGCGCCGTCGCGCAGCACGCTCCAGCCGAAGGCGGCGACGACCAGGCCGCCGGCAATCCGCAAGACGGGCACGGTGATCCCAAAAAAGACCAGGACGTGCGAGCCGACAAACAGCGAGCCGAGCAGCAGGAAGAAGCCGTTGACCGCGACCCGCCCGGCGAGCATCCGCCTGACGGCATCGCTGTGGTTCGCCGTCAGTGCGAGAAAGATCGGCGCGTTGCCGAGCGGGTTCACGATCGGGAACAGCCCGGCATAGACCAATAGAAACGCATCGGCGGCGGTGTTCATGCGCCAATGGTAACGCAATCGCTGGTGTTGCTCTCGTGCCTTATGCGACTTGGAGGAATCGCCGCTCAGCCTGTCCGGCCGCTCCCCGGCGAAAATCCGCGGCTCGCGCAAAGATCGTCTCGGGCACCGAACAATGGCTCCCGGGTTTCCCCACGGATCAAGTCCGTGGGCTGAAGGCCCACGGGAAGCCGGTACAGGTGGGAGATTAATTGAGCGTCGAGGCGTCCTTTTCGTTGACGCAGCGCAGCAGCTTCCAATAGCCGAACAGGTTGCTGGGACGAATCTCGCGTACCGTCAGCCGGCTGTCGCGGATGAAGGTGTCGAATTCAAAATCCGGGTGGAAGCCGATATGCCGGGCGAGATGCGCGAGCCGCTTTTCGAAAAAGCGCACCGCCCATTTGTCGCTCATGAAATGGTTGACCAGCACGATCGTCCCGCCGGGGATGCAGACGCGGCGCATCTCCGCCGCGAAGCGTGCCGGGTTGGGCACCACCGGGGCGACATAAAGCGCCAGCACCGCGTCGAACGAATTGTCGGCAAATTCGAGGTTCTCGGCGTCCATCAGATGCAAGCCGTCGACATGCGCGAGGGTTTCGCGGGCGACGCGAGCCTCGGCCTTGGCCAGCATTTCGGCCGACACATCGATGCCGGTAACATGCGAATCCCGTCGGAAATGCGGCAGCGACAGCCCGGTGCCGACCCCGACCTCGAGGATGCGCTGGCCGGGCCGGTCGTTGGCGATGCGCACGGCCTCCTTGCGGCCGGGGTGAAAAACCGGGCCGAAAACAAAATCATATGAGCCAGAGACCCACCGATAAGTGCGGATGGTGTCGCGCAGATCCATCGTACCGTCCTGTCGCGGCCGTGGCGGGCGATCGCGAGCGTCGCGCGAAATTGCCCGCCACCGATGTTTTTGTAAACCTTTCGTGACGCTCACGCGTCATTTACGACGGAAAGACGTGCAGGAAAACCGAAAGTTCCGCGCCTCAGCGCTGCGCGGCGTTGGGGATATCAGACGAGGGTGATCGAATCGGCCTCCAGGCCCTTGCGGCCGTCCACTACCTCGACGCGGACGCGCTGGCCCGGGGCCAGCGCCTCGATGCCGCTGCGGCGCAGCGCGGTGATGTGGACAAAGACATCCTTGCCGCCGCCATCGGGCGAAACGAACCCATAGCCCTTGTCGGGCTCGAACCATTTGACCGCACCTTCCATGCTGCTCGACGGGCGCCCCGCGCGGCGGTCGATGCCGTACCCCGGCGCGACGGCGGTGCTCAGATCGATGTTGAGGACCGTGGTGACCAGCGGCCCCTTGGCGCCGGCGCCGACCTCGCAGGTGATCGAGGCCCCTTCGCGCACATCCTCGTATCCCGCGCGGCGCAGGATCGCCATCGGCAAGAAGGCGTCGGGCGAGCCATCCTCCATGGTGACAAAGCCGAAGCCCTTGCTGGCGTTAAACCATTTTACCCTGGCTTCGATGCGGCGGGCGGGCGGGGCCTCGTCGTGCGGGAGGGAGGTGCGTTGATCGTACATAATGCCTCTAAACGTGCGACGGCCGAATAACATGAGGGGGTGAAACCCTAACGCAAAAAAGTCGCAGCCCCCTAGCGTTGATGACGCGAAATGGCGTTTCGGACCATTAGTTTTGTGCGCTCGCGGATTAACGTTAAGGTTGGTGTAAGACTGGGGTCACAAGCGCCTTTCTTGCGCCATTTCATGCCGCCGCCGCGCGCAACTTGTATCTGCATGTATTGGCCGCTCGTCGCGCCGTCGACGCGTCGGCGTGCGCCAACGCAATTGCAGCCGTCGCTGGCGCGTGCGATGCGAGCAGCTTGCATCGGCATGGCGTTGGCCTATCATCGCGCCGTCGACACCCCGGAGCGCGGGTGTAGCTCAATGGTAGAGCAGAAGCTTCCCAAGCTTACGACGAGGGTTCGATTCCCTTCACCCGCTCCACTCTTCCTGTTGCTGCTGGTCTGTTGCTGCTGGGTTCGCGGCGCCCAGGCCGAGACCGGGCGCTTTGCGATCGACCATTCGATCGCGCTGGTCGATGCCGACGGCAAGCCCGTCACCGACGCGGATTTTCCCGGCAAGTTTCTGCTGGTCTATTTCGGCTATACGCATTGCGCCGATCAATGCCCGACGGCGCTGACCGCGATCGCCGAGGCGCTCGGCGAGATCGGCGCGGCGGCGAATTCGGTGCAGCCGATCTTCGTCACCGTCGATCCGGAGCGCGACCGCGGGCCGATGCTGCGGACATTCACCGCCGCGTTAGACCCGCGCATCGTCGGGCTGACCGGCTCGCCCGATCAGATCGCGGCGGCGGCCAAGGCGCTGCACATCGATTACGCCAAGGTGTTCGCCGGCAATGACGACTACGTCATCGACCACAGCACCAATCTGTCGATCATCCCGCCCGACCGGCGGACGGCGGAAACCGTCGCGCTGATCGAGCCCTACCAGATCGCCGCGAAGCTGATCGACGTGCTGGCCAAGGGCGGTGTCCCGCTCACCGATATCAATAATCTGCGGGCGTGGCGGTAGTCAGCAGCGGCGGCTGACCAGGAGCGTCGGCGTGAAGGTCTGCACCGTCTCGCCGTGCTGGTTGAGGGTGGTGATGCGGACCTTGACGAGACCCTGCTGCGGGCGTGAGCGGCTTTCGCGCAGTTCGACGATCTCGCTCTCGACATGCAGCTCGTCGCCGGGACGGACCGGCTTCAGCCATTGCAGTTCGCCGCCGCCGCCGATGATGCCGCCGGCCGGGCGGAATTCGCTGTCGACGATGAGCCGCATCGTCATTGCCGCGCTGTGCCAGCCACTCGCTGCGAGGCCGCCGAAGAGGCTCGCCTTGGCCGCCTCGGCGTCGACGTGGAAGGGTTGCGGGTCGTATTCCGCGGCGAACTTGACGATCTCGGCGGCGTCGACGCGGCGGCTGGCGGTGACGAATTTCTGGCCGACGGCGAAGTCCTCGAAATACAGCATCCTCACCTCGCGGGTTTGTCGAACCACGCGCCGGCGGCGACCGCGGCGGCGTTGATCGCGCCGAACGCGACAAGCGCGACGGCGAGCGCGAAGAAGACATAGACGAGATCGTTTGTCAGCCGGAACGCCAGCCAGCCGCCGCCCGCCGCGATCCCGAAACGGACGGCCGCCGCGGTCAGCGGCCAGCGCAGCCGCCCGGCACCCTGCGAGGCGAAATACAGCGCCATGCCGAGGCCGAACAGGCCGTAGCACGGGCCGACGACGCGCAGGTATTGGGCGCCAGCGGCAAGCATCACCGGGTCCTTGTCGAACAGGCCGAGCCAGGCCGTGGGACGCGCCGCGGCGACGAGGCCGATGGTCTCGGTGAGGACAAAGGCGATCGCCGCGCCGGTCCACGCGCTGCGCAGCGCCCGCTCAGGCCGTCCGGCACCGATGCTGGTGCCGACCATCGCGACCAGCGGGCTGCCCAGCCCGAAGACCAGCGGCACCAGCAGGTATTCGAGGCGCGAGCCGATGCCGTAGCCGGCGATCGCCGCAGCGCCGAAATGGCCGACGAGGCCGGTGGTGACCGCAACGGTGGCGTTGGTGCCGACGGTGATGATTGCGGCGATGAGCCCGACGCGCAGGATTGCCTTGAAGAGCCGTGCCTCGAGCCGCCATCCAGTGAGGTGCAACCGCACGACGCTGCGTCCGGTGGCGAGGTACCAGCCGAGCACGGCCACGCCGAGCGCGTAATAGATGATCAGCGCCACCGCGCCGCCGGCGACGCCGAGCCGAGGGAACGGTCCCCAGCCCAGGATCAGGCAGGGCGACAGCGGCACCAGGATCACCGTGAGACCGACGCTGACCCCAGCCGGCACGACCATGTTTCCGGTGCCGCGGATGACGTTGGCCAAGGCGTTGAACACCCAGATCAAGACCATTCCGGCAAAGACGATGTCGGAATAGGTGAGGGCGGCGGCGAGCACCTCGCCGCTGCCGCCCATCGCGGCGTAAAGCGTCCGGCCGCCCAGCAGCGTCGCGGCGCTGAACACCAGCGCGAAGGCGACGCCGATCGCCGTGGCGTGGATCGCGAGCCGGTCGGCGTCATCGCGCCGCCCGGCCCCCAAGGCACGTGCCACCGCCGCGGCGATGCCGCCGCCGACTGCGCCCGCCGACATCATCTGCATCAGCATCAGCGCCGGAAACACCAGCGCCACGCCGGCCAGCGCCGCGGTGCCGAGCCAGCCGACAAAATAGGTCTCGATCACCCCGAGGCTTGCCTGCACTACCATCACCAGCATGTTGGGGGCGGCGAGGCGGAGCAGGGTCGGCGCGATCGGCGCCTCGATTAGCCGGCGGGTGCGCGGGTCGAGCGCCGGGCCGATTGGTGTCGCGGGCGCAATCGGCTCCGGCGCGGCGGGGAGGTCGGCGACACCATCGGCGACTGCCTGGTTCGCGGCATCGAGCGACATGGTATTCTGCTTCCGCACCAATCGATTATCGGGTATATGCGCCTATATAAGAGTGCATATGCACCTTTGTCTAGGGCAGGGATGAACTGAGAATGAGCGACGTCAACGTGCGGTTTTCCGAATGCAATTGTCTGGCGATCCGCCAGGCGGCGCGGCATGTGACGCAATTCTACGACCAGCTCTTCGCACCGACCGGGCTGCGCGCGACGCAGTTCGCGATCCTCAGCCGGCTACGCCATGCCGGGCCGATGCCGATCAACGCGCTTGCCAATCTCTTGGTGATGGACCGCACCACGCTCGGGCGCAACATCCTGCCGCTGCAGCGCGACGGGCTGATCGAGGTGGCGCCGGGCGCCCAGGACCGCCGGCGGCGCGAATTGCGCCTGACCGAGGCGGGGCTCCGGCGGTATCGCGAGGGGATGGCGCATTGGGAAGAGGCACAGAACCGGTTCAATACCGTGTTCG
The DNA here is from genome assembly GCA_963778385.1 of uncultured Alphaproteobacteria bacterium. Taxonomy (GTDB): domain Bacteria; phylum Pseudomonadota; class Alphaproteobacteria; order ATCC43930; family CGMCC-115725; genus DATARH01. The sequence goes on along the minus strand of CAVZUA010000002.1, from coordinate 450,764 downwards.
GCGACGAACGCGCCGCGGCGCTGCGCGACCTGCTGCGCGAGGTCAGCGCCAGCGATTTCGCGGCGGCGGAAGCCTGATCTTGATTTGTCATTCCGGGTCTCGCCCTGTAGGCGATCCCGGAATGACCGGAACTAAAACGGCAGCTTCATGCCGCCCGGAAGGCTGAGACCGCCGGTCAGCTTGTGCATTTCGGCCTCGGCATGCGCCGAGACCTTTTGCTTGGCGTCGTTGAAGGCGGCGACGATCAAATCCTCGACGACCTCAGCCTCCTCCGGATCGAGCACCGATTTGTCGATCTTGATCTTCTTGAGGTCGCTCTTGCCGTTGAGCGTCACCTGAACCAGACCGCCGCCGGCGACGCCGACGCACTCGACGGTTTCGAGCTGCGCCTGCATGTCGGCCATTTTCTGCTGCATCTGCTGCGCCTGCTTCATCAGCTGGCCGAGATTTTTCATGGCTCATCCTCCTCGCTCGCGGCGGCCTCGTCGTCGGTGGCCAGGGTTTCTTCGGCCGCCGGCTCGGCGGCGACGAAGCGGTCGCGAACCGCGGCGATCGTCGCGCCGGGAAAGGCGTCGAGCACCGCCCGGACCAGCGGATGCGCCGCGACCTGGCTCTTCATCTCGCTATCGCGCGACTGGTCCTGCTGTTCCAGGGTCGGCGCACCTTCCGCCTGCGACACAGCGACCGCCCAGTGGACGCCGGTCCATTCGCTGAGACACTTCATCAGGCGGTTGGACAGATCGCGTGGCGCATTCTCGGCCGGGCGGAATTCGATGCGACCGGGCTCGAAGGCGACGAGATGCAGCTGCGAGCGCAGCTGCGCGCGGGTGATGACCTCGCCGTGCTTCTCGAACAGCGCCAGCAGCTCGGCGAAATCCTGCGGCATCGCGTCGAGCGTCGGGCCGGCGGGCGGCGCCGGCGGCGCGGCGGCGAGCGGCTGGGGCTCCACTGGTTCGATGTCAGCAGGCTCGGACATGACCATGGCCGGCGCGGCGTTGCCGCTGTCGGCGCGCAGCGCCAGCGTCACCGGCGCGGCGGTCGGCCGCGACGGCGGGGCGGGCTCGAACCCGACCATGCCTGTGTCGGTTGGCGGCGACACGCCTGTCGCCGGACGAGCCGGCGCGGGCGGGTCCGCTGTGGGGCGAGAGGCAACCGGCTCGCCGGCGGCGATCGATTTCACCAGCTCAACGGGGGCCGGCAGGTCGGCGACATAGGCCAATCGTACCAGCAGCATCTCGGCGGCCTGTTTGGCGGAGGGCGCGGTCTGCACCTCCTCGATGCCCTTTAGGAGCATCTGCCAGGCGCGGGCCAGTACCGGCATCGCCAGCTTGGCGGCGAGCGGCTTTGCGCGTTCGCGGTCGCCGGCCTCCATCGGATCGTCCGTGCCGGCCTCCGGCGCCAGCTTCAGCCGCGTCACGAAATGCGACAGGTCGAGCAAGTCCTGGATCACCGTCAGCGGATCGGCGCCGCCCTGGTAGAGCGCCTCCATCTGGTCGAGCGCGCCGGCGGCGTCGCCCCTGAGCACGGTCTCGAACAGGTCGAAGACGAGGTTGCGGTCGGCGATGCCGAGCATGTCGCGCACGGCAACCTCGGTCACCGGGCCGGCGGCCAGCGCGATCGCCTGGTCGAGGATCGACAGCCCATCGCGCACCGAGCCATCCGCGGCGCGCGCGATGAGGCCGAGCGCCCCGGGCTCGACCGGAACGCCCTCGGCCTCGGCGACCTTGCGATAATGCGCGACGAGTTGCTCGATGGGCACGCGGCGCAGCGAAAACCGCTGGCAGCGCGACAGCACCGTCACCGGCACCTTCTGGATTTCCGTGGTCGCGAAGACGAATTTGACGTCGGGCGGCGGCTCTTCGAGCGTCTTCAACAGCGCGTTGAAGGCGTTCTTCGAGAGCATGTGCACTTCGTCGATGATGTAGACCTTGAACCGCGCCGAGACCGGGCGGTAGCGCATGCCCTCGGTCAGCTCGCGGATGTCGTCGACGCCGGTGCGCGAGGCCGCGTCCATCTCGATCACGTCGACATGGCGGTCCTCGGCGATCGAGCGGCAATGCTCGCACTGGCCGCACGGGCTGACGGTGGGCCCGCCGGCGCCGTCGGCGCCAATGCAGTTGAGCGCGCGGGCGATGATGCGGGCGGTCGTCGTCTTGCCGACCCCGCGCACGCCGGTGAGGATGAAGGCGTGCGCAACGCGGCCGCTGGCGATCGCGTTGGCCAGCGTGCGCACCATCGCCTCCTGGCCGATCAGCTCGGCGAAGGTTTGCGGCCGGTACTTGCGGGCCAGCACGCGATAGGGGGTCGCGGCGTCGCTCATGCCCTGCGGGTTAAGGGGCGGGATAAAGGGGTGGGAGACCGGACAAACGACCCAGGCCGGAACTCGTTGCGGCTGCTTCCTTCCGGACCTGACCGGGTTGGCGAGGGACCTGTCCGTCGCCGACCTCCCAGGGCACTATATCAGGTGCCGACGCCAGTGCCGCAAGTTTCGCGGTGGGATGGGCGTCCTTGCGTCCTTCGAGGCTCGCTTCGCAAGCACCTCAGGATGAGGATGACTTGTCGATGCCCATCAGGAGAATCCGTCATCCTGAGAGCCTGACTGGAAATACGTTTGGCTCGTTCCTACGGCGTTATTTTCCCGCGTCATTCCGGGGCATCGCGCGGCGATGAACCCGGAACCCATGCACACGGACCCTCGAAAAGTGCGCTCCAACGCCGCAGCCACATTTGGACAAGCCCGTGTTCATGGGTTCCGGGTTCGGCCCGGCGGGCCGCCCCGGAATGACGAAGATAGTTTCGAATCAGACTTTGAGGAGCCCGCGTAGCGGGCGTCCCGAAGGACGCACGACCCCGATGCGGCCAACCGCGCGCGGCGCTACTGTGCGGGAACGGTAATCGGAGGAAGCGATGGAACTCACCCCGGTGCAGTTGGCGCGGTTCGAGCGCGACGGGTTTCTGATCTTCCCCGATCTGTTCAGCCCGGCCGAAGTCGCGGTGCTGCGCCAGGAAGTGGCGCGGCTGGCGAAGCTCGACACCGAGGAGGTGTTTCGCGAGCACACCGGCGGGGTGAAGAGTATCTTCCGGGTGCATGAAGAAGACGGCGCGACCCGGTCGGCGCCGTTCCGCGCGCTGGTGCGCACCCCGCGCGTGCTGCGGCCGGTGCAGCAGGTGCTTGGCGGCGACGCCTATGTCTACCACACCAAGATCAACGCCAAACCGGCGATCGAGGGCACGATCTGGATGTGGCACCAGGACTACAACGCCTGGAGCAAGGACGGCTGCCCGACGCCGAACATGGCGACGTTCAACGTCATGCTCAACGATACCAGCGAGCTCAGCGGCGGGCTCTACATCATTCCCGGCAGCCACAAGCTCGGCCTGTTGGAATCGGTCTACGACACTTCGACCGGCTACAAGCTCTGGGTCATCCCCAAGGAGAAGATGATCGCGGTGCTGCGCAATTCGCCGCCGCCGGTCGCGGTCAGCGGGCGGGCGGGGACCGGCGTGCTGTTCCACTGCAATGTGCTGCACGCCTCGGGGCACAATCTCTCGGCCGAGGATCGCTGGCACATCTACGTGTCGTGCAACGCGGTCGCCAACAAGCCGGTGCTCGGGCCGAACCCGCGGCCGGATTGGGTGGTGTCGCGCAACTGGCATCCGCTGCCGATCGAGGACGACGAAGGCGTCACCAAGGCCGCCTGATCCCGACTCTCCGGAGTAACCAGCAATGTTCCGAATCTTGGCCGCGTACGCGGCGATTTTATGGTGCCTCGGCGTGCCGGCATGGGCGGACGAGACGCCGAAGCGCGGCGGTATCCTGACTTACGTGATCCCCGCCGATGCGCCGCCGAGCTTTGACGGGCATCGGGAAAACACCTTCGCCACGATCCATTCGGTGGCGCCGTTCTACAGCGTGCTGATCCGCTCCAACCCGGACAACCCGTCCGACACGACGCAGCTCGTCTGCGATGTCTGCACCGAGATCCCCAAGCCGACCGACGAAGGCCGGGCCTATGCGTTCACGATCCGCGACGATGTGAAATTCAGCGACGGCGCGAAGATGACCGCATACGACGTCGCGGCGAGCTGGAACATGATCGTCTTTCCACCGCCGGGCGTCATCAGCTCGCAGCGCGGCTATTTCTCGGGGTTTGTCGACAAAGTCGAAGCGACCGACGCGCACACTGTCGTGTTCCGCCTCAAATTCGCCACCGCAGCGTTTCTGCCGGCGCTGGCGGACCCGTACACGTTCCTCTACCAGAAGGAAAAGCTCGACCGCGATCCGCACTGGTACGAGAAGAACATCCTCGGGTCGGGGCCGTTTCGCCTCAAGGAATACCGGGCCGGGCAATCGATCTCCGGCGAGCGCAACCCGGATTACTACCGGCCGGGCCTGCCCTATCTCGACGGGTTTGTCGGCATTTACGCGGAGAAGCAGGCGACCCGCGTCGCGGCGATCAGGAGCGGCCGCGCCGATATCGAGTTTCGCGGCTTTCCGCCGGCGACGCGCGACGAACTGGTGGCGGCGCTCGGCGACCAGCTCACCGTGCGGGAAAGCGACTGGAATTGCGGTGCGGTGATCACCCCGAACCACAAGAAGCCGCCGTTTGACGATGCGCGGGTGCGCCGCGCGCTGAGCCTGGCGATCGATCGCTGGGGCAGCGCTCCCGCGCTCGCCAAGATCACGATCGAGAAAACGGTCGGCGGCGTCGGCTTTCCCGGTGCGCCGCTGTCGGCGACCAAGGAAGAGCTCCAGCAGCTCGCCGGCTACGGCACGGACATCGAAAAATCGCGTGCCGAGGCGAGGCGGCTGCTGAAGGAGGCCGGCCAGGAGAACCTCAGCTTCGAGCTGACCAACCGCGATGTCGACCAGCCCTACAAGTTCAACGCGATCTGGGCGATCGACCAATGGGCCAAGATCGGCGTCAAGGCGACCCAGCGCGTTCTGGCGACCGGCCCCTACACCGAGGCGATGGACTCGCGCGAATTTGCCATCGCGCTCGACGGCGATTGCCAGACTGTCGTCAACCCGTTGCTCGACGGCACCAAATACCTGCCGCAGCGGGTGTCGCCGTTCAATTTCGGCAATTACGACGACCCGGAGGAGATCGACATCTACGACCGGATGCTGCGCGAGACCGATTTCGCCAAACGGCGCGCGCTGATGCGCGAATTCGAGAAGCGCGTGCTCGATACCGAGGCGCACGAGATCTTCCTGCTCTGGCGCTACCGCATCGTGCCCCACCGCGCCTATGTCAAAGGCTGGAAGATCAGCCCGAGCCACTATGTCAACCAGGACCTCGGCACGGTCTGGCTCGACAAATAGAACCGCGGCCGCCCGACGGGTGTTCGCCGGCAAACATCCGAGGAGGACGGCAATGCCGGCAAAATCGAAGGCACAGCAAAAGGCGGCGGGTGCGGCTTTGGCCGCCAAGCGCGGCGACCAGAAAGTGGGCAGCCTCAAGGGCGCGTCGAAGGAGATGTACAAATCGATGAGCGAGGACCAGCTCGAAGACTTCGCCTCAACCAAGCGCAAGGGCAAGCCCGAGCACGTGGGGTAGCCGCCGGTGCGTCCTTCCCCCTGAAGGCCGGGCGCGGAGTAAACACCCCCACCCCGACCCTCCCCCATCGAGGGGGGAGGGAGCGTCGCCGGCAATCGCCAACTTGATAAATGTCCCCTCCCCCTCGAGGGGGAGGGTTAGGGTGGGGGTGAAACTTGCCGGTGCACAGGGTTCGCCCGGTAGGCGCATCTCGAAGGACGCACGACGCCGATGCAGCAGGGCGGCGAGCGTGCTAGCGTTTCCCCACGATAAAAGGGGAAACGCATGGCACTGCTGAAGCATCTGGCAAAGCTCGACATTCCCGGCGGCGGGCAGGTCGTCGCCGAGGGCGGCCACGCCTATATCGGCCATATGGGGCCGCCCGACGGCACCTCGATCATCGACGTCTCTGACCCGCGAAAGCCGCGCGTCACCGCCCGCATCGAAATCCCGGCCTTTATGCACTCGCACAAGGTACGGGTGAACGGCGATGTGATGATGGTCAACCAGGAGCTGTTCCGCGCCAAGGCGGCGGAAAAGCCCGACGGCTGGCACGGCGGCATCAAGCTCTACGACATCAAGGACAAGACCAAGCCACGCGAGATCGGCCATTACAAATCGGGCGGCTCGCATCGTTTCGATTCCGACGAGCGCTACGCCTACATCTCGTCCGAGGAAGAGGGGTATGTCGGCGACATCGTCGTCATCCTCGACCTCAAGGACCCGACCAAGCCCGAGGCGATCGGCAAATGGCACATGCCGGGGCAGTGGACCGCCGGCGGGGAAACCCCGACCTGGCCGGGTCGCCGGCATCGCTGCCACCACCCGCTGCGCCGCGGCGACCGGCTCTATACGAGCTACTGGCATGGCGGGTTTGTGATCCTCGACTGCGCCGATCTCACCAACCCGAAATTCATCTCCGGCCTCGACTGGAGCCCGCCTTACCCTTGCCCGACGCACACGGTGCTGCCGATCCCGCATGAGCTGAAGGGCCGCAAGGTCGCGGTGGTGACCGACGAGGAGGTCTCCGACCGGCTGACCCCGTCACCCAACGCCTTTATGTGGATCGTCGACATCACCGACGAGGCGCATCCGGTGCCGATCTCGACCTGGGCGGTGCCGCATGACAAACCGTTCGACCCGCTGTGCTGGTATGGCGCTCATCAGCCGCAGGAGACAGTCAACGGCAACATCATCCTCGTCACCTGGTTTGGCGGCGGGTTGCGCGCGGTCGATATCTCCGATCCGTACCGGCCGGAGGAAGTCGAGAGCTTTATGCCGACGCCGGGCGCCGGGCAGACCATCGTTCAGTCGAACGACATCTTCGTCGACAAGGCGCGCGGCCTGGTCTTTCTGATCGACCGGCTGAACGGACTCGACATCTTCGAATGGGGCGGGTGAGAATTGCCCGCCGGAAGACGAATAACTTAAGCAAGAGACGAACAGGGACAAAACGATGATCACGGCGACCGTGCCGCGCCTTGCGGCTGGCGCCGGCCTCAGCCGCATCATGGCTCTGGCCGGGCTCTGCCTGGCGGTCTTCGCGCTGCTGGTGCTGGCGGCGGGGCCGATCGGCTGGCGCGCCGGCTTATGGAATTACCGGATCGGGCTGTCGACGCTGATGCCCGCCGCCGGCTGTCTCGGTGTTGGCGCGGTGGCGCTGTCGGCGGCGGCGCTGCTCGCCGGGCTGCGCGTTGGCGTTCGGCGCGATCTCGCCATGGCCCTTGCCGGCATGCTGATCGGCGCCGGCGTGGCCTATTTCCCCTGGCATTGGAGCAATCAGCGCGGTGGGTTCCCGCGCGTCAACGATGTGACCACCGACTTCGCCGACGCGCCCTCGCTGGTCTTTTCCGAGGCCGCGCGCAAGGCCGAAGAGGGCAATCCTACCGCGTATGCCGCCGCCCAGTTCGCCGGCGTGCAGCAACGGGCCTATCCCGACATCGTCCCGGCGCTGCTAGCGATGCCGCCGGCGGCGGCTTTCGGCAAGGCCTTGGCGCTGGTCAAGGCAAAGGACTGGACGATCGTCGAGACCGATCCCGGCGCCGGCGTCATCGATGCTTACGACCGCAGCTTCTGGTTCGGCTTTGCCGACGACATCGCCATCCGAGTGAGGCCCGACGGCGAGGGCAGCCGGGTGGACATGCGCTCCAGCGCCCGCCAGGGACGCGGCGATTACGGGGTCAATGCCCGCCGCGTGCGGGCCTTCCTGGCGGCGGTGAACGGCCGATAATCACCAAGAAAGGGGACGCCATGACCCGCCTTCTCGGTCTTGTCGCGGCGGCGATGCTCGTTGCCGCACCGGCATGGGCGCAGAGTGCGCCGCAAGCACATGACATGCGGCTCGTCGGCTACAACGACCTGCAAGGCCGCAGCGCCTATCAGCCGGTGATTCACCAGCAGAACGGGCGGTGGATCGCCTATATCGGCCATCACGGTGGCATCCCCGGCAATGAGAGGCCGGTGAACCCGCTGACCGGCCAGGCCGAGTTCAACGGCACCTCGATCATCGACGTCACCGACCCGAAACAGCCGAAGTACCTCGCGCATATCCCCGGCGAGGCCGGCAATTACGAGGCCGGCGGCGCCCAGATGGTGCGCGTCTGCGACGGCAAGACCCTGCCCAAGGCCGATCCGAGCGCCGTCTATCTGCTGCGCCCGTTCGGCAACTCGGCGCAGGAAATCTGGAATGTCGCCGACCCGGCGCATCCGCAGCTGGTGGTGCGGGTCGAAGAAGGGCTCAAGGGCACGCATAAGAGCTGGTGGGAATGCGAGACCGGTATCGCCTATCTCGTTAATGGCGAGCCGGGCTGGCGGGTGCCGCGCATGACCTCGATCTACGATCTTTCCGACCCGGCGCATCCCGGAAAGATCCGCGACTTCGGGCTGCCGGGCCAGGAGCCCGGCGCGCAGGGCACAACGCCGACCATGCTGCACGGGATGATCTCGCTGCCCCAGGTGAACCGGGTGTTTTTCGGCTACGGGACGAACAGCGGCGGCGTGCTGCAGATCGTCGACCGCGACAAGCTGCTCCACGGTCCGCCGGAGCCGACCGACGCCAACCTGCTCGCTCCCGAGGTCGGCCGGTTCACGATGTCGCCGTTTTACGGCGCGCACACGACCTTCCCCGTCTACGACATGTCGATCGCAGAATTCGCCAAGGACAAGATCGGCAAGGTGCGCAATTTCGTCGTGATCACCGACGAGCAGATCCAGAACGAATGCCAGGAAGCGCGGCAGATGGTGTGGTTTGTCGACGTCACGGTGGAGAAAAACCCGGTCTCGGTCGCGACCTGGGGCGTGCCCGAGGCGTCGGGCAGTTTCTGCACGCGCGGCGGGCGGTTCGGCACGCATTCCTCAAACGAGAACATGACGCCGATCTACTACAAGCGGGTCATGTTCTTTGCGCATTTCAACGCCGGGGTGCGCGCGGTCGACATCCGTGACCCATACCACCCGAAGGAGGTCGCCTCCTACATTCCGGCGGTGACGCCGCGCGGCGACCAACGCTGCATCAAGCCGGAAAACGGTCAAGAGCATTGCGCGAAGGTGATCCAGACCAACAATGTCGAGGTCGACGATCGCGGCTATATCTACATCGTCGACCGCGCCAATAACGGCATGCACATATTGGAGCTGACCGGGGCGGCGCGGGCGGCGGCGAATTTCCCGAAGTGACGGACTTCGCACCCGACTTACAGCGCCTCCCCCGGGCTTGACCCGGGGGGCCACGAACAGCTTCAACTTGTTCATGGATGGCCGGATCAAGTCCGGCCAAGGCGACGAAGAGGCTGGGTGGCTTGAGACCTTCGCTGCGAACAATGAAGCTGTAAGATGACGCCATGTCCGAGCTCGACACGCTGATCGGTCTGCTCGCCAAGCTGCCCGGCCTGGGGCCGCGCTCGGCGCGGCGTGCGGCGCTGCACCTGATCAAGCGGCGGGAGAGCGTCATGGAACCGCTGGCGGCGGCGATGCGCGATGCGGCGGCGGCGATCCAGCCCTGCTCGGTGTGCGGCAATCTTGACACCACTGAGCCCTGCGTGATCTGCCGCGATCCGCGGCGCGAGACAAACGTGATCTGTGTCGTTGAGGACCTCGCCGACCTTTGGGCGCTGGAACGCACCGCGGCGTTTCGCGGCCGCTACCATGTGTTGGGCGGCACGCTCTCGGCGCTCGACGGGGTCGGACCCGAGGACCTCAACATCGCCCGGCTGGTCGCCCGGCTCGCGCCCGGCATGGAGCTGATCCTCGCGCTCAACGCCACGGTCGACGGCCAAACCACGGCGCATTACATCGCCGACCGCGCGGCTGCGACCGGCGCCACCGTGTCGCGCATCGCGCAGGGCGTGCCGATCGGCGGCGAGCTCGACTATCTCGATGAAGGCACGCTCACCGCGGCGCTCAAGGCGCGGCGAGCTATTTAGCGACGGAGGATGGCGAATGATCGATTTCTACTACTGGCCGACGCCAAACGGCTGGAAGGTGTCGATCATGCTCGAGGAATGCGGCCTCGAATACCGCGTGGTGCCGGTCAATATCGGCAAGGGCGATCAGTTCAAGCCGGAATTCCTCGCGATCAGCCCGAACAACCGCATGCCGGCAATCGTCGATCATGACGAGCCGGTGGGAGTTGGTTCCGGGCCGATGGCGATTTTCGAGTCGGGCGCCATCCTGCTGCACCTCGCCGAGAAGACCGGGCGCTTCGCGCCGACCGACCGGCGCGGCCGCAAGGAGATGATGGAGTGGCTGTTCTGGCAGGTCGGCAATCTCGGACCGATGGCCGGGCAGCTCTCGCATTTTGTCAATTACGCGCAGGGCGAGCACCCTTATTCGCACCAGCGTTACGCCAACGAATACAACCGCTGTCTCGGCGTGCTGGAGCGCCGGCTGGCGGGGCGGGAATTCATCCTCGGGGAGTATTCGATCGCCGACATGGCATCCTGGCCCTGGGTGCTGATCTCCAAGCCGCTCGGCCAGGAGCTCGATGATTTTCCCAATGTCGCGCGGTGGCGCTCGGCGGTGCGCGATCGTCCGGCGGTGCGGCGCGGCGTCGATCTCGGCAAGGATCTGCGCCGCTCGGCGCCACCCTCCGACGAGGAGCGCCAGATCCTCTTCAACCAGACCGCGGCGACCGGACGCGGCTGACCGGCGCGCAGCGCCAATATTTTCACAATGAGACGGTGAGGCAGTGAGATTGCCGTCGCTCGGACTCTCACCGCCTCACCGTCTCATTGTGATTTGATGCGGCTTCGCCGCGAGACGGCAGGGAGGAGCAAATGCAAGTACGCCGCATCGTTACCGGGCATAACGCCAACGGCCGCGCGGTGGTCGCCACCGATGAGACGTTTGAGGCGGTGGAAAGCCCGACGCGGCCGGGCATCGCGCGGGTCGAGGTGTGGTCGACCGACGCGATGCCGGTCGACAATTCGGAAGGCGCGGCAGCCGACGCGCAGCGCGCCGGGTTCGTCAAGCGCTACAATTATGTCGGCACCGGGCAGGGGACGGTGATTCGGATCACCTCCTTCGCGCCGGGTTCGCCGGGCTTCATGCATCGCACCGAGACCTGCGACTACGCGATCCTGCTGTCGGGCGAGTGCGATCTCGAACTCGACGACGGCAAGACCGTACAGATGAAACCCGGCGATATCTGCGTGCAGCGCGGCACGATGCATGCCTGGGTCAATCGCGGCAGCGAGCCGGCAGTCTTCGCCTTTGTCCTGGTCGACGCGAACCCGGTCGAAATGGCCGGGCAGACGCTAACGACGCACTACCCGTCGCGGTAGTTCCGGGCGCCCCGGAATGACGATCGGGTGTTACCCCAAATTGCGCCGGTAGAGCGCGATCAACCGCTCCCAGTGCCGCTCGGCGGCGGGCACGTCGTAGCACCAGCGCTCGGGGAAGGCGAAGCCGTGGTGCACGCCCATATACATCTCGATGTCGCCCCTGGTGCCGGCGCGCTCGAACAGCGTCTTTAGCTCCGCCACCATCGGCAGCGGCGCCAGTTCGTCATGTTCGGCACAGGCGATATGGATCTCGCCCGTGATCTTGCCGAGGTTCAGGTGCGGGCTTTCCTCGGCGTCGTTGGCGAGCCAGGTGCCGTAGAACGAGGCCGCCGCCGCGATACGGTCCGGATAACGCGCCGCGGCCGCCAGCGCGTAGGGGCCGCTCATGCAATAGCCGTGGATGCCGGCGGGGCCGCTCTTCGCCGCGCGCTGCCCGGCGGCGAAAGCGAGCATCGCGGCGACGTCGTCCATGACCGGCGGGATCGTCATCTTGGTGCGGACCGCGCGCATCCGCGCGTGCTCGGCGCTGCCGTGGGTCAGCACGTCGGCGCCGTATTTGGTGTCGCGCCCCGCGCGGTAATAAAGGTTGGGCAGCAGCACGTAATAGCCGACCGTCGCCAGGCGCCGCGCCATCATCCGTAATTCCTCGCGGATGCCGGGCGCGTCCATCATCAGCATCACGACGGGGTAGCGGCCACCGCGATCGGGATGGGTGATAAAAGTCTCCATCGCGCCGTCCTTGGTGGCGATGTCGATGGTTTGATCGATCATGGCGGTGCTCCGCTGACGGCGACTGTGGGATCGGCGAGCCTTTCACGGGCGCGGGGTTGGTTCAAGCGCCGGTTCAACTCGCGCGACGGTTACCTCGGAGTTGCGCCATTGCCGATGACGAGCGGTGGAAAAACCTGCATTATGGTGATCGCGGGGTATTGTCCCCGAGCCTGGGATTGGAATTTCTGTCGTGGAAAACGGGCGAGGGCATCGCGATCGGGGCCGGCGGCGCGAGTTTGACGATGATTTTGGCGGCGGCGGTGGTGGTGGTGGTGGTTACGGCGGCGGTGGCGGACGGGATTACGGTGGTGGCGGCGGCGGCGGGTATGGCGGCGGTCGCGACTACGGATCGGCGCCGCGGCACAGCGCGCCGCGTTTTGAAGAGCAGCCATCGGGTCCGCCGATCAAGGCGGTGGTGAAGTGGTTTCGTGGCGATCGCGGGTTTGGCTTTGTCGAGCTGGCGGATGGCGGCGGTGACGCCTTTCTGCACGCCAGCGTGTTGGGCCGGATCGGCGTCCAGCAGGTCGAGACCGGTGAGACGCTGGAGGTCCGCGTCGCGCCGGGGCAGCGCGGCCCGCAGGTGACCGAGGTGCTCAACGTCGACAGCTCGACGGCGGCGCCGGCACGTCCGCGCTCTCCGGGGCCGCGGACTGGCGGGTATGACCAGGCGCCGCTGGTGGCCAGCTCTCAGGAGCAGGGCACGGTGAAGTGGTACAACGCGACGAAGGGCTTTGGCTTTATCGTGCGCGACGGCGGCGGCAAGGATGTGTTTGTGCACGCCTCGGCGCTGCAGCGGGCCGGGCTCACCAGTCTCGACGAAGGGCAGCGCGTCCTGGTCGACATCGCCGAGGGCCGCAAGGGCCCCGAGGCCGTCGGCATCCAGCTCGCGTAACCCGTCCCTCCGAAACGAAAACGAGCGCAGCCGGTCGGCTGCGCTCGTTGCGTTTGGGCGCTTCGCGCCGGCCTAACGTGACGATGGCGGCGGTGCCATCGGCGCAGGTGCGGTCGACGAACTTGGCGGCGCCGACGGCATGGTCGACGACGATGACGGCGGTGCGTGGTGCACGACATGGTGCACGTGGTGATGCACGACCTTGTGGTGGTGCACGTGGTGCGTGTAGTGGCGGCGGTGCTTGCCCGTGTAATGCCGCCGCGGCGGCGGCGGCGCCGGCGGCACGGTGTAGGGCTGCTCCGCGACGGGCGGTGGCGCGGGAGCCGGTATCATCGGCGCCGGCGCGGGCGGCGGCGGGCTCGAACAAGCGCCGACAAGCGCCATGAAACCGGCAATGGCGATTAGCCGAGTTGGGTAACCCACGAGACTCTCCCTTTGCTGAGCAGCGACGATGGAACGAGGAGTCGACATAGCATTTCGGCCGTGTCGACTAAAGCGACTATATGGACGCGTCTGTTAGCATTGCACGTTTGAAGGCTTAGCTGGGTTTCACCGGCAAACCGGCACAGAACAGGCAGCATCAATTCGCAAATCACTCAACGCCGGACCAGCCGGTAGGTTGCGTCGACAGTTGCGTTTCCCTCGCTTTTTACAACCTCTCGCCCGATCAGATCGACCAGATGCGCCAGCACCGAGCGCCCCGCCGCGCGCCGCAGGTTGGGGTCCAGGCCGACATAGAGCCGTTCGACCATCGCGTCCACCCGTTCGACCCCCGCTTCGAGGCAGGCGACGATGCCGGCTTCGCGCTCGCGCCGGTGCGCGATAAAGGCGCGGACATGATCTTTCGGCTCGGTGATCGCCGGCCCGTGCGTCGGCCAATAGACTGCGTCGTCGCGCTGCAGCAGCTTGTCGAGCGAGGCCATATAAGCCGCCATGTCGCCGTCGGGCGGGGCGATGACGCTGGTCGACCAGCCCATCACATGATCGCCGCTGAACAGGATGCCCTGGTCGGGCAGCGCGAAGCATAGATGGTTCGAGGTATGGCCCGGGGTGTGGACCGCCTGGAAACGCCAGCCGGCGCCGGCGATCTCGTCGCCGTCCTTGACGACGATGTCGGGCACGAAATCCCAATCACCGCCTTCCTCGACCGCCGCCTCGCCACGGCGGCCGCCGGCGTGCGGGCCAAAGCCGTAAGTCGGCGCGCCGGTCGCCTCCTTGACCGCGGCGGCGGCCGGGGAATGGTCGCGATGCGTGTGGGTGACGAGGATATGCGTCACTTCCTCGCCGGCAAGGTCCATCAACAGCGCTTCGATATGCTCGGGCAGGTCGGGGCCGGGATCGATGACCGCCACTTGGCCCTCGCCGATCACGTAAGTGCCGGTGCCGCGAAAGGTGAACGGGCCGGGATTGCGCGCGACGATGCGCCGAATGCCCGGCGCGACTTCTTCGAGCCGGCCGTATTCAAACGCGAAGTCGCGGCGGAACGGGATTTCGACGGCCATGAGTGGAGACCTCGCGCGTTATAATCGCCGGCAATCTAGGAGTCGGCGACATGAAACTCAAATTCGACATCGATTGCACGCCCGAGGAATTGCGCTCGTTTTTTGGCCTGCCCGACGTCAAGCCGATGCAGGACCGGCTGATGGCCGAGCTCGAGGAGCAGATGCGCGCCGGCCTCAAGGTGCTCGATCCCGAAACCATGATGAAGACCTGGCTGCCCGCCGAACTCAGGGGCTTGGAGCAGTTGCAGGAGATGTTCTTCACGCAAATGGGGCGCGGCGGCGGCAAGAAATAGTGGCGATTGCCCTGCGCACGCCGCGGCTCTTGCTGCGCGAGTGGCGCGATGACGATTACGAGTCGTTCGCGGCGATGTCGGCCGACGCCGAGATGATGGAATTGCTGCTTGGTCCCTACGACCGCGCCAAGAGCGATTTCTGGGCTGGGCGCGCGATCACTGGTGTGAGCACGGCTGGGGCTTGTGGGTCATCGAGTTGCCCGACGAGGCGTCGTTTGATCCGCTGGTCCGTCACATGCTGTACCGGCTGCGCCGCCCGGGCTGAATGCGAGCTAGACGCGGCGCGGCGCGAAGACCCGGCTCGGCTGTGCCAGTTCGTCGCGCGACGCCACCAGAGCCAGCTCGTAGCGGCCGAGCGCGACGGTCGTCTCAATCACCGAAAACATCGAGCCTGCAGTCGCTGCCAGCGCCTCGGCGAGGCTGTCGCCGCCGAGCAGCCGACCTAAAAACAGCGCCGCGGTCACATCGCCGCAGCCGTTGAGCTCGACCGGCAGGCGCGGCGTCTCGATTGCCCAGGCGCCGTCCGGTCCGCTGGCGAGCATCGTCAGGTGTTCGGGCGCAAGGCCGAGGCTGGTGAGCAGGACCGTGCTCGGGCCGCGCTCGCGCAGCCCTGCCGCCGCATCCGCGGCCTCCGCCAAGGTCGTGACGGTTCGGCCGGTCAGGTATTCGAGCTCGAAGCGGTTGGGGGTGACGATGTCGCCCAGCGCCAGCGCCGCATCGCGAAAGAACTCGGCGACCCCATCGCGCACATAGGAACCGGTGTCGGTGTCGCCGATCACCGGGTCGCAGCAGAACAGCGCCTTCGGGTTCGCCGTTTTCACGCGCCGCACGATGTCGAGCAGCACCGCCCCGGTCTCGGCGGTGCCGATATAGCCGGACAGCACCGCGTCGATGCTTGGCAGCACGCCGAGATCGGCGATGCCCTCGAACAGCGTCGCTACCGTCTCCGCCGCGACCACATCGCCGCGCCAGCGCCCGTGCCCGGTGTGGTTCGAGAACGCCACCGTATCGAGCGCCCAGGTCTCGACGCCGAGGCATTGCAGCGGAAACACCGCGGCCGCATTGCCGACATGACCGTAGGCGACCCGCGACTGCACCGAGAGAACGGTGGGCATCAGGTGCTTCCAAGTGCGGTCGGGCCTCCGCCCGACCTATTCATGCGAAATCCAGCTTGTCGAAGACGCGCTTCAGACTGAGGAAGATGATCAGGCCGCAGACCACGAACAGCCCGACGCCGGCGCCTTGCAGGCTGCCGGGCTCGCCGGCGGCGACAAACAGGCCGCCCAGCGCGATCACGGTGAAAAGCGGGATCACCACCAGCAGATGCGCCGGCTTGTCGACAAACAGAAAGCTCGTCCAGTCGGCGCCGGTGCCGTCGAACCATGCCTTGAGGCGCAGGAACGCCAGCAGGATCGCGCCGATCGTCAGCATCAGCCCGGTGGCGTAATCGCCCGGCTGGCCATCGCTGCCGACATAGAGCCCGAGGATCGCCAGTGCGCCCAGCACGGCAAACTGTCCCCAGAAAGCCAGCCAGGGGCCCAGCCGCTCGTCCGAACGGCCCGGCGGGGTGGTCGATGCGTTCATGCAAACTCTCACAACATCACTGCGGGCGAAGTATATAGCGGCGCTGGGTCAATGGCAGTGCGTCCTTCGAGACGCGCTCCGCGAGCGCTCCTCAAAATCTGACTCGATATTTCCTTCGTCATTCCGGGGCGGCCTGCAGGGCCGAACCCGGCATGAGGGCGAGTTTGGCGGGTTTTCCGGCGGCGCGCAGGGACTGGTAGGTTTTGGCGAAGCGGGATGTGCCGCGGCTGGCGGCGAGGGCGGCCATATAGAGGGCGTCGCGGACGCGTTTTCGACCGCCGCGGATTTGGCTTTTGCCGCGGAACTGGCCGCTTTCGACGGTGAGCGGGGCGAGACCGGCGAGGGCGGCGATGGTTTGCGGCGATCGTTGGCCGAGTTCGGGCAGGAGGGCGATGAGGGTGGTCGCGGTGACCGGGCCGACGCCGGGAGCGGAGCGCAGCCGGCGGGCGGTCTGCTTGAGGTCGCGCTGCTCGTCGATCAGTTGGGCAATGCGGGTTTCCAGCGTGGCGATTTCGCTCGACAGCCAGGCGATGTGGCGGGCGATGTCGGCGGCGATCTCGGGGGGTGCGTCGTGCCGCCGGGTGCGCTCCTGCTGGCGGGTGGCGACGAGCTGGTCGCGGCGTTTGTGCCACAGCGCCAGGCGCTGGCGCTGTGGCTCGGCGGGAGCGGCAGGCGGCGGGTCGAGACACTGCGCCATGGCGGCGAGCATGGCGGCGTCGAGCGCATCGGTCTTGGCGAGAAAGCCGGCGGCACGGGCGAAGTCGCGCGCGCGGCGCGGATTGACCCTGGCGAAGGCGATGCCGGCCTCGTCCAGGGTTTGCCGCAGCGCCAGGTCGTAGGCGCCGGTGGCCTCGAACAGGACGCGCCGGGGCAGGACGCGCCGGGGCTTGTCCGGCCATCGGGCGATCAAGGCGGCGATCGCCGCCTTTGTATTGGCCAGGCGGACCACCCGGCCGCCGTCAAAGACATCAAGGTGTTGCTTGGCGATATCGATTCCAACCACGCCAGGGGCTATGTTCATCGGGCCTGTTCCTGTGCTGCGAGGTCCGTTGCCGCGGCCTCGGTCAACTGTTCAGGGTGGGTAGGCGGTACGCGGGCGGGGATCGGGCCGAGTTGCGATCTCTCGGGATCGGGAACCCAACGATCTCCCGCCCGCTCAACCCTGCCACAAACCCAACACACAGGAACCCAGGAACACGGGCTTGTCCAAGAGGGCTGCGGCCATCGGACACCCTTTTCGGGGTCCGTGTGCATGGGTTCCGGGTTCATCGCTGTGCGATGCCCCGGAATGACGCGGGAAAACAGCACGCTTAGAAGCGAGTCAAACGCATTTCCAGTCGGGCTTTCAGGATGACGCGCTTCTTGATGCCAGCCTCAGATTCTCGTCATCCTGAGGAAGCCGCGAAGCGGCTGTCTCGAAGGACGCACCCAAGGCCGATGCAATGGACGCAGCGATGATCCGCCCCCGACGCAGTCTGCTGTTCATGCCGGGCGCCAATGCCCGCGCGCTGGAGAAGGCGCGCGAACTGCCGGCCGACGGGTTGATCTTCGATCTCGAAGACGCCGTCGCCCCCGACGCCAAGACCGCCGCGCGCGATGCGGTCGCCGGGGCGCTGGCGCAAGGCGGTTACGGCAGGCGCGAGCTGGTGCTGCGGGTGAATGCGCTCGACACCGAATGGGGCCCCGACGACCTCCGCGCGGTGGCGCAGATGCCGCTCGACGCGGTGCTGCTGCCCAAGGTCGAGACGGCCGAGCGAGTGCGCGAGACGGTCGTCGCGCTCGACCAGGCCGTCGCGCCGGGCTTCCTGGCGATCTGGTGCATGATTGAGACGCCGCGCGGGGTGCTCGCCGCCACCGACATCGCCGCCGTCCCGCGCGTGGCCGCGCTGGTCATGGGCACCTCGGACCTCACCAAGGACCTCGGTGCGCTGACCTTGCCCGATCGCTCACCGCTGCTGATGTCGCTGCAGCTGGTGCTGCTCGCGGCGCGGGCGCACTGCCTGACGGCGCTCGACGGCGTCCATCTCGACCTCGCCGACGAGGCGGGTTTCGCGGCGGTCTGCGCGCAGGGCCGGGCGCTTGGCTTCGACGGCAAGACGCTGATCCACCCAAAGCAGATCGCACCGGCCAACGCCGCCTTCGCGCCGAGCGCTGATGAGGTGGCGCAAGCGCGGAAGATCATCGCCGCGCATGAGGCGGCGCTCGCCGCCGGCAAGGGCATCGTCGTGGTCGACGGGCGGCTCGTCGAAAACCTGCATGTCGAGGCGGCGCGGCGGACGCTCGCGCTGGCGGAAGCGATCGGAGAGCGGGGGCTACCCCCACCCTAACCCTCCCCCGCCGGCGGGGGAGGGAATGCCGTTTATGCTGTTCCAGCAAACCCCCTCCCCCGCCAGCGGGGGAGGGTCGGGGTGGGGGTAACGGGCCTTACCCCACCGCGATGCAATAGGCGTCGCGCACGCCCTCGGGCAGCCGGTGTTCGCTCCAGGTCTTGCCGCCATCCTGCGTGCCGAATACCTGGCCGACGCGCGAGACCGCGTAGACCTGGTTCGGGTCGCGCGGGTGCAGCGTCACGCCCATCATCGTCGCGTCGGCCTTGATGTCGTGGTCGAAGCGTTTCCAGGTCTTGCCGACATCCTCGCTCTTCCAGACCGAGCCGTCGGTCGACCGCGCCGCCGGCGACAGCGCCGCGTACATGATCTTGGCGTCGTGCGGCGAGGTGCGGATGTCGCGGCCATAGGTCAGCGGCGAGAAGCGGCCGATCTCCATGTCCTCCCAGGTGTCGCCGTGGTTGCTGCTCTTGAACAGCCCCATGCGGTTGGCGAGGAAGACGGTGCCCGGCGCCGCCGCGCTGCACGCCAGCGCGTGGCCGTCGAGCATGCCCTCGATCTCGGTCTGGCTGCCGATGCGGCTCTTGTATTTCGGCTGCTCGCAGAAGCGGATCAGGTCCGCGGTGCAGTCTTCCCAGCTCTCGCCGGCGTTGCGGCTGCGCATCGCGCCATTGGCTTCGAGCGTCGCGTAGACATCGTCGGGCGAATTCGGGTCGACATCGAGCCGCATCACCCGGCAGGCAAAGGCCATGATCACCCGATCCGGCAGCGGCGGATGCGCCAGCTTCTTCCAATGGTCGCCGCCGTCGTCGCTGCGATACACATCGACCGGGGTGGCACCGGCATAAAGCCGCTTGGGGTCCTTTGGATGAACGAGGATCGACCAGATGTCGGGATCGCCGCCGGCCACCGACAGCTTCTCGAACTTGCCGCCGCGATTGTCGCTGCGATAGATACCCTTGGTGCTGCCGACAAAGATCGTGTCGTGATCGGTCGGATGCACGGTGATCGCGTGCACCTCGGCGTCGGCGGGCAGCCCGTTCTTCAGGTGCTCCCAGCCCTTGTCGCCCGGCGCCTGGCGGAAGATGCCCGCCAACGGATTGCCGGAATGGTCCATGCCGACCGTGCCGGCGATGCCGGCATATACATGCGTCTGACCCGCCATCGCTTCCTCCTCGATTCGAAACTTGTGGCGCAATCATAGCGCGCCCCCAAGGGTACGCCACTTGGTTTGTCACAAAAACTCGCGGCGACTGGGGGCAATCGCTATGCTGCCGGCAACACAACGGAGGCTTTGATGGCGCTGCAGAAACGGAAGGTCGGCAAGAACGGGCCGGCGGCGACGGCGATCGGGCTCGGCTGCATGTCGCTGTCCGGCGTCTACGGGCCGAGCGACGAGGCGGCCGGCGAGCGTTTGATCCAGCAGGCGGTCGATCTCGGCGTCGATTTTCTCGACAGCTCCGACATGTATGGCTGGGGGCAGAACGAGTTGCTGCTCGGCCGCGCGCTGAAAGGCCGGCGCGACAAGGTGGTGCTGGCGTCGAAATTCGGCCAGACCCAGAACCCCGGCGGCCAGAACGGCGTCGACGGCCGCCCCGAATATGTGATGCAAGCCTGCGAGGCGAGTCTCAAGCGGCTGCAGACCGACTGCATCGACGTCTATTTCCAGCACCGGGTCGACCTCAATGTGCCGGTCGAGGACACGGTCGGGGCGATGGCGAAACTGGTCGAGCAGGGCAAGGTCAAGCATCTCGGCCTGTGCGAGGCGAAGCCTGAGCGCATCGCCGCCGCGCACAAGGTGCACGCGATCGCCGCGGTGCAGAGCGAATACTCGCTGCTCTACCCGGAAATCGGCATCGAGACGCGCCAGGTGACCCGCGCCCTCGGCATTTCCTTTATCGCCTATGCGCCGCTCGGGCGGAGCCTGCTGGCCGGCGCGGTCCCGGACCTCAACAATCTGGCGCCGGGCGATACACGCGGCCGTCACCCACGCTTCACCGGCGAGAACTTCACCAAGAACCGCGCCTTGGTCGAAGGAGTCGAGGCGATCGCCGCCGACAAGCGCTGCACGGTCGCGCAGCTCTGCCTCGCGTGGCTGCTGGCGCAGGGCGAGGACGTGATCCCGATCCCCGGCACCAAGTCGCTCGACCGCCTGAAGGAAAATCTCGGCGCGATGGACATCGTGCTGAGCCAGGCCGAGCTCGACGCGATCGCCGAGGTGATCCCGGCCGGCGCCGCCGCCGGCACCCGCTACCCCGCCGGCGGCATGGCGGGGGTGTTCATCTAGTTATCGCCCGCAAACCCCCACCCCGACCCTCCCCCGCTGGCGGGGGAGGGTCGGGGTGGGGGTACCGGCGCCCTACGCGGGCTTCGGTAGATCGACGATCTCGATCCAGTTGGGTTGCGTGCCCATCGGGTATTGCTTCAGTTGCTTGAGCGCGCCGTCGGCCCCGATCGCGTAGCTGGTCATGCTCGCCGACTGCATCCCGACCGCCAGCAGGAATTTGCCGCGCGGGTCGATGTTGAAGCCGCGTGGCTCTTTCTCGGTCGGCCATTTGCCGATTTCGGTCAGCGTGCCCTTGTCGGGGTCGATCTTGAACCCGTGCAAGGTGCTGGTCGAGCGCACCGCGCCATAGACGAACTGCCCGTTCGGCGTGACGTGGATGTCGGAGGCCGCGGCGTTCTCCTTGAAGTCGCCGAGCGGGACGGTCTGGATCTCGCTGAGCGTGCCCTTGTCCTTGTCGATCGAAAGCGCCGTCATCGTGCCGGCAGTCTCGCAGAGCAGGTAGGCAAATTTGTTGTTGGGATGGAAGGTCAGGTGGCGCGGTCCGGCACCCTGTTTGGTCTTAACCGCAGGCGGGTCGTTGGGCGCGACTTTGCCGGTCTTCGCGTCGAACGTGAACTGCAGCACCTCGTCGCCGCCCAGCACCGGCAGGTAAACGAACTTGTTGCCGGAATCGATGATGACGCAATGCGCCTTTGGCGGGGTCTCGACGATTTGCGAAGGGTTGTCCTCGACCACATAGAGCGCATCGATCTTGTGGATTTCGAGCTTGTTGCTGACATAGGACGCGCCAAACAGCCATCGGCCGGTGCGGTCGACGTTGACATATGCCATCGCGGCCGACAGCGGCGTTGTGCCGTTCACGGTCAGCCGGCCATCGAGCTGGCCGATCGCGAAGGCCGACACCGGGAACGGCTCGCTGCGAAGCTGGGCGTAGAGGAACCGCTTGTCGAGGCTGGTCGCCATCGGCAGGCTTGCCGGCGATGGCTTCTCGGCGCCGGGCACCTTGACCTTCTCGATCATCGTCAGCTCGCCGGTCTCGCGGTTCATCGCCAGGCAATAGATGTCATTGCTGCCCGCGTTCGAGACGTAGACGGTCGTTTCGAGCGTGCCTGCCGCCATTGCCTTGTGTCCTCCGGTAAGGAATTGGGGCCCGATTCCGAGCGCCGCGGCGCCCCCGAGGCCGAACTGCAGGACGCGGCGCCGCCGCAGGTTCATGTGCTTCATCGTTTCCTCCGCTTGGGTTTTTGTCGGCCCTTGCCGGGCTCCGGCTGTAATTATCGCTGCAGGTCCCTCGCCTCCTTGGCCGCGGGGCGCAGCGCGCAGCGGCTGAGCCAGTCGGCGGCTTTTGGGAACGGGGTGAAGTCGATCCGCGCCGGGCGCGCCCAGGACAGGACCGCGGCGACATTGAGGTCGGCGACGGTGAAGTCGTTGCCGATCAGGTACGGAGTCTTGGTCACCGCTGCGTCGAGCACGCCGAGCGGGTGCTGCAATTCCTTCTCGGCCGCGTCGGCGGCGGCGGCATCGCGTTTGTCTTCGGGGTAGATCGCGCGGTTGAACATCGCGGTCAGCACGTTGCGTTCGAGCTCGGTCATGCCCCAGAAGCTCCACTGCCAGGCGCGCGCCTCGCCTTCGAGGTCCTTGGGGTAGAGCGTGCCGAGCCCGTATTTCTTGGCGAGATAAAGGTTGATCGCCATCGATTCCCACAGCACGAACCCGTTGTCGTCGATCGCCGGGACATGGCCGTTGGGGTTGATCGCCAGATAGGAGGGCTGACGCGTCCCGCCACCGGCGAAATCGACCGGCACATTCTCGTAATCGAGTCCCAGCTCCTTCGCCAGCCACAGCGTCCGAAACGCGCGCGACCGCGGCACGCCGTAGATTTTGACTTTGGCCATGATGCCCTCCTTCGGGACCCCCGGACCCTCGCATGCCGGCGCGACAAGACTCAAGCCCGGCCGACGCAAGGCCCTGACGCGGCTGCGCCGCCCCGATGCCTGAGCGGGCCCCGATAGAGATACCGCCCATTATGAGACACGCCCATTCGGTGAAACTCGGGCGCCTTAATCTCCGCCGATTTCGATGCGACTTATTGTTTTCCTGACGACCGCTTCGGCCTTGGCAGGTTCTTGGCTTGAACATGGCTGGACCCGGTCACTCTGAAACGGGAGTTCGGCCATGGGCAAATTGTTTGGTCTCGCCGCTGCCGCGACCCTCTGTCTCGTCCTTTCCAGCACCGGGTCCGCGGCAGCAGACGAGGAGCGTCCCGCATTCGTCATCGTAGAACGGACCGCTACCACCGGACCCGAGACTACCCAGCAAGAGTACGCCAAGCTGGCACGCGATATTCTTCCTAAGTATGCCGCCCGCTACCTGGCGCGAAGCCAAGAGAACACACTGCTCGAAGGGGATGGGGCTGCACCCTGTTGCGTGGCAATACTGCAATTTCCCAATATGGATGCGGTGAAACGCTGGTATTCTGCGGCAGAAAATCAGAAGGCGTCCAAGCTGCGCCAAAGCGGTGCGAGGTTCCGCATCATCGCGATCCAAGGTCTTCCACCTACGCAGTGAACCTTCTGGCGCTGAGGACATGACGACAGCGTTCGGCGATGCCCACTTTCGGCGGATTGGTTGGAAAAGCGGGCCGGAAGGGCGAAGGCAACGTGCTTCCGTTGACTGGGACAACATTGACAATTCGGAATAAACCGGGGAAGCAGGCGTTCGGGCACCCGCCTCGACCGTCGTTGCGAACAAGGTAACAGGCGATGCCGCATAGCGGGGAAATGATCACGGTCAGCGGCGCGCAGATCCGGCTGCTGCGCGGCGGGCGGCCCGAGGCGCCGCCGCTGGTTTTTCTGCACGGCGCCGGCGGCCATACCGGCTGGATGGCGTTCCTTGAGGATCTGTCGCGGGATTTTGCGGTCTATGCGCCGGAGCATCCCGGCTTCGGCGGCTCGGACGACCCGCCTTGGCTCGACGAGGTCGCGGACCTTGCCTATTTCTATCTCGATTTCCTCGATTTGCTGGGGCTCGACCGGGTGCATCTGGTCGGCACGTCGCTGGGCGGCTGGATCGCCGCGGAGTTGACCGTGCGCAACCAGACACGGCTCGCCAGCCTGACGCTGGTCGGCGCCGTGGGCATTCTCGCCGGCGGCGAACCGATCGATGACATCTTCCGCATGCCGGTCGAGGAGAACCTGCGGCGCTTCTACGCCGATCCCGAGCGCGCGGCGCGGCGCCTCACCGACATGGCGGCGGTTGACATGAACCTCGTCGCCAAGACCCGGCAGACCGTGACCCGGCTCGCCTATCGCCCGCGCTTCCACAATCCACAACTGGCGAAATGGCTGCACCGCATCACGGTGCCGACATTGTTGCTTTACGGCGACAAGGACGGCCTGGTCCCGCCACGATTCGGCGAGGCCTATCGCGCCGCGATCTCGGGATCGCGTCTCGTTGTGCTGGAAGATGCCGGTCACGCACCGTTTGATGAGCAGCGCGAGGCATTTCTTGCCGCATTCCGCGATTTTTCGAATTCCTTGACCAGCCGAACCGTCCCGCGCTAGCCAGTCCCCGAACCGGGGGCTCGTCGGCGCCGGGCGCTTTTTTTGGGGATGGCATGGTCGAGAATGCGGTCATCACAGTCGGCCTGATTGCGGCGGCCACTTGGCTCTATCTGCTGGCGTTTCGCGGCGCGTTCTGGCGGGTCGAGCCGCATGAACAGGCTGAGGCGGCGTCCGCATCGTCCAGGTCGGTCGTCGCGGTGATTCCCGCGCGCGACGAGGCGGATGTGATCGGCGACGCGGTCGGCTCACTGCTCGCGCAGGATCATGCGGGTCGGTTCGAATTGGTCATCGTCGACGACCACAGCAGCGACGGCACGGCGGAGGTCGCCCGTGCCGCCGCAGCCGCGGCCGGCGCCAGCGATCGGGTGACGGTGGTCCAGGCGGCGCCGATGCCGCCGGGCTGGACCGGCAAGCTGTGGGCGGTGCACCAGGGCATTGCGGTCGCCGCCACGAAAAACCCGGACTATCTGCTGCTGACCGACGCCGACATTGTCCACGCACGCGACAATCTGCGCCGGTTGACCGCCCGCGCCGATGCGAGCGGGTATGATCTCGTGTCGCTAATGGTGCGGCTGCATTGCCGGGGCGCGTGGGAAAAGCTGCTGATCCCGGCCTTCGTCTTTTTCTTCTTCAAGCTTTACCCGCCGCGTTGGGTGGCTGAATTCGGGACGCCCTATCGCCGCGGCGGCGGGCGGTTGCATGCTGTTGCGCGCCGGTGCCTTGCAGCGGATCGGCGGGATCGACAGCATCCGCCACGAAATCATCGATGATTGCGCTCTAGCGCGCCGGGTCAAGGCGGGCGGTCGGGTATGGCTCGGCATCGCCGATGAGACGCGCAGTGTGCGGCCCTACGGCTCCTGGCGCGTGCTGTGGGATATGATCAGCCGCTGCGCCTTCGCGCAGCTCAACTATTCCGCCGGAATACTCGTGACGCTGATGGTGGGAATGGCTGTCACCTATCTCGCGCCGCCGCTGCTCGTGCTGCTGTCGCGCGACCCGCTGGCGATGGGTTTGGGCGCTGCCGCGTGGCTGGCGATGGCGGCATCGTTTCTGCCGATCCTGCGGCTCTACCGCTGCCCGCGTCCGGTGGCGCTGCTGCTGCCGGCGATCGCGGCGTTCTATATGGCGGTCACCGTAGGGTCGGCGGTGCAGCACTGGCGCGGCCGCGGCGGCGCCTGGAAGGGCCGCTTCCAGGCCGCCGGCCGGTAGCTACTCCCGGAAAGCAGCGACAAAATTCGGGCGGCGGCGGTCGACAAGGTGGACGAGCGCGGCGGCGAGGCGGCGGAAGCCTTCCCACTGGTGCCGCAGATAGCCGTAGCGCACCGCAGGGCCGGCAAGCGAGGCGACGCCGGTCTTGGGGTAGCCGGTCGCGGGCCGCCAGGTGCCGAAAATCACGTCCCAGATCGGGAAGATGATGGCGAAATTGCAGCCGCGCGGACGGTCAAACGGCGGTGTCGCATGCTCGATCGAATGGTGGACCCGGTGATAATGCGGGCCGACCAGCAGCAGTGAGCCAAACCGCCCGAAGCCGAGCCGCACATTGGTGTGCGACAGCGTTTCGATCAGCCGGAAGCCGATCAGCATCAAGGGATATGCGCCCGGCGGCACGTCGATCAGCATCGCCAACGTGCCGCTCCAGACCAGGGCCAGCACGTCGTCGAAGATGTGGTTGCGGTCGTCACTCCACAGCGTCATCTGGCGCTGATCGTGATGCAGGCTGTGCAGCGCCCACCACCATGGCAGGCGGTGCTGCAGCCGATGGCGCCAGTATTCGCCGAAATCGAGCACCACCATGTAGATGAGGAATGTCGCGAACGGGTGATTGAACAGCGGGTGCCAGAGCTGTTCGATCTCGGGCGGGATGTAGCCGGCGAAGCGCGAGTACGAATCGATCGCGACACCGATCGGCGCCAGCACCAGGAAGAGGATCGCCGGGACGATGCCGAGCCGGTGCACCAGCGTGTAGACGATGTCGGTACGCACCACGCGCCGCTCGTCCCACCGCTCGACCGGACGCCACAATTCGAGCGGGCGGCACAAGACATAGGCCAGGGCCACCGCAAGTGCGCCGTACAACGCGAACTCGACGCCGTCGAAGACATCCTCGGACCAGTCCATCAGCCCGAGATGGAACAGCCCAGGCTGGATCGCCGTCTCAAAGATGGTGCCTTGAATTTGTTCGAGGATCCGCTGGAAAGCGTCGAACATCGGCGGCTCCGAACCCAACTCTAGTAAACAAAAATCCCGTGCGGCGACCGGCCGACCGGCACGCTCGTCTTCAGGGTGCCGGAAGCCAGCTCGATGACATCGACCCAGGCATGCCACCGGCCGGTGACCCACAGCTCGTGCCCGTCGGGCGATATCGC
Organism: uncultured Alphaproteobacteria bacterium; assembly: GCA_963778385.1. Taxonomy (GTDB): domain Bacteria; phylum Pseudomonadota; class Alphaproteobacteria; order ATCC43930; family CGMCC-115725; genus DATARH01. The sequence continues at coordinate 423,859 of CAVZUA010000002.1, read as the reverse complement.
CATGTCGTCCGGACCGCCGGGTGCCTGCAGGGTGCCGGTGATGGCCAGGGTGTCGGCGTTGAGGATCGATATGGTGCCGGCGACGCGATTGGTCACGTAGAGCGTCTTGCCGTCGGCGCTGGCGAGGAAATTATGCGCGCCGTTTCCGGTCTGGATCTTACGGATCACGCCGCCATTGGCCGGATCGACCTCGGCGATATGGTCGGAGCCCATGATCCCGACCAGCAACGTCCCTCCCGGCCGGGTAACGATGCCGGCCGGCTGCCGGCCCACCGGCGCCGTCCAATTGACCTTGCCCGAAGCAAGATCGATCGAGATGAGACCGCTGGTGCCCTGCAGCGTCACAAAGACCGTCTTGCTGTCGCGCGAGAAGGCGATATGGCTCGGCATCGTCGCCGCCGGCAGGCGATGCAGCAACTGGAACGTGCTGCCGTCGTAAATGTCGATGCGATCGAGGCGGATCGAGGCGGCGACAAAAAACTTCGCGTCAGGGCTGAAGCCGATCTGGTACGGGTCGCTGGCGGTGATGCGCTGCTTTTCGACGCCACTGACGCGGTCGATCATGACCAGTTCATTGCTGCCGGACATCGCGATGATCAGCGTGCGGCCGTCCGGTGTCTGGATCAGGTGGTGCGGACCGCGGCCGATATGCGTGCGCGAGATTTCCTTGTAGCTGTTGCTGTCGATGATGCTGAGCGAATCGTCGTCCGAGTTGAGCACGACGGCGGTGGTCGCCAGCGCCGGGCGGACGAGACCGATCGCCGCAGCGATCGCCGTCGCCAGGGCCAATCCGATGAACCGAGTTGCGTATGGCCAATTTGCATGTGGCACGGGGTTACCGACGATCCAGAGGGCAAGGTGCTATGTCAACGCTGGGTCGCCATTCATAATCCTTAGCCGAAAGGTAGAAAAGCGGCCGGTCGTCGCGCGTCGTCAGAATTTCCGCCGTAGCGTGGAACGGTATCGACAGACGGATTGTTCGCCAACGGACACAGTTCAGCCCCGGTACGCGAATGCCCCGCATCCTGCTTGTCGAGGACGACTCGGAACTGCGTCTTCTGGTCGAGCATGTTCTGCTGGATGCCGGCTATGAGGTCGATGCTGGCGAGACGCTGGAGTTCGGATCGACGCTCCTGGATCACGGCGATCACGACCTGGTTATCGCCGATGCGCGGCTGGCCGACGGCAACGGAATCCTCTTGGCCGAGCTTGCCCGCGCCCGGGACATTCCGGCGATCATCATGACCGGCTATGCGTTTGTGCTGAACGAGCCCGGCGTCGATTTGGGGCGTTACGACGTGCTGCTGAAGCCGATCAGTCCCGAAGAACTGCTGGCGAGCATCGCCAAGACGCTCGACGCACGGGATTGAGCGTGGTCAGCGCAGCCGCTGGGGCAGGGCGACGATCGCTTCGTCGATCAGCGCACTACCGCGCCGGTCATCGATCTGCGCGGTGATGACCTCTCGGGCGGCGGCGATCGCGACATCGATCGCGACGGCGCGGACCTCGTCGAGCGCCTTGGCCTCGGCCTGGGCGATGCGGTCCTCGGCCATGCGCTGGCGGCGTTTGAGCGCCAGTTCGAGGTCGCGCGCCGATTGCGCGGCGATGCGCTCGGCCTCGGCCCTGGCATGGGCGACGATGGCTTCGGCCTCGGCGCCGGCGGCTTGCTGCCGCGCCTTGTAATCGGCGACCAGCCGCTCGGCTTCCTCACGCAGGCGGCGCGCCTCGTCAAGTTCGCCGCGGATACGGGCAGCGCGGGAATCGAGCCCGCCGGTCAAGGCGCGACTGATCGGTTTGAACACGACGATGACAAAGATCACCGCGGCGACCAGAACCCAGAATTCGGCTTCGTGGAGCAATTCCATGACGCTGGCTCCGTCAGGCCGCCCGGCCGTTCAACGCGTGACCGACCGCGTTTGTCACCGCCAGCGGATTGGGCGCCGCACCGGTCAGCTTTTCGACGACCGCGCTGCCGACCTCGATGGCGATGCCGCGGATGTCGCCGAGCGCCTGCTCCTTACTGGCGGCGATGCGGGCCTCGGCGGCGGCGATCTGCTCGGCGAGCGTCGCGGAAAGCTGGCGCTGCCGTTCCGCCGCTTTGGCCGCGAGCTTCTCGCCCATTTGCCGCAGCGTTTCCTGCGCCGCGGCGCGGGCCTCGGCCAGCGCCTTCTGGTAGGCCGCGAGCGTCACCTCGGCTTCCTCCTTCAGCGCCGCGGCGCGGTTCAGATCGCCGTCGAGATGATGCCGTCGGCCTTCGATCGCCGCCCTCACCTTGGGCAGCGCCACCGCCGACATCAGCACGTAAAGGATGACGAAACTGATCGCCAGCCAGACGAGCTGCGGGACAAAGGTATGATAATCGAGCTGCGGCATGCGCGCCGGCTCACCTTGTCTAGAATACGAACAGGATCAGGAAGGCGATCGCCAGCCCGAACAGCCCGGTCGCCTCGGCCAGGGCGAAGCCGAGGAAGGCGAAAGGCTGCACCTGCGGCTGCGCCGCCGGGTTGCGCGCGACGGCGCTGATCAGCGACGAAAACACATTGCCGATGCCGATGCCGGCGCCGACCAGCGCGATGCAGGCGAGGCCTGCACCGATCATCTTTGCGGAAGCGAGATCCATGATTGTCCCCTGGGTGGTACGGAAGATTGCGTGATTTAGTGGAGGTGAAGCGCGTCGCGCAGGTATAGGCAGGTGAGGATCGCAAAGACATAGGCCTGCAGCGCGGCGACCAGCACTTCGAGCGCGAGGATCGCGACGTCGAGCGCCACCGGGAAGATCGCCAAGAGGCCGACGCTCGCGGCGAAGCCACCGAAAATCGCCAGCATCGTGTGCCCGGCGAGCATGTTGGCGAAGAGCCGGATCGACAGCGTGAACGGCCGGATGAAATACGAGAGCAGCTCGATCGGCACCAGCAGGAACAGCAGGATCATCGGCACCCCCTCCGGCACGAAAAGCCGCAGGAAATGGGCGCCGTGCTTGGCAAAGCCGATGATCGTGACACCAATAAACACCGCCGCGGCCAGCGCGAAGGTCACGATGATATGGCTGGTGACGGTGAAGCTGTAGGGGATCAGCCCCAGAAAGTTCGAGAATAGCACGAACATGAACAGCGTGAAGACAAACGGGAAATACGGCTCGGCGCCGTGCCCGGCATTGGTCTCGACCATGTCGGCGACGAACTCGTAGCTCATCTCGGCGACCGATTGCCATCGCCCGGGCACCAGCGCGCCGCGTTTCGTACCGAACACCAGCAGCGCGGTGATCAGCACCACCGCGATCGTCATAAACAGCGCCGAATTCGTGTACGAGACGTCGAGCCCGCCGATGTGGAGGGGGATCAGCGGCTCGATCTTGAACTGTTCGAGCGGATGCAGCTCCAAAGCCACGTCAGTCTTTCCTGTCCCCCTGCGAGCGCCGGAAACCGACCGCGGCGCCCTGGCCGGTGATCGCGCGGTAGACGTTCAGCATGCCCGCCGCGACCCCGAGAAAAAACATCACGATCATCCCGAAAGGCTTGGTGCCCAGCGCACGATCGAATGCCCAACCCAACCCGGTCGCGACGATGATCGCGACCACGAATTCGATCCCAATGCGGAAGCCGATCCCAAGAGCCTGCTGCTGCCCGGCATTGTCGCCGTCGCCCGCAACCGGCCGCTCAACATTCTGCGCCCGCGCCTTGTCCAGCTCGGCGGAGAGCCGCGCCAGCGCATCGGACGGCCGGTCATCGCTCATCGATCCGCGCCCAGCCAACAGCACGCCGGCCCGACAGCTGCCGGCCGAAACGGGGCGCACAGTAGTGAGCGCGCGCCATCGTGTCAAGCGATGGGAGAACGCGGCACGCGAGCAGATTGTGTCTTAGAATCAACATATTAATGGTCTGCTTAGCAGCCATGCTCACCCCCACCCCAACCCTCGCTGCTAGAGCGGGCTGTTTTTAGACGGAAGCGTAACCTGCGTTTTTGAGGTAATTGGCACACTCGCTGGGGCAGACGAGGTCGAGCAACTGACCGACCCTGCGCCAAGTAGCCTCATGGGCTCGCTCTTCGGCTTTTCGCATCAGATGCTTGAGCTTGGCGAAGAGCTGCTCGATCGGGTTGAGGTCGGGGCTGTAGGGCGGCAGGAAGAGCAGATGGGCGCCCTTGTCGCGAATGGCCCGCCGCACCGCCTTGCCCTTGTGCGAGCCGAGATTGTCGAGGATGACGAGATCGCCCGGTCGCAGGGTGGGGGCGAGCGCCTGCTCGACATAAGCGGTGAAGATCGCACCGTTGATCGGCCCGTCGATGACCAAGGGGGCCTCGACCCGGTCGTGCCGCAGCGCGGCGATAAAAGTGAGCGTCTGCCAGTGGCCGTAAGGGACCTTGGCAGGCAGCCGCTGCCCCCTTGGCCCCCAGCCGCGCAGCGGGGCCATGTTGGTCTTGACCCATGTCTCGTCGAGAAAGACCAGGCGGCTGGCGGCGATGCGTGCTTGATGGGCTTTCCAGCGCCGGCGCTTGCGGGCGATGTCAGGGCGATCCTGTTCGGCGGGCAGCGCGGTTTTTTTTGAAGCTCAGCCCTTCGGCCGTCACAAACACCCACACCGCCCGCCGGTCGGTCTTGACCCCGCGCGCCGCGAGCTCGCCGACAAGTTGGCGCGTGGTAAACGGCGCCAAACCAAGCCGCGTGCGCAGCCACGCAGCGATCGGCCCGGTCAGGGTCGACTTCTTGTGGCCGTTCATCTTGCCCGGTTTGAGCGCCCCGGTCTCACGCCGCAGCTTGCGCCACTTCGACAGACAGGACGGCGCGATCGACAGCGCCTGTGCAATCATCCGGTCCGTCTCGCCCGCGTCAGACCGCGCCAGCGCCCGCTCCCGAAGATCCTCCGAATACGGTCGCGTCATCCATCCTGGCCTCCCCCTCCAGCAGGAAGCTTGAATCACATCCCGCGATCCTTGGGAATCCCGATTCCGCCAAACCGCAGCACGCTCTAGCGGGGGAGGGGGGCAGCAACCGCCAGTGTACAGGCAGGCTCCTCCCCTGCTGGCGGGGGAGAGTCGAGGTGGGGGTAATCGAGGCAGAACTACTGCGCCGCGGCATAGGCCGGGGCGCGCAATTCGGCGGCGCGCGTGAGGTCAACCGAGACGAGTTGCGACACGCCGCGCTCCGGCATGGTAACGCCGAACAGGCGGTCCATGTGCGCCATCGTGATGCGGTGGTGGGTGATTAGCAGGAACTTGGTGCCGGTCGTCTCGGCGATCTCGGCAACGAGCCGGCAGAAGCGGTCGACATTGGCGTCGTCGAGCGGCGCGTCGACCTCGTCGAGCACACAGATCGGCGCCGGATTGGTGAGGAACACCGCGAAGATCAGCGCGATCGCGGTCAGCGCCTGTTCGCCGCCCGACAGCAGCGACAGCGCTTGCAGGCGCTTGCCCGGTGGGCTGGCCATGATTTCCAGTCCGGCGTCGAGCGGATCCTCGTCGTCGGTCAGTGCGAGATGCGCGCGTCCGCCGCCGAACAGCCGCTGGAACAGCGTCGCGAAATGCCCGTTGAGCGTCGCGAACGCCCCTTGCAGGCGTTTGCGGCCTTCCTGGTCGAGCGCGGCGATGCCGCGGCGCAGCCGGGCGATCGCCTCGGTCAGTTCGGCGCGCTCGTGCTGCAAGCTCGCGACCCGTGCCTCGACCTCCTCGGCCTCGCGCTCGGCGACGAGGTTCACCGGGCCGATCGCCTCGCGCTCGCGGGTCAGCCGGTCGAGCCGGGCGTCGAGCTGTGCCGGGTCGGCTTCATCATCGCCGGCGACCAGTTCGGCCAGCGCCTCCGGCAGCGTTTCGAGCCGGTCGCGGATCTCGTCGCGCAGCCGAATCAGCGCGGTTGCTGCCGATTCGCGCCGCACCTCGCAGCGCACGCGCTGCTCGCGCGCTTGCGCCAGCGCGTGCTCGGCTTGGCGTGCGGCGTCGCCGGCGGCCCGTAGCCGGGTCTCGGCGAACGCCAGCGCATCGCCCGCGGCGCGGTGCGAGGACTCCGCCCGCTCGATCTGTTCGCCAAGCGCCTGCCGCTCTTCGGCGATTTTCGCGGGTCGGGCATCGAGCCCGGCGATCTCGTCGGCCAGCGCCGCGTGACGCTCGCCGAGCGTCTGGCGTTGCGCGAGTGCACGCTCGCGTCGCTGCCGCCAGGATTGGCTCTCTGCGGCAATGGCGTCGATCCGCCGGCGGCGCGATTCGCTCTCCTGCGCCAGACGCGCCAGCGTCGCCTGAGCCTCGCTTTCGTGGCGCCGCGCCGCGCTGGCCTGGGCGCGCGCACCGTCGAGCGCGGTGCGCGCCAACCCGGGGTCGGGGGTCAGCATCAAATTGCGCTCGGTTTCGGCGGACTGCGCATCGATCTCGGCCAACTCCGCGGCGAGCTTCTCGGCGGCGTCGGCGAGCGCGGCGGACCGGGTCTCGGCGCCTAGCGCGCGCCGCGCCAGTTCGCCTTCCTCGGCGCGGCGGCGCGCCAGAACTTCCTCGGCACGGCGCAGCGCGGCGGCGGCTTCGCGCTCGGCGGCGGCAGCTTCCGCCGCCTGATCGCGGGCGGCGCCGGCCGCGGTGGTGAGCGCTTGCGTCTGGCTCCCGGCGTCGGCGATCTGCCCGGCCAGCGCCGCAAGCCGATTGCGCTGGCGCAGCTGCTCGGCCGCGCCGCCCGTCCCTGACGCGGCGCGCACAAAACCGTCCCAGCGCCACAGCCTGCCGTCGCGATCGACCAGGCTTTGGCCGGGGGCGAGACGGGGCTGCAAGGCCCACCCTTCCGCTTCGCCAGCCACCAGTCCCGCCTGGCTCAGGTGGCGGGCGAGCGCGGCGGGCGCCGCGATCCGCGCCGCGAGTGGCTCGGCCGGCTCGGGCAAGGCGTCGGGCTCGGCCAGAGGCGGCAACGCCATCCAGCCGGTCGCGCCGTCGCCCGGCTGGTCGAGCAGCGGCGCCGTCAGCTCGCCATCGAACAGGGCCGCGGTCGCCGCCTCGAACCCCGGCGGTACATCGAGCATCGACAAGGCCGGTGGCCGGTCGCCGAGCGCGGGCGAGGATGACGGCGACAGGACGCTCGCCAACGCATCGGCTTCCGCCTTGAGTTGGGTGAAGCGGCGCTCGGCATCGCGCGCGGCATCGACGGCTAGGGTCTCGACGGTGCGCGTCCCCGCGAGGTCTTCGACGGCCGCCACTGCCGCGGCGCGAGCGGTTTCGATTTCGGCGGCGGCGGCCGCGATCTGTGCTGTGGCGGCGTCGAGTGTCGCTTGCGGCACCATCGCCGCCTCGAGCGCGCGGCGCTGCCCGGCGTTTTCATCGAGCTGACGGCGCAGGCGTTTCTGCCGCTCGGCGAGCTCGCCGCGGCGACGCTCCAACGCCGCACGCCGCGCCTCGCCGGTGACGCAGGCCTCGGTCATCTGTTGCAGCCCGATCTCGGCCGCGGCCAGCTCCGCGGCGGCGCGCTCGAGTGCGGCGGCCGCCGCCTCGCGCGCCTTGGCGTCGCCGATCTCGCCGCGTTCCAGCCCGCCTTGTTCCTCGGCCAATCGGCCGAGCGCGGCGTCCGCATCGGCGACATGCTCGTCCTCGCGGACCATGTCCCCCGCCAGCTGGCCGCGGCGGCGCTCGGCCTCCGCGCGGGCGGCGGCAAGGCGCGCCTTTTCCGCGTCGAGCGCCTCGCGCGCAAGCATCACACGATGCAGCGCCGCGGCGGCTGCTGCTTCATCCTGGCGCAGCGGTGGCACTGCATCGTCGGCTGCGGCGCGCTCGCGTTCGGCGGCGGCCGCCTGTTCGGTGGCGGTGGCAACGGCGCGCTCGGCCTCGCGCAATTCGCCGGCGATGCGTTCGACCTCGGCCAACGCCGCGCGCCACCGCGCCTCCAACAGCCGCGCCTCGGTGCGGCGAATCTGCTCCGACAGTCGACGGTAGCGCTGCGCCTGCTTTGCTTGGCGCTTCAGCCCGTCGAGTTGCTGGGTCATCGTCGTGATCACGTCGTCGACACGCAGCAGATTGTCCTCGGCCGCCTTGAGTTTGAGTTCGGCCTCATGGCGGCGCTGGTAGAGCCCGGCGGTGCCCGCCGCTTCGTCGAGCAGCAGCCGGCGATCGGCCGGCTTGGCGGCAATCAGCGCGCCGATCCGCCCCTGGCTGACGATGCCGCCGGAATGCGCGCCGGTGGCCGCGTCGGCGAACAGCAGCTGCACGTCGCGGGCGCGCGCCTCGCGGCCATTGACGCGATAGGCCGACCCCGAGCCGCGGTCGATGCGGCGCACGATCTCGAGCGCGTCACGGTCGTTGAAGGCGATCGGCGCGTCGCGGCTCGCATTGTCGATGGTCAGCGAGACCTCGGCGATATTGCGCGCCGGCCGATTCGCCGCGCCGGCGAAGATCACGTCGTCCATCTCACCGCCGCGCAACCGCCGCGCGGAGGCCTCGCCCATCACCCAGCGCAACGCCTCGACCAGGTTCGATTTGCCGCAGCCGTTCGGCCCGACGATCCCGGTCAGGCCGGGTTCGATCGGCAGCTCGGCGGCGTCGACAAACGACTTGAACCCGGCAAGGCGAAGGCGCTCTACCTGCATCGGCGCGTCACGACCCTGCGGCTTTCGACAGAGCGGCATCCATCGCGTCAAGCTCCGGCGCGCCGTCGAATTTGTTGCCGTTGATGAAGAAGGTCGGCGTCGAGTTGACCCCGAGCTGCTCGGTCGCCGTCAGCCGGCTTTGCAGCACCTTGTCCTCGACCGATTTGTTCGCGAGACAGTCGTCGAACTGCTTCTTGCTCATGCCACCGAGCAGCGCGAGCCTCGCCAGGTCGGCTTTGTAGTCCTTGGACAACACCCATTGCCGCTGCGCGCCGAACAGCGTGTCGATAAAGGCATAGAACTTATTGGTCGGCGCGCAACGCGTGATCATCGCCGCGCGCAGCGCCGGCTCGTCGAGAGGGTAGTCGCGCATCACCACCCGCGCCTTGCCGGTATCGATCCATTTCTCTTTGAGCTTGGGCAGCACGTCGGTGGTGAAATGCGCGCAATGCGGACAGGTCAGCGAGGCGTATTCGACGATCGTGACCCGGGCGTCGGATTTGCCGAGAATCCGATCGTCGGGGGTAAGCGCCAGGGCCTCGGCCTGAGCGGACGGGGAGGGTGGTTTCGCCGGTTGGGCGCCCGCCGGAAGGGGGCCGAGCAGCACCAGGGCGGCCAGGGCTGCAAACCAGATTTCACGCATCGCACGCGTCCTCATACTAGATGTTGATGTTAGAGAGTTCGGCCGGCGGCTGCAATCACTCCAAGTCGCCGATGATCCGGCGGCCGAGCCGCCCGAGCACATCGCGCAATTCGGCGCTTTCGACCGCGGCCAACTGACGATCGAGCGCCGCCAACTCGCTCGCGGTCAGCGTTCGGGCGAGCGACCGAGGCGGCTCGGAGGGCAACGGCAGCGGTCCCTGCACCAGCGCCAGGCGCGCCACCGCCGTGCGGCCGAAGAACAGGTTGACGCGCTCGGTGACGAGCGGCGTGCGGTGCTGCACCTCCAGCGCCTTGGCCGGCGCGACCCGCAGTTTCAGCGTGCCGCCGCGCGCCAGCGCCTCGGGCCAGGTCGCGGCGGCCAGTTCGGGTCCGACGATCGCCGCCCAATGCAATTTGAGCCGCGCCAGAACCCCGCCGCCATGCTGCGCGACGATGGGGCCGACGATTTTCGCCGCGCTCGCCCCGGCAGCGCGGAATCCCATGCCGCGCTCGCCTCCGCTTCCAGTGCCGGATAGATTCGTCTCACTCATGCCGTCTTCCCAACTCGATCCCGCGGCGCTGCTCGCCTGGTATGACCGCCATCGCCGCGATCTGCCGTGGCGTGCGCCGCCCGGGGTGCGACCCGACCCGTACCGCGTCTGGCTCAGCGAGATCATGCTGCAGCAGACGACCGTGGTCACCGTCGCGCCTTATTTTGACCGATTCGTGGCACGCTGGCCCAGCATTTCGGCGCTTGCCGCCGCCTCGCTCGACGAGGTGCTGCATTCGTGGCAGGGCCTGGGCTACTACGCCCGCGCCCGCAACCTGCATGCCTGCGCCCGCGTCGTGGCCGAGCGGCACGGCGGCCGATTTCCGCGTGATGTCGCGGGCTTGCGGGCGCTGCCCGGGATCGGCGACTACACCGCGGCGGCGATCGCGGCGATCGCCTTCGATCGGCGCGAGGCGGCGGTCGACGGCAATGTCGAGCGCGTCGTCGCGCGGCTGTTCGCGGTGAGCGAGGCGATGCCGGCGGCCAAGCCGCGTCTGCGGGCGCTGGCGCGCGAGCTGGTGCCGTCGGCGCGGGCCGGCGATTTCGTCCAGGCGATGATGGATCTCGGCGCGACGATCTGCACGCCGCGCCGGCCGCGCTGCGTGCTGTGCCCGTGGCGGGAGGTTTGCGCCGCGCGCGCCGGCGGGTTCGCCGAGGACTTGCCCGCGCGCGCGGAAAAGCCCGAGCGGCCACTGCGCTATGGCGTGGTGTTTTGGCTGACACGTCCAGGCGGCGCGGTGCTGTTGCGCCGGCGCGAGGAAAAGGGGCTGCTCGGCGGGATGATCGAAGTGCCCTCGACGCCGTGGCGCGAGCGGGAGTGGGATCAGGCCGAGGCGCTCGAATCGGCGCCCGCCGCGACGAACTGGACGGCGCTGCCCGGCACGGTGCGGCACGGGTTCACGCATTTCCCGCTAGAGCTGACGATTGTCGCCGCGCACACCGAATCGCCGCCCGATGGCATCTGGGCGCTACCTGATCAGTTCAAGGACTACGCGCTGCCGACGTTGACCAAGAAAGTCGTGAAGCACGCACTGTCGATACTGAGTTGAGGCTGCCCCTCACCCCAACCCTCTCCCCGCAAGCGGGGAGAGGGAGGGACCCGCGGCGAGGCCGTGGGAGGGTGAGGCGCAGCGGTGTCTCAGCCTTTCCGGCCTCGTTTTTCCTCGATGCCGGAGGTGCCCTCGCGCCGCGCGAGTTCGGCGGCGACGGCCTCGGGGGTCAGGCCGGCGGCGGCCCACAGCACGAGCAAGTGATAGAGCAGATCGGCGCTCTCGCGGGTGAGGGCGGCGGAGTCACCCTTTACCGCCTCAATCACGGCTTCAAGCGATTCCTCGCCGAGTTTGCGCGCCACGCCGGCCGGGCCGGCGGCGAGCAGTTTCGCGGTATACGAAGTCTCGGGACCGGCGCCGCGCCGCGCCTCGATCGTCGTCCATAGGCGCGCGAGCGCGTCGCCAAGCAGGTCGGACATCGCCGCTTCCCGTCGTCACTCCCGCGAAGGCGGGAGCCCAGGGGCGGTCGCTCCGCCGCTTGCCCTGGATTCCCGCTTTCGCGGGAATGACGAATCGGTAGGGGCCATCACATCCGCACGGGGATGCCGGCGGCGGCCATGTGGGCCTTGGTCTCGCCGATGCGGAACGTGCCGAAATGAAAGATCGAGGCGGCGAGCACCGCGGTCGCATGGCCGTCGCGAATGCCCTCGACCATGTGATCCAGCGTGCCGACGCCGCCCGAGGCGATCACCGGCACACGCACCGCGTCGGCGACAGCGCGGGTCAGGGCGACGTCAAAGCCGGATTTGGTGCCGTCGCGGTCCATCGAGGTGAGGAGGATCTCGCCGGCGCCGTAATCAGCGAGGCGGCAGGCCCATTCGACCGCATCGATCCCGGTCGGGTTGCGCCCGCCGTGAGTGAAGACGCCCCATTTGCCGGCGCCGGCCTGCTTGGCGTCGATCGCGCAGACGATGCACTGGCTGCCGAATTTCTCGGCCGCCTCGCGGACGAATTCGGGGCGGGCGACCGCGGCGGTGTTGATCGACACCTTGTCGGTGCCGGCGAGCAGCAGCTTGCGGATGTCCTCGACCGTGCGCACGCCGCCGCCGACGGTCAGCGGCATAAAGCATTGCTCGGCGGTCCGGCGGACGACGTCATAGATCGTGTCGCGGTTTTCGTGGCTGGCTGTGATGTCGAGAAAGCACAATTCATCGGCGCCCTCGCGGTCGTAGATGCGCGCCTGCTCGACCGGGTCGCCGGCATCGGTCAGGTCGACAAAGTTGACGCCCTTGACGACGCGGCCGTCCTTGACGTCGAGGCAGGGGATGACGCGCATCTTGAGCATCAGTGCCGCCTTTCGGCCTGCGCCAGGGCGGCCCTGGCGTCGAGACCGCCGTCATACAGCGCGCGGCCGATAATCGCGCCGGCGACGCCGTCCTTTTCATGCGCCCGCAGCGCGGCGATGTCGGCCAGCGTCGAGACGCCGCCCGAGGCGATCACCGGAACGCCGACGGCCTTGGCAAAGGCACCAATTGCGTCGGCGTCGATGCCCTGCAGCGTACCGTCGCGCGCGATGTCTGTGACGACAATCGCGGCGACCCCGGCATCGGCGAACCGCAAGCCCAGTTCGACGATGCCGATCTCGCTGGTTTCGGCCCAGCCTTCGACCGCCACCTTGCCGTTGCGCCCGTCGATGCCGACGACGATGCGGTCGGGGTTGTCGCGTGCCGCCATGCGCACCAGCGCCGGGTCGCGCAGCGCCGCGGTCCCAAGCACGACGCGGTCGATGCCGAGGTCGAACCAGGCGTCGATCGCGCCGCGGTCGCGGATTCCGCCGCCGAGCTCGATGATCGTCTGCGGCACGGCGTGGCGGATCGCTCGCACCGCCTCGCCATTGACCGAGGCGCCGGCGAAAGCGCCGTCGAGGTCGACGACGTGCAGCCAGGTAAAGCCGACGGCGGCAAAATCGCGCGCTTGCGCCGCCGGGTCACGGTTAAACTGGGTTGCGCTCGCCATCTCGCCGCGCACCAGCCGGACACAGGCGCCATCCTTAAGATCGATGGCCGGGAGGAGGATCACGACCCATACCCCCACCCCAACCCTCCCCCGCTGGCGGGGGAGGGGACGCGGCTGCACCGTCGCTGCCAGCTACGGAGTACTCCCTCCCCCGCTGGCGGGGGAGGGTTGGGGTGGGGGTGATGCACTCGACGACCTCAGCCCTACTCGACGAGGCGCTTGCAGTAGTAGTGGCCGGCGACGATTTTGCCGTCGACCCAGGCGTAATCGGGGTGGGTGCCCCAGCGCCGGTAGTTGAGGCCTTCGTAGAGACTGATCGCCGCGCGCTGGGTCTCGCGCAGGTCGAGATTGATCACGATAAGGCCCAGCTCGTCGCGCGCCAGCCGCTCGACTTCGAGGATCATACCGCGCGCTAGACCGTGGCCGCGCGCCCAGGGAGCGACGAAGGCGGCGGTGATCGTCCCGGAAAAGCGCTGCGCCTCGTTGTTGCGCGGTGCTTTCGAGAGCTGTGCCGAACCGGCGATGACCCCGTCGAGCCGACCGACCACCAGCCGGCGGTCGGGGATCAGCAGCAAACCCTTCCAGTAGTTTTCCAGCACCTGACGCGGCGGCGGCTTCAGCCAGCCAAACCCGCCGCCTTCATTGATCGCGGCTTCGGTCGCCTCGCAAAGGTCGTCGAGATCGGTGCCCGAGCATTGGACCAGGCGCTCGATCGTCACCTTCGCCCGAGGTCTCACTTCCGTCTGAACATCGCTCATGGGCGCCAACGTAGGAAATTCGCGATCAGGCGCAAGCCCGCCGCCTGGCTTTTCTCGGGATGAAACTGCGTACCGACCATATTGTCGCGGCCCACTGCGGCGGTCAGCGGTTGCGCATAATCGGCGGTGGCGATGAGGTCGGCGGCGTCGCCCACGGCGAAATGAAAGCTGTGGACGAAATAGGTGTGGCTACCTTCCACGACACCGTCGAACACCGGATGCGAACGCTGCAGCACCAGCTCGTTCCAGCCCATATGCGGGATTTTGTAACTGGGATCGGCTGGCTCGATCGCCACGACTTCGCCGCCGACCCAGCCGAGCCCGTCGACCACCTCGAACTCGCGGCCGCGATCGGCCATCAGCTGCATGCCGACGCAGATGCCAAAAAACGGCCGGCCACGTGCCATTACCGCCTCGCCGACGGCGTCCTCCAGCCCCGGCACGCCGGCGAGACCGCGCCGGCACTCGGCGAAGGCGCCCTGGCCGGGCAGCACGATGCGGTCGGCGTGCGCCGCATCGTCGGGGTCGCTGGTGACGATCACGCGCTCGTCGCCGGCGAGGTCGGCGGCGGCGTGCTCGAAGGCCTTCGCCGCCGAACGCAAGTTGCCCGAGCCGTAATCGATGATGGCCGTCAGCATTTGAGGTTGCCGCTCAGCGTTCCCTTGGTCGACGGTACCGCTCCGGCGCGGCGCGGATCGATCTCCACAGCCTGACGCAAGGCGCGGGCCAATCCCTTGAAGCACGACTCGACAATATGGTGATTGTTCTCGCCGTAGATGTTCTCGACATGCAGCGTGACGCCGGCCGACTGGGCAAACGCCTGAAACCACTCCTTGAAGAGCTCGGTGTCCATCTCGCCCAATTTGGGGCGCGAGAAAGCGACCTTCCAGATCAGGTAGGGCCGGTTCGAGCAGTCGAGGCTGACGCGGGTCAGCGTCTCGTCCATCGGGATCATCGCGCTGCCGTAGCGCTGGATGCCGGCGCGATCGCCCAGCGCCTTCGCCACCGCCTCGCCGATCACGTAGCCGGTGTCCTCGGTGGTGTGATGGAAATCGATGTGCAGATCGCCCTTGGCCTCGAGGCTGATGTCGATGAGGCTGTGGCGCGCGAGCTGGTCGAGCATGTGGTCGAGAAAGCCGATACCGGTCGCGATCTCGCTTGCGCCGGTGCCGTCGAGATCGACGCGGCCCTTGATCCGCGTTTCCTTTGTGTTGCGTTCGACCGTCGCGACGCGCACCGCAAGTCTCCTGGCAACGATGTGGGGCATATAGGCCGCGAGCGACAGCCGCCCAAGGTCCTCGACCTTGCGGGCGTCCTTTTAATACGAACCGCCGCCGCCTGCCACTATCGCCAGGATTGGTGAAGGCGCGGTTATCGCGCTTCGGTGACCGTGACGACCTTCTGGCTTTTAACGACACGGCGCGTGCTGGTCAGCTTGGCGACCATCGTGGAGTCTTCCGCGATGTTGCGCGTCATCCCATTGACAACCTTGAACACACTGCGGTTGTCGAGCGTCATCTCAAGCTGTTTGACGGTCTTTTCGGGCTCGCTGACATCCGCCCCCTGGCGGCGGAGGCGCTCAAGCAGCTCCGCCTGAAAGGCGCGCATCCCCTCCGGATCGTAATTTTCGGTGAGGACGTAGCGCGCCTCGCCGTCCGCCGGGTTGGTTTCGTCCAGGGTGAACGCGCGATTGATGACGAGCTTGCCGATCGGATTGGGCTGCGCGACGGAGTCCCGCCGGGCTTCGCCCAATTTCATGCCCGTGTTTTGCGCCAGGGCCAGCGTCGGCAACTGGTCCATATAGAGCTCGGCTGCGCTCTTCTCGTCGACATCGAGCATCGGCGTGAGCACCTGACGCATCGCAGTCGCGACGGCCGGATCCTTGCTGCTGCTCGCGCTTATGCTGTCGATCAGATTGCGGAGGGCGGTTTTGACATCGGCGAGGTTGTCGACGCGCAGCGGCTTGCCGGCGAGATCGGCCGTGACGTAATACTCGATGCCCTGCAGCGCGGCGATCGCCGGGCGCGCCATCGCCTCCTCGCCCTTGTCGTCGTTGTTGTAAGCGCTGGCGCGGCGGGCGTAGATGAACTGGAACCCGGTCGCGTCCTTGCCGACGATTTTCAACTCGGCGGTGATGTTGAAGGTCTTTTTCGAGATTTGACCGCTGTCGTCTTCCTCGGTGGACAGGTCGCGCTCGATGGTCCAGCGGCTCCCGATCGGCGGATCGTACGGCCGCTCGACCCAGTCGGCGGCCGAGGCGGCGCCTCCAGCAAGAAAGCATATGGCGAGCATGGCCCACCGCAATGCGCTGCCGAATGAGATCACCGTCATGCCGGTTGCTGTTCGATACGAGAGTGTTGCCGGAACGCGACTGCGGCAACACCGAACCAGATCGCCGCGCCGAGCAGCTTGAATACCCACTCACCTTTCTGTGGCGCGAGCGGCGCCAAGACAATGCCGACGCAGCCGAGGACGATCCCGATCGCTCCGAAGGTTTTCAGCGATTTGGCGCAAGCCGCCGGAAACTCCGCCGGCGCACCCTTGAACCTTGGGCGCACCCAGCCGCTGCGCACCTTGTTGGCTTCATGGGGAAGGTAGAACAGCAGAACCAGACCGCCGACCATTGCAATCAGCTCCAGCATTTCTCGGCTCCGAATGCACGCGGCGCGGTGATGGCGCGCGCTCTACCCCTCCACGAAGCGAGCGATCAATCGGTTTACCTCGACGGTTTTTTCCATATGCGGTAGATGGCCGGCATTATCGAGAACGTGGACCGGAAGCTTGCCAGAGAGCGCCTCGGCGTGGGCGGCCGGGATGATCCGATCCTCGCGGCCCCAGACGAGCTGTACCGGCATGGCGAGCGTGGCGAGGTCGAAGGTTTCGCGCTGTTGGCCGCCGGCAAACCATGCCGCGGCAATCGTCGAGAGCGCGGCGGCGACACCGTCGAGCCGCTTGTAGCGCAGCACGTCCTCGACCATCTGGCGACTGATGAGGCCGGGGTCGTGAACCAGCAGCCTCAGGATATCCTGCGCGTCGCGCCGGCGCTCCATCCTGACGAAGCCGTCGATGAACGTCGCATTGATGTCCGGTCCGAGCCCGGCGGAGGCGATCAGCGTCAGGCTGGCCGCCTGCCGCGGATGGTCCATCGCAAAACGGCAGGCAATCGCGCCACCCATCGAATGCCCGACGAGGTGCGCCCGTTCGATGCCGAGCGCGGCGAACAGCCCGTGCAGGTCGGCGGCAAAAGCCGATGCGTCGGGTGCATCGGCAACCGCCTTGCCGGAGCCGCCATGTCCCGGCAAGTCGAAGGCGATCGTCCGGTGCCGATCGGCCAATGCAGGCTGATTGAACATCCATGAATTGAGGTCGGCGCCAAAGCCGTGAATAAACACGACCGGCGCGCCGACGCCGGTCCCGAGGTCGAGATAGCGCAGCTTCTTTCCCGCGACCTCGACCTCTTGCGGCGCGGGCGCTCCGCTCTCCGCCGCGCTCTCGTCGGTGACCTCGGGGGCGATGAAGCCGGCGACGAATGCATCGATTTCCGCGTCCGGCGTATCGCCCGGCGCCAGTACCGCCAGGAGGCCGCCGATCGGCAGGGTCGCGCCCTCCGGCGCCACGACACGCCGCAACAGGCCGTTCTCGCCGGCCTCCATGACGTTGGTGATCTTGCTGGTCTCGATCTCCAGCAACTCGTCGCTGGCCGCGACCGTATCGCCCTCGTGCTTGAGCCAGCCGAGGACCTTGCCCTCGGTCATCGTCAGGCCCCATTTCGGCATGAGGATCGGGGTGATCTGGCTCATGCGCTGCATTCCTGCCCAGGCGTCCTTCGAGACGCCCGCTCCGCGGGCTCCTCAGGATGAGGAAGTTTTAGCTGCTGCATTACCGGAATCCCTCATTCTGAGGTGCTTCGCGCAGCGAAGCCTCGAAGGACGCACAACGCTGCAGGGACCTACCTCCCGTACCCGTGTACCTCGCGCACCGTCGCGGCGATCTTTTCCGGGCTCGGGATGTAAAGCTTTTCGAGGTCCGGGGCGAACGGCACCGGGGTATGCGGTGCGGTGACCCGGCGGATCGGCGCCTTCAGCGCGTCGAAGGCCTTGTCGGCGACCAGCGCGGCGATGTCGGTGGCGATGCTGCAGCGCGGCGTCGCTTCATCGACAATGACCAGCCGTCCGGTACGCTCGACGCTTTCGAGGATCGTGTCCTCGTCGAGCGGCGAGGTGGTGCGTGGGTCGATCAGCTCGATCTCGATCCCGTCCTTCTCCAGCGCCTCGGCCGCGGTCATCGCGTAGTGCACCATGCGGGCGAGCGCGACCACCGTCACGTCGTCGCCGTCGCGCACGATATTCGCCTCGCCAAAGGGGATCGTATAGGGCTCGTCCGGCACCTCGGTGCGCAAATCGTACATCAGCTTGTGCTCGCAGAAGATCACCGGGTCGTCATCGCGGATCGCTTGGATCAGCAGACCCTTGGCGTCATAGGCGTTCGACGGCACGACGCATTTTAGCCCCGGCACCGAGGTGAAGACGTGATACGGGCTTTGCGAGTGCTGCGCCGCGGCGCTGCGGCCGGCGCCGATCATCGTGCGGATCACCAGCGGGGTCTTGGCCTTGCCGCCGAACATGTAGCGGAATTTGGCCGCCTGGTTGAAGATCTGGTCAAAGCACACGCCGAAGAAATCGCTGAACATCAGTTCCGCGACCGGACGCAAGCCGGTGACCGCGGCGCCGGCGGCGGCGCCCATGATCGCCAACTCGGTGATCGGCGTATCGATCACCCGCGCCTCGCCAAATTCGCTGATCAGCCCCTTGGTGACGCCGAGTACGCCGCCATAGGCGTCGCGCTGCCCCTCGCTGCCGGCCCCGCCGGCGACATCCTCGCCGATGACGATGACCGTCGGGTCGCGCTGCATTTCCTGGCGCAGCGCCTCGTTCAAGGCCTGGCGGATGGTTTTCTGCGGCATGGCGGCCTCGCTCAGTAGGACACATACACGTCGGTGAGGAGCTGCGCGGCGTCCGGCGGCGAGGCGTCGCGCGCCTCAGAGATCGCCTGGTCGATCAGCGCGGCGATCTCGGCATCGACGGTGTCGAGCGCATCGAGTTCGAGCAGGGCCGCCTCGGTGACGCGGGTGCGGAAATGCTTCAGGCAGTCGCGGTTGTCGCGCAGGCCCTTGACCTCGCCCTTGCCGCGGTAGAGTTGCGCGTCGCCCGAATGGTGGCCATAGAAGCGGCAGGTATCGACCTCGATCGCCGACGGGCCGCCGCCGTTGCGGGCGCGTTCGATGGCCTCATGGGCCGCCTCGTGCACCTCGAAGAAATTGTCGCCGTTGACCTTGACCGCGGGCATCCCGAAACCGGCGGCGCGGCCGGCGATGTCGCCGCTGCCGCAGTGGTAGCTGAAGCCCGTGCCCTCGCCGTACTGGTTGTTCTCGAACACGAAGACGGCTGGGAGCTTGAGCACCACGGCCATGTTCAGCGCCTCGAAAGTGGTGCCCTGGTTGGAAGCGCCGTCGCCAGAAAAGCACACCGCGACATTGCCGGTGCCGAGAGTCTTGGCGGTCAGCGCGGCGCCGACCACCAGCGGCGGGCCGCCGCCGACGATGCCATTGGCGCCGAGCATGCCCTGATCGAGGTCGGCGATGTGCATCGAGCCGCCCTTGCCGCCGCACAGCCCGCCTTGCTTGCCGAACAGCTCCTTCATCATGCCGCCGACATCGCAGCCCTTGGCGATCGAGTGGCCGTGCCCGCGATGGGTGCTGGCGATGTAATCCTTGGCGCCAAGATTTATGCAGACGCCGACCGCGGAGGCCTCCTCGCCGGCATAGAGATGGACAAAGCCGGGGATCCCGCCCTTGGAGAACTCCTCCTGCACCCGCTCCTCGAAACGGCGGATCGTCGCCATCGAGCGATAGGCCCGGATTAATTCCTCGCGGCTTAGCTGCACGGCCCTGTCCTCCCCGGTCTTTCGCGGTTTTCCGCGCGGCGCAGCATGAGCCTGTGGCTGGCCGAACTCAACGGTCTCGACCGGCCGTTTCGCTCACCATCGGCGAGCCCGCGAAGTCACCGAAACCCTTAACAACCGATCAATACAAAATAGATGGTTTTTTAAGGACCTTTATCTTTGCCATCGCGAGGCTGAGACCACAGTATTTTCCATGAAATCACAGCAATAGCGTATTCATCATTATTTAACCAAGTGGAAGTCGATCCAGGGATGAGGCAATCGATGGACGGAATGACAGTAATTTCCTAACGGCCGCAGGTAAATACCGGCGACCGATTTGTCTTCAGCTCGGTGATCGACGGCATCAACCGCATGCCGTGGGAAGAGCTCGACAGCACCGAGGTCATGCGCGTCGCCAAGGCCTATTACTATTTTTCGGTCCAGTTCCGCGAGAACCTCGAGATCGCACGCGCCCTTCACCCGGACGATCCGAAGCTGGCGGAGCTGTGGGACGGCGAGTGCGACACCGACAACCTGTCGCCGTGGCCGGGCGTTGCCGCGGCGGGCGAGCGCATGAACCATGACGAATTCATGCGTCGGCTGCTCGATTTTCACCCCGTCGGGCACGACGAGCGGCTCACCGAAGCGGGGGTCGCCTATCTCGACAAGACGCGCGCGATTGACGACCGGGCGCGGGCGTCCAGCATCGCCAGCTACGAAGATGGCGGGCTGTCCACGGTGTTCGGCGCGATGCTGCGGGCGCCGCACTGGTATGGGAAGGGGCAGCGCGCCTTCCGCTTCTTCCTCGAGGAGCACATCCGCTTCGACAGCGATGACGGCGCCGGCCACGGCACGCTGAGCCGCCACCTGCCGGTCGACGACCGCATCCTGCCGCTGTGGACCGCGTTCCGCGATTTGCTGACGACCGCGGTGCCGAAGCTCGCGACGGTGTCGGCGGTGACGCGCCGCGCGCCGCGCGTCCCGGTGCTGCGTCCCGCGCTCCATCTGGTTTGAGAAAGGAGCCGGCGGTGCGCAGCGAGACCTTGGCGATCCACGGCGGCTATGACGGCGACCTCACGACCAGGGCAGTCGCGGTGCCGATCTACCAGACCGCGGCCTACGAGTTCGACAGCGCCGAGCATGGCGCGGCGCTGTTCAATCTCGAAGAGCCGGGCTTCCGCTACAGCCGCATCAACAACCCGACCGTCGATGTGCTCGACAAGCGCGTCGCCGCGCTCGAAGGCGGGGTCGGCGCGCTGTGTGTCGCCTCGGGTCAGGCGGCACTGCATTACGCGCTGCTCAACCTGAACGAAGCCGGCAGCAATTTCATCTCGGTGCCGCAGCTCTACGGCACGACGCACACGTTATTCTCTCACCTGTTCCCGAGCTTCGGCATCCAGGTGCGCTTCGCCAAGTCGGACAGCCCGGCCGATGTCGAGCCGCTGATCGACGCCAACACGCGCGCGGTCTTCTGCGAAACCGTCGGCAACCCGGCGGGCAATATCTGTGACATCGCGGCGCTGGCCGAGGTGGCGCATGCCGGGGGCGTGCCGCTGGTCGTCGACAACACCGTGGCGACGCCGATCCTGCTGCGGCCGATCGAGCACGGCGCCGACGTCGTCGTGCATTCGCTGACCAAGTTCATGGGCGGGCACGGCACGACGCTGGGCGGCGCGATCGTCGACGGCGGCACGTTTCCGTGGATGCAGCACGCCGAGCGTTTCCGCCAGTTCTGCGAGCCCGACACGTCGTATCACGGGCTCGTTTACGCCGACCATTTCGGTCCGAGTGCCTTCATTGCCCGTTGCCGCAGCGTCTATCAGCGGACGACCGGTGCGGTGCTGTCGCCGATGAGCGCGTTCTTGCTGCTGCAAGGGATCGAGACGGTGGCGCTGCGCGTCGAACGGCATGTCGAAAATGGCCGCCGCGTCGCCGAGTTCCTGCGCGACGACCCCCGCGTCGCCTGGGTCAACTATGTCGGCTTCCCGGACAGCCCGTATCATCGGTTGGCCGAGAAATATCTCGGTGGCCGCGCCTGCTCGCTGCTCACTTTCGGCACCAGCGGCGGCCTGGACGGCGGCAAGCGCTTCTACAATGCGCTGAAGCTGGTGAAGCGGCTGGTGAACCTCGGCGACGCCAAATCGTTGGCTTGCCATCCCGCCTCGACCACGCATCGCCAGATGCCCGCCGCGGACCAGATCAAGGCCGGGGTGCGGCCGGAGATGATCCGCCTGTCGGTCGGCATCGAGCATGTCGACGACATCATCGCCGACCTCGACCAGGCCCTCGATGCCGCGGTCCCAGGGGCCGCGGACTAGCGGCATGGCGCTCCTTGCGTTCGAGAGGCTGCGTCGCCGAACGCCGCGCGAGAGCGAGGCGCTGACCATCGGGCTGGTCAACAATATGCCCGATGCCGCGCTGAAGACGACGGAACGGCAGTTCCGCGAATTGCTGGCCAGCGCCGCCGGCGATACTCCGATCGTTCTGCGGATCTTTTCGTTTCCCGAATTGCCGCGTTCCGCCGACGGGCAGCGCTACGTCGCGGAGCACCATGAGCCAATCGCGGATTTGTGGGATGGCGCGTTCGACGGGCTGATCGTCACCGGCGCTGCGCCGGTCGCGCCGCGGCTGGAGGACGAGCCGTGCTGGCCGACGCTGACTCGGCTCGTCGAATGGGCCGAGCGGCGCACCAACTCGACGATCTGGTCGTGCCTCGCGGCGCATGCCGCGGTGCGGCACATCGACGGCATTGAACGTCGCCCGCTCGGCGCCAAGCTGTCGGGCGTCTTCGCGTGCGAAAAGATCGCCAACCATTCGCTGCTGGCGCTCGCGCCCCCTAACTGGACGGCGCCGCACTCGCGCTACAACGAGCTGCCGGAGGCGGCGTTGCGCGCCCGCGGCTACCGCATCCTGTCGCGCTCGCCGGTCGCCGGCGCCGATGTTTTCACCAAGCGCTGCGGCAGCCTGTTTGTCTTCCTCCAAGGGCACCCGGAATACGACGCCGGTGCGCTCGGCCGTGAATACCGGCGCGATGTCGTGAACTACGTCGCCGGCAAGAGCGACCGCTATCCCGAATTGCCGGCGAATTATTTTTCGGCTGACGTCGCGCGGCAGATGCTCGCCTTTCGCGACGTTGTGCTCCGTGAACCGGGCGATGCACTGTTCGAGCGCTTTCCCGCGTTGCCCGCAATGAGTGCACCGTGGCAGGGCGCCGCGATCGGGATATTCGCCGGCTGGCTGGCCCAGCTCGACGCCAAGCGCTCGCGCCGTTTCGGCTGGCTGCCGCAGCCCATGGCCCCGACGCGGACCCTCACCCCGACCTACGCCTAACGGACGACCGCGATCGCGGTCACGACCAGCCCGTCCTCGACCAGATAGCGCCCGTCAAATCCAGCCGGGATGCCGGGCGGCGGGTCGATCAGCAACTCTGCGTGAAAGGCGCCGGAAATGGGGTCGATCGCGATCCGCGCATCCTCAAAGCCCAGCCAGCGTTGGGCGAGCGGGTACCAGGCTTTGTAGACGCTTTCCTTGGCGCTGAAGATCAGGCGGTCCCAGTGGATGTCGCTCGGTGCGCTCGCCACCCAGGCGCGTTCCGCGTCGTCGAGGACGCGTTGCCGTACGCGATCCGATATGGCGGCATGCGGCTCGGCGTCGATGCCCATCGTCAGCACCGCCGCCGAAAACGCGACGGCGGCGGCGCGGTAGCTGGTGCAGTGCGTGATGCTGCCGACGATCCCGGCTGGCCAGAGCGGCTCGCGCTTGGGGCCGCGCAGGATCGGCCCTTCGGGCAGGCCGAACGCGCGAAGCGCCTGGCGCGCGCAATGCCGGGCGGCGGCGAACTCGGCGCGGCGGCCGGCGACCGCTTCGCCGAGCAGTGCCTCCTCCTCGGGGAACGGACACAGGCCGGGATCGTCGCCGCGCATCGAGACGGCGCTGACCCCAGGCGGCAAAAGGCGCTCGATCATCGCGCTTCGCTATGCGCCTCGGTGCCGCGAAGCGCAACGAAACCGACGGCAAAGCGGCTCGCCTTGGCGGTTTCTTAACGCGTGGTGGGCACTCTGGCGGCCTCGCTTTCCCCCGGAGTTGTTTATGTCGATTTCATCGCAAATTAGCGCGCTATTCGTCGAAGTGGCACAAGATCAGAAGAAGACGCTCGCACCGCTGTCGGACGAGCTCGGCCTGCTCGAAACGGGGCTCGATTCCCTGTGTTTCGCGATCATTGTCGCGCGGCTGGAGGACATCCTGAGCGTCGACCCGTTCAGCGCCGACGACGAGATCGATTTTCCCGTGACCGTCGGCGATTTCATCCGGCTTTATGAGAATAGCGTTGCAGCCGCCGCGTGATCCGGCCTCGCTCTGGCAGGCGCTGAGCGCCGCCGGGCGGCTGTCGAAACGCTGGCTGTCCGATGACCGTTCGCGGGTGAGCCTCGCCGCGCTGGCGCGCGGGTCGAGCCTCGGCCGTCCGCTCGACGAATTGCGCGGCCGGTCGGTGCTGCTCGCGGCGCGCGACCAGCTTCCGGCGGCGTTGGCGCTGATCGAGCTCGACGGCATCGCGCGGCGGATTGTGGTCTGCCCCTCGGACGTATCATCGGCGCATCTGCCGGGTGTCATGGCGACGGCAGCGGTCGACACGATCGTCGGCGATCGCGGCGCGGCCGACCTCGGCGCTGACGATTTTGTGCAAAGCAACGCCAGCGTGAGCCCCGGCGCCGTCAACCGCGAGCCTGGCGAACGGACCGAATGGGTGCTGCTGACCTCGGGCACCACCGGCGTGCCGAAGCTCGTCCGCCACACGCTCGCGACATTGGCGGGCGCGATGCTTGGCGGCGGCGCGCTCGGGCATGGCGCGGTGTGGAGCACGTTCTACGACATGCGCCGTTATGGAGGGCTGCAGATCTTCCTGCGCGCCATGCTCGGCGGCGGCTCGATGGTGCTGTCGAGCACGCTGGAGCCGGTCGGCGCTTTCCTGGCGCGGGCTGGTACGCGCGGGGTCACCCACATTTCCGGTACACCGTCGCACTGGCGGCGGGCGCTGATGAGCGCGGCGATCGACCGGATCGCTCCGCGTTATGTACGCCTGTCGGGCGAGATCGCCGACCAGGCGATCCTCGATCATTTGCGCGCCGCGTTTCCCGTGGCGGATATCGCCCATGCCTTCGCCTCGACCGAGGCCGGTGTCGCGTTTGACGTCGGCGATGGGCGCGCCGGCTTCCCCGCCGCCTATCTCGGGCGGCGCGGTGCGGTCGAGATGCGGGTTTGCGACGGGTCGTTGCGGATACGGTCGGGCCGCAACTCGCTGGGTTATCTCGGCGACGGCGTCCCGCAGCCCTTCGATGACGAAAGCTATGTCGACACCGGCGACATCGTCGAGCTGCGCGAGGGCCGCTACCATTTTGTCGGGCGGCAAGGCGGCGTCATCAATATCGGTGGCCAGAAAGTTCATCCCGAGGAGATCGAGGCGGTTATCAACCGCCACCCGGAGGTGCAGATGTCGCGGGTCATGGCGCGCAAGAACCCGATCACTGGGGCGATCGTCGTCGCCGATGTGGTGGTGACCGCTGAGACTGCGGCGCTCGATGCCGTGAAAGGCCAGATCCTCGCCGCCTGCCGCGGCACGCTGGCCCGCTACAAGGTGCCTGCGACGATCCGCTTCGTGCCGGCGATCGAGGTCGCCGCCTCCGGCAAATTGGCACGCGCCAATGCGTAACGATCAGCGGCGTAACGTCATCGTCACCGGCGGCAGCCGTGGGTTGGGCCTCGGCATCGGTTGCCGCCTGGCCGAAGCCGGTTTCCGCGTCATCGCGATCGCCCGCAAGCCCAGCGACGAATTGTCGGCGGCCGGGCGATCGCTGCATTTCTGGGCGTTCGATCTCAGCGAGATCGAGGCCATCCCCGGCCTGGTAAAGGCTGTCGCCGGCGAATTCGGTCCGATCTATGGTCTCGTCAACAACGCGGCTGCCGGCACCAGCGGCGTGCTCGCCAACATGCGCACGGCCGATATCGAACGCACCGTGCGGCTCAATACCGTCTCGCCGATGATGCTGACCAAGCATGTTGTGCGGACGATGATGGTCGCCGGCAACGGGGGACGCATTGTCAATATGTCCTCGATCGTCGGCGGGACCGGCTTCAGTGGGCTGTCGGTTTACGCCGCGACCAAGGCCTCGCTGATTGGCTTCACCAAATCCTTGGCGCGTGAAGTCGGGCCGCTGGGCATCACCGTCAATGCGGTGGCGCCGGGTTTTGTCGATACGGCGATGACTGAGGGGCTCGACGGCGGGCAGCGCGAGCAGATCGCGCGGCGCAGCGCTTTGAAGCGGCTCGCAGAGGTCGACGATGTCGCCAATGCAGTGAATTTCCTGATGAGCGATGCGGCGCGCAACATCACCGGCACTGTGCTGACCGTCGACGCCGGCAGCACGGCGTAATCAGAAACGCATTTCCCCGCGCTGGATCGTTGCCAGCCGTTCCGCGTCGAGCGGCAGGAAGCTCCCCGATCCGCGATCCCAGACATAGAGCGGATCGGCGACGGTCCGCGGGTCAAAGCCCTCACGGGCCAGGGCTTGCTTTTGCGGCTTGAAGGTCCCCGTCGTCGCAATCCGCGAGCACAGCCGCACAAAGAGCGGGCGGGCGTATTCGGGCAGGCCGCTCGCGAGATGCGCGGCGAAACGCGACAGGTCGAATGCCGCCTCCGCGACCAGCGCCGCCATACCGGCTCGACCGTCCGCGCGGCATCGGCACGCCGTAGATCACCACGTCGGTCACATTCGGGCAGCGGGCGACAATCTCTTCGATTTCGTTCGTCGAAACATTTTCACCCTTCCAGCGAAAGGTGTCGCCGATGCGGTCGGCGAAATAGAAGTAGCCGGCGCGATCCTTGCGCATCAAATCGCCGGTGCGATACCAGGTGTCCCCCGGCGCGAAGACATCGCGCAGGATCTTTCTTTCCGTGGCGCCCGGGTCCGTGTAGCCCTCGAAGCGCCCGCCTGTACTCGAGTCGGCAACCGACAATTTCCCGAGTGCTTCGCCGACCTCATCGGGCGCGCAACGCAGGCAGAGCCCGTCAGGGCCGCGCACAACCTCCCCAGTGTCCATCTCGGACTTGACGATCGCCACTGGAAACCGGTGCGCCAGATAGGAGGGAATGCGGCCGATCGCTCCCGGCTTTCCCTCGCAATTGTAGAGCGAGAAGCTGCCTTCGGTCGCGGCATAGAATTCGAGGATTCTCGGTATATTGAAGTGCTGCTGAAACGCCTCCCAGATGTCGCCGCGCAGGCCGTTGCCGCAGGCGAGGCGCAGCCGGTGGCTCGTCTCGCCCGGATGCGGTGCCGCCGCGACGAGATACCGGCACAGCTCGCCGATATACTGGAACAGCGTGCACTCCCAGCGCACGACATCGTCCCAGAAGCGGCTGGCGGAGAAACGCTCTCGGATCACCACGGAGCCGCCGGCGACCAGCACCGCGCCCGTCGCCACCACGCCGCCAACGCTGTGATACATCGGCAGGCAGTTGTACATGCGGTCATCCGGTGTGGCGCCGACCAGGCCGGCAAACCAATGCGTCCACTGCATTAGCCGATAATGGCTGACGCTCGCCGCCTTTGGCAGCCCGGTCGTGCCCGAGGTGTAGATGTAGAGTGCGCGATCGTTCAGCTTCGGTGGCGTGTATTCGCCACCGCCATCACCAAAGGATCGGTCGTCGACCCGCGACCAACCATGGACATCGTCGCCATGCGCCCAGATTTGCGGCGCGGCTTCGAGGCGCGGCGCGATCGCCACGACGGCGTCGGCGAGCTCGGCGGCGACGATGATCGATGGCGTGGCGCAGGCCGTCGCCGACGAGGTTGGTGTTGATCAGCGCGACGACTCCGCCGACCTGAACGATGCCGAGCCATACCGCGAGGTATTCCGGGCAGTTGGGCATTATCAGGCAAACCACCTCGCCCGGCGCGAGGCCCTGGGCTAACGCCCAGCTCGCGTAATGCCGGGCACGCTCCGCCAACTCGGCGTAGCTCAGCGTCTGCCGGTCCGACAGCAGCGCCGGCGCCGCGCCAAATTCCCGCGCGAGCCGGTCGATGACGACGGGGAACGTCACATCGGGGTTCTGCGCGATCGGCGCGGTCAGCTCAAGCGCGCGCCGCCACGAATGGGCGGCGGCACTGCGGTCGGGCTCGGAAATGTCTCTCGCCATCATCCGGCGAGGTTTAACACCGTCAGATTGCGAACCCGTAAAGCCGGGCGACATTGCCGCGGGTGATCTTGAACCGGTCCTCGGCGCTCGCGTTCCTGAAGTCGCGCTCGACGACCTCCTGCGAATGCGGCCAGGACGAGGCCTGGTGCGGGTAGTCGCTCGACCACATGATGCGGTCGACCCCGACAAAGTCTCGGCTGGCGACGCCGACAAAATCGTCGATATAGGTCGCCCACATCTGACGGCGGAAATACTCGCTCGGCTTGAGCTTTTGCGTGAAGCCGGCCGCCGCGCGCGAGCGCTCGGCGACGCGGTCCATGCGCTGCAGGTAATAGGGCAGCCAGCCGATATTGTTTTCGGCCGAGACGATCTGCAGCCGCGGGAAACGGTCAAGCACGCCGGAGAAGATCAGCACGCTGAACGTCTTCTCGACCTCGTAGCCGAGGACCGTCGTGCGCATATAGCGTTCGCCCCAGTTCCACTGGCTTTCGATGCCCATGCCAGTGATCGCATGCAGCGAGATCGGCGTCTTCATCTCTTCCGCCGCCGCCCAGAACGGGTCGTACGCGTCTGAGCTATAGGGCTGGTCCTGAGGCGGCGAGCACCAGATCATCGCTCCTTTGAGGCCCATCTTGGCGCAGCGTTCGAGTTCGCGCGCGCCGGCTTTCGGGTCGTAAAGCGAAATCATCGCCAGCCCCGCCATCTTGTCGGGCGCATAGCCGACGAATTCGGCCAGCCAATCGTTGTAGGCGCGGAAGCAATCCGCCTGCAGCCCCGCATCCTTGAGCCAGAAGATGCGGAAGCCGAGCGTCGTGTAGAGCACGTCCGCCTCGACGCCGTCGATGGCGTTGTCCTTCACGCGCTCGGCCGGGTCCCAGCCGCCGGGGCGCGCGTCGGCATAGGTCGCCTTGGTGAGGAATTCCTTCAGTTCCTCCGGGCTTTTGCCAGCGCCGAGGCCGATGCCGATCGGGTGCGGGGCGTGGCCCTCATAGAGGAAATAGGCGCCGTCCTTGCCCGGCAGATCGGTGACCAGGCGCGGCGCGCGGTCGCGATATTTCTTGTCGACCCGCGTCACCCACAAATCCGGCGGCTCGCTGACATGGGAATCGGCGGAGATCAGCTTGTAGTCCGGCATGGCCAGCCTCCCTGTGATGAAGCTGCGACATTCTGTCCCGATCGACGGGATGACGCCACCGGGAATGCGGGCCGGGTAAAGCGGCGAGGCCGGGCTTGCAGCGCCGGGTCGCAACGCCGATATGGAGAGGACTGTCCTTGCTGCGTCATTCCCTTTGTCCCGGAGGCGCCGATGACCGTCCCGCTGCAAATTACCTTTCGCGACCTGCCGCCGTCGACGGCAGTGGAGGAACGGATTCGCGATTGTGCCGACCATCTGGAACGCGTTTACGACCGGGTGACCGCCTGCCGGGTCGTTGTCGAGGGCCGGCATCGGCCGCAGCGGGCAGGGCGGGTCGCCCATCTCTGCATTGAGCTCAACGTACCTGGCAAGATCATCACGATTGGCCGCGATGCCGGCGAATTTCAGTCGCATGACGATGTTTTTGTCGCCGTGCGGACCGCGTTTGACGCCGCCCGCCGACAACTCGACCGCCATGCCCGGCGCCGTCGCGGCGAGGTCAAAAGCCACACCTTGCCCAGCGCGTCCTAAGGACGGTCCGATGGCGTGTTAAACTCGTCGCGGCAGCGCGGCGAGGGATAGCATGTCGGCGGCAACCATCTATCTGAGCCGGCTGATCGGCGTTGCCGCGCTCGTCATCGCCGTGGCGATGCTGGCGGACAAGGCGACGACCCTGGCGGCCGTCGACTATCTTGGGCGTGACCGCTCGTCGCTGCTGCTGCTCGGCGTGATGCGGGCCGCCGCCGGTGCGGGGATCGTGCTGATCCATAATTTGTGGACGCGCGGGTTCTGGCCGCTTGTGGTGACCTTGACCGGCTGGGCGATGCTGGTGCGCGGCGTGATGAACCTGTTCCTCCCCGCCGACGTGATGGGGGCCCTGTTCCAGGCGGTGCATTTCAGCGAATTCTATTACCTCTACGCGCTGATCCCGCTGGTGCTCGGCGGCTATCTGGCGCTGCGCGGATTTAGCGCCCCGGTGCCGAGCTTCGGCGCTGCCGCGGGAGGCGGGCCGCATTAGGCAAGGCGCGTCGGCGCGGTTTCGTTCGTGATCGAAGGATCGGAACAAGCCCGAAAAGACGCTGTTCCCCCGGCAAGAGCCACAGCCAGCGAGGGAACATGACGATCAACGACGGTCATCTGCAGAGCACGCCGATCGAACACATGTATGTGGCGTGGGATGCGGTGCTGTCGCGCAACGACGCGACGGCGTTGCTCGCGTTGTATGCACCCGACGCGGTCCTTGAAAGCCCGCTGGTACCGCATCTGCTGGGCGGCGACAGCGGCGTGCTGCATGGCCACAAAGAGCTGAAGCGTCTCTTCGACAAGCTCGCCGAGCGGAAACCGCCGATCCGCCGCTATTACCGCACCGGCTATCTGACCGACGGCAAGCGTGTGGTCTGGGAATACCCGCGCGCCACGCCGAACGGCGAGCAGATGGATTTTGTCGAGGCGATGGAGCTCAAGCGGGATGGGCTGATCCAGCGTCATTGCGTGTATTGGGGCTGGCGGGGCGTCCGCGTGCTGCAGCGCGACGAGTACCATCGCTGAACAACAAGCCGAAATGCTTCGGGCTACAGCGAAATGATTGAGACGGAAATCTACAGAAAAGCGGGCCATATTCAAGTTCTTGATGATAGGTCTTTTGGAGATGGCTGATGATTACGCTTTGTATCCGCTATCAATTTGATCCAGATAGGATCAACGGTGTTCAGACATATTTCGAAGAAGAGCAGAAAGTCATCGAGAGAAGCGGCGGCAAGATTGTCGGCTACTTCATGCCGACCGATTTCGCCGGGCCGACCAACGAGGCGCTTGGGCTGATCGATCTGCCCTCGATGGCTGCTTACGAGACTTATCGGCAGGCATTGGCCGACGACCCTGAACACAAGCACAACGTCAGCCAACTGGAGCAGAGCGGCGCTCGCGTCGTGATGAACCGGTGGTTTATCCGGCGCGTCGAAGGGAGGTCCTGATGGACACGCTCCTGACCGCCACTAGCGTCGCTGCCGAAGCGCCGAAACTCGACCCGTGCGAGCAGCATTTCCGTCTCCCCAGTCCGCACGAAGGGCTGGCGCTGTTTTTGCGCTACCTGTCGCCGGCACGTGACACGCCGTCGGAGGGGCGGACGGTGCTGTACGTCCATGGCGGGACGTTCTCGTCCGCGCTGTCGATCGCCCATCGTTTCGATGGGCGCTCCTGGCGCGACGCGCTGTGCGCCGTCGGATTTCATGTCTGGGGCCTCGATTTCCACGGCTTCGGCTATTCCGACGCCTATCGCGAAATGGCGCAGCCGGCAGAGGCCAATCCGCCGCTCGGCCGCGCCGCCGCGTGCTCACGCCAATTGGAGCAGGCGGTGCGGTTTATCTGCCGGCAGCAGGGCGTGCCTCGGATATCGCTCGTCGTCCATTCCTGGGGATCCATCGTCGCCGGCGAGTTTGCCGGGCGTTGTCCGGAGCTCGTCGATCGGCTGGTGTTCTTCGGCCCGATCGCCCGGCGCGACCCGCCCGGCGAACGGCAGCGTCTGCCGGGATGGCGGCCGATCTCGCTGCAGGATCAGTGGGACCGGTTCGTCGCCGATGTTCCGCCGGGGGCCGCACCGGTGCTGTCGCGGCGGCACTTTGACGAATGGGGCGAGCGCTACCTCGACAGCGATCCGCAAAGCCGCACGCGCCAACCTGCCAGCGTCCAGGTGCCGAGCGGCGCTTTTCAGGACATCTACGATGCCTGGGCCGGCGAGTTGGCTTACGACCCGGCGCGGATCCGAGCGCCGGTCGCGATCATCCGCGGCGAATGGGACAGCCTGTGCACCGACGCCGACGCGCGCTGGCTGTTCGACGCGCTGTCGAATGCGCCGACGCGCCGCGACATCAAAATCGCCCGCGCCACGCATCTGATGCATCTCGAGGAAAATCGGTTCGCGCTATACCGCGAGACCGAGTGCTTTCTGACGGGCGGCGATATCGCCGCCCGGTAATTGCTGCCTAGTGGGCAGGAGGCGTTCATGAACGACGTTCCGATAATTTCCGGCTACGATTACGGCACGGCGCGCGGCGCGCATTCTCCGCTCGGTCTGGCGGAATTGCGGGAACTGGAACGGACTGTCGGCTGGACCGATGCTGACAGCGACGCCATCGCGATGGCGGGTGAGGTGCTGGCCGGTCAGGAAGAGGCGATGGTCGACAGTTGGCGCGTGATCATCCGCCGCGAGCCGCATCTGGCGAAATGGTTCTTTGGCCCGGACGGCAAGCCCGACGAAGTCTACAAGGCTGCGGTCAAGAAGCGCTTTGTTCGCTGGGTGAGCGATCTGTGCCGGCGCCGGCGCGACCAAGCCTGGCTCGATTACCAGGAGGAGATCGGCCTGCGCCACACGCCGGCGAAAAAGAACAAGACCGACGGCGTCGACACCCCGGACGTCGTACCGCTGCGCTTTCTGCTGGCGTTCGGGGTTCCGGTCATCGAGGGCGCGCGGCAATTCCTCGCCAAGAAAGGGCATTCCGCCGCCGATGTGGAGCGCATGCAGAGCGCCTGGGCGAAAAGCGTCACGCTGACCCTGGTGCTATGGAGCCGCCCCTTCGTCAAGGACGGGCTGTGGTGACCGACAGCCGTGTAGGCGGATGAGAGAAGCATCATCCGCCGCCGGGCATGGGAAGAATGGCGAAAGACGCTCCCGCTTTTTCGCTCTGCGCGTTTATGCGTCCAGCTTGAAGAACTTCACCGCATTGCCCGCCCAGATCTTATTGCGCTCGACCGTCGGGATGTCCTTGTAGATGTCGTCGATGATCGGGCGCGAGTTCGGCCATTCGTTCTCGATGTGCGGGAAATCGGTGGCGAACATAATGTGGTCGACGCCGACATGGTGGCGCATCTCGATCGCCACCCGCTCGTACTGTACCGTGAAATAGATGTTCTCGCGCACATAAGTGGCGGGCAGTTCCTTGAGCGGCTTGTAGCCGAGCATATCCTCGGCCCAGTTGAGGTGGCGCTTGTACCAGAGGTCCATGTGTTCGAGCCAGAACGGGACCCAGCCGAGCCGCGTCTCGGCGAAGAACACCTTGAGCTTCGGGAAGCGCTCGAACACGCCGGATAGCACCAGCTGCGCCATGCCGACCGACGGCGGCAGGCCGAAATTGACCAGCCATTCGAGGAACGGCCGGCGCAGCCGTGCCATGACCTCCGGGTCCTCCTTCGGGTATTTCATCGTCGGCTGATTGGCGCGCGCGCCGGTGCGGTAGAGCTGCACATGCACGGTCACCGGCATGTCGAGGTCGAGTGCCGCAGCCCAGAATTTGTCGTCATCCGGCGTCGGGTAGCCCTTGCCGCCGGGAAGGCCGCCGAGCAGCACACCTTTGAGGCCCAGCTTCTTGCAGTGCTTCATTTCGGCGATGGCGTCGTCGACATTGCTGATCGGGATGACGCCCATGCCGATCAGCCGGTCGCGCGCCACGGCGCAATATTCCTCGCCGAGCCAGTCGTTGTAGCCGCGGATGACGGCCTTGTAGACCTCGTCATGCGCAATGTTGCGCCAGAACACCGGGCCTGCGACCATCGCCGCGAACAGGACCTCGGCGTCCATGCCGTCCTGGTCCTGCTCCTTGACGCGCTGCTCCGGGCTGCCGGTACCGGCGGCGTCGGCGACCTTCAGGCCGAACGGGGTCCATGTCCCTTCGGCGCGACCGGCGCGCAGGTCGAGGAAATTCGCCTCGAGCAGCGGCTGGCCCTCGATCATCAGCGCATCGCCGCCATCGGGCAGCTTTACCGTATGCGGGGCGCGTTCGCGGTATTTTTCGGGGACCCGGTGCAGCCAGCGTTCCGGCGGCACTTCGAGATGCCCATCCGCCGACATCAATTTGTATTGCCGCGCCATCCGACCCTCCCCGGCTAGCCGATTTGTCATACTAGCAAGGGCGGTGCCGAAGGGACACAGGCTGATAGGCGCTGGCGCGCCGGCTCCCTAGGGTTGCAGGTCATTCCCGTTTGGCAGGACGCCAAAGCTCGATGACGTCTTGCCGATGGTCTCAAGATTGATCCCTTCGACCGCCAGCCCCCGTTTCAACAGCTCACGGATCGCGGCGGCGCGGCTCGGCATGCGTCTGGCGAATCGCCAGTCGTCCAATGCCTGGATTTCTTCGGCGCTCAGCATGATCTGCAGGCGCTCCGGTCGGTTCAGCTCAGTCATGGCTAACGTAACCCGCTTCACTCCTTATACGTCCAATATCGGTTTTATGATGATGATGTCAATTACTCATTTCTTGCATTTGGTGACAAAGGGGTCTCAGGCGCGCATGCCTTTCTTTGTGCGTATTCCGCACAGGATAATGAAACTAACTCGGTTCAATAATCTCATCAAGATACTGGTTTTGCACAATAAAAAATTTGGAATTATCGTGCGTGACGCGTTGGCTTGGTATCGTGCGTGTGGATGTCAGAGCCGGACGATGGATACTGAATCACACATTCTGCTGGTCGATGACGAACCGGCGATCTGCGATGCGGTGAGCGACTACTTGGCCGGCGAGGGATACCGGGTGTCGGTCGCGCATGACGGCAAGGCGATGCGGCAGATCATTCGGCTGTCGCCGGTCGACCTGGTCCTGCTCGATGTTGTTCTGCCGGGCGAGGATGGGTTGACGCTGGCTCGCGCGTTGCGCGCGGAGAAACTCGATATCGGCATCATCATGCTGACCGGCCGCGCCGACACCATCGACCGCATCATCGGCCTCGAGTTGGGGGCCGACGATTACCTGCCCAAGCCGTTTCACATGCGCGAATTGCTGGCGCGGGTCAGGAGCGTGGGCCGCCGCGCCGCGCGTGCCGAATTGCCGCCTCCCAACCGCTCCGAGGTGCGTTTCGCCGGCTGGAGGCTCAACTTTGCGACGCGCGAACTCACTTCACCCGAAGGGGAGCGGGTGCGGTTGACGGGCGGCGAGTTCGGACTGCTCGCGACTTTTGTCGGCCATCCCAACCGCGTGTTGAACCGCGACCAGTTGCTCGATCTGGTGAGCGGCCGCAAGGCTGCCCCGTTCGACCGGACGATCGACGTGCAGGTCGGGCGGCTGCGGCGCAAGCTCAACGACAACCCGCAGGAGCCGCAACTGATCAAGACGGTCCGCGGCGGCGGCTATATCTTTACCGCGCCGGTCGAGACCGTGTCTGACGGGACCGGCGCGGCCGTCGTTTCCGGGCACGCTGCCCAGCAGTGGGCCTGATTTAGGGGCCGGCGTATTGCAATAAGGCGCCGGGCGCCGGGCAATAGTCGAGGCATTCGCCGCAGCCGGTGCATTTCTCCGGGATGATTTCGTAAAGGTGCCGCGGCTCCAGCAAGGTCGGGCGGATCGCCAATTCCGGACAAACCTCGCGGCACAGCCCGCAGGAATTGCAGGGCGGAAATTCGATGCGGAGTTTCATCGCCGCGGTCCTTTTCTCCATGTCATTCCGGGACAACGCGGAGCGCTGGGCCCGGAACCCATGAACACGGACAGCGCAGAAATCGGTTCGACCGTCGGCATCTTATCGGCTAGGTCGGTGTTCATGGGTTCCGGGTTCACCGCTTCGCGGCGCCCCGGAATGACAATCAAAAATGTCACGGCCGGATTGGGGCGTTCTCGGCGATGCCGCCGATCTGGTAGAGCAGGTAGCCGAGCGCATCCTCGACATGATGCTGCGAGACCTCGTCGGTGCAGTAGAAGTCGAGCTGGAATTTGCCTTCCATGAAGTGCATCAGCTCCTCGTCCTGCTGCGACAAATGCTCGTGCCGCACCAGCGGGTCGTCGACGAGGTGCAGATAGGCCATGATCCCGAGACAGGCATTGGCCTCGGTGTAGTAATTCTGCGCCGCGCGGGCCAGCGGATGGATATGCGGGAACATCATCGACAGCCCGAAATACGCCGGCAGCGGCTGCACGTTGGCGTCCTTGATATCCATCAGCTCGCGCTCGTCATTGACCCAGCCTTTGCCGAGCAGCACGTCGGCGTGCAGCTTCGAGTGCTTGCATTCGTCCCAGATCTGGCGGGCGCGCATGCGTTGCAGGTCGATGTATTTCTCCTGCTCGGCGATGTCGACCGAGAGCAGCTGCGCCGACATCTGCTTGATCGACATATGCACGCCCTCGGCGGCGTAGCCGCGCAGCGCATGCGCCTTTTTCCAGGATTCGTCGTTGGTCTTCAGCTCCTCCTCGATGTCGGCGAGCGTGCGGGCCAGGTTCAGCTCCCAGCCCTTGATGCAGCGCTCGCGGGTGATCTTGAGGCGGAACTCGGCCCCCGGTGCACCGGGCATCGTCGGCCACACCCATTTGTCGAGAAATTCTTCGAGGAGCGGATGCATTTCACGTCCTCCATGCTTCGGGTGGCGGCGGGACGACCGAGCGGCCGGTCTCGGCCTCGACGATCGAGCCGGCGGCCGGGCAATACATGAGGCAGGCGGTGCAGCCGGGATAGGTGCACTTGTCGATGTCAATCTCGATGCGGTGCAGCGGCTCCAGCGCGACATAGACCGCGTTGATGTCGAGCTCGCGGCAGACGATGTAGCACATGCGGCATTCGGTGCAGTGTGCGTGGTCGACCTTCAGCACCGGCGCCTCCCTCAATCCAGTACGCGCACGCGCGGTGGCGTGGGCGGGGTTAGCGGGCGGTCGAGCACGATGTCGGCGACCTCCCGCAGGTAGCGGCGATAGTCGCGCGTCGCGATGTCGACCGCCCACCGGGTCAGCTCGGCGTCGACCGGCTTGGCGATGAATTCCTCGACGATGCGCCGCCCCATATTGATGTGGCTGCGGTTCTCGACGATCTGGCTTTCGAGCGCGCCCTTGAGGTCGGCGTCGGCGGTGGCCTCGGCCAGCGCCTCGGTCCACGCCAGTTCCAAAATCTTCGGGCCGAGGTTGAGCGCGGCGATGCGGATCGTATGGGGGTAGGTCGCCAGGTTGCGCAGCGAGAAGACGTAATAGGCCAGCGAGGAGTTGACCCGAAAACCGCAGACCGGGTCGGCGAAGGCGGCTTTCTGATTGGCCACGAACCCCTTTTTCAACAGGAGGTCCATGTACAGCATCTCGTGCGTCAACTCGTCGACGATCTGCTTTGAGAACAGGTATTTGACCGAGGGCGGGAAGTCGTTGATCTCCAGCCCCTGACCCCAGCCGCCGTAGATGTAGTAGAACATTCGTTCGAGCGCCCAGAGCCGGCCGACCAACCGGTGCGTCGCCGCGGCGTCGAGCCCGCCATTGCCGGCCTTGGCGATGACGTCTTCCATTGGCGTCGCGCGCGCCGCGCCGCGGCTCGCCGCCATCAGCTCCTGCGCCAATTCCTTGCCCGGAAGGTCACGCATGCCGCGCTCCCTCGCGTTTGATTTGGAGAACGGTAGCACCCTTGCGGAGCGCGATCCACTGTGCCGCCGTCAACGGTAGCGTTCAAGGAATCGCGAGATCTTCGCCCGCGCGAACTGGGTGGCGAAACCGCCCCAATTGATGTCGAAACCGTGGTCGGTCGCGGGCAGCAGATAGGCCTCGCTCGCGACGCCGGCGCGTTTCAACGCGGTGTCGAGCTCGAAAAGCTGCCGACGGGGCACGATCCGGTCGCTTGCGCCGAGAAAGGAGATCGTCGGCGGCGACGCGGGGCCGATGTAATTCAACGGCGATACGGCGGCGTGACGGTCGGGAAATTCGGAGGGGCTGCCGCCGATATAAGCAGCCGCATTTTCATGCACCATGTCTTTGCTGGGGCTGGTGTCGTAAAGCCCGGGCATGTCGGGGATCCCGTAGAGATTGATCACCGAGCGAACCGATATCGCAGGCACGTCGCAGGAGGGCGCCAGTCGCGGATCGCCCGCGCTGTAGGCGGCCAGCAAAGCGAGGGTAGCGCCGGCCGAGAACCCGATGACGCTGATCCGCGCCGGGTCGATACCGTAGTCGCCGGCATGCGCCGCGACCCAGCCCAGCGCGCACTTGAGGTCGCCGATCTCGTCGCGCCACCGCACCGGCGGTGGCAGGCGATAATCGATGTCAAACACGGTGTAGCCGAGCTCGTTGAACCAGCGGTCCCAGTCGGGGATGTCGCTGCGCTCGCCTCGGACGAAGCCGCCGCCGTGAATTCGGACAAAGGTGGGCCGCAAGGCGCCTGCGTTCTCCGTCGCCGGCCAGGCGTCGAGCCGCAATTCTGTGCCGTCCGCCGCCACGCCATAGACGACGGTCCGGTTGAGCTGCCGCGGTCGCGCCAAGTTCAGGTGCGCGCCATTGGCGAGATATCCGGCAAGCGACAAGGCGACATTCTCGTCCTGTGCGAAGCGGTACAACGCGATGCTGGGCCACAGCGCGAGCATCGCGCCGATCAGCATCGCGGCGGTAAAGAGGGCCGCCGCGAAACGGGCTCGCTTTATCCCCGCGAAAACCGCCAAAGCAGCGGCGAGCAATGCGGGGGCGAGGATGTGAAGCGGGAAGGACAAAGCCCCGAGGGCGGCCAGGCCGAGCAGATTGTCGAACCGCACCGGGACGATCATCGCGAAAGCCAGCGCCGCAAAAGCGATGAACAGCGCGGTCGCCACCAGCGACAGCAGCCAGCCGCTTGCTCCGCGCGGCCGCCATCTACGTGTCGATGATGAGGCCTCGCGCTGCACCGGAGCGGCTATTTTGAAATGCGGTCTCGCCGCGGCGAGGCTAGCACCCTTGACCCCTTGGTTCGAGGATGCATTCCGATGTAGATACGCGTTCCGCGCGCGCGTCGCGGATAGGTGCAGGGAGGACGAGATCATGGACCTTCGCTTCAGCGCCGAGGAACTGGCGTTTCGCGACGAGTTGCGGGCGTTCATCCGCGACAGCCTGCCGACCGATATTCGCGACAAGCTGCGCCTCGGCTACGGCGCCGAGAAGGAAGACACGATCCGCTGGCAGCGCATCCTCAACGCCCGGAACTGGGCCGCCTATCTGTGGCCCAAGGAATGGGGCGGCCCCGGCTGGTCGCCGATCCAGCGGATGATGTTCCTCGAGGAAAACCAGCTCGCCAACGCGCCCGATATGCAGGTGTTCAACATCACGATGATCGGGCCGGTGCTGATCCAATTCGGCACCGACGAGCAGAAGAAGCGCTTCCTGCCGCGCGCCGCCAATGTCGACGACTGGTGGTGCCAAGGCTTTTCAGAGCCGGGCGCCGGCTCCGATCTCGCGGCGCTCAAGACCGCGGCAAAGCGCGTCGGCGACGAGTACATCGTCAACGGCCAGAAGATCTGGACCTCGACCGCGCATATGGCCGATTGGTGCTTTTGCCTAGTGCGCACCGACCCCAACGCGCCAAAGCGGCAGATGGGCATCTCTTTCCTGCTGATCGACATGAAGACGCCGGGAATCACCGTGCGCCCGATCATCTCGATCGACGGCACGCATCACCTCAATGAGGTGTTTTTCGACGACGTCAAAGTGCCGATCTCGATGCGCGTCGGCGAGGAAAACAAGGGCTGGGACGTCGCCAAATACCTGCTCGGCAATGAGCGCACCGGCATCGCCCGGATCGGCAAGTCCAAGGAGCGGGTGCGCACCGCCAAGGAGAAGGCGCAGGAGGTGATGCAGAACGGCCGGCCGCTGATCGACGACCCGGTCTTCCGCCAGCGCCTCGCGCAGTTCGAGGTCGACATCAAGGCGCTCGACATCACCAACCTGCGGGTGATCTCGGCGCATGACAAGAATAAGGGAAGCGGCCAGCCCGACCCGCTTACCTCGGTGCTCAAGATCAAGGGCACCGAACTCTTACAATCGACGACGGAGATGGTGATGGATGTCGGCGGGCCGCTGTCGATGCCGGATTGGGCCGCGGAGCTGCAGGCGTTGTCGAACGAGCCGGAGCTCGGGCCCGCCTGGCCGGCCGAGACCACGCGCAGCTACCTGATGCTGCGCGCCGCATCGATCTATGGCGGCACCAACGAGATCATGAAGAACATCGTCTCGAAGGCGGTGCTGGGGCTTTAGCACCTTCACAAAACATCGTCATGGCCGGGCTTGACCCGGCCATCCAATGGACCCCCGGATCAAGTCCGGGGGTGACGATTTTGGAGATGACGGCGGATGGATTTCGAATTCACCGAAGAGCAGCGGCTGTTGCGTGAGAGCCTCGACCGGCTGTTGGGCGATAGCTACGAGTTCGCCCAGCGCAAGACCTATATGGCTGAGCCCGAGGGCTTCAGCCGGGCGATGTGGGCGCAATATGCGGAGATGGGGCTGCTCGGCCTGCCATTCGCCGAGGAGCAAGGCGGGTTCGGCGGCGGCGGCGTCGAGACCATGATCGTCATGGAGGCGCTGGGCCGCGTCATCGCGCTGGAGCCGTATCTCGCGACCGTGGTGCTCGCCGGCACCGCGCTCAAGCTCGCCGGCAACAAGGAACAGCAAGAGGCGCTGGTCCCGCAGATCGTGGACGGCAGCCTGCGCCTTGCGTGGGCGCATGGCGAGCGCCAGGCACGCTACGACCTCAACGATGTCGTCACGACCGCGACGAGGATGGCCGGCGGTTGGCGGCTCGACGGCGCGAAATCCGTCGTCGTGCACGGCGACAGCGCCGACCGGCTGATCGTCAGCGCCCGCGTCGCCGGCGATCGCCACGACCCGGACGGCATCAGCCTGTTTCTTGTCGACCCGGCGGCGAGCGGCGTCGCGCGCCGCGCCTATCCGATGCGCGACGGCACCCGCGCCGCCGATATGTCGCTGTCTGGCGTCGAGGCGGAGCCGTTGGGCGAGCCGGGCGCGGCGCTTGCGGTCATCGAGCGCGTCGTCGAGGCCGGCGTCGCCGCGACCAGCGCCGAGGCGATCGGCACGATGGAGACAATGCTCGACATGACGGTTGAGTATATGAAAACCCGCGTGCAGTTCGGCAAGCCGATCGGCGAGAATCAGGCGCTGCAGCACCGGGCGACGGAGATGATGATCGCCATGGAGCAGGGGCGCTCGCTGGCGATGCTCGCCGCGGTGATGGTCGACGACGAAGACGCCGCGCAGCGTGCCCACGACCTCTCGACCGCCAAGGTCGGCGTCGGCCAGGCGGCGCGCTTCGTGTCACAGAACGCGGTGCAGCTCCACGGCGGCATCGGCATGACCGACGAATACGCCGTCGGTCATTATTTCCGCCGCTGCATGGTCATCGAGCACAGCTTCGGCGACACCGGCTACCACCTGGCGAAGCTCGCGGCGCAGATCGCGTAGCCGGCTTGGCCGACGAAGGTTAGTTGGCTTTCGGCCCCCAGTAACCGCGGCCGGCGCCGCCGCCCGTGTGCGTTCCATCGTACGGGCCCGGCGTGTAAGTGACCGCCGGCGGAGGCGGGGGAGCATATTGCGGGTAGTAGTACGGATTGGTAGGCGCCGGGTAGGCATAGGGCGGATACGCCTGAGCCATGGCCGCTCCGGCGGCAACCAGTGTCGCGCTCAGCGCCAAAATAGCGAATGAAAATCGGTGCATTTTGCTCCATATCGATTGTTGTCAGCGGTAGGTCTCCGCTCGCTAACAAAGCCGACCGGTTATCGATCCGGAAAAATCTCAGACAACTTCCGCTGTTTGGCGGAAGCGAGTCATATATTTAAATTTTTAGTTGGCATCGGGCGGGTAATATTGTTGACATATTGATTTTATTGCCCGGACAGTATTTCGCGGATATCGGATAGATGCTCACCGCCCCAGAATAGCTCGCCATCGATGACAAAGGTCGGCACGCCGAAAACCCCGGTTTCCTCGGCGGCGCGGGAGATGGCGTTGACCTCCGCCGGCCCCTCGGCGATGGCGTAATCGGCGAAGCCGGTGGTCTCCGCGCCGGTTTCCGCCAGCACCGCGGTAACGGCCGCGAGATCCTCGATGTCGAGCTCCCGTTTCCAGAACCGCTCGAAGATGCGGTCGTGATAGGCGCGAAACACTGCGTCACCCTGGCGCTTGGCGTAGAGCATGCCGGATGCGGCGAGTACGCTGTCCCAGATCTTGATGGTACCGCGAATAACGAGGCCGCGTTTCCGCGCGTGTCGGCGGCAATCCATGTAGCTGTATTTGACGCGCCGCCACTGATGCGCGTTGCGGTTTTGCTCGATGACGTTGCCGGTCTCGTCGAGCCGTGCCGACCCGAGAAAATCCGGAATGTTCAGAATGTACGGCAACACCTCAAGCCGCACGCCGAGATCACGCACGAGAGCGAAGGCCGGGTCTTTCGCCAGATAGGCGTAGGGACTTTTGTAATCGGTGTAGAGGGTGACGGTGCTCGGCATTGCGAGCTATCCGATCACCTTCTCCGCCCGCAATTGCGTCAGGGTCGCGGCGTCGTAGCCGAGGATCGACGACAGCACCGCGTCGGTGTGCTCGCCGGGGATCGGGACGTGGCCGACGCGGCCGGGGGTTTTTGACATCTTGATCGTCGCGCCGGGGACAAACACCTCGCCGGCGACGGCGTCGGGCATCTTCACCAGCATCTCGCGCTCCCAGAGATGCGGGTCGACCGCGACCTGCGGGATGGTCTTGACCGGCGCGACGGGGATTTCCGCCTCGAGCAGCGTCTTGACCACATGGTCGACGGTGTTCTCTTCGCACCACTTTCCCACCGCGAGCTTGCGCGCATCACCGGCGCCCACGCGGCTGGTAAACCCGGCGGCGCTCGCCTCTTTGTCGCCGGTGGCGATCTGCAGCAGACGGGTGGCCATGGCGCTGCCCGAGGCCGAGATCACTACATGACCGTCCTGGCATTTGTAGGGCGGCCGGCCGCCCTCGCCGCCTTCCTCGCCGGTCAGCAGGTAGTAGGCGGTGGGGATTTCCACCATGGTCAGCGCCGAATCCATCAGGCAGCAATCGACCAGCTGGCCCTCGCCGGTTTTGTCGCGATGGTGCAGCGCGGCCAGCGTGCCGATCGTCGCGTGCAGCGAGGTGTAGCGGTCGACCAGCGAGGTCGCCGCGCCGAGCGGGGTGCCGACCGGC
This sequence comes from uncultured Alphaproteobacteria bacterium, assembly GCA_963778385.1. Lineage (GTDB taxonomy): Bacteria > Pseudomonadota > Alphaproteobacteria > ATCC43930 > CGMCC-115725 > DATARH01. The sequence goes on along the minus strand of CAVZUA010000002.1, from coordinate 381,181 downwards.
TTGCCGGTGAGGTCCATGAGGCCGCTCATCGCCTGGCCCAGCGGGTCGAACGCCGGGCGCTCGCGATAGGGGCCGTATTGGCCAAAACCCGACACCGAGGTGAGGATGATGTCGGGTTTGATCTTGCACAGCTCTTCATAGCTGAAGCCCATCTGCGCCATCGTGCCGGGGCGGAAATTCTCCAGCACCACGTCGGCAGTCTTGACCAGTTCGGCAAAGATTTCCTTGCCCTTCGCCGTGCGCAAATCCATGCACAGGCTCTTCTTGCCGCGGTTGTAGACGGTGAAATAGACGCTGACGCCCTTGACCACCGGCTCGGACCGGCGGGTTTCCTCGCCGCCCAGCTTTTCGATCTTGATCACCTCGGCGCCGAGGTCGGACATGATCATCCCGCCGCGCGGCCCCGCCTGGTAGCGTGCCAATTCGAGCACCCGGATGCCTTCGAGTGAGCCGGCCATCTGTCTGTCCTCCCGTTGCGTCGCGCTATATTGCACCTATCCCTGGCCCTTCGCGAAGCCCTCCAATAATTCGCTCCAGGGCGGGTTCTCGCCGACAAAGGTGAAGGTGCCGTGCTCGGCCATCTCGCGCGCGGCGGTCATAAAAGCGTTGAGCGCGAAGCGCGAGCCGCTGCCGCCGATGCTGATGCGCTTGACGCCGAGCTCGGCCAGTTGGTCGAAGGTGATCGACGGGTCGGCATGGGTCATCACCACATTGACCGGCTTGCCGACCGATGAGACGACCGCGCGGATCTGGTCGAGCGTGCGAAGACCCGGCGCGTAGAGCACATCGGCGCCGGCCTGCTCAAACGCCTGCAACCGGCGGATCGTCGCGTCGAGATCGGTGCTGCCGTGGATCAGCTGCTCGGCGCGCGCGGTCAGCACGAACGGGACCGGCAGCTTCTTGGCGGCCTCCACCGCGGCATGGACGCGTTCGACCGCCAGGTTGAAGCCATAGATCGGGTTGGCGCGGTCGCCGGTGAAATCCTCGATCGAGCCGCCCGCCAGCCCGGCTTCGGAGGCGCGCGGGATCAACATGGCGGCTTCCTCGGGTAGGTCGGCGCCGCAATTCTCCAGGTCGCCGTTGGTCGGCAGATCGGTCGCAGCCGCGATCATCCGCGCGTTCTCGATGATCTCGTCGGCACTCACGTAGCCCCGGCCATGGATGTTGGCGAGCCCGAGGCTGGTCGTCGCCAGCGCCTTGAAGCCGAGTCCGGCCAACAGCCGCGCGGTGCCAGCATCCCACGGGTTGGGAATGATGAAGGTTCCGGGTTCGTCATGCAGCGCACGGAACGCCGCCGCCTTCTCCGCCTGTGTGCGCATGGCGTGTCTCCTTTCCGATGGAGACAGGATCGGGTTGGCGACAGGGATATGTCCAATGCATAATATCGGCGAGGATCATCAGTTTTCCTGATCGATGGACATCGACGAAATCCGCACCTTTGTCGCGATCGCCCAGCTCGGCGGGTTTACCCGCGCCGCCGATCGGCTGCACCGCTCGCAGCCGGCAATCAGCCGGCGGATCAACCTGATCGAGCAGGAACTGGGCGCACCGCTGCTCGAGCGGGTCCGTGGACGAGTGGCGCTCACAAGCGCCGGCCGGGCTTTTCTGCCCTTTGCCGAGGCTGTGCTGTCGGCGGTCCAGGATGGTCGGGAGGCGGTGCGCGCGACGATCGACGAGACCGCCGGGGCGGTATCGCTGGCGCTGGTTGGCACGCTCGCCGATTCCAACATCGTCGATGTGCTGCGCCAGTTCGCCGGGCGCTCGAAATCGGTCGAGCTCGATCTGCGCACCGCGACCAGCCACGAGGTCAGCGATATGGTGCGGCGCGGCGAGGTGACGCTCGGTCTGCGCTATCATGCCGACGAGCGCGGCGATCTCAGCTCGCGGATTGTCGGGGTCGAGCCGATGCGGGTGATCTGCTCGCCCGAGCATCCGCGCGTCGGCAAGCGCCTTTCGAGGCGGCATCTCGCCGAGGAGAAATGGGTCGGGTTTCCCGCCGCGCGCGGCCGTGAGTTGTTTGGCCGGCTGCTCGAACGGCTGCTCGCACCGCTCGGCCTCGAAGCCGCCAAGATCACGCTGATCGATAGCCTGACCGCGCAAAAGCGCCTGGTGGAGGCCGGGTTCGGCATCGCCCTGGTGCCCGAGAGCAGCGTGCGCGACGAATTGAAGCTCGGCACGCTCAAAGAGCTTGAGGCGCCGGCGATGCGGGCGACAATCCCGGTGGCGCTGATCCATCGCCGCAACGGCTATCTCAATCCGGCGGCGCGGGCGCTGATCGAGCTGATGAGCGAGGCGTCGTTGCGGCTTGGCGACCGGCGCCGCGCCGGCTGATACTATGCGCAACAAGCATGCGGGAAGGAGCGCCGGACATGGAACACCAATTCATTATCGCCGAGGCTCTCGACGGGGTCGGCATCATCACCCTCAACCGGCCGGACAAATTGAACGCGCTGTCCTTCGGCCTGGTAAGCGAGGTCGATGACGTGCTCACCGCCTGGGAGGAAGACGATACGATCAAGGCGGTCGTCTTCACCGGCGCCGGCGGGCGCGCCTTCTCGGCCGGTGCCGATATCCACGAGATGGCCGACATGTCGGCCGAGGCACTCGCCGAGCGGCAGGCGCGGCGCGGCGACATCTCCTGGCACATCGCCAATTACGCCAAGCCGACGATCGGCGCGATCAACGGGCTCGCCTATGGCGGCGCGGCGCTGCTGTCGTCGTCGCTCGACATCCGCATCGGCTGCGAGAAGACGCAGTTCCGCTTTCTGGCGGCGAGCTATGGCCGGGTCAATTCGAGCTGGTCGCTGCCGCTGCTCGTCGGCTGGCCCAAGGCCAAGGAGCTGCTGTACACCGGGCGCGTCGTCGCCGCGGAGGAGGCCGAGCGCATCGGGTTGCTCAATTCCATCCTGCCGTCGGCGAAGCTGCGCGAGAGCGCGATCGAGATGGGGCAGATGATCGCCAAGAACGATGCACGCATGGTGCAGGGACTGAAGCGCCTGCTGCATGAAGGCGCCGGCATGTCGCTGCACGAGCGCTATGAGTTCGAAGACGAGGCCCGCGCCACCTGGCTGCTCGCCGGCCATCCGCGTGACGGCTTCAAGGACTTCCTGGCGCGCAAGGGCAAGCGGGCGTAGGGCGATAAGGTTGCAGCGCTATGCCGGCCCCCTCCCAGTCGCTGCGCGACTCTCCCTCCCCCGTGGACACGGGGGAGGGTTGGGGTGGGGGCCGGCATCGCGGCTTGATTTGATGGAATTCGCTTAGCTCCGGTTTCGGGGAGAACCCAAATGGCAAAGAAGTTGCGGCTGGGCCTGATCGGCGCCAGCGTTTCCGGCACCTGGTCGTCGCGGTCGCATTTGCCGGCGGTTCGGTCGAGCGCGGATGTCGAGTTGACCGCGGTCTGCACGACCAAGGCCGACACCGCTGAGGCGGCACGGAAGGCCTATGGCGCCCGCCTTGCCTTCGATGATTATCGAAAAATGATCGCCTCGCCGGAGATCGACGCGGTGGCAGTGGTGGTGCGCGTCCCGTCGCATTACGCGCCGGCCAAGGCGGCGCTGGAGGCGGGCAAGCATGTCTACTGCGAATGGCCGCTCGGCCGCACGACGGCGGAGGCCATCGAGCTGGCGGCGCTCGCCGAGGCCAAGGGCCTGGTGACGGCGATCGGCCTCCAGGCCCGCGTCAACCCGGCGATCATGCACATGAAGGCGCTGGTCGCTTCCGGCTATGTCGGCGAGGTCATGGCGGTGCATGTCGCGCTGATGCGCGAGGGCGTGCTGACCCGGCCGTCGAACCGCACCTGGCAGCGCGACGCCGAGCTCGGCGCCAACACCCTGACCATCGCCAACGGCCATACGATCGACGCGATGCGCTTTGTGGTCGGCGATTTCGCCGCGCTGTCCGCCGTGGTGACGACCCAGGCCAAGCAGTGGCTCGACACCGGCAGCAACATCTGGCTGGACGTCACCTCGCCCGACAACATCTTGGTCAGCGGCACGCTGGCGAACGGCGCGGTTGCCTCCGCGCATATCGCGGCGATCCCTTACGCCGGCAGCGGCTATCGCATGGAAATCTACGGCCGGGAAGGGACGCTGACCGCATCGGGCGAGGACTCGCCGCAGCTCGGCGAGATCCAATTACACGGCGCCCAGCGCGGCAATGCGCTGCAACCGATCGCGATCCCGACAGACCTGACCGTGGCCTCGCCCGGCACACCATCGGGCGAAGCGTCCAATGTCGGCCAGATGTACGCACAATTCGCGCGCGCCATCGCCGGCGAGGCGGTCGACTTGCCGAATTTCGCAACCGCGGTCGATCTGCACCGCCTCGTCGACGGCATCAAGCAGGCTTCCGACACCGGCAAAGCCGTCGCGTTTCGGTAGGGCGGTAGAGCGCAATCCTCTTTGGTCATTCCGGCCAGCGCGCAGCGCTGGACCCGGAACCCATGAACACGGACGATGCCCTGCTCGCGCCGGCGTTCGAGCGAAACAGCCGGAGTCCGTGTTCATGGGTTCCGGGTTCGCCTCTGTCGAGGCGCCCCGGAATGACGCTGCAAATGTACCGTTTCTATCGAAACCCTTCGACCAGCGTCCGCCTGATCTGGCCGGCGTCCAGGCCGGCGAGGCCCATGCGGTCTAGGGTGCGGGCGTCAGCGGCGAAATCGCTGCCGGCGAGGATTTGCGCCAGCTTGATGACGGCGTCGATCGCCGGGGTCGCGACGCCGACAGCCTCGCCGATCGCGCGCATCGGCATCAGCCCGACCGGCACGTCCTCGGCGATGTATTTGTGGGTCCATGAACTGGGCGTGCCGGTCGCCTGGTAGGGGCCGTCGCTGTTGGTGGTGAGCAGCTGACAGCTTTCCGACAATGTCGCACCGCGCACGCCATAGGTCGTGGCGAACCAGTCTTCGAGCGTTGGCACCTCCGCGCCGAGCGCGGCGGCGACCGCGACGCGCTCGGCATTGATCGCCTGGTAGAGCCGCCCGACTGCCGGGGTCACCCCCTCGGCGTAGAATTTGTAGGCCTCGCCGCGATCGATCTTGCCGGCATTGGCGACGCAATTGGCGACGTGCAGCATTGCGTTGGCGTTCATAAAGCTGGTCGAGGCGATGGTCGGCGCGGCGACGGCGGTCGGAAACAGCGGGCCCAGTTTGGCAAACACCGCCTCGGTCCGGTTGCCGGGAAAGGCGGCGATCTGCAGCCCTTTCTTGGTGACGATCGGCCTGATGTGGGTGGGCGACACGCGCCAGCAGGAAAAGGGGTAATTGTCCATCTCGGCGATGTCCACCGCGGTGCGGCAGCCGCCGGCGGCGAGCACCCGGCGGAAGGCAAGGCCACCGCCGGTATTGCCCTGGATCAGCAGGATGGTCTGCCCGTCGTGCAGTAGCGGCGCCAGCGCCTGCGCGACGCCCGGCTGAAAGGTGCCGCCGGTGCACACGGCGGTGACGTCGGCACCGTCGACCGCGGCTGCCAAATCCGTCGTGATCCGCTCCACCGCCGAGAAAGTCGTCTTCCCGCCCGTCTCGACATCGATCCCGCCGCGCGACCGGATATCGAGGAGCCGCCTATCATCGAGGTCGGTCAGCCGGATTTTGGCGCCGAGCGTACCGAGTTGCGCCGCGAGATACACCCCGCCGATCCCGGCGCCGACAATCGCGACTGTGGTCATTGCGTTGCTCCTCTCCGTGATGTGCAGCGGCTGCCCCTCACCCCAACCCTCTCCCCGCGAGCGGGGAGAGGGTTGGACCCGCGCCGAAGGCGTGGGAGGGTGAGGGGCAGCCCGCGGTTCCGGCGTCTACTTCCGGCCCACCGGCGGCAACGTCACCGGCCGCCGCGCGGCGGGCATTGCCGTGCGGATGCCGCTGACATCGATCTCGGGCATGGAGATGGCGATCAGCTCGAGCACGGCGTTGGCGAGCTCGTTGTAGCCGTTGAAGCTGCGGCGCAGCCAATGCCGCCAGCCCGGCATGCCGCCGCTGGCGTGCAGCTCGAAGGCCGACTTGCGGCCGTCGAGCGCCGACGAGACATGGTCCGAGGCAAGCTGCAGCAGCGCTGCGCGCTGCCGCGCCGTATAGCCGCCGCCGCCAAAGCTTTCCTCCAAACCCTGCGCCAGTTCCGGGATCGCCAAGTCGCTCGCGCCGGGCGCGACGACCAGCGACGAACCGGGGATGATCCGCAACAGCTCCGAAATCCGCTGCCGCGCCTTGAACAGCGAGATGCCGCCGGCAGCGAGATGCGCGTGGTTGGGAAAGCAATACCCGGCCGCGGTGAATTCCGCGTCGTGTTCGGCGGCGGCGATGCAGGAGCGCACCACCTGCACTTCCGCGATGATGTCGACGAGATAGTCGACCGAGGCGTCGTGATCCTTCAACCCAAGCGTGTCGGTCAGCGCGAAGGCGAGGCCAAGCGTGAACTCCGCCTTCGCCAGCCAGCCGTAGAGATGGTGCCAGCGTAGCCAGCGCGGGATCGCCTCGGGCGCCGGATCGACCGCGAACACCCGCTCCCACGGCACGAACACGTCGTCGAGCCACATCTGCCCGTCGAGCTCGTCGTAGCGGCTGGAGAGCGGCGCGACGAAAGCGTCAGCCGCCCGCGCCGCCGGCTTGCGGCACAGCATCGTCACCCCCGGCGCCGCGACCGGAACGATAAACCCGACCGGATGCCCTTCGATCCGGAGCCCGGTCAGGTGGCCGACATAGACCTCCTCGGCATAGGCCGGGCTCGTGTGCATGCCGAGCCGGCCGCGCACGATGATGCCCTTGTCGGTCTCGCGCACCAGCTTGACCGCGACCCGGTCGGCCGGGTCCGGCTGCATGCGCTGGCCGATGATCGCCGCGCCGCCGCAGAAGGTGACGAACCGGCCGGTCTCGGCGATCTCGCTTCGATAAGCCTCGGCGTTTTTTGGGTGACGCGGGTCCGCGTCGAGCGTCTCGGTCGCCGCCAGCACGCCCATCGCAATCAGGTGGCCATAATGCGGCGTATGGGTGATGTTTCCGGCACTCAGAAAGATCGTCTTGGCGATCGATTGGCCGACCGCGCGCACTTCGTCGGCGCTGCGGGGCAGCACGAACGCCCAGGGCACGCCGTCCGGGCTGACCAGCGTCTCGCGCCAATCGGGATCGAAGTGTCGGTCGTACCAGGCGACATATTGCTCGACCATCGCCGCGGTGGCGGGATGCGTCGTCACATCGTCGATCGTCTCACCACCCATGATGACGACCTTGCGGCCGTCGCGCAGCGCGGCGCGGTAATCGGCGCCGGTCCTCATCGCTGGTCTCCGGCGGGCGCCGGGCGCGGCGCGTTCACCCGACGGGGCGCCAGCGGTGCCGCCGCGATCGAGCCGAGGTCGATCGCCGGCATGTCGCCGTCGATCTGCCGCAGCACCGCGTTGGCCAGCGTGTTGTAATCGGTAAAGCTCTTGCGCAGCCGGCCGCGCCAGGTCGGCATGCCGCCGCTGGCGTGCAGCTCGAAGGCTGACTCGCGGCCGTCGAGCCCCGATGACACATGGTCCCAGGCGAGCTGTAGCAACGCCGAGCGCTGCGCCGCGGTGTAGCCCCCGCCCGCGAAAGCTTCTTCGAGCCCGGCCGAAAGCTCCGGTGCCGCAAGATCGGTATCCGCCGGCGCCACAACCAGCGACGAGCCCGGAATGATCCGCAGGATCTCGCTGATTTGCTGCCGCGCCTTGAACAGCGTGATGCCGCCCGCCATCACATGCCGGCCATTGGGTCCGACAAAGCCCGTTGGGGTCGGCTCCGGCTCGTGCACCGCCGCGGTTTGGCAGGCACGGATCGTCTGCACCGCGGCCATCAGGTCGATCAGGTGCTCGATGGTTGCGTCGTTTTCCTTGAGTCCCATCGCATCGGCGATCGCCAGCGCGAGCCCGAGGCTGAACTCCGCCCGCGCGCCCCAGCCGTAGAGGTGGTGCCACATCAACCAGCGCGCCACCGCCTCGGGGCCGGGGTCGATCAGGAACACATGCTCCCAAGGGATCAGCACCTCGTCGAGCCACAGCGTGCCGTCGAGCTCGTCGAAGCGGTTGGAGAGCGGCGCCATGAAAGGGTTCGCCTCGCGCGCGGCGATCCGGCGGCACAGCACGGTGACGCCGGGCGCTGCGATCTCGACGACAAAGCTCACTGGGTGCCCCTCGAACTGCGCGCCGTTGAGTGAGCCGACAAAGATGTCCTCGGCGTAGCACGGGCTGGTGTGCATGCCGATGCGGCCGGAGATCACCAGCCCCTTGTCGGTTTCGCGCACGATCCGGCAGCCGGCACGGTCCTTCGGGTCGGGGCGCAGCCGGTAGCCGATCGGCGGCGAGCCGCCGCTGAAGGTCAGGAACCGCCCGGTCTCGGCGATCATCGCGCGATATTTCTCGGCGCGGGCGACATGCTCGGCGCCGGCGCCGTGCTCGCAGACCGCATTGACGATGCCCATCGCGATCAGGTTGCCGTAAGCCGGGTCGTGGGTAATGTTGCCGGCCGACAGAAAGCAGGTCTTGGCAAAGGACCGGCCCATGCCGATCAGGTCGGCGCTGGTCTTTGGCGCGGTCAGCGCCCAGGGAGTACCTGAAGGGCTGATCAGCGTCTCGGCCCATTCGGGATCGCGGTGCAGATCGTGCCAGCGGACATATTCCTCGACGACCCCGCGGGTCGCGGGATGCGTCGTCACATCGTCGACGCGGCCCTCGCCCATCACATAGACGACGCGGCCGTCGCGCAGCGCCTCGCGGTATTCGGCACCGGTCCTCATTTCTGGTTCCACAGATGGCTGAACTGCGTCGCGACGATGTCGCCATAGGCGACGTCGCCGTCGAGAATGCCGAGCGCGCGCCCGAAACCGACGACGCCGGCAATGGATTTTTCGCTGATCGCGGCGTCGTAATAAGGCAGGTCGCGCGCGACGATCTGCGCGATCAGTCCGGTCTCGCGCGGCGGAAAGCGCTTCTGGCCGACCAGCGTCGCGCGGCTCGGATCGGCCTTGAGGTCGGCTTGGGCGTCGATCAGCGCGCGCAGCGCCGCGGCCGCCGCATCCGGCGACTTTTCGATCAGCCGCTCGGTCGTCGCCAACGCGCCGAAGGTGTAGTCGAAGCAGCCGACCGGTCCGTCGCCGCGCCGCACATCGAGCACGATATTGCCCACCCCGCTCGTCACCACGATTTCGGTCGCCATGCCGTTGGCCCAGAACCCGTCGATCTTGCCGTCTTGCAGGGCCCGTGCCGCGGTGAGGCCGAAATTGGTGGTGGCGCCGGTCGCGCCCGGCACCGGCGCGATGGTGATGTCGTTGGTCGCGGGTTCGAGCCCGGCATCGGTGAGCAGCCGGCGCAGCCCCATCTCGACCCAGGGGGCCGCGCCGATGCGCCGACCTTTGAGCGCCGCGAGGTCGCCGCGGGCGATGCCGAGATCGGCGCGCATCACCAGGAACCAATACATGCCCTGCGCCAACGCCCCCAACAGCCGGCAGCCGCGCCACGCCGGGAACGCGGCCAGCGCGCCATGCGCCGCGCCGGCGACAAAGTCATATTCGCCGTCGCGCAACGCCTCATAGGCGCGATCGACCGGAAAGATCAGCTCGGCTTCGATATCGAGGCCGTGGCGCTTGAAATGCCCGAGCTCGGCGGCCGCGAGGGCGGTGAAATACGAGTTCGAGATCAAATCGGGGATCGCCAGCTTCATTGACCGTAACCTATAGCTGGCGAGAAGCGAAGGGAACCGGCGCCGGAGCAGAACGCTTTATCGCGAAGGACGCGGAGGGTTCGCAGAGGACGCGAAGGCACCCGAGGCCGACGTCGCGAGCGGAGCGAACTTTACGATTCAACCACCGAGACACGGAGCGCATAAAGATTCCGTGCGGCAGAAAATCTCCGTGTCTCTGTGGTGAATTTTTGGCGCTTCGCGCCGTCCGGGAGCCATCGCGTCCTCTGCGAACCCTCCGCGTCCTCCGCGTTAAAGCGTTCGTCCTTTATCTCTTGAACGGGTGCCCCGCCAGGCCCGGCGCCTTGGCGCGCAGCGTGTAGACCGAGGTGTGCGCGGTGAAGAACACCGTTTTCATGTCCGGCCCGCCGAAGGCCAGGTTGGCCGGCACCTCGGGGGTCTTGATCGTGCCGATATGGGTGCCGTCCGCGGCGTAGACCCAGGTGCCGCCGGGGCCGGTGCACCAGACGCGGCCCTCGACATCGACCTTCATGCCGTCGGGCACGCCAATCTTCTCGTCCGACGACATGTCAGCAAAGATGCGGCGGCGCACCATATTGCCGGCGCTGTCCATCTCCAGCCGGTGGATGTAGGCGGTATGGCGTGTATTGGCGACGTAGAGCGCGCGCTCGTCGGGCGAGAAGGTGAGCCCGTTCGGGTACTCGAAATCGGCGACATGCCGGTTCGAGCCGTCCGGCATGATCCGGTAGATCGCCGCCGGGTCGAGCTCGCGCTGACCGAGCGGCACGCGCATTCCCGGATTGGTGAAGTAGAGGCTGCCATCCGACTTGCAGACCACGTCGTTGGGACGCGACAGCCGTTTGCCCTCGAATTTGTCCATCAACACGTCGTGCGAGCCGAATTTGCCGTCGGCCGGCCAACGCGTGACACGCGCATTACCGCCCTCGCATTGGATCAGCCGACCTTGCGGGTCGAAGGTCGTGCCGTTGCCCTCGCCGGTGTTCTCCCGCAGCAGCTCGGCCGGCGCGCCCGGCTTGATGCGGTAGAATTTCGACTCGCGCACATCGACAAAGTACCAGAACCCGTCCGGGTGATAGACCGGCCCTTCGGTGAAGGTAAAGCCGGTGGCGAGGCGCTGTGCTTCACCGCTTTCGAGAATGTCGTCGAGACCCGGCATGATTTCCTCCCATTTTGCTTTGTCATTCCGGACGACCCGAAGGGGCGATCCGGAACCCATGAACACGGGCGAACGACAATTTAGGCAGTCTGCTTACCCACTTGGCTAGGTCCGTGTTCATGGGTTCCGGGTTCACCGCTTTGCGGTGCCCCGGAATGACAACCGGTTAATGGTAATGCGCGAAGACGACCGGTGACACGAAGGCCCAGTTTTCGAGGAACACCGCCTTGTCGGGTTTGCGGCCGAGCGCCTCCATCGCGCCCAGCAGGCAGAACCAGTTCAGCACCTCGTGCTGGCCGCTCTCCTCGATCTGGTCGGTCGTGTAGCCGTGCCATCGGGCGTAGTCGCCGCTTTCCAGCGCATCGAACAGCGCGCGGTCGGCCGGTACGTCGGGCCAGAGCTGCCAGTTCTTTTCGGTGAGGAACGAGTGCGACCATGACGACGATGCCATGAATGCCACGCGCCACGGGCTGTCGGCCATGACCCTGGCTGCGGCGGCGCCGACCTGCATGCAACGATGCGGGTTCGGTGAGGGCGGGTCGAGCTCGCGGATGCGATCCTTCATCGCCAACGGCAGGCGCAGCCCGCGTGCCGCGTTGACGCGACGACCGTAGCAATTCACCGAGAACTGCACGACCGGATAGTCGAACCCGCGCCGCTCGTCGTCGAGCAGCAGCACGGTGTTCTCGAACGCGTGCCCCATCTTGTGATGCAGCGGCTTGTAGGCGTAGCCGACATCGATCCCGGCGGCGATCAGCTTGCTCGCCAGATGCTGGCCCGCTTGGCGATGGCCGCGCACGCGGAAGGTCTTGTCCTTGGGCTCGTTCCATGGATTGTCGGGGGATCGGCGATGCGCCCAGGGCTGGATGTCCTGGTCGTCATAGGCCAGCACGGCGAAGGGTGGGACGATGTCTTCCTTGAAGTTCTCATACTGGTCGTCGCCCCACATGATGACGACATCGGGGTTGAACGCGTCGAGCGCCCGCCGCGCCTCGGCAAAATGCTGGTGATAGATTTCGCGGTAGCGCGCCGCGGTCGAGGCGCCCCAATCGTTGCCAAGTTCGGCCCGCAGCTGTTCCGGCCACGAAGCCGGGTTCTTCATCTCCTCCGGCATGTCGGGGTCGTCGAGCGAGGCCTTCATCATAAAGGTCCAGGCGTCGTTGGGCCGCAGCATGACCGGCCGGTGGGTGCAACCGATCCCGAGGATTTCAGCCATGGGTCACCTCATCTGGAAACGGGTCACTGCTTTGCCGCCACGTCCGCCGGCGGCGGCGTCAGGCGCATCACAAAGATCGGCGGTTTTTCGTCCGGCCCGAACGGTCCGGGCACCTTGTTGCTGATCGGCGGCAAGGTCCGCAAATACGCGACCAGCGCCGCCACATCGGGCTTGGTCATTTTGGCGAAGGAGCGCCACGGCATGGTCGGCGCGAGGATGCGCCCGTCGGGCCGCACGCCGGTGGTCAGCGCGGTGGCGATCTGCTCGTCGGTCCAGCCGCCGAGCCCGGTCTCCTTGTCCGAGGTCAGGTTCGGCCCGACAAAGATGCCGAGATCGCCGACCTTGAACCCGACATCCGAGCCGGCGAGGTTGCGGCTCATATCCGGCTTGCCGAGAAAGTAGCCGGGCGTATGGCAATGGTCGCAGCCGGAGAAGCTGGCGAGATACTTGCCGCGCTCGGCCGGCGTTTCCGCCCAGGCGGGATGCAGCAGCGACAGAAGCAAGGCGACGACAAACCAAACTCTCACCGGCGGTCCTCCGGCACGACGATATTGAGCAGCCGCGCCGCGTTGCGGCCGAGGATCGCGCGCCGCTCGATGTCGTCGAGCTGGTTGGCGCTTTCGATAAAGCCGATCGGATCGACCTCGCCCATATCGGCCGGGTAGTCGGTGCCCATCAGCACATGGTCGGCGCCGTATTGCTCGACCAGATAGTGCAGCTGGTGGTGGGTGTAGACGATCGTGTCGAAATAGAGCCGCTTGAGATAGGTCGTCGGCATGTGGCGCAGGCAGGTGCAGGTGTCCGGCCGCGCCGAGGCGGCATGGTCGATGCGCCCCGAATAGGCCGGTAGAAAGCCACCGCCATGCGACAGAACCAGCTTCAAATTCGGGCAATCCTGCAGCACGCCGCCGAAGATCAGGTGATGCACCGCGACCGTGGTGTCGAGCGGGTTGCCGATGATGTTGGTGAAGTAATGGTCGCGGAAGCGGCTCGCCTCGGGGAAGCCGGTCGGGTGCATGAACAGCACCAGCCCCAGCTCCTCGGCGCGCTGAAAGATCGGCCGGAAACGCGGCTCGGAGAGATCGGCGCCGGCGACGTTGGTGGCGATTTCGATGCCGCGCAGGCCTAGCGATTTGTGCAGCCGGTCGAGCTCGGCGACCGCCAGTTCCGGCGCCTGGAACGGCACCGTGCCGAGGCCGACAAACCGGTCGGGATGCTTGCCGCAGATATCGGCGATGTTGTCGTTGATGACGCGCGCGGTCTCGATGCCGAGCTCGGCCGGCACGCTGTAGAAGGTCTGCGCCGGCGACGGGGTGATCGCCTGGATGTCGATCCCCATCAAATCCATGTCTTCGAGGCGCTTCTCGATCGATGTGAACTGCACCCGCGTGCGGCGCGACTGCTCGTGGTTGGTCTCGCGCGTCAGCTCGTTGGCGAATTGATGGCGCGGCTGCCAGTCCATGCTGAGCCCGGCGCCCGCGACCATCTCCTCCGCCTTCGGGGTCAGCAGATGGCAGTGGATATCGATCGTGAACCATTTGCCGCGCGCATGCGCCGGCCCCGGAAACCGCCCCGGGATCGGCAAGCCTTCCGGCCGGCATTTGAACAGCATGATAAGTATCCCTCCCGACCGTGCCTCAGCGTGGCGTATCGTACCACTCTAACTATTTGATTGAATGTCGATTTATGCTTACGCCGCGTGATACATTCCTCGAAGAGACCCACCGCGACTTATCCAATCTCACCTCATCCACGCACCTAATTCGCACCTAATCCGGAGCAGCCTATGCACCTCACCGACCTCAAACTGCGAGCGTTGCCGTTCGAGGACGGGCAGCGCGACTATGCAGACGACGCTGTGAGCGGATTATCAGTCCGCGTTGGCAAGCGCAGCAAGACCTTCATGCTTCTTATCCGCTCGGGAACGTCCCGCACTCGTCTCAAGCTCGGCCAGTATCCCGACCTCACGCTTTCGCAGGCGCGGGAAAAGGCCCGCGATCGTCTCGCTGAGGCCCGCGTAAAAAAGGAGCAACCGCGCTCTCTGACCTACGAGAGCGCTTTCCAGCAGTTCAAAGCGCTCCACGTTCCGACCATGCGGCCGGGCTCTCAGCACCACTGCATCCGAATTCTCACGACCCGGTTTACAGCTCTTAGGAAGCGGAAGCTCACCGACATCAAGACCACGGACCTGGCCGAAGCTTTTGACGCCATCAACTCCCCTTCAGAAAAATCGAACGGATATATCTGGCTCCAACTCTTTTTCAATTGGTGCTACCGCCGCGAGTACCTAGTCGGCCGAGTCGTTCATAGTGCGGGGTACAACCTGCTCAGTTTGACCCGCGCGTCGGCGGTGGTGAACTGCCAATTCGCCTTGGCGTGCTTCCTGTTGCGGTCAGCTTCCCATGCCTCGACTTCGTCCTTCAACACCCGCTGATCGGGGATGCGGCGGTCGAGGCATTGGGAGGAGAGAACGCTGAGTTCAGATTCCGCCATGTCGAGCCAACTCCCGTGTTTTGGTGTGTAGTGCCACTCGAACCGTTCGACGAGCCGGCGGGCTTCGGCGGGGGGAAAGGCTTCGTACAGCGAAGCTGGCTTGTGCGTGTTCAGGTTGTCCTGGACGAGCACGATTTTTGCTGAACCGGGGAAGTGCGTGTCGGATAATTCCTTGAGCACCTGGGCATAATCCATCGCCGTGTGACGGTCGGTGACCTTGACGTGCCGCCAGCCTTCCAGTGGCGCGAACATCATGAACAGATTGGCCGTCCCATTGCGTCGGTATTCGTAATCGTGCCGGCCGGGCCGTCCGGGTTTCGCCGCGATCGGCACGCGCGTTTCGGCAATGAGTTGCTTTGAGGTCTCGTCGAGGCAGACCAGGGGACGTTGCCGATCATAGGGCCGTTGATAAACCTCCAAGACGTCTTCCATGGCGGCAACAAAGGCGGCGTTGGCGTCCGGCGGGATGACCCATTGCTGCTTCAGATGCGGCTTGAGAGTGTTTTTTTCAGCGTCCGCCCGATCGTGTTGTCGCTGGCCCGTTCGACGATCTTCAGTTCGACGACCGCCTCTTCCAACAGTTGCAATGTCCAGCGTGCGCGGCCGGCCGGCGGTTTGGAACAGGCCAACGCGATTAACCTGGCCTCGGCCGCCCCATCGAAGATCCGCCGCCTCGCCGAATTCGCCGAATGCTTGCGAATCAGGGCCGCCTCCAACCCCTCTTCGACCAGCCGCTGGCGCGTCCTGGCAACCGTGGCGACACTGGTCTCGAGCGCCGCTGCAATCTCGCTGTCGCTCCAGCCTTCACCACCGTCCGAGGTATCGGCTTTCAACAGAATGCGGGCCTTCAGCAGCTTTTGTGCCGGATGTTTCCCGCTATGGATAAGGGCGTTGAGCTTCTCCCGCTCCGTATCGCTGAGTGTCACAATGTATTTCTTTACTGCGCTCTCTTTGCTGCCCACGTCTCCGCTCCGTCGCTGGTGACGCGGACATCGATTCAGAGAACCCTCACAAAATCAATGACGGAAGCGACTAGACCAAAATCCCCTTTCGCGCCTAAAGGCACCCGCATCCTCTCAGACGCGCGAACGCGTGCTCTCCGATTCGGAGCTTGTTCGTGTTTGGCAGGCATCATCGGAGGGAATATTCGGAGCGTACATACGCGTTCTTATTCTCACCGCACAGCGGAAGGGGCAATGGCTCCAGTTTCAGCCCGAGTTCATCGAAGGGGAAACCATTGTTTTTCCCGCTAGCGTGATGAAAGGCAAGCGGTCTCACTCGATACCGCTTACACCGCTCATCGCCGATACGATTGATAATCAACTGTTCCGAGGATTTAGCGAGAGCCGGAGCAAGCGGGCGTTGCTAAAGTCCTCGCAAACTACCGGCTGGACGCTCCACGACCTGCGAAGAACTACCGCTACGAGAATGGCGGAAATGGGTGTGGCTCCGCACGTCATAGAACGATTACTAGCCCATGCGATGCCTGGAGTAGCGGCTCGTTATAATCGTGCTTCGTATCTTCCAGAATTGCGCGAAGCTTTGCAGCGCTGGCAGGAGCATATACATACTCTTGTATCAAATCAGGAGTCCCCGAATGGCCCAGACCTTACAGGACGTGATAGCGAAAGACCGCGAGCGGCTGAACAAAGAACGCGAAACCATCTTCTCGCAGCAGCAGGAGCTAGAAGGGAAACTCGCGGAGATCAATCGCGAGTTCGCCGCCATTGAAGCGTACGAAGCGGCGAAGACCGGTAAGGCACCAGCTCGGAAGACGACGGGCACTCGCGCCGCATCGTCCCGCAAGGGCAGCAAGCGCGACGGCATCATGGAAGTCATCAAAGCGAACCCTGCCGGGCTTACACGCGGCGAACTTCTCGAAAAAATGGGGCTGAAAGGCGACAAGTCCGGCGAGATGTCCGTCTCGAACGCCCTGACCGCTCTCTCAAAGGGCAATCAGATCGCGCGGAATGACGAAAAGAAATATATCGCCGCATAGTGCACCGCGCGCGACCGCGCGCCACAAAGAGCGAATTGCCAACGACGCGGCACCGCGCGTAATCTTTTGGCGCTCTAGGGTCTTATCAACCAGAGGGCGGCGCCGTCCCTCGAAAGAGGAGTTCGGTGTCATGGAAAGCCCGTATTGGCTGACCAAGGAGGTGCTGGCGTATTTTCGGATTTCGAGGGAAACGCTTCGGCGGTGGAGGTGCGACTTGGATTTTCCGGAGGCGGTTCATAACAGTGGGCAGCCCCGTGGTCCGTGTCGCTTCGACAAAGCCGCAGTGCTCGAATGGGACCGGAAGCGCCGCGAACAGAGTGCCAAGCGACTGCCAGACCCCTCAAACCACGAGGGCGAACAGCAGGACGCTGCTGAGTAGCGAGAGAGGCCGGGGGGAAACTTCTGGCCTCTTTTCTTTGGCCTTGACTCTCGCAGGGGTTGACCGCTTTTTTCCCTGAAAAATCGGGAGCGGGGGGCGTATTCGGTGAGAGTTCATCTTCGTATCGCCGCACCATTATTGGCCCTGGTAGGTTGGTTATCGTCGCCGACCAATCTTTATGCTGCGTGCGATTAACCTTGGAGCCCTCCCCCTGAAGTACACCCCGTTCCCTGTTATCGTACCGTTGGGCCTCCCGATGCTGACTGCTTGAGAAACGATCAGGAGATGAACCGCCGCCGTCAGGTCGAAGCCCGGCAGCAGTGGGAAAGTCGCCGGACAGCTTGTATTCAACGAGAAGCGGACCAGAAAGCATCTGCACAGAGAGCGGCTCAAGAAGAAGCCGAACGTCAACGACAGGCCGCGAAACGCGCAGAAGAACAGAAGGCGGAACAACAAAGAGCGGCAGACGAAAGGGCCGCTGCCCAACGAGCAGCCGAAGCTGCCAAACTAGATCAACAACGACGCGATGCTGAAAGAGTCCAACCTCAACAGCAAAACTAACAAGCTTCACAGGTTGCTGGCTCCGTTCCAACGCCAACGGGCGTGCATCCCAATCTCCCTGGTATCATAGAGTTTTTTTATTGGTGTCTCCGCATCGGGTTTGGTGGGATTATTCTATATGCACTATGGTGGTTTGGTGCGTTCCACGCCATTCGGGATAGTTTTTCAAATGCTCGACGAAGAAGAGAACAAGAACAAGCTAAAACGCTACAACGACATAAAGAAGCGGAGCGCGAGAAAGAGCGCCAAGCTATTCTCGCTGATTTGCCCGTTGTCGCATCAATGACGGCTACTGTGAAAGTTGAGGGCACTAAGGTGCATGTTCTCGTTGCGCTTTCCGAGGCGGAGCGCGCTGCGGTCGAGCAACACGAGCTTGACGATGTCCTTCTTGAGAGCGTACCGAAGTACACGCGCGATCAAGTTGACCAGAGAGTTCAAGAATGGAAAGACATCGGCGAAAGTATGTCTCGCAGAACTGGCATTCCGTCTTTTTCGTCCGATGACCTTGCCCAGAAACGCCGCGAGTATGCTGCCGAGTGCAATGAGATTTCAATTGGAGATATTCTCGACCCACTTAACATGCGTGATTTCAGTACACCACGCGAAGCAATGCTCTATTCCGAGAAACTGAAGAAAGAACTGTTGCCCAAGCTAAAAACTGTCATCGACGAAAGTTTGGTGCTGGGCGATAAAACCGAGACGATACAGTTCTAATGAAATACAATCGCACAACATCCACTGCGGAATTAGAAACGGCAGTTGAGGCATATTGGTACCCTAATCCGTTTCCGAACCCGGACGGATTTACCAGGGGATTTGTTCGCGCTCTCATGCCTCACTGCGCGAAGACCTATGGCGGCTACCCCTCCGAGAATATGACGATCGCTCTTATGCGATGCGCTGAAGAGCTGTACGAGCAGGAAGAATTGCCTCAAATCGAATTTGAACGCAAGTATCCGACTACCCCTATTGGCACGGGCGCATATCGCGACTTGCTTTTTTATCTTGTGTCTTTCGCCGAGCACGACCCACAGGCGATCATCGCCGATTTCGTTTCCCGTACGCTCGAATGCTTCGATCATTTTCTCGGCGCACTTCCGCACTATGCGTTCTTCCCGGCGGGAGGTGCCCAGCTCGACCCGGACACGCCCTCAATACCGTTCCTCGACATAACTGGCGACAAGACACACCATCTCATCGATGACCTCATCCAGCCGCTCTTATCATCGGAACCGTATGGTCTATTTCAACCATTTCGGGCGGCCCTTGAGGAGAACTCTGAACGCGTATTCAAAGGTGAACTGATTCCGCCACGGAACTGGCGCGGACAGTCGAAACAATCTGTGAAGGCATATCTCGAAGGCACGCCCCTCTACGACCTCCTCTTCCTCGACATCCCCGAGCCGCAACCCGCGCAGCTTCCCGACCCTGGACCGCAAGCGCCGGTCATCGAAGAGATAGATTGGCACAGTCATGCCATGCTCATTGCCGCCCCCGGACAAGGCAAGACCAACGCTATCCGGTGGCGCATTGCGCAGGTCTTACCGCAGATAGCCAAAGGCACCGAAACGGTTGTTCTCATGGAGCCGAAAGGTGTGCTGACTGACGAGATCATTTATTCCGAGCTCGCATGGGAGTTGCGCGAGCGCCTTATCATTATCGATCCGAATGAACCAGTAGCAGTGAATCTATTTCACAAAGGCGACGGCTCGCCCATTGCCATCAATGACAGCATCGATCGTATCGAACGGATATTCAATGCGCTCTCTTCCGACTTGACCGCGATGCAGCGCGGACCATTTCGATTTGTCTTGCGAGCGTTATTCTCTCTGTCGACGCCCCCGACGATGCGCGCGTTCAAACAAATTCTTCGGCGTGGAATTGCGGATTTTCCGCCGGAATATTTTGCAAACTCTGTACAAGAATATTTCCAATACGACTGGAAACGCGCATCAGAGCGTGCAAGCGAGATCATCGACCGTCTGTCGGGGTGGAGTTTGAGGTGGCCATTGGTCAGGCGGCCAGTCCCACAACCCCGATTTCCCCACTAGCGCATGGTCGGGATTCCGTTGTCAAACGGACGTGCCCCGGATTGCGGACGTCGGTGAACGTCTTGGGCTCGTCGTCAGTGTTACGCTGGTATCGGGAGAAACTGCTGAGTTTACTAGGACGCTAATCGTTGCTCGGACTGGCATTGAGCGAATCATTCAAACAGTTTGTGCCTGACGGCGATCAACCAATCCGTCGTGACAGAGTTCCCTCATTATTTTCTTTTCTTTTTATGATCTTCCCTTTTTACCACGGAATGAGTCGATACTTTTACTCGATCTACCTTCACAATCCGATGTTGCGGCTGCGCGATGTTGCCGGCTTGTTGATGTTCGATGGGATGTGTTTTTTGGCGATGTCGGCCTGCTTCTTTGTATTTTCGCGTTCACTCTCGCCATCCCATTGGAAACGGTTTTATGGGTATCTCCTGGGCTTATTGGTCGTGGATTCGATTTGGATATCTGTCTGTATGTATCGCGGAATCCCACTTAAACCGTGGTTGGTGCTCAATGCATTGCTCGCTGTCGTGATTATCATTGTTTTGATGAGTTGGCGCCGCCGCGTTGTCCAAAACGCTCTGGTATTGGTATCGCCGACGGCGGTTATTGCCGTCAGCACGCTAATTACAACGCTCTTGGACTACTACACTATGAGAGATTTCTATTTCCCGAACGCTACAATGGGGGACTGGTATTAAATCCCGGCTGAAGTTTGAGAGAGCGGCCGGGCATCTGATTTATTCTCGAAAGAACCGATGCCCCAACCACACCATTTTGCAGGTCTTGCCCGACAAGAAAACAAACCCTAACTCTTTCATCACCTCTGCATCTAGCTGCTGAAGGCCCGCATTCTGTTGAAAGCCGATACCTCGGACGGTGGTGAAGGCTGGAGCGACAGCGAGATTGCAGCGGCGCTCGAGACCAGTGTCGCCACGGTTGCCAGGACGCGCCAGCGGCTGGTCGAAGAGGGGTTGGAGGCGGCCCTGATTCGCAAGCATTCGGCGAATTCGGCGAGGCGGCGGATCTTCGATGGGGCGGCCGAGGCCAGGTTAATCGCGTTGGCCTGTTCCAAACCGCCGGCCGGCCGCGCACGCTGGACATTGCAACTGTTGGAAGAGGCGGTCGTCGAACTGAAGATCGTCGAACGGGCCAGCGACAACACGATCGGGCGGACGCTGAAAAAAACACTCTCAAGCCGCATCTGAAGCAGCAATGGGTCATCCCGCCGGACGCCAACGCCGCCTTTGTTGCCGCCATGGAAGACGTCTTGGAGGTTTATCAACGGCCCTATGATCGGCAACGTCCCCTGGTCTGCCTCGACGAGACCTCAAAGCAACTCATTGCCGAAACGCGCGTGCCGATCGCGGCGAAACCCGGACGGCCCGGCCGGCACGATTACGAATACCGACGCAATGGGACGGCCAATCTGTTCATGATGTTCGCGCCACTGGAAGGCTGGCGGCACGTCAAGGTCACCGACCGTCACACGGCGATGGATTATGCCCAGGTGCTCAAGGAATTATCCGACACGCACTTCCCCGGTTCAGCAAAAATCGTGCTCGTCCAGGACAACCTGAACACGCACAAGCCAGCTTCGCTGTACGAAGCCTTTCCCCCCGCCGAAGCCCGCCGGCTCGTCGAACGGTTCGAGTGGCACTACACACCAAAACACGGGAGTTGGCTCGACATGGCGGAATCTGAACTCAGCGTTCTCTCCTCCCAATGCCTCGACCGCCGCATCCCCGATCAGCGGGTGTTGAAGGACGAAGTCGAGGCATGGGAAGCTGACCGCAACAGGAAGCACGCCAAGGCGAATTGGCAGTTCACCACCGCCGACGCGCGGGTCAAACTGAGCAGGTTGTACCCCGCACTATGAACGACTTGGCCGACTAGCTTCTCCCTACACCGCGAACGACCGTTGCCGGGCCGTAGACCGGACACAGGGGATGCCTACGAACTCGTGCCTACCGGTGTGCCTACAGCAATGCCTACCGTCGGCACGACCTATAGGCATCAGTCTTCTCCAAAAGCCCCCTTATTTTCAATGATTTGAGATTTGGCTACGCGCCGATTACGGCCGCGACTGGAATACGGTTGTTGGTTGTTTTGGTTTGTTTTCCCGTATCCGCGGGAGGCGGACAGCGATGCGCTCGCCGCAAGCGAAGATGTCGGTGCAGTTGCTTGCCTCGCGCCCAATCGCCCCAAGGGGCGAAAGGGCGCTCGTTCGTGTTCGTGGTGATGCTCCCCACGCTTCATTGGTTGCCGAGAATAACAGATGAGGAAACGATCGCAGCCGCCTGGCGCTCGGCCAGCGGAGTACCGCAGGCCGGCTTGGCGCCTGGATCGCTTCCGCAATCCATCACCGGCCACAAGCCGTGTCGCCCATCGTGCGAGCCCTCCTCGGTCAACACGCCTTGCGCCCGGTGTCCGGTGCCGTGGGGCGCGCAATCGTCCCCCGGTGGAAGTGAGCTGACCGGCCCCCGAGAGGTGGTCCGATTGGAATGTTAGTTTAGGGTTGGCCGTGGGACCAGCGGGAGCATGGCCGGCGGAGCTGGTCGGGGTTGCGCAGCCGGCCATGCGGCGAGTGCTGGCACGAACACCTCCGGGGCAGGAGCGCGGTAACCGATCGAGGCATGCGGCCGGATCGTATTGTAATGCCGCCGCCAGCTTTCGATGACGATCTGGGCTTCGCGCAGCGTGTAGAAGATCTCGCCGTCGAGCAGCTCGTCGCGCAGGCGCGCGTTAAAACTTTCGATGAACCCGTTTTCCCAGGGGCTGCCGGGGGTGATGTAGGCGGTCTTTGCCCCGACGGCGCCGATCCACTCCTGCACCGCCTTGGCGACAAACTCGGGGCCATAGCACATTGGGAAAGCCGTTCCGATCCGGGGGAGGCGACGCGAAGCCCTTTGCGAGCGTAGCGCCGCCTCCCCTGGTGGGGCACGGCCGGCAGGTCTCTAGAGTGAATGTGCCAACAGTCACTTTGGAGGTCCGACGATGACCGAACGGAAGTCTACGCCGCCGGAGGCGGCGCTCGTAGCCATCGATATTGCTAAAGCGCGCAACGAGGTTCTGATCGACCCGGGCCATGGACGCCGACGCCGCATGACCGTCCTTAACACCAGAGCCGAGCATGATCGTTTTTATCGTGACCCTGCACGCGCTTGCCCGTCCCATCGTCGTCGGGCTCGAACCGACGGGAAACTATCACCGCGTTTTGGCTCACCGGTTGATCGTGGCTGGTTTTGAGGTCCGGCTCATCTCCGGTATGGCACTCGCCCGGACCCGCGAAGCGCTGTACAACGGTTGGGATAAGAATGATCCGAAGGACGCCCAGGTAATCCTGCACATGCTGCGGATCGGCGCCACGATGGCCTACCAGGATCCATTGGCGGCCGGGATCAACGACCTTCAGGAGCTGTCGAAGACCCATGAGGTCGTCTCCAAGGCCAAGACCGAGCTCTGGCATCGGCTTCTCACCCATTATCTGCCGCTCTATTTTCCCGAGATCGAGCGCTTCGCCGGGAACTCGCGCAGCGACTGGTTCTTGGCGCTTCTCGAGCGCTTTCCCACGCCGGCCAGCATCACTGTGTTGGCGAAGGACGCCTTCGTCGCTGCGGCCTGGGACGTGGCGGGTCGGAAGGTGTCAAAGGCCCGCCTGCTCGGTGATATCTATGAGACCGCATGCACCTCAGCCGCTCTTCCGGTGCCGCTGGATGCTCCGGCGATCGCCATGTTCCGCTTGGTCTTGGCACAGGCCCGCGGCCTGATCCGTCAGCGCGATGCGATCGAAGCCCAGGCAGATGAACTCCTGCGCACCCATCCCGACTACTTACGCCTACGCCAAGTGCCGGGCATCGGGCCAATCCATGCGCTGACGATATTGGCAGAGGCGGGGGACCTGCGCCGGTTTCGTCATCACCGCCAGTTCTTGAAGTTTTGCGGTTTCGATCTTGCCACCCATCAGTCCGGGCAATTTCGTGGCCAGACCAGGCTCTCAAAGTTCGGCAATGCCCGCCTGCGCCGGACCTTCTGGCTTGCGGCCCAGGTCGCCGTCCGTCAGCGCGAGAATAGCTTTCGCGATCACTTCGGACGTCATATCGCCAAAGATCGCGATAACAAGGATCTCCGGCGCAAGGCGTTGAGTGCCGTCGCTGCCAAGATGGCGCGCGTCGCTCATGCCCTTGTCAAGACCGGAACTGACTACCGGCCCTTCTTTGACGGGCCGGTGCCAAGTGGAAGAACCCGCTCTGTTAGAGGTGGCCTGGGGAATTTGGACAGCGGGCTAAGTGGATTTTCTGCCTGATGACGGCGAGGATCGCCGCGGATCAGGAGAGAGCATGACGAGACGGACACGCCGGAACCACACTGCGGCCTTCAAGGCGAAGGTGGCACTGGCCGCGATCAAGGGCGAGAAGACGCTGGCTGAGTTGGCCCAGCAGTTTGACGTACATCCGAACCAGATTACGAGTTGGAAGGGGCAGCTTCTCGCCGGGGCAGCCGGGGTGTTCGGCTCTGGTGCGGCCGGCCCGGAAACTGCGCCGGTGGTGGATTTGAAGATGCTGCACGCCAAGATCGGCGAATTGGCGCTGGAGAACGATTTTTTGGCCGGCGCGCTCAGCAAGGCCGGCATGCTGAGCGCAAAGCGATGATCGAGCGCGGACATGAGCTGCCCGTGGCCCGGCAGGCCAAGCTGCTGAAGCTCAGTCGGAGCAGTGTCTATTACCAGCCTCGGCCGGTATCGCCGGCCGATTTGGCGGTGATGCGGCGGATCGACGAGTTGCATCTCGACTACCCGTTCGCGGGCAGCCGGATGCTGCGCGATCTGCTGCGTGGCGAGGCCATCGCGATCGGCCGCCAGCGGGTCGCGACGATGATGAAACGCATGGGCATCGCTGCGCTCTATCGCTGTCCGAATACGTCGAAACCGGCACCGGGACACAAGGTCTATCCGTACCTGCTGCGGGGGCTGGCGATCGTGCGGCCCAACCAGGTGTGGGCGATGGACATCACCTACATCCCGATGGCGCGTGGCTTTGTCTACCTGACGGCGGTGGTCGATTGGTTCAGCCGACGGGTTCTGGCTTGGCGCGTGTCGATCACGATGGAGGTCGAGTTCTGCCTCGAGGCGGTCGAGGAGGCGCTCGCCCGACATGGCAGGCCGGAGATCTTCAACACCGACCAGGGCAGCCAATTCACCAGCCAGGACTTCACCGCACTGTTGCTCGACAACGCCATCGCGATCAGCATGGATGGCAGGGGCGCATGGCGCGACAACGTGTTCGTCGAGCGGCTCTGGCGCTCGGTCAAATACGAAGAGGTTGTGTGCTGTGAACGGGTCGTCTCCGCTTGAGGCGACGCGGAACTTTACCGGAGATGGGGGACGGCCCCCCGGAGTTGGCCTGCAGGGGCAGGTTCCAAACCGCCACAAGCCGCGAGGGTAAAGAGCCCTTGTGGTGAGCGTTGCTGGAAAAGGCGGAAGCTATTCCGTCAGGTGGGTCCTGAGGAGACGAACGCGAGTGAACCGCTGATGACGTGTCGTAACGTATTCAACCGACGTCGAAACCGGGGCCCAGACTTCTGTCCCGCGAGCAAGGGTTGGGCGATACCTGCTGACGGCCCAACCGGCGTCCGGCATGAAGGCGGCGTGACCTCAGGACAGGCTTCGGTAAGGAACACAGGAACCTGTCGTCCCGATGCGAAGGGAGAAACCCAAGCGGTCAGTCGCCGTGAGGGTCTGAGTACCGATGCGGGGCACAGGGGCGGAGACGTCCGTAGTAGGGTTGAAGGTCCTGCAATGGGATCGGACCGAAGGGGCGTCGTCATTCAGCTTTATCCCGGTGGCAACCTGAAAGGGGATGACCACCATGGTTGAAGCGAGGCCGTTTTGTATTGCCAAACGCGAAGTGTGGGAAGCGTACAAGCAAGTGAAGGCCAACCGAGGGGCGGCTGGAGTGGACGGGCAGTCTATCGAGGATTTCGACAGGGATCTGAGTAAGAACCTCTATCGGATCTGGAACAGAATGTCGTCGGGAAGCTACTTTCCCCCAGCCGTGCGTCGCGTTGACATACCGAAAGGCGATACTGGAGGAACCCGGCCGCTCGGGATTCCAACGGTTTCCGACAGGATCGCCCAGATGGTGGTCAAGCGGCATCTGGAACCGATCCTGGAACCGGTGTTCCACCGGGACTCCTATGGATATCGGCCCGGGAAGTCCGCGCATGATGCCCTCGCCAAAGCCCGGCGGCGTTGTTGGGCTTCTGACTGGGTACTCGACCTCGACATCAAGAGTTTCTTCGATGAGATTGACTGGGAACTTCTGATGAGAGCCGTGCGGCGACACACGGAATGCCCATGGGTGCTGCTCTATCTGCAAAGGTGGTTGCAGGCACCGGTGCGCATGCCGAATGGGGACCTGGTTGACCGGGAGAGAGGCACCCCGCAAGGAGCTGTCGTTAGTCCTGTGCTGGCAAATCTCTTTCTTCATTATGCGTTCGATTGCTGGATGCAACGAGAATATCCGGGCATCCTGTTCGAACGCTACGCTGACGACGCGATCTGTCACTGCGCGAGCGAAGCGCAGGCGCTTGAGCTACATCAGGCGCTGGAGAAGAGGTTCGCGGAGTGCCGGTTACGCCTGCACCCGCAAAAGACCAGGATCGTCTACTGCAAGGATACGAATTGCCCGGGAGGCTACCCGGAGCGGTCGTTCGACTTTCTCGGTTATACGTTTCGGCCGAGAGTGGCGATTGGCCGCGACCAGAAGCCCTTTGTCAGTTTCATCCCCGCGGTCAGCGATAAGGCTGCCAAGAGGATGCGGCTGGAGGTGCGAAGGTGGCGAATGCATCTGCGTAGCGATCTTGAGCTGGAAGAGATCGCCAAATGGGCCCGTCCCACCCTTGCCGGGTGGGTGCGCTACTATGGCCGGTTCTACCCCTCGAGGCTTCGCGAGGAACTCCGGACGATTGATGCTTTTATCGTGCGATGGGTGTCTCGCAAGTACAAACGATTCCGAGGGCACACTATGGCGGCCTGGGACTGGTTACGGTCGCTTCGGCGCCGCAATCCGACCCTGTTCGCACACTGGGCCATGGGATCAGCGGCTGGATGATGGGAGCCGGATGAATTGAGAGGTTCACGTCCGGTTCTGGGAGAGCGCGGGGCTGCGATGCCCCGCGCCACTCGACTATCTGCGGGCCTATGACAGCGTCGCCGAGGCGCGTGCCTCGATCGGCCGCTATCTGAACTTCTACAACGGCAAGCGCCCGCATTCGAGCCTTGACGCTCGGACGCCGGATCACGCCTACTTCGAACGCCTGCCGCAGGTCGCGGCAGCATGAATTCCGCTGGCGGTTTTGGGGCGTCACTCTGGTCGGGCTACGACCTCCCGGCGTGCCACCCCAAAACCGCCAGCCCACAACCTCAACCGGCAGAGATCCACTTATCAACGGCGGAAACCTGTCCAGACAAAACCGGCCAGCTCTGTTGGAGCCGTGAGGGCGCGGTCTGAGACCGCGACCCTGTAGATAATGTTCGGGTCTTCCACTTGGGATGCGTATCTCGTTTTGAGGACGGTCAGGGCCGCGACAGCACGAACGGACCCTCGGTTTGCTATGGCAGAGAGCGCCACCTTCAACAGTGGAGGCCACTTGGATCAAAGTAACCCTGGCGACCGGCATCACCCGGCGCAACGAGACCTGCTTGCCCAAAATCTCCTCTTGCTTCCCAACTTAGGACGTTGTCGGAACGAATGTGCCCGGGTACGCCGCGCAGGATGAACAGATCCGAGAGCAGATCGATGACGTCGATCGACTTGAGCCGGCGCGATACCCGAATGGCCAGGCACTCGTGGGTGAACTCGTCGATGATGTTGAGCAGGCGGAGCTTGCGTCGATCATGGGTGCGCTCCTCGACAAAGTCGTAGGACCAGACATGGTTGGGGCGCTCAGCTCGCAGCCGGATGCACGATCCGTCTGAGAGCCACAACCGAGCGCGCTTGGGTTGCTTGGCCGGGACCTTCAGCCCCTCGCGTCGCCAGATCCGCTCGACCCGCTTGTCGTTGACCAGCCAGCCGGCTCGGCGCAGCAGCTCGGCAATCTTGCGATAGCCGTAGCGACCATACTGCCGAGCCAGCTCGACGATATCGGCAATCAGCCGCTCTTCATCGTCACGGCCCCGCGGGATCTTGCGCTGCGTCGAGCGGTGCTGTCCGAGCGCCGCACAGGCGCGGCGCTCGGAGATCGACAGCACGCCGCGAACATGCTCGATGCAGGCGCGGCGACGCGCGGGGCTCAGTAGTTTCCCCGTGCCGCCTCCTGCAGGATCGCCTTGTCCAGCGTCAGGTCAGACACCGCCCGACGAAGCCGCGTGTTCTCGGCTTCCAGCTCCCGCAAGCGCTTTACCTGGTCGTTCTTCAACCCGCCAAACTCCTGGCGCCAACGGTAATACGTCACCTCGCTTACACCGATCGAACGGATCGCATCGGCGGCGCTCTGCCCCTGCGAGGTTAAAACATCAACCTGCCGCAGCTTGGCGACAATCTCTTCCGGCTTGTAGCTCTTCCTCGGCATCGCGGTCCTCCTTCGAGCAAAAAACATAGCTCACGGTGGACCACTTCAACGGGGGCGGATCAGGATGACGAGTGGTCGTGCACCTGCGACGACGACTGTCCCGCGTGTGGCTCGCGGCATTGGACGCCGTACAAGAGCGAGGACATCGCCGGAGGCGTCCCATGAGCGCCGAAAAAATCCGGGATCTCAACGATGCATTTCGCCGCTCGTTTGCCGGCGGCAAGGTCATGATGACCGCCGGCGTTGCTGCGCTTTCCATCGTCACGAAATCGAAAGCGCTGGAAGCGGTGCGGATGTTCGACGCCTTCACGGCCGACAACGATCCGCACGGCGAGCACGACTTCGGCAACTTCGAAGTCGACGGTCGCAAGTTCTTTTGGAAAATCGACCACTACGATGCGGCGATGGAATTCGGCTCGGAAGATCCGGCCGACCCAACGAAAACAACCCGCGTCCTCACGATCATGCTCGCGAGCGAGTATTGATCATTCGCCCCGCCGTGCGCGGGGCGTTTTTATTGCGAGTCCTCCGGCCGCGGATTTCCGCGCCGGCCGAACACCGCCGGAAAATCCCGGCGCCCGTGCAGCACACGCACGATCTCAATGTCGGCATCCTGTATGCGAAAGAAAATCGTATGCGGAGATACGAGCGCCGAGCGCAAGCCCGGCAATAAATCGTCCCGCGTGCGACGCGCGAGCGGATTCCGGGCAACAGCGTCGCTCGCCCGCTCAATTCCCCGAAGGACGTTGTCGGCAATTTCGAGAGAAGCGACACGGGCGTAGTAGCGCCAGATATCGAGCAGGTCTTGCCGTGCTCGCGGCGCCCAAACGACGCGCCTACTTCCCGGCATGCTCCCGGCGGGCTTCCGCTATCACGTCCTCGATATCGAGCGGCTCGCCGAGTCCCGCGTCCAGCTCGCGAATGCCGATTGAGAGCTCGGCACGCAGCTCGGCAAGCGCGTCCAAGCGCTCAAGAATTTCGCGCCCGAGCTGCTCTTGCGCAGCTTCCGGCAGTTCGGCCGCTTTCGAGATCGCGAGCTCGAGTGTTTTGACCATACCCGTCATTCTATCAAATCTTCGGCAGGATGCACGATGAAGGCGGCCATGGAACCGCAGGCCACACATCCGCATACGAAAATGCGCTAAGGAGCCGCCAGACCCCGGCGGCTCTTTCCTATTACCGCACAGCATCACCCGGCACCGCAGCCGCCGTTGGAGGTCGAGGACAAATCCAAACTCGGGGGGGCCCGCTTGCCGTATCATCGCTGCCGTCATCAGCTCCTCGTGCCCGCACACGCACTCGATCTGCACGAGATCGCCGGGGCCAAGGTCGGATAGGCGTGCATTGTAGAGCGGGCGCATACGGGTTCTCTGTATGTTCCTGTGGAAACACCGCATACCACCGCATGTCGTCAACCCCGACGTGGTTGAAGACGAGGGATTGATTTAGCGCAATTGGTTAAAGACGATTCGTTGCCGCATTGCCACAGAACGTCCTAGGAACATCGACGCCGGCACCTAACACCTAATCCGGCACCTTTTTCGGCTAACCCGTTAAGAAATAGGCCCTTGCTTGCATTTGAACAGCATGTCCGCGTCTCTCCCTGATCTCTCCGCCAAGCCAGAACATTCTTGCACGGCGACCGCACCTCCGCGAGGAAATGTGGGGTGGGTTAGCGGAGCGTAACGCACCCTCCGCGCCCGGCGGCACCGGTGGGTTTCGCGTCGCTCAACCCATCCTACGGTTGGAGTTGCGCTCTGCTGGCGTACGCTGGGAGTGGCCGTGACGCCGCAGGGTGCAGTTGCCGCCGAGTGCGCCGATCCGAAAAAGCGCATGGCAGTCGCGTCACTTTCGCACATCAGGTTCCCGAAAAACTTGTTGCGAGCAGTTATCAGTTGCGGCTTGAATGCAGATGCGAGCAATTCTTAATAGCAGATCATGCGTGCACCTTTGTCACAATCGGGTTCGAGAGGGGAAGACACCGACAAATCCGAGCCTCTGTCCGTAACGAGCGAGGAGCTTCTGCGCGGCCGCCGCCAACTCGTCATCGAACACGGCGAAGAGCGCTACCGTCTCCTCGTGACCCGGAGCAACAAACTGATCCTCACGAAATAGGGGACCGACCGACAGCACGTTTTGAGTGCGCAGCACCTTCAGGAGACCAAGCCAGCCCGGCCATGTGGACCGTCGCCAGCCAGGGACATCCATTCCAACCCTTGGGACGAGCCACATGGATCGAAGCACCTCGACCGGAACACTGAAGACGCCGCTATGCCTCGCACCGACGCGCAGGAACAGATCGTTTTACCGCGCCTTGCTGGGATCGGCGGCAGGACTGGCGCTGGGCGGTGGATTGGCCCCGGCCGCGGCGCAATATGCCGCCGGCAGAGGCGCGGTGCCAGCGGACGGGGGCGCGACGGCGCTGCCCGCGATCTCGGTGCAAGGGACGACGTCGGAGGGCGGCGGCGACTACAAGATGGACCAGCCGACCTTGGGGAAACTCACCGAGCCGCTGCTCAACACGCCAATGACAGTCGATGGGGTGTCGCGCCAGCTGATGGACGACCAGGGCGTCACCACCTTCCGCGACGCGCTGCGCAATGTGCCGGGGATCAGCCTCGGCGCGGGGGAGGCGGCATCGCAAGGCGACAATCTGACGATCCGCGGGTTCACCGCGCGCAACGACATCTATCTCGACGGCATGCGCGATTTTGGCAGCTACTACCGCGACCCGTTCTATCTCGAGGACATCCAGGTCCTGAAGGGCCCGGCCTCGATCCTGTTCGGCAAGGGATCGACCGGCGGCGTCGTCGAGCAGGACAGCAAACAGCCCAAGCTGACCCCGTTCTACACCGGCACCGCTGTGCTCGGCACCGACCTGACAAAGCGCCTCACCGCGGACGTCAATCAGCCGCTGCCGGATCTCGCCGAAGGCGCGGCGTTGCGCATCAATGTGATGGGAAACGACAACTATTTCGCCGACCGCAACGTCGCCGAAAATTCGCGGTTCGGCCTCGCCCCGACCTTGGCTCTGGGCCTCGGCACGCCGACCCGGATCAACTTTTCCTATCTGCACCAGAGCGAATACGACAACCCCGATTACGGCCTGCCCTGGGTCTATTCGGCGCCGGCCGGGTCGCCGCCGACAATCGCGCGCCCGGCGCCCGTATCGCTGACGCAAAGCAATTATTACGGCTTCGAGAACGGCAATTACCTGCGCACCAATGTCGATGTCGCGACGGTGAAGATCGAGCACGATTTCGACAAGGATTGGACCGTCACCAACCAGTCCCGTTTTGCCCATTACGTTCGGCAATTCAGCATCATCGAGCCGCAGCTCTACACGCCGGCCAGCACCTCGGTGCCGGGCAGCACCGGTGTTGCCTTGCTTGTTCCTCCGGGGACATCGCTTTCGACACTGGCCGTCGCCCGCAACCAGCTTTACGGGCACGCGCTCGAAACCTACCTCGTCAACGAAACCGACGTAACCGGCCATTTCACGACCGGCTTTCTCGATCACACGCTGCGCGGCGGGCTGGAGATCGGCCGCGAGACATCGGATCCCGTGCGATACTCGACGTTTGGGCCATACAGCCTGACACCGCTGCTCGACCCCAATCCGAACCAGACCTACAACGCTAACACCTTCCTGTCGTCGCGCACCAATACCTCGGCGCGCACCATCGCGGTCTACGGCCTTGACACCATCAAGCTGAACGAGCAGTGGCAATTGATGGGCGGCTTGCGGTGGGACCGGTTCGCCGCCGATTTCGACCAGATCACCTACAACAATCCGGTCACCAAGGCCGGCGCGGGAAGCTCGGTTTTCACCAACACCAACTACTATCTCAGCTGGCGCGGCGCCATCGTCTATAAGCCGGTGCCGTATGGCACCATCTACTTCGACGCCGGCACTTCGTTCGACCCGTCGGCCGAGGCGCTGTCGCTGTCGGCCGCGACCGCGGCGCTGCCGCCGGTTCAGAACCGCAGCTTTGAACTCGGCGACAAATGGGAACTCTTCGACGCCAACCTGTCGCTTACCAGCGCGCTATTCTACACCAACCAGTACAACGTGCGTGAGCCGAGCCCGACCAACTCGCTGATCAACATTCTGGCCGGTGATGCGGTCGCCAAGGGCGGCGAGATCCAGGCCGCCGGGCACATCACCGAGAACTGGCAGATCCTCGCCGGCTATGCCTACACCTTCGCCATCATCGACAAGTCGCCGGTCACCGGTCCGGCCAGCGATCTCGGTCACCGCCTCGCCAACACGCCGGCGCACACCGCCAATCTGTGGACCGAATACTACACGCCGTGGAAGATCGAGCTCGGCGCCGGGATCAATGTCGTGTCGAGCCGCTTTGCCGCGACCACACCGACGACCGCCGGCGGCGTCGCTTTCTTCAAGGAGGCGCCGGCGTACTGGACGCTGAGCGCGATGGCCAAGTACCCGGTCAACGAACATCTGACCGCGCAGGTCAACCTCAACAACCTCACCGACAACAAGTTCTACGACCAGCTTCACCCGGCGCATGTCGTACCCGGAACGGGAACGACCGCGTTGTTCACGCTGGCGTGGAAGATCTGAAGGTCCGCCGGTGCTGCTCCATATTCCGGAAATCCTCGATGCGAAGCAGCTGCGGCAATGCCGCGAAACGCTGGAAACGGCCGAATGGATCGACGGCCGCGCCACCGCCGGTCACCACTCGCAACGAGTCAAACGCAACCGTCAGCTGCCCGAGCGTCACCCGGTGGCGCGCAAGCTGGGAGAGATGATCCTCGCCGCGCTCGACCTCAGCGCGCTGTTCCTGACGGCGGCGCTGCCGCTCAAGATCGTGCCGCCGCTGTTCAATCGCTACGAGGGCGGCGAGACCTACGGCAACCATGTCGACGGCGCCGTCCGCCCGGTTCCCGGCACGCCGCTGCGGGTCCGCACCGACCTGTCGGCAACCGTGTTCTTGAGCGCGCCCGACGAGTATGACGGCGGCGAACTGGTCGTCGACGACACGTTTGGCGCACACCGCGTCAAATTGCCGGCGGGCAGCATGATCCTCTATCCGGGAAGCAGCCTGCACCGGGTCGAGCCGGTGACGCGGGGCGTCAGGTTCGCCGCCTTCTTTTGGATCGAGAGCATGGTGCGCGACGATGGCCAGCGCCGCCTGCTGCTCGACCTCGACATGGCGGTGCAGCAGATCGCCGGCGCGCTGCCCGACAATCCCGCGGTCGGGCAGCTGTACAACGTCTATCACAATCTGTTGCGGCAATGGGCCGACACATGACCCGGCAGCTGGTTCAAAAGCTCCATCTCTGGATCGGGCTGCTGCTGTGCCTGCCGTTGGTGGCGCTGGGGCTGAGCGGCAGTCTCCTGGTTTACGATGATTGGAGCCGAGTCCTCGATCCGCACCGCACCGCCGCGGTAGGGCAGGCCAGGCCGATCGGGGATATCGTCGCCGCCGCTCGGACGGCTGCGCCGGAGGGCTACGCGCCTGCTTTCTATCGCGCGCCGGAGGGGCCAGGCGACTTCGCCTCAATCCGTCTCGTGGCGCGGCCCCAACGCCAAGGGCAGGGCCAATCGGCGGCGCCGAGCCCGGGCGGCGGCGGTGTCCCGCGCCGGGTCGAAGTCGACCCCGCGTCGCTGCAGGTCTGGGACGACCTGCCGTCGAGCCGTGTCATCGGTTTTGTCCACACGCTGCATGCGAATTTTTTCCTGTCCGACCGCCGGCTGGTCGGCGGGCTCGGCGTGGCGATGGCAGTGCTGGGGATCAGCGGCCTGGTCAACTGGTGGCCGCCGCGGCGCCGCTGGCGGGAGGCGTTTGTCGTCCGCCGCGGGGCCAGGGGCATGGTGTTGTACCGCCAACTGCACGGTGCGGCCGGCATCTGGGCCTATATGGTGTTTATCGTCGTCAGTCTGAGCGGGGTCTATCTCGCTTTCCCGCAGACCGTGCGCGATGCAGTCAACTTGGTGGCTCCGGTCCGCGATCTGCGTGCCGCCGCGGCGTCGGTCAAGGTGGAGCGCGTCGCCGGCGCGGCGGCGATGCCGGTGGACGATGCGGTCGCCCTCGCCCGGCAAAGCGTGCCGGAGGCGCGGGTGGATTTCGTCGGCCTGCCGAACCGGCCGGATCAGCCCTATCGCATCACGCTGCTACGCCCCGGACAGGACCGTGGCGAGCCGGCGGTGACGGTCTTTGTCGATCCCTGGACCCGGCAGATCGCCAAGACCTTCGATCCGCGGGAATACTCCGCCGGCGAAACGGTCATCGCCTGGCAGCATGCGCTGCATTCCGGCGACGGTGCCGGGTTGATCTGGAAGCTGCTCGTGTTTGTTGTCGGGTTCCTTCCTTTATTGTTCGCGATTACCGGCGTGTGGATGTGGTGGCTCAAGCGGGCGCAACGCCTCGCGGCCACCGCCCGGATCACCACCGCCACCTCAGCTCCGACGGCTAGGAGGGCCGCAGAATGACCAGTCACAAATGGTGCGGGCTCCTGCTGCCTCTTGCGCTGGTGGCGCTGCTGCCGGCTGTCGCGCTGGGCCAGAACGCAACCGTCCCGGCCGCGCCCGGAAGCACCCCATCCGCGGTGGCCGCTCCGGCGAGCCCGCCGCCGGCCGCAGCCACACCTCCGGCGACGGCCGCCGCGTCGACCGCACCAGCGGAGCCGGCTGCACCGCCGGGCGCGTCGGCGCCGCCGCCGTCGGCGACCCGCGGACCTGTCGGGCTCGCGGCTTTGCCGCATGATCTGTCGCCGTGGACCATGTTTCAGACCGCCGACAACATCGTCAAAGCGGTGATGATCGGCCTGGCGATCGCCTCGGTCGTGACCTGGACGGTGTGGCTCGCCAAGGCGATCGAGCTGTTCACGCTGCGGCGTCGGCTGACCGCCGCGCTGGCCGCGCTTGACGCGGCCCGGACGCTGGCCGAGGCGGATGGCGGACCGCCGGGACCGCCCGCCGACTTTGTCCGCGCCGCGCTTGCCGAGTTGCACAATGATCCCGACGCCTCGCCGGAGGGGATCAAGGAACGTGTCGCCTCGCGGCTCGAACGCATCGAGGCGGCGGCCGGCCGTGCGATGTCGCACGGCACCGGCGTTCTGGCGACGATCGGCGCGACCGCGCCGTTCGTCGGGCTGTTCGGCACTGTCTGGGGCATCATGAACAGCTTTATCGGCATCGCGAAGACGCAGACGACAAACCTCGCGGTCGTCGCGCCGGGCATCGCGGAGGCCTTGCTGGCGACCGCCCTGGGCCTCGTCGCGGCGATCCCGGCGGTGGTGATCTACAACCTCTTCGCCCGCAAGACCGCCGGTTGCCGCGCGATTACGGCGGACGCCGCCGCCGCCGTGCTGCGGCTGGTGTCGCGCGAGCTCGACCGCGGCGCCCGCGCGCCAAAATTGCGCGCCGCGGCGGAGTAGCCGATGGCCTTGCTGCTCCATCACGGCGACGACGACCTGCCGGAGAACCACGAGATCAACGTCACGCCGTTTATCGACGTGATGCTGGTGCTGCTGATCATCTTCATGGTGGCGGCACCGCTCGCGACCGTCGACATCGCTGTCGATCTGCCGGTCTCGACCGCACAGCGACAGCCGCGCCCCGACAAGCCGCTCTTCCTGACGATCAAGGCCGACCACACGCTGGCGCTGGGCGATGCGACAGTCGCCGAAAGCGCCCTCGCCGGCGCCCTCGACGCGGCCTCCAATGCCGACAAGGAGCAGCGCGTCTTTCTGCGCGCCGACAAGCAGATCGACTACGGCGAGCTGATGCAGACGATGAACCTGCTGCGCGCCGCCGGATACCTCAAGATCGCCCTCGTCGGGCTCGAGACGCAGCCATCGCAATGACCGTTGCCGCGGCAAGTCCTTTCCGGAACAACCGCGCCGAGTTGGGCCGGTGGAGCGTCAGCTTCGCCGTTGTGCTGCTGCTGCATGTCGCGGCGGGTCTGTATCTGCTGTGGCGGCCGATCGCGCTGAGTGCGGGCGACACGTCACCGCCCGCGATCATGATCGATCTGGCGCCGGTGCCGTCACCGCCGCAGCCCGCGCCGCCGGTGCCCGTGCCGGAGCCTGTTCCCGAGCCCCGGGTGCAGCCTCTCGTGCCGCCGCCGCCCTTACCGCCGCTGCCCGATATTCCGCTGCCCAAGGTCGAGCCGAGTCCGGCGCCGAAGCCCGCTGTGGCGATCCCCAAGCCGCCACCCCAGGCCAAGCCAAAGCCGGTGGAGCATCCGCCCGCGGTCAAGCCCGAGCAGCCGCCACCCCCCGCGGCGCCGGCGGTTTCCGCGCCGCCTGCGCCGGCAGCCGCACCGCCGGCGGGGAACCCCGGTGCAACGCGGGCGAGTTGGCAGGCGCAACTGGTCGCCTGGTTGGAGCGCTACAAGCGCTACCCGCGCCTCGCGCAGGAGCAGCACCAGGAAGGCGTCGTCTATCTGCGCTTTACGATGGACCGCACCGGCCATGTCCTCTCCGCACAGATCGAGAAGGGCTCCGGCTTCGCATTGCTCGACGAAGAAGTCACCGCGCTGATCCAGCGCGCGCAACCCTTGCCCGCCCCCCCGCCCGAGGTACCGGGCGCGCAACTCGTCCTGACCTTGCCGGTGCAATTTTCGGTGCGTAACGGGCACCGTTAGACGTTATGTCCCCGGGTGAGGCAGCGGCCCGCCCTCGAGCATGCCGATCCGGCAGATTTTCTTGCCTTCGCTTGGTGCATCCAGCGGCACCACCTTGACTAATGGCTTCCCGGCTTTAGCAATGATAAAGGGTTCACCGTTCGCCGCCCGTTGCACCAGTCGCGACAGATGGGTTTTCGCTTCGTCGATGTTGACGGTGCGCATCGCGGACTCGCAAAGACTTAGCCTATTGAATTTAGCCTATTCGCCGCCGCACGATAATCCAAGCAGGTATCCCGGCGGTTGGCTGGGGCCGCGGGAGGCGGCGGATTGCGGGCGCGATCCGGCGGTGCCACATAAGCCCGATGAAATCCTTGACCAATGCGGTACGAAATCTCGCCGTGGCGGGCGCCGCGCGCGGCCGTCCCATCGTCGCACCGTTGATGCAGGCGTTCGACTGGGCCTATGGCAAAGCGGTCGATGGCATGCCGGGTTTTGCCGGTGCCGAGGAAATGGCGGCGCAATACGCCGCAGAGCATCCAGCGTTGGACGACGCGGTGAGGGCGGTCATCGCCGCGCATACGCGGATGGCCGGTGTGACCGGCTTCGCGACGGGTTGCGGCGGCTTTGTCGCGCTGCCGATCGCTTTGCCCGCCAACCTCGCGGGTGCGCTCTACCTCCAGACGCGGCTGGTCGCGGCCATCGCACACCTGCATGGGCATGATATCCGCAGCGCGCAAGTGCGGATGCTGGTTCTCGCCTGCCTGTCGGGTTCAAAGGCCGCGGACACCTTGCGTGACGCCGGGATACGGTTTGGCACGCGGCTCGGCCGTGACACGGCGGGCTGGGCCGCACCCCTGCTGTTCAACAAATCACGGCATGCCGGGCATGTTGCCGCCCTGGGGATCGCCGGTTCGCGCGGCATCGCCGGGCTCGGCAGGTTGGTGCCGCTGCTCGGCGGTGTGGTTGCCGGCGGGTTCGATGCGGCCCTCACCCACATGATTGGCCGCACCGCGCACCGCGTCTTTGCGGCCCGCCATGACATCGACGAGGCCGTTGTCGAGAACGTTGGCGCCCCCAAGCTCCTCGCGCTCGAACCGCCGCCAGCCGCATCGAGCTAGGCCGGCATTTCCAGCAGCTTGCCGAGGCCGGGGATGCGGTCCTTGCGGCCAAGCCGGCGAAGGATCGCCCACACCGTCGCCTGGTTCGTCGTCACCACCGGCTTCTTGAACTCCCGCTCCCATCCCGGCACGGAGGCCATGGTCGGGAAATTGCCGCCCGGCACGACAAACGCTTCGATCTCCGGCCGGTCGATGCGGGCGAAGGCGTCGCGCGCATTCTCCGGGCCGAGCTTGCCGATCATGTAGGAGTTTTTGGCCGCGAAGCCTTCGAGCGCGGCGATCTTCACCGCGTGCTTGCTCTCGAAATAATGCCGAGCGCGGGCGTTGACTTCTTCCGAATAGGGCGAGACCAGCGCGATGTGCCGCGCGCCGAGCGCCTTCAGCGCTTCGCCGATCGCCATCGCCGAAGTGATCGCCGGGACACAGCCCGAATGCTCGGTGATCCGCGCGCAGGTGGTCTCGTCGTAATCGTCCTTGAAGAGGCAGGCCGAGGTCTGGATCAGCGCGATCATCTCGACCCGCGCGGTGCCGAGCAGCTTCGCCTGGTAGCCGACATCGGCGTCGAGCGGAGAGGCGAAGGGAGAGGCGCCGTGATTGCTGCTCATCAGCCGGCCGTAATGCGCCTGCATCACCTCAGCCGGCAGCAGATGGCTGTATTCGTTCTCGACGGTCGTGTTGGTCGAGGGGATCAGGGCGCCGAAATGCACGGTCATCGGGAAGCCTTTCGCCAGGGGACGCGCTGGCCGTACTCTGACAGAAGCCCCGCCGTCGCGACAATGGCCCGGGGCGCAACGAGGGAGCGTCAATGGCCGCCATCCCGATCCGCCTGACCTGCGCCGACTATACCCGGCTCGCGCCGCTGATGATCGGCGACATCGAGCCCGAAGGCATCGACCTGACCCTTATCCACGGCACCGGCGGCGACTGGCCGGCGCGCGCCGAGATGCTGCGCCGGGCGATCAACGATCCGAGCGTCGAGGGCGGCGAAGCCTCGATGGCCGGTCATCTGCGCCGCATCGACAATGGCGACCGCAGCTTTGTCGCGCTGCCGGTGTTCCCACTGAGAAACTTCACCGCCCGCGACCTCTACATCCGTAACGACGGCGCAATCCGTACGCCGGCCGACCTGATCGGCAAGCGGGTCGGCATGTATGATTGGGTGGCGAGCGGCTCGATCTGGTACCGCCATTTCCTCAATTTCGTCGGCGTGTCCCCCGCTCGCCTCGAATGGTGGATCGGCGATGTCGACAAGGGGTGGAGCGCCCAGCACCACGCGGCGCTGCCCGATGGCGTGCATCCCGTGCCGCCGGAGCGCTTTCTGTCGGAAATGCTGCTCGCCGGTGATCTCGAAGCGATCTACAGCCCGCCGCGCCCGGCGCGCTATCACCCGAAAGACGGCCCGATCGTCCGCCTGTTCCCGGATTGCCGCGCCGTCGAGCGCGACTACTTCAAGGCCACCGGAATCTATCCGCCGCAGCACCTCATCGTGCTGCGCCGCGAGGTCTGGGAACGCGACAAGACACTGGCGCACAGCCTGACCGACGCCTTTATCCGCTCGAACGCCATGTTCGCCGCGGCGGTGCGCAACTTCCCTTACGTGTCGCCTTGGGTCGACCGCGACCTCGAAGAAACCGAGGCGCTGATGGGCGCCGACTTCCACCAGGACGGCTACGAGCGCAACCGCGCCACCATCGAAGCCTTCTGCCAACAAGCCTTCGATCTCGGCATCACCAAACGCAGTGTGGCGGTCGAGGACTATTTCGCCGAGTTTTTGGAAAGCTAGCGGCCGCGAGTTTTCGTTGAGTCCTTCGAGACGCCCGCTCACGCGAGCTCTTTGAAATTAGCTCGTCATTCCGGGGCGGCCTGCAGGGCCGAACCCGGAACCCAAGAACGCGGTCTGCTCCGATGTGGTTACGGCGTCGGAACGCGCTTTTTCGAGGTCCGTGTTCATGGGTTCCGGGTTCATCGCTGCACGATGCCCCGGAATGACGAGAAAAAAAGCACTCAGATGACGCCACAACGCATTTCGCGTCTGGCTCTGAGGAGCAGGCGAAGCCGGCGGCGTCTCGAAGGAGGCACACAAGGTCTATCCAGCCTCGTCGAAAGCCGCGGCAAAGGCGCCTACGATCTCGGTCACCGGGCGGTGCACGACCGTCTCGTTGGTGTGCAGCGTGAATTCCGCGCCGCCGGCGGAAACCTGCCGTGCGGCACGAATGCCGATGCCCTGCGCCGCAAGCCGCTGCGGCAGGCTCGCGGCATTGGCCCCGGCAATACGCAGGATCGCGACGTTGGTCGCCGCGCGCGACCGCTCGACCCGCGCTGCCGGATGCTCATTGAGTGCCGCCAGCACCGCATCGGCGGCCTTCACCGCCGCGGCAAAACGCTCGACAAAGCCGTCGAGAAAATGCAGCGCCACCGCCGCGTCGGGCCAGGCCCGCGGCAGGCTGCCGCCAAACATGCGGCGCTCGTGGTAGAGCCCGTCGAGCAGGTCGCGTGGGCCGGCGAGGATCGCCCCGTTCGCCGCGTTGAGGTATTTCCACAGCGAGACATAGACCGTGTCGAACAGCGCCGCGGTCTCGACGGGGGCGATACCGGTATAGGCGGCTTCGAGCAGCAGCCGCGCCCCGTCGAGATGCAGCCCGATGCCGCGCGCCCGGGCAAAGCCAGAGATCGCGCGCAGCTCGCTCGGATCGAATGCGTCGCCGGCGGCGCGGCGCACCGGCGTCTCGATCGAGATCGCCCCGACTGGCGCCGCGACCCGCATCTCGGGCGCCCCGGCGACCGCGCGCTCGACTTCGGCCAGGGTGATCGTCGCCCGGCCTGGCGCCAGCGGCACCAAGTTGAGGCCGCTCAACTGCTGGGCGCAGTCGCCCTCGTCGTTGTAGAGGTGGCTCTCCGCCTGGACCAGGACGCGCTTGCCGTGGCGCGCGAGACGCCGCACCGCGAGGTGGTTGGCCAGCGTGCCGGTCGGCAGGAACACCGCCGCTTCCTTGCCCAGCAGCGCCGCCATGCGCGCTTCCAGCTCGGCCACGACGCCGTTCCGCGAGTAATCGTCGATGGCGATGCCGCGCGTCTCGGCGATCGCGGCGAGCAGCCGTCCATAGGCGGCGGGCGACAAACCGAGCCCGTCCGACCGGAACTGCACCAGCCGATCTTCATCGGAGACATCGCGCCGGTGCGCGGTCATCATCGTGGCGGGCATCGGTCAGGGGCCTCCAAATGTGTCCTTGGCGAAACCGATCAGCGCGCGAAGATACGCCTCACCGCTCGCCGGAAACCGGTCGACGCCGATCCGCATCCGGTACTCGTGGGCATATTCGCCCAGTTCCGCCATGCCGTCGAACTCGTCGAGCCAGCCGCAGATCGCCTGGTATTCCCGATAGACCGGAGAGCCGGTGAGCGCTCGAACCTCGTTCGCCAGCTTTTGCAGTAGCTCGGCCGCGCGAGCGCTTTCGGCGTCGCCGGGGTTCTCGCCGAGCTTCTTGATCCGCCAGTCCGCGGTGTGCTCCAGCTCAACGGCCTCGGCAGGGTCATTCGCAGTCATTGTTCGGGTCGCTCCCCGCGGATTGTCGACCCCATCATATGACAAGAGCCGGATCGATATCCGGCCTATCGATCCCACAGGCGATGTAGTCTTAATCTCTAGTAGAGCCGTCAAGACGTAAATCGAACAGATAATTTGGAACTTATCTTCGTTAACCGTGAAATTGCGGTGTCAAAAGAAGCTCAACTTCCGCGCTCTGTAGTTTATCAAAGTCTTGCAACTCCAAAATGAACAACGTCATTTCTGAGACGGAACTAGCGTTAGCGAACGCGGTTAGCCTACATCTATTTGGAATGGGAGGAGAAGACAATGCTGCGATATGCGTTGGCCGCCTCGGCGGCGTTGGCCATGGTCTCAGGTGTGGCTCTGGCCGAGCCCGTCGGCCCCGCGATGACCACCATCCATCAGTCGGACCACGGTACGTCCATCACCAAGCGCTTTATCAACCATCGCGGCGAGATGGTGACGAAGCGCAAACTGATCAACGGCAACGAGACCGTCCGCTCGCGGACCGTGCACGACCCGGTCAGCGGCACCGTTACCCGCACGCGCACCGTCGAATAGCTGACCTTTGCTGCTGAAGCTCCCCACCCAGCGGGTGGGGAGCTTTCTTGCGTGTGCGGGCTCCCTCCGCGCCGGACAAGCCGCTCGCTCCCACACCTCAAAGCGCGTTAGCATGGCGGCTCCGCTTCATCGGAGACCGCCATGACCGCGCTGCCCCTCAACGGCTTTCTAGTGCTCGACCTGACCGCGCATCGCGCCGGCCCCACCGCGGTGCGTCAACTGGCCGATTGGGGCGCCGATGTGATCAAGATCGAGCAGCCCGGCGAGCAGACCGATGCCACCGGCAGCCGCCGCGACGGGCCCGATTTCCAGAACCTGCACCGCAACAAGCGCTCGCTGACGCTGAACCTGAAATCGAAGGAAGGCCACGAGATCTTCATGACGATGGCGAAAAAGGCCGATGTCATCGTCGAGAACTTCAAGTCCACCGTAAAGCACCGGCTCGGCATCGATTACGAGGCGGTGAAGCAGGTCAACCCGCGCATCGTCTACGGCAGCATCTCCGGCTTTGGCCAGGATGGCCCCTATGAGGGCCGCGCCGGGGTCGACCAGATCGCCCAGGGCATGGGCGGGCTGATGTCGATCACCGGGCATCCCGGCCAAGGCCCGACCCGTGTGGGCATCGCCATCAACGACACCTCGGCGGGCATCCTGCTCGCCAACGCGATTACCCTAGCGCTGCTGGCGCGCGAGCGCACCGGCGAGGGGCAATGGGTGCACACCTCGCTGCTCGAAGCGCAGATCTTCATGCTCGACTTCCAGGCCTCGCGCTACACGATGAAGGGCGAGGTCGCCAAGCAGGAGGGCAATTTCCACCCGACCTCGCCCGGCACGGGCATGTTCCAGACCGCCGACGGCTTTATCAACATCGCGGCCTCCGGCGACAGTCTGTGGAAGAAATTCTGCGAGGTGGCCGGCGACAAGGACCTCTCGACCAATCCCGATTTCGCCACGGTCGTCGCCCGCGCCAAAAACCGCCCGGCGCTGATCGCCCATCTCAACGACGTGGTGCGCTCAAAGCCGAGCCAATTCTGGATCGACGCGCTCAGCAAGGCCGGCGTGCCGTGCGGCCCGATCAACACGATCGACCAGGTCTTCGCCGACCCGCAGGTCCAGCACCTCAAAATCCGCCGCCCGGTCGACCACGCCAAGCTCGGCACCTTCGACATCGTCGGCCAGCCGATCCACATGAGCGCCTACCCGCAACCCGACCGCCTCAAACCCACCCCCGACCAGGGCGAGCACACCGACGAGGTCCTCAAGGAATTCGGCTACGATGCCGCCAAGATCGCCGGGTTTCACCAGAACGGTGCGGTGTAGGTTGGCGCGCAATCAAGCATCGGCTGCGCCCCCCATGGCCGTCGGCACGACGACGTCCGGCTCTGGGAGCACATAGCGTCGAGCCGAACGCCCTTGGGGTTGTGTTTGGTGATCGTAAACCCCCATTGGGCGTGCTCGCTCGATGGTTTCAGAGCGATTAGGTAGAAAGAACTCCGATGCCGGTTCGAATGTTGTGGGATGCTCTCGATCGTGCACTGGAAGAAAGCGAAGCCGATATCGTTTCGCACATTGCGGCTGTCGAGGTTGAAGATAAAGAAACTGGCATCGAAAAGCAGTTTGTGACAGCATTTGAAGCGAAACTGCCAAAAGGATTTTGCAGAAAAGAGTCATCTATCGACGATTTTGGCGGAAAGCAATTCTTCCTCGGCAGGAAGAAAGCTCAAGTTGATTGTTATATTCCTGAATTGAAAATGGCTATTGAATTTAAAGCGATTCGACTACCGCGAATTAAACATAATGAGCTTTATTACATCAGTCAGATTGCGGCCGATATTCTGCGCTTAAGAAGCGCAACGAAACTAAAATCAGCTTTGGCCGTGCTATTCGCGTATGGGCCCCTTGTAGAGGGCACAACAACCAAGAACCAGCTCTATCGAGCCTTTCACAACAATAGCTTGTTCGTGGATACAAGCATTGCAAAGATATTGCGCGACGACGAGGATTCAGGTCAGCACTGTCGCCGGGCGAGGCTGTTTGGTTGGAATAAGCCGTGGACGGAACGCGGCTGTCCGCCGGGAGTAACGGTTAAGCGCACAAAGCGGATCGGCGCGATCTGCATTGACTGCGATCCTGGTAGCCGCATACCGGCGTGGTGCTTCCCGAATTAGAACTTTGGTGTGCGATCGCAAGCTCAGAGACCCATACATAACTCCCCAAGGGCTTTTGCGCCGGTTCCACGAACAGGTTCAGCTCATTCGTGGAGCCGGGTCAAAACCCGGCGAAGGCAACAGTCGACGTCAGGCGTCTCGGCGTGGGCGGCGCAGCGTGAAGCTCTCGAATGCGGCAAGCTGCCCGTCCGTGCCGAGCACGTCGTAATACGTCACCTTGATCGTCGTGAAATCGCCGGGCTTTGTCCCCGGATCGACCGCGAACGCCGCAAATCCGTAAGAATGCGCGGCGTTGCGCACCGCCGACCACGGCGCCGGCTCTTTCACGTAGACCGGCGGGCGCTTGCCGGTCTTGGGGTCGGACTCGCCGACCGCGGTGATCACCCGGCAGGCCGGCGGGTCGTAGAACAGCGTGTTCGACGGCGCCGAGGTGCCGCCGCCGCCGATCACCATGTGCACCGTGCCCTTGGTGGTGTCGATGAAGTCGATGGCGGTCGCCACGGGCACCGGTGTCAACGTCGGGTTCTGCTCGGCGCCGCGGATCGGGTGCGAGCGTTCGTAATGGTGCTCGTGGCCGCACACCACCAGGTCGACGCCGTATTTGTCGAACAGCGGTACAAATTCTTGGCGGATGCCGAGATCGGCGCCGTTGAACTTGTCGACGGTCGAGATCGCCACCTGGTGCATGCACACCACGATCCAGT
Organism: uncultured Alphaproteobacteria bacterium; assembly: GCA_963778385.1. Lineage (GTDB taxonomy): Bacteria > Pseudomonadota > Alphaproteobacteria > ATCC43930 > CGMCC-115725 > DATARH01. The sequence goes on along the minus strand of CAVZUA010000002.1, from coordinate 336,399 downwards.
CGATGTCGCGGTTGTCGCGCGCCGCGGCCAGCTCCTTTTCCAGCCAGGCCTTCTGCGCGCCCTCGGAATAGCCGCGGACATAGGAATTGCCGCCGTCCTGATACACCACGTCGTCGTTGTTGAGGCTGACCACGCGCATCGCGCCGACGGTGAAGGCGTACCACAGCCCACGGGTCGCATCGCTGTGACCGGCCGCCTCTGGCAGCGAGAAATAGGTTTGGTAGGCCAGAAAGCCGAACGGCCCGTTGCCGAGCTCGTTCTCGTGGTTGCCGGCCGCTGGCATCCATGGCCGCTTGCGCGCACTGCGGCTGTTGTTCTCCCAGAAGTCCCACCAGGTGCGCACCCGGTCCTCGGCCAGATTGGCGTAGCACAGATCGCCGTTGAGCAGGTGGAACAGCGGCCGTACCCGCTCGACGCCGAGCACCGTGTCGGCCGCCGCCGGCGAGCCGAGATTGTCGTTCACCAACGGCGGGTTCGCGATTGTGACGCCCTCGGGCGGCTTGTATTTCTTGCCCAAGGTCGGCGTCGCCTGGTCGCCAAAGCTGGTGAAGGTGAAGGCCGTTCGCCCGCGCGGCGCGGTGCGGAACGTCGCGAATTCCGCGACGGCGCCGTCATGGGTCGCGCCGTACAAATAGCCCGTATCCGGTTGCAGCCGGTCGAGCTTGGCGTGATAGGCGTAGACGAGCTGCTTGGACTTCGTGTCGGTGTAGCTGACCTCTTTCGCGTCGACGACGCGATCGAATTTGCCGTCGAGTGACCCGAGCATGACCTTTGGATTGCGCACCGCTTGCAGCGCGTGCCAGGAGACGACCATCTCCGACGACGCATCGGCGCCGAACTGCAGGTGCAATCCGCCGACCGGGGGCGTCGTCAGCGGATCGGCCGAGGGGGGCGCGTCGGGCGCGGCCAGCGCCACGCCGGGGCCGACCAGCGTCGCCGCGACCGCCGCGCCGCCGGCAATCCCCGCCGCGGCCAGCAGCTTGCGGCGGCTGAGTTCGAGATTGAATTCGCTGTCCTGCTTCGTCATGGCATCCGGCTCCCCCAGATGAGGCGAGTGCAGCACAACACGGTGACAACGCGATGTCAGGCCGCCGCCGCGCGGGCGCGGCAACGATGAGCATCGCCGCGAATGGTCTAGCGGCCCAGGCCGTTCGGATCGCGTTCGCGTATATTGATCGCCTGCAGCACGGTCGCGACATTGCCGGCATCGACCGGCTGGCGGTCCTTGCGGCAGATGGTGGCGTGGATCAGCCAGGTATAGCCGCCGCCCCAGCGCGGGCCGCGTTTCTCGATCGCCAGGCAGTTATCGGCTCCGACCGTGAACTCCATCGAGGCGAGGTCGCCGCTGTCGGTGAAGTTGCTCCAGCCGGTGCCCTGGCGGGCGACCTGGTTCATGTCGACGAATTGTCCTTGCAGGTTGCGGGGGATCGACTCGACATAGCAATCCTGCCGCTGATGCCCGATGCCGCTGATGTAATAGGGGTCGAACACCAGGCTGTCGGCCTCGAAGGCCAGGCCGCCCACTGCGCTGATCACCAGATCGTGGGCGATCTGACAGTTCGAGAGCTGCCGCGATCCCTGGCTGTCGCCGCGCTCAAATTGATTTGCGGCGGGCCGCGCCGGCAGGTGCCGGGCGTCGCCGCGCCGACCCGCGACGCGGCGCAAGGCACCTCCGGCCATTTCGTCTCCTCGACCCGAACATTGCCGAAATACGGATTGCCGGGCGCGCCCTGCGATGTCGGCCTCACCTCGTTCGGGCTGGCCGGGGCAGTGACCGTCACCTCGGGCAGCGCCATCGGCTGCTGCTGCGCCAACGCCCCGCCGCAGAACAGGGCCGAGGCAAAGAGGAGCACTGTCCCGGCGAACCTCCGCATATTGCTCTTCCCTCCAGGCAGTTCCCGTTCGGCGCGTTTTTTCGCGATTGTTCGCCTTTTTGTCGCGGCAGGGCAACCGTTCCATCGCTGCCGCCCGGCCTTCGTCATTGCGGGTCGTGCGCCGACAACGCAATCTCGCTCTGCCTGAGCGAAATGCGCCGAAACCGCTTCGCTCGCCATGACAGGGGAGGACCGATGCCCGACGCTCTTGCCGGAATTCGCGTGCTCGATTTCACCACGACGATCGCCGGTCCGCATTGCACGCGGCTGATGGCCGATCTCGGCGCCGAGGTGATCAAGATCGAGGCGCCCGAGGGCGACATGATGCGCTCGCGCCTGCCGCTGCGGAACGGCGCCAGCACCTCGTTCGGTCAGTTGAACACCGGCAAGAAGAGCCTCGTGCTCGACCTCAAACGCCCGGAAGCGGTCGAAATCGTGTATCGTCTGGTGAAGACCGCCGATGTCGTCGTCGAGAATTTCCGGCCGGGCGTGATGGCGCGGTTCGGGCTGGATTACCCGAAGCTGCTGGGTGTCAACCCGGCGATCATCTATTGCGCGATCTCCGGCTACGGCCAGACCGGGCCCTCGGCGGGCCGCCCGGCCTATGCGCCGGTGATCCATGCCAGCTCCGGCTATGACCTGGCGCAGATCGCGCACCAGCTGGAGCCGCGCCGCCCCGATTATTGCGGCATCTTCATCGCCGACGTGCTGAGCGGCACCTACGCCTTCGGCGCGATCAACGCCGCTTTGGTTCAGCGCCACGTGACCGGCCAGGGTCAGATGATCGACGTATCGATGCTCGAAAGCATGCTGTCGCTGACCCTGGGGGAGTTGCAGAACTCGCAATTCGACGTGCCGCTGCCGCCGCGGCCGATCTTCGGCCCGGTCGCGACCAAGGACGGGTATGTCAACCTGTCGGTCGCCAGCGAGCGCACCTTCCAGAGCATGGCGGCGGCAGCCGGGCGCCAGGACTGGCTGACCGACCCGCGCTTCGAGCGATACCAGAACCGGCGCATCAACTGGGGCCAGCTGATGGATGAGCTGGAGCAATGGTCGACGACGCTGCCGACCGCCGAAGTGCAGGCGATCTTCGACCGCCACGGCGTGCCGTCCTCACCGTACCGCACCGTCGCCGAGGCGATGCAGGACCCGCAGCTCGTGCACCGCCACTCGCTCGCCGAAATCCACGACAAAGGCGGCAGTTTCCTCGCCCTCAACCCGCCCTTCCGCCTCACCGCCTCCCGCGCCGCCGCCGTGCCGCACGTCGCCGACCTCGGCGAGAACAGCCGCGAAGTGCTGGCCGATGCCGGCTACTCGGAAGAGGAGATCGCCGTGTTGGCGACAGCCAAGGTCATCGCGTCGCCATGATGGCCACGTCGGCGTTGCGCCGTTTCCGACCCGACAACACGACGCGACAGAACCGTGGCCCGTGGCCATGAGGGACACGCGTCGCTGCGCCCAGGTCGGGCGTCAAAGGCAAGTGCATTCGGCGCACGGTAGCAACCTGTCGCCGTTGCGGCGCAGGCAATGCGGCCGGCAGTCCAGATAGCACGGGCGCGCTTGGCTTACGCGCCTCTTTGATGCTCGCCCGTGCCTGTCTTGACGGTGGTCAGGTCAATTTGGTCGATAATCGCGGATCGGATCGTTGCGCATTCCGTGCCGCGACTAGCCCCTGTTAGCCGCGGACAACCGGAACCGGAGGTGGCGGGGGCGGGGCGGCCATCGGTGGCGGTGGCGGCGGAGCCGGAGCCGGAGCCGGCGCGCAAGCCGCGAGGAGTGCCGCGGGAACCAGAACGGTAACCAGGGCCGCATTGCGCAACTGCCTGCGGCGAGCCGATTTTTCTGACATTCATTCCTCCACAGTTGACAGGCTCGACAATAGGTCAATCGAAGAGCGATTACCAGCAAAGGGAAACGTCGAATTGCGTCCCTGGTTCCCTGTCATCGCATAACGCGCGCTTTGGTCGCTTCCGCACTGCACCGCTCCGATGCAGACGGCGGGCCACATCGCTGAGTTTATCAAACGAAAGAGCGTCCTTTACTGGCTTGAAGAAACGTCGCTCTGGCGCGCACAATCGTTCCAGAAAGGCTATCGCGTGCGGGTTTTATCCAAGCTCGGTTCGGAACCGCGAACGCGTGCCGCTGTTTTTCGACCGGCGGCAGCGCAAGCCGCGCCGGGGTTAACGCTTTCGGTGAGGCTACCTTGTTCCCATTAAGCAGCTTCTCGACGAGTGATCTTCCGGCACGCGTCAGACCGATTGCCGGCGGCGCGCTTGCGCTCGCCGCAGCATGCGTGTTTACCGCGCCGGCAGTTCTTGCGGCGGACCAGGAGCTGGGGTCCGCTTTCGTGCCGTCACCGCGCGCCCCGATAGCGGGGTATGCCAACGCGGATCTCGGCAAGCTGATCAACAGCGCATCCGAGCTGGTCGTCGGCGGTGAACGGCTGAACGTCGGATTGCTGCGACGTTTCTATGCGCGCCATGGTTTCGCGCCGGTATGGACGATCCGGCAGGTGCAGGCGAATTCCCTGATGAATGCCGTGTTGCGCGCCGGCGATCACGGCCTCGCCCCGGAACTGTTTCACGCAAATTTGCTGCGGGCGGCAGCAAATTTGCCGCCACTCGACCGGGAATTGCTGCTCTCGGACGCCTTCCTATCCTATGCCGACGCGCTGGCGCGCGGGGTCATGCCGGTTGAGCGCCGCAGAGATGACGAGGCTCTAACGCCGACGCCGATCGATGTCACTGCCGCGCTCGACGCTGTTATCGGCAGCCCCGATCCCGCCGCGGCGATCGAAACGCTGGCGCCGACGACGCCGACCTACCGGCTGCTGCGCCAGGCTTTGCAGAACTTCCAGGCAGGCGTCCCGGGCGGCGGCAAGACCGCGGCGCCCCGCCTGCGCGAGATTGAGGTAAACCTCGAACGCGAGCGCTGGCTGCCGCGGCGGCTGCCGACAGACCGCGTCTGGGTCAACGTTGCTGACGAGCGGGTGGTGCTTTACCGCGACGATCGGCCGGTTTTCTCCACGCGGGTCATTGTCGGCCAAGATGAGAGGCGCAATCAGAGTCCGGAGTTCCAGGCCACAATCGACGGAATTTTGTTCAACCCGCCATGGAACATCCCGCAGGACATCACAACAGACGAGATCCTGCCGAAGGCCAGTCGCGACCCGAATTATTTGGCACAGCACAACATGGTCATGCTGCCCAATGGCGGGCTGCAGCAGTTGGCGGGATCCAACTCCGGGCTCGGGCAATTAATGTTCGAGATGCAGAACCGGTTTGATGTTTATCTGCACGACACCCCGTCAAAAAATCTGTTCAGCCGCGACAACCGCCGCATCAGTCATGGCTGCATCAGGGTGGAGAACCCGCGGGAACTGGCCGCTCTGCTGATGCAGCAGCCGGTCGATGCGATCGATCAAACGATCGCGACGGGCAACACCACCCGAAGCGGTCTGCCAACGCCCGTGCCGGTATTCGTGGTGTACGAGACGGCGTTCGCGGATGTCGATGGCCGGTTGCAATTTCGCGCGGACGTGTACGGACGCGACGCCGAGATCTGGCAGTATCTGAATCCGGAGCGGCGACCGGTGGCGGAACGCGAGGCGCCCGGCCAACGCGGGGGATGACCCTTTGAGATGGCAAAGACCCTCTCGGCAAAACCCATCCGTGACCAGCGCATAGCACCTGTTCCGCCTGATAATTTCGCGCAAACAACAGCGATAACAGGGGATGGCGACCGCGATGGACCGGCTGCTAAACCCGCATCGTCCGCCGCTGATACGCCCGGCCGATGCGGGCGGCTTCTTCGCTGTGGCCGGCGATGATGCGGACGCCCTGGTCGATCTTGGTCTTGATGTTGTCCGGCGTGCCGATTTCGAGAAAGGCGGGGCCGTTCTTCTTGCACGCGGCGAGCACGCGCTCGCGCGCCTCGGCCATCTCGGGCGGGTATTTGTCGCGCGGCATCTCCCTGTAGCCGAGCGCCAGCGACAGGTCGCCCGGCCCCAGCTCGGCGAAGCCCAGCCCCGGCGTCGCCAATATTTCCTCGCAATGGGTGATGCCCTCCGGGCTTTCGAGCTTCACCCCGAGCAGCAGCTCGCCCTTCGGGTTGAGCGGCCAGGGGTCGCACAGTTCCATGTATTCCGGCGGCGACACGCCCCAGATCGGCGCCGCGCTCGCTTCCGAGCCGCGCCCGCGCGTGCCGACGCCGAGACCGCCGATTGGCGGCGAAAGTGCCGCGCCTTGCATGCGCTGCAGCGCCGTCGGCTGGGAAATGTCGACGCCGTCGTGATGATGCGGGTAGCGGCAGCTCTCGACAAAGACGCGCGCCGCGCTGGCGGTTTCGCACTGGCAGAGCAGCACACCATGCACCCCGCGCCCCAGAATCTGACGGAACTGCCAGGCGTTGAAGCGCACATGGTCCTCGTCGATGCCGTTGACCGGCGCCTCGACGATGACCGTCGGCGCGTGGTGGCCGGAACGCGTCGGCCCGCCTTCGACCAGGCCTTGCATGTAGTGCGCGAGCCCCGTCATGTCGAACGCGCCATGCTCCATGCCGACATTAATATAGTCGGCCCAAGTGTTTGAATCTTCTCGACCCTGAGCAACGGTCAGCACATGTCCGGTATGGGCGCCCATATAGTAGATCGCCTGGCTCTCGGCCAGCAGCTCGATCGCGCGGTTGATGCGGGGCATCGCGGCCTCCCTTTGCGGTCTCGCGCTTCTGATAGCAGAACCGGCAGGGTGGTTGTGATAGAGTCTCGCCGTGCCGAAGGAGGTCCCCGATGACGGCGCAGTTCCCGGCCGATGCCCACATCACCCACGACCCGGCCTATGAGACCGTCGCGCCCGACGATTTCGCGGCGATGGTCGCGGTCGACCGCTATCCGCGGCGCTCCGACGCGTTCGACGGCATCATCGGCGCGACCCACGACCATTTCTGGGACCCGCACAACCCGGCCTATCTCGATTTCGCGGCGCCGTTCGACCTCGCCGCCGAAACGATCATGCCGCTCGAGCGCTTCCCCGAGCTCAACTGCGCCGCCACCGCGCATCTCGACGAGCGCACGAAAATCCGCCTCGCCAACGAGATCCAGCGCTGGACGATGTCGAACATCCTGCATGGCGAGCAGGGCGCCTTGTCGCTGTCCGCGTCGCTGTGCGACATCCTGCTCGACCCCGGTGCGCAGGAATACGCCGCCAACCAGGCGCGCGAGGAGGCGCGCCATGTCGCGGCGTTCAGCCGCTACATCGCAGTGCGATGGGGCACGCCCTACCCGGTCGGGCCGGTGCTCGGCGAGTTCCTCGACGACATCGTCAAATCGCCGATCGTCTACAAAAAGCTCGTCGGCATGCAGATGCTGCTCGAAGGGCTGGCGATGGGCGCCTTCGCCGGCATCCACGCGCACACCCGCGACCCGCTCTTGAAGCGGCTGGTGCAACTGGTCATGACCGACGAGGCGTTCCACCACAAATTCGGGAAGATCTGGGCCGACCGCACCATTCCGCGCCTCAGCCGCGAGGAGCATGAGCGCGTCGAGGACTGGGCGGCGCAGGTCTTCGAGATGCTGCTGTTCAACCTGTCGAGCATCGCCCAGCGCGCCTATATCTACGAAGCCGTTGGGCTCGACGTGAAAATTCTGCGCGAGTCGGTGCGGGAGGCGTTCAGCGGCGGCCGGAAGAATTCGCTGCGCGAGGGCAGCAACATCTTCCGCGTGCTGGTGAAGACGCTGCTCAAGGCCGGGATCATCACCGACCGCACGATCCACATCTACCCGCCTGGGTCGACACCAACGAGCTCGACGCCGAGGGCGACACGATGGTCGGCGACGCCATCGCCGCCGAAGGCATCGAATACCTGCGCGCGATCAACGCCGGCCGCCGCATCATCGGCCAGAAGGCGACGGCCTAAGGAGAATCCGTTCAGGTTGGGGGCCGGCACCACGCCCTGATCTGACGCGATGCTCAGCTCCTCCGCGTCACATTCGCCAAATGCGGTGCGTCAAGCCCGACGCCGACGAGATGCCCGAAGAGCTCACCGATCTTGCGATGATCGGCCTCGGGCAGCGGCGGCTTGAGCAGCGAGTTGATATTGGTCTTGAGATGCGCCGGGCTGCCGGTGCCGAACAGCACGACATCAACGCCCGGCTCGTGCCGGACATAACGATAGCAGGCATCGACCACGCTGCTGGCCCCGCCGTCGTGCACCAGAAAGCCCAGCGGGTCGTCGTTGTCGGCGATCGCTTGCGAGACCTGGCCCTCGGCCGCCAGCTCGCGCAGCGTCGCCTGCAATCGGCCCGGTTGCGAGAAGATGTTGCGCACCGCGAACATCAGCAGCGTCCCGACCTTGTGCGCGCGGGTCAGCGGGAAGACGCGCTCGCGCGCGTTCTGATGCATCATTGAAAACCCGACCATCGCCACATCCCACACGCCGTCCTGCGCCGCCTGGTGCAGCGTTTCGTGCGGCAGGTCGTGCGGCGCGGTCTCGGTGATGCCCAGAAAACGGAACTTGCCCTTGTCGCGCTCACGCAGCAGCACCGGCGCCAGCTCTTCCAGTGCGTGCCGATAGTTTGCCGGCGGCACGCCGTGCAGCTGGTAGACATCGATATAGTCGGTATCGAGCTGCCGCAGCGAAGTGTCGAGCGCGGCGACGATACCCTCCGGCGTGGCGCGGCCGGTGCTCCAGCTGAACGGTGCCTTGGTGCAGATGACCACCTGGTCGCGCGGCACCGACTTGATCGCCTTGCCCAGCACGTTCTCGGTGCCGTAGGACGCGGCGGTATCGAACAAATTGACGCCGAGCTCGATCGCGCCGCGCACGATCGCGATCGCCCCATCCTCACCGCCGCCGGTGCCCAGCCCCAGCCGGCTGAACCCGCCGCAACCAAGCCCGGCGACGCTGACTCTCAGCCCGGTCCGGCCGAGCGTGGTGTAGTGCATATAAAATTCCTCAGAAGAGCGGTCCTTGCTGTGGGAAGGGTAGCGTCTTCATCTCGACAACGCAGCTACGGCGTCACTATATCTTGCCCATGAATGACCGCACGGTAGCCGAGAACGAAAGTAATCTTTCGCAATTGCTCGATCGCGTTATCGAGGGCGAGGGAGTTGTCATTACGCGGGATGGCGAGCCAGTCGCTGAACTGAAGCCGGTGCCTCGCGGAGCGGCGCGCCCGGAGGTGGCACAGCCTACCGTCGACCTTGAAGACGAGTTCCTCAAGATGCTGCGCGAGATTCCGCAGCATATCAAAGACGCTGCGGTTGCAGACGTTCGAGCGATGCGAGACGAAGACCAAGAGTGAGCCTCCATCTCGACACGAGCGTCATCATTCCATTGATCCTTCCGGATGCGCTCGTCGGACGCGCTGAACTATTCCGCGCCGCTGCTAGAGATACTTTGATTGTCAGCGATTACGCTGGCGTCGAGTTTTCGTCAGCAGTCGGACGACGGGTGCGCGCTCGCGAACTCACAGCCGAGGAAGCGGCGAAGGCCTTAGAGGTGTTTGATCTGTGGCGCGATCATCGCGCGCGGCGGACGCAGATTGAACCAGACGATCTCGCGCGCGCCGAGACATATGTACGTACTTTTGATCTGGCCCTGAGGGATCCCGACGCGCTTCACATCGCTGTCGCACAACGGCTGAGCGCCACACTCGTGACCTTTGACAAGCGGATGGCGCTGGCGGCTCGCACGCTTGGTCTCGCAGTCGCGGAAGTCTGAACCCCGCACAAAGCATTGCCGCCGCCCCGGTCGCTGCGCCATGCTCCCTCCATAAATCGGGGAGGGCGGCCATGAAGCTCGACGATGTCGTCAATATCGAAGACCTGCATCAGATGGCGAAGCGGCGTCTGCCGAAGATCGCCTTCGACTTTATCGAAGGCGGGCTGGAGGACGAGCGCGGTCTCGAAACCAATACCAACGCCTTCCACAAGCATCGCCTGCTGCCGCGCTATCTGGTCGATGTCTCGAAGCGCGACCAGAGCAAGACCATCTTTGGCCAGACCTTCAGCAGCCCCTTCGGCATCTCGCCGACCGGCGGCGCCGGGCTGTTCCGCTACCACGCCGACCTGATGCTGGCCGAGGGCGCGCGCGACGCCAACATCCCCTACATCATGTCCGGCGCGAGCAACGACACGATCGAGGCGGCGGCGAAGATCGCGCCGAAAAACCATTGGTACCAGCTTTACGCGGCGCGCGACCCGGCGGTGAACGCAGACATGATCCGCCGCGCCAACGATGCCGGGCTCGGCGCGCTGGTGCTGACGGTCGATACGCCGGCCGGCTCGAAGCGCGAGCGCAACATCCGCAACGGCTTTGCCAATATCCGCGGCGGGCTGCTGCAGGCGCTGTCGCTCAAGCCGTCGATCCTGGTCGAGGCGCTGGAGCATCCGGGCTGGATCGTCGAGTATTTCCGCCGCGGCGGCGGCACGCCGATGCTCGGCAACTGGCAGCCCTACGCGCCTTCCGGCGCCGACGCCGAGGGCGTCTACAAATACGCCTCGTCGGTGCGGCCGTTCAACGCGCAGACTTGGCGCGATGTCGAGCAGTACCGCAAGCTGTTCCCGCGCGGGCTGGTCATCAAGGGCATCATGGCGCCGGACGATGCGCTGCGCGCCATCGATATCGGCTGTGACGGCATCCTCGTGTCGAACCATGGCGGACGGCAGCTCGACCAGGCGCCGGGCTCGCTCGATGTGTTGCCGGCGATCCGCGCCGCGGTCGGCGACAAGCTGACCCTGCTGCTCGATAGTGGTGTGCGGCGCGGCGCCGATATCCTGATCGCGCTATGCCTCGGCGCCGATTTCTGCTTCTTCGGCCGGCCGACCCTGTACGGCGCGGCCGCCGGCGGGCTCGCCGGGGTCAAGAAGGCGATCGACATTTTCGTCAACGAGATCGACCTCGTCATGGGCCAGATCGGCGCGCCGAGCCTCGACGTGCTCGGCCCGAATTTCCTGTGGCAGGACGAGCGCGGCCGGAACCGGTAATCAGGAGGAATGAGATGATCGCGATTTGGGTGAAGGTGAAGGTCAAACCGGAGCGGCGCGCGGATTTCCTCAAGGCGATCGAAGTCGATGCGCTCGGCTCCGAGAGCGACGAGCCGGGCTGCGCCCGGTTCAACGTGCTGGAGAACGCCAGCGAGGCGAACACCTTCTATTTCTACGAGGTCTACCGAGACGAGGCGGCGCTCGAGGCGCATCGCGCGGCACCGCATTACGCGGTCTGGCGCGCCGCCGCCGACACGCTCGACGGTCCCGCCGAGGCGGTGCGGTGCGCCACCGTCTTCCCCGCGGCGCCCGACTACTGGTTTAAGAGCTAGCGACCGTCTGACGCTCCCCGGCGTGAGTTGGGGTCCACTCTTCGATGTCTCGGGCGCTGAATAGTGGGTCCCGACTTTCGTCGGGAAGCGGAGAAGCGAAATCACGGTGCTGGTTCGAATTGGCGAACGCAACGCCGCAAGCTAGGCTGTTGCCACGCAAGAAGGAGAACAGTCATGGCGAAGGCCTATTGGGTGGCGACGTACAAGTCCATCTCGAACCCCGACGCGCTCGCGGCGTACGCGAAGCTCGCCGGCCCGGCGATCCAGGCCGCGGGCGGCAAGTTCCTGGCGCGAGGCGTCGCGGCGAAGTGCTACGAATCCGGTCTGCTGCAGCGCAGCGTCATCATCGAATTCGACAGCGTCGCCGCCGCCGAGGCCGCGCATGACAGTCCCGGCTACCAGGAAGCGTTGCGCGCGCTCGGCAAGGGCGCCGACCGCGACATGCGGATCATCGAAGGCGTGTAATCACTCTCAGGGTATCCATATCAATCGCCTCCCGCGGGCTTGACCCGCGGGTCCACGAATAGCTTCGACTTGTTCGTGGATGGCCAGGTCACCCCCGGACTTGATCCGGGGGCCGGCCAAGGCGGCATGCAAGGAGATCATTGCCATGCCGCGTCTCGGATTTGGCGCTTTTCTCGCCCCGCACCATCCGGTCGGCGAGAACCCGATGCTGCAGTTCCGCCGCGATCTCGACCTGGTCGAGCATCTCGACAAGCTCGGCTATGACGAGTTCTGGTGCGGCGAGCATCATTCCTCGGGCTGGGAGATGATCGCCTCGCCCGAGATGTTTCTCGCCGCCGCTGGCGAGCGCTCGAAGCGCATCAAGCTTGCCACCGGCGTCGTCTCGCTGCCCTACCACCACCCGTTCAACGTCGCGCAGCGCATGGTGCAGCTTGACCATATGACCGGCGGCCGGGTGATTTTCGGCTCCGGCCCCGGCGCGCTGGCCTCCGACGCACACACGTTGGCGATCGACCCGATGACCCAGCGCGACCGCCAGGACGAGGCGATCGGCGTCATCCGCCGGATGATGAACGGCGAGCGTGTCACCCATAGGAGCGACTGGTTCACCCTGCAGGACGCGGCACTGCAGCTCCTGCCGCTGCAGGAGGAGATGCCGTTCGCGGTGGCCTCGCAGATCAGCCCGTCGGGCATGACCCTCGCCGGCAAGCACGGCTGCGGGGTCATCTCGATCGGCTCGTTGGCGGAAGAAGGGCTCAACGCATTGCCGACGCAATGGGGCTTTGCGGAGAGCGCCGCGAAGAAGCACGGCCAGACCGTGAACCGCAAGGATTGGCGGGTGCTGATCTCGTGGCATATCGCCGAGACGCGCGAGAAGGCGATCGAGGAGGCGCGCCACGGGCTGTTGCGCCACCACAACGAATATATCGTCGGCACCTTGCAGCGGCCCGGCGCGACCCCCTTCAAGGACCCCGACGAGGCGATCGAGAAGACCGCCTTCGGTCCGGGCGCCGCTGCGACGATCGGCACGCCCGACGACCTCGTGGCGCGCATCAAGCAAGTGCTGGAGATGAGCGGCGGGTTCGGCACCGTCGTGGGTTTCGTGCACGATTGGGCGAACCCCGAGAACACCTTCCGCAGCTGGGACATGGTCGCCCGCTACGTGATCCCGGAGATCAACGGCCACATCGCGAAGCTGCGCGAGTCGCGCGATTTCGTCGCCACCAATCGCGGCGTCTTCGACCGCGCCAAGGAGGCGATCATGGCCAAGGTCATGGAGAACGAGGCCGCCGTCGCCGCGCTCGCCAAGACCAAGGGCTCGCGCCTCGGCGACGTCGCCTCGGGCAGCAACGCGATCGATTTCACCAAGGTCCGCGACGCGGCGAAGTGACGTCGCCGCCCACCGCCTGCTCACAAGCTGCGCGGATTGATCGTGATCGACGCCGGCATGTCGTTGCCGATGATGAACGGGCGCAGCACGTGCGACTGGAAGCGCCACCGATGATCTTCGCCCAGCACGCAGCGCGCCTCGAAGTCGGCGATCATCGCCGGCGGGCGCGCGCCCTGGAACGGCGATTTCCCATCGGCGCGATAGAGCGTCATCAATCCGGTCGCGCGGGCGAGGGTCTTCTCGTCCGCGAAGACCCGCAAATTGGATAGAACATGGCGGGTCATCACCAAGCTGTGCCCGCGGCGGGCGTAAAACGCCGCGATTTTGTCCTGCCCCTCAAACCGGTTGTTGCCGATCGCGTAGATTGCGCTCGGTAGGTAGAACGAATGTGCTTCGCGGCCATGATTCTCGTCGACTTCGGCCCAGTAGTCGGCCATCAGTCCGCCGAGCGCACACCACAACGCCACATTGTCGTGGGTCATCGTTATTCCTCCCTGTTCCGAACGCCGGTTTTTCGGTCGCCGTCTTCAATTGAAACCCTATCGCCGCGCGGCGGACCTTCGGGCATCTGATTGACGCTGTCGCGCAATCAGTGCCGCGATCAGGTCCGCTTGAAGAAGCGCGCCGCATTGTCCCATAGCAGCTTGCGGCGCTGCTCTCCGGTCAGGCCCTCCCAGGCGAATATGTTGTCGATCGAGTTCGGAAACTGGCATTCGGAGTGCGGGTAGTCCGAGGCGTACATCAGCACATCGTCGCCGAGAAAGCCGGTGACGGCGTGAAACATGTCCTCGCCCTCCTGCCGCTCGATGCTGCAGAAGAACCGCCCACCCGACAGGTATTTGCTCGGTTTGTCGACCAGCGGCGCGGTGCTGCCGACATAGTCGTACTGCTCGTCCATTCGCCGCCCCCAGAACGGCAGCCAGCCAAAGCCGCATTCGAGGACGCCCATCCGCAGCGCCGGATAGCGGTCGTAGATACCGCCGCCGACAAACGCCGCGACAAAGCGCATCGCGCCCCACGGGTGCGAGGCCATGCGCCCGAGGAAGATGTTGTCCCACATGTCGTCGCAGCCCGGGTAATAGGGCGGGTTCCAGGTCGAGCTGTGATGGATGATCGGCAGGTCGTGATCCGCGGCGGCCCGCCAGATCGGTTCGAGATCGGGGTGATCCGCCGGGACATGGAGCCCCAGCGACGGCTGTACCGCCACCGCCCAATCCGACTTGCCCCACGTGCGGATCTCTTGCACCGCGCCGTCGACATCACGCCCCGACGCGCGGATCAGCCCTTTGAGCCGGGTCGGGTGCTGTCCGCAAAAATCCGCCATATGCCGGTGATAGGCGCGGATCATCCCCTGTTCGAGCGTCGGGTCGTAGAGTCCGCAGAGGCTGACCCAGGAGGTCGGAATGAGAAAATGGACGTCGGCGCCCTCGTCGTCCATGTCGGCGACGCGATTTGCGGCCGCGTCGTCCTGCACCCCCAACCGCGGCGTACGACCGCCGCGCCAGCTCGAACTCGCGCCCCGAATGCGTGTCGCGCGGCCCGGCCTCGCCAAGGAGGCGACGGTAATACTTGGTCGCGACGCGGTAATTGTGCAGCCCGCCATGGTCTTCATTCGCCGCGCGCGTCAGCACGCGGTATTGCGCCAATTCGGCGAGCCGCGGCCGGAAGCCCGAATCGACATAGCGCTCCAGCACCTCCGCCGCGGGCAGCACATGCGTGTCGGAATCGTAGACGCGAAAGCCGTTTCGCATGGCGTTCCTCCCCGGTTACGGGCGTGCTACCGGCCCGCGCTGATCGGGGACGGTCGCCGCTTTCTCCTGCCAGTCCTTGGACCATGGGGTGACCGGCCGCGGGACCGACACGCCGTCGAGCAGGATGTCGTCGACATGCTCGTTGAAGAAACACAGATAGCCCTTGATCTTCGGGCATTCGGGGATCGGCTCGGGATAGGACCAGACGATGTCGGGAAAGACCTGATCGCCGATCTTGACCGACCAGTAGCGCGCGGTTCCCTTGTACGGGCAGGCGGTCACCTTGTCGCTCGGGACGAGACGGTCCATCCGCACATCCTCGGGCGGAATGTAGTAGCGCGTCGGCAGCCGGGTCTCGTAGAGGAACCGCGCCCGCCGTGTGTCGGCGACGGTCTCGCCGCCGACGATCACCTTCAGCGGCCGCGCGGAGTTGACGACATCGACCCGCTTGTACGGGTCACGCGCGTGGACAAAGACCTCGTCATCCTCCTCGTACCAATGGTCGACGCGGTTCCAGTAGAACGCGACGTAATCCTCGATCGCCGCGACCTCGGCGAACGCGTCGGGATAGCCCCAGACCGCATTCTCGGACATGCGGTCGCCGGCCGCGATGCTCCAATACGAGGCGGTGCCTTTGTAGGGGCAGTAAGTCGAATGGTCGGTCGCGCGCAGCAGATCGAACCGCACATCGCTGCGCGGGAAGTAATAAGTCGGCAGATGCCGCGTCTCGAACAGCAAATGCGCCGCGGTGCTGTCGGCGATGGTTTCGCCGTTGAACACGGCGCGCACCCGCCGCGGCGATGGTTCGAAGGTGATCCGGTAATCGGGGTTGGTCTTGAAGCCGGGCGCTGGAGCCTGCGTCATCTCAAGCCTCCTGCTGGTATCGGCCAAGTATAACCGAGGTTGCGCTCAGCGCGAGGCTGCCGCGCGGCAGCTTAATCCAGGTTGTCGTGTCACCAAGAAATGCGCCATGTTTGCTGCGCTTGGGAATCTGCGCCGCGGCGGCGCTGGGGGACGGAAACAGCCATGAGACTGAACGACGCGATCAATATCGAAGACCTGCACCAGATGGCGAAGCGTCGTCTGCCCAAGGTCGCCTTCGACTTTATCGAGGGCGGGCTGGAGGACGAGCGCGGGCTCGACCGCAACACCGAAGCCTTCAAGAAGCACAATCTGCTGCCGCGTTATCTCGTCGACGTGTCCAAGCGCGACCAGAGCACCACCATCTTCGGCCAGAAATTCAACAGCCCGTTTGGCATCTCGCCCACCGGCAGCGCCGGCCTCTTCCGCCGCGGCGCCGACATGATGCTGGCCGAGGCGGCGCGCGAGGCCAACATCGTCTACATCCAGTCGGGCGCGTCGAACGAGACGCTCGAGGACGCTGCCCGCGTCGCCCCAAAGAACTCCTGGTACCAGCTTTATTCGGCGCGCGACGCCAAGGTGACAGAGGACCTCATCCGCCGCACCGCCGATGCCGGGCTGTCGACGCTGGTGCTGACCGTCGACGTGCCGGTGCATTCCACGCGCGAACGCAACACGCGCAACGGCTACGCCAGCATCCGCGGCAACTGGCTGCAGGCGGCGCTGTCATTGAAGCCGGCGCTGCTCGCCGAGGCGATGCAGCACCCCGGCTGGATCTGGGAATACATCAGCAACGGCGGCACGCCGCCACTCGGCAACTGGCTGCCCTATATGCCGCCCGGCGCCAGCGCCGAGGACACGGTCAAGTTCAACCGCTCGATGGTCCCGGCGCACGCCCAGACCTGGAAGGACCTCGAGCGCTACCGCAAGCTGTTCCCCGGCAATCTCGTGGTCAAGGGCATCATGGCGCCGGACGACGCGGTGCGCTGCGCCGATGCCGGCTGCGACGGGATCATCGTGTCGAACCACGGCGCGCGGCAGCTCGACCAGGCGCCGGCCTCGCTCGACGTGCTGCCGGCGGTCAAGCGCGCGGTCGGCGACCGGATGACGGTGATGCTCGACAGCGGCGTCCGGCGCGGCGCTGACATCCTGATCGCGCTGTGCCTCGGCGCCGATTTCTGCTTCTTCGGCCGGCCGACGCTCTACGGCGCGGTCGCCGGCGGGCTCGACGGCGTCAAGAAGGCGGTCGACATCTTCCGCGGCGAGATCGACCTGGTGATGGGCCAGATCGGCGCCCCCAACCTCGACGTCCTTGGCCCCGATTTCCTCTGGGACGAGGACTGGCAGCGCAACCGCTAACCCTCACCCGTCTCCGGGCTGCGCCCGGAGCCACCCTCTCCCGCTTGCGGGAGAGGGGCATTCGCCGGCGCCAGTAAACCCCTTGCCCGCTTGCGGGAGAGGGAGGGACCCACGCCGCAGGCGTGGGAGGGTGAGGGGGTCAAGCCATCGCCGGGCGCATCCCGCCCCTGACG
This sequence comes from uncultured Alphaproteobacteria bacterium, assembly GCA_963778385.1. Lineage (GTDB taxonomy): Bacteria > Pseudomonadota > Alphaproteobacteria > ATCC43930 > CGMCC-115725 > DATARH01. The sequence goes on along the minus strand of CAVZUA010000002.1, from coordinate 319,210 downwards.
CCCTGGCGCAGCAGCAGGAACCCGATCAGGGTCAGGTTGAAGACGTTGAACAGCACGCCGGTCGCGAAGGCCGGCGCGTAATAGCCGAAATGGTCGTAGAGCGCGCCGGCGAACCAGCTGCCGAACGCCATCCCGCCCATGCTGATGAACAGCACCATCGGCACCCGCCACGATGCTTCGAAGGACGGGAACAGCTCGCGCACGACCAGCACATAGGCCGGCACGATGCCGCTGAAGCCGAGCCCGAACGCGGCTGACACCGCGAACAGCCCGGCCTCGTTCTTGGCCAGCAGGAAGGCGCCGATCGCCATGGCCTGGCAGGCCGAGCCGAGGATCAGTGTCACCAGCCCGCCGAGCTTGTCGGCGACCCAGCCCCAGAACTGGCGGCTGCAGAAGGCGCAAGCCTGCAGCACCGACAGCATCAGCGCGCTGGTCATCGGCGAGACGCCGACATCGGTACAGAAGGCGACGAGATGGCTCTGCGGCAACGCCATCGGCACGCAACAGCAGAACCCCGCGGCGCAGAGGATGCCGAGCACCAGGTTCGGCCGCATCCCCAGCACCGAGGCGCGGCTGCGTCCGGCGCGGTCGGCTTCGCCAAGCTGCGGCTGCTCCGGCGGCGGGTGCAGGAACACCAGGGCGAGCGGCGGCACCGCGATCAGCACGACGATGCCGTAGGCGATCATCGTCGCCTGCCAGCCATAGCTCGCCATGGCGTGCTCGAACACGGTCGGCCACACCATCCCGGCGATGTATTGGCCCGAGGCGATCAGCGCCAAGGCGGTGCCGCGGCGCCGGTCGAACCAGCGGCTGACATAGACCAGCAGCGGCGGAAACATCGCACCGTTGCCGAGCAGGCCGAGCAGCAGCCCGTGACCGATAAACAGCGCCCAGATCGTGCCGATCGACGACACGGCGAGCCCGGCGGCGATCATCACCGCGCCGAACATCACGATCCGCCGGATGCCGATGCGATCGGCGAGCCAGCCCATCAGGATGCCGCCGGCGCCGGTGCCCACCCAAGTCAGCGCGGCGGCGAGCGCGGTCACCTGCCGCGCGGTATCGAGCCCGGCGGTGATCGGCTTCAGCCCGACCACGATCAGCAGCGGCGAGCCGTAGGAGACGGCAAGGATCGCCAATGCCGCGCAAGCTGCGACCCAGGCACCGCGGCCCTCGACGACGCGGTGTTGCGCCGCGCCGCTCATGGTCATGCCGCCGGCATCCGGCATCGGCCGCGTCCTCCCGGTTCTCATGTTGCCCGCATTTTGGGCAGAGCCGCGACTGATAGCCTCGATCGGCGGCGACCGGCAATCGCCTATCCGGCAAAGCAGCCGCGCGTCGGGTTGCGATTGAAAAGCGGTAGTGCAATCATCTGATCAAGGTGATTGCAGTGATGGATTTGCGATATGGCAAGTATCACAATCCGCAAGCTCGACGACCGGCTCAAGGTCCAGCTCAAGCAAAGGGCCGCCCAACACGGCCACTCGATGGAGGAAGAGGCGCGCAATATCTTGCGCGAATCGCTGGAACACGAGCGGCCGAAGAATGCCGCGGATATCGCCTTGGAGCTGTTCGGTCCAAAGCGAGGTTTTAAACTCGATCTGCCGCCGCGCCTTCCATTCCGTCCGCCGCCGGACTTCAGCAAGGAATGATTGTTCTCGATACGAATGTAATCTCGGAAGTGATGCAGCCATCGCCTTCCTCAGCGGTGCTTGAGTGGCTGCGTGGCATTCCAATCCCCGAACTGGCGACGACGACCATCTGTATCGCGGAGATCGGATATGGCTTGGCGCGGCTTCCTTTCAGTCGGCGTCGCAGCGAGCGCGAGGCGCTGTTTGCCAATTATCGCACGCAGATACTTGAAGATCGCATCCTCGGGTTTGACGCGTTAGCGGCCGCCGTCTACGGCGAACTCATTGCCGGACGCGAGCGTGCCGGCCGACCTTTGCGAGGGGCGGATGGATTTATCGCCGCGATTGCTGCATCCCGAAATTTGGCGATCGCAACCCGTAATATTGGTGACTTCGCGAATTGCGGCATTCCGTTGATCAATCCCTGGGAGGCCGCCCCGACCTGATCGCATTTGTCCGTTGCCACACAGCGGGCTACGATCCCGGACAATGCGAAGCGGGAGGAAAGCGATGGGCAAGCGGATTGTCGTGGTCGGGGCGGGCGCGGTCGGCAGCTATACCGGCGCGCACATGGCAAAGGCCGGCGAGGACGTCACCTTCATCGATTTCTGGCCCGAGAATGTCGCGGCGATCAATCGCGACGGCATGCGCATCACCCATCATCAAGGACCCGAGCCGTTCGCGGTCAAATGCCGTGCGCTGCACCTGACCGAGGCGCAGCAGCTCGCCAAGGAGGCGCCGGTCGACATCGCCTTTGTCTGCGTCAAATCCTATGACACCGAATGGGCGACGCGGCTGATCAAGCAATACCTGGCGCCCGGCGGCTATGTCGTCTCGCTGCAGAACTGCATGAATGAGGAGACCATCGCCGGCGTCGTCGGCTGGGGCAAGGTGATGGGCTGCATCGCCAGCCATATCAGCGTCGCGCTGCATGCGCCGGGGCAGGTGCATCGCGGGGGGCTGGTCGGCGGCGACCGGCACACGGTCTACCGCACCGGCGAGCCGAACGGCCGCGTCACCGAGCGGGCGCATGAAGTCTGCCGGCTCGTGTCGACCGCCGACAGCGCCAAGGTCACCGACAATCTGTGGGGCGAGCGCTGGACCAAGCTGATCCAGAATACGATGGCCAACGGCGTCTCCGCGGCCACCGGGCTCAGCGGCTCGCATTGCGCCGACAACGAGGCGATCCGCCATTTCCAGGCGCGGCTCGGCAGCGAAGCGATCCGCATCGGCCAGGCGCGCGGCTACAAGCTCGAAGAGATCGGCCACCTGTCGCCGGAGGTCATCGCCAAGGCCGGCGAGGGCGACGCCGCCGCGTTGAAGGAATACGACCACGAGCGTCTGAATGCGCCGCGTGGCGCCGCCGATCAGCGGCCCTCAATGGGCCAGGACATGGCCAAGGGCCGCCGCACCGAGATCGAATTTCTCAACGGCTTTGTGGTGCGCGAGGGCGAGCAGGTCGGCATTCACGCCCGCGCCAACGAACACCTCGTCGACATCGTCAAGAAAGTCGAGCGCGGCGAACTCAAACAGGACCCGCGGCATATCTCGGAACTGCGACTGAATTGATCGTTGCCGACATCGCTTATCCCGTCATGCCCGGACTTGTTCCGGGCATCCACGAAAGTGCCGCCTGCGCCCGCCGATAAGGCGTGAATGGTCGGGTCAAGCCCGGCCATGACGAGCAAAGGAACTGATAGGCCGCGATCTAAGCTGCCGCCTGCTTCGCGATCTGCGCTGACAGCCGGGCATAGATCCGCCGCGCGTTGCCCTCGAAAATCTTTGCCTTGTCGGCGGCGGATAGCGGCAGTTGGTCGATATAGCGCTTGGTGTCGTCGTAATGGTGCCCGGTCTCGGGGTCGATGCCGCGCACCGCGCCGATCATCTCCGAGGCAAAGAGGATGTTGTCCACCGGGATCACCTTGGCCAGCAGCTCCTGGCCGGGCAGGTGGTAGACGCAGGTGTCGAAAAACACATTGCTGAGCATCAACTCGCTGAGCAGGCCGAGCTTGGCATCCTGCGCCAGCCCGCGATAGCGGCCCCAGTGATAGGGCACCGCGCCGCCGCCATGCGGGATGATGAACTTGATGCTCGGAAAATCCTTGAGCACCGACGAGGTCATCAGCTGATTGAACCCGGTGGTGTCGCCGCTGAGATAGTGCGAGCCGGTGGTGTGAAAGGCCGGGTTGCACGCGGCGCTGACATGCACCATCGCCGGGATGTCGTACTCCACCATCTTTTCATAGACCGGATACCAATAGCGGTCGCCGAGCGGCGGGTCCTGCCAATGCCCGCCTGACGGATCGGGGTTCAGATTGACCCCGACAAACCCGTATTCGTTGACGCAGCGGTCGATCTCGGCGAGGCAGTTCTTCGGGCTGACTTGCGCGCTCTGCGGCAGCATCCCGACGCCGATGAAATTCTTCGGAAACAGCGTGCAGACGCGGTGGATCAGCTTGTTGCAGGCGGCGGCCCAGGCCTCGCTGGTCGAGGCATCGCCAAGATGGTGTCCCATGCCGGCGGCGCGCGGCGAGAAGATCGTCAAATCCGTGCCGCGCTCGCGTTGCAATTTGAGCTGCCCGCCGGTGATCGTCTCGCGGATCTCGTCGTCGGTGATCGCCGGGCGCGGCGGCGGCGCTTTGCCGGCGGCTTGCGCCTCGATCTGCTGCGTCCGCCAAGCCTCGTGCTGGCGCGGCGAAGTGGTGTAGTGGCCGTGGCAATCGATGATCATGGGTCGCGCCTCCCTGTCGGCAGCGGCGGGTGCAGGGAGGTAATCACCGCAGATCAGGGACGGTCAACTTCCGTCACCGGTGGCGGTCGCTTTACGCCGCCGGCACAGGCCAACCCTTCGCTTAGCGCGTGGCGACGCGCAACCAGGCATCCCGCCGAAACATGGCGGCGGACTCCGGTGCCACATCTGCGAAAAACCTAGCTGTCGCGGTTCGGCGAGCGCGTGCCGGGACCGGGATACCCGCCGTGTATGTCGTTTTCGTAGTAGTTCCCGCCGACTTCGTCCGAGCATGCCGAAAGGGCAACGCTCAGCGCCAGCGATGCGACGATGAAAGCAAACGCCATCAACGTTTTCATGCTTGTCTCCCCATGGTCGGGGCGAACCCCTCAATCATTCTTGGCTGTAGCATGGCCCGCCATCCCTGTCGCGGCAACTTTCTTGCCAGCAAGCCGACGGCGGCTCACTTTGCCCCGGCTCGAGCGTGAATGAGGAGACAAAGAGGCGATGCGGGTTGGAATACATCTCCCTCAGATCGGCCGCAAGGCGGGGCCGGACAGCATCAAGCGCGCCGCGATGCAGGCCGAGGCGCTGGGGTTTGCCGATGTCTGGACCAGCGAGCACATCATCGTCCCGGCCGGTGCGATGTACCCGCCCTCGCCCAATTTCTACGACCCAGTGCTGACGCTGACCTGGGCCGCTGCCTATACGAATTGCGTGCGTCTCGGCACCAGCGTGCTGGTGCTGCCGATGCGCCATCCGCTGCCGCTCGCCAAGGAGCTGGCGACGCTGCAGAACCTATCCGGCGGCCGGCTGATCCTCGGCGCCGGGGTCGGCTGGATGGAGGCGGAATTCGCCGCGCTCGGCGTGCCGTTCAACGAGCGCGGCCGGCGTATGGACGAGGGCATCGCTCTGATGCGCGCGGTGTGGGGCGACGACCCCGTCACCTTCCCGACGCGCTGGGTCCCGGCGGAGGTCGACAACATGCGCATGATGCCCAAGCCGGAAAAGCCGATCCCGATCTGGATCGGCGGCACCTCGGAGCCGGCCCTCAAGCGCGCGGCGCGGTTTGACGGCTGGCACGGCTCGCGCGCCACACCGCAACAGGCAAAGCCGCTGGTTGTGCAATTGCGCGCCGAGCGGCCCGACTCGGATTTCGTGTTGTCGCTGCGCGCCGCCTGGGACAGCAAGAGCGAAGACGAGCTCAAGGCCCGGCTACAGGGCTTTGCCGAGGTCGGTATCGACCACGTCATGGTCGAGCCGTTCGACCGCGAAATCGAAGATTGGCTCCACTCGGTCGAACGTATTGCCGCAGCGGCTGGGGAGTTCTTGGCATGAGCCGGCGCATCGTGGCCCCCACCCCAACCCTCCCCCGCCAGCGGGGGAGGGAGTTCATTTGTGCGGGCGGCAGCCATCTCCCTCCCCCGCCAGCGGGGGAGGGAGTTCATTTGTGCGGGCGGCAGCCATCCCCCTCCCCCGCCAGCGGGGGAGGGTTGGGGTTGGGGTTGGGGTTGGGGTTGGGGTTTGTTGAAGGGCTCGGCCAATGAAGCTCGCGACCACTCTGAAATTCTCCGCCAGCGAAGGCGGTATCGGCATGGACCTCGTCTGGGAGGCCGAGCGGCTCGGCTTTGACGCGGTCTGGGCCGGTGAGGCCTACGGCACCGATGCGGTGACGCCGGTCACCTGGGTGCTGGCGCGCACCAGCCGCATCAAGGCCGGCACCGGCATCATGCAGATGCCGGCGCGCACCCCGGCCTGCGCGGCGATGACGGCGTTGTCGCTGCAGGCACTCAGCGGCAACCGCTTCCTGTGCGGCATCGGCCCGTCGGGGCCCCAGGTCATCGAGGGCTGGCACGGCGTGCCGTTCGGTCGGCCGCAGGCGCGTACCCGCGAATACATCTCGATCATCCGCCAGATCCTGGAGCGCAAGGCGCCGCTGGAGCATCATGGCGCGCATTATGACATCCCCTATACCGGACCGGGCTCGACCGGGCTCGGCAAGCCGCTGCGCAGCATCGGCCAAGGCGATCCAAGCCTGAAAATCTACACCGCGCCGATCTCACCCTCCGGATTGCAGACGGCGGGGGAAGTCGCGGACGGGGCGCTCCCGTATTTCATGTCGCCCTACAAGCCGAATGTGATGATCGGCCCGATCCTCGAAGGCCGCGCCAAGGCGGGGAAGCCCAGGAATTTCTACGATTTCGATCTGGCCCCTTATGTCCGGGTCGTCGTCGGCGACGATGTGTCGGCCTGCATCGACCAGCTGCGCCCCGGCCTAGCGCTCTATATCGGCGGGATGGGCGCGCGCGGCCGCAATTTCTACAACGACCTCGCCAAACGCCTCGGCTACGAGGCGGAAGCCGCCGCGATCCAGGACCATTTCCTCGCCGGCCGACGGGCGGAAGCGGCCGCCGCGGTGCCCGCCTCGCTGATCGACGAAATTTCCCTTGTCGGCCCGCCGGCACGCATCAAGGACCGCCTCCAGGCCTGGCAGCAGCTTGCCGCCGACAGCTGGGTCGGAACGCTGGTGCTGCCCGGCGCCGACGCGCAGGCGATGCGTGTCGTTGCGGAGGCGGTGCTTTAGGAAACACGATCCGTGTGCGAGGGCGGTTTGTCCGTACGAGCTTGGCGCCGCGCTTCGACGCTGCCAAAACCGGGTTACCGCTTCGTCCGAGCCGGATCGATAAGCCCACCTCTGCAGGAACGCCGGTGAAATCGCCGCAATCCCGTGGCATGACTTGTCGGGCGGCGGGTAATGGCCGCTCAATGCGACAAGAGATGACTTTGGCTGTAAATTTCCTGCAGATATCAGCGAAAACAGAGACGTTTCGAGGGGCGCGACATGACCGACATCACCTGGACCGGCGGCGATCTGCCGACATTTGTCACGCATCTCGAATGCGGCCTGACCGGTGAGCGCTACGAGGCCGATGTCATTCAGGGCTTGTCGAAGGCGGGACGGCCGCTGCTCGTGCGCTACGATCTCGATGGCGTCGCCAAGGCGCTCACCAAGGACGCGCTCGCGGCGCGTCCGCAAACCTTGTGGCGCTATCGCGAGCTGCTGCCGGTGCGGCGGCCGGAGAACATCGTCTCGCTTGGCGAGATCGTGACGCCGCTGGTTTCGCTGCCGCGGATCGCCGCCCAGCTCGCGCCCGGCGGCGAAATCCTCATCAAGGACGAGGGGCGTCTGCCGACTGGCTCGTTCAAGGCGCGCGGGCTCGTGATGGCGGTGTCGATGGCCAAGGAGCTCGGCATCAAAAGCATGGCGATGCCGACCAACGGCAATGCGGGGGCGGCGATGGCCGCCTATTGCGCGCGCGCCGGGATGAAGGCCTACGTCTTCTGCCCGGACGACACGCCGGCGGTCAATGTGCGCGAGATCGCCATGCAGGGCGCCGAGGTGTTCCTCGTCAATGGCCTCATCGACGATTGCGGCCGGCTCGTCGCGGAGGGCGAGCGTGAGCTCGGTTGGTTCAACTGCTCGACCTTGCGCGAGCCGTACCGCATCGAGGGCAAGAAGACGATGGGCCTCGAACTGGCCGAGCAGCTCGGCTGGGAAATGCCGGATGTGATCTTCTATCCAACCGGTGGCGGCACCGGCCTCATCGGCATGTGGAAGGCCTTCGACGAGCTGGAAAAGATGGGCTGGATCGGCAGCAAGCGGCCGCGCATGGTCGCGGTACAGGCCGCCGGCTGCGCGCCGATGGTCAAGGCCTGGGAAGACGGGGTCGAGCACGCACCGCGGTGGCAGGACGCGCATACTTTCGCCGCCGGGATTCGCGTGCCGGTGGCGGTTGGCGACTTTCTGATCCTGCGCGCGGTGCGCGAGAGCGGCGGCTTTGCGATCGCGGTCGACGACGAGGCAATCGCCGATGCCTGGAACGAGGTCGGACGCGCCGAGGGGCTGCTGCTCTGCCCCGAGGGAGCGGCGACATTCGCCGCCTATCGTCAAGCGCTCGCGGACGGTCGCGTCAATCGCGCGGACCGCGTGGTGCTGTTCAACTGCGCGAGCGGGCTTAAATATCCGATGCCGCCGGCCGGGGTACCGCTCAAGCTCGGAAATGCTATTGATTGGCAGGAACTTGTCGCCGGTTCCCGGCGTGGTTGATCCACTGGCGAAACAGCGTGCTATATAACGCGGGTGCGGGCGGTCACTGCGGAGAAATGGGGAATGGCTGAAGCGGTCTGGAACGGGTCATTGCGCCTTTCGCTGGTGTCGTGCCCGATCTATCTCTCCGCGGCGACGAATAGCTCCAAGCGGATCAAGCTCGACCCGCTGAGCGCGCGGACCGGCAACCCGGTGACCGAGCAATATGTCGATGCCAGGACCGGCGATGTGGTGTCCGCCGAAGCGATCGTCAAAGGCTATGAGTTCGAGAAGTCGCGTTATGTGACGATAACCGACGACGATCTCGGCAAACTCGGCAGCGGCCTCGGCAACATCATCGATCTCGAGCAATTCGTGCCGCGCGATCAGGTCGATCGGCTCTTCATCGATTCGAGCTGCTACATCCACCCCGAGGGGCAATTGGCGGCCGATACGTTGCACGCGCTGCGGTTGGGGATGGAACGCAGCGGCCGCGCCGCGCTCGGCCATATTCGGATGGGCGACAGCGAGCGCCCGGCGCTGATCGAACCGTATCGTGGCGGGCTGATGATCTCGACTCTGCGCACACAGGATGAATTGACCCCCACCGAATTCGTCGACCGTCCGGACAGCGAAATCGCCTCGGAAATGGTCGAGATCGCCGAGACGCTCATCAACCGGCGGGCTGTCGAGTTTGACGCCGCGAAACTGCACGACCGCTTTCAGGACGATTTGCGCAAGCTGGTCGAGGAGAAGGTGAAGGGCGCGCCACCGACACCTGCGCCGGCGGTTGAAGAGCGTCGCCCACGGCTGGTGCCGGCACCTGAGGCGGCGCCACCTCCACCGCCCGTGCCGGAGCCGCCTCCGCCACCGCCACCGGAGCCGCCGCCTCTGCCCGCGCCGGAGCCGCCGCCCCCCGAGGCGGTCGTGGCTGCGCCCCCGCCGCCGCCACCGCCTCCCTCCGCACCCGAACCGCCACCTGTGCCCGAGCCGGAGGTGATCGCGGCGCCCCCACCCCCGCCACCAGAGCCGGAGGTGATCGCGGCGCCGCCGTCCCCACCACCCGAGCCGCCGCCAGAGCCGGTGGTTGCCGTCGCTGTGCCGCCACCCGCGCCCGAGCCGCCGCCTGCGCCTGAGCCACCACCGCCCGCGCCGGAGCCGCCGCCGGAGCCGGTACTTGCCGTCGTTGCTCCGCCACCCGCGCCCGAATCGCCGCCTGCCCCTGAGCCACCATCGCCCGCGGCGGAGCCGATCCCAGCGCCGACTGCCGGGCCTCATGATTTCGGTACCGAAATCCTGCTGCACATTATGGGGCTGGGTGATCGCCGTTATGTCGAGCCCGGCTGGGCCGGCAATCCTGGGAGTCGGCGTCAGATCGAAGCGCTCAGCATCCGCCCGCGCGACGGGCTTGCGCCCAGCGCCATCGAATTTCGCGTCTTCGCGCAAGAGGGGCGGGCGACGGCCTGGGTCAGCAACGGCAATTATGCCGGCACGCGCGGCCGCAACCTGCCGCTGACCGGGTTCGCCGTGCGTCCCTCCGGAGAACTCGGCGAGCGCCTCGAAATCGCTTATGAGGGCTCGTTTTTCGAAGGCGGCGTCGTCGGCCCGAAGCGCAACGGCGAGCTATGCGTGTCACCAGTCGCCGATGATCCGCTCGAGGCGGTGCGGGTCACCATCATCGATCAGGGCGCTGCATCGGACGCCGACTGACGCAAAATATTCACAACAGCAAAAAGAAGAATGGCCGGAACATATGTTCCGGCCAAGTTTGAACAGGGAGGCTTCACGTCTAGGAGACGTAAGGATCCGAAGACCCTCTTTCCGAGCACAAGTCTCGGAAACTCTTGCGGGCAACCTTGACCCGCGAAAACTCGCGGCGACCACCGTCGCACACCCGAAAGATGGTCTATGGGCGTCAGGCTTACCAGCCGGAATTCGTCTGCCCTCGTCTGCAAAAAAAGCAATGCTATCAAATCGTCAGTATCTTCCGCGTCATCCTGACGCGCTAACTCATAAGGTCAGTAGCGTTTCCGTAGCATGACGGCCTGTGCGTCCTTCGAGACGCGCCTCGCGGCGCTCCTCAGAGCCTGACTTGAAATTACCTTCGTCATTCCGGGGCGGCCCGCAGGGCCGAACCCGGAACCCATGAACACGGTCTCCTCCGACGTGGTTACGGCGTCGGGACGCACTTTTCGAGGTCCGTGTTCATGGGTTCCGGGTTCATCGCTGCGCGATGCCCCGGAATGACGAGCAAAAAAGCACTCAGAAGATGCTCCAAACGCATTTCAAGTCAGGCTCTCAGGATAACTGCGGTTCGTGGATGACCGTCGAAGGATGCACGGGCGAAATTCGGTTAGCCGCCCAGCCGGCCCTCAGCGACTTTGCGCAGCAGAAAATCGCGAAACACGCTGATGCGTTTCGAGGTGCGCAGTTCTTCCGGATAGACGAAGTAAGCTTCGTTGGGTGGTCCCGATACCTCGGGCAGTACGCGCACCAAGTTGCCGTGCTCGCTGGCGACAAAATCGGGCAGCGCGGCGAGGCCGAGCCCGCTCATGATCGCCCGCAGCATGCCGTAGGTGTTGTTGACGGTAAGGATCGGCCGGCGGTCCTGGCCCGATTTGGCGCCCACCTCGATCAGCCAGTTGACCCCCGGCACTGGCGGCCGCGCATCCTCGCCGTAAATGATGATCCGGTGTTCCTCAAGGTCCTCCGGGCGTTGCGGCGTGCCGTATTTCTGCAGGTACTCATTGGTCGCGTAGATGTGCACCTGGACGCTGACCAGGTGCCGCTGGATCAGGTCGGGCTGGCGCGGCGGCGACATGCGGATCGCCACGTCAGCCTCGCGCATTGACAGGTCGAGCTCGGAATCGTCGACCACCAGGCTGACCTGGATTTCCGGGTAGAGGTCGAGGAACTCGCGGATCCGCGGGGTCAGCCAGATCGAGCCGAAGGCGACGGTCGTGGTGATCTTCAGCGGCCCCTTTGGCCGATCCTTCGATTCCGAGATCAGTCCCTCGGCCATCGCCAGCTTGGCGAAGACTTCGCGCGCGGTCTTGAACAGCAATTCGCCCTGCTCGGTGAGGATCAGCCCGCGCGCGTGGCGGTGGAACAGCGGCACGCTGAGGCTTTCCTCAAGCGCGCTGATCTGGCGGCTGACCGCCGATTGGCTGAGGTTCAGCGACTCGCCGGCATGGGTAAAGCTCCCCGCCTCGGCCACTGCGTGGAACACGCGAAGCTTGTCCCAATCCATTGCCATGGGACCATCCCCCTAACTTACTCGGCCGCCATCATTCAGCTGCCTTGGCCGGTGCGGCATCCTCCTGCGCGGCGAAAAATTTTTCGGCTTCCAGCGCCGCCATGCAGCCCGTGCCCGCGGCCGTGACCGCCTGACGGAACACTTTGTCCTTGACGTCGCCGGCGGCGAAGACGCCGGGAATGTCGGTTGCCGTCGAATCAGGCTTGGTGATCACATAGCCCTCGGCGTCGAGGCGCAGCTGCCCCGCGACCAGTTCGGTGACCGGCGTATGGCCGATGGCGACAAAGACACCCTCACAGGCTCGCTCGCTGATCGCGCTGGTCTTGACGTTGCGTAGCCGCACCCCGGTCACTTCCGGCGGTTCCGGCACGCCGAGAATCTCCTCGACGACGCTGTCCCATACCACCGAAATTTTCGGGTTGCGGAACAGCCGGTCCTGCAAAATCTTCTCGGCGCGCAGCGTGTCGCGGCGGTGGATCAGTGTCACCCGGCTCGCATGGTTGGTGAGGTAAAGCGCCTCCTCGACCGCGGTATTGCCGCCGCCGACGACGACGACCTCCCTGTCGCGGAAGAAGAACCCGTCGCAGGTCGCGCAAGCCGAAACGCCAAAGCCGCGGTAGGTGTCCTCGCTCGGCAGACCGAGCCAGCGCGCTTGCGCGCCGGTCGCCAGGATCAAGGCGTCGGCGGTAAAGATGTCGCCTGCATCGCCGGTCACGACAAACGGCCGACGGGACAGATCGACCTCCACCGCGAGGTCGAGCAGGATCTTGGTACCGACGTGCTCGGCCTGCGCCTGCATCTGCTCCATGAGCCACGGGCCCTGGATGACTTCGGCAAAGCCCGGATAGTTCTCGACATCGGTGGTGATCGTCAGCTGTCCGCCCGGCTGCAAACCGCCGAGCAACGTGGGCTGCAGATTCGCCCGCGCGGCGTAAATGGCGGCGGTAAACCCGGCCGGGCCCGCGCCGATAATCAAGACCTTGCTGTGATGATGCTCAGGCATCACGCTTTTCCAATCGATTGGACAGCGTACTATACCATTTTTGCGCAGAGCGGGAGGTTTAAGCGCCGGAAAATGGCCGCTCAGAACCCAAACATATGGTCGAGGCTGAAGCCGCCGTCGCGTCCGATGAGGCCGTGATAGCCAAACAACCGGCAGGTCGTGTCGCGGATCACGGCATAGGCGCCCGGGCCGGCAATTTCGCGGGTGTTCTTCTCGAACAGCGCGTGATAGCGCCACAGGCGTGAGCCGGAGCACGGGATCGCCAGCGATTTTCGTGCGATCTCCGCGCCCGCCCCGTCATGCAGGATGATGTCGGTGGCGCTCTTCGCCCGCCACGGCAGCGAGGCCGGATAGATCAGATGGCACAGCGTGTCGTGCGCGCCGTCGCCGAGCCGCAGGAACAGCCGGGTCGAGAGACCCGGCGGCGGCCCCGAATAGGATTGCGGTTCGTCGCGGTAGGTGAGAATCGTGTTGAAGACATGCGCGCCAAAGCTCGTCTCCGCCGCATGCCCGCTGGCGCGGTGGCGATAGCGGAACAGCGCGTGCAGCCAACCGTCGCCCTCGCCGCCCTCGGCGAAGTCATAGACCAACTCGATATGCCCGTAGCCGTCGCCGAGCGCCGCGGCGAGCGGGTCGAGGTCGAGCTCGGTCCTGTGCTCTCGCGGTAAGCGGCCGAGCCGCTGCCGCGCAATCTCCTGCCCATCCGGGTTATAAGCGATCGCCGCGATCGGCAAGTCGGTCTGGGTCACCGCCATCGGCGTCGGCAGCAGCACGCTCTGCCATTCGTCGCGCGGCAGGATCGGCGCCGGCAGCAGATAACCCTTGCCCAGCGTCGCCGCGAGCCCGGGTAGCTCGGGGTTTGGTTTGAGGTCGCCGCGCTCGACATTGACATGGGCGATGCGCCGCCGCTCGGACGCGATGATCTCATAGCGCGGGCGGACCATGTGCTTGCCGGCATGCAGTTCGATCTGCGCCGGCCAGGCGAGGTCGGGCAGCAGCTCGGCGACGTCGAGAACTCGTGTCGCGAATCCGGCGATCGGTTCGTCGAGCGTCGCGACGTGCTGTCCGCCCATCACCGACAGCCCGATCGTGCCCGCGAGAATCGGTGCGGCGTGCGAATTCTGCAGCCACAGTACGACTCGCTCGCCCGGTGCCGGCGCCGGCAGCCCGGCATAGCGGTCCGAGGGCCAGGCGTTGGCGTCGTGCGTGCACGACAGCGCCCGATCGCCGTCGCCATAAATGTCGAGCGCGTATTTGACGACATCGTGGCCAGCGGCACCGGCGACATGCAGGAACAGCTGGCCGGCGAAGGCGCCGAGCCCGAAGCGGCGGCGTACCTCGCGGCTGTCGATGACGATCGCGCTGTCCTCGGCCGCCGCCGGCTCCGACCATTCGGCGATGATCTTGCCGCCGCCGTCGAATAGCGTCAGCCAGCAGGTGATTCCCGCCGAGCCGTAGCCCGACCAGTAATTCACCGTCACCAGCCGCGTATGGATCGTCCCGGTGTCGCGGAACAGCGCGAAATTGGTCGCGAAATTGAGCGGGTCGAGATAGGCGTGGCGCTTCGTCAGCCGCTCCGCCGGGACGCGCAATTCGTCGAGGCTGAAAAGGTCGCAATTCGCCGGCAGGAAGGGCGCCAGTTGCGCGATCAGCCGGTCGGCGTCGAAGCTCGCGACGAGCACCGCCCGCGCGCCCGAACTCGCCAGCGCCGGCACGCCCTCGCACGAGCGGCCCAGCGTCTCCTGGCCGATGCGGGCGATGTCCTGAACATAGACCCCGGCGATATCGACGGCGGCGAGGTCGAATAGCTCGGCGAAGCCGGCCGCTCCGCCGCGTGGGTCGACGATCGCGATCTTGCCGTATCGTTGGAGCCGCTCGACCAGCGCCCGGCCCGGTGCTGCGGCAAGCGGATGGGCGAGCGCCTTGTAGAGCGTGTTGCCGCCGCGGACATTGTCGAACGTGTCGATGCGCAACGCCATCGGCGTATCCTATAGAGCCGGCGACGAGGGCGCAGCGTCCTCGACGATGTCCATCGCCGGTGCGCTGCCGCGCGTCCGCAGCATCCAGGCGGCGACCAGTCGCGTCACGATGACGCCGATTGCCGCGCCGGCGACGACATCGCTCAGGTAATGCTGGCCGGTGACGACGCGGCTGACCGCGACGAGCCCTGCGCCGGCGACGTAAAACCAGAGCGGCCGCGGCCACAGGCACCACAACGCCGTGGCCAGCGCCGCCGCCGTCGCCGCGTGCCCCGAGGGGAACGACCAGTGATCGGCGCGCAGCCCGAACCAGGTAAAGTCGTAGGTCCCGTCGGCGAACATCAACTTGGGCCGGGTGCGTCCGACAATGATTTTCAGCAAATCGGCCACCAAACCCGCCGCCCCGACCGCGACAAAGATAAAGCCCGGAGCAAAGGCGTTGGCGCGCATTGCCGCGGCATAGGAGCGCAACCGTTGCCACTCGCCGCCCCAACGCAGAAAAGCGAAGGCCAACCCGCTCATCACCAGCCATGGCCAACCGAGGCCGAATTCCTGCACGACGCCGAAAATCGGCTGCAGGCTGCCGCCGTCTTTGTGGAAGAAATCGGCGACAGCCCGGTCGAACCAGATCATCGATGCGGCCCCGAAGAGCAGCAGGCCCTCCGCCCAGAGAATCCGCCGGCCGTTCTGGGTCTGACTAAGCCGGTCGATATAAGCGAGAATCGGCGTTGCGCCGTCATGCACGACCAGCCAGCGATGCAGCAGCCAACTCGTGGCGATGACGAGAAGCCCGGCATCGACCACATCCGACAGAAAGTGATGCCCGGCGGCGATCCGGCCAAGGCCGATCACCGCACCCAGCGCCAGCGCCGCGCCGATCGCCTGATCGCGGCGCTGTCCCGCAGGTAGCAGCAACGCGAACCCCACCAGCGAAAAACCCAGCGCCGCATGCCCGGAGACAAAGGAGCAGTTCTTGGTGCATTGGTCGGCGGGGAGCGGCGCCGGGGTGAAGGCGCGCGTCCCGCCGAATTCGCTGATCTGGTGGGGTCGAGCCCGGCCCCAATGGTCTTTCAGTACAGTGTTGACCAGGATGCCCGGCCCAATCACCAAAGCCGCGACGAGAAAAATCAGCGCGTTGCGGTCGAGCCGCCAAAGCGGCCGGCCGCGCAGCCGCCGCCACACCGCCCCGACGAGCGCGATCAAAAGGATCGCCCAGGTCAGCCAGCGTATCGACCCGGTGACGACCCGCATCGGCGGCCATGCCGCCATGCTAAAGCCTTGTTGCGACTCGTAAAACAGGTCGCTGACGAACAGGTCGACCCCTGGCACGAACCAGAACAGCGCCAAGCTGCCCGCCAGCACCGTCGCGTAGATCAAGCCCCACTTCATGCCGCGCGACGTGGCGCCAGGCGTTCGAGAACGAGCGCCCGCAGCATGGCACCGGCGCGGGCCGTGTCGTCGAGCGCGGGGTAATCCCAGCTCTCGATCCGCCCGGTGAAGGGCCGGGTGATCCCGGCGTCGCGCATCGCCGCGTGGAAGCGCGCGAATTTCGTGTCGCCACCGGCAAGCTCGATGATATGCACCGGCTTCCCGGTGGCGGCGGCTTCGCTCACCATCGAGACCGAGTTGGCGGTGACGAGGAACGCGTCGGCGACCGCGAGATAGGCCAAATACGGGTTCTCGCTCGTCATGTCCCAGACCGTCGCCGGCAAGCCGCGCAGCCGCTCGCGCAGCAGCGCGATCCCTGCCGCGCCGGTGCGCCGCGACGGCGTCACCACCGCCGCCCCGCCCGTCTCTCGCAGGCACGCCGCGATCCCATCGGCGATCTCACCGAGGCGGCCGAGAGGCAAACGATAGGCGCGGTTCGAGCCGCCGATCAGCACGCCGATAATCGGCCGCGGCAGCGCCGTCAGCGCGGGGAAACGCCCCCGTGCCGCCGCGAGCTTCTCCGGCGTCACCCGGTGCAGCGCGCCCTTCGAGACGATGACCCGCGGCCCGCGCAGCCGGTCATGCTCGGGGACGACCATCAGGTCGAACGCGTTGCGGCCGACGCCGGGGTCCTGCACTTGCGCGGCTATTGTCCGGCTGCTGCTCGCCGCGCGGATCGCCAGCGCCGGCGCCGCGGTACTGCGGCCGCAGCCGATGACCACATCCGGCCAGGGCGGGCGCAACGGCAATCCGCGATCGCTGACCGCTGCCAGCGGCGCCAGCCATAATTGCGGCGGCAGCCAAGCCCATGGCGTCCGGATCGCGAGGCTCCTTTCGACGAATGGAAAGCCGGTGGCTTCGGCGAGCCCCAGCGCCTGGCTCGCCATGCCCGCCTTGCCGTCATGCAGCACCCAGACGAGCGGCGCGTCGTCGAGTTGGGCTGATGGTGTCGTCAGGTCCGGGCTGACGGGCAGGGCGACCATCGGGTGGGTTTACGGAAACTCCGGCGAAGGGGCAAGCAGAGGCATCCGCCGCGCAACAAAATTGCGCGGCACGGTCGTCGTCCTTATGATCGGCGAAGGAAAAGGGGAACTGCGATGCGGCGGATCAGACTCGACCGGATCGACCGCCGCATCCTGCAATGCCTGCAGAAAGACGGGCGCATGACCAATGTCGAGCTAGCCCGCCGGGTTGGAATCACTCCGCCGCCCTGCCTGCGTCGGGTGCGAGCGCTTGAGGAGGCCGGCCTGATCCGCGGTTACCATGCGGCCTTAGCGCCCGAGGCGCTCGGCTATCCGGTCATGGTCTTTGCCCAGGTCGGACTCGCCAGCCAGGCGGAGAGCGATTTGATGGCGTTTGAGGAACTGGTCCGTTCCTGGCCGGAGGTCCGCGAGGCGCACATGCTCGCTGGCGAAACCGATTTCCTGCTGAAGATCGTCGCCACCGATTGGGACAGCTACCAGCGTTTCCTGTCCACGAAGCTGACCTCGGCACCGAATGTCGCGCATGTCAAATCGGCGATGACCCTGCGCGTCTCGAAAGCCGAGCCAGGCGTGCCGCTGGAGAATGAGCCCGCAGTCGAAGAAGACGACGCGGCCTGAGACTGTATCATCGTCGCCTGGGGTCAGCCGAAGGCGACGGTGACGACCTCGTAGGATTTGTTGCCGCGCGGGGTCGAGACCTCGACGTTGTCGCCCTTGCCCTTGCCGATCAGCGCCCGGGCCAACGGCGAGGCGACCGAGAGCTTGCCGCCTTTAACGTCGGCTTCGTCTTCGCCAACGATGACAAAGGTCTGCTCCTCGTCGGTCTCCTCATCGGCGAGCGTCACGGTGGCGCCGAACTTGACGACCGAGCCGGAAAGCTTCGACGTGTCGATGACTTCGGCGCGCGCGACCTTATCCTCGAGCTCCATGAGGCGGCCCTCGATAAAGCTCTGCCGTTCGCGCGCGGCGTGATATTCGGCATTTTCCGAGAGGTCGCCATGCGTGCGGGCCTCCGCGATGGCGCGGATGATCGCCGGCCGCTCGACGGTTTTCAGCCGTTTTATCTCGTCGACCAGCCGGTTGTAGCCGTCGGAAGTCATCGGGAGCCTGTTCATCGGACCAGCATTTAACCCCGGATGTCGCAAACAGCGGTTAGAAGTAGGATTGCAGCGGAGCAACTTCAAGGCTGCCCCGGCGTACTGCGCCGATCGCCTGCACCGCGGCGCGCGCGCCGGCAACCGTCGTGTAGTAGGGAATGTTGTGGGTTAATGCCGTGCGACGCAAGCTGAAGCTGTCGGCGATCGCCTGCGCGCCCTCGGTGGTATTGAAGACGAGCTGCACCCGGCCGCTGCGCATCTCGTCGACGATGTCGGGTCGGCCCTCCTGAACCTTGTTGACGACCGTCACCGCGAGCCCCGATTCGGTGAGCGTTGCCGCGGTCCCGCGCGTCGCGATCAGTTCGAACCCCCATTCGGCGAGCTGACGGCACGGCTCGACCAGCGCTGCCTTGTCGTCATCCCGCACCGACACGAATACCGCGCCTTGTTGCGGCAGCTCGATCCCCACGCCGAGCTGCGCCTTGGCAAAGGCGCGGCCGAAATCGGCGTCGAGTCCCATGACCTCGCCGGTCGATTTCATCTCCGGCCCGAGGATCAGGTCGACACCCGGGAAGCGGGCGAACGGAAACACCGCCTCCTTGACCGCGACATGACTGTTACCGGCGGCCCGTTCGCCGGCGACAAAAGCCGACAGCTTTTCGCCGGTCATCACCCGCGCCGCGATCTTGGCGATCGGCACGCCGGTCGCCTTGGCGACAAACGGCACGGTGCGCGAGGCGCGCGGGTTGACCTCCAGCACATAGACGTCGCCATTCTTGACCGCGAATTGTACGTTCATCAGTCCGACGACATGCAGCGCGCGGGCCAGCGCCACGGTCTGCCGCTCGATTTCGGCAACGGTCTCGGCGGCAAGACTGTAGGGCGGCAGCGAACACGCCGAATCGCCGGAATGGATGCCGGCCTCCTCGATATGCTCCATGATCCCAGCGACGTAGACCGAGGCGCCGTCGGCCACCGCGTCGGCATCGACTTCGATCGCGTCCTGCAGATAGCAATCGATCAGCACCGGGCTGGTGCCCGACACGCGCACGGCATTGCGGATGTAGCGCTGCAGCCCGACGGAGTCGTGGACGATCTCCATCGCTCGCCCGCCCAGTACATAGGACGGCCGGATCACCACCGGATAGCCGATGCGCTGGGCGATCGCCTCGGCCTCCTCGGCGGAATAGGCGGTGCCGTTATCGGGCTGGCGCAGGCCGATGCTCTGCAGCAATTGCTGGAAGCGCTTGCGGTCCTCGGCGAGATCGATCGCGTCGGGCGAGGTGCCGAGGATAGGGATGTCGGCTGCCTCCAGCGCCTTGGCGAGATTGAGCGGCGTCTGCCCGCCGAACTGTACGATGACGCCGAGCACCGTACCGCGCCGCTGCTCGACGCGGACGATCTCGATCACATCCTCGGCGGTCAGCGGCTCGAAATAGAGCCGGTCCGAGGTGTCGTAATCGGTCGAGACGGTCTCCGGGTTGCAGTTGATCATGATCGTCTCGATACCGCCCCCTGGGCCGGCCTCGCGCAACGCATAGGCGGCATGGACGCAGCAATAATCGAACTCGATGCCCTGGCCGATGCGGTTCGGACCGCCGCCGAGGATCACCACCTTGCGGCGGTCGCTTGGGTCGGCCTCGCATTCCGGCGGGTTGAGCCCGTCGCCCTCATAGGCCGAATAGAGATACGGCGTCTGCGAGGCGAACTCGGCGGCGCAGGTATCGACCCGCTTGTAGACCGGCGTCAGGACGAGCTTGCGGCGGCGCTTCGCCACCGCGCCTTCATCAAGCCCCGCCAGCTTGCCGAGCCGCTTGTCGGAGAACCCCATCTGCTTCAGCCGCAGAAAGCCGGTCGCATCCGTGGGCAGCCCGTCGCGGCGCACCCGTTCCTCGGTCGCGACGATCTCTTCGATGCGCTCCAGGAACCACGGCTCGAAATGGCACGCGGCATGGATTTCCGCCGTGGTCAGCCCATGGCGATAGGCCTGCGCGATGAGTAGCAGCCGGTCGGGCGAGGGCTTGGCGAGCGCCGCCTTCACCGCCTCCTTGCCGCCGCTCTCGACGCCCTCGATCACCACCTCGTCAAAGCCGTCGAGCCCGGTCTCCAGCGAGCGCAGCGCCTTCTGCACCGATTCGGCAAAGCTGCGGCCGATCGCCATCGCCTCGCCGACCGACTTCATCGAGGTCGTGAGCAGCGGCGCCGCGCCGGGGAATTTCTCGAACGTAAAGCGCGGCATCTTGGTGACGATGTAGTCGATCGTCGGCTCGAATGAGGCCGGCGTGACGCCGGTGATCTCGTTCCGTAGCTCGTCGAGGGTGTAGCCGACCGCCAGCTTGGCGGCGACCTTGGCGATCGGGAACCCGGTCGCCTTCGACGCCAGCGCCGACGAGCGCGACACGCGCGGGTTCATCTCGATGATGACCAGCCGCCCGTCGGCCGGGTTCACCGCGAACTGCACGTTCGAGCCGCCGGTATCGACGCCGATCTCGCGCAGCACCGCGATCGCGGCGTTGCGCATGATCTGATACTCCTTGTCTGTCAGCGTCAGCGCCGGGGCCACCGTCACCGAATCGCCGGTGTGGATGCCCATCGGGTCGATATTCTCGATCGAGCAGATGATGATGCAGTTGTCGTTGCGGTCGCGTACGACTTCGAGCTCGTATTCCTTCCAGCCGAGCACCGACTCCTCGATCAGCACCTGATGCGCCGGCGACGCCCTAAGCCCGCCGCGGACGATCTCCTCGAATTCCTCGGTGTTGTAGGCGATGCCTCCCCCGGTGCCGCCGAGCGTGAAGGACGGGCGGATGATCGCCGGCAGCCCGGTGACGGCGAGCGCCTCGTTAGCCTCTTCCAACGATTTCGCGAGCCGGCTTTTCGGCGACACGAGACCGATCTTGTCCATCGCCTGACGGAACAGCTGGCGGTCCTCGGCCTTCTCGATCGCCGCCTCGCGTGCGCCGATCAACTCGACGCCATAGGCCGCCAGCACCCCCGATTGCGCCAGCGCCAGCGCGATGTTGAGCGCGGTCTGCCCGCCCATTGTCGGCAGCAGCGCATCGGGCCGCTCGCGGGCGATGATCTTCTCGACGATCGCCGGGGTGATCGGCTCGATATAGGTCGCGTCGGCCAGCTCCGGGTCGGTCATGATCGTCGCCGGGTTCGAGTTGACCAGGACGATCCGGTAGCCTTCCTCCTTCAGCGCCTTGCACGCCTGTGCGCCCGAATAATCGAACTCGCACGCCTGCCCGATCACAATCGGCCCCGCGCCGATGATCAGGATCGATTTGATATCGGTGCGTTTAGGCACAGTTTTCGTCCACCCCGGCGAAGGCCGGGGTCCATTTTTGGACACGACGAGAAGCGGAAGGATGGGCCCCGGCCTTCGCCGGGGTGGGGAACACGCCAGCTGTCACTTCGCGTCTTCCATCAATTGCACGAACCGCTCGAACAGATAATGCGCATCCTGCGGGCCGGGGCTGGCTTCGGGGTGGTGCTGCACCGAAAATACCGGCTTGCCCACGATCGACAGGCCCTCGTTGGTCCCGTCGAACAGCGAAAAATGCGTCGCCGTCACGCCATCCGGCAGACTGTCGGGGTCGACGGCGAAGCCGTGGTTCTGGCTGGTGATCTCGACCTTGCCGGTGGCCATGTCCTTGACCGGCTGGTTGGCGCCGCGATGGCCACGGTCGAGCTTGTAGGTGCGGCCACCGACCGCCAGCGCCAGCATCTGATGCCCGAGGCAGATGCCGAACAGCGGCATGTCGCGGTCGATCAGCGCGCGCAGCACCGGCACGGCGTATTCGCCGGTCGCCGCCGGGTCGCCCGGCCCGTTCGACAGAAACACCCCGTCGGGCTTGTGGCGCATGATGTCTTCGACCGTCGCATCCGCCGGCACCACGGTCACCCGGCAGCCATGCGCCGCCAGCATTCGCAGGATGTTGCGCTTGGCGCCGTAATCGACCGCGACGACATGAAACCGCGGCGCCTCTTGCGCACCATAGCCGCTTTCGTGCTCCCAAGCCGTCTCGGTCCACTCGTAGCTCTGCCGGCAGCTCACTTCGAGTGCGAGGTCCATGCCTTCGAGACCCGGCCAGGCGATGGCCTCCGCCTGCATCGCGGCAATGTCGAGCTTGCCGTCGGGTTGATAGGCAATCACGCCGTTCGGCGCGCCCTTGTCGCGAATGAGGCGCGTCAGCCGCCGCGTATCGACGCCGCTGATCCCGGTCATGCCGTGCGATTTGAGCCATCCGTCGAGATGCTGTGTCGCGCGGTAATTGGCGGGCGCGGTGATCGGCTCGCGGATCACCAGGCCGCGCGCGGCCGGGGTCGTGGTCTCGATGTCTTCGGGGTTGGTCCCGACATTGCCGATATGCGGAAAGGTGAAGGTGATGATCTGCCCGGCATAGGACGGGTCGGTGAGGATTTCCTGATAGCCGGTGATCGCGGTGTTGAAGCAGACTTCGCCGACCGCCTGGCCCGCCGCGCCGATGCCGTGGCCCCAGAACACCGTCCCGTTCGCCAGCACCAGGGCGGCGTTGCAGTCGGGCGGTCGCGGCATGGGGCTGGCCGCGTTGAGGTCGGTCATCGAAAGCTGATCCTGCCGGATTTTGGGGCCGTTTGGCGAGGCCCGGCGCCCAATTTTGGCGAACATAAACACGCGCCGCGCCTTGTCAACCCGGCTGGTTTTGAACATATCGGCATTTCAATAGGTTATCGGCGGACCGCCCAGGCGCTTTTGCATGCTGCGCGAAGTGGCTAGGCTGACCGGTGCCGCTTTAGGCGGGAGCTCTAGAAGATGTTGCGCGAAGCTATTACGGAACGCATGAAAACTGCGCTGCGCGCCAAGGATACCCGCACCTTATCGACGGTGCGGCTGATCCTCGCGGCGCTCAAGGACCGCGACATCGCGGCGCGTAGCGACGGCGACAGGCCGCAGATTCCCGATACCGAGATCCTCCGCATGCTGCAGGGCATGGTGAAGCAGCGGCGCGAATCGATAACGATGTACCAGCAGGGCAACCGCCCCGAACTGGCGCAGCAGGAGAGCGAGGAAATCGCCGTCATCGAAAGCTTCCTGCCGCAACAGCTCGACGAGGCCGGCATCGAGGTCGCCGCCAAGACGGCGATCGCCGAATCGGGCGCCACCGGCATCAAGGACATGGGCAAGGTCATGGGCCTCTTGCGCGAGCGCCACGCCGGCGTCCTCGACATGGCCAAGGCCGGCGCCGTCGTTAAGCGGTTGCTGGGGTGAACGCGAACGTGCGCAAGCGTTCTCATCCCCTCTCCCGCTTGCGGGAGAGGGTGGCGTGCGCAACGCGACGGGTGAGGGTTTGCACGCACCGACCCTCACCCTCCCATCGCTGGCGCGATGGGCCCCTCCCTCTCCCGCAAGCGGGCGAGGGATAAAAACAATGGCTTTCCCGCCTGGCTTTCTCGATGAATTGCGGTCGCGCGTGTCGCTTGCCGACCTGGTCGGCAAGCGCGTGCGGTTGACGCGCAAGGGCCGCGAATATGGCGGGCTTTGCCCGTTCCATAACGAAAAGACGCCGTCCTTTTACGTCGTCGAGGACAAGGGCTTCTTTCATTGCTTCGGCTGCGGCGCGCATGGCGACGCGGTCGGCTATGTCATGCGGTCGGAGAACCTTGACTTCATCGAGGCCGTCGAGCGGCTCGCCGAGATTGCCGGCGTCCAGGTGCCGCAGCAGACGCCGCTGGAACGCGAGAAGGCGCAGCGTCAGAGGACGCTGCTCGAAGCGCTCGCCGCCGCCGCGGCGTTCTACGAAAGCCAGCTCTGGTCGCCCGCGGGCCTGCGCGGCCGCGAATATCTCGATAGGCGCGGTCTTGACGAGGAGACGATGCGTCGTTTCCGGCTTGGCTGGGCGGGCGACGACCGCAATGCGCTGCGCCGCGCGCTGACCCCCGAATTTCCGGTGCCGCTGCTGATGGAAGCGGGGCTGCTGCATGCCTCGGATTACGGCGGCGAGCCTTACGATTATTTCCGCGAGCGGGTGATCTTCCCGATCGGCGACCGCGCCGGCCGGGTCATCGCCTTTGGCGGCCGCGCGCTCGGCGATGCGCAGCCGAAATACCTCAATTCGCCCGAGCACCCGCTGTTCGAGAAGGGGCGGGTGCTCTACGGCCTGTCCTTTGCGCGGGCAAACGCGGCGCGCGACATCGCGGCGGATGGCGCCGGCGCGATCGTCACCGAAGGCTATATGGATGTGATCGCCTTGCACCGCGCCGGTTTCGGCACGGCGGTGGCGCCCCTCGGCACGGCGCTGACCGAGGCGCATCTCGGCGAATTGTGGCGGCTCGCGCCGGAGCCGGTGCTGTGCTTCGATGGCGACGCTGCCGGCCAGCGGGCCGCGCTGCGCGCGCTGCACCGCGCGCTGCCGCTGCTGAAGCCAGGGCATTCGCTGCGTTTCGTGACGTTGCCCGCCGGCGAGGATCCTGACTCCCTGATCCGCGTTGCCGGCCCGGCCGCCTTCCAGCAAGTGCTCGCGGCGGCAAGGCCGCTCGCCGAGGTGCTGTGGCGATCGGAGCTCGACGCAAAGCCGATTACGACGCCCGAGCGTCGCGCCGATCTCGAACGGCGGGTGATGGCGCATGCCGCGGGCATCGCCGACCGCACCGTCCAAGCCGAGTATCGCCGCTTTCTGCGTGACCAGCTGTTCGCGCACGGCCGGCCGAAATTCGCGCCAAATGCGCAGCGTTTGGCCCGCGCGTCCGGCTCGCCTGTCGCCGCCCTGCACGGTCACGCGCCGCCGCGCCCGCCGTCGCCCGGACGGCGGCAGCGTGAGGTCCTTATCGGGATGTTGCTAACCCACACCTCCCTGATCGGTCGGCGAGTGGAAGAAATCAGCGTGCTCGATTTCCCGGAACCGGAATTGCATGCGCTCCGACAGGCGATTTTTGCCGCCGAGATGGAGGATGCGGGGCTTGACGCCACGGCGCTTCGGCTACAATTAGGGCAGGGCGGGTTCGCGGCGACCGTGGACGCGGTGCTTTTGGTATTGGCTGGGCACGCAAGTTCGCTGTCGCGCGTGGCCGATGCCCAAGCGGTGGTGCACTATTGCGATCATGTCATCGGCATGCTTCGCGACGCCGACCGCGGCAAGCCGGCGGATTCGCCGGCCGAGGATTTGACCGTCCCGGAGGCGTGGGAGCGCTATCGGGCGGCGCGGGAAGGGGAGGCGCAGGAGGGTTTTTCGGAGGACGAATTCCCGCCCACCCGGGCGGAAGGCGTCTCCTCCCGATAAGCCCTTTGGCAAGGATCGACGGTTTATGTTCCGGCCGCGGCTGGAACCAACCCATGGCCTAGGGACGGCGGAATGGCAAGCAAAGTGGCAAGCGTGGCGGATACGGCGGAGACCCGCGAAGAAGCGGCCGAGGCGCCGCTCCTCGACCAGATCGCCGTTGCGATCAAGAAGATGGTGGCGCGCGGCAAGGAGCGCGGTTACCTGACCTATGACGAGCTGAACGCCGCGCTGCCGACCGACCAGGTGTCCTCCGAGCAGATCGAGGACACGATGACGATGCTCTCCGAGCTCGGCATCAATGTCGTCGAGAACGAGGACGCCGAGGAGCCCGCCGGCACCGAAGGCGAGGATGGCGAGGCCGAGGCGCGCGGCAATCTCGACGACGACGATATCGGCCGCACCGACGACCCTGTGCGCATGTATTTGCGCGAGATGGGGACAGTCGAGCTGCTGTCGCGCGAGGGCGAAATCGCCATCGCCAAGCGCATCGAGGCCGGGCGCGAGATGATGATCGGCGGCATTTGCGAAAGCCCGCTGACGATCCGCGCACTGATGCTGTGGCGCGACGCGCTCAACGAAGGAAAGATGCTGCTGCGCGACATCATCGATCTCGACGCGACCTACACCAACACTCCGCTCGACCCGGCCGACCCGGTGGTGGCGGTTATCCCGCCGATCGCGGCCGAGGGCGCCGAGGAGGAGGAAGAAGAAGCCGAGAGCGAGAGCGAGGAAGAAGAAGTCGCGGCCGAAGGGGGTGATACCGAAGGTGAGGATGGCGAGGGTGAGGAAAGCTCGGTCTCGCTAGCGACGATGGAGGCGCAGCTGCGCCCGACCGTCACCGCGCTTTTCGACGAGGTCGCCGAAATCCACAAAAAGCTCAACAAGCTGCAGGATCAGCGCGTCGCCTCAGTGATCAAGGGCGTGCCGCTGGCGCGCGCGACCGACCGCCGCTACGACAAGCTTAAGGACGAGGCGATCGAGCTGCTGCGCGGCATCCGCTTCAACAACACGCGGATCGAGCATCTCGTCGAGCAGCTTTACGACCTCAACCGCCGCCTCGTCGGCGAGGAAGGCCGGCTGCTGCGCCTCGCCGAGACGTCCGGCGTCAAGCGGCCCGAATTCCTCCAGTTCTACCTCAACGACGAGCTGTCGACCGACTGGCTCGACCGCGCCGCGCAGCACACCGGCCGCGGTTGGGACCGCTTTGTCGAGCGCTACCGCGACGAGATCGGCAAGCACCGCGGCGCGATCGCCAAGGTCGCCACCGACTCGAAACTGCCGATCAGCGAATTCCGCCGCGTCGTGCAGACCGTGCAGCGCGGCGAGCGCGAGGCGAGCCGCGCCAAGAAGGAGATGGTCGAGGCCAATCTTCGCCTGGTCATTTCGATCGCCAAGAAATACACCAATCGCGGGCTGCAATTCCTCGACCTGATCCAGGAAGGGAATATCGGCCTGATGAAGGCGGTCGATAAATTCGAATACCGCCGCGGCTACAAATTCTCGACCTACGCGACGTGGTGGATCCGCCAGGCGATCACCCGCTCTATCGCGGACCAGGCGCGCACCATCCGCATCCCGGTGCACATGATCGAGACGATCAACAAGCTGGTCCGCACCTCGCGCCAGATGCTGCACGAGATCGGCCGCGAGCCGACCCCTGAGGAACTTGCCGACAAGCTGGCGATGCCGCTCGAAAAAGTGCGCAAAGTCTTGAAGATCGCCAAGGAGCCGATCAGCCTCGAAACCCCGATCGGCGACGAGGAAGACAGCCATCTCGGCGATTTTATCGAGGACAAGAATGCGGTGCTGCCGGTCGACGCGGCGATCCAGGCCAATCTTCGCGAGACGACGACCCGTGTGCTGGCTTCGCTGACCGCGCGCGAGGAACGCGTGCTGCGCATGCGCTTCGGGATCGGCATGAACACCGACCACACGCTCGAAGAAGTCGGCCAGCAATTCTCGGTGACGCGCGAGCGCATCCGCCAGATCGAGGCGAAGGCGCTGCGCAAACTCAAACACCCGAGCCGCTCGCGCAAACTGCGCAGCTTCCTCGACACCTGACCCTTGCTCGTCTCGCGTCGGCGATGCCGCCGCTCGCCACCCTCTCCTGCATTGCGGGAGAAGAAGGGGCTCATCCCATCAGGGATGATCGGAAGGGTGAGGGTATTCCGCGCCGCAGCTTCTGCTATTCTGCGCAGCAGGTGGGCCGGTAGTTCAGTTGGTTAGAACTCGCCGCTCATAACGGCGCTGTCGCAGGTTCGAGTCCTGCCCGGCCTACCAGTCCTCTTGTTTCCGTCTGTATTTTCAATACCTTAGAGGTATAATTGACTAACCGAACCTCTAGGCCAGTCAATCGTGTTCATGTTGTGAGCTTCTGCACCATTTCCTCTTAACGAGAATCGATTGAACCGCTACCTGCCGCGCTCCGTAGAGATAGCGTTTCTGGCCGCGCTGGTGATCGGCACGGTTGTGGTCGCTGTTCGCGATCCTGCGCTGTTTGTCGCCGACGCATAGATGGCAGGGCTGGCATTAGCCGCATGGGCCGTCTGGCGCTGGTGGGCGCGGCGCTAATGAAGGGCGGTCAGATTGCGGCCCTGATCTTTGCCGTTTTTCTATTGCTCCCCGGGAGTTGTTTTCTGTGGGTCGGCATCCACGGAAAATTCCGCGACTCCCCCGGCGCGGACTTCTCGCTGCTCACCGTCGCGGTCGTCATCTTGTCGCTAGCTGCGCTGCTGTTCTGGATCGCCTTCAGCCGCCGCTAGCGCCTTTGAATCTTTAGGGATCTGCACCACAATATCGGAAAAATGCCTCGGTCGACAGCCACCACATCAGCCCGGTGGCGTTGTTGTACGCCTCGAATGCGGCACGCGAGCCGAAGGACCAAAATCACCAGGCTTCGGTGAAGCTGAGATACAGCGGCAGATCGGTTTGGCCGTCGGGATTGCGGAATTCGAAATACGTTTCGACGACGAACACCAGCTAAAACAGCGACGCCGCGAGATCGCACCAGCCTCCACGACACAACATCCACTGCCGGTAGCAATAACGCCGCTGGGATAGTCCCTAACAGCCGCAAGTACCCGCGGCCCGCCGGCGCGAGCACTTGTTCCCGAAAGTAGCTTATCTGAGGCCGCTTAAGTCGAGAAAGCGGGAAATGCAACCAAAGGGCGATATGAGAAAATTTTGACTCAAAACCGGCGTTGAACCGACGTTTGAACATGGCAATCGGGTCACCCCCATACGGCTTCACGTCACTATCCAGGAGACAACGGCGAGCGGGCGACTCCCCACCCAGACAAACCACGGCTCCACGGTGAGGTGGACCGCTTGTTGTGCCGCCTCCTCCTCGTGCAATTGAAGATCAAGTTCGATGGCAATCTCACCGGCATCCTTGATTTCAACCGAGCCTTTGCACGGGAACTCGTCGAGCGGTGCGCCGCGGAGGCTAAACGTGCGCAAGACACATTGCGCATAAAGGATGCCCGGTGCGCCGTCGAGGACGTTCAGGCGGATACCCTTCAGCGAGGTGCTCTCCCAATGCAACTGGCCGGGTGTATAAGGACGGCCCGTAAAATATGTGGTCGTGGGCGCGCGAAGAACGGAAAAATCGGTTTCTTCGATGGTCGAACGCGCCTCGAACGGCGAATCAGTGATGGTTTTCGCCAGACTGGTTCCGCCGCATTCGCGCCAGGCTGCGTGACTTTTAAGGAAGTCCTGCGCTGCGAGAAACGGTCCTGCTTGACTGATATTGTCGACCACGACGAACCCGCCGGGTGAGATCGCTCGCGCAGCCGCTTCGATGTCGAACAGCGCGAATTCGTAATCGTGATTGCCGTCGACGAAGATCAGGTCAGGCCGCTTATCAGATCTGGATAGTGCAGCGAAATATTCCATAGAATTCACCGGAAAGAACCGGACAAACTCGCGTAGTTGCGCGGGCCATGAGGCGATGATTCCCGGCACACGGTCGCCCCCAAACGGGTCAATCGTGTGCAGCCGACCGCGCCCATTCGCGGCAAGCGCCCAGCAGATGACTTTGCTGGTTCCCGCTTGATAGGAGCCGATTTCCACGACCAGGGACGGCTTCATAATTCGGATCAGGCTGTAAAGCAGCGCTCGCCCGTGATCCGAGATCAGGCCGGTCGCAAGGCGACCGAGCATCCGCGCACATTGTTGGTATTCGGTCGCCGCTGTAATGGCGCTGATAGGATCGCCTTCTTCCAGGTTGACTTCGGGAAACGGCAGAGCCGGCAAGTTCTCGGGCGCGGCACCGCCCTCGTCACCGGCTGGTGCCGAGGCATCGAACAGGTCGTTTCCGTTGAGCGGCTTGATGCGCAGGCGTAGGTCGATTGTTTGCTTCGCGCCTGCCGATGTTCCGTCCTCCAGCGCATCCCGTGAGTTGAACGATCCAATCGCCAACTTGATTTCAGTCAATTTCTCATTCAGCACTCGCGTTTCGTTGGAAATTCCTTCGTTGATATTCTCTAGTAATTTTGGAGGGCTGAGTGATTCAACCGCCAACTTGATTTCAGTCAATTTCTCATTAAGTACTCGCGTTTCGTTGGAAATTCCTTCGTCGATATTTGCCAACATTTGCGGAGTATGAGCGAACCCCCTAAGTACCGATATTAAGCGCCGCATGATTATAGCGGTCCTCCCGCAATGATTGGCGAAGCCTACGCGGGTCGCATCGGCATTGCCAACTCGATCTTTGCAGCCTCGTTAAGGGCCGACCGCACCCTGCATAGGATCAGCATGTAGAGGCCGAGGCCAAGTGGGTGGTCGCGTTGGTCACGACGCCCTCACGTCGCGCGGTTGCTGACCGAACGCTGCGCAGGTTTCGGACTATCAAAACGATAAATCATTAAAATTTGTCTGATCGTTGAAAAACTAAAACTTGCCTGATTGGTGAGTCTCGACGCAATCTATACTTAATTATGGCACTTTTAACCCCCATCACTAGGGCGCTCGGGGACAAAACAGAAGGTCGCGGCAATGCCAGACCTTTATCATTTGTACCACAGCCGCAAGTTGGCGAATATCGGTTTCAACAATTCTACTTGCCGGCGTCACGGCAGCTTCCCTCCGTGTCGGAGGGTGTTCTTTTTCATGCGGGCATTGAAACCCGTCGATACCTAGGAACGTATTCAATGCCCGAAGCACCTCCCGAAGCCCGTTTTTAAGTTGCCATGGAATTTGAACCGAGCTTGCTGATGGACAGAGGAGAAATCGGATGACGACGACCCCCTCGCTTTGGCGCGGCCCGATCACTGACAACGCCACCGACAACGGTTTCCAGCAGGACAGCGGCGTCGTCGCCACCACCGGGGCAGACACATTCGATGCGGTGTGGCGAGACAGCGGCAATTTCAACAGCGGCCACTCCGCGATTGTCGGCCGTGCCTTCGACACGCTGGGGAACCCGACTGGCGGCGACGTCGCGCTCAACCCGCTCAACAATGCGTTCGGAGTTCCCTTCAACGCGAGCCAGCCTGCCGCGACTGCGCTGCCGATAGCCGGCCAGAACGACGGCCTGGCCGTGGCATTTACCGACAATTTCAACAACGGCCCCGACTTCGATGTGTATGTGGTCAGGACCAACGCTTCGTTGAGCCGCCTGGAAAACCCGTTATTGATCGACGGGTCGACCTCGGTGACCAACGACCCGTCGGTCACGTCCTTTGCCGACGGCGGTCTGGTCGTGTCGTATACGATCCAGAACAGCACCACCGACTGGGATGTCCTGGCGAGAACCGTCAGCGCATCTGGTGTCGTTGGGCCGGTGATAACGCTGTTCAACGATACCGACCGGAGCGACCTCTCCGATCTGGCGACGCTGAAAAACGGCAATTTCGTCGCCGTCTTCGAGAGCCAGTTCCTCGGCAGCCCGACAGACCTCGACACCTTTTTCACGATCAAGACCGAAAACGGCACCAACGTGGTATCGCCTACTACCGTTACTGGCGCCGGATCTACCGCGACTGAAACGAACCCTCATGTCGCGGCATTGGCGAACGGTGGGTTCGTGGTCACCTGGACTGATTCGGCCGGCGACCTCAACGGCACCAGCCAGGGAATTCGTGCCACCGTTTATGACGCGAACGGCAACGTCGTTACCGGCGACATCTTGGTCAATCAGTTCAACCAGGCCGGAACGCAGTTGTCGAACGACGTGACCGCTCTGCCCGATGGCGGCTTTGCCGTGATGTGGGAAGATGTTGCTGCCGGCGTCGATCGCGTGCAGCGCTTCGACAGCGCGGGCAACCTGCTCGGCATACCCACCACCGTCAGCAATCTCGCGACCTTCGACGTCAACGCCGCCACGCTTGCTGACGGGCGATCGATCTACACGATCAACGACTTCAGCAGCGGCAATAACAATACCGTCTCGACGATCCTCGATACCCGCGTGACGACCGCGAACCAGGTGACGGGGGCCAATTTCGTCGGCCCGGGCGGCAGCGCGGGCGACATTTTGCTCAGCCGCAACGTTAACGGTACCCAGGAACTCACCGCCCTGCAAATCGACAACGGTAATATTTCACAAGCGCTCAGCCTGGGCACCATTCCCCTCAATCAGAGCATCGTCGGCACCGGCGATTTCAATCACGACGGATTGTTCGATCTGCTGCTTCAGGCCGATAGCGGGACAACCCGCACTCTTTTTGTCGATACGATGACTCCGGGAGGCGGGCACACGCAGTTCACGTTGGGCCCGGTCGGCCAGGATACGGTTATCGACGGGGTCGGCGACTTTAACGGCGATGGCACCAGCGACATCCTGGTGCATGCCGACAGCGGCGGAATACGCACCCTCTCCGTGGACCAGGTCAGCAACGCCCAGGTCGTCGGCTCAACCACGCTCGGCGCCGTCGGGACCGCCGTTCAGATCGACGGAGTCGGCGACTTCAACGGGGATGGCACCAGCGACATCCTGGACCATCAGATCGTCAACGGCGCCGAGAATTTGACCATATTGACGATGCAGAACGGTTTGGTGCAATCCGCGACATCCCTCGGGGCCGTCGGGAGCGACTTTCAGGTCGACGGGATCGGCGATTTCAACGGCGACGGCACCGCGGATATTTTGCTGCATCACGACACTGGGGGGCAGCGAGACCTCGATATACTCACAATCAGAGACAATGGCGTCGTCTCCTTCTCAGACCTGGGTGCGGTCGGAGCAAACTTACAAGTCGATGGCGTTGGGGACTTTAACCTCGACGGCACGACTGACATCGAGCTGCATTCCGACAGCGCCGGCACTCGTACCTATTATATCGATCTCGTGTCGAATAATGTGGTCACCGCCTCGCACAATCTCGGCGGTACCGGCATCGACTTCACGCCGTCGTAAGTTCGGAGAGTACGCGAGACGCTTGGGGGAATAGCAGCTTTGGCTTGAACCCAAGCTACAATGGGCGGACAGCCAGCGTGGTGGGCTAAACCGCGTTGCGGCCTGCGTGCGGCCTAAGAATTCCGCCGGGATGCCGGCCGGTCATCCCACGGGCCGCGTTCTGACGTTGATGCGTGAGCGCATGGCAGGGAGGACACTAGTCGGCCGAGTTGTTCATAGTGCGGGGTACAACCTGCTCAGTTTGACCCGCGCGTCGGCGGTGGTGAACTGCCAATTCGCCTTGGCGTGCTTCCTGTTGCGGTCAGCTTCCCATGCCTCGACTTCGTCCTTCAACACCCGCTGATCGGGGATGCGGCGGTCGAGGCATTGGGAGGAGAGAACGCTGAGTTCAGATTCCGCCATGTCGAGCCAACTCCCGTGTTTTGGTGTGTAGTGCCACTCGAACCGTTCGACGAGCCGGCGGGCTTCGGCGGGGGGAAAGGCTTCGTACAGCGAAGCTGGCTTGTGCGTGTTCAGGTTGTCCTGGACGAGCACGATTTTTGCTGAACCGGGGAAGTGCGTGTCGGATAATTCCTTGAGCACCTGGGCATAATCCATCGCCGTGTGACGGTCGGTGACCTTGACGTGCCGCCAGCCTTCCAGTGGCGCGAACATCATGAACAGATTGGCCGTCCCATTGCGTCGGTATTCGTAATCGTGCCGGCCGGGCCGTCCGGGTTTCGCCGCGATCGGCACGCGCGTTTCGGCAATGAGTTGCTTTGAGGTCTCGTCGAGGCAGACCAGGGGACGTTGCCGATCATAGGGCCGTTGATAAACCTCCAAGACGTCTTCCATGGCGGCAACAAAGGCGGCGTTGGCGTCCGGCGGGATGACCCATTGCTGCTTCAGATGCGGCTTGAGAGTGTTTTTTTCAGCGTCCGCCCGATCGTGTTGTCGCTGGCCCGTTCGACGATCTTCAGTTCGACGACCGCCTCTTCCAACAGTTGCAATGTCCAGCGTGCGCGGCCGGCCGGCGGTTTGGAACAGGCCAACGCGATTAACCTGGCCTCGGCCGCCCCATCGAAGATCCGCCGCCTCGCCGAATTCGCCGAATGCTTGCGAATCAGGGCCGCCTCCAACCCCTCTTCGACCAGCCGCTGGCGCGTCCTGGCAACCGTGGCGACACTGGTCTCGAGCGCCGCTGCAATCTCGCTGTCGCTCCAGCCTTCACCACCGTCCGAGGTATCGGCTTTCAACAGAATGCGGGCCTTCAGCAGCTTTTGTGCCGGATGTTTCCCGCTATGGATAAGGGCGTTGAGCTTCTCCCGCTCCGTATCGCTGAGTGTCACAATGTATTTCTTTACTGCGCTCTCTTTGCTGCCCACGTCTCCGCTCCGTCGCTGGTGACGCGGACATCGATTCAGAGAACCCTCACAAAATCAATGACGGAAGCGACTAGCCATCATGGCGACCGCATGACGGCGAAGCGGCCTCAAGATGCGCCGGGGCGCAAATCGCAATTGTGGTGGATTCTCATCTCAATTGTGGCGTTGATCGTCATAGCGTCACGCGTTTGGTGGTTCTACGACAATTTTCTGAAGCATGACGAGCCGCCGATCGAGGTGGGAGACGATGCCTTCGGCACGAGTCAGATGGTCGACATGTACGCCGACGCAAAGGTGTCGCCGCAGCAGTTTAACGAGACCTACCGGGGCAAGTCCTTTGCCGCCAGCGGAACGTTCAATTATGCGGAGCAGGATTACTCTCGATACGAGATCTCGTTGCTGGTCTATGCCTATTTTGTCACTTGCAGGACCAGCGATGTCGCCTCAGTCGCGTTGGCAAAGCAGTTGATCGCCGGATTCCCGGTGAAAGTTTCGGGAGTGATCGACTATATGGGCGACCGCACTTTGCACCTCTCGCGATGCGCTCTGCATCGGCCGCGGCCAGGTTGCGACACATGGGGCGCTCAGTGCAGCGACCCGTGATCAAAGCGTCAATAGGGTTCTAAGCCAAACGCCTCCCATCGCACCGAGCGATCGGTGGGTTGCGGCGGAGGCTCAGTCGACGATACCGGATTTCCGTAGGAAGCCGCCGAGCTTGCAGCTTCTGTTCTTTCTACAAACTGCCGGGAAGCGGAGCTTCTTCAGCCGCCGCCAGACCAGCACCCTCAACGACGTTGTACGCAATAACCAGCTGGGTCAGACCCTTCAGCGACAGCGCCCCGACCTCTTGTAGCACTACTCGTTCTTCGACGGCGACGGCGATCCGGCGGGCGATCAGGACTTGTCCGTCTTTGGCTTCGTCACACAGCCGCGCCGCAAGATTGGTGACGGTACCGATCGCGGTGTAGTCCGAACGATCGGCAAAGCCAATCTGGCCGAGGGTGGCATAGCCTTGCGCGATACCGACACCGAAGCCCATCTGATGGCCGCGCCGACGCCACGCCGCGAGTAGTCCAGCGGCGGCCGCACGCATCGCCACCGCCATCGCGACGGCGCGCTCGGCCGGATCGGGGCAAGGCACCGGGTCATTGAAAAACACCATCACACCATCGCCGAAGAAATGGCTTAGCGTGCCCTCGAACCGGGTGATCAGCGGCCCCAACGTGGCATGGTATTCGCCCAAGAATTCGATAACCTCCTCAGGCTCGGCGGTTTCGGTAAACGAGGTATAGCCGCGCACATCGGCGAAAACGACGACGATCTCGCGACGATGGCTCTTGAGAACGCTGTCATCGCCCTGCGAGACCACCAGTTCGGCAAGCTGGGGCGGCAGAAACCGCTTCAATTGCCCGACACGGCCCAACTCGTTGAGCTGCGCCTCGACCCGCGCTTCCAATTCGCGGTTCCACCCGGCAATCTCGTCGGTGCGGTCGCGCAATTCGCCAAGCAACCGCGCGTTCTCCATCGCAATCACCGCCTGCGCCGCGAAGTTCTGCAACAGCGCGATCTGCTTGTCCGAGAAGGGATGAACTTCCTGGCGATAGACCTCTATCGTCCCAAGCAGCCGCCGATCTTTGCGAAGGGCGATATTGAGCAACGTGCGGCAGCCGCCAAGATCGACCAAGGCGCGGCGGTTGGGGTTTCCCTCACGATAGGCATCGTCGTCCTTCGCATCCGCGATGTGGATGGCGTCTTCGCCATGGGCGAGACGTTCGATTGTGCTGTTGTGCCCTTTGATCTGCCGAACAGGTCCACGGTTTTTCATGTAGGAGACGATCTCGGGCGGACCGCGCACTGCGCCGAGAGATAGGACATCTCCATCGTAGATGCCGAGCTGCCCGAATGCAGCGCCGCACAGCCGCATCGCCTTTTCCAGCATCGCGTCGAACACGGGCGCGAGATCGCCGGGCGAGGCGCTGATGACCTGGAGGACCTCGGCGGTTGCGGTCTCTCGGGCCAGCGCCTCGTCGCGTTCGACGCGCGCCTCGTCCAGCTGCCGCCGGAGTTCTGCGTTGGCGCGCTGCAGGTCGTCTACCGCGTTGTCGACTGTCGCGGTCATCGGTTTGTCCCGTCTGGCCGTGGCTCCGGGACCACGCAGCTTTAGTGTATCCCCACAGGCGCTAGAGAGAAGTCCTGTACTCGATCGACTTGCCCGATATTGCGGTTTAAGGGTGAGTGTCCGGTTCGGCGTGTACCTCGCACGTCTGGCAAAATCAGAATGGCTTTTCTCCACCGGCCGCGGTCTTCGTTAGGGCTGCAGTGAATGGCCAGAATGGGCAGACGCTGCCGGTGCTATTGACGTATCGAACGGCTGAGATGGGGTCGATCCTCGGCAATGTCCAAGGTCGGCTCACGAGGGTGAGAGCGTCCGTCCATTCGCATTGTCGCGGGTCAGGAGAGGAAGATTTGTATCAAAATCGCTTTCTTGTAACGTCACAGTTAAAAAATATTACAGCGTTTTACGTGAACTCGCATGTCAATTTTATTGTTTAAGGGGTAGCTGAAACATTACCGGGTGATCTTTATGCCTATATTACTCTGGCTTCTGGGCGTTCCTTTGTCGGTCGTCATCCTTCTTTGGATGTTTCACGTAGTCTAAAGGTGGCCACCAGCGCCCTCGAATGACTGCTTGAGACCTCGAAATTCCACGATGTCCCGCTGCGCCCGGCACGACCTTGCAGGGTGCAGCGCCATTTCAACCAGCGTCACGTATGCCAAGACTTACCCGAACACTGATCATAGAAGAGCAGCCGCGGCATGAGGTGCAGCGGAAGCTCTCTTTTTCTATCGAAGTCAGCCAACGGAAGTCAGCCAACGAGGGAAGACCGCGGTTCGAACGAGGTCGTCGATCGCGCGTGTTGAGCGCGAAGTTGAGACCACAGCGAAAATCGCACAAGTATCGCCTCTGATCGAAGCCGGGGGCTCGGGCGTTCCCACCTTTCAGCTTCGACCAGCCGGTCGCCCGGTCCGATCCTTCCGGCCCGACCCAAGCGACCTCGCGATCTCGGATCGCTGGGCCGCATAGTTTTTCGCCACCAACGGGTAATCGGCCCCAAGGCTCCATCGGGTCTGATACTTATCATCGCTCATGCCGTGCGCGCGGTCGTCAGATGCCGCTTGAGCATCTGGCCCTTGTAGCCGCACTCCAGGCACGTGATGTCGTTGGTCCCGACGGAGCGCCGGATCGGCACGGCAGGGACGAGCGACGCGGGCACCGCGGCTAGACGTTATGTCCCCGGGCTGAGGGAGCGGCCCGCGGATGGGCCGAGCCGAGCCTCATGCACGGAGGGCGGACCATGGGGGAGTATAGCGAAGGCTTTGTCGCTTTCGACGTATCGAAGACCAAGCATGCGGTGGCGATAGCCGATGGCGGGCGCGGTGGCGAGGCGCGGTTTCTCGGCGATGTGTCGAGTTCGCCGACGACGGTGGAGCGGCTGATCCGCAAGCTGGCCGGCCGCTACGACAAGCTGTATTTCTGCTACGAGGCGGGGCCGACCGGGTACGGGCTGTATCGGCGGATCGAGGCTCTCGGCCATACCTGCCTGGTCGTCGCTCCGGCGCTGATCCCGAAGCGTCCGGGAGAACGGGTCAAGACCAATCGGCGCGATGCGGTGACGCTGGCGCGGTTGCACCGGGCCGGTGAGCTGACCGGGGTGTGGGTGCCGGACGCGGTCCACGAAGCGGTGCGCGATCTCATCCGGGCCCGCGAGGCGGCAGCCGACGATCTGCGTCGCAAACGCCAGCAGCTCTTATCCCTTCCTGCTGCGCCACGGCCGGATCTACAGCGGGGGTGGCCATTGGACGCTGGCGCATCGGCGCTGGCTTGCCAAGCAAGCCTTCGAGCATGCCCAGCAGATCGTCTTTCAGGAAGGCATCGATGCGATCGAGGATGCCGCTCAACGCCTGCGTCGCCTGGAACAGCAGCTCGCCGTTATCGTGCCGAACTGGTCGATGGCGCCGGTGGTGGATGCCTATCAGGCGATGCGCGGCGCCTCGTTCCTGGTAGCCGCGTCAACGAGCGGTTGGAAACGCGCTCGGCCGACGTCTGGAGAAGTGCGCACGATTGCCGGTCACGCTTGGTGCGGCTCGTCTTCCCTATTGCCTGATTGTCGTTCGAAGCTGTACGAACGCCGGCGTCGACATCTTGTTGGTGTAGAACGTTCGCGTCCCGTCGCGGCTGTTCGCGAACGTTCGTCTCTGAATTTTTCTCGACGGCGGTTTCGATTTCCGCGGCGCGAACTGGCGCGTCTGTTCGCGACCTGTCGAGTCGATCGTACCGGTGTTGGTTATCGTACCATCAGCTGCAGAAACTCCGTCGCTGGTAGCTTAAATCAGTCCGCTGTTATTGAGTGACAATCCCGCGCTGTCATTGACACCCACGCCACTTGTCGCGTTGATCGTACCGGCGTTTAGGACTGTTATCGATGCGTTACCATAGACGGCGTTGCCAGCGACCTTGATCGTGCCGGTCGAGGTGTTGTCAAGCACATCGCCGGCGCCCGCCAAAGTGACGGTGAGACCGACATAGCCGGTATTGGTGAACGTCGTCGGGTCGATGATGAGATTGCCGTTGCCGATCAGGCGTCCGCTGTTGATGAGCGGCCCGGTGTCGATGAGTGTTCCGGAATTGGTCAGCGTCGTGCTGCTGCCGATCGTGTTCGCACCGATGATCGTCCACTGCGCGCCGCTGTCGACTGCGATCGCGCCAAAGCCTTTGAAGCTGGTGCCGATCGCGCTGATCGTGCCGGCGCTGGCCGATGAAGCGAGTTCGAGCACGTTGCCGGTGCCGGTCGCCGTCGCGATACCGGTTAAGGCCGCACCGGGATAGAGCTTCAGCAGGCTATTGCCGCCCGCCAGGTTGACCGCCGGCCCGTTGCCTCCGACGATCTTGCCGCCATCGATGATTGTGCCGCCGCCAAGCAGGTCGACACCGACGAAGGCCGTCCCGCTGATCGTGCCGAAATTGACGATATTGCTCGTTCCGACACGGACATAAATTCCAGCGTAGCCAGTGATCGTTCCTCCCGCCGAGCCGCTTTGCCCATTGGTAACCGAGCCGCCGGCGTCGGAGAAAATGCCCGAGCTGCGCCCCGTCGTAGCGGTTATCGTGCCGAGATTGGTGACAAGCGCGGTACTGTCCCTGATCACAATTCCATTCGTGGCGCCGAAAATCGACCCGCTTGCCTCGTTGACCAGCGTCGCGGATTGGTGAAGGCCAGCGCCGCCGC
This sequence comes from uncultured Alphaproteobacteria bacterium, assembly GCA_963778385.1. Classification (GTDB taxonomy): domain Bacteria; phylum Pseudomonadota; class Alphaproteobacteria; order ATCC43930; family CGMCC-115725; genus DATARH01. Next base: position 279,747 of record CAVZUA010000002.1, on the reverse strand, counting down.
TTCTCCCGCCGTTGATTGTCGCATAGTTGACGACCGTTGCGGTGGTGACTTGCATCCCGTAAATATAGCCGGCGATGTATGCCGTCGTTGTTCCGGTGGCGCCGTTGACCAGCCGGCCGCCACGCACGTAAAGCTCTCCGGTCCTCGCGATCGTCAGGCTGCCGAGGTTGCTCAATGTCCCGGTATCGGCCAGAAATCCCGCGTTGGTCAGCGTCGTGCCGCTGCCGATCGTGTTGGTTCCGGCCAAGACCCAATAGGCGCCGATGTCGACCGTGCCTTTGGTGAAGTTGACGAAATCGGCGCCGACGCCGGTCAATGTGCCTGCGATGCCGGCCGAGGCGAATTCGAGCGTGTTGGTGCCGCCGCCACCGTCGACCGTTCCCTGGATGCGCAGCGTTCCAGGGTTGAAGATCAGCGTATCGTCACCGGCCGCGAATGCGACGGCAGTGCCGCCGCTGCCGACGATCGTGCCGCTGTCGATGACTGTTTGAGTGACGGTACCACCAAAGCCGATGCCAACGTATCCGACAATCGTGCCGGTGTTCGACACAGTCGAGGCGCCGGCGGCGCCGGTGGCGTTTAGTTTGATCGCGTCGCTGGCAGTGCCGGTTGCCGTGATCGTGCCGCTGTTGCTGATCGTGCCGCTCAGGCCTCGGATACCGGCGCTATAGCCGCTGATCAGTCCGGTGCCAGTGTTGGTGATCTGCAGCGCAACCGAACTCTCACGGATGCCGTACGATCCGGTGGAGATGATCGTGCCGCTGTTGGTTACGGGGCCGGAGTGCGCGAGAAAGATGCCGTTGGCCCCGGCGGTAATTGTGCCGGTGTTATTGATGCTGAACCCGTTCGTGGCGCCGTCGTCGACGCCGACCACCGTGCCGGTGCCCTTGATCCGCCCCTGATTGAGCAGATACAAGCTGGCAGCGGCGGCGGCATAGACCGCGGCCCCGTTTAAGCCACTGGTGCCGGCGTTGACGTAGCCGCTCGACGTGATCGTCAGCGGCGAGAGATAATCGATGCCGAACTCGATGCCGTTATTGATCGTGCCGTTGATCGTTGACATGCGCCCCGCCCATCGCTTGTCCTGCGAGGCCGGAGGCGAAACCCGCTCCCCGCCCTCGGCAGCCGGGATCGAGCCGGCGGTGCCATACAAGGTGCGCCGTGGAAACACGTCCGAAAGGTGCTTGAGTCTTCGGCTACAAGACCGCTGGCAGCTTTGTCGAAGGCGGCCGGCTGCTAGCCGCTCCCACTCTACTAAACCCGCGCGATCTTTGTCGTGGTTGGAAAACCTTAATCCCAAAGATTGCTGCCTCTCGGGCCGCGAACCTGCATCGAATGCGCCAGTGCGTTGGAGACGGTGTCCGTGGTGAGGCGGATGCGATCGCCGTTGGGCTGCGAGAAGTTGGCGATCGTGTCGGCGTAGACGCCGGTCTGGTCGAGGAAGAGTTCGTTCGCGGCGGCGAAAAAGTCGATCGAGCCGGTCCCGGTGCCGGCGCCGACCGTGTCGGCGGCGCCGCCATAGACCGTCCCGGCGCCGCTGCCCAGCGTCACCGTCTGGTTGCCGGCCATCGCATTGACCGTGTCGGCGGCCGCGCCAAAGATGAACGCATCGCCCGCAGGCTGATCTTAATTGGCTTTGTCGCCAAGACGCGGGGAGAGTATCGCGCCTATCACCATTTGACGCGTACGCCGCCGGCGAAAGTGTTCAGCGTCTCGTGCGATGCCAATGTGGCGTCATACTGTAGAAACCCCGATGCCTGGACAGGGAACATCGTCTGTCCAAGCGAAAAACTGACGCCGACGCCGATGTCGACACCATCGACGCCAACCGGCGCGCCGGTCTGCGTGAAGCTTGGACTGCCGGCGAGGCTGGCCACGGACTGTCCTTGCTGATCGAGGAAGTTGTGGAACCAGGCGGCGCGAGCTTCCGGCACGATGGTGGTGTTGCCGACCACCATCGGATTGGCGATCGCGACGCCAAGACGGCTGAACAATGCGTTGAGGGATTGCGGGTTGACCGCGAGATCGAGGCTGCCGGCGCCGCTTTCGGAAAAAGTCGACTGACCGATATGGTAGTAGGACAGCCCAAGCCGCGGCGTCACATCCCAGCCGCCGGCGATATACGGCCAGCTGATCCCGGCATCGAACACGCCGTCATTGCCGGTGTGGCTCGATGATGCGCTGCGGCGCGTGCCGGCGAAGAGAACGCCGCGGCTGACATCGTAATAGTCGTGCGAAAACACCCCGGCGCCGTCCAGCTCGAACCCGGAACCAAGGGCAGTGGCGCCGTAAGCGCCGAGCTCGAAATACGAAATCGAGCCGTTCTCGGGATTGGTATCAAGCGAGATGCTGCTGCGGCCGCCGCCCAGCGCGATGCCGAGGAGGTGGTCTCGGTCCTTGACGATGTCGGCGCCAATCGCGCCGCCGCCGGTCGAATAGCTCGATCCGAAGGCGCCGGTGCTGTTGCTGATATTGCCGAGTTGACCAAACCCGCGCGCCCAGACATTGCCGGTCGCGGGCGCGCGGGCTTGCGCGGCGTTCGCGGCAACAGCCAGCCCGACCGGATCGGGGATGAAATCGCCATTGACGTCGTTAAGCGCGTCAGCGAGCGCGGCGAGTTGCGTCGCGTTGTCGCCGCTGCCCCACGGCGCGTGCAGGCTGCCGCCCGGGAGGCTGCCGAGCACCGCGGCTGACGGCGAGTTGTCGGAGACCAGACGCAGCCTGTCGTCCATCGCCCCAAGGAACAGGCGGCGGTCCTGCAGGCTGACTTCGGACAGGTTGGCGTAGATCTGGCCGCCGAACGACGACAAAGCCTGCTGCATCTGCGCCGGCGGCAAATTGACGACTGTATCGAGCACGTTGGCGAAGTCGCCTGTCGCGGTCGGGAAGGCGACGTTCAACGCGTTGGCGACCGCTTGCTGATTGGTGTTCGCTCCGGCAAAGCCGCCGAGCGTCAGATCGACTTCATTCGGCAAATATCGAACTGACAGCGGCAATACGGGAAACATGCCGGTCAGCTGGTCAAAGGTACCGGTGACCCCACCGTCGGCGGTAACGATCGTAAAGCGGCTGAACGGAATGTAGCTCTGGGACTGAACCGCCTGGATGTTCAGGGCGCCGGCAAGACTGGCACCGCCCGCGACGGACAATTGTGCGGCGCCGGCGGGACTCAGTCCGACGAGCAAGGTCCCGCCACTACCCTGTACGTAATTCCCGCTCACTTTCAGGGGAGAGGAGAGCGCCAACGCCGCGACAACGCTGCGCGACGCGACGACCGAGGCACCGACAGAACCGACGCTTAGCGGAGCGACGGCGCCCAATGACGCCACGACGCCGCTCGGATTCAGAAGCGAGCCGCCGATGGTGCCGTGACCAGCGACAAGCGCGCCGTTTTGCACCGTGACGGACCCGCCAAGGCTGGCGTTGGGGCTCGCGTCCGGGCCGATGATCAGCCCGCCGCCGGTGACCAGGGTGCCGCCGATGAAGCCGGAGCTGTTGGCGGTCAGCGTGACCGTGCCGCTCCCCTGCTGGATGATCTGGCCCGGGCCGGAAATCACGCCACTGAACGTGTACGCACTCGGCTCGTCGAAAATGAGAAACTTGCCGGTCGTCGGATTGCAACTCGGGTCGAGGGAACTGCTGCAGAATGTGACATTGCCGAGGATGCTGCCGCTTGTGGTGCCGGCGCCGAGTTGCAGGGTGCCGTCCTCGATCGTGGTGCCGCCGGTATAGGTCGCGGCCCCCGTGACGAGCAGTGTGCCGGTACCGTATTTGATCAGCGGTCTTGAGCCGACCGTGCCGTCGGTCAAGAGCGACGCATCGGGCGCCGAGTTGTTGTTCGCCAGACCGAACTGCAGGACCGTGGCCTGCGGGAAGTAGCTGGTGACGTCATAAAGCAACCAGGCGCCGCGGCCGACCAACCCCACGCTCAACACATCAGCCGAAGGGTTGTACGAGAGCGCACTCACCAAAGCGTTCGGCAAGCCGAGCCCAAACGCGCGCCAGTTTGAAAGATTGCCGTTGGCGTCGCTATTGGCGATCGTGATCGGGCTCTGATTGTTGGCGATGACGCAGCCGTCGGGCGTCGAGGTGCAGCTCAACGGTATGTTGAGCCCGCCGACGAGCAGGGCGTTGACGCCGTTATTGGCGATGAACTCCAGCGATGTCGGGCGAACAAACCCGGCTGACAGATTGGCCGTCAACTGGTTGAAAACGACGCTGGCGGCTGCCGCGGTGCCGTTGGTCACCCCCCATAGATCGTTGCTGTCGGCGACGAAGAAGCGCTGCTGCGAACGCGGATCAAACAAGACGTTGGTCGGGATCAATCCGCCATAGGTGGGCAGGTTGGTAAGGCTGCCCGCCGTCGCCGTCGGGCTGACAAACACGCCGCCATTGCCGCCGACGAGAAGCGCGTTCGGGTTGTCGCGCGTGCCGTAGGCGATCGTTGTCGGGCCGCCGGCATTGCCGACATCGGTCAGCGCGAGATCGTCGGAACCGAGGGTCTGGACGTTCAGCACATCCCGCGTGACGAAGACATCGGATTTGCCGCCCATCGCAATCCGCGTCGGGTCGGCGCGGTTCAGCACGATCGGGCTGAGAAAGCCGGCACCGATCGTCTGGCCGCAATCGCTTCCGCCGTTGCAGGTGAGGTAGGTGGAGCTGAGCGTGTTGCCTTGCGTGTCGACAATGCGCCGGTTCAGGAAGCTGAGATTTTGGGCAGTGCTGTAGACGGCGCTCAGCCCGCTGAGCGTCTGATCATTGATCGCGACGTTTGTGCCCGCGCCGGTATTGATCGGGGTGAAGGTCAGGCTTCCGGCCGCCGACTGCAGCGACGTGCCGTTATTTTGCGCCGCCACCGCGAGACGCTTGCTATTGGCGTCGAACGCGACGGCATACGGCGCGAAACTGGAGAGGTTGCCGTTGAGCCCGATCCACGAACCGGCGCCTTGCGGGTTGGTGCGCTCGTAGATGCCGCCATCGCTCGCCATGATCAGCGCACCGGTCGAGGTAAAGCCCAATGCCCGGGAGCCGCCATGCGCGGTGTTGGCATCACCAAAATTTTGGGCAGCGGTTCCCTCGAAGGTCAGGCTCGTCGCGCTCGAACTGCCGTTTGCCGGATTGTAGGCGACCCGCCACGCCTGGGCGGTGCAGGCCGAGCCGGGCGGATTGTTGGTGCAGGTCTGATAGTAGTCGCCGGTGAGATAGACGACGCTGGCGTTTGTTGGGTCGATCGCGACGTGCAGACTGAGCGGCGCCGAGCCTCCCGGCACGACATTGGGGGCGGCGGTCAGCTGATGCCATGTCGCGCCGCCGTCTTGCGACAGGAACACGCCGCTTAAGGTGCCGAAGCCCGTCGACGGATTGACGGTCGTGACCGTCAGGGCCACGGAGCCGTTGGGGCCGGTAGCCAAGCCGATGACGGACTGGCTTGTGTTGCCGATCGTCCCGTTGCTGTTCGCGGCCGTGAAGACGGGCGACCAGGTGGTGCCGGTGTCGTTGCTGACATAGACGCTGGTTTGGCTTGGGTTAACGACCGATGTGACGGCAGCGTAAAACCGCGAGGTATTTGCCGAGTCGGCGACCAGCGAGCTGACCGGTCCCGAGGCAAGACCCGAACCGCCCGACACCAATGAGAACGACCCGCCGCCATTGGTGCTGCGATAGAGACCGTATTGGGCGCCGGTGCCGGTCTGAGTGACCGCCGTGGCGCCAGGCACCACCTCAAATGTGGCCGCTAGGATCGTGTTGCCACGCGCCGCCGTGCCGATCACGCTCTGTCCTTGCAACGCCGCGCCCCCGAGCGCGCTCCAACTTGCTCCGCCATTGGTTGTGTAGAGAAGCCCGGTCTGTTGGCCGCCCCTGCCGCGAAAAAGCGTATTGAATTGGTCCCAGTCACCGCCCGAGGTCACGCCGATGCCGGCGATGATCGTCTTGCCGCTCTTATCCGTCGGATCGAGCGCCAAGCTGCCGACGGACAGCGACGCCTGTTTATCGGTCAGCGGCGTCCAGGTCGTGCCACCGTTATTGGTGACCCAGACGCCGCCATTTGCGGTTCCGGCAAGATAGGTGTTCGCGCCAAGGGCCGGGTCCGGCACGATCGCCTGGACCTCGCCCGCCCCGGTGCCGTTGGGGGGCGCATCGGCGCTTTGCGCCCCCTGCGCTTGCCCGGATCGCGGCGCCGGTCCTTGCGAGACAAAAGCCTGCCCGAGAGCAGTACCAGCCCACAAAATCATGGCGGCCGCGCCCACCACGATACGCATTCCCACGCCGATCATAACCCTCCCCCAAGGGTTGAATGATTCGACGTTCTGCACACGCCGTCGTCAAGAATTAGAGCCTAACTACACGGAATTAGTGAGAAATCTCTCGTCCGTGGAAAGAAAAAGACTCGAAAGAGAAGCGAATCTCCTTGAATCGAAAAATTAAAGATGCCCGTTTCAAATGCTGGATAAAGCGTCAAAAGAGCTCGGCCTATCTGCCGAATTTACGATTGCTTGCGGGCGGGCGGTCCCAGCAGCAATGGACAAAACAGCCTGGAAGCGGTGTTGGAATAGGCGGCAAGGAAGGCACGAGCCCCGGTTCCGCCAACATAACTTGGAGTAGGGACAAAGGCGCTCGGCTTGATCCGATAATCTGTTGGGGGGCGCGCCTTCAGTCCCATGCTTGCCTTACTCTTCAATTATCACTTGCTCAACACATTCGGACATGAGCGCACTCGTCCGCTGGCGTCTGGCTTGCGGCCGCACATTCGATATGAAGCGAAGAAATGGCCACGGTCGGCGGGTCTCGCCATCGATCCCTTTGGCGGCATCCCTTCTCGCGCATAAATCAAGATTTCTGCACGGTCGGAACGACCGGACGCCTTCGTAAATAACGCTCACTCCGAGGCGATGTGAGCCCCTTTCTGAGCGGCGGAACGCTTCATAAACAGCGGCACGAACACGAGTACAAAGGTCAGCATCGCGAAAATCCAAAAGCAGTCGAAGTAGGCGAGCGATGCTGCTTGCTGCTGACGCAGGTTCGCCAGTTCTTGCCACGCCAGTTGCTGAGACGCAGCGGGATCCCCGGTGAACTGCAGGAAGAACTCCTTACCGCGTGCGACAAAGGAATTCGCCGCCGCGTTGAAGGGATCGAGATACTCGCCGAGACGGAGCGTGTGGAATTGATCACGCCGCTCCTGAAAGGTCTGAGCGAGCGACGTTCCGACGCTGCCTCCCTCGTTGCGCAGGAGGCTTAACAAGCCGACAGCCGCGCCACGCAACGCCATCGGCATATAGAGGTAAGCCGCGACATTCGCCGGCGCGAAACATATCGCCAATCCCGCGACCAGGACCACGCGGGGCCAGATAACCTGTCCGGGGCTGATGTCCAGGTTCAGCTGGGACATCCAATAATTGCCGGCGGTCATGGCCAACAGCCCCGTGGCAATCAGCCACCGTGCATCCATACCCTTCCCGAGCAGGCGGCCAACAATGGGCATCGCCAGGACCGCAAAGATGCCGCCGGGCGACATGACCAACCCGGCGCTCAGCGCATCATAGCTGAACAGAGACTGGAGCAGACCGGGCAATGTCGTGCTCGCGGCATAGAGCGCGGCATAGGCGCAGGAGATGATGATGCAGCACCCGGCGAAGTTGCGCTCACGCAACGGCCGAAAATTGACTATGGGGCTGCGGTGCCGCATCTCCCAGAAGACGAGACCGAAAAGGCCGATGATAAAAAGGGCGGCTAACGTCTGCACCCGCCAGAATGGATCGCCCAGCCAGTCCCACTCCTGGCCTTTGCTGAGCATGACTTCCCAACTGACCATGACGACGATCAGCAGCGATAAGCCGATCGAATCAAATCGGAATGGTTGCTTTCGCAACTCCAGGCGTTGAGCGATCAGATAGTCCGGGTCGCGGAGTGTGGCCCAACACCCGGCAAGCGCCAGGAGACCGACTGGTACGTTGATCAAAAAGACCCACCGCCAGGAGTAGGAATCCGTGATCCAGCCCCCTAAGGTCGGACCGACGACGGGCGCGATCAGTGCGGCAAAGCCGAACAGGGTCATGGCTACGCCTTGCCGTTCCGGCGGGAAGGCATCGAGCAGCACGCCCTGGCTGCTTGGCTGCAGACCGCCACCCGCCAATCCCTGGATCACCCGGAACAGGATCAGCTGACCAAGGCTCCCGGCCAGTCCGCACAGTGCGGAACTGAGGGTGAATACGGCGATCGACAGCAGGAAATAGTTGCGCCGACCAAGATGTGCGCTCAGCCAACCGGTGATCGGCAGGATGATCGCGTTGGCGGCAAGGTAGCTGGTGAGAACCCACTCGCCGTCATCGACCGTGGCCGACAGCCCGCCGGCGATATAGCGCAGCGCCACCACCGCGATCGTGGTGTCGAGCACCTCCATGAACGTCGGCACCACGACGGCGACCGCCACCAGCCATGGGTTCTTCGCCGCGGGCGATCTGGCGGCGGCGACCGTCGCGACCGTCATTTACTGACGCCCGGCGTACTCTGCGACGAACCATTGGGCGGCGCTTGCGGCTGATTGGTTTGCAGGAACTGCCCGGCGTCGGGTCCAGTCGGCGATTTGTTGGTATAGACGTAGGGAACAACAGAAGTACCGGTGAATAGAGTGTCCTTGTCCGGGTCATAGCCTTCGAGATCAATCCGGACGGGTAGCCGCTGCACCACTTTGACGAAATTGCCCGTGGCGTTCTGCGCCGGGAGCAGCGCCAGCGTCGATCCGGTGCCCATCGTAAAGCCGGACACCCGACCCTTGAAGACGCGCCGGCCGCCATACATGTCGACATAGAGATCGACGGGTTGGCCGATGCGCAAATCGCGCAGCTCGGTTTCCTTGAAATTGGCGTCGACCCAGATGTCCTTGAGCGAGCGGATCGCCATCAGGTTCTGGCCGATCTGAACGTAATTCCCCGGATTGACGTTCCGCCGAGTGACGACGCCGTCGATCTCCGCGATGATGTCGCAATAACGCAGGTCCAGTTTGGCCTGAGCGAGTTCGCGCTGGGCGGTTTCGAGCTTGGCCTCGGCTTGTTTGACGGCGGGAGCGTCGGCCGCAAGCCTCGCGAACGTAGCATCGATGTCGCCTTGCCGCTCGAACGCCGCGATCATCGCCTTTGGCCGCTCATTAAACGAATGGACAACACCGAGTTCCGCGGCGCTCTGGATCAGCTCTGACTGCGCCTGGAGTACCGCGGAGAACGTGTCGTCGAGATCGGGCGGCACGGAGCCGAGATCTTCACCCTTATCGGGTTGCGCGGGGAGCCCCAGAGACACGCGGATTTGGTAGATTTCGGCCAGGGACTGGGTGACCCCCGCACCGGCGGTCGTTAAGCCCGCTTGGCGCCGGTCGAACTCCTGACGGCTCGCCGTCCCTGACGTAAGAAGCTGTTTTGTCCGATCGAATTCAACTTGCGCCAGCGTCAACGCCGCCTTGCTCTTGTCGAGTTCAGCGACCCGGGCATGCAACAGCGCGATCTCGTTGTCGACGTTCTCCACGGCGTGTTGCAACGCCCAGCGTCGACTGCTGGCATTGGCCTCGGTGCCACGCGCCGCGGCTTTGGCCGCCTGGAGGTCGGCCTTCGCCGTGTCGACCGTCGCTTCCTTCCGCGAGACCGCGATTTGGTAGGGCTCCTTGTCCAGTTCGGCAAGGAGCTGTCCTTTGAGGACGCGATTGTTGTCATCCACCAAAACTCGAACGATCTGGCCGCCGACGCGCGGAGCGACGAAGGTCACGTGTCCGTTTACATAAGCGTCATCCGTCGAAACGGTGTTGAGAGCGCGCCCGATCCAGGGAATGCCAAAGACGCAGACGACAATCAAAGCCAGGGCGCCGATGACGCCGACCAGCAATTTTCGGCGGCGCGTAAAGCGATGGCGCGACGCCGGAGGCTCCAACGATTTGGGCTCCTCAACCGCAACGCCTTCGCTGACCGGGCGCGTTTCCCTGTGGTCGGATGCGTTCCGATCGGCATCCGCTTTTTCGGTCACGGCATCAGGCATCGTATCTGCCCCAATTTTTGAGCCGGAAAACCTCCTCCTTCTTTAGTGGATGCAGGATCAGGCTACTAGCCGGAAGCGGCGGAGCCATCCAGCTGCGCCTTGCCCAGGCGGCGCAATAGCCATGGCGCTGCAAGCTCTCCGTCACAGAGGCAAGACCGGACGGGCCATTCATCCGAACCTGTCGAGCCCGAAGGCTCTGCCCCGGTTGGCCAGAGTCGATCCGCTGCTATAGTGGCCGGCGAAAAACATGTTGGGGGAAAATGCCGTGAAGATCGCCGCCGTTACACGTCGCCGTGTTCTGTACGGGGCGGCCGCTTTGGGCGCGTTGGCCGCCGGCAGAGCACCGGCCTTTGCTCAGGCCGCGCCAAAGAAACTGGTGTGGGCGCACAATGTCGGCCAACCGGAATCCGGCGCGATCGCCTTTGCCGAGATGGCCAAGGCGATAACCGAGCAGACGCACGGCGAGCTTCAGGTCGATTTTCAGGGCGGCACGCTGATCACCAAGGAACTCGAGGTGATGAATGCCGTGAAGGCCGGCAACGTCGCGATGGGTGATCCCGGCGGCGCCGCGGCGACGCTGTTTCCTGACATAGGGGTGTTTCTGGTGCCCTACCTGGTCAGCAGCTACGACCAGGCCTACAAAATGTTTAACGGCGAGATCGGCGACGGCCTCGACAAGAAGATCCAGGAAAGCTCAAAGCTGAAGGTGGTGTTCTTTTTCGACTACGGCTTTCGCCATTTCTGGAACAACCGCCGGCCGATCGTCGAGCCGAAGGATCTGCGCGGGCTGAAGATGCGGGTACAGCCCTCCACGGTCTTCGCCGACACGATCAACGGACTCGGCGGGGTCGCGGTACCGATGGCGTTCGCCGAGGTGATCCCGGCCGCGCAGCAGGGGGTCATCGACGGCGCCGACCTGCCGATCATCAATATCCTGAACCTGAAGGCCTATGAAGTCTCGAAATACGCCTCGATGACCTATCACAATTACGGACCGACCTGCACGACGATGAACCTCGACATGTGGAACGGGCTGACCCCGGCTCAACAGAAATTGTTTCTGGAGCTCGGCCGCACGGCCCAGCAGCGCATCCGGCAATTGACCGAGAGCGTCGACAATTTCGCCAAGGCCAAGGAATTGCTCGAGCCGAAGGGCATGACCGTCAACGAAGCCAATGTCGCGGCCTTCAAGAAAGTCGCCGAAGAGAAGGTATGGCCGAAATACAAGCAGCAATTCCCTGAACTGTGGGAGAAGATCGTCGCGACCAAGGTGTGAGTCGGCGCATGGCCGCCTTGTCGTCAACTCCCGCCCGCGGGACCGCAGCCGTCGGTGAACCGCCGTGACGGCCCGCGTGCGCCGCCTGGTTTTGCTGCTGCCTAAGCTCGTGCTGACGGCGCTGTTGGCGCTCGCGATCGCCGACATGCTGGTGGGCGTCTTTCTGCGCTATGTCATGCTGCACATCACCGATTGGCTCGACCTCGATCCGATCAACTTTTTCTGGGTGGAGGAGGTCGGCGAGCTGTCGCTCGCGTGGCTGACGATGATCGGGGCCGGGATCGGGATCGCCGAACGGGCCCACTTTACGCTCCGGATCCTGACCCACCGGCTGCCGCAGCGCTGGCAGCGTAGAATGAATATCGTCAACCATCTGATTATCGCGGGCTTCGGCGCCGTCGTCGCCGGGTGCGGCACCCGGCTGGCGATCGTCAACAGTTCGCTGGCCTCGCCGGCGCTGCAGATCAACCTGGCTTGGCTTTACGCGTCCGCCGCCGTCGGCGGCGTTCTGATCATGCTCTATGGGCTTGGCACGTTGTTGGCCGGGGCGGCGGCTGAGGGGCTGCAGGATTCGATCGACATAGCCGAGACGCGGGCGGCGGGGGACGACTAGGCATGCTGCTTGCGGTGACGGCGCTGGTTTTTGTCGGCTTGCTGATCTGCTCGCTGCCGATTGTCTTTTCGCTCGGCGTGGCTGCCGTCGTCGGGCTGCTCGTCGGTGGCTTTTCGTTGGAGATGCTGGCGTCGAGCCTGGTCGGCGCCTCGCAGAACTGGGTGCTGCTGGCGGTTCCGAGCTTCATCTTCGCCGGATCAGTGATGGAACGCTGCGGCATGTCCAACGCGCTGGTCGATCTGGCGCGCGCGCTGGTCGGCTGGCTGCGCGGCGGGCTCGGCATGTCGGTGATCGTGGTATCGTATTTCTTCTCCGACATCTGCGGCTCCAAGATGGCCGAAGTCTCTGCGCTCGGCTCGACCCTGATGCCGCCCCTGCGGCGCGCCGGATATCGGCCGGAGGATGGCGCCTCGCTGATCGCCTCGGGCACGGCGATGGGCATGCTGGTGCCCCCGGCGATCTTCATGATCGTCATTGGCGAGGTCACCAATACCTCGGTTGTCGCGCTGTTCCTCGCCGGCTTTATTCCGGCGGCGGTGATCGGCGCTTGCCTGTGCAGCCTCGTACTGCTTCAGGCGCATTTGCTGGGCTGGCCGAAGGACACGCGGCCAAGCTGGCGTTTCCTGGGGCGGTCGCTGCGCGATGCCGCGGTGCCGATGGTGATCCCGCTGGTGATCCTCGGCGGCTTTTATCTCGGCGCCTTCACCGCGACCGAAGCGGGGGCGATCGTCGCGCTCTACTCCTTGCTTGCCGCCCGGCTCTATTATCGCAACCTGAGCTGGCTCGAAATCCTGCACATCGCCTACGACAGCGCCGTCCTGACCGCTGCGGTGGTGTTCCTGCTCGCGGTCGCGACGACCTTCCAGTATCTGATGGGCGTCTCCGGTGTGCCCCAATTGCTCGGCGAGCTGCTGCGGCCGCTCGAAAGCGCGCAATGGCTGTTCCTGCTCGGCGTCGGGCTCATTACCATGGCATTCGGCATGGTCCTCGAGGGGCTCCCCGCGGCCGTGGTGCTGATCCCGGTGGTGTTTCCGATCGCGACCCGGATCGGGATCAATCCGATCCATTTCGATATCGTACAGACCGCCGCGGTCGGGATCGGCCTGTTTCTGCCGCCCATGGGGGTGGGTCTCCTGATGGCGCTGCGCTTCGCCGAAGTGTCGGTGGGACAGCACGCGAGATATTACTGGCCGTACGTGCTCGCGCTGCTGATCGGCTTTATGCTGATCATCTGCCTGCCCGAGCTGTCGTTGGCGATCCCGCGAAGCGCCGGCTTCGTCCATTGAGCGGCATCGATTAACGCCTCGACGCCTCCAACAGACAAGCGTCCGCTGGGCTCACGCCGGCTGTCTGGATTGCCTTTGCACCTTGCGAAGCGCGAATCTCAGTTGGAACTGGAAGCTCGCCGTCCTTCGTAACCCGAGAGGTCGCCGCGAAGCCGCATGCCCGCTTGATGTTGTCCTTCGTACTTACCGCTGGTGTCGTCGCGTTCTCATGATCGTCAAAGCACCTGCTTCCGGCCGGTTTCAGAGGCGCGTACGATCGCATCGAGCAAGCGGTGGCGCGTCACGGCGTCGGCAAAACTCGGACTTGCCGGCTTGTCGTCGCGGATGCTTTCAGCCAGCCGGGCATAGAGCTGCGCGACATTGTAGCGGGAATCGCCCGGCATCCCCTCCGGCACCCAGCGATACGCCGCCGGCACCGGAAGTTCGGTAAGCTCTTTGGCGGCGCCCTGCGCGCCGCGCACCGTCAACTCCTGGCGCTGCATCGAGGCGCGCGTGGTGGCGCTCAGCGTCAGATCTCCGCGGTCGCCGTGAACCTCGAACAGAAACTCGGTGCCGCGGGTCATGCCGCCGCGGATCTGGAACGAGACCACCGCGCCCTCGGCGTTCTTGCCGCCGACAATGCCGTTCACCACCAATTGGTCCGGTGTGTCCTTGGCGACCATTTCGCCCGTCGCTTCGAGCGCGATCCGGTCGCGCTGGCTGACCGCGAAAGCGGTCAACTCACGGAACTCGCCGAGACAGTGACACAGCGCGTCGATCTGGTGACCACCGGTAATGGTCATCAGGTTGGCGCCGTTCGCGCGGTCGGCCTGATAGGCGCGGTCGATCGAGGCGCCCCAGTTGCCGGCGCAGCCGATCATCGTCGCGGTCAACACCCGCCCGACATAGCCCTGGGCAATCAGGTCCTTGACATAATTGATCGACGGCGACATCTGGCCTTGCAGGCCGACAGCATGCCGCACGCCCCGCCGTTCCGCCGCATCCAGCATCCGCAACGCTTCGTCGGTGTTCCGGCCGAGCGGCCACTCGCTATACACATGCTTGCCAGCTTCGATGGCTGCCATCACCGGCCGGTAATGATCCGGCACCTTGACGCTGACCGTGACCAGATCGACGTCGGGATGCGCCGCCATCTGCGCCGGATCAGCGAATGCCAGCCTTGCGCCGTAATGCTGGGCGGCTGCCTCCGCGGTTTCCTGTCGGGTGGTGCAGACCGCGACAATCTCGAATTGCGGCAAGGCCTGGAGTGCCGGAATGTGTGCGATCGAGGCGAAGCCCCGGCTGGCGCTGGCGCCGACGATGCCGACCCGAAGCTTGTCGCTGGCTGCCATGATCCCTCCCACAATGATGATCAGTTTCTGCGCCGAGCATGCTAGGCCAGAAACCTGCGAGAATCAGGCGAGAATGCGAGGGACGGGTTATTTCGGGCGAACCGCCCGGGCAACGTGCTCCCTTTCGGCATGCCGTCCGATCGCGAATAATCCTTCGTCATTTTCGGGAGCTTTGCCATGACGCCGCGCCGCTACGGCCCTCTTGCCTATGTCCCGATCCACCGTCGCCCGCCGCTGACCTGGCCAAACGGCGCTCGCGTTGCGCTGTGGGTCAATCCGAACGTCGAGTTTTTCGGCCTCGACGACGTCATGCCGAGCAACCTCAATGATCGCGTACCGCGGGATCAGGCCAAGATCCCGAACGTGCGCAACTGGGCGGTGCGCGATTACGGCAACCGGGTCGGCGTCTGGCGGCTGATGGAGGTGCTGACCCGTTACGGCATCCGCGCCAGCGCCGCGCTCAACAGCGAGGTCTGCGACCACCACCCTGAGATCATCGAGGAGGGCAACAGGCTCGGCTGGGAGTGGCTCGGCCACAACCAGACCAATGCGCTGCGACTGACCGAGATGGACCCGGCGCAGGAACGCGCCGCGGTGCGAGCCACGATCGACCGTATCGAAGCGGCTTCCGGCAGGCGTCCCGTCGGCTGGCTCGGCGCCGGTCTCGCCGAAACGTGGAATACCCTCGATTATCTTGCCGAAGCCGGCATCCGCTACGTCTGCGACTGGGTCAACGACGACCAGCCCTACCGGTTCGAGATCGGCACGCCGCCTTTGGTGTCATTGCCCTATTCGGTGCAGACCAACGATGTTCCCGCCTATTTCGAGATGAAGGTATCGGTGCCAGAATTCGAGGCCATGCTGAAGCGCCAGTTCGACACGCTGTACCGCGAAGGTGAAACGGTGCCGCGCGTCATGGCGATCGCGGTGCATCCCTTCGTCACCGGTCAGCCGCACCGCATCGGCGCGCTCGACGCCGCGTTGGAATACATCTGTTCGCAGCCGGGCGTGTGGCGCGCGACCGGGTGGGAGATCGTCCAGCACTATCTGTCGCAGCAACCGTAAATGTTGGCATCAGCCTGGCGGCGGAACCGAGCCCGGTCTGGGGTCGATCGGCAGGAGCCGGTTAAGCCCGAGCAACTGCTCGAAGAGGGCGGCGGCCTGCAGCAGCGCCGCCTCGCCGCGCGGCTTGCCGACGACCTGCAGGCCGACAGGCCGGCCGTATTGATCGAAACCGCACGGCACGGCCATGGCGGGGCAGGCTGAAAGCGTCATCACCGCCGTCAGGGTCGAGCCGCCAAGGTAATTGTCGAGCTTCTTTCCGCCGATCGTCGCCGCATTGCGCAGATTGACGTCAAAGGCCGGCGTCAGCGCGCCAGGGGTCACCAGCAGATCGTAAGTGCCGAAGAATTCGACCATGCGCCGATAGAATGCGGCGCGTTCGCGTTCGGCGCGGGCAATATCGGACGGCGTCTGGGCAAGGCCGCGCTCGGTGTTCCAGACAATGTCGGGCTTCAGCTTGTCACGGTGGCTCCGGAGCTGAAGCTCTCGGTCGACGACAAAATGCTGGCTGCGCAGGATGTGGAAAGCCTCGTCGGCCGCGCCGATGTCGGGTGAGGCTTCTTCGACGACGCAGCCGAGCTCCTCGAACCGCCGTGCCGCCTTCGTGCAAATGTCGCGCACTTCGCGGTCGATCGGCATGCGGCCATTGTAGTCCGCCGTGAATGCGACGCGCTTGGGCGCAGCGGGCCGGGCGAGGCCGTCGCTGAAGGAGACGGCCGGGGCATCGAAGGTCAGCGGATCGAGCGGGCAAAAGCCCGCCATCGCATCGAGAAACAGCGCCAGATCGGCGATGCTGCGCGCCATCGGCCCCTGCACCGAGAGCTGGCTCCACAGATTGCCCACGGTGCCGCGCGTCACGCGGCCCGGCGATGGCCGCAGGCCAACGACCGAGCAGTGGCTGCCGGGGCCGCGGAGCGAGCCGCCGTGGTCGGTGCCTTGGGCCAGCCAAACCTCGCCGGTCGCCACCGAGACCGCGCCACCGCCGGTCGAGCCGCCCGAGGTCAGCGAGGTGTTCCAAGGATTGCGCGTCCGGCCGAAGACCTCGTTGAAGGTGCTGCCGCCGGCGCCGAACTCCGGCGTGTTGGACTTGCCCATGACGATGCCGCCCTTGCGCTCGACGCGCTCGACCAGCGGATGGGATTTCGCCGGCACGTGATCGGCGAAGAGCGGCGAGCCGTAGGTGGTGCGGACGCCGGCGACATCGGTCAGGTCCTTGATCGAGACCGGCAGGCCGGCGAGCCATCCCGCTTCGCCGGCGGCCTCACAGGTCGCCCCGCCCTGCATGATGCGGTTGGCATGGTCTCGGGCGCGATCGAGGCACAACGTCGGCAGCGCATTCACCGCGGGCTCGACCTCGGCGATGCGGCGGGCGGAGGCTTCGACCAGATCGAGCGGCGAGAGCTCGCGCTTCTTCAGCCGGGCCACCGCCTCGACCGCGGACATTCGCCAGAGTTCGTCGCTCATCCGATCCAATCCCCTCGCTTTTCGCCGAACGTAAGACCTCGTGAACCCGGCAACACACCTTGTCTATCCGGCCGGGATTAGGCTTCGCCGTAGTGGACACGGCGGAAATTGCGCGACGGGATCAAATCGTCCACATGCACGTCCCACAACGTGGAGCCGCTCTGGCCCTGGTGTTCGCGGAACAACCCTTCGAGCCGGCCGAGGCTGGTCACCTTGGTGCCGTTCAAACCAAAGCCGCGGGCGATCTGACCGATGTCGCCACGGCCATGCGTCGCGTGCATCGGATCGACGCCATAGGCGCGGAATTTGTGCGTTTCGGCGCCATAGCTGATAATGCAGATCAGCAGCTTGATGCCTTGGCGCTGGATCGTCTCCAGCTCCTGGATGTGCTGATACAGGCTGCCGTCGCCGTCGATCAGCAAGACCTTGCCGTTATTGCGCGCGGCGGCGACCCCGATCGCCGCCGACAGGCCCGAGCCGATCGCGCCGAAATCGATCGGAATGTGGTACTTGCCGGCGGGACGGCCGTGCAGATGCGTCATCGCGAAACTGAAGCAGTGTCCGCCGGCGACGATGACGTCCCAGTCCTTTGGGATCGCCGCGTCGAGTTCCTTGATCACAGGACGCGGGTCGAGCGTCCCCGGCGATGGCGTATAGGGTTTTGGGTCCGGGTTCTCTGCCGTCGCGGCGATTTTCGAAGCGATTTCGTTGCTGCGCCAGCCTTGGCGCCGGATGCCCTTTTCCTGGAGCCGCGCGACGATCGCCTCGGCTGCCGCCTTGGCGTCGGCCTGGACGTGCAGATCGGCGGTGCGCAGCCCCTGCCACAGCCCGCGAGGCTGCGTGTCGATGCGGACGACCTTGGCGCTCGGGAACAGATAACCGCCCTCGGTCGTGTAATGGCCAAGACCCGCTCCGGCGGAAATGACGAGATCGCTTTCGGCGAAATATTCCCGGCCGAGATCGGTCGCGAAGGTGCCGGCGATATCGAGCGCGAACGGGTTGCCGTCGAACAGGCCCTTGCCGAGCAATGTCGTGGCGAGCAGGGCGCCGGACTCCTCCGCAAGGTTCTCGAGGGCTCTTGGCCCCGGACCACGTGGCGCCGCGGCCGCCGATGACGATCGGCCGCTCGGCCTCGGCGATCATCGCGACGACCTCGTCCACGACGTCCGGATCCGGCCGCACGAGCTGATGCCGCGGCATCAGCTCGGTCGAGGGTGCGTAGTCGGGCAGATAGGGGAATTCCTCCTTCTGCAAATCGAGCGGCACGCTCAGCACCACCGGCTTGCGTTCGGCGCGCGCCACGTAAAACGCCTCGCGCACGCAATCGAGTGCGCGGTCGATGGTGCGGATCGGCACGAAATGCGCCCCGGTCGCCAGCGCCAGCGGCGCCTGGTCGATCGACTGCAGGTACCAGGACGCACCGATCGGCGCGTCGCCGGCAAAGACCACGACCGGTGCGTTGCCGCGTGCCGCCATGACCAGCGCGGTCATGATCTGGGTGTAGCCCGGGCCGCAAGTAACGGACGCGACGCCGACCTTGCCGGTGGCGCGGGCATAGGCGTCGGCCATCGCAACGCAGCAATGCTCATGGCGCGCGTGAATCAGCCGGACGTTCTGGTTGTCCGCCATCGACGCCGACCAGTACATGTTGGCGTCGCCCATCAGGGTGAAGATCGTGTCGACGCCCTCGGCGGCGATGGCTTGCGCCAAGATGTCCGAGACCTGGTTTCCGCTCATTTTGTCTCTTTCCCCGAAAATTTCTCGCGAACCCACGACGCGGCTGCGCGCGACAGAATTTTGCCTCCGCTGAGCGCCGTCGCCGAGCTCGGCGCAGTCTCGTCCTGCGACCCCGGCTCCGCCGCTTGTGCGGCCATCAGCTTGGCGACGTTCTCGGCAAATTCAGCGAGGAGTGCGCGGGCAAGATGAACCCCGCCCGCATTCGCAAAGGTTTCCAGCGGCCCGGTAACGTTGAAATTGCCTTCCACCTTCAGCACGGTGGTGACGTCGCCGATTGCCTCGACACGGCCGCTAGCGTTGGCGCGGAGGCGCCGCGGCCATCGATGCCACGCCCCTCGATCGAACAGCGGCGCGCCCCGTGGTCGTAGGCGAGCTTGGCCTCGCCGCGGAACTGCGCGACGGTCGGGCCGAATTTGACCCGCATCGTTCCCTGATAGGCGCCGTTATCGTCGGATTTTGTCAGCGTGGCGCCGGGGATGCGGGCGGCGACCACCGCTGGGTCGGACAGGATCGGCCATACCGCGTCGGGCGGCGCGGCGATGGTAATTTCTTCGCGGATCGAGATCATCCGGCGAGGCTATCGGCATCCACCGGATGTTGTCGAGACGCTCCGCGACGGTACTTCGCCGATCTCGCGGTCGGGCGGACCGCGGTCGCGCGATAGTCGAGGATATCGCACGCCTCAGGTCAGCAGGCGGGACACCCACTCGGCGGCAGCGTCCCCGCTGCTCATGTCGGCCTGAACCAGCCCGTCGATCATGAAGGTGGGCGATACGTGGATGCCGTTCTGCCGGGCATATTTACAATGCCATTTTACTTCGCGGTCGAGGTCAGGGATGGCGAAGGCCTCGGCAAGGCTGACGCCGCTATAGCGTTCGATCCGCTCGATGATGTCGTTCGGCGTGGCATCAAGGTTCGGCCCGCGGCAATGGCGGTCGAATTCGAATTCTTCACGATGCGCGGCTACCGCTGTCATAACGGATTTCGCTGCTGCCTTCCCGTTTTCGAGCGTCGACGCGGCCAGGATGCAGCGCACGATCACGCCCGAGTACATGTGCCAAGGCTGCGACTGAAGGCGCAGCTTGATGGTAATGCGGTCCTCGCCCGCCAGGCCGAGCAACTCGTCGAGTTTGCCGAACGCCTTGACGGAAAACGGGCAGGTCGGTTCCAGGAACACCTCGAAGATGCGAGGGCCATGGCCCCAGACAAGCGGATCAGCGCGCCATACGTTCTTCATGCGTCCTTCCTTGTTCACCCAATTCGTACACGGCCGGAGCCCAGAGGCGACGAGGCGCTGGGCTCCACAAACCGCCTTTCAATCCAGAGGCCGCGCAAACCCGTGTGTCAATGCTCGGGCTGGACGATGCAGGTCTCATGCGAACGTCGCCCTCCGGTAACGCGGCTGACGATGCCGGTCGCGAACATCAGCGACAGCATCTGCGCGCCATGGGCCGGGCCGCAACCGAGTGCGCCGCTTTGAGCGGGCCGATCCGGCGGACGATCGAGCGGAGCTAATGGTCTGCCTGACTGATCGCCGTCATTTGCAATTGCCGCAGAATGGGGAATGCTGAAAGCATGTTGAAACCCGGCACGCGGTGAGGAGCGCTCCGTGAAATTCAGCTTTTCAAGTGAGCAAGAAGAGTTCCGCTCCACCTTGCGCCGCTTCCTGGCCGACCGCTCGCCGACCAAGGAAGTGCGGCGTTTGATGGAAACCGGCGACGGCTATGAGCGCGAGGCCTGGCGGGCGATCAACGCCGAGCTCGGCCTGACCGCGATGCGCATTCCGGAAGCCTATGGCGGCCACGGTTTCGGCTTTGGCGAACAGTGTCTCGTGTTGGAGGAAATGGGGCGGGCACTGCTCTGCGCGCCCTATTTCGCGACGGCGGTGCTGGCTGCTGGTGCCATCCTGAATGCCGGGACCGAGGCCGAGAAGCAGGCTTTGCTGCCCGGCATCGCCGCCGGCGAGACGGTCGCGACCCTCGCCTGGGTCGAGGACAATGGTCGCTGGGACGCCGAAGGTACGACGCTGAGCGCGACGGCCGCGGGTGGCGGAACGGTGCTCAATGGCCACAAGACCTATGTGATCGACGGCCATACCGCCGACCTGATCGTCGTGCTGGCGCGCGCGCCGCAAGGCCTGTCGCTGTTTACCGTCGATGGCGGCGCGGACGGTCTGGCCCGCCATCCGCTGAAGTCGATGGACCCGACGCGGAAATTCGCCCGGCTGGAATTCAACGGCGTGGCCGCGACCCCGCTCGGCGCGGCCGGCGGCGCCGCGGCGCCGTTCGCGCGCACGCTGATCGAGGCCGCCGTCTGCCTGGCCAACGAAATGGTCGGGGGTGCGGATCGGCTGCGCGAGGACGCGCTGGCCTATGCGATGATGCGGATGCAATTCGGCAAGCCGATTGCCTCGTTCCAGTCGATGAAGCACAAGCAAGCCGACATGCTGCTTGAGGTGGAGCTCGCCAAATCGGCGGCCTATTACGCGGCGGCTACGCTGGATGACGGCGATGACGACGCGGCGGCAAACGCGTATCTGGCTAAGGCCCTCGCGAGCGATACGTATCTGCAGACCGCCATCCATGCGGTGCAGATCCATGGCGGGATCGGGTTCACCTGGGACAACGACACGCATCTCTGGTTCAAGCGGGCAAAAAGCTCCGAGGTGCTGCTGGGCGATGCCGGCTATCACCGCGAACTGATGATGCAGAACTGGGCGGCGTGAGGGCGAACGAGATGAGCGAGATCGACGAAACTTCCGTTCGCGCCGAAGTCCGCGCCTGGCTGGAAACGAACTGGAACCCGGATTTCGGGCTGGTCGAATGGCGCAAGAAACTGGCCGAGGCCGGCTGGGGCGTGCCGCATTGGCCATCGCGCTGGTACGGCCGCGACCTCCCCGTCGGGCTGGTGCCGGTGGTCGAGGAGGAATTCAAGCGGGTCGGCGCCATCGGCGTCGCCAAGGTCGGCATCCGGACCCTGGCCGCCGCGACCATCCTCGAGCACGGCACCGACCTGCAGAAGGAAAAATTCCTGCTCCGCATTTTGACCGGCGAGGACATCTGGTGCCAGTTGTTCAGCGAACCGGGCAGCGGATCGGACGTCGCGGGCGCCGTGACGCGGGCGGAGTTTCGCGGCAACCAATGGGTGGTCAACGGGCAAAAGGTGTGGACCACCAGCGCGCACAAAGCGCATTGGGGCTTGCTTCTGGCGCGCACCGACTGGGAGCAGAAGAAGCATCAGGGACTTTCGTACTTCATCCTGGACATGAAGCAGCCGGGTGTGACCGTGCAGCCGCTGCGGCAGATGAACGGTTATGCGTCG
Source organism: uncultured Alphaproteobacteria bacterium (assembly GCA_963778385.1). Classification (GTDB taxonomy): domain Bacteria; phylum Pseudomonadota; class Alphaproteobacteria; order ATCC43930; family CGMCC-115725; genus DATARH01. The sequence goes on along the minus strand of CAVZUA010000002.1, from coordinate 257,640 downwards.
TTCAACCAGGTATTCATGACGGATGCCAAGGTCGAGCCGGAATTCCTGGTCTCAGAGGTCGGCAATGGCTGGTCGGTGACCACCACCACGCTGATGCATGAACGCCGCGGCGCCGACGGGCTGCGCAGCTGGGCGATCGCGTCCGACCGGCCGGGGCGCGCCTATGACGAGGAGCGCGAGGAAATCCGCACGACGATGGAGCCGTACAAATGGTATCCGCAGCGTGCCGGCCGCGTCGACCTGATCCTCGAGCGGGCGCGAGCGAGCGGCAAGATCGCCGATCCGGTGGTGCGCCAGGAAATCGCCAAGCTGCTGGCAATGTCTAAGGCCGCCGAATGGACCGCCCGCCGCGCGCGCACGGCGCAGGAGCAAGGGCGGCCGCAAGGTCCGGAGGGATCGCTCGGCAAGCTGGCGTCGAGCCTCATCGCGCGCGCGTCGGCGCGCGTCCACACTTCGCTGCTCGGCCCGGACGCGCTGCTGACCGGCGATGATTCGCCGATGAACGGGCTGCTCGCGGAAATTCTCGTGTCGGTGCCGGCCACGTCGATCGCCGGCGGCACCGATGAGATTCAGCGAAACATTATCAGCGAACGGGTGCTGAAAATGCCGCGCGAACGCACCGGCGACACCGACCGACCGTTCAAGGACGTTCCGCGAAATATTGTCGCCTAGTCAATCGACGATGAACAGCCGCGCCCCGGTCTCGGTGAACGAGCGGTGCGCGCCGTCGTTATCCGCCACTTGGTAGCTGGTGCCGGGCGTCAGCGTGACCTTGCGGCCGTCATCGAGCTCGGTGTGCAGCACGCCCTCCAGTACAAAAAGTATATGACCCTTGGAGCACCAATGGTCGGCGAGATAGCCGGGCGAATATTCGACGACCCGCACCCGGATGCCGCCGAACTCGCGGGTCCGCCAGCTTGCCGTGCCGCTTTCGCCGGGATGCAGCGTCTCGGGCACATCGGCCCAGTTTGTCGTGCCGAACGGGATGCCGTGCATGTCCATCGTGGTCTTCCTCAACCCACCGCGGCGCGGAAGATGCGCAGATAGTTGCCGCCGGCGATCTTCGCCGTTTCGTCGGCCGTGAAGCCGCCACGCAGCATCGCCGCGACCAGGTGTACCCAGTGTGTGTAGTCCGCGACGCAGCCCCGCGCGTCGAATTGGTCGGTGCCGATGCTCGCATGATCGACGCCGACGATGTCGGCCATTTCCTTGAGGCCGTCGACGTATTTTTCGAGGCTCGGAAAGAAATGCCAGATGCCGATGGAACCACCGGTCTCGGCGATGGCGCGGGCGTGATCGGCGCTGACCTGCCGACCCGCGAGCGGCGTCGGCCCCATGGCGCGCGACCCGGACACCGCCGTGTGCGACAGCAGCAGCGGCTTGGTCGCGACCTTGACCGCCTGCTTGACCATCGCCTCGGTCGCATGGGCCACGTCGCAGACAAAGCCGAGCCGGTGGCAGGCGCGGATCACCTCGGCGCCGAATTCGGTCAGGCCGTCATGAGTGATCGCCCCGGTCTGAAAGTCGCCGATGTCGTTCGGTGTGTAATGGACGAGCTGCAGGTGCCGCAGGCCTCGTTGATGGGCTTCCTCCAGCCGTTCGAGCTTGCCGTCGAGAAAGTCCAGCCCTTCGACATCGCCAATGATGGCCGGCTCGCCGGCCTTGTGCGCCGTCTCGATATCGGCCGCGCATAGGGCGCGCCGCACCCCGTGATTGGCCACAAGTTCGTCCATCCACGCGAGGCGCTCGAGATGGTGGCGATAGAGCTCGCCGGGCGCGGGGGTGCGCAATGCCGACAGCGCGCCCGCCGCATCGCGGCCAAGGATCGGGCCGTCCGGCACGTCGGCGAGGCAGGCCACGGCCAGTGATCCCTCGCGCATATGCTCCGCGAGATCGCCGTTTGGCGGCGCTTTCGACGAAATCCCGGTCTTGCCGCCATGGGTGTGGACATCGACCGAGATTGACCGCCGTAGCAGGGCCACCGCCGCGGTTGTGCCTTCGGCCGCTTGAGCCGCCGCCGTCGAGCCTCGCGGGCCGGTTTCACCGGCGAGCATGGCTCCGACGGAGGCGAGGGCAGGGCTCCACATTCCGTGATGATGATGCCCGGCACCGTGGGCATGGCCGCAGCAATCCATGGCATCTCCTCGGGCGGCGATCCGCGAGCGGACGACTAGAGCCCGACACCGGGCTATTTTTGTTTCCCTACTGAACCGAGTTGTAGACGTCGCGCCAACGCTTGATGGCGTCGATGTGGCCATCGACCGTAGTGAGGTTCGCACCCATCGTCACGACGGATATGTGGCTCCCGCCAGCTTCGCGCCACGCCGCAATGTCGCCGGGCCATTGGTTGCCCCCGCGACTGTATTGCTGGATCAATTCGAAGCCGAATGCGTCCTTATTCCTGCCGAGCTCCAGCAACTTGGCTTCGATCCTGGTCTTGATTTGGGTCGCTTCGGTTTGAGTCCGGCCCGAAAACAGGAAGCCGTCCCCGATCCTGGCCGCCCGGTCATACGCGGCGTCGCTGAACCCGCCGAGCCAGATCGGGATCTGCCGTTTCGGGCGCGGCAGGATCCCGGCCCGGTCGATGCGGTGGTCGGAATCCTCGTGGTCGACCACAGGCTGTTCCCACAGCTTGCGGATCAAGGCGATCTGCTGCTCCTGCCGCTTGCCGCGGCGGCGAAAATGGCGCGACATTTCGAGACCGTCATATTCCACCCAGTTCCAGCCAACACCGACGCCGAGCCGAAGCCGGCCGTCGGAGAACAGGTCGACATCCGCGGCCTGTTTGGCGAACAGGGCCGTCTGCCGCTGCGGCAGGATGATCACGCCCGTCACCAATTCGAGCTTCTTGGTGACACCGGCGAGGTAGGCATAAGTGACCAAAGGCTCGTGGAACGGATCGCTTTCCTTGTAGGGCCCGGTCAGTTTCGGCTCCCTCTCGGCATGAACGGCGCCGAGCACATGGTCGTAGATCACGATATGGTCGTAACCCAGCTCTTCCGCCGCCTGGGCGAACGCCTTGACCGCGCCTGTATCGCCGCCGAGTTCGATCTGCGGATAAACCACGCCAGCTTTCATTGTTCGCGTCCTCTTTCCCGATGTCCTTGCTCAGTTCGACTTGCGGCATCAATTCGCCGCGGCCCGCTTTTCCTTGGCGCGGAAATGCGGGATGACCTGCTCGCCGAAGAGGCGCAGGGTGTTGATCACCTCCTCGTGCGCTGCCGGACCGACAGCGCAGAGCAGGATCATCTCCTCGATCCCGAGCGCTTCGTACAATTCGATAAATCGGATGCATTCGGCCGGCGTGCCGACGCAGAACTGCTCGCCGCGGTCGCGCACCTCGCGCGGCGTCGGCTCGCCTGGGTGCGGCCCGGCGGCCAGGCGCTGATCGCGGGCGTAATAGCCCTGGTAATCGGGCGGAACGGTGGTCGGATCGTAATCGCGCCAGACCAGGCGAGCACGTTCGCGCTGCTGCTCGATATACCAGCCGACCAGTTCGCTGCCGCGCTCGGCGGCGACGCGCGGATCTTCATGGCAATAGCCCGCGGTCATCAGCGCGGCACGGGGCGGTGCGGCCGGTCCGCTGCCCGGCGCGGTTCGCAACGCATCGCGATACAGCGCCATCAATTCGCGGACCCGGCCGGGACCGCCCTCGCCGCCAAATAGTCCGCCCATTCCCAAGTGGCCGGTCTGCCGCGCCGTCTCGTCGCTGCCGCAGGCCGACCACAGCGGCGGATGCGGGCGCTGCACCGGCTTTGGCAAGACTTCACGGCGCGGGATCTTGTAGTAAGTTCCGTCGTAGGAGATTTCCTCCTCGGTCCACAGGCGCGGCAGCACATCGGCGAATTCCTGCCACATGCCGCGCGTGTCTTTGAGGTCGGTGCCGTAGGGGATGAGCTGGTAGGGATAACCGGTCCGGCCGATCCCGACATCGACCCGGCCGCGGCTCAAGATATCCAGCGTCGCCATGCGCTGTGCGACGTGCAGCGGGTGATGGATCGGCGCCAACACGACCCCGATACCAAGGCGGATACGGTCGGTACGCTGGCTGACCGCCGCCAAAGTCAGATCGGGCGCGCTGTTGTGGGACCATACCGGGCGGAAATGGTGCTCGGAAAACCAGACGCTGTCGAAGCCCTGCTCTTCGGCGTAGGGAATCTGGTCCAGCGCCTCGTAGATGCGTTGTGCCTCACTTCCGGCGGTCCACGGCTTCGGCACCTGGATCTGGTAAAACAGGCCAATCCGCATCGCGCTCGCTCCGCTGCTTCCGGGGATCATAGCAATGAGCGAGCCGCTTGCGCAGAACGAAACCCCTCGCTACCCGGCGGACTGCCCGCAAAGAGCTCCGCGAGACATCCAAATAGTGTTCAGCGTGATAAAGCCCCCTCGACGTATCCCATCGTCTCGTCGCGCTCGCGGTCGGCGGTGCTGCGGCTGTTGGCGCTGCCAAAACCGCCGCCGCCGGGGGTGCCGAGTACGATGCGGTCTCCGCGGCGGACGAATTGCGGGCGGCGGTTATCGATCGTCTTCCCGTTGATCGTCACAAAGCCGAGCCCGCCCGCCGTTCCGCCGCCGAGCCCGGGCGCGGCGATCTTGGTGCGCTCTACGACAAACAGCGCCTGAATGTCGTCATCGCTTTCGATGTCGATCGCGACATCCTGGCCAAGCCCGCCGCGATACTGCCCGTCGCCGCCCGAGCCTTCGCGCAACCGCTTGTAGCGGAAGAAGATCGGGTTATTGCGCTCGGCGACCTCGACCGGGGTCGACGAGATATTGGACGGCCATGACAGGCAGCTGACGCCGTCCTTGTCGGGCCGCGCCCCGAAACCGCCGTTGAAGAACAGTACCGTCGCGAAATTCCGTCCCTCTCGCCGCCCGGCAAGCGTCACGGCCCAGAGCGGAGAGCCGGGCGCCGCCATCACCCGCTCCGGCACGATCTGGTACAGCGCGCCGAAGACAAGCATCGGCACGTAATGCCCGCTCGCCATGCGACCGCCGACGGCGACCGGCGGCGTCGGGTTCAGCACCGAACCCGCCGGCGCGGTCACGGTTACCGGGCGGAACATCCCTTCATTGTTGGGCAAATTCGGCAACAGCGCGCATTTGACCGCATAAGCGGTCATCGCGTTCGTGTAGGTCAGCGGGCAGTTGATCGCGCGCGGCTGCTGCGGTGACGAGCCGGTGTAATCGGCCGTGATCGCGCCGTCGCGGATCGTCAGCGCCAGCTCGAAACGAAACGGCTCCGCCAGGCCGTCAGTGTCGAAGCCGAAGCGATAGGTGCCCTCCGGCAAAGCGCGGATCGCGTTGCGCATCGCCGCCTCCGAGCGCGAGAACAATTCGGCGGCCAGGGCGCGGACATCGGCCTGGTCATATTCCTCGAGCGTTGCGACAAGCCGCTTGGCCATCAATTCGACCGCGCCGACCAGGGCCCAGATATCGCCCAGCGTTTGATCCGGCGTGCGAACATTGGTGCGCAGCAGCTTGATCAGCGTGGCATCGGCGACGCCGTTGCGCATAAAGCGCATCAGCGGAATGTGCAGGCCTTCCTCGAACACCTCGCGCGGCTCGACCGAGCGCACCATGCCGCCGATATCGGGCACATGCGAGCAGGCCGCGGCAAAGGCGACCAGCCGCCCGTCGCGAAACACCGGTTTGGCGACGCAGACATCCGGCAGATGGCCGGTGCCCTGCCACGGATTGTTGGTGATGTAGACATCGCCGTCCTGCATCTCGCCGTCGAACTCGCCGAGGAAATGCCGCACGGTCGCCGGCAATGTGCCGATGAATGACGGGATGCTGCCGGTGTTCTGCGCCAGCGACTGCCCCGCGGCATCGGTCAGCACGCAAGCGAAATCATTGGCTTCATTCGACAAGGTCGAAAACGAGGTGCGGATGATCACCTTCGCCGCCTCGTCGACAATCGACGTGATGCGGCTCCACAAAATCTCGATCGTCACCGCATCAAGCATCGTCGTTGCTCCAAGTTTTGCTTGTCATTCCGGGGCATCGCGCAGCGATGAACCCGGAACCCATGAACACGGACCTCGAACCAAGCTGAGCCGAGGTCACAGTCACGCTGGACAATATCGTGTTCATGGGTTCCGGGTTCGCCCCCTCTGGGGCGCCCCCGAATGACAACGGTAATTTTCAGTCCGGCGCCTGAAGCCGGCCATCCGTCTCATCCCAGCGCCACCACAATGCTCCCCGACGGCATCACCTGCGCGGTGGCGGCCGGGCCGATCACGAGGGTCGAGCCGGGGTCTTCGACCAGCGCGGGGCCGGCGATCGTGGTGTTGGCGGGAAGGCGGTCGCGGTCGTAGACCGTCGCGTCGACAAAGCCGCCGGCTTCGGCAAACCAGGCGCCGCGCTGGCCCTTGATTGCGCCACCGGCTGCATCGGCGGCGGCGCCGGCGAGATTGGCGATCTGGCTGCCGGCCACGGCGACGCGCACCGAAACCCGCGCGTTGATAAATTCCAGCGGAACGGCGGGCGGGGCGCGGCCGAATTTTTCGCGGTAGCCGCGCTCGAAGGCGGCGGCGAGCGCGGGACGGGCGGTGGCCTCGTCCGCGTAGGGGCCCGGGGGCAACGGCACGACGAGGTCAAAGCCCTGGCCGACACAGCGGCCGTCGCCCAGCCGGTCGACGCGCAGTCCGGCGAGCGGCAGACCGGTGGCGGCGACCACCGCGCGCGCCTCGTCCTCGAGTTGGCGGAACGCGGCTTCGAACCCGGCGAGCGGGTCGCTGTCGAGGCGAAAGCCGATCGTCGTCACCCGGTCGACACGGGCCGGCGCCACCAGCAGGCCCCAGGCCGATGCGACACCCGGTGAAGGCGGGCAGACCAGCCGCGTGATGCCCAGCTTGCGCGCAACGCCGTAGGCATGCACCGGCCCGCCGCCCCCCGTGCAGACGAGCGCGTAGCGGCGCGGGTCGCGGCCGCGCTCGGCGATATGGACGCGCGCCGCGCCGGCCATGTTCTCGTTGACGACCTCGTGAATGCCGGCGGCCGCGGCCTCGGCGGACAGGTCAAGCGTCCTGGCGAGACCGGCGATCGCGCGGGCGGCGGCCTCGCGGTCGATCTTCAGCGTGCCGCCCGCAAAGAAATCCGGGTTCAGGTAGCCGAGCAGCAAATTGGCATCGGTCACCGTCGGCGCCGTGCCGCCGCGGCCATAGCAGGCGGGGCCCGGCTCCGACCCGGCGCTGTCCGGGCCGACCTTGAGCAGTCCGATCTCGTCGCGGCGCGCGATGCTGCCCCCGCCGGCGCCGATCTCGATCAATTCGATCGTCGACAAGCGGATCGGCAGGCCGCTCCCCTCGACAAAGCGTTTTTGCCGCGCCGCCTCGAACCCGTAGGCGACCAGCGGCTCGCCGCCATCGACCAGGCTGAGCTTGGCGGTGGTGCCGCCCATATCGAAGGCGAGCAGGTCGGCAACCCCGTCGCGCGCGCCAAAGAACGCCGCCGCCAGCGCCCCCGCCGCCGGTCCGGATTCGAGCATCTGCACCGGGTTGCGGTTGACCTCGGCGGTATGCGTCAGCCCACCGCCCGAGAGCATCAGCAAGAGCGGCGCCGAAATGTCGAGCCGGATCAGTTCGCGCGCCAGCGCGGCGAGATAGCCGGCGGCGATCGGCTTGACGTAGGCGCTGGCGACCGTGGTCGAGGCGCGCTCGTACTCGCGGATTTCGCGCACCACCTGATGCGACGGCGTGACGAACAACTCCGGTGCGTGCGCCGCGATAGCGCGCGCGGCCTGCTCTTCATGCGCCGGATTGGCGTAGGCGTGCAGAAATACCAGCGCGACCGACGTCACCCCGGCGGCGCGCAGCACATCGACCTGGCGCAAGAGTTGTGCCTCGTCGAGCGGCTCGACGACGCTGCCGTCGGCCCGCATCCGCTCGCTGACATCGAGCCGCAGGTTGCGCGGCACGAGCGGCGGCGGGTTTTCGATGCCGATATCATAGAGGTCGTATTTGCGCTCGCGGCCGATCTCGATCATGTCGCGAAATCCGGCGGTGACCAGCAGTCCCGTTGGCGCGCCTTTGCGCTCGATCAGCGCGTTGGTGAACAGCGTCGTCGCATGCACGACGCGGCTGATGCCGCGCGGGTCGAGCCCGCTTTCGGCGAGGATCGTGCGAACGCCGGCGACGACGCCTTGCTGCGGATCGGCATGCGTCGTCAATACCTTGCAGCCCCAGCGGCGGCCGCTGTGGTGATCATGGATGACGAGATCGGTAAACGTGCCGCCGATATCGATGCCGAGAGAATATTCGCTCATCTGCCTGGTTTTACGAGGGGCCGGATTTCAGGGGGCTGAGGGAGAGAGTTCCTTGCGTCGTATACCGCGGCGGCATCTGCGGTTGAAAGGCTTCGTAACGGGTGGCCTGGCTCGCTATATTCGGATGGGAGGAGCCGCATGCCCGAGCCTCACCGCCCCGTGCTTGGATCGTTGGCGCTGATCGCCGTCGTCATTGCCGCCGGCGCCGCGGTCTTTGCCTATACGGCGGGCTGGTTTTCGCCTCAGCGTCTCACGCCGACCCGGCTGGTGGATGCGCTGGCCCCTGCCGCCGGGCCGTCACTCGGCCATCGCCGCAACCATGCCAAGGGCATCTGTTTTACCGGCGCGTTCGAAGCGAACGGGGCTGGATCCGAGTTGTCCAAGGCCCAGGTTTTCGCTCGCGGGCAGTATCCGGTGCTCGGGCGCTTCAACCTTGCGACCGCGGATGCGAACGCACCGGATGCGACGGTTCGCGTGCGCGGCTTGGGCATGCGGATCGCGACGCCGGACGGCCAGGAATGGCGCAGTGCCACGATCGATCCCCCGATCTTCCCGGTCTCCACACCGCAAGGCTTCCACGATCTCCTGCTTGCGTCGGCGAGCAAGGATGCGAATGCGATGAAGGATTTCATCGCGGCGCATCCGGAATTCGCGGCATTCGGCGACTGGGCCACGAACGCGCCGTGGACCGACAGTTACGCGGAAGATCGGTTCAACAGCCTCAATAGCTTCGTGTTCGTGGACAAGGCCGGCACCGAGCGCGTGGTGCGCTGGTCGCTGCTGCCGGCGGCGCAACCGGTCTCGATCTCACCCGAAGATCTTGCCAAGCGTGGCCCCGATTACCTCGAAGGGGAGATCGCGCAGCGCGTCGCCGGCGCGCCGCAACGCTGGACCATGGTGGTGACGATCGCCAATCCGGGCGATGCTACCGCCGACCCGGCCAAGGCGTGGCCGCAAGACCGCCGCACCGTCGAGGTCGGCACGCTGGTCGTCCAAAAAATCGAGGCGGAACGCGACGGCCCATGCCGCGACATCAACTTCGATCCCGCCGTCCTGCCAACCGGGATTCGGACATCGGACGACCCGTTCCCGGCGGCGCGCTCGGCCGCTTACATGAGGTCCTACGACTTGCGCACATCCGAGGCCAAGGACTACCCTCGGACGACAACGGGCACGAAGCCATGATCGGCATCCGCCAACGCTTTACCCCGCTGCAACGCCTGCTGCATTGGCTGATGGCCATATCCATTCTGGCGATGCTCTTTATCGGTGTCGGCATGGTGTCCACCGTGGCGCCGAAATTCCTGTCTCTCGTTGCGATCCACAAATCGCTCGGCATCGCCATTCTGGTACTTGCGCTGATCCGCCTGGCGGTGCGTCTGCGCTACGGCGCGCCGGCGTTGCCGCCCGACCTGCCCGAGCCGATGAAGCTCGCGGCACACCTGTCGCATTATGCGCTGTATGCCCTGATGATCGGCATGCCGCTGATCGGCTGGGCAATGCTCTCGGCGGCCGCGTACCCGGTCGTGGTGTTCGGCGGCATGTACCTTCCGGCGATCCTGCCGCAGAACGACAGTCTGCATACCTGGCTCTGGGACGCCCATTTCTACCTGGCCTTCGCGTTTTTCGGCCTGGTCCTGATGCATGTCGCGGCGGCGCTGTTTCACGCGTTGGTCCGGCGCGACGGCGTGTTTGAAACGATGGCGTCCGTCTCGACCCACGACGAGGTTGCGCCCGCCGAATGAGGATCAGCTGTTGAGCCAGCGGCGCGCAAAGCCGAGCAGGCCGCGCGGCATGAAGATCACCATGGCGATAAAGATCGCGCCGAGCGGGATCAGATAGTATTCGGTGAAAAAGCGCGAGAACCCCTCGCGCAGCAGCAGGAAGAAGGCGGCGCCGAGGATAGGCCCGACCAGTGTTCCGATGCCGCCGATAACGTTGTAGATCACCACCTCGCCGGACACGACAAAGAACACGAAATCGGGCGCGGCGAACTGGTTTTGGATCGCGTAGAGGACACCGGCGAGGCCGGCGAACAGCCCCGACAGCATGACCGCGGCGATCTTGTAGCGCTCGACGGCGTAGCCGATGGCGCGGGTGCGGGCCTCGTTCTCGCGGATCGATTGCAGCACCATTCCGAACGGCGACTGGGTGATGCGGCGCAGCAGCAGATAAGACAGCATGACGATCGCCAGCACGAACCAGTGCAGCACCGCCGGCGTAAAGCGCAGCGTGAAGAGATACGGGATCGCGAAGCGCGGCCGGGTGAAGGTGAGGCCATTCTCGCCGCCGGTCCAGGCGGTCGAGGTGAAGATGATGACGTAGAAAATCTGCGAGAAGATGAGCGTCGTGATCGCGAAATAGATGTCGCGCAGCCGGGTCGAGAAATAGGCGACAAACGCCGCGACCGCCGCCGCCATCAGCAGCCCATAAAGCAGTGCCGCCCATAAATTCGGCGGACTCGTGGTCAGCAGCGCCGCCGCCGCGCCGTACATGCCGAGCCCGAAAAACGCCGAATGCCCAAACGACACCATCCCGGTGTAGCCGATCAGGATGTCGGACGACATCGCCAGCAGGCCCCAGATCAAGATCTCGGTGAGGAACCGCCGCCAGAACTCGGGCAGCACCAGCGGCGCCACCGCCAGCAGGGCGACGATGACGACAAATCCCGTCCAGTAGATGAAAAAGCGGCGCTGGCTCATTTGGGCGTCGGCACGAAGAGGCCGGTGGGCCGGAACAGCAGGGTCAGGATCAGCACCATGAACGACACGATCACCGCCTGGGCCGGGCTGAGCCAGAGCGAGGCGTACGCCTCCAGCAGGCTGATAAAGATCGCCGCGGCGATCGACCCGCCGAGGCTGCCCATCCCGCCGACCACGACGACGATAAAGGCGCGCAGCACCCAGCTCGTGCCCATCTGCGAGTGCACCCCGACCAGCGGGCCGAACAGCACACCGCTCGCCGCCGCCATCGCCGAGCCGATCGCGAATACGCCGGCAAGCACCCACGGCACCGGAATGCCCATTGCCTGCGCCATCACCCGGTCCTGGGTGGTGGCGCGGATCCAGATGCCGTAGGTGCCGTATTTGAGGAACAGCCACAGTCCGCCCATGATCGCCGCCGCCATCGCGGCGATCGCCAGCCGGTACCAGGGATAATCGAGATAGAAGAGGGTGAACGAGGCGGTGATCGGCTCCTGGATCTTGCGGGCTACCGGGCCGAACTGCCACAGCGCGTAATTTTGCAGCACCAGCGACACGCCGAACGTCGCGAGGATCGTCGTCAGCGGATCGCGGCCGATCAGCGGTCGCAAGGTGGTCATGTAGATGACCGCGCCCAAAAGCCCGATCACCACGCTCGCGACGATCAGCGCGACCCAGAAATTGCCGGTCGCCGCCAGCGTCAGCACGCCGACATAGGCGCCGAGCATGAACAGCTCGCCATGCGCGAAATTGACCACGTCCATGATGCCGAAAATCAACGTCAGCCCCGACGCCACCAGCGCCAGGATCATCCCGGTGACGACGCCGTTGATCGTCTGGATCAGGATCTGGTCGAGCGGAATTTCCATGTGACTAGCTTCGCAGAGAGCGGTGCGGGCGCACCCCCACCCCGACCCTCCCCCGCCAGCGGGGGAGGGAGAGCGTTTGGAGCGGCGGCGTCTGCCTTCCCCCTCCCCCGCTGGCGGGGGAGGGTCGGGGTGGGGGTAAGGCCCGCATCAAACGCCCCTCAAACACCTAAATATTGGTGGATCACCGGGTGATCCACCTGCAGGTCCGAGGCCAGGGCGTGGTGCCGTACCACGCCCTTTTCGATGAAATAGATGCGCCGGCAGGCGTCGAGGGTCAGCGGCACGTTCTGCTCCACCAGCAGCACCGAGACGCCCTCGCGGCTCAGCGCCCCGACGATCTGTGAAATCTGCGACACCATGCTCGGCATCAGCCCTTCGGTCGGCTCGTCGAGCAGAATGATCTTGGGTTCGAGCATCATCGCGCGGGCGATCGCCAGCATCTGCTGCTCGCCGCCCGACAGCGTGCCGCCGAACTGGTTGCGCCGCTCGGCGAGACGCGGGAAAGAGGCATAGGCCTTGTCGAGCAGTGCCACCTTGCGCGGCTTGTCGACGCCGCCGCGGTCGAGCCCGGTGCGTAGGTTCTCCAGTACCGTAAGGTAGGGGAAGATGCGCCGCTCCTCGGGCACATAGGCGATGCCGAGCCGCGCCACATTATGCGGCGCCGAGCCGGTGATCTCCCGCCCGTCGAAGCGCACTTCGCCCTCGACCGGGCGGACGAGTTCCGCGATCGCCTTCAATGTCGTGCTCTTGCCGACGCCGTTGCGTCCCAGCAGTCCGACCACCTCGCCGCGGCCGATTTCCAGCGACACGCCGTTGAGGATGTGGCTCTTGCCGTAATAGGTGTGGATGCCGTCGACCTTGAGCAGCGCATCCGTCGCGGCGCCGGGGGCGATGGCCGTGAGGTCGGCGGCGCTCATGTCTTGAGATAGACCTCGAGCACCCGCGGGTTCGCCTGGATTTCCGCCGGCGTTCCCTCGGCCAGCACCTCGCCGTAATGGAGCACGGTGATTTGGTGCGCCAGCCCCATGACGACCTGCATGTCGTGTTCGACGATAAGGATCGTCAGATGCTGGGTGATGCTGCGGATCAGCGTCATCGTCTCGTGCGTTTCCGCGGCGCTCATCCCGGCGGTCGGCTCGTCGAGACACAGCAGTTGCGGCTCGGTCGCCAGCGCGATCGCGATCTCCAACGTGCGCTGCTCGCCATGCGAGAGATTGGCGGCGAGCTCCGCCGCCTTCGGCAGCAGGCCGACCGAATTGAGCGCCTGCTCGGCCTTCTCGATGATGTCGCGATAGGCGCGGTGATGCGTCAGCAGGCTCCAGCTGTGCCGGCGCGACTGCGCGGCGATGCGGACATTCTCCAGCGCCGTCGCGTTGGGCAGGACGTTGGTGATCTGGTAGGAGCGGGCGATCCCCTTTTGCGAGATGCGATCGGGCGGCAGCCCGGTGATGTCGCCGCCTGCGAACAGAATTGTGCCGGCGGTCGGCCGCAGCACGCCGGTCAGACAATTGAAGAAGGTGCTCTTGCCGGCACCGTTGGGGCCGATGATGGCGCGGATTTCCTCGCGCTCGATCGCGAAATCGACATTGTTGAGCGCGGTCAGCCCGCCGAATTTGATGGTCAGCCCGACCGTGCGCAGCAACGGCTCCGTGGCGCCGTCCGCGATTTGCCGGGACGGCGCCGCGAGTAGGCTATCGGCGCTCACCTAGGCGGCGAAGGTGCAGGCCGGCGGGACGATCGTCTTTTCCTTCGGCACCACGTCCTTGACGTGATACTTGCCGTCCGCCACCTCGAAGATGAATTCGCGCACGAAGGCCTGGTGGTCTTCCTTACGCAACGTCTTGTCGCCTTGCGGGAAGTCGGGCCCCTCCTTCATTTCGAGCCCTTCGAGCGCCGTGATCAGTTTCATCGTGTCGTCGCGGCCCTGAAACCCGGAGTTCTCGATGCCGAGCTTCAGCGCGTTGACCGCCTCGAAATTCGATTGGACATAGCGGTCGGGCAGGGGGCCCGACGGGTCGATCTTCTTCAGCCGGACCACCGCCTCGTCGAAGAATTCCTTGTGGTACGGCGTGTTGAGCGGGGCTTCCAGGATCGGGACGTAGCGGTTGATCCCGGTGAAGCCGTCGATCTTCTTGCCGAGGCCGGGCAGGTTGGTCGATTCGCATATCGCGCCGTCGCCGGCCCATTTGTATTTCTTGGTGAGGCCGAGATCGAATGCCTGGTTGCCGATGGTGACGCCGTCGGCGCCGAAGAAGATCGCGAACAGCCCGTCGAAATCACCGTTGATCTTCGACAGGAACGGCGTCATGTCGGCGGTGCCGATCGGAATGCCGGTAGTGCCGACGACCGCGCCGCCGAGTTTTTTGATCTCGTTGGCGTAGGCGTCGCGGGTCGACTGGCCCCAGGAATAATCGGCGTAGAGGATGTGCCACTTCTTGCCGAGGTTCTTGACCAGATACGGCGCGAACGCCACCGCCTGCGCCGGGGCGTAATCAAACGGCCGGAAGGTGTAGCGGCTGCATTTCGAGGTGGTGATCGTGGTGTCGAGGCACACGGTGATCATGTTGAGTACCTGCTGGTCGTCGTAGACCGGCATGCAGGCGAGGCAGATGCTGGAAATCTCGCCGCCGACATGGACGTCGACCTTGTCCTCGACCAGCAGTTTCTCGGCCTTGCGGCGCCCGACATCGGGCTTGGTCTCGTCGTCCTCGACGATGAGGGTGATCGGCCGGCCCTTGATGCCGCCCGCCTTGTTGATGCGGTCGACCGCCATCTGGATTCCGACCAGCGCGGTCTTGCCGACCGGCGCGCCAGGGCCGGTCAGCGAATGGATGCTGCCGAATTTGTAGGGTTTGGTCTCGGCGATGGCGATGCGCCACGGTCCCGGGGAAAGCATCGTGCCGCCAAAAGCCAGCGCGCCGCTCGCCGCGCCCCAGCCGACCAAGCGCCGTCGGGTGAGCCTGCCGCCACCGCCGCCGCGCTTGCGAATGTCCGTCATCAACAAACCCTCCCCCTGCTTTGCTCAACTCGCGCGCCGCTCTTGCACCGCCGGTTTGCGCCGGCTTCCTATGCATCAACCGCGCCGATTGCGCCAGAGGACTCTGAAGTCTGGGAAGGATCATCGATTGCTGATTCATAGCCTGTTCGATCTGCTGGCGCTGATCGCGGCGCTCGTCGTTTATCGGCTCTGCCCGGTGGCGGCGAGCGGCCTTCCCGCCGAGCCGTGGCGCGTGCATTCGCGCTACATCGCCGCCGGCGCGGCGGGCGCGACCATCGGCGCTTATCTCTTCGGTTCGCTCAACCTGTGGCTGACCGGTGTTGCCGGTATCGCCCGCAGCATCGAGGGCGCCATCGCCGGCGGCATTGTCGGTATCGAGATGCTGAAGCACTCGGCCGGCATCCGCGGCTCGACCGGGCTGCGCTTTGTGGCGCCGCTGGCGGCGGCGATCGCCGTCGGGCGGATCGGCTGCTTCCTCGCCGGGCTCGACGACATGACCTACGGCACGCCGACCGCGCTGCCTTGGGGCGTCGATTTCGGCGACGGCGTGCCGCGTCATCCGGTGCAGCTCTACGAGTCGTCGACAATGGCGGTTTTCCTCGCGGTCTTCCTGCTGTTGCTTCGGCAGGGCAACGCCGCTGCGCGGCAGACCGGCTTCTATCTGTTTGTCGGCGTCTACGCCGCGCAGCGTTTCGCCTGGGAATTTCTCAAGCCGTATGGAACGGTGGTCGGGCCTTTCAACGTATTCCACCTATTGTCGCTGGCGTTGATCGCCTATGCGGTTATTTTCGCTCGACGGGAGCTGAGTGCCCATGTCGTTGTCCGTCCTTGAACCTTCGCCGAGCGTCGCCGCGCCGGTGCGCAAGCCGCGCCCCTATGTCTTTCTCGGCCAGACCACCTCGATGTGCGAGACCTGCCTGAAGCTCGTCCCGGCGAAGATCATCGAGGAGGGGCAGGCGGTCTATTACCTCAAGCGCTGCGCCGCCCACGGCGTCCAGAAGACGCTAGTGTCGAGCGAAGCGCGCTACTGGAAGCGCTGCCGGGATTTCCTCAAGCCCGGCGATGTGCCGCTCAAATTCCACACCAGGACCGAACACGGCTGCCCGTACGATTGCGGGCTCTGCCCCGATCACGAACAGCATTCCTGCCTGGCGCTGCTCGAGGTCAACGAGCATTGCAACCTGACCTGCCCGACCTGTTTCGCGAGCTCGTCGCCGACGCTGACCGGGCAGCGCAGCCTAGCCGAGATCGAGGCGATGCTCGATCTCCTGGTCGAGAGCGAGGGCCAGCCCGACCTGCTGCAGATTTCCGGCGGCGAGCCGACCCTGCACCCGCAAATCCTCGATATCATCCGCGCCGCACAGGCGCGGCCGATCCGCCACGTGATGCTCAACACCAACGGCATCCGCATCGCCAACGACCCGGATTTTGTCGCCGCGCTCGCCGAGGTGAAACGCGCGTTCGAGGTCTACCTGCAGTTTGACGCGCTCTCCGAACAGGCGCTGCGCACCATCCGCGGCGCCGACCTGCGCCGCGTGCGCGAGCGGGCGCTCGACGCGCTCGACGCGGCGGGGATTTCGACGACGCTGGTCTGCGTCGTTCGCAAGGGCGTCAACGACGATGAGATCGGCGACGTGTTGCGCTTCGCGCAAAGCCGGCCGTGCGTCCGCGGCGTGACCTTCCAGCCGGTACAGGATGCGGGCCGCAATGACGGCTTCGACCCCGCGCGCGACCGCATCGTGCTGTCGGAAATCCGCCGCGCGATCATCGACCAGTGGGGCGTCTTCGGCGAGGACGACATGATCCCCTTGCCGTGCAATCCCGAGGCGATCTCGATCGGCTACGGGATGCGCGCCGACGGGCGCATCCAGCCGCTGACCCATCTTTTCCCGCAGGAAGTGCTGGTCCAGGCGGCGCCCAATTCCGTCACCTTCGAGGGCAGGCCGGAGATGCGCCAGTTGCTGATCGAGCTGCTGTCGCTCTCCTGCGCCGGCCAGCAATCGGCCAATGTGTTGCACGAGGTGCTGTGTTGCCTGCCGTTGGTCGAGGCGCCGGCGGCGATCGGCTACGACCGGGTGTTCCGGGTGACAGTGGTGAGCTTTCTCGACCGCTTCAATTTCTGCCTCGCCGGGGTCAAGCGCTCCTGCATCCATTTCGTCACCGGCGACGGCCGCATCATCCCGTTCGACACCTACAACATGTTGCACCGGCCCGGGCTCGCCGGCGGCCCGAGGGCATCCGCGTGACCGGCGGTCAGGTCGCGGCGCTGATCTTCGCCATCCTCCTGCTGCTGCCGGGCGGGTGCTTTCTGATCGCCGGGATCGCCATCGCCACCGACCGCCAATTCGGCGACGCCGCCTTTATCGCGTTGCCGATCGCCGCGGCGATCCTGGGGCTCGCGGGTTTCCTGTTCTGGGTCGCATTCCGCAAGCGCCCCAAGCCGGGCGCGCCGCCGGCCAGTCCGAGCGCGTAAGAAACTCAACGCTAATTGCCGCGCCCAAGCCGCTTCAGCTTCCTGAACAAGCTCCATTCCTCGGCGGATATGGCGTCGAGGAATTCCGACAGCTGCCGCGATTTGCGGATCATCAGGAACATGACGGCGACCGTCGGCACGGTGACGACGGCGAACAGCCACAATTTGGTCAACGGGGTTTCGTCGCTGTAGGCGAACAGGTTCATTCCCAAAAAACCGGTGGCCACCGTACCGATCAGGCCGAAAATCGTCACCACGGTCAGCCGCACGATGGTTTCGTTCTGCCGGCGCATCGCCTCGTTTTCGAGGTATTGGCTCATGTCCTGCACTTCCTGGCGGACGTCGGCGTAGAGCCGGTCGAGCGCCAAATCCTGCCGGCAGCGCTCGAACAGCTCCGCGGTTTCCGCCTGGTCGCTCACCTGCGAGAACCAGTACCGATGGGTGAAGCGCAGGAAGGTTTCGAGGGCTTCGCGCGTGACGCGGCGAAACCCTTGCACCGCGTCGGCATCGCGCATGTCGAGCTGTCCGACCGCCTCGGCCAGCCGGTCGGAGAACATCAGTAGCGCGGCGCGGTGAAAATGCGCGATCAGGTAGAGCAGAAAATCCTGGTGCCGAAAGCGCGACAGCGCACCGTGGTCGAGATCGGCGAAGAGCGTGTTGCGGGCATCGCCGACGATGACCAGGGCGCGCGCCGATGCCAGGTATCGCGTGCCCGAGTTGCGCCTGTCGCGGATTTCGTGAAACCGCCCGGAATCGTATTGCGCATCGAAATGCGGATAGCGCTCTTCTGCGCCGTGATGACGCTCGCGGCCCGGCGGACCGCTGGCCGCGCCCAAGCGGGCCATATCCGCGTCGCTCAGCTGCCGCGGATCGTCGACCGCGAGATAGGCCATCAGCGGCATCCGGTGGTATTCGAGCTGGCGGTAGGCGAACGGCCCTTCGCGGCCGCCATTGGCCAACGCCAGCGGCTGCAGCAGATAGTCCCAATGCGCCGAGACGCAGACCGCCCGGTGCGTCGCGGTGAAATTGAGGTATTTGCGGCGGTCCTCGTAATCGGACACCGCCAGCACCGCGCCGCCCGCGTCGAGCCACTCGACCCGCGCCGGGCAATGGCCGGCTTTCCCGTCCGCTTCCCAGTACGACGGATAGGCGCGGCCGAACTGAAACATCACCTCCTGCGCGAGGTCGAGCGGCAGATCGTCGGCGTGGATTTCCAGCGCCAACACCGCGACATCGATATCGAAGAAGAAATAGAGGTCGGCATGCGCGACCTCGAACAGGGCCGGGGCATCGCCGCGGCGCAGCTGGACCCGTGTCCGCGCGATATCCGTCCGCCGCAGGACGCGGATCGGCGTACCGACGGCGCCGACATCCGTACCGGTGGCGCCGCGGCCGTAAAGAAACCGCTGCACCGCCGGCAGGAAAGCGACAAACTCGTTGTAGTGGCGTTCCTGGAAATCGGTTGGATCGGCGGTGAACTCGTCCGACACCTCGCGCCACATCCCCGCCGGCGCCAGATCGAGCAGCCGCTGCGCATAGTCGGGCAGGTCCGGTTGGTCGGCCGGCGGGATCAGGTAGATCGGCCACAACAGGATCTGGCGGAAATGCCTGACGCGGGCGTCGCGGCCGCTCCCGGCACCCGGCTGCGGTTCGCCTGTCACCGGGCTCGTCACATCGTCCATCCGCATCCCCCGTGCACTGATCTTGGCAGATTATATAGAGAGGCATATGCGACGCTTTGGTTGCACCCGCCAAGCGCCTTGCCGCGCTGACGGTTACTTGAAGGCCGGAATTTTATTCCCTCGTGCCGGCAATTACGGCCAAAAAATCACACTTGTGATCTTTCCGTGACTTCGGAAGAAGCGCGAAAGACAGCGCGTTCTGAGCAGGACGAAACCATTCGTCTTTCCTGTGGAGATAAACCATGAAGTTCTCCCGCCTGCCGATCAGCCTTCTCGCGTTGACCATCGCCGGCCCGGTGCTGGCCGCCGAGCCCGCCGCGATGGCCCCGTCGCAGTCCCCGGCCGCGACCGCGCCGACCCATCCCGCCTCCGCGCCGCAGAGCACGGTCGCCACCAAAGGCGCGATGGTCGACATCAACAGCGCCAGCGCCACCGACCTCAAGGCGCTGCCCGGCATGACCGACGCCGACGCGGCGAAGATCGTCCAGGGCCGCCCCTACAAGGACCCGGCCGATCTGGTGTCGAAGAAGGTCCTCTCCGACGCCGAATACGCCAAGATCAAGGATCGCGTGACCGCCGGCCATCCCAAGTCGTAACGGCCGACCAACCGCTAGGCGGGGTCGCGGCTTGGCCGCGGCCCCGTTTTGCCGTGCGTCTTCAGCCCGGTGCCGGCCCCCTCCCATTTGCAGCCTGCGCTGCAAATCTCCCTCCCCCGTGGCCACGGGGGAGGGTTAGGGTGGAGGCCGGCACAAGCGCTTCCACTTCCTGCCGGCTGCCAAACCCCTGGCATTCCCCGTGAGCCTCGGCTAATCGAGACGCCTCCGCACCAACGGGGCAAAACGCCATGAGCGACACAGGCCAAGCGGCTAAAGGACAGGGACCCGCCGTCGTCGAGCGCCCGGCGCTCGCCAACGAGACCGGCGATTACTGGGGCAGCGACGTGATGGCGCTGATGCTGCGCGAGATCGGGCTGCCCTATGTCGCGCTCAACCCCGGCGCCTCGTATCGCGGCCTGCACGACAGCCTCGTCAACCTGCTCGGCAACACCGAGCCGCAGATGCTGCTCTGCCTGCACGAGGAGCATGCGGTGGCGATCGCCCATGGCTACGCCAAGGTAGCGGGGAAGCCAATGGGCGCGATCGTCCACAGCAATGTCGGGCTGATGCACGCGACGATGGCGATCTTCAACGCCTGGTGCGATCGGGTGCCGGTGATCCTGTTCGGCGCCACCGGACCCGTCGCCGCCGACCAGCGCCGGCCGTGGATCGACTGGATACACACCGCCGCCGACCAGGGCGCTCTCGTCCGCAACTACACCAAATGGGACGATCAGCCCAATTCGGTCGGCGCGGTGCCGGAATCCGTGCTGCGCGCCTACAAGATGGCGACCACCGCGCCGCAGGGCCCGGTTTATGTGTGCTTTGACGCGGCGCTGCAGGAGACCCGCATCGGCGACCTGCCGGCGCTGCCCAGTGCCGAGCGCTTCAAGGCCCCGGCCCCCGCCGCGCCCGATCCCGCCGCGCTCGCCGAGGCGGCGGCGCTCCTCGACAAGGCCGAGCGCCCGGTGATCATGGTCGGCCGCTTTGGCCGCAGCGAAGAAGCCTGGGCGCGGCGGGTGCAGCTCGCCGAGGCGCTCGACGCCACGGTGATGACCGATCCCAAGACCGGCTCCGGCTTCCCGACCGCGCACCGGCTCCAAGGCCCGCCGGCGGGCAACCAGCCAAGCCCCGAGGCCCTGGAGCTGTTGCGCGAGGCCGATGTGATCCTCAGCCTCGACTGGGTCGATCTCGGCGGCGCGCTCAAGACCGCCTGCGGCGACGAGCCGGTCAAGGCCAAGGTCATCCTGGCCTCGCTCGACCACCAACTGCATAACGGCTGGAGCATGGACTATCAGGGCCTGCCGCCGACCGACATCCATCTCGCGGTGGCGCCCGATGTCGCGGTCGCGGCGCTGCTGCCGTTGATCAAGCAGCGTCCGCCGCGTCCGGCGGCTTCGTCCCCGCCGGCCGAAGCCGCGCCGGAGCCGCCGCCAGGGACAGTGGCTCACGTCATCACCCCGGTGTCGCTCGCCGGTGCGCTGCGCGAGGCGATCGGCGGCCGCACCACCTGCCTCATCCGCACCCCGCTCGCCTGGGGCGGACACGCCTGGGAGACCAGCCACCCGCTCGACATGCTCGGCGGCGACGGCGGCGGCGGGATCGGCGGCGGGCCGGGGATGGCGGTCGGCGCCGCGCTCGCCCTCCGCGGCAGCAGCCGGCTGCCGGTGGCGGTGCTCGGCGACGGCGACACGCTGATGGGTGTCACCGCGTTGTGGACGGCGGTGCATTACCGCATCCCGGTGCTGATCGTCGTCGCCAACAACAACTCGTTCTTCAACGACGAGCTGCACCAGGACCGCATGGCCCGCCAGCGCGAGCGCCCGGTGCAAAACCGTTGGATCGGCCAGCGCATCGCCGACCCCGAACCCGACCTCGCGACCCTGGCGCGCGGCCAGGGCGCCACCGGCTACGGCCCGGTGCGCGACCCCGCCGAACTGGTCCGCACGCTGCGCCAGGCCATCGAGACGGTCGAAGCCGGCGGCGTC
This sequence comes from uncultured Alphaproteobacteria bacterium, assembly GCA_963778385.1. Classification (GTDB taxonomy): domain Bacteria; phylum Pseudomonadota; class Alphaproteobacteria; order ATCC43930; family CGMCC-115725; genus DATARH01. The sequence goes on along the minus strand of CAVZUA010000002.1, from coordinate 236,063 downwards.
GTCCTGGTCGATGTCCGCGTCGAGCCCGGCTACGCCACCAGCATGGGTTCGCATTATTCGCGGCGCTGAGGTGTGACCCTCGCCCACGGCACCGACCGGCTCGAGACCGCCCGCCTCGTGCTGCGGCGGGTGGTGCCGGACGATCTCCCGCATCCACGCGCTGCCCGAGGTGGCGCAAGGTCTCTGGCCCGAAGGCCGGCCGCGCACGCCCGACGAAACCGCGCGCTGGCTGCACGGCACGCTGGTGACTTACGAGCAGCAGGCGCTTGGCTATCTCGCGGTGCTACGTAAGGAAGACGGCGCGCTGATCGGCCGCTGCGGCTTGATGGAGCTGATTGTCGAAACCGCAACGCCCAAACAAGGGCCGCGCAAAGGCTGGTTCGGCCGCGACGGCCTGCCCACCGGTGTCGCGCTGACTTACGAATGCGAGCTCGGCTACACCTTCGACCCGGCGGTCTGGGGCCAGGGTTTCGCGAGCGAAGCGGCATGCTGCATCCGCGATTACGCCCGCGACGTGCTGCATCTGTCCTACGCGATCTCCGCCATCCTGCCGTACAACACTCGCTCGCGCCGCCTCGCCAAACGCTCCGGTGCACGCGCCGACGGCCAAATGGAAATTGTCGGCCTCACCTTCGACCGCTACAAATGGCCACTCGCTACCGGCGAAACCCGGCCGTAACTCAGGTTGGTGTTGTAGGGCGGATAAGCGCAGCGTCATCCGCCAATATTAAGTCGCGGTCTCCTATGGGCTCACGCCTCAAAAATCAGGCAGGTGGTCGTGCCGTGCACAAGCAGCCGGCCGCGTTGATCAGTAACGCGGCCTTCGGCGGTGCCGACGCGGCGGCCTTGATTGATGACCGTCCCTGCGGCGCGGATCACCCCCATTTCCGGCGTGATCGGCCGGATGAAAGAAATCTTGAACTCCAGGGTCGTTGAGCCGATGCCCTTGTCGAGCATCGAGTGAATCGCGAGGCCCATGCAGCTATCGAGCATCGTCGCCGCGAGACCGCCATGCACGGTCCCCGCGGGATTTAGATGGGTATCCTTCGGTTCGGCGGTGATCACGACGCGTCCGCGCTCAGCCTCCACAATGTCGTAGCCCAGGGTCTCGGCCATCGTGTTGAGGGGCAGCGTGCCATTCGCTAGACCTTCGACAAATTCCAGGCCCGTCATCTCCTTCTGCGTCTCGACGCTGACTTGCCCATAGGTTTTATCGCTGATTCGATCGGTCATTTCGCATGCTCCCGTTAGATGACCGCAGACCAGCCCGGAGCGACTGGCGGTTTCTACCCGAGAATTGCTTTTTTGATCGGGTGCTATCGGCGGAGGGGGATAAAGTCATCGCCATGCCCGACAGCACTTCCACAATCTCCCGCGTCCCAGCCGGCACCGACCTCGTCGAATGGTATTTCGGCCAGGGCTGGACCGATGGGCTGCCGGTGGTGCCGCCGACCGGGGAGAAGGTCGCAGCCTGCATCGCCGCGCTCGGCGGTGAGCCCGAGTTTCTCCAATGCCGGGTGCCCCCGCGCTACGGCGGTCTCACGCGCGAGGTGCTCGCGGTCAACATGGTGATGGCCGGCTGCAAGCCGGACTACGCGCCGGTGGTGCGCGCGGCGATGCTGGCGCTGACCGCGCCGGCGTTCAACCTCAACGGCGTGCAGGCGACGACCCACATGGCCGGGCCGTTGCTGGTGGTGAACGGGCCCATCGCCAGGGAAATCGGCATGAACGGCGGGGTCAACGCGTTCGGTTCGGGCAATCGCGCCAATGCGACGATCGGCCGGGCGATCCGCCTGATCCTGCTCAATGTCGGCGGCGGCACGCCGGGCGATCTCGACAAATCGACGCTCGGCCATCCCGGCAAATACACCTATTGCGTCGCCGAGAACGAGGCCGAGAGCCCGTTCGCGCCCTACCATGTCGAAAAGGGCTTCGCGCCCGAGGATTCGACCGTCTTCGTGATCGCCGCCGAGCCGCCGCACAGCTGCACCAACCACGTCGCCGATGATCCCGAGGGCATTCTCGACACGATCTGCTCGGCGATGTCGACGATCGCCAACAACAACGCGGTGTCGAGCGGTCACTGCGCCGTCGTCATCGGTCCGGAGCACGCCCGCACCATCGCCGCCAAAGGCTGGACCCGGCACGACATCCGCAACTACCTGCACCTGCATTCCGGCAACCAGTTCGGCGACCTCGCGTTCAACCACCGCTACGGCAAGATCTACAACCGCAACCTGCCGCGCTGGTACAAGCGCGAACTGGAGTTGCGCATCCCGATCGTGCCCAGCCCCGACCACATCCACCTCTTTGTGATTGGCGGCACCGCCGGTCGGTTCTCCGCCTTCATCCCCGGCTGGGGTCACATGACCGCACCGGTGCTGCGCGGCATCGAGGGCGGCGGCCCCTCCGGCCCGGTCTGCGTCGACGGGACCTGCTATTTGTGACCGCTACCGGAAAATGGCCGCATTGCCGCGTTAGGATTGGTGGATTGTTCGTCGCGGCGCGAGGCGTGTTGGCTGTAGATTTCCTGCAGATATCAGCGAAAACAGCGAAGGCGCGAGGACTTGGACATGAGCAGCGGCAATGAACTGACCGTCTTCGATCCGCGCGGGCGCGTCGACGCCGAGCGGGTCGCGCTGGCGCCGCGTGCTGCGGCGCTGAGGGGGTTGCGTCTCGGGGTTCTCGACAACACCAAGTGGAACGCCAACCGGCTGCTGCGCAAGACGGCGGGGCTGCTGGAGACGGAGCACGGCATCGCCGCCGTCAACTACTACAAGAAGGAAAGCTTCTCGAAGGTCGCCGACCCGGCGCTCGTCGCCGCCATCGCCGCCGGCAACGACATCGTCCTGACCGCGATCGGCGATTGAGGGTCGTGCACGTCGTGCTGTACGCATGACGGCATCGCTCTCGAGGCGCTGGGCCGGCCGGTCGCGGTGGTGGTCACCACCGAGTTCGTCCACGAAGCCAACATGCAGCGCGACGCGCTCGGCATGCCCGACCTCGCGCCGGTGGTGATCGACCATCCGCTCTCGACGCTCTCGGACGCCGAGATAGCCTTGCGTGCCGAACAGGCGGCGGCGCAGGCGGTGGATATTTGGCTGGGTGCGTCGACCCAAACCTCGCGGCGCGTTATAGATGGCAAAGTTTGACATAGAGGTCGAAATGACGACGAACGTCTCGCTCCCGCCGGCGTTGGAGAAATTTGCCCGCGATTGCGTTGCGGATGGCCGCTACAGCAATGTCAGCGAAGTCGTCCGTTCGGCCATGCGGCTGCTTCAGGAATACGAGGAGCAGCGGCGTCAGTTCGCCCAATCGATAGAAGAGGCTCAGGCCGAGGCCGATCGCGATGGCACATACACACTTGAGGAAGTGATGGCCGAGGTCGATGCGATTATCGACAGCGCCAGAACACGCGCGGCTGAGTGACCGCGGCCACTTTAGCGCCTCGCGCCAGACGGGAGTTGGTCGCGGCGGTGCGTTGGATCGCAAACGATAATCCCCAAGCCGCTCAGGCGCTGCGGGATGCGATCGCGCAAGCGGCCGGGCGTATCGGCGAGCATCCGCATATTGGCGTCGTTCGTCCCCGTTTCCTTCGCCAAGAGTTCCGATTCTTGGTCCTCTCGAGTTTCCCGTATCTCGTCATTTACAACGCGGAGCGAAATCCTCCAGAGATCGTTGCCATCGTCCATTCCGCACGGGATTTGCCGCCACTGCTGCGAAACTTGGATTAGGACCTGTCGCTAATGATCGAAGGCGCCTACACCGGCTTGCGCGTGCTGGACCTCGGCCAGGGCATCGCCGCGCCTTATTGCGCCATGCTGTTGGCGATGCACGGCGCCGAGGTCGTCAAGCTGGAGCCGCCGGGCGGCGACTGGTCGCGCGGGCTCGGCAAGCGCTATGGCGACCACACCGCGATGTCGGCGCATTTCAACCGCGGCAAGCGGGGGCTCGCGCTCGATTTGCGGTCGCCAGCCGGGCGAGAGATCGCGCTCGTTCTCGCCCAGCGCGCTGATGTCATCATCGAGGGGTTCCGGCCCGGTGTCGCGGCTCGGCTCGGCCTCAGCTACGAGGCGTTGGCAGCACTCAATCCGCGGCTTCTTTATGTTTCGGTCAGCGGCTTCGGCCAGGAGGGGCCGCATGTCGCGCTGCCCTGCACCAATTCCGTGGCGCAGGCTTTCTCCGGGCTGGCTGCGCTCAATATCGGCAATGACGGTGCGCCGCACCGCGTCGGCGCGATGATCGTCGACGCGCTGACCGGGGTGTATGCGGCGCAGGCGCTAGGCGTCGCGCTCTATGCCCGCGAGCGCACGGGGAAGGGGGCGCGCCTGGCGTTGAACCTGACGCAGAGCGCGGCGGCGATCCTCGGTCATAAATTGGCGGAACATGTGCTGGAGGACGGCAAGCCGCAGGTGGTCAACACGCCCACCGGCGCCCATCGTACCAAGGACGGCTGGGTCATGATCGCGCTGCTGCGCGAAGCGGATTTCGTGCGGCTGGTGACGGCGCTCGGCGTGCCGGAGCTGGCGGCCGATCCGCGCTTTTCCAGCTTCGCCGCACGGGCGGAGAATACGGCGGCGATCTTTGCCGCGCTTGGCGCGATCTTTGCGCGCGAGACCACGGCGCATTGGCTCGGCGTGCTGCGCGCGGCCGACATCCTCTGCGACCGGATCAATGGCTTTGACGATTGGCTCGCCGACCCGCATATCGTCGAGACCGGCGGTGCTGTCGAGGTCGCCCCCAACGACATGCCCGCCTTCAAGGTACCGCGTACGCCGGGCATATCGCCGGCGGCCGACGCCGCTCTCGCGCCGGCGCCGCATATCGGCGAGCATAGCCGGGAAATCCTCGCCGAACTTGGCCAGGACGCCGAGGCGATAGCAGGATTGCTCGCCGAGCAGGTGGTGGTGCTGCCATGAACGATGCCTTCGACCGCCGCGGCCACCGCTTCCCGGAGAGCAAATTCTTTGAGGATTTGCGCGTCGGCGACCAATTCTACATCCCCAGCCGGACCGTCACCGACGCCAATTTCGCCGCGTTCCAGACCGTGTCGGCCGACAACCACCCGATCCACTACGACATCGAATACTGCCGCGACCGCGGCCATCCGGGACCGCTGGCGCATGGCTTTCAGGTGCTGTGCTTTACCGCCGCTGGCGCCGGGACGTTCGCGCATGTCGTTGGTGATTTGCTGATCGCTTTTATCGAGCAATCGTCGAAATTCCTAAAGCCGGTCTACCCCGGCGACACCCTCTATCCCTCGTTGACCATCGCCGCGCTGACGGCGCAGCGCACAACCGGCGTCGTGACGGTCGCGGTGACGGTCCACAACCAGAAGAGCGAACTGGTGCTGTCCGGCGAACAGAAGTATCTGCTGCGAAAGCGGCAGTCCTAAGAGGCGACGATTTCCGCGAGCACGTCACCGGCGCGCCGGCATTGCTCGGCGCCGACATCCAGATGCGTCACGGCGCGTACGGTGCGCGCTCCCAGGGCGGACATCAGTACGCCGGCTGCTTTGGCTTTGGCGACGATCGTCGCGGCTTCCGGTGCGTCGGGCGCCATCTCCCAGATCACGATATTGGTCTGGACGGTCGACAGGTCGAGATGGATCCGCGGCAGTTGCGCGATGCGCTCGGCGATCAGCCGGGCATTGGCGTGATCCTCGGCGAGCCGGTCAATGTTGCGATCGAGCGCATACAAGCCGGCGGCGGCGAGGATGCCCGATTGCCGCATCGCGCCGCCGAACCGTCGACGCGCCGTCAACGCCTGCGCGATAACCGCGCGGCTGCCGGCCAGCACGCTGCCGACCGGGCAGCCGAGGCCTTTCGACAGCGCCACCGAGACGAGGTCGAACGGCTGGGCCAGTTCTCCGAGGCTCGTACCGCTGGCGACGGCGGCATTGAACAGCCGCGCGCCGTCGAGATAGGAGGCGATCCCCGCCTCCCGCGCCGCATGGCAAATCGCGACGGCGTCGCGCTGCGGGAAGACAATGCCGCTGCCCATGTTGTGGGTGTTCTCGATCGCCACCAGGCCGGTCGCCGGCAGCACGATATGGCCGCGCGGCTTGACCGCGGCGCGGAATTCGCTGGCGATGAAGCGGCCGCCTCGGCCGATCGCGGTGAACTGGACGCCCGAATTGGCTGCCGCGGCGCCGGCCTCATGCCACATCATATGCGCGTGTTCGGCGACGACCACGTCGTCGCCGGGCCGGGTCAGCACCTTCAGCGCGATCTGGTTAGCCATCGTGCCGCTCGGCACGAACAGCGCGGCCTCCTTGCCGGTCAGCGCCGCAATCCGCTCCTGCAGCAGATTGACCGATGGGTCTTCGCCATACTGGTCATCGCCCACGGGTGCTTCGGCCATCGCGCGGCGCATTGCCGCGGAAGGTCGCGTCACGGTGTCCGAGCGCAGGTCAATGGGCGGGGAAGGGGCGGGCATGGTTCGGTCCGCAAAGGGGGCAGACCGTTAGATTGGCGCATCCGCCGCACGGCGTCACTCCTACGTTGTCGTGAAGGCGACTCACAATACACATTTCTAAATTGTTGATTGTTATGAACTACGTCGCCGACGGCGGATTGAAATCGCCGGACGGGCATGCTGTCATTTCGCATGACTGTCTCACCGCGTGAGACGAAACGTTGGGTGCTCAACCAATACTGGCGCAGCCTCGCCTGCGCCAGTTTGCTTTTTATCGTGCTTGTTTCGAGCGTCGGCGCCCAGGTCGAGACCCGTTTCTTCCGGATCGGCGCGGCGGCGACGGGCGGCAGTTTCTTTGAGATCGGCGGGGTGGTCGCCGCCGCAATCTCGAGCCCGGTGCAAGGCTCCGCGTGCAGCTCGAGCGGCGGTTGCGGAGTACCGGGGCTGGTCGCGGTCGCGCAGGCAACGCAAGGGTCTATGGAGAACCTTCGCCTGATTAACAGCAAGCAACTCGAATCGGGTTTCGCGCAGGCCGATCTGGCAGCGATGGCCTATAACGGTGTCGGGGCCTTCGCGCAGGAAGGGCCGATGCCGCGATTGCGGGTCATCGGCAGCCTGTTCCCGGAGGCACTGCATGTCGTTGTCCGGTCCGACAGTTCGATCCGCGCCATCGACGATCTTGCGGGCAAGACGGTTGCGGTCGGCGAGGCCGGCTCGGGGACGACGGCGAATGCGAAGCTGCTCCTGGCCGCGGCGGGATTTGGTGACGGCGATGTGACGCGCAAGAACCTGCGGCCGTCACAAGCGGCAGCCGAGATGAAGGCCGGCACCGTCGACGCGATGATCCTCGCCGGCGGATACCCGGTGCCGGCGATCCAGGAGCTGGCGGCGACGTTGCCCGTCCGCCTGGTCCCAGTGACCGGCGATGTCGCCGGGAAGCTGGGAAAGGAGTTCGGTCTCTATACGTCGGCGACGATCCCGGCCGGAATCTACCGCAATGTCGATACCGACACGGTATCGGTTGGGTTCTATGCGCTGTGGGTGGTCGACGTCGACACCGACGCCGACCTTGTCCACGACATCACGCGGGCGGTGTGGAGCGATGGCGCAGCAAAACTCTTCGCCGGGATCGACCCGATCGGCAAACAGATCAAGCTCGCCGACGCGCTGAAAGGGGTGTCGCTGCCGCTGCATCCCGGCGCGGCGCGGTTCTATCGCGAAAAAGGGCTCGCCATCGACAAATTGTCGGGCGCCCAAGACCCGAAAAAGGAAACCACTGAATGAGCGACGCCAGGTTGAACGGTGCAGGCTGGCGCGAGCGCTGGCGCGATTACTGGCGCCCGCGTGAAATCATCGATCCGTCACCCGCGGTGTCGGACGAGGTCAAATACACTACCTGCTACATGTGCGCCGGACGTTGCGGGATCAAAGTGCATCTCAAGGACGGCGCCGTCCGCTACATCGAGGGCAACCCGGCGCATCCGGTGAACCGCGGCGTCATCTGCGGCAAGGGCGCCGCGGGGATCATGCACCAGCAATCGCCGGCAAAGCTGCGCAAGCCGCTGATGCGGGTCGGCGAGCGCGGCAGCGGCGAATTCCGCGAAATCGACTGGGACGAGGCGATCGCCACCGCGGTCGGCTGGCTGTCGAAGATCAGGGCAGACGATCCGAAGAAGCTTGCCTTCTTCACCGGCCGCGACCAGTCGCAGTCGATGACGGGGTTCTGGGCGACGCAATTCGGCACGCCGAATTTCGCGGCGCATGGCGGGTTCTGCTCGGTCAACATGGCGGCCGCTGGCATGTACACGATCGGCGGCAGCTTCTGGGAATTCGGCGAGCCGGACTGGGAGCGCGCCAAGCTGGTGCTGATGTTCGGCGTCGCGGAGGACCATGATTTCCAACCCGATCAAGATACATTTGTCGGCGATGAAGCGTCGCGGCGCCAAGTCGATCTCGATTAACCCGGTGCGCACCGGCTATTCGGCGATCGCCGATGAATGGATCGGCGTTCGGCCGGGCACAGACGGGCTCCTGGCGCTGTCGCTGGTGCACGAGCTGCTCAAGGCCGACAAGGTCGATCTCGACTATCTGGCGCGCTACACCAATGCCGGCTGGCTGGTGATCCAGGCGCCGGGTGCGGCCGACGATGGCCTCTTCGCCCGCGACGAAACCGGCGCGCCTTTGGTGCTCCACCGGAATGGCGGCGTCGCCAACGCTATGAGTTAAGGCGTTGAGATGCGCATGGTCGGCGATGCGCGGCTTGCCGACGGCCGCAGGGCGGTACCAGTTTTTCAGCTGATCGCCGAGCGCTATCTCGACCCGCAATACGCGCCGGAGGCGGTGGCCGCGACCTGCGGCGTGCCGGCGGCACGGATCAGGGAGCTTGCCGCGGAGATCGCGCGCATTGCGTTTGACGAGGCGATCGAGCTGCCGGTGCCGTGGACCGACTGGGCCGGACGGCGCCATGAGACGATGCGCGGCCGCCCTGTCGGGATGCACGCGATGCGCGGCATCTCGGCACATTCCAACGGTTTTCAGACCTGCCGCGGGCTGCATTTGCTGCAGTTGCTGCTTGGCACGATCGATGTGCCGGGCGGTTGGCGCTACAAGTCGCCGCACCCCAAGCCTTGCCCGCCGGGGCCGAAGCCTGCAGGCAAGCCGGGCCAGGTCGAGGCCGGCAAGCCGCTCGGCGGGGCGCCGCTCGGCTACCCGATGGGGCCCGAGGACCTCATCCTTGACGCCGAAGGCAATCCGCAGCGCATCGACAAGGCGTTCTCGTGGGAGGCACCGATCGCCGCCCACGGCATGATGCACATGGTCATCAAGAACGCCTGGGCGGGCGACCCCTACAAGATCGACACGCTCTTTATGTACATGGCCAACATGGCGTGGAACTCGGCGATGAACACCGCCGCGACGATGCGCATGCTGACCGACAAGGACCCCGCGACCGGCGAGTACCGCATCCCGCACATCATCTATTCGGATGCGTTCTATTCCGAGACGGTCGCCTACGCAGACCTGATCCTCCCCGACACGACCTATCTCGAGCGCTGGGACGGCATCTCGATCCTCGATCGGCCGATCGGCAAGGTGGACGGGCCGGCTGATTCGATCCGCCAGCCCATCCTGAAGCCCGACCGCGACGTACGGCCGTTCCAGGATGTGCTGATCGATCTCGGCGCGCGGCTCGGTCTGCCGGCCTTTGTCAATCCCGGTGGCGGCCCGCGCTACCCGGCCGGGTACAAGGACTATCTGACTTATCATGAGCGCGCGCCGGGGATCGGGCCGCTCGCCGGCTGGCGCGGCGCCGAGGGTGAAAGCCACGGCAAGGGCGCACCCAACCCCGACCAACTGCAGCGCTACATCGATAATGGCTGCTTCTGGAAATACGACCTGCCGGAGGAACAGCACTATTACAAGCACGCCAACCGCGCCTATCTCGACAACGCGGTGGCGATGGGGCTGATCGGTAATGCCGATCCGGTCGTGCTGCAGCTTTATGTCGAGCCGCTGCAGAAATTCCGCCTCGCGGCGCAAGGGCATGGCGAGGTTCAACCGCCCGAGCGGCTGCGCGCGCGGGTCGCGACGTATTTCGATCCGCTGCCGATCTGGTATCCGTCATTCGAAGGCGAGCGCGTCGACACCCAAGCCTTCCCGTTCAACGCGGTGACCCAGCGGCCAATGCCGATGTATCACTCCTGGGGCTCGCAGAATGCGTGGCTGCGGCAAATTCTGGGGGCCAACCGCCTGTTCATGAACAGGGTGACGGCGGCGAGCCTGGGGCTGCAGGACGACGACTGGGTGTCGGTCTCCAGCCACGCCGGGCGCATTCGCGCGCAGTTGAAGCTGATGGACGGGGTCAACCCGAATACCGTGTGGACCTGGAATGCGATCGGCAAGCGGGCCGGCGCGTGGAACCTCGCGGCCGACTCGCCGGAATTCGCCCGCGGCTTTCTGCTCAATCATTTGATCGGCGAGACGCTGCCCGACGCGCCGGAAAGCAATGCCGACCCGATTACCGGCCAGGCTGCGTGGTATGATCTGCGGGTGCGGGTCGAGAAGGCGCCGGCGGCGGAAGCCGGCGAAAGCGCGCCGCATTTCCCGGTGCTGCGGCATCCCGCTTCGCTGCCGGCAGCGCCCGACATCATGCGCTATGGCGGGCAGTCCCGATGACCGATCTGCCGACCCCGCTGCCGGGCGCGAAAAAGCTCGGTCTGGTGATCGACCTCGATGTCTGCGTCGGCTGTCATGCCTGCGCGACGGCCTGCAAGGAATGGAACAGCGGCGGCCATTCGGCGCCGCTGCCCGACTTCAACGCCTACGGCGGTGATGCCTGGGGGGTGTGGTTCAACCGCGTCCATTCCTTCGAGGAAGGCGAGGGGGAGGGTGCGCGCACGGTGCATTTCCCGCGCTCGTGCCTGCATTGCGAGGAGCCCGCCTGCGTCACGGTCTGCCCCACCGGCGCCTCCTACAAGCGCGCCGAAGACGGGATCGTGCTGGTCAACGCCGATATCTGCATCGGCTGCAAACTGTGCTCCTGGGCCTGCCCCTATGGTGCCCGCGAATTCGATGAGGATGAGGGGGTGATGAAGAAATGCACCCTCTGCATCGATCGGATTTATAACGACAACCTACCCGAAGCCGACCGCCGCCCGGCCTGCGTGATGGTCTGCCCGACCAGTGCCCGGCATTTCGGCGATCTCGGTGATCCGACCTCGGCGGTCTCGGAATTGGTCGCCGTGCGAGGGGGCAAGGATCTGATGCCTGAACTCGGCTATCGGCCGGTCAACAAATATCTGCCGCCGCGCCAGCCATCGGCGGCGCCGGCTCCGTTGATGGCGATGGCGGAAACGGCCGCGACGGGGGACAACCGGCTGCTGCGCTGGGTCGACCGGCTGCTGTCGCGTTAAGAATGGTTGCATCTAAGCAAGGAAAGAGCGCCTTCCCCGGCCTGACCCGGTGGTCCACGTTTCCGGTCTCTGACGCCAGAACCAGAAGACGTAGCTCACCTCGGACCTGATCCGGGGGCCGGCCAAGGCGGTAAAGGGGGAGAGAGCGGTGCATCCAGCGTTGTCGATCATCTTTTTCAGTACGGCGTCGGGCGCCGGGTTCGGGCTGTTGCTGCTCGTCGGCATCGCCGCGCCGCTGGGGCTGGTGCCGCCGAATGCCGGTTTTGCGTTTGTCTCGTTGGCGGTGGCGGCAGTGTTCGCGGTGAGCGGGCTGCTCTCCTCGACGCTGCATCTTGGCCGGCCCGAGCGCGCCTGGCGGGCGTTCTCGCAATGGCGCAGCTCATGGTTGTCGCGTGAGGGCGTGTTGTCGGTGATGACTTTCGTGCCGGCGCTGATCTTCGGCATTGGCTGGTTCCTCTTCGGGCGGACCGATGGCGTCTTTGGGCTGTGCGGCTTTCTCGCCGCCGCGCTCGCCGGCGCGACGATTTTCTCGACTGGGATGATCTACGCGACGCTGAAGCCGATCCACCAATGGCACAATCGCTGGGTTGTACCGAACTACCTGCTGCTCGGTTTGATGGCCGGATTGCTGCTGCTCGACTTGATCGTCCGTTTTTGGACGCAGCCGGTGGGGTTCCCCATCCTCACCATGGTTACCATCGGATTCGCCTGGTGGTTCAAGGAGAACTACTGGCGCTTTATCGACATCAGCGTCGCCGCGAGCACGGTGGAGAGCGCGACAGGGCTGGGCCGGCGCGGGAAGGTGCGGATGCTCGAGCCGCCCAACACCGAGGAAAACTACCTGCTGAAGGAGATGGGGTTCCACGTCGCCCGCAAGCATCGAATGAGGCTGCGCCTGATCGCGCGGGTCGCCGCGTTCCTGGTCCCGCTTCTCGCGACGCTCCTGGCGCTGCTGTTGGCCTCGACGCTCTTTGCCGCGATTGCCGTGCTGAGCGCGGCATTGGGGCTCGTCGTCGAGCGCTGGCTATTTTTCGCCGAGGCTAGGCACACGGTGGTGCTCTATTACGGCGCCGACACTGTCTGACGGCCATAAAATGGCGCGCATTTACGAAGAAGAGGCAATGGGTTAGAAGCCGATTGCCACATATTTGCAAAAGAAGCCGAAAAGGCGGTTGACGCTTCCGGTCGGAGGGATTACATACCGCGTCCCTTGCGACGGCGGACCCCGTTGGCGCCGGGTTGTTAATTGAAATCGTGGGATTAGAGGAAGGGATGCGTGGGCGGCGGCGTCTAAGGATGCTGGCTGTTCACGCAACGCGGAGAAGCGCGCTTCGGCACGCCGCTCCGTTGAGTAAGGAAGTCAGTGTCCTTTGAGTGATTGCGAACGCCCGGATCCTTCGGGAGCCGGGACGCCGTAGTCAGGATGAACATGAGAGTTTGATCCTGGCTCAGAACGAACGCTGGCGGCATGCCTCATACATGCAAGTCGAACGCAGGCTTCGGCCTGAGTGGCGCACGGGTGAGTAGCGCGTGGGAACCTACCCTTTTGTGGGGGATAACCGAGGGAAACTTCGGCTAATACCGCATACGCCGGGCAACCGGGAAAGATTTATCGCAGAAGGATGGGCCCGCGTCGGATTAGCTAGTTGGTGGGGTAACGGCCTACCAAGGCTATGATCCGTAGCTGGTCTGAGAGGATGATCAGCCACACTGGGACTGAGACACGGCCCAGACTCCTACGGGAGGCAGCAGTAGGGAATATTGGACAATGGGCGAAAGCCTGATCCAGCAATGCCGCGTGAGTGAGGAAGGCCTTAGGGTTGTAAAGCTCTTTCGGCGGGGACGATGATGACGGTACCCGCAGAAGAAGCCCCGGCTAACTTCGTGCCAGCAGCCGCGGTAATACGAAGGGGGCAAGCGTTGTTCGGAATTACTGGGCGTAAAGGGCGCGTAGGCGGCCATCTTTGTCAGGCGTGAAAGCCCTGGGCTCAACCCAGGAATTGCGCTTGGGACGGGATGGCTAGAGTTCGGGAGAGGAGAGTGGAATTCCCAGTGTAGAGGTGAAATTCGTAGATATTGGGAAGAACACCGGTGGCGAAGGCGGCTCTCTGGACCGATACTGACGCTGAGGCGCGAAAGCGTGGGGAGCAAACAGGATTAGATACCCTGGTAGTCCACGCCGTAAACGATGTGTGCTAGACGTTGGGGAGCCTAGCTCTTCGGTGTCGCAGCTAACGCGGTAAGCACACCGCCTGGGGAGTACGGCCGCAAGGTTAAAACTCAAAGGAATTGACGGGGGCCCGCACAAGCGGTGGAGCATGTGGTTTAATTCGACGCAACGCGAAGAACCTTACCAGCCCTTGACATGTCCCGTATGGGCTCGAGAGATTGGGTCCTTCAGTTCGGCTGGCGGGAACACAGGTGCTGCATGGCTGTCGTCAGCTCGTGTCGTGAGATGTTGGGTTAAGTCCCGCAACGAGCGCAACCCTCATCCTCAGTTGCCATCAGTTCGGCTGGGCACTCTGAGGAAACTGCCGGTGACAAGCCGGAGGAAGGCGGGGATGACGTCAAGTCCTCATGGCCCTTATGGGCTGGGCTACACACGTGCTACAATGGCGGTGACAGAGGGGCGCGAGGCAGCGATGCCTAGCCAATCTCAAAAAGCCGTCTCAGTTCGGATTGCACTCTGCAACTCGAGTGCATGAAGTCGGAATCGCTAGTAATCGCGGATCAGCATGCCGCGGTGAATACGTTCCCGGGCCTTGTACACACCGCCCGTCACACCATGGGAGTTGGTTTTACCTTAAGGCGGTGGGCTAACCTTCGGGAGGCAGCCGACCACGGTAAGGTCAGCGACTGGGGTGAAGTCGTAACAAGGTAGCCGTAGGGGAACCTGCGGCTGGATCACCTCCTTTCTGGATGCTGGAAGCAGGGATCAGAGCGATCTCCGATCACTCGATCTTCTTCCGGTTCTCCAACAAAATACGCCGCCGTCTACGCATCCCTTCTGCCGAGTATCGGGCGAGCGCCCGCTGGCGTGACGAATCAGGCTAGACGAACATGGGGGCTAGTAGCTCAGCTGGTTAGAGCGCGCGCTTGATAAGCGTGAGGTCGGAGGTTCAAATCCTCCCTGGCCCACCATTTGATGACAGAAGTGCCTTCCGGAACCGGGGGTGTAGCTCAGTTGGGAGAGCGCCTGCTTTGCAAGCAGGAGGTCATCGGTTCGATCCCGTTCACCTCCACCATTCCTGGTGGGGAGGGGCGACGGGGCGCGTCTGTCGCTACTCGGTATGAAGTTCCTATTCGCGACTGAAGTGATGACATTTCCGTTGCGTTTTGCTGATTGAATGGGTGAAGAAGCGAGTATGTGACGTGACCGAGGAGGGCACGTCCGGCACACCTGCCGACAAGCCGCGAGGTTTGGAGGACGGGGGGCTGGAACGTGTCCAACATGTGTCTTCAAGAGAGTTTGCCGCATCGGCGACAAGATGAGCTGCAGCGATGCAGTCTGGTCTTTGCCGTTGGGTGCGGTGCTCAAGCGCGTAACTAAGGGCATCTGGTGGATGCCTTGGCACTGAGAGGCGATGAAGGACGTAGCACGCTGCGATAAGCCCGGGGGAGATGCGAGCAATCGTTGATCCCGGGATCTCCGAATGGGGCAACCCACCGCGCAAGCGGTATCGCTATCTGAATACATAGGATAGCGAGGCGAACCCGGCGAACTGAAACATCTCAGTAGCTGGAGGAAAGGACATCAACGAGACTCCGTAAGTAGTGGCGAGCGAAAGCGGACCAGGCCAGTGGTTTTGCTGTTTGGTACCGGAAGCATCTGGAAAGATGAGCCGTAGCGGGTGATAGCCCCGTACGGGAAACCGGCAGCAGGATCCTTGAGTAAGGCGGGACACGAGCCATCCTGTCTGAAGATGGGGGGACCACCCTCCAAGCCTAAGTACTCCTCAGTGACCGATAGTGCACAAGTACCGTGAGGGAAAGGTGAAAAGCACCGCGATGAGCGGGGTGAAACAGTTCCTGAAACCGGATGCCTACAAGCAGTCGGAGCTTGGGTGTCAGGTTGCAGTCATCGAGAATTTCTCGGTGACTGGGTCCTGGCATCGGGTGACGGCGTACCTTTTGTATAATGGGTCAGCGAGTTGGTCTTAGTAGCAAGCTTAAGCCGTTAGGTGTAGGCACAGCGAAAGCGAGTCCTAAATGGGCGACTGAGTTACTGGGATCAGACCCGAAACCGAGTGATCTAGTCATGGGCAGGTTGAAGTGACGGTAACACGTCATGGAGGACCGAACCCACTACTGTTGCAAAAGTAGGGGATGACCTGTGATTAGGGGTGAAAGGCCAATCAAACTCGGAAATAGCTGGTTCTCCGCGAAATCTATTGAGGTAGAGCGTCGATCGCTCACCGCCGGGGGTAGAGCACTGGATGGGCTAGGGGGGCGCGAGCCTTACCAAACCTAACCAAACTCCGAATACCGGTGAGTGGAGGTCGGCAGCCAGGCGGCGGGTGCTAAGGTCCGTCGCCGAGAGGGAAACAGCCCAGACCGCCAGCTAAGGTCCCCAAGTCGTGGCTAAGTGGAAAAGGATGTGGGACGGCCAAGACAACCAGGAGGTTGGCTTAGAAGCAGCCATCCTTTAAAGAAAGCGTAATAGCTCACTGGTCTAACAGCTATCCTGCGCCGAAAATGTATCGGGGCTAAAGCCACGCACCGAAGCTGCGGGTGTGCATGCAAATGCACGCGGTAGCGGAGCGTTCCGTAGGCCTGTGAAGGTGACGTGTGAACGTTGCTGGAGGTATCGGAAGTGCGAATGCTGACATGAGTAGCGTAAATGAGGGTGAGAAACCCTCACGCCGAAAGTCCAAGGTTTCCTGCGCAAGGTTAATCCGCGCAGGGTTAGCCGGGCCCCTAAGGCGAGGGCGACAGCCGTAGCCGATGGGAATGGGGTTAATATTCCCCAGCCTGCCGTGCGTGACGAAGGTTCGAGTTTGTCATCTCTTATCGGATTGAGGTGGCAGGTGACGATCTTCCAGGAAATAGCGCCGGCGACATAGACCGTACCCCAAACCGACACTGGTGGACTGGTAGAGTATACCAAGGCGCTTGAGAGAATGGTGTTGAAGGAACTCGGCAAAATACCCTCGTAACTTCGGGAGAAGAGGGCCCTGTTCCTGCGCAAGCAGGGGCGGGGGGCACAAAAGAGGGGGTGGCGACTGTTTACTAAAAACACAGGGCTCTGCGAAGTCGCAAGACGACGTATAGGGTCTGACGCCTGCCCGGTGCCGGAAGGTTAAGAGGAGGGGTGCAAGCTCTGAATCGAAGCCCCGGTAAACGGCGGCCGTAACTATAACGGTCCTAAGGTAGCGAAATTCCTTGTCGGGTAAGTTCCGACCTGCACGAATGGCGTAACGACTTCCCCGCTGTCTCCAACACCAGCTCAGCGAAATTGAACTCTCCGTGAAGATGCGGAGTACCCGCGGTCAGACGGAAAGACCCCGTGCACCTTTACTACAGCTTTGCAGTGGTATTAGGGATCATATGTGTAGGATAGGCGGGAGCCGTTGAAACCCTGGCGCCAGTTGGGGTGGAGGCAACCTTGAAATACCGCCCTTATGAGCTCTGATATCTAACCGCGCCTGGTGAAGCCCGGGCCGGGACCCTGCATGGTGGGTAGTTTGACTGGGGCGGTCGCCTCCCAAAGAGTAACGGAGGCGCGCGATGGTGGGCTCAGGCTGGTCGGAAATCAGCTGATGAGTGCAATGGCATAAGCCCGCCTGACTGCGAGACCGACAGGTCGAGCAGAAACGAAAGTTGGCCATAGTGATCCGGTGGTCCCGCGTGGAAGGGCCATCGCTCAACGGATAAAAGGTACGCCGGGGATAACAGGCTGATGACGCCCAAGAGTCCATATCGACGGCGTCGTTTGGCACCTCGATGTCGGCTCATCACATCCTGGGGCTGGAGCAGGTCCCAAGGGTATGGCTGTTCGCCATTTAAAGTGGTACGTGAGCTGGGTTTAGAACGTCGTGAGACAGTTCGGTCCCTATCTGCCGTGGGTGTTTGAGACTTGCGAGGAGCTCTCCCTAGTACGAGAGGACCGGGAGGGACGCACCTCTGGTGTACCGATTGTAGCGCCAGCTGCAGCGTCGGGTAGCTAAGTGCGGACGAGATAACCGCTGAACGCATCTAAGCGGGAAACTTACCTCAAAACCAGGTCTCGCCGAGAGCCGTGGTAGACCACCACGTTGATAGGCCGGAGGTGGAAGCGCGGTAACGCGTGCAGCTGACCGGTACTAATCGCTCGAAGGCGCTCTTGAGTGCCGCATTCAGCGGCAAAGACCAGAAAACGCCGCCGGAGCGGCAAACCTCCGAAGACACAAGTGTCACTTGTCACAGCTCGCTTTGTCCCCAGACAATCCTCGATCAGCAGGGGCGGTCTGGCCGGCCTGGTGGCCATAGCGAGGGGCAAAACACCCGATCCCATCCCGAACTCGGCCGTGAAAACCCTCAGCGCCGATGGTACTGCGTCTTAAGGCGCGGAAGAGTAGGTCGCTGCCAGGCCCGCCAGCCCGCCCCCTGGTTTTGTCGAGAGATGACGCAATATCGCGGGGTGGAGCAGCCCGGTAGCTCGTCAGGCTCATAACCTGAAGGTCATAGGTTCAAATCCTATCCCCGCAACCACTTTTTGAATTTTCAGGGCCCAAATAGGGCCCAATTGGTCCTTTACTGGCGCTCTAACCTCTCACCCTGTTTGCCGCGCAGCAAATGCCAGCCTAGCGATTTTCAGGCACGCGCGCACGGCTTGAGAGTGTGAGACGCATGGAATAAGCAATCCAGCTCCGCCGGCGCTGCGGTCGTAATGCCTCTCTTTTTCGCCAGCCAACGAGCATGGCACAACGCCATTTCCCGATGCGGTCTTCACGCCGATCCCACTTTTCCCGGACAACCGGTTCAGCTGCTTGGTCGACGCGCCGCTTTTCGTTAGCCGACCGTTCGAAATTATCAATTGTTTGGCCGGAATTTAAATGGACGCGACAAACTCATATTTTTCGGAGTGGCGGGCCTCATATTCGGCCGCGCCTTAAAGTAACGTCGGTGTTTTCCAAACTAAGTTAGGCTCCGCTTGGCTTTCCCTAGCAGGCTGTTGAAGAAGTCACTCGCGGCGCGCTTTCAGGATGGCGTCATCGCCGTTGTGGAAGGATAGCTCGATTTCGACGGTTCCGTCGTCTTCGAGTTCGGCAGAGCCGGAGCCGCAGATCTCGTCGCCTTCGTCGAAACCGGTCCAATTGAAGAACACGATGCGCTGGCCGTATCCGAGCTCCATGGTGGCGTCGACGGCGCCGAAAGCGAACTCGCCTCGGCTGTTACTACCAAAGCTCATGTAGGCCGGCTCGACCAGATCGAGGTAGTCGCGCTCCCACAGATCGGCCTCGACGATCCGCCACCGGCCAATCAGCTCGCAATCCTTCGCGGCGCTCATGTCGCCGCCGCGATCAGCTTCGGCGCCCGCCGACCGGGTCGCTGTTCGGCACCGCGACGCTAGGCGGGGCGCTCGGCGGTATCGGCGGCGGGTTCACCGCGGGAACGCTGTTGAACTCGTTGCTCGGCGGCCATTCGACCGGCGGGATGCTGGGTTCGGCAGGCGGCGCCGTCGCCGGCACGCTGATCGGGTCGCTGCTCTTCCCCGGCGTTGGGACCATCCTCGGCGGCATCCTCGGCGGCTCGGCGGGCGGCGTGCTCGGCGGCTTGTTCGGCCCGAAGCCAGCGAACAACGCGAGCACCGGGACGATCAATCTTGCGACGGGCGGCATTACCGCTACTTCGAGCGGCGGCGTTGCGGCCAATGACGCAACATCGCAGGCCGTCATTCAACCGATCTCGGCGGCGCTGTCGCAAATCACCTCGATCCTCGGCGCCTCGATCCTGCCCCAGGCGACCCTGATCGCGCAGGCGGGGTCGAGGGACGGGATCAAGGTCAACATCGCCAGCGGCGAAGGCGTCAAGAGCTTCACCGGGTCAGATGCCGGTACGGTTGTTCAGGAAGTCGCGCAGTTTCTCTACCAGCACGAGGATCTGTCGGCGCTGTCGCCGACCCTCGGCAAGATCGTCTCGACGCTCAGCCTCGATCAGCTCCAGAGCGCGGACGCCCTCAACGCGGCGAAGCAATTCGCCGACGCTTACGACCAGATCAAGACGGCGGCAGATGCGTCCTTCGCCTCGGTCGAGAGCGGCGCCCAGGTCGCCGGGCCGTTCGAACAGGCGATGACCCAGATCAGCACCTTGTTCGGGCAGTTGACCGATCAGGCCAACCAGTACGGGCTGAGCCTCGATCCGATCAACGCGGCGCTGGCCGAGGCGACGAAGCGGCTCAACGTCGACTTCGCCAAGGCGGTCGATGCAGCGTTCAACACCGCCAGCGGAAACGACTTCATCAACGGCATTCAGTCGATCATCGACAACTATCAGTCGATGGGGCGCGAGGCGTCGGCGATCGGGGCATCAAGGTCGGTGCAAGACGAGCTCGGCCAGACGTTCGATGACCAGTTGAAGACGGTCTTCAGCCAGCTCACCAGCACGCAGCTCAATCAGGTCATCGCCCAGTTCGGCACCCTGACGAATGATCTCCCGGCGTTGGCGACGACAGCTCGGGATGCCGCCGTCGCCACCGAGGCGCTAAACGCCGCGCTCGCCGCATCGACCCAGAAGTATCAGAACGAGCAGGACGCCTATACGGCGGCAGGACAGGGGTTCCTCGCGCAGCTCCGCGACCTCGACAAGGCCAGGATCGCGACACAGGCCGTGAACGCTTCGGTCGGGCTCGGCGCCGATCAGAACGCCATCGTGCAAGAAACCGAACACCGGGCGGCGCTGAACATCCTGATGGGGCTGACGACCGATCAGATGGAGCAGGCCCGCGCGGTCCTCGCCGACCTCAACCCGGCGTTCGCGCAGTGGGTCGACGAGGCCGAGGCGGGCGTCGCCGCGACCCAGGCACAGGCCGACGCCCAGGCTCGCGCCAACACGATCTTGAGCGCCCAGGCGAACATCCAGGCGTATCTCAACCAGCTTCTGACGGCGAACAGCGCCTTCACCTCGCCGCTGAGCCGGCTGCAAGCCTCGCAGTCGCAATACGACACCATGCTGGCGGCAGCTCAGGGCGGCGATGTCGACGCCTTGCAGGGCATCACCCAGGCGGCGCAGACGCTGTTGCAGAGCGTCACCGACTACTACGCGAGCTCGGCACCGGGGCAGGCGATTTTCCAGCAAGTCCAGCAGCAGCTCCAGGGCTTGCTCGGCACGGTCGGGCCGGGAACGACAGCCGCGACGACGGCGGATGTCGTGGACGCCATCAACAATTCCGCCGCCGGCACCACGGCGACCCTCAACGACCAGACGGCACAGATCGTCAACGCCGGGATCGCCTCCTCGAAGGCGATCACCGACAACGCGATCCAGGCGAACGGCACCATCCTCGCCGCTGCCAAGGTGGCGAACGACAACATCGTCAACACCACCATCTCGACCGCGACCGACATCACCAACGCAACCCTCCAGGGCGCGGCCTCGGTCGTCGGCGGGTCCGCGCAGCAGTTCACCGCCCAGACCGCAACGCTGGTCACCAGCACCCAGACCGTCACCGACGCCACCAACACCGCGACGGCGGCGGTCGTCAGCAGCGGGGCGACGGTCTATGGCGGCACGGTCGCCTTGCTGAACAGCAACGTCGCCAATTCGGCGAACCTGATCGCCAACAACACGGCGAACGCCATAAGCACGATGCAGGGCAACGAGCAGAACGCGGCGACGCTCCAGGCGGCAGGCGCCGCGCAGACCGGCGCCATCATCGATGGCAACACGGCGAACGCCCTCACCATCACCCAGCGCACGACCGACACCACGAACAGCCTGATCAGCGCCAACGACAGCCAGACCGCAGCGCTTGCCGCCACCGCGCAGGTAACGACCGACCGGGCGATCAGCGCCGCGACCGGCAACAGCACGACCGTGATCGGCGCGATATCGGCGTGGTCAAGCGCACTGCTCAACAGTCAAGTCGCCTGGGACAACGCGACCATCGGCACGCTCAATTACGGGTTCGGCGGGCTCTACACCGTGACAGCGAACGGCTCGAACGGGATTGTGCAGGCGACCTTTGCCGCCGCTGACTCGGTCGTCGGGACCGTCGCGGCGTGGTCGAATTACGGCATCGGCATCGCGGCGGCGAACGCCAATTCGATCGTCAGCACCGAGACGACGACCAGCAACAACGAGATCGCAGCCATCTATGGTGCGGCGAACAGCATGATCAGTGCAACGACGGCTCTGGGCGGCAGCGGGACCACGGATGCGGTGAACAATGCGACCGCGAATATCGTCGCGTGGGGGCAGAATATTTACAACATGCTCGGCGGCATCAACGGGAACGAAGTCGCCTGGAACCAGAACCTCTACAACAAGCTGCAAGAAATTCTCGACAATATGATCGGCTGGAACCGCAACCTTTGGGATCAACTGAACAACATTCGCGAATACATCACCTTCCTCGCCGAGGTCACGGTCCAGTTCGATGAGTTCATGGCTGGGGCGCAAGGCGCGCAGCTCGACACCATGAACGGCATTCAGACGACCCTGCGGCGCCAAGCCTTCGGCTGATGCGCACTTACCTGATCGAGATCGCCGCCTATGACACCAGCGCAGGGGCGCTGACGACGCTGCGCTACAGCTCGCAGCCATACCTCCACCCGACCGCGCCCGGCCCATACGACAACCGCATCACCGAGCTGCCGACCTTCCGCCGCGACATCTTCGGGAAGAACACCACGGGCGGCGCGAGCACGGTCAGCCAGGGAGACCTGATCATCGCCAACCCAGACGGCGGGCTCGACAATCTGCGCGACTTCGGGCTGGCCGGGCAGACCTGCACGATCCTCCTCGGCGACGATGCCGCGCCCTATTCGAGCTTTGTCACGGTCATTGCGGGCCGGGTCGAGCAGGCGCTGTTCGACCTCGCCGAGGTGCAGATCAAAATGCGCGACCGGCTGCAAGACCTCCAGCAACCGATCCAGCCGAACAAGTACGCGGGCAGCAATGTGCTGCCGGATGGGCTCGAAGGCGTCGCCGACCTCAAGGGCAAGCCGAAGCCGATGACGGCGGGCCAAGTCCTCAACGTCACCTTGAGCTGCGTCAACACCGCCCGGCTCGAATATCAGGTCAACGATGGCGCCGTGTTCGACGTGCCCGCTGCCTACGATTTGGGGGCGCCGCTGACGCAAGGCGCCGACTACACCAGCCAAGCGGACATGGAGGCGAACCCGCCCGCGCCCGGCGGCTTCTACCGGGTCTGGAAAGCCGGCGGCTATATCCGGCTCGGCGCGAGCCCAACCGGCGCGGTGACCGCTGACGTGCTCCAGGGCGCCACTGTCGCGGCCCGCACCGCAGCCCAGGTCTCGAAGGCGCTGGTCACCGGGACGGGCGGCATTCCCGCCGGTGATGTCAGCGCGGCGGATGTCGCGGCGCTCGATGCCGCCAACCCTTCGGTGGTCGGGATCTGGATCGACAGCGAAAGCACCTTCGGCGCGGCGCTCGATCAAGTGCTCGGCAGCGTCGGCGCGTGGTACGGCTTTGACGCGGACGGGCAGTTTCGGATGCAGCGGGTCGAGGCGCCGGGAACGCCGGTCGTCACCTTGCGCCGGTTCGGCCTGGACAGCGACGCCGCGAGCGGCGACCTCGACATCGTCGACTGCCGCTTCCTCGCGACCAACGATCCCGACAAGGGCGTCCCGACGTGGCAGGTCACGCTCGATTACGCCCACAACTGGACGGTGCAGACTGACGGGCTCGCGGGCGTGGTCACCGATGCGGCGCGCGCCTTCCTCGCCGTCGCAACCCGGTCGGCAATCGCCACCGACACCAGCGTCCAGATCCCGAACCCGTCAGCGGTGCAGAAAACGGTGGAGACCCTGCTCGTCAATCAGGCCGACGCCCAGACCGAGGCGAACCGGGTGCTCGGGCTCTACAAGGTGCGCCGGGACTTCGTCGAGATCGACACGCCATTGACGCCCGAGGCGCTCCAGACCCTCGACCTCGGGAAGACCGTTTCGGTCGTCATTCCGCGGTTCGGCTACGACGCCGGGCGGAACATGGTGATCACCGGGATGGAGTACAATTCGGCGACCAACATCCTCATCCTGGCGCTGTGGGGCTGACGCTGATGCCGAACACTTCCGCCATCCTCGGCTGGCCGAGCAGCACCGACGAGTTCACCCTCGCGGGCGGCAATTGGCAGGCGAGCTTTCCCGAGGCCAACCTGCAAGAGATGCCGCTGTCGAAGGTCGCCCGCTCGCTCAGCCTGAACCCGCTCGACACCGTCATCCTGGCGACATCGGACATCACCCGACGGGTCGGGCTCATCGCCTTGGCGCGGCACAATTTCACGCCCGCCGCGACGAT
Source organism: uncultured Alphaproteobacteria bacterium (assembly GCA_963778385.1). Lineage (GTDB taxonomy): Bacteria > Pseudomonadota > Alphaproteobacteria > ATCC43930 > CGMCC-115725 > DATARH01. The sequence continues at coordinate 212,274 of CAVZUA010000002.1, read as the reverse complement.
CCGGCTTCGCCTCTACCAAGACTCGGTGATGACCGAGCTGCTCTACGACAGCGGCGTCACCGAGGTCTGGCCCGAGGTCTACCCTTACGACACGCTGGAATGGGAAGACGACAACTACTGGACCGGCAAATACAACGACGCCGAGCTCGTCGGCCTGACGTGGCTCTGGCTATGGTGGGGCGGCATCGACTACATGGCTGCCGGCGTCCGCATCGACATCGCCGATCCCGGCAACCCGGTCGGCTATGTGCAGGCGGGCTATCTGGAGATCGCCGGCCAGTATCAGGTCGGCCTCAACTTCCTCTACGGCGCGCAATACGGGTTCCGCTTCCGCACCATCGCGACCGAGGCGCTCGGCGGTGCCAAGTATTTCGACGACAAGGTCAAGCCGCGTACCTTCAAGGGTTCGTTCCACCTGACGCACAACGAGGCGCTGGCAAAGCAGCTCGAAATGCTGCGGCAGCGCGACATCTGCGATCCCGTCATCTGGCTGCCGAACCCTGACGACCGGGTGAACTGGGTCCGCACCGCAATGCTGGCCCAGTTCACCGATCCCGGCATGTTTTCCTATTTCGGGCTCGACATCGACGAGGTGCCGATTGCTCTCGAGGAGGTCATCGGATGACCCAAGTAACGGTCAACGGCAACACCTACAGCGATGATGGAACCACGAGCAAGGATATGCAGCACGGCGGGCACCGGCAATGGTTGCTCCCGATGATCTCCGACCTGATGGTCGTCATCAATGGACTGCTCGGCGGGTCGTTCACCGTCAGCTTCAGCTTCCAGCGCCCGCTGACCGGGGCGACCCTCACCGCGACCACGGGGCTCGGGGCGTTCGTCATCCAGCCCGCCGGGCCGATCGCCGCGCTCAACGTCGTGCTGCCGCCTGGGCCGAGCGATGGGCAGATTTTCGAGCTGTCGAGCAACCAGACGATTACCGCAATGGCGGTGACCGCGCCGGCTGGCGCGACGGTCCAGCAGGGCGGCGGAATGCTCACCGCTGGCGGCGGCATGTCATGGCGATACCATCCCGCCGATACGACGTGGTATCGCCGCTTCTAAGCAAATGGAGGGATCGATGCTGAAACAACTCGACGCGCAGAACATCCTGGCGTTCCTCGAACGGGTGACCGTCACCGGGCCGCGCGAGGCCGGCGAGTATATGCGCTGCTGCCAGCTCCTCGTCGAGATCGCCAACCAGCCGCAGGAAGACGTGCCCGCCGTGACCAAGCCGACGCTAGTGCAGCCTGTCCCGGCGGCAGAGTAAAGGAGCTTCACCGATGCCGACGCTCTCCGGTCCCGACAACTTCAACGGTCAGTTCAGCGTCGCGGCTGACGGCACCATCTCGCTCACGACGCCGCCGTTCTCGGCTGCCGGCGGCACGATCTCGCCGGGTCCGGTGATCATCAACGCCAACGCGCCGTCGCCGCCGACTGCCGGCGGACTGTTGGAGCTGCATGGCGCGAACGGAGCGAGCCCGATCACGGTCCTTGCTACTTATGGCGGTCCCGGCGCGCATTATTTCCGCCGATACAACGGCACGGCGGCGGCGCCGACGCCGATACTCAACGGTCAGTCGATTGGTTCGATCACCGCGCAGGGAAAAACTTCCGCGAGCGTCGCGAATGCCGCGTCGCTGACGATGGAGGCGACCGAGGATTGGACCGGAAGCACGACCGGCGCCCGGTTCAAGTTCACGACGATCGCGACCGGCTCCAACAGCTTAATGGACCGGGTGCGAATCGGTGCCGGCGTCGTGATCGGCAACCCGGCGCCCGACCCCGGCCAGGGCGGGCTGGTGCTCAACCAGAATGCGGCAAGTCTGCCTGTTTCGATCAACTCGGGCGGCACGATCTTCACCGCTTTCAGCGGTGATGGGCAGGCTGCCTATATCGCCACGGTCAGCAATACTCTGCCATCATTCTTGACGCGCGGTTATGCCGGCACGGCGGCGGCGCCGATGGCAAGCCCAAACGGCAGCGCTTTCGGCCAGTTACAGATGCAAGGCTTCAACGGCACCACTTTCGCCGGCGGCGCCTTGATCAACGGCATCGCAACCGAGGCCTGGACGGGGACCGCGAACGGCGCGCGGCTGAATTTTATGACGGTGGCACCGGGCACGACTGTCATGGCGGAGCGGATGACGATCTTAGGCAACGGCAACGTCGGGATCGGCACGACGACGCCGGGTGCGGCGGTCGAGGTGATGACCAACGTCGTAACGTCGTCCTCCCTCATCTCGCAGTCCTGGACCTGGGCGGCTGACCCGGTGAACTGGCGTCTGGCACTGCAACAGCGGAGCACCGGCTCGGCGATCGCGTATGATTTTCTCAGCCGGTTCGGCACCAGTACCGAAGTGCCTATGCTGACATTTGTTGATCTCAATGTCGGTATCAACGCGCTGGCGCCGACGAGCAAGCTGCATGTCAACGGCGCCTGCGCCAATGTGTCGGGCGCCTGGACGACGATTTCGGATGCGAGCGTGAAGCAGGACGTGGCGCCTTATACACGTGGCCTCGCCGCGATCGTGGCGCTCAAGCCGGTGCAGTTTCGCTATGCCAAAGGGACGCCGTTCGCGGAAGCGGAGAAGCCGTCGCGCCAGCTATTTGGCCTGATCGCGGACGAGGTAAAGCCGCACGTTCCCGAAATCGTCGGGACGACTAAGGCGACGGTTGGCAAAAAGGAGGGTGTCGAACTGTCGACGCTCGAGCCGGGCAACCTGATCTATGCGCTGATCAACGCGGTGAAGGAACTGAACGCCAAGGTCGCCGCGCTCGAAAGCGCAACGGTCCACTGACCCGGCGCCCGGTCGACATGCCATGTCCGACCCGAAGGCGCCTGCGGGGCTTCTGGGGCAGGTTCTAGCCTATGTGGACCGCCCGTGGCGTGTCGTCGCCATCGTCGTGCTCTTCATCGTCGGCGGCGTCGGCTGGGTCTTGTATGAGCAGCGCGACGTGCTGGTCGAGGCGTGGCTCACGCCCTCGGCGGCGACGCTCAAGACCGATGCCGTGCCGGCGGCGCTCGAACGGCTGGTCGAGGACTCGGGCGCCGACCTCGTCCAGATCTGGAGCGTCGACCTCTCGGCCAATAGTCAGCGGTTCATCGGCGCTCGGCGACATGACGGGGAACGCGCGGTGATCCCCGAGCCGCGCCGCCTGCCCGTCATCGTGCGGGCGACCGATCTGCAAGTGCTCGTCGACGTGATCAACGGGCACCCGGCCTGCGCCAGTATCACGCTCGCCGCACCCTCGCCCGTGGTGCATCGCCTCGCCGAGAGGGGGATGCAGCGCGCCTGCGCCATCCCCATCCCGCCGAGCCCTGACGCCTTTGTCGGCGTGATCTATATCGCATGGCTGAAGGCGCCCGATCGGACCGCCGAGGAGGGCGCGGTCGTTGCCGCGCGCGAGATCGCCGCGACCCTGGTCAGCCGGTAGAGAAGCGAGAGATGCTGCTTGTTATGCGGGAGAACTAAAATGCCCTCTTCGACAATGGTGATCGCGCACGATGTTGATCCCGACGAAGGATTGAGCTTTTCCATACCCGGCCTGAGACAAGGCGATATTAACGAAGGCACTGGGGCTTTGCTCATCGACAACGTACAGGTGCCGGCTGACGAGCTGAATTTCTATGCCGATTTTACCCATGCCCGAGTGTCGGCGTTTAACCGAGGCACCGCCTCTTGGCCGGGCGGCGTGGAAGCAACGATCACTTGGGAAGGCGAGATGATCGAGGAGCAAGTCGCCGCCCTCGACGCCCGCATCACCGCTCTTGAGCACATGGACGATTGGTTTACCTCGGGCGAGCTTACCGGCGGCGCTTACCAGTTAAAGACCGGGCCGGGAACCGTGGGCCGACTGGTCGTATCGCCGGCGATTATTGGCTCCGTCGTCGTCGATCCTGCCGCTCAAAAACCACCACCAGCGCTGTTGAATATTCTTGATGGGCTCGGCGCCGATCCGCCCGCGCACCCGATCTTTACGATAGATCTGGCCCAGGTTCAGACCACGACGACCCAGATATTCGATATTCACTTCCCGTTTGAAACCGGGCTGCACCTGATCATTCCGGGGGCCGAGCGGTGCCTGCTTAGCTGGAGGTAGGCGAGCCCCTATTTTCGCGAGCGGGCTTCAGTGATCTTCCTTATCACGAAGGCGGTTTGATCCTTGCCCGCACCCACGAGGGCCGCATCGGCGATCTGCTCGCCGTATGACCGCGCTAGAGCCAGACGCCATTGGTCCAGCTCGGCGCGGCAAGCAGCAAGAACCATTGCCGCGACTTGTTGCGCGGGATCAGTTGATGCCAGCATCCGATCCGTTGTCCGAATGACGCAATTGTCAGCGGTCTTCGCCGCCTCGGATGGGGAAAGCTCTTTCGCCGCTGCTGGCGTCGTACCGTGCTCATCCGGTTGACGGAGCGTGATGCCGCCGGTAGCCGCGAAATACGTCACAACCAGCACGATCGCGGAGACTGCGACCAGGGCGATGAAAACGGGGGGCTTTGTAGGTGCGTGGGAAAGGTTCGGCATGAAACGGTCCTTGCCACAACCGCCTTGCGGGGTAAGCGCGCGGCAGCCCGTGCAAGGAGACCGGGGGTTCGGGAGCTACCCTAGCCGCGCGCTCGTCACACTTAGCGGCTGGCGGCGGCGCCCGCTTGATAGACCCGGCCAAAAACTTGATTTTGGAGCGCGGCGACGACCCGGTCAGCCGCTAATCCGCGATCGGCGGCGATCTAGCTGGAACGGCTGCTATCAATTTTATGGCAGGGATTATCAAGCCGTGCGGCTCGCACATCTCATATCCTCTTTTCCAGAAAGAGAAGGAGAAGAGCGATGTGGAGAGTGGCCTTGGCGGCCGGATGCTTGTTGATGATGTGCGCGTGCGTGCCGTCATCGCCGCCGCCCATCCCGCAAGCGGAACTCGACAAAAACCGGCGAGATTTTGAGGCGCTGGCCGCACAGCGTGCCGCCCAACGCCCCGCCGCCGAACGTACCGCCCAACGCCCCCGCGACCCTACCGATAAGGTCGATGTCGCGTGGATCGGATGTGTCGATAGCGCGGCTCGCAAGTTCGCGCGATCCGCAGAGGCGGCAAACATCGTGGTCGCAGCGAGCTTGTCCGCTTGCTCTACGGAGGAACTGGCGATGCAGGAGGCATGGACGCAGTCGACCAACGCGATTGCCGCCGCGAACGTCGTGCGCGACATGCGCCGGGCTATGGCGGGGCAGCTTCTTACGGAGATCGTCGGCATGCGCTCGCATCCCGCCACGACGACGACATCTCCAGCCAAGGCAAAAGAAGTAGCGATCTGATAACGTGCCATCTCCTCTCTGCCTGCCCTGGCTCCTTCGCGGGAGCCGGGGCTTTTTTATGGGACTCCCAGCACCGCGCCGAGGCGGCATGCCGTCTCTTTTTCGCTGTGTTGATCTTCGGAGGTTTTGGACTCGCACGCCCCAAAAGAGTGGTCTATATCCGCTGGTTGCGAGGCCATATGGATATAGACCACCTTCGGGCGCTCCTGTCGGGCGAACGACAGGAGCCAGTTGTTGTCGGCGCCATCCACAATCCTGCGCTCTCCAAATTGATTGGCGCGGCGGATCGCTATGCTGTCTTGCTGTCCCCAGATACGGTTGTCAAGCAAAAGTGCCGGCATCCCGACATCGGCTTTGAGCAGTATTGCATCCTGCCCGACGCGCTGCGATTTGGGTTGGTAGTTCAGGAATATCCCCAACAGCTTATATTCTGTTACGAGCATCATTCCGGACGCCGATATCGCGCCATGGTCAAAGCGACAGAACTCGGTGAAGAACTTTACGTGACCAGTTTCCACCTAATGAGGAAACGCCAGACGCGGGCGATTCTGCAACGCGGCCTTATGTTGCGGAGGCACGCCTAAAACGCATCAGAGGCGACCCTGCGGCAGGATCGCCTCTGACTTTCAACCGACGGTATGGGGCCCGCAAAGCAACCCCACATAGCGCTACCGCATGTGCCACCTGATGGCGGCGAATGCCGGTCCTGCGGTGCTACGGCATGCGGAATATTACCGTGTCCCCGCCGATCGATAGTTATGCACGTAATTCAACGAATGTGGATAGTCAAGGTTTTCCCCCTTAAAGCCTTTACGCCGCCACGCGTGCTTCGAGGGGTTCGAGGACGCCGCCGGCCAGCCAGTAGGATTGCCCGAGCTCCGAGGCGGCGAGGTCTGGCAACTGCTCGCGGCGAGCCACGGTCATCGTGACCAGCGCCGAGATCTCGACCTCGGCGAGCATGGCGAACAACTGGCCTCGGCTGGGCGCGTCGAGGATGTCGACACCATCGAGGATGACCAGGTCCGAGCCGTCGATCTGCGCCATCGCAACCGCGAGCACGGCGCGCACGCGATACTGCTCGGAGGTCGACAGCAGGCTATAGGGGCGATCCCCATAGCCGATATTGCCGGCGTCATCGAGACGGACGCCCCGCCAATCCGCCGGGCGGGCGAGGTTGCCGAGCTGCGCGTTGAATACGTCGATCACCTGCGCCAGCTTCTTGGCCCGCAGACCATCGGCGGCGAGCAGCGAGATCACCAGCTCGTTGCCCTCGACCAGCCGATGCAGCCGATCGGCCTCGGTCTTGCTGCGGTATTCGGCGAGACGCTTCTCGGCCCGGCTGAGCTGTGCCTCGGCGGTCGCGATGTCTGTCCCGGTCTCGACGGCGCGCGGCCAGTTAGCGATTCGTTCGCGGGCCTGCTCCGCGTCCTTCACCGCAGTCTCTGCCAGGGTCACCTCCCGGCGGGCTTGCTGGAGGTCGCCGTTGGCGTGGGACAGCTTGCCGTCAGCCTCGGCAATCGCCATCCGGCGCTTCCCCAGCTCGACGTTGTCGATCACCGCTCGGTCGGGCTTCTCGAACCGCGTCTCGACCGGCGACACATGGTTGATGACGATCGGTTGCTGGCAGTGCGGGCAGGGAACCGTGTCCTGCTTGCCCGCTGGCGGCAGCGCGGCTCGCGCCTGCTGCGCGTTCTGATATTCGGTCGTGTATCCCTCAATCCTCGACAACGCGCGCCCCAGCGCATCCTGGCGGGCCTGGTAGAGCTCGGCCTCCTCTTCGACCCGGCGGCGCTCGTCGGCGGACACCGCCTGCGCGGTCAGCGCACGATCGCGCTCGCGCTGGGCGTTGTGGAGGTCGGTCACCAGTTCCGACTCGTCCAGCTCGCCGAGGTCGGGTCGCCACGACGCCGCGACGCGGCTGCCGTAATTGGCGCCGGTGCATTGCCGCCACTGCCCCTTGAGCTCGGCGCCTCGATCGCGCCGGGCGGTGACCGCGCCATCCCAGCCCGATTGTTCGATGAGCGGCCAGATCGACTTGAGCACGAGCTCGGGATCGAGCCCGGCCTCGTCGAGCGCTGCGGCGAGATCCTCGCGCGTCGGGTCGGCGTGGAGGTACTCGGCGAGAATGCGGAGCCTGTCCTTCGCCGCGACCGTCGCGATCGTCTCCAGCCCGACCGCATAGGCGCTCGCCACGGGCGGCGCCCCGTGTGTCATCGCGCGTGCCGCCGGCCACTCGATGGTAACGCTCCCATTGTCGTTGCCGACCTCGACGATGCCCGTGGTGGCGCCGAGGCGCACGAGCACGCCGGCGGCGTTGGCGCGCAGGCCGGCGACGGGGAGCGCATTTCCGCTAAGCGCGGCGCCGACCGCCTGCGCGATCGAGCTCTTGCCGGCGGCGTTAAGCCCGCCGATCAGCGCGATCGGGGCGCACGTCAGCCGCGCGTCGGCGCAGCCTCGGAAATTATGGACGCTAATCGTGATGTTCATGTCTTTCTCCGCGCTTCTGACAACGCTCGTTGAATTTCAGTCAGGATTTCGGCGCGAGTGCGGCGTTGCGGCAGTATATTGAGTGTCAACGATAAAGCCGCAGATTGTGCAGCGTTTTAACGTGCTGTCAGGGAGACATGGCTCGTTTGCTGTCTCCCCTTTCCGGCGCGGGCAAGGCAAGCAGCGCGTTTTATCAGTAGGATAATTAACGGGCGGGCAGTCGTCGCAAAGGCTCGGACCAGCGCTCGCGGCGATGGCGTCCTCGTTGGTCATTAGGTCAGTCCTTCATCCATTTGCCGCAAAGCTGGCATCTCCAAGAATGATAAACCGGCTGCCATAGTGGTGCCTGCTTCTCAGCCAGCGCCTGGGTCATCTTCCGGTCGGCGACGCGGCGCGGGTAGACCCGGCGGCGCAGCGCGATCTCGCGCTCGACGCAGGCGATCTGCTCGTCGATGCCGATCGGGAAGAGCTCAGTCATTTCCCGTTCATCCTCGCGCGGATCGCCTCGCGGTCGTCAGGATCGGCCACATATTTCCGCGAGGAATAGACACCCGCCGCAGACGGTCGGCGGCGGATCGCACGGCGGGAAGCTGTAGACGGTGCTGCCGCAATCCGAGCAGGTAAATTCATCGTGGGTCCGGTCCATCGCCTACACCTCGAACTGCACTTGCCGGCGACCGCCAGGCTGCGTCTGCTGCTGCTCTGTCGCCGGCGGCTTCTCGTCGGTCGCCGTCTTCGGTGGCGGCGCGGCGGCGCGCCCTCGGCGGCGCGGTTGCTGCTGGTCCGCTGGCTGCTCGGCGTCGCCTTCGGCCTGCACCAACTGGACCGCCTCGAACCAATCGCCGGGCTCGCTCATGCCGTCCTTCAGCGACGTGTAGATCTTGCGGAGCATGACGACCTGGCCCGGTCGGATCGCGTCGAGCCGGCGCTGGATGCGCGTCTCGATCTGCGGCTGGCTGATGCCGAGCTCGGCGAACGTCTCGATCAGCTTCTTGATACCCTCGGGCGTCACGTCCGCTCTGGCGTGCATGGTGCGCTCGCATTGTTCGAGCGCGGCCTCGGTGACATCGCCAGGGATCACCGTCAGCAGAACAGCCCGCTTCCGGCGCTGACCGAAGTTCGCGATCAGCTCGTAGATGTCGCGCTCGTCGGTGAGCTGATAGCCGGCCTGATTCTTCCGGTCGCGCCAGTGGCGGATCTGAAACTGCCGCTCGTCGTAATAGCCCGACTCCAGATCCCAGGCGTAAGCGACACACTCCGAATATTCACCGGATCGCGACAGTTCCTTGATGCCACTGGCGACGTTGCCCCAGCGTTGCGCGATTGCCTCGGCGAGCCGGATCGACGGTCCTCGGATGTCGGTCCCGCCGCGCGCATATTGGTAGATGGCGTTGTCGGCGAGCGTGGGCCTGGTGCAGTCGTTGAGGATCAGCTCCATCGCGCGGATCGGGTCGCGCGGGTTGGCGCGGGCGATGATCATGCGGGCCTGCACCTCGGCAATTGCGCGCTGCGACTCGACCGCGACGACGCCCCGGTTGCCGCCGGCATTCACGGCGATCTCGCCGGCGCTGAACGGGTTCGCGTCGCGCGGCGGCACCAGTGCGGGCCGGGTCACCTCTGCTTCTGTTACTGCCATTTTGATTCCTCGCCTCTTGCCGCGATACTGCGGCGTCCAAATAAAGCCGGCATGTCGCAGCCTAGCCATTGTCCCGCACGATCCGGCGGCGGTAGCCCTCGATCGCCGGCAGCGGCGGGTTGTTGAACCACGCCCGCAAGTGCTCGGGGCACGGCAGCGTTCTTCTGATCTCGTCGAACTCGCCCTCGAACAGCTTGCGCGTCAGCTTCTGGTAGCGGTCGCCGACATGCTTCCGATTCATCAACGAGATCGAGCAGTCCCAGATCAGCGCCAGCCCGATGTTCGGATGCGGCCATGACACCGCGCGGGTGATCGCCGAGGGCGGTATGACACCGCGATGGGAACAGGTGCCGAGGTGAAGCAGCGAAGCCTGCCACCACGTCGCGACGCTGTCGTCCAGCATTCGGCACGGCCAGTCATAGCTGAACTGCTGGCGACGGTAGTGCCGGGTGCGCTCGACCATCGTGCCGGGCACGCCATCAACGTCGCGACCGATCTGTTCGAGGAAGTCCTCGTCGGGGAACAGGTTGCCTTGATCGAGGAGCTCGGTATCGATCTCGATGACAGCGCAGCTCGCGTTCTTGCCGCGCTGGCGCGCCGCGTTCATTGCGAAGTGCGGCGCATAGCAGTCGGTCAGGTAGACGCAGCGCGGGTTGCTCTCGACCGTGCTCTTCCAGTTGGTGCGACCGCTCGGGCCGCGCGGTCGAACGCCCGCCTTCAGAATATGGTCGAGATAGCCGCCGTTGGTGCCGTGGTAGAGCTTCATCGGTCGTCCTTCGCCTGCTTGCCCTCGTGACAAAACTCGGTGCCCCAGGCGGCGCAATACTTCGGTGAACAAAGCATCGAGGCCGGGTTCGCCAGGAACGCCCAAGGGTCGCCGGGCTTGATGCGCCGCGCCGGGTCGCCCTCGCGGAAAGTGTTCAGGTCGGCCTGAATGTGCTTGATGATGTTCGCCGCCGCCGACTCGGCATGGGCGATGATCGTCTCGGTCGACACCGCCGGCGGTTGCGGCCTGTTCTTGCGGACGCGCGGGATGTAGTCGATCGACGCCCGCTGGATGTCGAGGTTGTGGGTGCGCGCCAGCAGGCTATAGCCGCCGAGCTGCGGGGCGAAGGACACCGGCATCCGCTGACCCGTCTTCAAGTCCCTGATCGCCCCAGGCTCGCGGCAGACGAGGTCAGGCTGGCCCGACAGCACGAGCCCCGGCTCGACCTCGGCCTCCAGCCGTTCCTCGACCTGTATCGGATCGACGGTCGGCGCCACCGTGTCGTGATAGACGCCGGTCATCCGCGCCACCTGATCGACCGCCTCGCCGATGTTGTGCGTGGCGCCGTTCGGCCCGTCGAATTGGATGTCGCCCTCCTCGATCTGGTAGTCGAGCATCTCGCGGCCCGCTTCGAGTGCGTCGCCGCGCGACGGCAGCCTCCCGGTCCGCGCCTTGACACTGAGCACCGAGGCGACGCCGCGATGAACCGCCGTCCCGATCATCGCGCCGATCCCGCGCGGCATGTAGCGGAGCTGGAAGCCCGCCGCCTTGATCTCTTGCCAGAACAGCCTCGACGCACCGCGACGCGGACAGTCGGGATACGTGCTCAGCGCCGAGGTGCGGATCAAGGTGACGACGGTCATTCGTCGAGCTCCATCTCGGCGAGCTCGCGCAGCGTTTCCCAGTTCTCGTCGTTGAGCTCGCGCAACACCGTGTTCGCGAAGATCTCGGGATGATCGGCGCGGGCCTGAAGCAGCTCGCGGCAGGCGTCGCGCAGCCGGCGCCGCTTGGCTCGCTCGTCGTCGGTCATCGCCAGATCCGCCGGTCGAACACAATCGCGATTCCGGCGATCCACGGCAGCGTCTCGGGATCGCCGCCCTCGGCGCGCAGCCAGTTCGCCCGGTAGATCGCGGTCGCGGCATCGTTGCGCGGCTTCGGCCCGCCGTCGCGGACGTGCCCGATCTCGTCGACAAACATGTCGAGATAATCCTCGGGGGCGATCTCGTCGGCCTCGACCACTTTCGGGTTGAGCACGCGGACATGCTCCAGCGGACCGCCGACGAGCGGCTCGACCAGCGCCTTGATCTGGTTGAGGGTCGGGTTCTCGGGCCAGTCGACATCGCCGCCGGCGATCGAGCCATCGGTGTAGTAGATGGTGAAGCTGGTGTTCATGCCTGACTGCCTCGCTCCAGCGTTGCGTTCTCAAGATCTTTCAAGGTGACGGTGAAGCGCAGCCGCGCCTTCGGCTCGGCCTCGTCGCAGTATGACGCCATCATGCGCCCGAGCTCGGCGCCCTCGACCGTGCGGATGTTGCGGGTCTTCATGTTCGACCGACCAGATCTTCAAGCCGCCGGATGGCGCGATCCACCCGACCCTCGCTGTTGCGGCGCTCGTGCCATGCGGCGACAACCTCCCGGCCCGCGTCGATCAGGTCGTCGCCGAGCTTGCGCCCGATGCTCTCCGTCGCGTGAGATTGCGCGAGCGCGGTGCGGAGCTCGTCGCGCTCCTGCTGCAAGCTGCCGACCGCTCTGCGAACTCTCGATGCCTCGGCGCCTGTCATCGCCACAGGACCCAAGCCAGCACCGCCCACAGGGCGAGGTTGAGCACGAGCCACGTCCGCGCGGCGCGCGGCAGATAGGACCGCACGCTGCGGGATGGCCCGTCACCGACCGAGCCGGCGGCGATCAACCGGGCCGTCAGACGCTCGCTCATCGCTCCGACGCATGCGGGCGTGAATCAACCCGGAACGCCGCGTCCGCGCGGTGCAGGCTTGGTGTAATGGTGGTGTAACGGCGACCCGTTTTTGTTCGTTTTGGACGGGTTTTGTTCGTTTGCTTTTGTCGCCGCCTGTTCCCGCAAACCCTTTGAAAACCTAGAGAAAAGATGGCGACCCCGGCGGGATTCGAACCCACGACAGCCTGCTTAGAAGGCAGGTGCTCTATCCAGCTGAGCTACGGGGTCGTGCGGGCGGCGTCAGGTCCTGACGCGGTCGTAGCGGAAATTATCGGCGTAGCTTTTCGCCTTGGGCGTACGGATCTGCGGCTCGATGACGGTATAGTCGAGCGCATGTTTCTTGGCGAAGGCGATCGCTTCGTCGAGGGTCGGGAAGTGCATCTTCACCTGGTTCAGCGTGTCCTGCGCGCTCGACCAGCCCATCAACGGGTCGGGGTCGCGCCGCGTCGCCGGCTCGTATTCGAGCAGCCACTTGCGGGTCTGCGCCCGCCCCGACTGCATCGCCGTCTTGGATGGCCGATAGATACGTGCCAGCGCCATCGCCTTATCACCTCCGCTCCGGCCTCCGGAAGGCCGGTAATCATGGTCGGGGCGAGAGGATTCGAACCTCCGACATCCTGCTCCCAAAGCAGGTGCGCTACCGGACTGCGCCACGCCCCGAACGAGGATTTCGGCGGCTTTTACGCTAATCGGCGCACCCCGACAAGGCGGCGCGACAAACACGCCATCACGCGCGGGCTGGCGCTGACCTAGCGACGCGCCGACCCATATCGATATGGTTTCAGGAATTGCTCCTCGTCAGGCAGGATCGCGCACGTCAACGGTTTCCGGCGCCCGGAACGGCCGGAGCATTGCGCCGGAACGCAATATACTCGCGTCGCGACAGTTCCGCTCCCACCAGATAGTGCTCATAGAGCAGATGATTGGCCGAGCCAACGGCAACGCGCTGCGTGAGCTCGTCATATCGGCTGCGTAGCTCGGTATCAGGCAGGCGCTCGACGGCCTGCTGCATCGCGACCCGAGCTGAAAAATCGGGCTCGCGATCTTCCATTACCCGCTCCGCCGCGGCCGGCTCACGGCACCGGCGCCTCGGGCTGCACGACGGGCTCGGCCGAGTCGCTGGCCGCGCTATCTCGCCCTTCCGGCCACGATGGCGTCCGGCCGATCCGATTGGCGGCGCGCGCCTCTATCGCGATTGCCGCCTTGTGCTCGGCCAGCTCGACCCTGGTCCAGCATTTGCTGCAAAAAAGGACGTCGACCGCGGCGAGCAGGCGTAACGAATGCCGGTCGCGATTGTCACATGCCGGACAAGCGACCTCGCGTTCCCAGAAATCTAAAGCATGCTGACCGGGCGGCGGCGGTTCGCGGCCGATCATGGGCCACCTGTCTCGTTCAATTCTTTACGCTAGGCGCATATCGCACGGAATAACAACTTGAACAAGATTATTAAATACCATAACATCTGAAAGTTGTTCCTGCGACCTTTACGGCGTTCGGCCCGGGGCCGCCGATGCCATTATAAACTCGGTCCGTCTTGGACCGCTACGGCCGGCACAATCTCCAGTTGTCGCTGTGCCTGCGTGCACAGTTCGAGCCAAACGGAAAACGATGGATTCTCGATCGAGAGCCGGTCGACATAGCCGATGAGCAACCCGTCATCGAGCTGACGCAGTGTGCCGGCAGCGTGTGGCCGCTCCGCGGAGCGAACGAACAACAGTCGGTTCGCACCGAACCGGAGCAACGCGCTGTGGAGCTCGCGAATATCGTTATCAGTGGTGGTCTCTTCTTCACAGGAATAGACGAAGATCTTTCGCGCGTCGGCCAAGTCGCCGAGTAATTTGTCGCGCAAATACTGCAGGCGGCGGCAAAAACTATCATGTCGCTTTTGCGGATCATCGTCGGTGGCGCGGATAAAGGTGTGCATCAACATGTAGTACCGGTTGTCGCTCGTTACGTATTCGCCGGTCTGAATGCCCAGGGTGGTATTTTCCGGCTCGCCGATGCCCACAAGACCGTCGTTGAGGGCGGCGACGAGCCGATGCAGCGGTGTGGAGCTGAAACGCAGCAGACCCAAGGGTTCGGCCCCAAAATGGCGCTGCACCACACCGAACTCGCAATTCTGCCCGAGCGACTCGAACCGGAGCATCAATTGCGCCGGCGGCAGCGGCCCTTCGTCGGCAGGCTCGATTTGACCGCTCGGCAGTGCCGTCGCTTCCTGGAACCGATCCAGCTCCGTCAGGACCAGCTGGAGCTGGGCCTGGGCGATGCTGTCGTTGGGGAAGAGGTCCAAATACGCCTTCCACCGATTGAGGGCGGTGGGCCAATCGTGTTGATCGTGCGCCACTCGCGCCAATGCGGTGAGAATTCCCGGATGCGCCGCCGACTTCGCCGCTCCCTCGGTGAGCGCGCTTTCGGCCGCGTCGAAACGGCCCAAAATACGCAGCACTTCCCCCACGCCGGCATAGCCGACCGGGTCGTCCGGCAGCCGCTGACGGCAGAGCTCCCAGCGGTCGAGCGCGTCGATCCAGGCGCGGCGGGTTTGCGCCAGCCGCGCATACGTGCCGATGATGTCGCCGTGATGCGGAAACAGCCGCAGCCCTTCCTCGAGCAGCAAGTCAGCCTCACGGATTTGCTCCAGCGCCATTTGATGGCGCGCATATCCGGCGCCTGAATAGCCTCCAGAATCTTGCGGATATTGCTTGCGAAAGGCGTCCCAGCGCCGCAAAGCCTCCGGCCAGTCGCCACGCATTTGGGCGACGCGGGCGTGATTTCGGAGCACCTCGCTCCCCGGTTGCGGCAGCCAGGTTCCCGTCGTCAGGATTTTCTCCGCATCGTCGAGCTGCCCCAGATAGATGAGCTGGATTCCCGCCATTTCAAAGCCGCGCGGATCGTCGGGAAACCGTGCGCAATAGGCCACCCATCGCGTGGCGGCTTCCGGCTTGTCGCCGCGATCCTGTGGCGCGTGGGCGTATGCGGCCGCGAGTTCGCGGTTGTCCGGCGCCAAATTTAGACCCGCTGTCAGAAGCTCCTCGGCCTCGTCGTGGCGCCCCTGCCGCGCGAGCAACTCGGCAACCACCAGCCTGGGTTCGACCGAGCCCGGGTCCTGTTCGATCTGCGTCAGGAGTTGCGGCAGAGCGGCTTCCGGTCCAACCTCGTTGACCAGCTTTCTGGCTTCGGTCGGCTCGTCGGCTGGTGCCGAAGACGCCTCGGGCTCGCCCTCGGATCGAACCGGGTCGCCGCGGCGCCGCTGGCTCAAAAGGCTGGTTCGTCTCATCTAAGCATTTTCCACATGCAAAAAAGCGGCCCGATGCTCGCGGCGCGCTTCCTCATTCTCGGGAGCCTCTTCGAGGACGCGCTGCCAGAAATGCAGCGCGTCGTCCCATTTTTCCTGACGGCGGGCGAGATAGGCTCGGGCCATCAGTATCCGTACGTCCGATTCAAAGCGCGGCAGCGCCTCGTCCAGCAACGCGACACCGGTGTCGCGCTGGCCAGATTTTTCCAGCAACAGCGCGCCGTGGATCCAACCGTCGGTATACTCGGGAAAACGCAGGCGGCATGTCGCCCATCGTCCAACGGCCGCTTCCGTATCGCGCGCCATGATGCCGTACGACCGCCGGATGTAGATCAACGGGTCGTTGGGGAACTGTGTTTCCCCTTCGCCGAGCAGCGCATCGATCTCCAGCTCATCGCCGGTTCGTCCAAGTGCGTCGGCGGCATCGCGGTAAGCTTGTGCGCTGGTGAATTTCCATCCGTCGGCGGGTATCGGGGCCGGCTTTACCAGAACGAGCAAATCCTGCATTTGGCGTGGGTGACGGGCTCTTTCCGGGCCTGGCCATCCGCCGTATCGCTTGACCAAGACAGAAAACCCGACATCGCGCACTGCCCGCAGCACCTTGTCCTCAAAGAGATAGGCGTCGACGTAGCCCTCATCGGTGACGAAGTATCCATCATCGGTCTTCTGAATTTCCGCGAACGTCTTCTCGACGTATTCGTGCCCATCGAATGACAGGAACCAGGTCAGAAACGCCCGGCCACCCGGTTTTAGAACTCGATAGATTTCCTCCAGATACGCAATCGCTGCCGGCAGCCGCAGATGGGTGAACAGCGAGTTCGCGGTGATGGTGTCGGCGGTATTGTCGGCCAAGTCGATCGGGTAGGTGTTGTCGGCTTGATAGCCGCCGCGTCGCGCGCTGCTGTCGGCGGCGAAGGCGCGAAAATGCAGCACGGGGTAGCGTGCCGAGAGGTTCTCGCGGGCCCAGTCGATGCCCTTGTGCCAGGTGTCGTAACCGACATAAGCGTCGCCTGGCTTCATGATCGGCGCGACAGCCATCGCCGTCCGGCCGCACCCGCAGCCGAGATCGACAAGGATCCGTCGGTCGCCTTCCGGAAGCATGCCGAAATAGAGCAACTCGATGAGGTTGATCGCACCGACTAATAAAAAACCGCGCCGCCCCGCCGGCCCGCTGCCAATGTAGTCGAGAAATTCCTGAGGCGGGCAGGGTAGATCGACGATATTGCTTACGTACTGAGGCAGGCTGTCGCGTATTGCGTCATCGATCGAGTTGACGACACCGAGCAATCGAGGGGCGACCGGGAGCGGAGTATCGGTGCCGGCAAATTTTACGATGATCTTCGGTGTCTCGTCAGGAGCGCCGTTGCTGTTGAGGTCTATTGTAAATTGTCGAGTATCGCCAATAGTCTTCAATTTGATGCCGGTATTCTGGAAAATATCGTCGACGAAAACGGCGATTTTACTGCCAGATTCGATCCAGCCCGAAACGAAACGTCCATCAAAATCGGTGACGAGCCCTCGTTGCACGATCCTTCTCCCGGTCGTCTGTGTCGCTGCCGCTAAGCCGACGCGGTCGCAGGGACGTCGTAATAGGCGGAGGTGAAAATACAGCCTTGCAGCTCGGCCTGCCGCCGCCGCGACGACCGGCGATAGAACGGCTCGTCGCCGGCGCTGGTGAAATGCGTCACCAGGCTGCGCCGCGTTCGGCCCGGTTTGGCTATCGGCGCACCGCCATGGGCCAGGTCGGCGTGCCAGATCAGCACATCGCCGGCCTTGGCAAGGAAGCTGCTGCGTTTCTGGTCGTAGCGCGCGGCGTCGTCGTGCAGGCTTTGCAGAAAGTTGTCGTGCTCCTCGGTATGCGACTCCATCCACTTGCTGTTGCCGCCAAAGAGGAAATCGGGCGCCCGGTGGCTGCCGACGTAGTATTCCAATTCGCCGGTGCCGGCCTCGACATCTTCGAGCGCGAGCCATGTGGCGGCGAGATGCATCGGGTTGGTGTCGACCTTCACGTAGGCGGTGTCCTTGTGCATTGCCTGTTGCGAACCGTTCCAGAAATGCAGGCCCTGGAAGGCCTGCGGCTTGTCGTCGAAGATCGCCGTGAGGAATTCGGCAACCTCCGGAGCGGCGGTCGCTTCGCGCGCCGCGGCCGAGAACGCGTAAGCATCGAGCAGCTTTGTCCGCCCGTCCCGGTATCGAACGTCGGGTGTGATGTAGCGCATCTCGCCATCGGGTTCGAAGGTCTCGATCAGCAGCCCCTCAGGCGGCTTTTGCCACAGCCGCTCGATGTCCTTGTTGACCCGCGCGACCGTTCGCGCCGGCACGGCGCTTTCGATCACCAGATAGCCGTCGCGCACAAAGCGGAATATGCGCGACGACAGCGTGTCGGAGATTTCGCCGCGACGGTGTTTGGCGGCCAAACTGTCGAGCCAGTCATAGCGGTCGATCCACATTCCGCCGAAGCGGCTGACGGTCTCGCGTGTAGACGGCAGAGCGGTGGCATCGCCGCCCGCGACCGGCGGCTTCAAGTATAACGGCGCGCCCTGAAGACGAATGACGAGGTTACGGATCTCGCTTTTCGGCACGAAGGCGGGCATCGCGAAGCTGAATGCGCATTCCCCGTCGCCCACCCCGGCTTCTTTGAGGTCGGCGCGGAACTGGTCGGCGACGAATTGGCCGATGATCTGCTCGCCGAGCACCGCCTCCAATGACAGCTTTTTCTCGGGCAGGTCGACCAGCACGACCCAGCCTTCGATCAGTTCATCATCGCAGCGGTCGATGCTACCCCTCAACACCATCTCTCGTGACCTCCGAGCCTGCCTGCGCCGTTTCGATGCACCGACTAAAGCGTGAAAACACCACGGTGCACGTCTTCTTTCAAGAAATAGCTTTTGTCTTCCGAGTAGCCATATTTACGCATCGCCGTCCCGCAAATGTCATGAAACGTGTTTATTTCATCATTTGACCATCCAATACCGGCTATATCGAGCGTATCAGAGATATCTGCTGACGTTTGCTCGATTCGGGTGCTCCCCAACTGAATGATCAACCGATCGGTTTCCTCGCGCTCCAACTCGAGGAATGTTCCCAGCGCATTCGCCACGCGGGCCGGTTCCCTGGCCATCGCGAGTTGGTCGATCTCGATCGCCATCCCTTTCAGTTCGTGTCGAATTTGCAGCCAGGACAACATCGCTTTGACCCAATCGGAACAGCGCATCACGAAGTCGTCTGAAAATTTGTGCTGCCGTGACACGATATTTTCCAGCCCACGCCGTTTCATGAAAATAAATCGGGCAGAGGGCCAAATCGTTTTCAAATAGGGAGCAACCAGAATCATCTCATTTGACGGAGTCTTATCAATCCAACAGTCGGTCTCGAATTTCTCCTTCATCAGGTTGATGAAAAGACTGGAGATGCCCTGTTCAAAATATTTGGAGGGAATTGTTGCTATTCCTGCGACATAATTGATGGCCGGGGCCGCCTCGGCATAATAGGCCGCTACCGTTTGGAGGAGATTGCTGAATAGTGGAAACACATGACCTTCATCGTAACCCTGGTAGCGCGATGCGCTCCGCAGGGCAGCCATGATGGCGCTCGTTCCCGACCTCGCGGCGCCAAGAATGAATAAGGGGTGTTGCGTCGGGTCTACGCTTGAGCGGGGAAAAATCGTTTCACGGATGTGCGGCAGCCGCGGCAACACAGTTTCGCGGCCATGATTGTCACGCACATGAATTTCGAGTTCGGCAAAAGTCGATGAGCTTATCCGGTTGGCGTCGAGTTGAATGACAAATCCGTGGTCGCCATCCAGGTCCTCTCGAAAAATATTCACGGCTGCGCGACCAATTTCTTGATCTCCGGCACGGGCGGAAACTTCCAGAATGCGATCAGGCACCGCAAGATTACGGACCCAGCCCTGAACAAGACTGCGATGTATCGACTCCACACAGCCCACGATTTCCCAGTCACGGGCGGGAGTTGCTGCAGCCCACGGCGCTTCGCTCGGCTCGGGGATGTTCATCGCGTGGGGCCCCTTCCGCAGCACCAGGAACGCCCCGTCGGCGCCCTTGGCCCTTGCGGAAATCCGTTTTGCTTCGTCGTAGCTCAACTTTCTTTGTAATTCGAAGGCAAAGGCATGCCGGCCGTCACCCACCCCGTTATTCGCCAGATCGTCACGAAATTGCCCTGCAACGCCCTCGGCAAGCACCAGATTGTCGAGCACGATTTGCACTTTGACGCTCTCGTCCGGTCGAGATCGGTCGTAGGCCCAACCGTGTATTTGCAAGGGCTCGATTGATTCCAAAACACCTTCGATCGGCATGACAAACTACTCGCGCTACCACGCTAACCGGACTTACACCCACAGGCGAACACCGCTTTGGCGCACGATCTCTGTCCGGTTGCCGTCAGTCGCCAACGTCATCGGCGTGGCACGGCACGGTATGCAAGCCATCTTAACCCCATCCGCGCCGTCGCCGCAGCGCAGCCGATAGATCGTGCCGGGACCGATGATCGCGGCGGCACCGACCGGCAGGTCGCAACGCACCATCAACCCTTGCCGCTCGGCGGCGATCTCGATACCGGCATGAACCTGACTGCTCGCCCAGCGCGACACGCCGCTCGGCGTGAACTCGGGTAGCTTGTGACTATCGCGCACGATTTCGATGGCGATGTCGCGATCGGTCGCCGGTGTCACGATGATCAGGCACTCCGCCGCGGACGGAAGTCGACTTTCAGCGCTCGCCTGCACAAGCACGGTATCGACGCGGCACGGGGTAACACCGATGACGAGCGGATTGTCGTCGAGCACGGCGCGCAAAGCGAGCAAGAGCGGTGGTGTCTCGAGCAATGCCGCCACCTCGTCGGCCTCGAGTTTAGCCGGCCGGGTCGCGCCCGATCCGTCCATTGGTTCGACGATGGCGATGCCGAGATGGATCAAGTCGCCAATGACGGCCGCGACCTCCGGCCCGATTTGGCCGATTTCGGTCTTGGCCTTGAGCATCGCGGCGGCATCGGTCCGGTCCGTCCACAGCCCTCCCAGAGCGGTGCGCGACCGACCGACGGCGGGATGGCTGCGATAAAACGCGGCGAAGAACTCGTTAAAGCCAAGTTGGTTGGCGCGCGGCAGTTCCGCGTCGCCGCCATCGACCTTGACGCTGACAAACGGAAGATAGAGGGGATCGATCTCGCGATAGAATTCGATGGTGTAGCCGCAATTCCCCTTGCCCATACCGACCGCGGCCAAATCCGGCCGGTATTCCGTCGCCACCGCATCGCCAATGACTTCGTGACTGAAGACCGCCTGCACGACAAGATCATTCCGCCGGCCCTGGGCATAGGCCCAGCCGGTTACCCCCTTGGTCGTCACCGCATCGATTGAGCCGCGAATAGTCACCTGACGTACTCCGCATGAACAGCCGCACGCGGCAGCCCCGCATCGGGCTGCTGGCGGTACAGTTGCAAATGGGCTTCGACGATGTCCTTGGGCGTCGGCGGCGCGGCCATCGTCTCGACGATCTTTTCGACGATGCTGTGGTCGCTTGCCAGCCGGCGCACGAGCGAGGCCAGCGCGATGGCGCTGCCGACCAGAAAATGGAAGCCGTCGATTCCGTCCCGAACCTTCTCGGCCATGCCGCCGATATCGGGACAGATCACCGGCCGCCGGTTGCGAAACGCCTCCTGAATGACGACCGGTGAATTCTCCCACCAGATCGAGGTCATCAGCACGACATCGACCGATTGCATCAATTCGTCGACCCGGCTGCTGTCATAAGGGCCGTGAAAACGAACGTTGCGTCCGGCTTTTGGTAGGCGTTCCAGGAAATCCTTCTGAAACTCGAGCGGTTGGTTGCGGTAGTCGCCGAAAATCTCGAATACCGCATCGCCGATGGCGTCCTCGGCCAGGGTTTCCGCGGCATCGAACAACACGTTGATGCCCTTCAGCAGCGAGATCTGGCCGAAGAAGCCGATCCGCAACGGACCAGAACGCGAAACCGGTTTGACCGCGGTTCCGGCGCCGACCACCGGGATGACATTTTCGATCACGTGAATTTTTTCGGCGGGCAAACCCCAGGAGATGTAACGCTCCGCCAGAAACCGGCTGGGGGCGGTAAATCCGTCGACGAGATCGAAAAATCGCTGAATGTAGCGCTTGCGCAGGTAGAAATCGGAGCGGCTGATTTCCGGAAAGCAACGCTGACAGCGAAGGGCACTCGCCTCGTAGCACAGATTGCGATGAACGGTGGTGATCATCTGCCCATAATGGTGACAAATCGCCAGGAATTCGTGCAGGGTCAGCAGAATTTTACAATGCGGCAGAATTTTTCGGACGTTATAGAAGACCTCCACGCCGTAATTCACGTAATGATGAAAATGAATGACGTCGGGGTTTAGCTCGGTCAGCAACTGGGCGAAATCGCCGGGGAATTTGTAATCGCGGTTGGCGAATTTGAACCAGTCGAACTCGCCAGTTACGTAGATGTATTCCCGCGCCGAAAATGGCTGCATCAGCACCGCGCCGGTCCGATCGGCTTCCATCGTCCGATCGCAGCCCATGAACCAGACGTCGCAATCATCGCGCGCCTGCAATTCGCGAAACAGCTGATATGCCGCAATCTCCGCGCCGCCTTTCGACATTTCGGGGTGGCCGTGCGCCGCAATCAAAACGCGAAGACGATCAGCCGAGAGGCCGATCGTGCTCGCCGTTCCCGACCACGAAGAGCCGAGAGGTTTCGTGACGTCAGCCATTGCGTCGCTGCTCCGGCGCGGTCTCGTCACCAAACGGAGTTGGCGCAAATGCTTGCGGGTGCGCGGCGATGGCACGTGCCCAGCGTCTCTCGTGGAACCAGGCATTGTACAAAGTGAGGTTCATGCGCCAGTTGGCCGCCGAGCCGGCTTGAGACTTTCGCTCAAGATGAAAGAGATGGACATCGAGATCGACCGCACAGGCCAGCCCCATCCGATAGAGTTCAGACATAGATCGGAGTCCTCAAAGTCGCCGATCGCATAGGACTCGTCGAAACCATGCAATCGTTCGGCCAGATCACGGCGCAGCAGCATACAAGCACCGGTGATGCTGATGCAGCGCCGCATTCCCTTGGTATCGGCCGGTTGCATGCCTTTGCCGGGGTGATGACCGAAATACCATCCGCCGAATTCGCTCAGGCGCCGGAACGACATTCCCTGGTGCTGAATTGATCCGTCCTCATAAAGCAGCAAGGGGCCGACCGCACCCAATTCAGGGTTCCCGAGCAGTCTCTCGGCAAGTCGTTCCAGCCAATCATCCGTCCCCGGAAACGCGTCGGAGTTCAGGAAACACACATATTTACCGCGCGCATGTTGCAACCCGATGTTGTTGGTCGGCGCGAAACCGACATTGCGATCGAACAGCAGCGCCCGGAATGGCAGCCGAAAGCGCTCATAGATCGAGGTGAACAAGAACTGCGCCTCGCGCCGCTTCGGCGGATCATCGAGCAGGTAGATGAACTCGACGCCATGGTTCGGTGCATAGGCGGAGAACAGCGCAATCTGGTACTCGACGAAATCGATGCGGCCGTAGAGCGGCACGATCACCGAAAATTCCGGATCGGCGAGAGGCGTGCCGAATTCGAGAGCGGTGACGGTCGGCCGCATTTTCAGGCGGCTCTTGTTCAACAGCTCGACGGCCGGGCCGATCACCCGGTCGTAGGCGCGCGGCACGTCGAGGAACCGCACGTCGAAACACTCCAGCAGCCGTCTCGTCGCGGCCATGCCTGCCAGTTTTGGCGTGGGCACGATGCGATAGCCGAGTTCGCCGCGCCTCGTCTCGATCTCGATATAAGGCGCGCTGGCAGCGTCGACCGCGTGCGGCAGAAACACAATGAAGCCGCAGCGGGAATCGTCGAACCCGTGCTCCGCCCCCACCGCCGACAGCACATCGGCGCGTTCGACCCTGAGGCTGTCATCGAGGTCAATCGTCGAAACGAAGGCACCGGAGCGCAGCCGAATGTGGCGAACCAGGCCCGGTTTCGCCAGATACCAGCCTATCAGCACGATGCCGTCGGGCTCGCAAATGATCGCCTCGTCGAACTCGAGAAAAATGCGGTCGCTCAACTCGCCGACCGTGTCGGCGCCGGTAAATCCTTGCCGACCAAGGATCGATAGCATCACATCCCGGGGCAGACCGGATGGCGCGCCGGCCACGATGCCGCGAAGCCTGGAGATCAGGTCCTGCTCGCGCAGGCGCTGGATCGACGAGCCCGGATAGATGCGGACCGACAAATCGGCGGCTTCGATCGTGACCGACAGCAGCCCGCCAAGCGGGCTGCTGCTGCCCGAGACGAACAAGACCATGCCCAGACCGCGACTGCCCAGATCATCCCTTGGATAATTGACGCTGACCCCTTCGCCGCGAACCTCGCCTCGCTCGAACTGGGCGACGATGGTCGGGCTGCTCGTCATGTCTTCCGCGTCGTTGGACACCCATCCGCAAAACAGCCAGCCACCCGCCACACTGTGGTAGCCGTAGACATCGACGAAACCTTGCGGCGCGCCAGTGCCGGCTGCCTCGGTGCTCGCCGGCAGCAGCATCGCCTGAAGACGCGCTCTATTGGAATTGGACTCACCGCCGGTCAGAAGCGGCGTCAGCCCTTCGACCAGCTCATGCGGCGCAAGGCTCGGCCCCGCCGCCGTCGTACGCAGCGACGCGGAGAATTCGGCGAATGCGAGCTCCAGCGAAACCAGATGATTGCGATCGCCGTCCGGGCTGGCGAGCGACAGGATAAAGCCGACGCCGCGGCCCTCGATATCGTCGCGGTAGTAAAACGTGGCGAACATCGTCTCGCTCGACACCAAACCGCGCTCGAATTGGGCTACGACACCGCTCGGTTTGTCCGCATCCCCCCAGGGTTTGGACACCCAGCCGCAAAACAGCCACGCTTCCGCCTCTGGGTGGTAGCCGTAAAAATCCACATGCCCGTCCAGCCGGATGAATCCAGCGGGTCGAGCCGAGGCCGGAGCCGCTGGCGCAATCGCCCCACCGAACAACAAGCCGCGCAGGCCGTTGCGGTTGGGTTCGAGTTCGTTATCGAGCAGGATTGACCGCAGCGCGGTCAGCAATTCGCCTTCGGAATAAACTTCGCGGTCGCTCGCCGGAATCGTCGTCGTGAACGCGGGAAATTCGATCTCGACCGAAAGCAGCTGCTCACGCCTGCCAGCTTCGGACAATACCAAAAATACGACGCCTACCCCGCGATCGAGGATGTCATCGCGGTGGTAGAAGGTCGCGAGAGCCCGGCCCGAAACATCGCCATCGACAAACTCACCGATCGCGGTCGGCGCGTCGCTGTCGGTCCAGGGCGAGGTCACCCAGCCGCAAAAAAGCCAGCCCTCGGCACCGGTGTGATACCCGCAAAAATCGATGTAGCCCTCGAAGGCGAAGGGTAACGCCGCCGGCTCTGGCTCCGGCCCCGCTTGGCCCAACAGTGATTTGAACTGGGCAAGCCCTGAGCGCGGCAGCGCGCTGTCGAGCAGCGGCCCTGGATCGCCGCCATAAGCTCGCGCGACGAGGCCGCCTCTCGCGCCGGGCCTTCCAACCGTCGGCGAGAGGTGCCGGTACCGATTTCCAGTGACAGCAGTGCTGAGATCGGGGCGCCGCTTGAGATCGTGTCAGGTAAAAACAGCAGGCAGCCGAAGCCGCGGCCTCGCACATCTCCGCGCTCATAAAAAGCGCCGTGCAACTCACCCGGTACCTCTCGGTCGGCAATGCCGACGGCACTAAGCCTGTCGTCTTCCGCCCAAGGCTGCGTCAGCCAACCAAGAAACAGCCAGCCGCCGAGCGAGCGGTCGTAGCCGTAAAGATCGATATGCCCATCGAAACGGGCGGTCAGCACCGCCGCGATAAGATCGGCGGGCAGGTGCGGACGCAAGACGGCAAAGCCGTCATCATGTGACGCATTGGCCAAAATCGGTCGCAACACGCGGTCGAGTTGGTCGACCCCGGAAGGCGCATTGGCATGACCGTCGACCGCCAGAGAAAAGCTCGCGGCTTCGACCTGCAAGGCCAGCAAGCGGCTCTTGGCCAGTTGCCGCTTGCGCGGCGAGGCCGGCATCACCAGCACAAAGCCTTGCCCGCGTCCCCGCAAACCCGGCCGTTCATAGAAGCCGGTGGCAACCGGTCCGCTCTCGTCGCGATCATCGAACCGCACCGTCACGGCGGAGAGTTCGTCCTCGGCCCAGGCGTGCGACGTCCAGCCGACAAAGATCCAGGATCGTGTCGATGGGTAATAGCCGTAAACATCGACATGCCCCTCGAGCCCGACCGGGGTGCTCGGTCCCGGCAGATCCCGCCGGTCTGTGTCGCCGGACGGTACGATCTCCGCCGTCCCGTCCGCGACCTCCTGCAGTTTGCGCAGACTGATGCGCTGAAAGGCGAGGGCAATCAGGCGCTCGTCGGCTTCGCCATTGATGGAACGGCGCGACGCGGCGAAGGGATGCGCGAATTTGACCGATACCGACCCGTCGGTCTTCAGCAAATCCCACGGCAACAAGCATTCGAGTGAAGAGGTTACCCGGACGTCGAAATCACCGACTTCCGCGTCGTTAATGGTCACCCGCAGCTTTTGAGAAGAGATCTTCCCGTCGGAGATGAAGGGGTGGACATTAAGCTCGAGTAGGTATTCGCCGGGCTCGTCGGGGCGCGGCAGCTCCAGGCTGCTCGCCAATCCCGTCGTCCAAGTGTA
Source organism: uncultured Alphaproteobacteria bacterium (assembly GCA_963778385.1). Classification (GTDB taxonomy): domain Bacteria; phylum Pseudomonadota; class Alphaproteobacteria; order ATCC43930; family CGMCC-115725; genus DATARH01. The sequence continues at coordinate 186,116 of CAVZUA010000002.1, read as the reverse complement.
TCGCGGCTCCGGCTCGGACCAGCCCTCCTTGCGGAAAAGATGACTGTTCCCGTCCTGTCCGAAATCGATCGCGAAGCTCGAATGACCGGTATTCACGTCAAAGCCCAGAAGACAACAGGCGCGCAATTCGCTGAGGTTGGGGGGAGGATTCTATCAAGCAACCGTGACGCATTTCGGTAAGCAATTATGGCATAATATCGCGATCATGCGTGACAATTTAGACTGGTGGCGAGGGCGCGATCGGAATTTGTAATCCGACCGTCAGCAATCCCGTCTTGATGTGGTAGATCTTTGGCGGGGTTTCGGTTTTTCCCGGTATTCGGGGTTCCGGAAGGCGCCTTTCAAGTATCGATAACGACCCCACCAGCCGCATGGCTTGAGCTCAAGCCATGCCGAGAATCCCGGCTTGGCGTGTTCAGCGCATGGTATAGTCTTTGGCACAACAATCGGTTGCACCGCAGCTCGCACAGGAGGGAATCCGATGGCGTATGACGTCCTGATCAAGAACGGCCTGGTCATTGACGGCTCGGGCATGCCCGGGTTCCGCGGCGATGTCGCGGTCAAGGACGGCAAGATCGCCGAGATCGGCAAGCTGTCGGGCGCGGCCGACCAGGTCGTCGATGCCGGCGGTCAGGCCATCGCGCCGGGCTTTATCGACAACCACTGCCATTACGACGCCCAGGTCACCTGGGACCCGATGTGCTCGTTCTCCTGCGACCACGGCGCGACCAGCGTGGTGATCGGGAACTGCTCACTGTCGCTGGCGCCGGTCAAGAAGGGCAAGTCGCAGCGCATGGCCGAGTTTCTCAGCTATGTCGAGGCGATCCCGATGGAGGTGCTCAACACCATCGAGGTCGATTGGGAGACCTTCCCGCAATACATGGAGAAGCTCGACCGCAACCTCGGCGTCAATGTCGGCACGCTGATCGGTCACACTGCGGTGCGCTATTACGTGATGGGCGACGCCTGCCAGACCCGCGCCGCGACCGACGACGAGCTCAAGGAAATGCAGGCGGTGGTGCGCGACGGCATGGAAGGCGGTGCGCTCGGCCTGTCGGTGTCGCGCAACAAGGGGCATTACGACCCGCAAGGGCTGCACATCCCGGCGTTGTGGGCCGACGAAAAGGAAATCTTCGTGCTCGCCGATGTGCTGCGCGAGATGGGCACCGGCATCATCCAGTCGGGCGGCGGCCGCGACGCCGAGATGACGGACGGGCTGATGGCACGGCTCAGCGAGGCGACCGGGCGGCCGGTCGTCTACAACAATCTCGGCCAGTCGGTGCGCCGGCCGGGCGAGTGGAAGAAGCACATGGACCGGATCGACGAGACCTCGGCCAAGGGCATCCGCGCCTACCCGCTGGCCTCGCCGAATACGACGACGCAGACCTTCAACATGTCGAACACCCAGGTGTTCCGCGGCTCGCCGACCTGGCACCCGATCCTGTTGAAGTCCGACGAGGAGAAGCTGCGCGCCTATGCCGATCCGGCGGTGCGCGCCAAGTTGCATGAAGAGATGGTCGAGTGGAAGGTCGAGATCCCCGGCAACACGATCTCGCGCGAATGGTACAAGTACATCTGGGTCGAGGAACCAAAGCTCGCCAAGAACGCGGCGCTGAAGGGCCTCACCCTCGAGCAACTCGCCAAGAAGCAGAACAAGGGGATCGTCGACGCCTTCCTCGACCTGGTGGTCGAGGAAAAGCTCGAAACCGTGTTTATGCAGGCCGAAAACAACATCGACATCGATGCGATGCGAGAGATTTTGAACTACCCGAACGCGCTGATCGGCCTCAGCGATGGCGGTGCGCATGTGCAATATCACGGCGGCTACGGCTTCTCGACCCGGCTGCTCGGCGAGTGGGTGCGCGAGAAGCAGGTGATGACGCTGGAAAACGCGGTGCGCCGCCTCACCTTCGACAGCGCGTCGACCTTTGGGCTTTATGACCGCGGCCTGCTGCGGCCCGGCATGACCGCCGACATCACCGTGTTCGACCCCGACACGGTGAAGCCGCTGCCGGAGTTTGTCGTGCATGACTTTCCGGCCGGCGGCTGGCGCTTCAAGGAGCCGGCGGCGGGCATCTATTGCACCTTCGTCAACGGCCGCATGCTGATGAAGGAAGGCAACCATACTGGCAACCTGCCCGGCCGTGTGCTGCGCAACTCGCGCTACGCCGCGACACACGCCTAGGCATACCGCCTCACGATCGGCCCCTCCCGCCGCAAGACGGGAGGGGCTTTTCGTTTAGAGAAGCGCTTCAACGTGGAGGGCGCGGAGTTTTCCAGAGGACGCGGAGGTGTTTTTGACGCGCAGCGCCCATGAATCCTGAGACGGCGAGAGGGCCGGTGAATTCAATCGCGCTTCCGGCGTCTCACTGTGAATTCATGGTTTCGCCTCGGTTCCAACGTCTTCGCGTTTTCTGCGAAAACTCCGTGTCCTTTGCGCTGAAGCGTTATCTTAGGTTGACCCATAACCGGTGAGGGACACAGGCCATGTCGCTGAACCAGCCCGATTTCGGCGCGGCGTTCCGCAAGTCGCTGCATGATCATTGGCGCGCCTTTCTGATTGAGGGGATCATCCTCGTCGTTCTGGGCTTGGCGGCGATCGCGCTGCCGCCGATCGCCGGGATCGCCGTCACGGTTGTGCTGGGTTGGTTGTTCCTGATCGGCGGAGTTGTCGGCCTCATCGCCACCTTCAACCAGAAGAACGCGCCGGGCTTCTGGTGGGCGCTGATCTCGGCGGCGATCTCTGTGCTGGCCGGCGGCATCCTGCTGTCGAACCCGGCCGCCGGCGCCGCGACGCTGACTTATGTGCTGATCGCCTTCTTCCTAATCGATGGCGTGCTGATCATCGTCATGGCCTTCGAGCATCGGCGCGAACTGGTCGGGCGCTGGGAATGGATGATGCTGGGCGGGGTGATGGACCTCGTGCTCGGCGGGATCATCCTCGCCGGGCTGCCGGGAACGCTGGCCTGGGCGCTCGGCCTGCTGGTCGGGATCGACCTGCTGTTCGGCGGCACCGCGCTGATCGCGATGGCGATACAGGCGCGAAACCGGTCCGCTTAAGCCGCTACTGGTGGTTGGGCTCAACAGCTAGCGTCATACCGGCGAAGGCCGGTATCCACCGTTCGAGCGCTCGAACGGTGGAGGCGTCGGTCCCGGCCTGCGCCGGGACGACGTTCTTAGAGGCTCAGGGGGTTGTACAAATCGGTCCAATGCCGGTTTTCATGCTCGATCAGATTGAACTTCCACTCGCGCTTCCATTCTTTGATCTGCTTCTCGCGGCGAATGGCACTCTCCGCTGTTAGGTGCGCCTCGTACCAAACCAAACGATCGACCCCATACCGGGTCGTAAAACCGGGCACAGCCTTGATCTTGTGTTCCCAAATGCGCTTTAGCAAATTTGAGGTCACGCCAACATACAGCGTGCCCCGCAGGCCGGTGGCGAGCAGATAGACAAAGAACGCCTTCTCTGCTCGCACCGACGGCCTTCGCTATTTCGCCGCGTCTTTCATCGCCGGCTTCGAGCGGAAATGCGGCATGACCTCCTCGGCGACGATCTGGAATTGTTCGAGCATGAGGTCCTTTGGGGTCGTCAGCGGCGGCGACAGGCTCATCAGCTCCATGCCGGGATAGTCTTCCTCGATCTTCTTGAGGCGCTCGACGAGGTCCTGCGGCGAGCCCGCAAACCACGAGCCAAGATTGACGTAATGCTCGACGCTCGGCACGCCGGCGGCGTTCCACTCGCCGCGCTTGGCGACAGCGGCGACCTGCGTCGGCGTCAGGCCCGGCACAAAACCCAGCGGTGCGAACATCTTGGCATGCTCTTCATAAAGCGGTTTCAGAGCTTTGAGCGCCGCTTCCTTGGTCTTGCCGACCATGAAGTGGATGCCGATCGTTAGGTTTTCGCCGAGCTTCAAGTTTTTGCCGGCTCGGTGCGCGGCGTCCATGTAGCCCTGGATCGGCCCGGACGACATCGTTGCCGCACCGCCGCCGACCGCGCCCTTGATGTTGTGCCGGACCATGAAGTCGAGCCCGCGCGGATTGGCGCTGACGATCGGCTGCCAGCATTCGACTGGCATGTTGACCGGGCGCGGCACCAGGCTCAGCTCTTTCAGGTCGTAGCCGCGATACGGCACGTCGGGCGGCAGTGTGTAGTGCTTGCCCTTGTGTGAGAAAGTCTCGTTGTTGAAGGCCTTCATGATGATCTCGACCTGTTCCTCGAACAGCTCGCGATTGGCCTCGCCGTCCATCATCGGCGCGCCAAAGGTCTCGACCTCGCGGGTGTGGTAGCCGCGGCCGACGCCGAACACGGTCCGGCCCTTGGTCAAGATGTCGGCGGTTGCGAAATCCTCGGCCAGGCGCAGCGGGTGCCACATCGGTGTGATGTTGAAGCCGCAGCCGATCTTGATGTTCTGCGTCACGTGGCAGAGATGCACCGCCAGCATCAGGATGTTGGGGATGCACTCGTAGCCTTCATGCTGGAAGTGGTGCTCGGCCATCCACATCATATCGTAGCCGAGCCGGTCCATCGTCTTGGCGATCGCCTCCGACTTCTCGAAGACCGACGCGAGTTGGTCATTGGTAAAGCGGCGCTCGTTGGCCGGCGTCGCATCCTGGCCGTGATCGGGGAAATCGATATGGCCGGCATAGACCGTGGTGAATTTGCTGATCGCCATGGGAGGACTCCTTTCGCGGCGCGGCTGCCAAAGGCTAAATCATTATCCGAGCTCGGGGAACACGATCGAGCAGCAGTTCCATTTGTTGTGCGCGCGCCGGCAACATACGATGGGTGCTGTTGGCGCGTGATGCAGCGATTGTGATGCGGGGAGGCGGTCTATGGCGAACTACAGCATCTGTCTTGGAACCGCCGGCTGGGGGATGTGGCACAGTCCGGATTCCGGTCAGTCATGGACGCGGCACCGCGCCCCGTTTCCGCTCAACAGCCGCATCCAGGCGCTGGTCGCCCATCCCAAGGAGCCGCAGACCCTTCTCGCCGGCGGCGATACCGGACTGTTCGCGAGCTACGATGGCGGCATGCAATGGGAGCGCATCGGCACGGCCGGGGCGCTGCCGACGATCTGGTCGCTGACCATCGACCCGGTCGATCCCGATATCCTCTTTGCCGGGACGCGTCCGGCCGGGGTCTACCGCTCGCGCGACGGGGGACGGAACTGGGAGAAATTGGCCGTCGATATCGCCCCGGAATGCTCCATCGGCGTCCCCTTCGTGACCGGTCTGGTCGTCGACCCGGACGACCATCGCATCGTCTGGGCCGGGGTGGAGATCGACGGCGTCTATCGCAGCATGGACGGCGGCGATACCTGGACCCACCAGAAAACCGGTCTCTACGATCCGGACATCCATTCCGTGGCAATTGCCAAGACGCAGCCCAAGCGCCTCTATGCGAGCACGGCGCGCGAGGTGTTTGTCAGCGACAATCTAGGCGATACCTGGCAGTCCCTGGAGATCAGGGAGAAATGGCCGCTGCCTTATGCCCGCGGCCTCGCGGTCAAGACCGATGACCCCGGCGTGTTGTTCGCCGGCTGCGGCGAGACCACCACGGGCGAAACGGGGCACGTGCTCCGCACCACGGATTACGGTCAGCGATGGGAGATCCTGCCGCTCCCCGGCCAGCCGAACGCCACGGTGTGGGGCCTTGCCACGCACCCGGCCAACGCCGACCGCATCGTCGCATTCAGCCTGTTTGGCGAGGTCTATGTGACCGAGGATGCCGGCGAATCTTGGCGCAAGATCGGCCGCGAATTCGGTGAGATCAGGACCGCTGCCTGGGTGCCCAACTGATTTCAGAGGGCGCACCGGCGGCTGGGGCTAATCCACCAGCTTCTGGAACAGGTAGGTGAATTCGAGGGCGTTGCGGCGCGCGCGTTCCTTGAGGTTGGCGGCGGCGGCGTGGCCGCCGTCGATGTTTTCGTAATAGAGAAAGGGCAGGCCCATCGAGGCCATCTTCGCCGCCATCTTGCGCGCATGGCCGGGATGTACCCGGTCGTCCTTGGTCGAGGTAAGGAAAAACGGCTCGGGATAGGCCGCGCCGGCGCTCAGGTGATGGTAGGGCGAGATGCGTTCGAGAAATGGCGCCTCTTCCGGGTTGTCGGGATCGCCGTATTCGGCCATCCATGAAGCGCCGGCGAGCAGCTTGTGAAAGCGCAGCATGTCGAGCAGCGGCACTTGGCAGACGATAGCGCGGAACAGCTCGGGCCGCTGGGTCAGCATCACCCCCATCAGCAGCCCGCCATTCGAGCCGCCCATAATGCCGAGCCGGCGCGGCGAGGTGATCTGGCGGCGGATCAGATCCTCGGCGACGGCGATGAAGTCGTCATAGGCCAACTGGCGATGTTCCTTGAGCGCCGCTTGATGCCAGTCCGGGCCGAACTCGCCGCCGCCGCGGATATTCGCGACGACATAGACCCCGCCCGGCTCGATCCACATCTTGCCGAGCGCGCCGGAATAGGCCGGCGTCATCGACACCTGGAACCCGCCGTAACCGTAAAGCAGCGTCGGCGCGTTGCCGTCGAAGGCGAGATCACGTGGCCGCACGATGAAATACGGCACCGCCGTGCCGTCGCGCGACGCCGCTTCGAACTGCTCGACGACCGCTTTCGACGCATCGAACCGCGCCGGCATCGATTTCACGGGCTCAATGGTGTTGGCGGCGAGATCGGTCAGAAAAAGCGTGTTCGGCTGCAGATAGCCGGCGACATCGATAAACGCGGTGTCATCGCGGTCGTTTGCCGCAGCGATCTGCACCGACACGTTGTCCGGCAAGGGCAAGGGAGTTGACTGCCAGCCCCTGCTGTCGAAATGAAAGGCCGCGGCGCTGCCGCGCACATTGCGATAGATCGCCACCAGCAGCCGCGAGCGCGTCGCGGCGACGCCTTCGATCGTCTCGCGCCGCCCCGGCGCATAGACGAGCCTTGCCTCTGCCCCGCCGATGTCCGCAAGACATCGCGCGAGATCGAGCGAGATCAGCGCGCCGGACGGGTAGGTCGTTTCGCCACGCCGCCATTCCTCTTCGAGGCTGAAGACCAGTTGTCCCGAGACGAAGGCCTGCAGGCTGGCCTTGCCGGGCAGGGGCAATTTGAGCGGGCCGGCTTTGGTCAACAAGAAGCGCTCGCTGACATAGAAATCGACGGCACGGGTCATCACCACCCCGCGCGCCGTGCCGTCCGGGTCGCGCAGCACGCCGGCGCGGACGCTGACATCCTCCGGCGTGCCGCGAAACACCTCCTCCGCCGTGTCGAGCGGGGTGGCACGCCGCCAGCGCTTGACGATGTAGGGATACCCGGAGGCGGTCATCGTCCCCGGTCCCCAGTCGCGTGCGACAAACAGCGTGTCGGCGTCGAGCCACACCGCGCTCTGCTTGCCTTCCGGCAGCACGAAGCCGCTATCGACAAAGCGTCGTTCGGCGATGTCGAACTCACGGAAGGTCGCCGCATCCTTGCCGCCATCGGACAGGCCGAGCATCGCAAGCCGGTCTTCGGGCGGCAGGATTGCGGAGCCGCCGACGACCCAATTGCGCCCCTCGGCGGCGGCGAGCGCGTCGAGGTCGTAGATCGTCTCCCATTCCGGCTCGGCGCGGCGATAGGAGGCGAGGCTCGTACGCCGCGCCAGTCCGCGGACATGCTTGCTGTCCTGCCAGAAATTGCTGATCCCCGCGCCGAGAAACATTGGGTAGGGGATGCGGTCCTCGGCGGTGATGACGGCGAGCGCGGTGTCGTAGAGCCGCTGATAGCGCGGGTCGGCCTCGAGCCGCGCTAGGCTAGGGGCGTTCTGATCGCGGACCCAGGCAAGGGCGTGCTCGCCCTCGACGTCCTCAAGCCAAAGAAAGGGGTCAGTCGTGGTCATTGAGCACCCGGCATGCTGGAAGGGTCACGTGCCGCATGTCGAACGGCATGGATGATGTTTCATCCCCGGTCGTCTCATAGAAGACGAGATAGGGGTAGGGCGAAACGACCAGACGGCGAATCGCTGGATCGCTCGTTCTGCGTCCGATATGCGGATGCAGCGTCAACAGCTCGATGACGTTGCGAAGCCGCTGTTGGACGCGTCGTGCGCCCCGGGGCGAGCGTGCGGCAATGTAACTGAGAATGCCGTCGAGATCGGCGAGGGCTGGTTGGATATAGCGGACGCTCACAGGCCGTGTTTGGCCCACACCGCCTGAACTTCCGCATCCGTTGCGAATTCGCCGCGCGCCGCTGCGGCCCTTGACGCGACGATCGCTTCTCTCTCTTCGACGGTCAGCGGCACCGGCATCTCATCGTCGGCGCCACTGAAGCGAAGGATGAGATGCGCGAGATCGTCCTGCGCCTCCGGCGAGAGGTTCCGCGCCACTTCCAGCGCCTGGTCGAGCAGTAACGTCATCGGCGGCCCATGGTCATCAGCAGGAAAATAATGCTTCCGCGGGCGGGCACAAGCACCTGATCGGATCAGCTTGGCAAATCGCGGTGCGGGTGGAGGACGAAGCCGGCGGGGCGTCCGGCGCGCCAGGCGGCTTCGCGCGGCGGCAGGGTCGGGATCCACAGATTGGCGTCGAAGCGCCAGCCGTTGATCGCATCGGCCTCGCGTGAGGCGACGAACAGCATCGGCGGCACCATTTCATCGGGCTCGACGAGGCGCGCCATCTTGCCGGCTTCGGCGAGGGCGCGTGCCTCGATGGCCATGCCGGGCGTGTTGGCGCCGGCGCCGGGGTTGACGATGTTCACTGTCATCCCCGTCCCGGCGGCATCCTTCGCCCAGACCTCGGTCGCCAATTCGAGCGCCGCTTTCGACGCGCCATAAGGGTGCGTGCCAATGCGGTTCATCGTGTCGAGCTTGGTCGTGACGTTGACGATGCGGCCCCAGCCGCGCTCGATCATCGCCGGCGCGACACGGCGCGCCAGCCGGTCGGCGGCGACGTAGTTGGTGGTGATGACGTGGTCAATGACCTCATCGTCGACCTGCCAGAAGCGCTGCAGGCTGTCGCGGCGAAACCGCGCCGGATCGATATAGGTGAAGGTCAGCCCGGCGCTGTTGACCAGAATGTCGACCTTGCCGAACTGGTCGCCGGTCGCGGCGACGACCCGGTCGCATTCGCCGGCCTCCCGCAGATCGGCGACGATGCAGCGGAAATGCCGGGCAACTTGCAGCTTTTCGGCCTCCGCCTTCATCTCGGCGACATCGCTCTCGATATGGCCGACGGCGACCACGGGATGGCCTTCGCACGCCAGGCCGAGGGCCATCGCCTTGCCCAGGCCGCGCAAGCCCCCGGTCACCAGCGCGACACGATTTTCGCGATCGTTCTCGGCCATCGTCTCCTCCACGTCAGGAAGAAAACATCTTAGCGCAAAGGGCGCGGAGGGTACGCAAAGGGCGCGAAGGTTCCGTCCGGCACGAAGCGCCAATAAAATCATCACAGGAACGCGGGGAGCACGGAGGTAGCGTGCGACGGAAATCTCCGTGCCTCTGTGTCTCCGTGGTTAATTCAAAAAAGCGGGCTCCGCTGGCGATGACGGTCTCTGCCGCCTTCCCGTTCTCCGCGTCTCCCTCTACGACCTTCGCGCTAAAGTGTTCCTCTTCAAACCTGTGCCAACGCCATCGGGTTGCCGCCGAAGGCGGGCATGATCTCCTCGGCGAAGGTGCGCAGATGCGCCACCGAGGCGCCGGGAGCGGCAAACAGCACGTTCTGTACGCCTCCCGCTTCGAGGCGCTTCAACTGGGCGACGATCTCTTCCGGCGTGCCGAGCAGCGGCGCGTCGTCGAGCACGAAGGCGTCCTCGTCGTCCTTGATCTGGTGATAGCGCTCGGCGCCGGGGCCGCGCGCCAAGTCGCCGATGTTCTTCAGCACCTGGCGGCGGGTCTCGATCGCCTGCTTGCGCTCGGATTCCTTGCGGATGATCTGCAGGCCGCGGGTCACGCCGACCGTCATCGGGTCGTATGGCCGGCCGATCGCGCGGCATTCCTCGCGGAACACCGCGACGCGCTCGATGATCAAGTCGGTTGGGGCGATCTGGTCGAGCAGCAGATTGTAACCCTCACGCGCGGCGCGGCGGATCGACTCGGCACTGCCGGCGCCGAGCCAGAAGGGCGGGTGCGGCTGCTGGATCGGGCTCGGCTCGACCACGACATTGTCGTAGCTGTGCCACTTGCCCTTGTACGAGAAGCGCTCGCCGCCCGCCCGCCAAGATAGGCGGATGATGTTCATTGCCTCATCGAAGCGCTCGGTCGCCTCGTCTTGCGGCACGCAGAAGCCGGAGAACTCGTAGCTGCGATAGCCCTTGCCGACGCCGAGATCGAGCCGGCCGTTCGACAAGAGGTCGAGCGTAGCTGCCTGCTCGGCGACGAGGATCGGGTTGTGCCAAGGCAGCACCACGACTGCGGTGCCGAGGCGGATGCGCTCGGTTCGTGCGGCCAGATAGCTCAGCAGATTGAGCGAGGCCGAGACCTGGCCGAACCCGGTGAAATGGTGCTCGACCAAGAACACGCTGGAAAAGCCGAGTTTTTCAGCCTCGACGATGTAGTTGATGAAGTCGTGATACCCGTCGCTGTCGCCGGCCGGCCCGCCACGCGCCCGCGCCCCGCCAAAAAGCCCAAACTTCATCGCGATACCTCGTCAAACTTCGCTTAACCAATATAAGAACGCGCCAGCACCCGGTCGAGGCGCAGGCGGCCCGCCGCGATCAAGTCCTGGCTGGCGGCGTCGCGCGCTGCCCCGGCCAGCGCGTGCCGACCAGTACCGTCAGCAACTGGGTCAACTTGGCGAGGACGTTCAGCCGCGACGGCAGAACGGCGAGCACCGGTGGATCGCGTGGCTCGATGATCAGCCGGTTGCCGGACGAAAAATACGCGGTGACCCGCTCTTCCATTTCCGGCGAGAGGCGGGCGTTCAGCCGGACGACCGTCGTCTGGGTGATCTCGGCTCGGGCAAAAAGATCATCGGTCGATGCCGTGACTTGGCGGTTGCGGACACGCGGGTCGCGGAGCGCGCGCAGCCGGAGGTACTCGGGCAAGGCCATGCCCTGGGCGGCGGCGCGGCTGTCGAGCTTGGCGAGCTCGCGATGATCAAACCAGACGCGGACGGAGACGCGTTTTTCCGCCTTCTTCGCGCGCTGCCGGCGCGGTTTCGCCGGGACCGAAGCCGCGCGTTTCCCGCGCTCGGCCTCAGGCCGTGCAGGCTCGATAATTCGGGCGGTTTCAAAGCCGACAAATTCCGCGTCGGTTGTCGCCGTTTCGATCGGGAACAGCTGATCCGTCATCTGGTGATGCCCACCGCACGCCGGTTCCTTGGCTCATGGTTACGGCGGTAGCCCCGATGTCGGTCAAGCCGATCCGCCGTCGAGCCAATTTTCCGCGGAATATCCGATGCTTAGAGATGCCGCGACCGACGCGAGCGAAGCGCTGTCGGGGCGGTGAAGCGGCCCGATTCTCTCGAACGGACAGGTCTATGGCGCGGCTCTTCCGTATTTACGCTCACGGTCCTCGGCCGACAGATAACGGTTTTCCAGCGCGCAACTGCGACAGGTCCGCCAGATTGTTTATGTCGTTAAACGAGACCAGCAGGATCAGTACCGGTCGTCCGTGCAGCCGGCTTTCGCGGCGCGCTTCGGGTCGCCGGCAGGCGAGACGATGCCGAGACTGTGACCAATTGAAACAACGGGTCGGCGAACCCGGCGTTGGAACCCACCGTATTTGGTTTGCGTTAACCAGTCTGATCGATAAAGGGGTAGTGGCCGAGGGTCACGCGGCCATTGGCAAGGATGCGTTTGTTGGCGGCCCAGATCAGTCGCGTACTATTGCAGCTAGGCTACATCCCGCTGAGCGAGGTGCACCAATTGCTGGCGCGCATCGGCGATCGGATGAGCCAGATCGATGAGCCTTTGGCCCGCGAATACGTGCTCGATCCCTTTCCCGGCGGCATCGAACAGAGAATCCACCGGCTCTGCCAACGCCGAAAGATGCTCTTCGACAAACTGGCCGCGGACGAACTGCGCGCCGAGGAAGAGCGCCTCGCCAGCGGCGATACCGAGCCGGAAAACGGCGACGATCGCCACTAGCCGCGAAACTGCGGCGCCACTTGTTCCAGGAACAGTGTCAGACTGGCGGCGGCGACTTCGTGAGGCATCGGCCCGAGGCGGAATGTGCCGATGATGCCGCCGATGCCGAGGCGGTCGAGCGCCGCAACATCCTCGGCGACGCGCGCCGGCGTCCCATGGATCAGGCCCTCGCCGCGGGCTTTTCGGGTCCCCGGGAGATCGTCGCGCGGCACGATGCGCTGCCCCATCGCCGCGTAACGATTGCGCATTTCGGCACGGGTGCTGGTCATCGTCTCGAAAGCGGGAATGCCGACGCGGGCGGCCTCGTCGTCGCTCTCCGCCACATAGAAGTTGCGCCAGACCCAGCTGGCCTTGAGGTTCGCCGTGATCGCCGCTTCGCTGAAGCCGGCCTCCAGCATGGTCCGACGATAAAGATCGACCCGCTTTGCGGTGGTTTCGAGCGACTGCACATTCATCATCCAAGGCTTGCCCTGGCGCCCCATTTCGACGAGCGAGCCATCGGTCGACGAGCCGCGGATCATCAGCGGGTGCGGCTTTGTATAGGGTCGCGGCCGCAGCATCGGCACCTGTACCTGCCAGAACCGGCCGTGATGGTCGAACTCGCCTTCGGTCCAGGCCTTGACCATGAGCGCCTCGGCTTCGTCGAGCCGCGCCTGTGCCTCCTGGTGATCGATGCCGAAGCCCTGGTAGTCGTAGATGTTGAACGAGCTGCCGCGGCCCAGCCCGACGATCAGCTTGCCTTTCATCAAATGGTCGAGCAGCGCCATCTGCTCAGCGAGGCGGATCGGATGGTGCAGCGCGGTCTGGATCACCGCAAAGCCGAGCGCGGCGCGCGGCAGCGCCGTCGCCAGTGCGCCCGCCAACACCATCGGATCGCCATAGACCGCGATGCCGTCGAAATGATGCTCGGCGAGCCAGACGACATCGGCGCCGAGCCGATCGGCGAGCACCGCCTCGCGCACGGTCTCGTCGATGACGGCGCCATCCTGGGCCGGGTCGCGGCTGTCGGGAAAAAGGAACGTGCTGAACTTCACGATGCGCCTCTACGCAATTTCGCTGCCATCACCCCTCGCTGCCGGGGTGGTGTCAAGCTTTCGACTGTATGACAGCTCAACATCTTTCGCTGCCTGCTCCTGGATGCGATTTTTTGGCCGGTCCCGATCGGATGAAATACAATCAGCAACGGTATGCCCCGCCGCTACGACGCTGTTTTATTCGATCTGTTGACCGCGCTGCTCGACAGCTGGTCGCTGTGGAACGACGTTGCGTCGGGTGAGGAGGCGGGGTTGCACTGGCGGCGCGAATATTTGCGCCGGACCTACGGCACCTCGGCGTATCGCCCGTATGAAACCTTGGTCGCCGAGGCGGCGCGGGAAATCGGCCTCGACCCGCGACTGGCGGGCCAGTTGGCCGCACGCTATGGCGAGCTGAAGCCCTGGCCGGGCGTTGTCGCAGAGCTTAGCGAACTGGCCGCATCCGGGGTGAAACTCGGTGTCGCGACCAACTGCTCCGAGCCGTTGGGCTGCATCGCCGCTGCGTGCATCGGCGTGAAGTTCGACACGGTCGTCACGGCCGAGCGGGCCGGCTTCTACAAGCCGGACCCGCATCCCTACAGGCTCGCGCTCGCAGAACTCGCCGTTGCGCCGCAGCGCTGCCTGTTCGTCGCCGGCTCGGCCTATGATCTCGTCGGCGCGTCGCGCGTCGGTCTCGACATCTGGTGGCACGACCGGATCGGCATGGCCAAGCCGCCCGAGGCACCCGACCCGCTGCGCCACACATGGAATCTCAAGGGATTGGCGGAGTTCCTTCGGCGCGGCGAGTAGCATTCTCGCGCGGTTGCCGTCATTAACAAAATCGACTATAAGTTGAAAGGTCAGATGCACCAAAATAAGTCCGGGAAAATTACAGCAAATTAGGGAGGCGAGCATGGCCTTGGGGCGATCGACGTAGATTTCGAATTGAATCTGCATGTTCATATCCCGAAGCTCCTGACGGCGGGCATTAAGCTCGTCGGGCGCTATCTGTCTCATACGCCGAAAAAAAATCTCACCCGTGCTGAGGCCTTGGCTCTCGGCAACAAAGACATTGGTTGCTGGATGGTATGGGAGACGACAAAAGGCCGAGCGCTTGCCGGTGCGGACGCGGGCAGGCAGGACGCCGTGGATGCCGTCGCGCAGGCCCAGGCGATTGGCGCGCCAAAAGGCGCCGGCATCTATTTCGCGGTTGATATGGACGCGACTGACGAGCAAATTCACGGCCCCGTCAACAACTACTTCGCAGCCGTGAAAGCCGCGATCGGCGCCGATTACATTCCGGGCGTCTATGGCAATGGCGCGGTCTGCGCATGGTGTCTTGACCACGGCTTGACGCAACTGGCCTGGGTGTGGGCCGGGCGGCTTACCAACGGTACGCAGGCCTTTGTCACCAGCAATCGCTGGCATTTGCATCAGCACCCCGAAGTCGCGCCCGATGCAGCGGAGAATCCGTTCGGTTTCGATTTTGATCCGGACGACTTTAAACCTGCCTGCGGCGCTTTCTTGATAAAGGACAGCGGTCCGACCGTATTCGGCGCTTGACAGCAAGGGACGGCGCAGCCGGATCGCGCGGCTGTCCCGAGCCGTTGCGCCACGCGAACAAGCGCGCCGGCCTCGCCGACTTCATGCTCAATCACTGACGTTGTCGCCCCGCCATTTTGCCGTGGGCACCGAGTACCGCCGGGAAATTGGCAATAGATCTTGAATGAGTTCTTGTTACGTTCACATATATCAAAGCCCTGTTGATGCGAAGTGCAAACCGGGGCCTGCGGGTACCTAAAAAGGACGGCTCCGTGTGAGATCGCGGCTTAGCTTCTTGTTCCGGTCGCAGCGACCCTTGCGGGATTCCCCGGAATGACAAGCGGAGGCCAGGAGGCAAAACAGCGGAAATTTCTGCTGTTTCCCCGCTGTTATCTTGCTGCTTGCCCGCTGTTTTTTGCCGCTGATATGCCGCTGTTATCAGAGAGCGGCGAGGGAGAATAATTGAATTTGTTCAACGCATTATGAAGCCTTTATCGGTTCGGTTTTAGTGCGAAACAGCAAATGCCATGGCTGACCGGTGGTGGCTTTCGCGGATCGTGCCCCATGGGGTGGTGTAGGAGCGCGGGGTCGCTCCAGGTCTCCGGCAGGGTTGGCCGGTTTTGTCAGGCGGCCACGGCGGGCAGCTTGACGAAGGGATCGTCGCTCAAAGGTGCCATGGTTTCCAGCGTCATGTAGCGGGCGCGCTGAACCGCCCACTCATCGTTTTGTTCCAGGAGGATGGCGCCGACGAGCCGGATGATGGCCTCGTCGTTGGGGAAGATGCCGACGACCTCGGTGCGGCGCTTGATTTCGCCGTTGACGCGCTCGATCGGATTGGTCGAATGCAACTTGGTGCGGTGCGCCGGCGGGAAGCTCATGTAGGCGAGCACGTCGCTCTCGGCCTGATCCATCAACTCGGCGAGCTTCTTGACCCTCGGGCGCAGTTGGTCGGCGACCTGTCGCCACTGGGTCCTGGCAGCCTCGGCGTCGTCCTGGGCGAAGGCGGTGCCGATGAAAGCCGAGACGACGCGGCGGCCCTGTTTGCCGGCATGGGCCAGCACGTTGCGCATGAAGTGAACGCGACAGCGTTGCCACGAAGAGTTCAGAACCTTGGCGATGGCGGCCTTCAACCCTTCATGGGCATCCGAGATGACGAGTTTGACGCCGCGCAGACCGCGCCGCGCGAGCTTGCGCAGGAAGTCGGTCCAGAAGGTCTCGGCCTCCGACGCGCCGATCGCCAAGCCCAGCACCTCGCGCCTGCCGTCGCCGTTGACACCGACCGCGACGATCACCGCGACCGATACCACAGCTCTAACAGGACAGACTTTCGCGGCGCTATAGGTGCGAACTGACCGCCGTGGCACAATCGCAGCCAAACAGGGAAGGCACCCATGACCGACACCGTGCTGCCGTACACCGGCAAGGAGTTTCTCGACAGCCTCGATGACGGGCGCGAGGTGTGGATCTATGGCGAGCGGGTCAAGAACATCGCCGCGCATCCGGCCTTCCGCAACACAGCACGAATGATCGCGCGGCTCTACGACGCGCTGCACAAGGATCACGCCGAAGGGAAGAACATCCTCACCTGCCCGACCGAATGGGGCGGGTTCACCCATCGCTACTTTGTCGCGCCGCGTTCGGGCGATGACCTGATCGCGGCGCGCGACGCGATCGCCGATTGGGCGCGCATCAGCTATGGCTGGCTTGGCCGCTCACCCGATTACAAGGCGGCGTTTCTCGCGACGCTCGGCGCCAACGCCGATTTCTACGAGCCCTATCAGGCGAACGCGCGGTACTGGTATCGCCATAGCCAGGAGCGGATGCCGTTCGTCAACCACGCGATCGTGCACCCGCCGGTCGACCGCAACATGGCGCCGGGTGCGCCGGGCGGCCCGACCGACATCTATGCCCATGTCACGCGGGAGACCGATGCCGGGATCCATGTCACCGGCGCCAAGGTCGTCGCCACCGGCTCGGCGCTGACGCATTACACCTTTGTCGCGCATGTCGGACTCCTGCCGATCCAGGACCCGAAATACGCGCTGGTGTTTCTCATGCCGACCAACGCGCCGGGCGTCAAGTTCATCTGCCGCGTGTCGAACGAGCAGCGCGCCGCGGTGCTCGGCAGCCCGTTCGACTACCCGCTGTCGAGTTGGCTCGACGAGAACGATGCGATCTTCATCATGGATGACGTGTTCGTGCCGTGGGAGAACGTGTTCGTCTACGGCGACATGGAGAAGGCCAACACCTTCTTCCCGCGCAGCGGTTTTGTGCCGCGCTTCCAGTTCCAGGGGGCGACGCGGCTCGCGGTGAAGCTCGACTTCATCACCGGGCTGCTGCTCAAGGCGACCGAGACCGCCGGGACCAGCGGCTTCCGCGGCGTCGAGGCCAATATCGGCGAGGTCATCACCTGGCGGCATTGCTTTTGGGCGCTGACCGACGCGATGGCGCGCAACCCGGTGCCGTGGCACGGTGACTATGTGCTGCCCAACCCCAACGCCGGCGCGGCCTATCACGTGCTGGGACCCGACGCTTACGTGCAGATCAAGCATCAGATCGAGAAGACCGTGGCGTCGAGCCTGATCTATCTCAACTCGCACGCCCGCGACTTCAAGGCGCCCGAACTGCGCAAATACCTCGACCTCTATGTCCGCGGCTCGGGTGGTGTGACCGCCGTGGAGCGGGTGAAGCTGATGAAGCTCTTATGGGATGCGATCGGCAGCGAGTTCGGCGCCCGCCACGAGCTCTACGAGGTGAACTACTCGGGCAGTCACGAGGAAATCCGCCGCTTCGCGATCCTTGGCGCCAACGCGTCCGGCCAGGCCGCGCAATGGAAGGCCTTTGCCGAAAGCTGCATGGCCGAATACGACCTCGACGGCTGGACCGTGCCCGACCTCATCAATCCAGACGACGTGAGCGTACTGGGGCGGTGACAGTGCGTTCTTCGAGACGCGCCCGACGGCGCTCCTCAGGATGACACCTTTTCTTGATGCCGTTCCGTCTCATCGTCATCCTGAGAGCCTGACCCAAAATGCTTCAGACATACTGCGGGTGCCGTTTTCTGGCGTCATCCGGGGCATCGCGCGGCGATGAACCCGGAACCCATGCACACGGACCTCGAAAAGAGCGTTCCGCCGCTCGGGAGAGCTTGGACAAGACTGTGTTCATGGGTTCCGGGTTCGGCCCGGCGGGCCGCCCCGGAATGACGAAGATAGTTTCGGATCAGACTTTGAGGAGACCGCGGAGCGGCCGTCTCGAAGGACGCAATCGCGCTTCTGCAGCCCTCAGACCGGCCGCTGAGCGAGGCGTTGGGCGAAGCGGACAATGCGGTCGCCGGCTTCTTCGAGCCGGGCGTCGGGGACGCCGAGGCAGATGCGCAGATAGCCCTCGGCACTGGCGCCGAAGCCGTCGCACGGCAGCGTCGCGACATGCTCGGCATCGAGCAGGCCCTGGGCGAATTCTTCGGCGCTGAGTCCGGTCGGGCGGATGTCGAGCAGCACGAACATCCCGCCCTCGGGCGGCACGACGCGGCAATGCGGCGCCTCGGCGAGGATTGGGCAGAACAGCGCCGCGCGACGGCGGTAGTCCTCGTGCAGCGCCGCGACCTCGGGCAGATCGGCCGACAGTGCGGCGAGCGCGCCGTCCTGCAGAAAGGCCGGGCTGCCATAAGTGACGCTGAGCAGCAAGTTGCTGACATGCTGGATCAGCGCCGGCGGGGCGATCATCCAGCCGAGACGGAACGCCGGCACCGCATGCGATTTCGACAGGCTGCCGATGACGATCGCCCGGTCCGCTATGTCCGGCAGCGACCACGCGCCGCGATGCGGCCGGGCAAAGGCAAGGTCTTCGTAAACCTCGTCGGACAACAGCCACAGATCGTTCGCGCGGCACAGCGCGGCGATCGCTTCCATCTCGTCGGCGGTGAACACGACGCCGGTCGGGTTGTGCGGAGTGTTGATCCAGATGACGCGGGTGCGCGGCGTGATCGCGGCGGCGATGGCGTCGATGTCGGGGCGAAAGCCGCGCGCGGCTTCGAGCGGCACCGTCACCATGGTCGCGCCGGCCGCGCCGACCACCCCCTCGTAGGTCGCGTAGATCGGCTCCGGGATGATGACCTCGTCACCGGCGCCGGCGATGGAGCTCAGCGCGCTGAACAGCCCGCCCTGCGCGCCGGGCACCACCGCGACATTGTCAGCGGCGCAGGGCCGTCCGGAGCGTCGCGCGCAACGTGCGGCGATCGCCGCGCGCAGCTGCGGATAGCCGATGGTCGGCGCGTAGAGCGTGCGGCCGCTGCGCAGCGCGGCGACCGTCGCGTCGATCATCTTGGTGGCGGGCTGCTGGTCCGGGTTGCCGACGGTCAGCAGAAAGACGTCGGTGCCGGCCTCGATCATCCGCCGTGCGCGGATATGGGTGTCCCAGGTCCCGACCCCTCTGCCGGCGACCCGCTCGACGAGAGGGGCGAAGCGCATGAGGTGGGGTTACTCGGCCGCTGAAGCCGATTCCCTTGGGCCGAAGCTCGGCGCGTTCTCGAGATCGTCGATCAGCGCGTCGGGTCCCTCGGTCGGCAGTGGCTCGAAATAATTGATGCCGGCGTCGATATCGCTTTCCCACATCTCGCGCGGCAACTCGTAGAGCAGCTCGACGCCGTAGCCGTTGGGGTCGCTGATATAGACGCTGTGGGTCACGCCGTGATTGACCCGCATGTTGAACTTGACACCCTTCTCCTGCAGTTCGGCGAGCTTGGCGACGAACGCCTCGCGGCTCGGCATGGCGATCGCGATGTGGTTGATCGCCACCGGCCGGTCGAAGAGGCCCCATTCCGCGGGTGGCGGCAGGTTGGGGTTCTCGACCAAGGCGACATCGTGATGGGTGTATTTGCCGTCATGGTCGCCGCTGTAGAACTGCATGCGCGGCGTCCGGCCCATCTCGGCGCGCGGGTGCAGTGCCCCGACCTGCTTCAGGCCGATGATCTCGGTCCAGAATTGATGCGACGCTTCCATGTCGCGGACATTGAGCACGACGTGGTTGATGCCGACCGGTGCTGCCATCTTTACCTCCCGTTCGAAATGTCTATTCCGCCGCCTGCTTCGCCCTCGGGCCGAAGCTCGGCGCCTTGTCGATCTCGTCGACCAGCGCCGCCTCGCCCTCGGTCGGTAGGTTCTCGGCCCAGTTGAGCGCAGTGTCGATATCGTCTTCCCACATCTCGCGCGGCAGCTCGTAGAGTAGCTCGACGCCGTAGCCGTTCGGGTCGCTGATATAGACGCTGCGGGTCATGCCGTGGTTGACCCGGCGCTCGAACTTGACGCCGCGGCTCTGCAGGAATTGGAGCTGATTCAGCCAGGCGTCGCGGCCGGGCAGGGCGATGGCGATGTGATTGACCGCGACCGGCGTGCCGAACATCGCCCATTCCTTGGGCCGCGGCGGCAGGTCCTTGTTCTCGACCAGCGCGATGTCGTGGTGGTTGAGCTTGCCGTCATGGTCGGCGCTGTAGAAGCGCATCACCGGGCGCGGCCGCTCCGGCGTGCCGGGCTTTAGCCGGCCGACCTCCTGCATGCCAACGATCTCGGTCCAGAATTGGTGCGACTCCTCGATGTCGCGGACATTGAGGACGAGATGGTTGACCCCGACCGGCGTTACCGCGCGCTCGGGAATCACGGATTTGGGCTCCGCCATGACGGACCTCGACAGGTTTCGCTGCGGCGATATTAGCAAAAACCGGCCGCAACGCCATGGCGGCGCCGCGTCACCACAAGGCCGAGCCGAGCATCAGCCCCGCGACCAGGAAGATCAGGAAGAACACGATGAACAAGAAGAACAGGATCTTGGCGATGCCGGCTGTGGCCATCGAGATGCCGGTGAAGCCGAACAGCGCGGCGATAATCGATACGACAAAGAAGAACAGGGCCAGTCTGAGCATGGGGCCTCTCCGCGGCAGCCGAGCTTTGCAAACACCCGCGGTGGCAAATCATCGCGCCTTGTAAGACGGGTTGAGCAAAGCGAAGCCATCGACGTTGCCGATGATGGGTATCGCTCCGCTTAACCCATTCTACGCGAGATCAGTTGCGCAGGCGGCAATCATTGCCTAAAAATATGCGCGATGCCGACCATTCAGCGTTTCGCGACCTGCAAGATCGCCATCTATGCCGATGATCATGTGCCGCCGCATTTTCACATTGGGGGACGCGGATTCCGAGCGATCGTTGAAATCGAATCGCTGTCGGTGCGAGCCGGTAGCGTCCGTCAGGCGGCAGATGCGATGGCATGGGCCGCGGCCAATATCGGCCTCCTCCGCCGCGAGTGGGACAGGCTGAACCGGAGAGTATAACGATGGGGAACGAGGCCGCGAATGTCCGCGCCGTGCAAACCGCCGGTGGCCGTCGCATCACCGTCACCTGGAAGGCCGGAGGCGACAGCCTGATCGACTTGTCCGAGCATCTCGCGCGTTTTGCGATCTTCGCGCCGCTGCGGTCTGACGACGATCTGTTGGGCAAAGTCGTGGTCGGAGAATGGGGATGGTCGATCGGCTGGTCGGATGACATGGAGATTTCCGCCGACACCCTATGGCGTTTGGCGCTCGAACAAGGAGCGGCGTGGCTGCGAGCCTGGCGCCGCGCGCACCGCCTGACGCAGGCGGGCGCGGCGCGGGCGCTTGGCGTGAGTCCTCGCATGTGGCGCTACTACGAGGCCGGGTCGCATCTGCTTCCCAAGACGGTACGGCTTGCCGCGATCGGGCTCGATGCCGCGGCGCGGGCCGCGTAATCACGGGATCTCGTACACCGCGTATTCGTCGGTGATGCCGCGCAGCTCGCGTTGTTCGGCAACGGGGATGAGGCCGCGCTGCGCCAGCAGCGACGAGGTTTGCGGGTGCTGGATCACCTGGCCGGTGGCGCAGATCGCTTGCGATGTCGCGAGCCCTTGGACGCGCGCGGCGATGTTGACGGTCTGGCCAAAAAAATCCTGGCGTTCGTTGAGCACGACCGCGAGACAGGGGCCTTCGTGAATGCCGATTTTGAGCAGCAGGTCCTCACCGCCGCGCTCGGTGTTGAGTCGGTCCATCGCGTCTCGCATGCGCAAGGCCGCCGCCACGGCGCGGTCGGGCGAGGGGAAGGTCGCCATCACCGCATCGCCGATGGTCTTGACGACCGCCCCGGTTTCGGACCCGACAATGCTATGTAGCACGTGGAAATGGGCGCGCACCAGGTCGAAGGCGGCCAGATCGCCGACCCGTTCGTAGAGTTCCGTCGAGCCTTTAAGGTCGGTGAAGAGGAACGTCAGGCTGGTGATCTTGAGGCGCTGTTCGGCGTCGAGCGTATCGGTGCCGTAAAGGTCCCGGAACACCTGGTTGGTGAGCATCCGCTTCGCCGACAGAAAAGGGTTCCGCACGTCCAGGAGCTGGTGCAGCGCCTCGCCGGCCACCCACAGCCCGGGCAGGATGCGTTCGCCCGTGCGGTTTTCGAAGCTCAGCCGCAGCGGGCCCGGGCGCATCTCGATCGTCGTCGTCGGCGCCCGCAGGCCGGTGAACACGACCGACAGGTTCTGCCGTTCGCGGGTCGGCTCGCCCTTGACCTCGATGAACTGCGCGGCATGGGTCACCGGCTCGAAGACGATCAGGAATTCCGTCGGCAACTGCAGCGACAACTGCGCCTTTTCGTGCGCCGGTAATTCGAGCGTGTCTAGCGTGAGCTCATTGATCGCGTGCTCGATATCCTCGGGCAAATCCATTGCCGAGGCCCAGAATACTTGGCGGAAATATTCGGCGAAGGGCAGTTCGTGCGGGTCGTGCGCGGCGATGCGGCGAACCCGGCGGGTCACGGTAAACGTCACCTCGACCATCCCGTCGAGCGAGGCTTGGTAGCCGCTGGCGCACAACGCGCAGACATAATCGTCGTGGCCGACGGTTTTCAGCGTGTCGCCCTCACCGAGCACGCCACCGCAGCCGGGGCACACCACGTTCCACGACAGTTCAAAGATGCCGAGCCGTGCGGCATGCAGGAACGTGGCGATCGTTTCTTCCTCGTCGAGCTCGCGCTGGGCGGCGAATTTGAGCGCGTTGATGCGGCACAGCGCCCGATCGGGGGCTTCGCGCACCAGCGCCTCGATGGCCGGCACCACGGCGTCGCTCGCCGATTGCCGCAGCACGGCAAACAGGGCTTCGGCTTCCTCTGTCATTTCGTGCAATTCCTTAATCGGATGAGGACCATAGGCCTCGGGCACGCGCTTGATCCGCGGGCGTCAGTTCACCGCCGCCAAGGGGCACCTGATAGATAAATACGGTCGCGCACGAAACAAGTACACCGGAGGCAATGGCATCGACGCTTCGGCGCTCGACGAAGCGTGGCGGTCAGGAGACACTCAGCTTGTCATCGATGGCGATCGCGCCACCGCCGACGACCTCGGCGTAGATGCCCATCAGGTTATGGCCATAGTGGCGCATCAGTTCGGCAACCATCTTGATGTCGCGCTCGGCGGTCCTCGGGTTGACCTCGGTCGCGGCGCAGCGGGTGATCGGGGCGATGACGCGCAGCCGGGCGCCGGCGATGTCGATCCCGCGCTCCATCCAGTTCTGCTCCGTCCAAGCCGGCACGCCGTCGAAATAGACGTTGGCGCGGAAGCGGAGCGGGTCGACCTCGCGACCGATCTTGCCTTCCAGATCGCGGATACTCGCGAGATTGATCAGCGACACGTACTTGTCGGTCGAGGCGTTGGGCTTTGGCCGCGCGTCGGCAAAGGCATGACCCGGTGCCTCGACGACGTGCAGCGGCCCCGGTACGACGCCGCCGAGGAAGGCATCGAAAAACGCCGCGATCGCGTGCTGTCCCTGCGGCTCGGTGAGCGGTGCCTGCAGCAGCACGCGTTCGGCCTCGGCGATCGTCAGCACTCCGCTCTCCGCGTCGAACCGGGTCGCTAGGCGGGCAAGGCTCTCGTCGCGCATCAGCATGATGAAATGCGTTTTCGACAGCCATTGCGGCCGCGCCGGGTCGAATCCGGTCGAGCCGAGCGCCACCGCGAAACGGCGGTCATGCGGCAGGCATTGCCCGACATCGAGCACCGCTCGTTGCAGCGTCTCGGCGGAAAGCCCCTTCACCGGGTAGCGATAGAGGCTGGTGATCGTCGCGGTCATCGGCGGCTCCCTCTCGCCTGCATGAGAGTAGGCCGCAAGAAGCGGATTTTCATCCGGTTTCGCTGCGCTAGAGTATGCGCGGGAAAAGCCGGCGAACCCCGATCGTCATTCCCGCGAAGGCGGGAATCCAGGGGCGAGTGACGGGCCGATTGCCCTGGACCCCCGCCTGCGCGGGGGTGACGAGGCGCGGGTGAGGGAGACAGACACATGCAAGCGGATTATGTGATCGTCGGCGCCGGGTCGGCGGGGTGCGTCTTGGCCAACAGGCTGACCGAGGAGCCCTCGGTGCGAGTGATCCTGATCGAGGCGGGCGGCAAGGACTGGAACCCGCTGATCCATATCCCGGCCGGCTTTATGAAGATGCTCGACCACAAGACCCTGACCTGGGGCTTCTACGCTGAGGCCGATCCCGGGACCAACGGCCGGGCGATCCTCTACCCGCGCGGGCGCGTGATCGGCGGCTCGTCGTCGATCAACGGGCTCATTTATATCCGCGGACAACCCGAGGATTACGACCACTGGCAGCAGCTCGGCAATCGCGGCTGGGGCTGGGAGGATGTGCTGCCCTACTTCAAGCAGGCCGAGCGCTGGGAAGGCGAGGGCGGCGAGGCGCGCGGCAAGGAAGGTCCGCTCTTCACCTCGAAGATGAACCGCCCGGCCATCGTCGAGGCGGCGATCCAGGCCGGCATGGAGATGGGCCTCGAATACCGCGAGGACGTCAACGACCTGACCCGCCTGCACAATGACTGCATCGGCTGGTGCCAACAGACCCGAGGTGGCCGCTTCCGTGCCAGCACCGCGCGCACCTATCTACGCCCGGCGCTAAAACGCGGCAACCTCCAGCTCGTCACCCACGCGCTGGTGCATCGCGTCGTGTTTGACGGCAAGCGCGCGGTCGGCGTCGAACTTCAGCGCAACGGCGGTCCGGTGGAGCGCATCGACGCCGGCCGTGAGGTGATCCTGTCGGCCGGCGCGGTCGGCTCGCCGCATCTGCTGCAGCTCTCCGGGGTCGGCGACCCCGAGCATCTCGGCAAGATCGGCGTGCCGATGGTGCACGAGCTGCTCGGCGTCGGCAAGAACATGCAGGACCACTACGTCGTGCGCGTCACCCGCCGGGTCGAAGGCGTGCCGACCGCCAACGAGAAGGCGCACGGCCTGGGGCTCGCTGGCGAGGTGTTGAGATACGTCTTTACCGGCAAGGGCATGCTGACCTACAGCGCCTCGCTGGCGGCCGCGTCGGTCAAGGTGCTGCCGGAATCGGCGACCCCCGACATCCAGTGCTCGTTCGCACCGGGCAGCTTCGTCAACGGCACTGTGGGGCAGCTCGAGCGCGAGCCGGGTCTCACCGCCGGGATGTGGCAGATGCGGCCGCTATCGCGCGGCTATGTGATGGCCAAGACCGGACGGCCCGGCGACGCGCCGGCGATCAACCCGCGCTACCTGTCGGACGAGACCGACCGCCGCGCGGTGCTAGGGGGCATCCGCTACATCCGCGAGCTGTTCGAGGCGCCGGCGCTGCAGAAATACGTGCGGGACGAAAGCCTGCCCGGCCCGCAGGTGCAAAGCGACGACGAGATCCTTGATTACGCCCGCCAATACGGCAACACGGTCTACCACGCGACCTGCACCTGCATGATGGGCCGCCACGCGATGTGCGTCGTCGACGACGAGCTGCGGGTCTACGGGATCGAGGGACTCAGGGTCATCGACGCGTCGATCATGCCGGCGGTCAGCTCCACCAACACCAACGCGCCGACGATCATGATCGCCGAGAAGGGCGCCGCGATGATCAAGGCGACGGCCCGGCAGCAGCTGGCCGCCTAATAGAAGGACTACCCCGGCGTAGGCCGGGGCCCATTTTTCCGCTTCTCGTGCAGCTGAACGATGGGTCCCGGCCTTCGCCGGGATGGAAGAGGGAGGAAACGGATGCAAGCAGATTACGTAATCGTCGGCGCCGGATCGGCCGGCTGCACGCTCGCCAATCGCCTCACGGCCGATCCCAGCGTCAGGGTCATCCTGCTCGAGGCGGGCGGCAAGGATACCAGCCCGCTGATCCATATCCCGGCCGGCTATATCAAGCTGCTCGACCACAAGAAGTGGACCTGGATGTACTACGCCGAGGCGGATGAGGGGGTGAACAACCGCTCGATCCTCTATCCGCGTGGCAAGGTGCTCGGCGGCTCGTCATCGATCAACGGCATGATCTATGTCCGCGGCCAACCTGAGGATTTCGACCACTGGTCGCAGCTCGGCAATCGCGGCTGGGACTGGGAGGGGGTTCTGCCCTATTTCAAGCGCGCCGAAAGCTGGGAGGGCGGCGAGGACGAATTCCACGGCAAGGAAGGGCCGTTGCTGACCTCGGCCACTGCCGACAAGCCATTCCTCTGCCACAAGATCATCGAGGCCGGCACGCAGATCGGCCTGCGCTATGCCGAGGACGTGAACCACCTGCCGCCCGGTGCCGGCGACAATATCGGCTGGGTGCAGCAGACGCGGCGCGGGAGACGCCGGCAAAGCGCGGCGCGCACCTATCTGCGCGCGGCGATCAAACGCCCCAATCTCCAGGTCGTGACCAACGCGATGGTCCGCCGCGTGACTTTCGACGGCAAGCGCGCGACCGGGGTCGAATTCCGGCGCAACGGTGTAATGGAGAAGGCCGAGGCGGCGCGTGAGGTGATCCTCTCGGGTGGCGCGATCGGCTCGCCGCATGTGTTGCAGCTGTCGGGGGTCGGCGACCCCGACCATCTGGCGCGGATCGGTGTGCCGGTGGTGCACGCGCTGCCCGGCGTCGGGAAGAATTTGCAGGATCATTTCCTCGCCCGCGTCACCGCCGAGATCAAGGATGCGCCGACCGCCAACGAGAAGTCGCGCGGTCTGCCGTTCCTTGGCGAGCTGGCGCGTTACGTGCTGTCCGGCCAAGGCCTGCTGACCTATGCCGCGTCGCTGGTCTGCGCTTCGATCAAAGTGCTAGAGGAGTCGGCGACGCCGGATGTGCAAATCCTTTTCGCCAACGCCAGCTTCGCGCCGGGGCCGATCCGCAAACTCGACAGCAAGCCCGGCATGACCGGCGGGATGTGGCAGATGCGGCCACTGTCGCGCGGCTATGTGGAGGCCAAGACCAACAATCCGATGGACGCGCCGGCAATCAACCCGCGTTACCTCTCGGACGAGACCGACAAGCGTTGCGCGATCGGCGGCCTGCGCGCCGCGCGCCGGCTGTTCGCTGCGCCGGCCCTGGCGCCCTATTTTGTCGCCGAAATGCTGCCCGGCAGGGACGTGCAGAGCGACGACGAGTTGCTGCATTACCTGCGGCAGACCGGCTCGACCGTGTTCCACGCCACCTGCACCTGCAAGATGGGGCAGGACATGATGGCCGTGGTCGACGATCGGCTCCGCGTACACGGGGTCGAAGGACTGCGCGTCATCGACGCCTCGGTGATGCCGACGGTCACGTCGACCAACACCAACGCGCCGACCATCATGATCGCCGAAAAGGGCGCCGCGATGATCCAGGCGGCCGCGCGCCAGCGGTTGGCGGCTTAGCCTCCACCCCGGCCCTCCCTCGCTTGTGGGGGAGGGGATAAGGTTTGCTCAGAAGAGCGTCCCCTCCTCCGCTGGCGGGGGAGGGACAGGGTGGGGGCACTCAGGAGATGTCGATGCAAGCAGATTACATCATCGTCGGAGCAGGCTCGGCCGGGTGCGTGCTGGCCAACCGGCTGACCGAGGACCCCGCCGTCCGCGTCATCCTGATCGAGGCGGGCGGGCGCGACTGGAACCCGCTCATCCACATCCCCGTCGGCTATATGAAGCTGCTCGACCACAAGCAGCTCACCTGGGGGTTCAAGGCCGAGGCCGACCCCGGCACCGCCGGGCGGGCCATCGCCTATCCGCGCGGCCGGGTGCTGGGCGGGTCGTCGTCGATCAACGGGCTGATCTACATCCGCAGCCAGCCCGAGGATTACGACCATTGGGCGCAGCTCGGCAATCGCGGCTGGGGCTGGGACGATGTGCTGCCATTCTTTAAGCGCGCTGAGAGGTGGACCGGCGAAGAGGCTGAAATCCATAGCCGCACCGGCTTTCTGACGACGTCGCCGATGACCGAGCAGCCCGAAGCGTGCCATGCGATCATCGCCGCGGCGCAGGAGCTTGGCGTGGAATTCCGGCCGGACGTCAACAATTTGCCGCGCGGCACCGGCGACTCGATCGGCTGGTGCCAGCAGATGCGCGGCGGCCGCCGCCGCGCCAGCGCCGCGGTCACCTATCTGCGGCCGGCAAAAAAGCGGCCCAATTTGCAGATCATCACCCGCGCGCTGGTGCATCACGTCGTGTTTGACGGCAATCGGGCCACCGGCATCGTCTATTCACGCAACAGCCAGGTCGAACATGTGGCGGCGGCGCGCGAGGTGATCCTTTCGGCGGGTGCGGTCGGCTCGCCGCATGTGTTGCAACTGTCCGGCGTCGGCGATCCCGAGGTGCTGCAGAAAGCCGGCATTTCCGTGCATCACGCGCTGCCCGGTGTCGGCCGGAATTTCCAGGATCATTACATCGCCCGCATCTCGTGCTATGTGCGCGACCTCGAAACCCTCAACGAGCGCGCCCGCGGGATCGGCTTCGCCAACGAGCTGCGGAAATATTTTCTGCAGGGCCGCGGCATGATGACCTTTGGCGCCTCGCTCTGCGCCGCCTCGGTCAAGGTGCTGCCGGAATCGGCGACACCGGACGTGCAATGCGTCTTCGCGCCGGCGAGCTACAAGCCGGGGCTTATCCGCAAGCTCGACGATCGGCCGGGCATCACCGGCGGCCCGTGGCAGATGCGGCCGCTGTCGCGCGGCTACGTGCTGGCGCAGTCGCCCGATGCCCGGCAGCAGCCGGCGATCAACCCGCGCTACCTCTCCGACACGACCGACCAGCGTGCGATGGTTGGCGGGCTCAAATTCCTGCGCCGGCTGTTTGCCGCGCCGGCGCTGGCCAAGCACATCATCGAGGAAAACGTGCCGGGGCCGTCAGTGCAGAGCGACGACGAGCTGCTCGATTACGCGCGGCAGAACGGCTCGACGGTCTACCACGCGAGCTGCTCGTGCATGATGGGCAGCCACGCGATGAGCGTCGTCGACGACCAGCTCCGAGTGCACGGGCTGGAAGGGTTGCGCGTCATCGACGCCTCGGTGATGCCCGCGGTCAGCTCGACCAACACCAATGCGCCGACCATCATGATCGCCGAGAAAGGCGCGGCGATGATCAAGGAAACGGCGCGGGAGAAGCTGGCGGCTTAGCCATCACCCGCCTCGCGGCGCTGGGAAGGACGAGCGCTAGCGTCCGCCGACGGTTTGCTTGACCCATTCCGTGATGGTCTCGCTCAGCGGCCCATGCCGACGCTCATTGAACTCCGCTGACAGCGGGGTTGGCTCGGTGGCGGATTCGATGGCCCGGGCGCCGGCGCGCTTAGCCTCGACAAGAAAGGAGCGGCCCGGCTCGCCGCCACCAGCATTGCCGATTGCGACAAACGTCTCGCAGGTCGCGAGCGCGATATAGGCCTTGTCGAGGCCGAGGGGCTCCTCGCCGACCCAGACGATATGCGGGCGCAGATGCCCGATATTGCCGCAGACCGGGCAGTGGTCGGTGTCGCCCAGGTCGTCGAACCAGCCCGAGACCTTGGTGCAGATCAGGCAGCGCGCCTTCAGCAGCTCGCCATGCGTGTGGATCACGTCCCGGTTTCCGGCGCGTTCGTGGAAATCGTCGATGTTGCGGGTGACGATCAGCACCTCCCCCGGCTGCGTCAGGTCGAGCGCGGCAAGCGCCTCATGCGCCAAGTTGGGCGCCGCAGCCTGCAGTTCGCGGCGGCGCCGGTTGTAGAAATCCTGCACCAGCGTCGGGTCGCGGGCGAAGCCGTCGCGCGTCACCACATCTTCAAGTCCGACGCCCTCGGGCATCGTCGCCGGATCGAACGGCGCAAACCCCGACTCGCACGACAGGCCGAGTCCGGTGAACACGACGATCTTCGGCGGGCGAGGGAACGTGTTCGGCATCCTGTTGGAGCGTTGGGTCAGTTGAGCTTCTGGTAGGTGTCGGCGAGCTCGTCCTGCACGACCGTGGCCTTGCCCTGCGCGCCGACCACGAGGTCCTTGTCGGGCACCAGCACCGTGTAGCGCCAGCCCTGCGGCAGCTTCAGCCGATCGCCGAGCTTTGGCAGGTCGTCATAGGAAAGCGTCTTATCGACGATCTGCGCATAGGCCTGCATCGCATAGCGGCTGCCGTTCGGCGCGGCGAGCACGAATACCGGCTTCCCGGCGTCGAACACGTAGCGCGTCTCCCGATTGATCGTGCGCTCGCGATACGGCCCTTCGCCCAGTTCGGTCAGGCTGAGATCAATCGTCGCGCGCTTGGTCATCGCCAACCCGCCGACATCGATCGTTTCGCCCGCAGCGGTGGCCCCTTCGCCGGCGATCGTGTCCATCAGAAAATAGCGCGGCCCGTTGAGCATGACCTTGATCGCGCCAAAGCGCTGCTTCAGCGGGTCTTCGGCGAGCCGGTCCCAGAGGGCTGCCGGGCAATCGTTCAGGCCCAGTGTGTTGTACACCGTTGCGACCAGATGGAGACCGTCGCGCACGACCGGGATGATCTCGCAATACCGAGCATTGCGGGCGTCCGCTCGGGAATGTTCGCCCGCGGTCTGCGGCGGCGATTGCGCACCGGCTCGCGGACCCGCCGCGGCGAGGGCGAGGGCCAGGATCAGTATCGGTTTCAGCCGCACAAAGCGGAAGAAATGTTGAGGGCTGCGGTCGTAGGGCATTTCCGGTCGGATCTAATCGCTGTGCGACGCGTGATACTCCGGCACGCGGTAATAGACCCACACCAGGTTGAGCGCCAGGACCAGCCCGGTCATCAGGAAAACCCAGTGCAGCCCGAACCCGGCGGCGATGAACCCGCCAAGCAATGGTCCCAGCGAATTGCCCATGAACATCGCGGAGGAGGTCATGCCGTAGATCGTGCCGCGATCCGAGCGCGGCACCAGCCGCCCGACCAGCGCGTTGGCGGTCGGCAGCAGGCCGCCGATGAAGAGGCCGACCGCAAAGCGCTCGAAGGTGAAGAGCCAGTAATTGTCGGTGAAAGCCTGCGGCAGCGTCGTCAGCGTGCTGCCGAGCAGCGAGATCAACAGCACCCGGCGATAGCCGATCCGGTCGCTGCGGTTACCGAGAAACGGCGCCGAGATTACGTTGGCGACGCCGGTGATCGAAAACGCGATGCCCGCGAGCGTCGCCAGATTGGGCAGGTCGCCGACCATCTCCTTGACGTAGAGCGTGACGATCGGCTGTACCGTGCGCACGCCGAACTGCGCCATCAGCAGCACGAAAAACAGCGCCAGCAAGGTCGGCGAGCTGATCAGCGCAAGCAGGCCGGCGGCGAGCGAACGGTTGCCCTTGCTCGATTGCGGCCGCACGAACTCCTCGCGCACGCAAAACCACACGAAGCCGAGCGACGCGAAGATGATCGCCGCGGTGATATAGAACGGCACGCGGTAACTGCCGGTGAGATCGGCAAGTCCGCCGCCGACGATCGGGCCGACCAGCGAGCCAACGAGCTGCCCGGTCGACAGCCAGCCGAGCGAGTATCCGAGCCGTGACTCCGGCACCTGGCTCGCCACCAGCGCGATCGCGGTCGACGAGAACCCGGCAAACACGCCCATCAGCGTGCGCGCCGCGAAGAACTGCCAGACATTGGCCGACAACCCCATCAGCGCGGTAAAGAAGCCGATGGCCAAGCTGGCGCGGAGCAGCATCAGTTTGCGGCCGTGCCGATCGGCGACACGACCCCAGACCGGCGAGGCAAACGCCGCGACAAACGAGGTGATGCCCGACAGAATGCCGGCCCAGATATCGATCGCCGCCACGCTGTGCACGCCGAGTTCGGGGAGCAGCAGCGGCATGATCGGTGTCAGCATCGAGAACGCCATGGTCATCACGAACTGCACCGTGACCATCGCCCACAGCGTGCTCTGCCATTGCGCGGCAAAGCCGCCTTCCTCCTCGGCGGTCTGGGTTTCCTGGCCGGCCTGCAATTCGGCCATCGGGTTACGGTCCTAGATCAATAGCTGGATGCACATCGAGGGTCCTTCGAGGCTTCGCTTCGCGGAGCACCTCAGGATGAGGCCTTTTCTTTGATGCCATCCACCACCGTTCCTCATCCTGAGGGGCGCCGTCAGGCGCATCTCGAAGGACGCAAGGGCGCCGTTGCAGTTCCGGCGTCTATGCGAAAATCTCGCCAAGCCGTTTGATCGAGCTCAGCGTCCGCTCCTGCGGCAGGCCCGGCCATTGGCAGCGCATGATGAAATGGTCGACGCCCAGGATCTCGCGATAGCGCGCGATCTCCTCCTTGACCGAGACCTTGTCGCCGATGATGAAGCGGTCGCGGGCGAAATCCTCGAACGAGGTGCCGCTGCTGTGCTCCATGCCCCAGGCGGCGTAGGCGCTGTACTTGAATTCGAGCGGTTCGCGGCATTCCTCATGCGCCGTGGCATGCCGCTCGCCGACATAGCATTCGACCGTGATCGGGTATTCGAGCGGGGTGCGGCTGTATTCCTGGAGCGCGGCGCGGTAGGTCTGCATCAGCGGCACGAGGTTGCCGATCCCGCGGATGTTGACGATCAGCCAGGCATCGCCGATGCGCGCCGCACGCTTTACCGGCGTCTCGGCCTGCGCGGCGATATAGATCGGCGGCCCGCCGGCGCGCACCGGCTTCACGCTGATCCCGGCGTCGTTGACCGTGTAGAACCGGCCCTGATGCGTCACCCGGTCCTCTGTCCACAGCCGGCGCATCAGCCCGATCGCCTCGTTGAAGCGCGGCGCGCGCTCGGAAAGCGGCACGCCGAACGCGTCGAATTCCGGCTGGCGGTAACCGAGCCCGACCCCGAGGATGTATTTGCCGCCGGTCAGTACGTCGAGCGTCGCGGCTTCCTCGGCGATGTGGGTCGGGTTGAGCGGCGGCAGGATCAGGATGTTGGGGCCGATCGTCATGTCGCCGGCATGCGCCGCGAGATAGCCCATCACCGGTGTCAACTGCAGCATCTGCATCGGATGGGTCAGCCAGTGATGCGGAAACCACAGCGACGCGAACCCGGCGTCGCGCGCGGCGTGCACCTGCTCGATCATCGCCGGCACGTGCTCGGCGACGTTGAAGCCTTCCGGAAACTGCGTGTTGATGAACAGGCCGACCTTCATGACGGACGTGCCCCTGCCGTAGGATGGGTTGAGCGCCGCGAAACCCATCGACCCGGCGAACCGATGATGGGTTTCGTTCCTCAACCCATCCTACACGAACCGCCCGCCAGCGCTTGAGCATTGCCGCGCCGCCCGCCATGATCGCGGCGAGGCGACGCGAGAGGGCAGAACATGAAATTTGGGATTTTCTACGAGCTGCAGATGCCGCGGCCGTGGACCGCCGATGGCGAGCTGACGCTCTACCAGAACGCGCTCGATCAGGTCGAGCTGGCCGACCGGCTCGGCTACGACTTCGCCTGGGAGGTCGAGCACCATTTCCTCGAAGAATATTCGCACTCGCCGGCGCCCGAGGTGTTCCTCTCCGCCGCCTCGCAGCGCACCAAGAACATCCGCCTCGCGCACGGCATCATGCAGCTCACCACCACGCACCCGGCGCGCTGCGCCGAGCGTATCGCCGCGCTCGATCTGGTGAGCCGCGGCCGCGTCGAATTCGGCACCGGCGAAAGCGCCAGCACGACCGAGCTCGACCCGTTCGGCGTCGCCTATGGCGAAAAGCGCGCGATCTGGGAGGAGGCGATCCGCGCCATCATCCCGATGTTCAAGGACGGCCCGAGCGAGCATCACGGCCAGTATTTCGATATGCCGCTGCGCCATGTGCTGCCAAAGCCGATCCAGAAGCCGCACCCGCCGATCTGGGTCGCCTGCTCGGCGCTGGATACGATCGAGATGGCCGGGCGCCGCGGCCTTGGTGCGCTGGCGTTTCAGTTCCTTTCGGCCGACGCTGCGCATGCCTGGGTGCACGCCTATTACAACGCCTTCGTCAAACGGCAGGAAAAGCTCGCCGACTATCGGGTGAACCCGAATATCGCGCTGACCAGCTATTTCATGTGTGCCGAGACCGACGAGGAGGCGCGCCGCCGCGCCGACGGCATTCCGTTCTTCCAGTTTGCGTTGCGCTTTTACGGACAGAGCGCGACCCGCGAACGGCCGGCGCCGGGCACGGTCAACCTGTGGGACGAATACGAGAAGTGGAAGCGCGAGAACCCGGAGGGGCTGGAGCGCGCGCTGCGCGGCGGGCTGATCGGCTCACCGGAAACGATCCGGCGCAAACTGCGCCGCTTCGAGACCTCGCATATCGACCAGGTCATCCTGCTCAACCAGGCCGGCAAGAATACCCACGCGCATATCTACGAAAGCCTCGAACTCTTCGCCCGCGAGGTGATGCCGGAGTTCCACGCCAACATCCCGGCGCAGGAGGAATGGAAGGCCAAAGTGCTCGCCGGCGAGATCGAGTTGGAGGAGATTGATACCGAACCGTTCCGCGACCGCTACGGCCCGAATTCAGTGCAATTGCGCCCGGTGGCGGCGGAGTAGCAGCGATGTCGCCGTTGGCCTGGTGCGTCGTTATCGGCATCATGCTGGGCATCGAACTGTATCTGGCCTGGCGGGTCGCGACGGCGCTCAGCCGCGGTTCGGTCGTCATCGATCCGCTATTCTGGGTGGCCGATTGGCTGGGGCTCGAGTTCGTCATAAACCGCGCTGCGAATCCCCTCCTTTATTGGCTCGGAATCTTGTTTTTGATGCTCCTCTTCGTCGTCGTTTTGGCGCTGTTCATGACGGTGTCAGTCATTAATTTGCGGACAGCGTGAGGAGCAAAGTATGCCCGAACCCCTCCCAGCTCTTTCCCTCGTCGCGGTGCCCGGCCGGCGGCAGCAGACTCTCGATCTCGCATGCGAGATCGAGCGGCGCGGCTTTGCCGGCATCTATGTGCCGAGCATCTTCAGCAACATGGCGCAATGCGTTGCGCTGGCGGTGGCGACCAAGAGCATCAGGTTCGCCACCGCGATCGCGCCGATCTACGGCCGCGTGACCGAGGATTTTGCCCAGGCCACGGCCTATATCCACGAGATTTCCGGCGGCCGGTTCGCCTTCGGGATCGGAGTCGCGCATGGGCCCGCCCATGTCCGCATGGGCGTGACGCCGGGACCGCCGCTCGGCGATACCCGTGCCTTTGTCGAGAAGCTGCGTTCGTTCGAGGGCATTGGCGCGCTGCCGCCGATCATCCTCGCGGCGCTGCGCAAGCGCATGGTGGCGCTGGCGGGCGAGATTGCCGAGGGCCTCATCTTCGCCAATGCCAGCCGCTCGCACATGGCGGCATCGCTGGGGGTGCTGCCGGTGGCAAAGCGTGCCGACCCCGATTTTCTCGTCGCCAACATGATCCCGCCTGCATCAGCGACGATGTCGAGGCGGCGAAGGCGGTCAACCAACGCACGCTGACGCGTTACACGATGCTGCCCAACTACCGCAACTACTGGAAGGAAGCCGGCTACGTCGACGAGATGAACGCGATCGAGGCGGCGGTCGCCGCCGGTCGCCAAGCCGACATCCCGAGCCTGATGAGCGACAAATGGCTCGCCGACGCGACGCTCTTCGGCTCGGCCGCGCAGGTGCGCGATGGCATCGCCGCTTGGCGGGAAGCCGGGGTGACGACGCCGGTCATCGTGCCGTCCTCCGCCTCGGGCAACCAGATGAAAGCGGTGGAGGAGCTGTTCGCCGCGTTCGCGTGAACGCTGCTATTGACGTTCCGCTTGCTTGCGGGACGGTGCGAAAAGCCGCGGGGATTGCAACCACAGCGGAACCTTTTTGCTGCTCGCCGTTTTTACATCGGGAGCAAGCAAAAAGGGTGCCCTGATGACGAAAAGCATTCCGGTGATCGCGTTGCTGGGAGGTTCGCTGCTGCTGCTTGGCGCTTGTGCGCCGCCGCCACCGCCGCCCTGCGATGCCTGTGCGGCGATGGCGCGGGCCAACGCCGCCTACGACCTGGCGGCGAAGGCCGAAGCCGATGCGCAGACGGCGATAAGCCAGTCGAGCACGATGTACCAGCGCAGTCTGCACAAGTAACTTGCCGGCGCGGGTCGCCTGAGCGCCAATCCGGGCGACCCTCGCAATTTCGGACGGAGGAAGGCGTGACCATCTCGGTCTCGCAGGTTATCGCGCGTATCGCGCTTGGCGCTGCGCTGATGGCCGCGGTCGTGGCGGCCCCGCGCGCTGGCGCGGCGGAATTTCCCTTGTCGCCAGCCGACAAGGCCGTCGGCCAAATCCAGGAGTATGTCGTCCGGCAGGGTGAGGTGCTGGCCGATATCGCGCGGCAATTCGACGTCGGCTACACCGAGATCCTGGCGGCGAACCCGGGGATCAACCCGTGGGTACCGCCGGCGGGCCGCAAGCTATTGATCCCGACGCTTTACGTGCTGCCGGACGCGCCGCGCACTGGGATCGTGCTCAACCTCGGCGAGCGGCGGCTCTATTACTTCCCGCCCGGCGGCGGCCGGGTCGAGACCTTCCCGATCGGCATCGGCGCCACCGGGTTCGATACGCCGCACAGCGTCACCCGCGTGGTCGCTAAAATCGCCGACCCGCCCTGGGTGCCGCCGCCCTCGATCCGGGCCGAGCAGCCCGATCTGCCCGCGGCGATCGGCCCCGGCCCCGACAACCCGCTCGGCGCCTACGAGTTGCGGCTCGGCTGGAAGAACTACCTGATCCACGGCACCAACAAGCCCGATGGCGTCGGCCGCAATGTCAGCCATGGCTGCATCCATCTCTACCCCGAGGACATCGAAAAGCTGTTCGGCGAAGCGGCGGTCGGCACTCCGGTGCGGGTGATCGAGCAAGAGGCGAGCGCCGCATGGGTCGGCGACGCCCTTTATCTGGAGGCCCATCCCGACAAGGACCAGGCGGACGAGGTCGATGTCCAGCAACCGATGACGCCGCGCCCGCCGCAAGGCTTGCGCGAAATGGTCAACGCCGCCGCCGGCGACAATGCGCAGACGCTCGATTGGGGTGCGGTCGACCGCGCCGGCATGCAGCGCAGGGGCCTGCCGGTTATCGTGGCGCGGCGCAGCGGTGCCCCGATCGCGAGCACCGCCAGCCCGGATGTTGCCGCGACTGGCGCCCCAGCGCCGTTATGGCCCGGCATGCGCGCCCCGCCGCCGCCCGAACTGGCGCGCGCCCCGGCGCCGATCTTCAATACACTGCAACCCCCGCCGCCCCCGGTGGCGGGCGCCGTGCCTGGCACACCGGTGCCGCTTTACCCTGGTGTGTGGGGCTCGCAGAACGCTGCGGTGCAGGACGCCGCCGGCATTCCGATCGACGTTGACGACGACGGTCCGGCTCGTCAGCCGCGCAGGTTGAAGCGTGCTCCGTCGCCCGACGACGATCCGGATCGCTCCGCATGGGATCGCCGGACGCGGTAGTCGCTTGCTACCGCTCGCGCAGTTTCGGGTCGAGCACGTCGCGCAGGGCGTCGCCGAACAGGTTGATGCCGAAAACGGTCAGCATGATCGCGAGGCCGGGGAAGACCGCGATCCACGGCGCGGTCGAGGCGTATTCCTCGGCGCCGCCCTGCAGCATCAGCCCCCAGGCGGCAACCGGCTCCTGCACGCCGAGCCCGAGATAGGAGAGCGAGGCCTCGGCGAGGATCGCCTGGCCGACAAACGAGGTCAGCATGATCAGGAACGGCGCTGTGACGTTCGGCACCATATGCGCGAGGATGATCCGCGAGTGGCTGTAGCCGAGCGCCCGCGCCGCGTCGACATAGGGCACGTTGCGGATGGAGAGCGCGCTCGACCGCACGACGCGCGCGCAGCGCGGGATCAAGGGGATGGTGATCGCAACGATCACGTTGTGCACGCCGGTGCCAAAGATCGACACCACCGCCAGCGCCATGATGATCAGCGGGAACGACATGATGATGTCGAGGATGCGCTGCAATATCAGGTCGATGCGCCCGCCGAAATAGGCGCTGCCGACGCCGAGCACGAGCCCCGACGCCCCGCCGACGATCGCCGAGGTCATGCCGACGATAAAGGCGGTGCGCGCGCCAAACAGGATGCGCGAGAGGATGTCGCGGCCGAGCTGGTCGGTGCCGAGCCAATGCGCCCAGCTCGGCGCCTCGGTCATGGCCGAGAAATCGTTGGCGGTCGGGTTGTAGGGGGCAATCCAGTCGGCGAGCAGGCCGGCGAGCCCGAAAATCGCCACCAGCACGATGCCGATCGTGCCGACCGGCTGGCGGCGCAGAAAGCGCATCGTCGCCGCCCAAACGCCGCGCGGTGCGACGTAGCTGTCGTCGGCAAGGACGGCGGCGGCGGCGGGGGTCGGGGCGATATCGGTCATCGTCGCTAATCCCTTGGCCTTATTTCAGGCTGATGCGCGGGTCGAGCCAGGCGTAGAGCAGGTCGACCACAAGGTTGCTCAACACGGCGATGGTCACCACCAACATGACCAACGCCTGGGTCAGCGTGTAGTCCTGGTTCTGCACCGACAGCACCATCAGCCGGCCGATGCCGTTGAGGTTGAAGACCTGCTCGGTGACGACGAGCCCGCCCATCAGGAACGCGAACTCGATGCCGATCACCGTGACCACCGGCAGCAGCGCGTTCTTCAGGGCATGGCGGTTGATGATGATCTTTTCGAGGAGCCCCTTGGCGCGCGCGGTGCGGATGTAGTCCTCGCGCAGCACTTCGAGCATCGCCGAGCGGGTCATGCGCATCGACACCGCGCAATAGCGATAACCGACCGTGATCGCCGGCAGCATGACGATCGACAGGTTGCGGAGCGGGTCTTTCCACAGCGGCACGTAGTCGATCGACGGCATCCAGGGATGGCCGGTGATCGCCTGCGTTATGTCGAGCACGAAGAGGATCGACATGATGCCGAGCCAGAATGCCGGCGTCGCGATGCCGGCGATCGAGAAGGTGCGGACAACCAGGTCGATCCAGGTGTTCTGCTTCAGCGCTGAGATCGTGCCGAGCGGGATCGCCAGGGCCACGGCGATGATGGTCGCCAAGACCGCAACCTCGAGCGAAACCGGGAAGCGGGTGGCAATTTCCTGGATTACCGGCTTGCCCGACCACATCGACGTGCCGAAATCGAATGTCGCCATCCCCCAGATGAACTTGACGAATTGCAGCCACCAGGGGTTGTCGATGCCGATCTCGGCGTGGCAGGTGGCGAGCGCCGAGGCGGTGAAGCTGGTGCCGCCGGAGCCCAGCCGCACCAGGCAGATATCCCCGGGGATCAGCCGCATCAGGATGAAGACAAGCGCCGCCGCGCCGAGCAGCGTCGGAAACGTCAGAAGAAGACGGCTGACGATATAGCGATGCATCGGCTTCGACGGCTCTCCCTGGTCCAGGCCCTCGCGTTATTGATCCAGCCAGATGCTGGCAAGGTCCTGGTTGATGTAATGGCTCGGGCTGATCTTCCAGCCTTTGACATAGCTGCGGTATGGCACGATCCGGTACCACCACGCCATCATAACCTTGTGAGCCTGGGTATCCATGACGTGCTTGGCGAAGGCGAGCATCGCCGCGTGCTGCGCCTTTGGGTCGGTTTCATGGAGCGCCTTGTTGTAGAGCTCCATCTCCTCCGGGTCTTCGTAATTGCCGTAATTCTGCTCGCTGACCGAGCTCGGCAGATAGGGTTGCACGTCGATCAGCGGGTTGACCACGGCGTGGCAATTGGCCTGCAGGTCGACCGAGAAATTGCCGGTGCGCTCGGCCTCGAACCACGGCCCGGTCGGCATGACCTTTTGTGTGACCTTGACGCCGATTTTGGACCACTGATCGACCGCCCAAATACCGACATATTTGTAGGGCTGGTCGACGTCGCGGTTGAGCATCTCGAAGGTTAGGTTCTCCTGCCCGGCCTCCTTCAGCAGCCGCTTGGCTTCGGCCCGCGACTTTTCGATGTCGGGCCAGAAGCCGGCGATCGTCTGAAGCTCGTCCTTGGTCGGCGCAAGCGGGTCGCCGGGATAGATGATGCTGCCGACCGTATGCACGGTGGCGATCTTCGACAGGGCGGGTACCCCGGTCCAACGGTCGATCGCCAGGGTCAACGCGCGCCGTATCCGCACATCGTCGAACGGTTTGACCTTTTCGTTGATGGTAATGACGCTGCCGCAATTCCAGTCGCTGTCCTGGAAGGAAATCTTGTCGCCGAGTTCCTTGGCGAGTTCATCGCGGGCGGAGGGCGGAAAGCTGCGGAACTCCATCGCCGCGCGGTCGGCACGGATCGCGTCGATCCGAGTCGCCTGCTTCGAGGCGAAGATGCCCTTGAAGCCGTCGAGATAGGGCTGACCGGGATGGTAGTAGTCCGGGTTGCGCAAGCCCTCGATCGCCTGGCCCGTCTCGTAGTTGTTGAATTTGAAGGGGCCGGAGCCCATGACGTTCTTCTCGTACCAATGCGGGTCCTTATCGAGGATCGCCTTCTCGTAGATCCAGGCGAAAGGGTCGGCGAGGGCCGGGAGAAACGCCGTCGTTGCGTATTTGAGGCGGAACACGACGGTCGAGGGGTCGGGCACCTCCACCTTGTCGACCATCATGAAATTCGACTGACGCGGGCTCAGCACGCCCTCGCCGGGGAAGACGATCTCCTGCCAGGTCCTCCCTACATCCTGGGCGGTGAGCGGCGAGCCGTCGTGGAATTTGACCCCGTCGCGGACCTTAAAGGTCCAGGTCTTGCCGCCATCGGTCGGCTTCGGCATTTCGGTGCAGAGATCGCAGACGAAATCCGTGGTCGATGACGGGTTGTCCGGGTTGATGCGGATCAGCACGCTGTAAAACGGCGCGGCGGTGTGCATTGTCGCGTAGGTCGTCTCGCGATGCCCGTCGAGGCTTGGCGGCGCATCCGACGGGATCATGTAGGTCAGGGTCCCGCCGCGTTTCGGCGTTTCAGCCGCCAGCGCGCCCGTCGCCAGCATACTTGCCGCCAGCACGATCACTGCCCCCGTCAATACCGCGCGGAGCACAAAGTTCATCGCCGCCTCCCTATGCGTATGCCACTCACCATGCCTCGGCTTGTCCTATTGGTCGAGCCAGACGGTGCCGAGGTCCTGGTTGACATAATGGCTCGGGCCGATCTTCCAGCCTTTGACGTAGGACTGATACGGCACGATCCGCCTCCACCACAGCAGGTAAATCGAGTGCGCTTCATCGCTGAGCACGCGCTTTTCGAAATCACGCATCAGCGCCCGCTGCTTTGTCTTGTCGGTTTCGCGCAGCATCTTGTTGTAGATGTCGACTTCGGTCTGGTCCTCGAAATAGCCGTAGTTTGACGACGCCGCCGAGGACGGCAAGTATTTGGCGACGTCGGCAAGCGGGTTGACCACGTTCTGGCAGTTGCCCTCGGTGGATATCGCGAAGTTTCCATCGCGCAGCGCCTGGAACCAAGGGCCTGTCGGCAGCACCTTTTGGGTGACGTTCAGGCCGATCTTGCTCCACTGGTCGACGGCCCAGATGCCATAGTATTTGTAGGGTTGGTCGGTCGAGCGGTTCATCAACTCGAAAGTCAGCCCTTCGGCACCGGCCTCCTTCAACAGCCGCTTTGCCTCGGCGCGCGACTTCTCGATGTCCGGCCAGTATCCGGCGAGCTGCTCCAGCTCCGCTTTCGTCGCCGCGAGCGGCGAACCCGGATAGACGACGCCGCCGACGGTCTTGACGATCGCGATCTTCGACAAATCGGCCGCCGAGCCCCAACGGTCGATTGCCAGGGTGAGCGCGCGCCGCACCCGCACATCGTCAAACGGCTTGCGCTTGTGATTGATCGTCAGGATGCCGCCGCAATTCCAGTCGCTCTCCTGCACCGCGAGCTTATCGCCGATCGCCTGCTTCAGCTCGTCGCGCACGGTCGGTGGAAAGCCGCGAAACTCGATTGCGGCGCGATCGCTGCGGATCGCCTCGACGCGCGTTACCTGCTTGTCGGCGTAGACGCCCTTGAACCCGTCAAGATACGGCTGCCCCTTCTGGTAGTAGTCCGGGTTCCGTTCACCGGCGATCGCCTGACCAGCCTCGTAGTTGACGAACTTGAAAGGGCCGGTGCCGTTCACGTTCTTTTCGTACCAGTGCGGATCCTTGTCGAGCTGCTTCTTCTGATAGACGAACGCATACGGATCGGCGAGCGCCGGCAGGAACGCGTCGGTGGCGAATTTGAGGCGGAAGACGACCGTCGTCGGGTCGGTTACGTCGATCTTGTCGACCATCGTGAAATTGCCCTGACGAACACTCACGACGCCTTGCGGCGGAAAGACAATCTCGTTCCAGCTGGCGCCGACATCCTCGGCGGTCAGGGGATCGCCGTTGTGGAACTTGACGCCTTGGCGGATCTTGAAGGTGTAGGTTTTGCCGTCGTCGGTCGGCTTCGGCATCTCGGTGCAGAGGTCGCAAACCAAGTCGCTGTTATCGCCCGGGTTCATCGGGTTGGCGCGAATGAGAAGGCTGTAGAACGGCGCGACGGAATGGATCGTCGCGTAAGTCTCTTCGCGATGTCCGTCAAAGCTCGGCGGCGCGTCGGCCGGGATCATGTAGGTCAGAATCCCACCGCGCTTCGGCATCTCGTCTGCCGCCACCGGTAAAGAGAGGGCTGCGGCGAATCCCAAGGCTAGCGATGCAACTCGCCCGAATGATCTTCCCATTTCACTTCCCCTGTTCATGAAATTCTTGTGGATTTTTCTGTCAGTCTATTTGTCGAGCCAGATCGTTGCCAGGTCCTGATTGACGAAATGGCTCGGGCTGATCTTCCAGCCTTTCACATAAGAGCGATACGGCACTATCCGATACCAGAAGGTCAGCGGCAATTCATGCGCCTGGTCGTCAAGCACCCATTTCTCGAAGGCGCGCATCGCGACACGTTGCTTGGCTGGGTCGGGCTCGTGCAGCATCGCGTTATAGAGCTCGATCTCGTGGTCGTCCTCGTAGCCGCCGTAATTCTCGGTGAACACGGTATGCGGCAGGTATTTGGCGACATCGAGCGGCGGGTTGACGACGCTCTGGCAGTTGGCCTCCATCGTCACGTCGAAATTGCCGGTGCGCATGCCTTCGAACCAGGGGCCGGTGGGCACGACCTTTTGCGTGACCTTGACGCCGATCTTGCTCCACTCGTCGACGACGAACGTACCCATGTACTTGAAGGGCTGGTCGACATCGCGGTTGAGCATTTCGAACGTCAGGTTCTCCTGCCCGGCCTCCTTCAACAGCCGCCGGGCCTCGGTGCGGGATTTTTCGATATCGGGCCAGAAGCCGGGGATTTGCTGTAGTTCCTCCTTGGTCGCGGCGAGCGGCGAACCGGGAAAGACGATGCCGGCGACAGTGCGCACGATCGCGATCTTCGACAGCGCCGGGCCGCCCTTCCACTGGTCGATCGCCAACGACAACGCCCGTCGCACCCGGACATCGTCGAACGGCTTTCTTTTGTGGTTGTAGGTGAGCAGGTTGCCGCAGTTCCAGTCGCTCTCCTGCACCGCGATCTTGTCGCCGAGTTCTTTGACGAGCTGGTCGCGCGCGGAGGGCGGTTCGCTGCGGAACTCCATCGCCGCGTTGTCGGCGCGGATCGCGTCGACACGCGTCGCCAGCTTGGGCGCGAAGATCGCCGTGAAGCCGTCAAGATACGGCAACCCCTTATGATAGTAGTCGGGGCTGCGCTCTCCCTTGACCGATTGTCCGGCCTCGTAGCTGACAAACTTGAACGGGCCGGAGCCCATCACGTTCTTCTCGTACCAGCGCGGGTCCTTGTCGAGGATCGCCTTTTCGTAAATGTAGGCGAACGGGTCGGCGAGCGCCGGCAGGAACGCCGTCGTGGCGAATTTGAGGCGGAAGACCACCGTCGAGGCGTCGGGAGCCTCGACCTTGTCGACCATCGTGTAAAAGGCCTGGCGGGCGCTGGTCTTGCCTTCGGGCGGGCTGATGATCTCCTGCCAGCTCGCCGCGACGTCGGCGGCGGTGAGCGGCGAGCCGTCGTGGAACTTCACCCCGTCGCGGATCTTGACAGTGTAGGTCTTGCCGTCGTCGGTCGGCTTCGGCATCTCGTTGCACAGATCGCAGACGAAATCCGTGGTCGATGATGGGTTCTGCGGGTTGATGCGGATCAGCACGCTGTAGAACGGCGCGGTCGCGTGCACCGTCGCATAGGTGGCCTCGCGGTGGCCGTCAAAGCTCGGCGGCGCGTCGGCCGGGATCAGGTAGGTGAGGGTGCCGCCGCGTTTCGGCGTCTCGTCCGCCAGCACGGGCGCCGCGGCGGCAAAGGCCGCGATTGCCGCGGCGCACCATAATGTTCTTCGCATCGTTTCACTCCCGATCGCGCGTTCTCGTCGGCCCACCCCGGCGAAGGCCGGGGCCCATCGATCAGCCGCTGTTACGCGGGACAACTGGGTCCCGGCCTGCGCCGGGGTGGGCCTTTTTCCATTGTTCACTTGTCGAGCCAGATCCTGGCCATATCCATGTTGATGAAATGGGTGGGCGTGATCTTCCACCCCTTCACATAGGCGCGGTACGGCACGATGCGGTGCCACCACAGCACCCACATCGCATGCGCCTGGGTGTCGAGCATGTAGGTCTCGAAGGCGCGCATCTCGGCGCGCTGCTTGACGGGATCGTTCTCGTGCAGCACCTGCTCGTAAAGCTCGACGGCCTTTTTGTCTTCGTAGCGCGCGTAGTTTTCGCCTTCGAGCGAGGCCGGCAGGAATTTCTGGATGTCGACCACCGGGTTGACGATGCCGTAACCGGGCGCTTCGACGACGACCTCGAAATCCCCCTTGCGCATGTTCTCGAACCACAGGCTGGTCGGGACCATCTTCTGCGTCACCTTCAGCCCGACTTTGCTCCACTGGTCGACCAGCCAGATGCCGACATATTTGTAGGGCTGGTCGACATTGCGGTTGAGCAGTTCGAAGCTGAGATTTTCCGCCCCCGCCTCCCTGAGCAGACGCCGCGCCTCGGCGCGCGATTTCTCCGCGTCGGGCCAGTATCCGGCGATC
The DNA here is from genome assembly GCA_963778385.1 of uncultured Alphaproteobacteria bacterium. Classification (GTDB taxonomy): domain Bacteria; phylum Pseudomonadota; class Alphaproteobacteria; order ATCC43930; family CGMCC-115725; genus DATARH01. The sequence continues at coordinate 141,378 of CAVZUA010000002.1, read as the reverse complement.
TGCTGCAGCTCCTCCTTGCTCGCGGCAAGCGGCGAGCCGGGGAACGCCAGGCCGCCCACCGTCTGTACGATGGCGATCCTCGACAAAGGCGGCGCGCCGCCCCAGCGGTCGATCGCCAGGGTCAGCGCGCGGCGCACCCGGACATCGTCGAACGGCTTCTTTTCGTGATTGATCGTAACCGCGCTGCCGACGTCCCAATCGCCTTCCTGCACCGTGATCTGGTCGCCCAGCGCGCTGACCAGCTCGTCGCGCGATGAGGGCGGCATGCCGCGGAATTCCAGCGCCGCGCGATCGCTGCGGATCGCCGCGACGCGCGTTGCTTCCTTGTCGGCATAGATCGCCGTGAAACCATCGAGATAGGGAAGCTTGGGATCGTAATAATCCGGATTGCGGGTGCCGGTGACCGATTGGCCGGTCTCGTAGCCGATGAATTTGAAGGGACCGGTGCCCATCACGTTTTTCTCGTACCAGTGCGGGTCCTGGCCGAGGATCGCTTTCTTGTAGACCCAGTTGAACGGGCTCGCGAGCGCCGGCAGGAAGGCCTTGGTCGCGAATTTGAGGCGGATGACGACCGTTCCGGGATCCGGCGCCTCGATCTTGTCCACCATCATCAGATTGCCGACGCGCGGGCTCAGCACCCCGGCCGGCGGGAAGACGATCATGTTGAAGCTGGCGGCGATGTCGTCCGCGGTAAGCAGCGAGCCGTCGTGGAACTTGACGCCCTGCCTGATCTTGAAGGTCCAGACCTTGCCGTCCTCGCTCGTCGTCATCTCGGTGCAGAGATCGCAGACGATGTCGGTGGTCGAGGCCGGATTGTCCGGGTTGATACGCACCAGCAGGCTGTAGAACGGTGCAAAGGCATGCACCGTGGCGAAGGTGCTTTCCTTGTGGCCGTCAAAGCTCGGCGGCGCATCGGCGGGGATCATGTAGGTGAGCGTGCCGCCGCGCTTCGGGGTCTCGTCCGCGGCCACGGGCTGCAACGATGACGCAAGGCACAGTGCGACCGGGATTGCCGCAACCAGCCGCATTCTCCAGCGCATTTGCCTCTCCCTGCTCGCACTCTTTTTGATGCCCGTTACCGCATCCCCCGGGCTGACCCGCGGGTCCACGAATAGTCTCCGCTTATTCGTGGATGGCCGGATCAAGTCCGGCCAAGGCGCCTTTTAGAAGTTCTAAATTCCTACTTATCGAGCCACACCGATGCCAAATCCATGTTGATGTAATGGCTGGGGCTGATCTTCCAGCCCTTGACATAGGCGCGGTACGGCAGGATGCGGTTCCACCAGATCACCTGCGTCGCATGCGCCTGAGTGTCCATGATGTATTTTTCGAACTCGACCATCGCGCTGTGCTGCTTGGCCGGGTCGGTCTCGTGCAGCACCTTCTCGTAAAGCTCGTTTGATTTCGGGTCGGGCGCGCCGCCCATGTTTTCCTGGCTGCCCGGCAGATAGGGCTGCACGTCGAGCACCGGGTTCACCACGCTGTGACAGATCGGATAGTGCACGACCTGGAACTCGCCCGAACGCATCGCCGCGAACCAGGGACCGGTCGGCACCACCTTCTGGACAACCTTGACGCCGATCTTGGCCCACTGATCGACCAGCCAGATGCCGACATATTTGTAGGGCTGGTCGACGTCGCGGTTGAGCAGTTCGAAGCTGAGGTTTTCCTGTCCGGCTTCCTTGAGCAGCTTTTTCGCCTCGGCGCGCGACTTATCGATGTCGGGCCAGAACCCGGCCATCTGTTTGAGTTCGTCGGTCGTCGCGGCCATCGGTGAGCCGGGGAACGCGATGCCGCCGACGGTCTTGACGATGGCGATCTTCGACAGCGCCTGCGAGCCGCCCCAGCGGTCGATCGCAAGGGTCAGCGCGCGGCGCACGCGGGCGTCGTCGAACGGCGGCTTCTTTTCGTTGAAGAACAGGTCGCTGCCGCAGTTCCAGTCGCTTTCCTGCACCGCGACCTGGTCACCCAGCTCCTTCTTCAGCTCGTCGCGGGCCGATGGCGGCAGGCCGCGGAATTCGGCCGCCGCCTGGTCGGAACGGATCGCCGCCACCCGCGTCGCTTCCTTCGGCGCGAAGATGCCGACGATGTGGTCGAGGTGTGGCAACCCTTTGAAATGATAGTTTGGATTGCGGCTGCCCTTGATCGCTTGGCCGACATCGTAGCTGTCGAAATAGAACGGGCCGGAACCCATGACGTTCTTCTCGTACCAGTGCGGGCCGCGCGCCGGGTCGTCGAGGATCTTCTTCTCGTAGATGTAGGCGAACGGATCGGCGAGCGCCGGCAAAAACGCCGCGGTGGAAAATTTCAAATGGAAAACGACCGTGTGATCGTCGGGCTGGTCGATCTTCTCCACCAGGTCACGGAAATTGCTGCCGCGTGCGCTCAGCACGCCTTCGGGTGGGAAGGTGATCTCGTTCCAGCTCGCCGCGACATCCGCCGCCGTGAGCGGGTTGCCGTCCTGAAACTTGATGCCGTCCTTGATCTTGAACGTGTAGGTCTTGCCGTCATCGGTCGGCTTCGGCACTTCGGTGCAGAGGTCGCAGACGAAATCGGTCGTCGAGGACGGGTTGTCCGGGTTGATGCGGATCAGCGTCGAGTAGTAGGGCGACACCGTGTGGATCGTCGCGTAGGTCTCTTCGCGATGCCCGTCAAAACTCGGCGGGGCGTCGGCCGGGATCAGATAGGTCAGCGTGCCGCCGTTTTTCGGCGTCTCATCCGCGTATGCCGGGAGCGCCAACGCCAAGCCGAGCCCGGCGCTCATCAGTAACCGATACGTCCTCATTTCTACTCGTACCCTTCCCCTACCAACAACTTTTGTTGAACTCTTCTTGTCTCAGCTCACCTGGCTGCACGCCACCCAATGGCCTGGGCGCAGCTCGCGCAGCTCCGGAATTTCCTGTCGACAACTCCCGACCGCGATCGGACAGCGCGGGTGAAAGACGCAACCCGGAGGCGGGTTGATCGGGCTCGGCACCTCGCCCGGCAGTGGCTGGAAGGTGCGGTCGGCCTCGACCGTCGGGTCGGGCACCGGCACCGCCGCGAGCAGCGCCCTCGTGTAGGGATGAAGCGGGTTGTCGAAGACCTCGTCGCAGGCGGCGAGCTCGACGACATGCCCCAGATACATCACCGCGACGCGCTGGCAGAGATGCCGGACGACGCTGAGATCGTGCGCGATGAAGAGATAGGTGAGGTTGAATTTGTCGCGCAAATCCTCGAGCAGATTGATGATCTGCGCCTGGATCGACACGTCGAGCGCGGAGACCGCCTCGTCGCAGACGATGAATTCAGGGTCGACCGCCAGCGCCCGCGCGATCCCGACCCGCTGCCGCTGGCCGCCCGACATCTCGTGCGGATAGCGGTCGGCGAAGTTCGGGTTGAGCCCACAGACCGACAGCAACTCGCGTACCTTGGCCTCGCGCTTTCTGGCGTCGGGCTCGATGCCGTGCACCTTCATCGGCTCGGCCAAGATGGCGCCGACCTTCTGGCGCGGGTTGAGCGAGCTGTACGGGTCCTGGAAGATCACCTGGATGCGCCGGCGCAAGGAGACCAGCGCCCTGCGGTTGAGACCGGCGATATCGATGCCGTCGTAAAGGATGGCGCCCTCGGTCGGGGTTTCGAGGCGCAGGATGCAGCGCCCCATCGTCGTCTTGCCGCAGCCGCTCTCGCCGACCAGCCCCAGCGTCTCGCCGCGGCCGATTGTCAGGTTGACCCCGTCGACCGCTTTCACCTCGCCGATCCTGCGGCTGGCGATGATCCCTTCGGTGATCGGGAAATGCATCTTTAGGCCGCGTACCTCGAGGAGCGGCCGCTCGCCAGCTTGCGGCGTCGTGCGCATTTCCGCCGCGGTGCTCATGCCGCCTGTCCGGCTTCGGTGAGTTCGTGGCTGCGGAAGCAGGCGGCGAACTGTCCCGGCGCACCGATCGGGTCGAGGCTCGGCCTAGCGAGACTGCAGCGCTCGACCGCGAAGCGGCAGCGCGAGCGAAACGAGCAGCCCTGATCGAGCCGGGTCAAATCGGGCGGCTGGCCCTCGATCGGGTCGAGCCGCGCTTGGCGCGGCCGGTCGAGACGCGGCACCGATTTTAGCAGCGCCATCGTGTAGGGATGATGCGGGTCGTGGTAAATCGCCGCCGATGATCCGCTCTCGACGATGCGCCCGGCATACATCACGTTCACCCGGTGCGCGTAGCGCGCGACGATGCCGAGATTATGGGTGATCACGATCAGCGCGACGCCGAGCTGGCGTGTCAACCGCTGCATCAATTCGAGGATCTGCGCCTGGATCGTCACGTCGAGCGCGGTGGTCGGTTCGTCGGCGATGATCAGCTTCGGCTCGCAGGCCAGCGCGATCGCGATCATCACCCGCTGCCGCATGCCGCCGGACAACTGATGCGGGTACTGCTTGAGCCGGCGATGCGCGTCGCCGATGCCGACCAGCCCCAGCAGCTCGAGCGCGCGCTTTTCGGCGACGGCGCGGTCGCCCCCGCGATGCTGCTCGACCATCTCGGTGATCTGCCGGCCGATCGACAGCACCGGGTTGAGCGAGGTCATCGGCTCCTGGAACACCATGCCGATCTCGCCGCCGCGCACCTCGCGCATCTCGGCTTCGGTGAGTTTCATCAGGTCGCGGCCGTTGAACAGGACTTCGCCGCCGACCACGCGGCCGGGCGGGTCCGGGATGAGCCGCAGAATTGACAGCGCGCCGACCGATTTGCCCGAGCCGCTCTCGCCGACCACCGCGACCGTCTCACCCGGATCGACCGTGTAGGACACACCGTCCACGGCGCGCACAAGTCCGGCCCCGGTGCGGAACTCGGTGCGCAAGTTGCGGACTTCCAGCAAGGGCGGCAAAAGCGCGTCTCCCCCTCGAAACCTTACGACATCCTGACAAGGACTTGTTATTGCGCCGTTGGTAACGATGCGCGGCATAGCTGTCAATTGCGGCGCTCTTTACTTGGCAGCCGGAAAGCACCTTCCGCCTAATATTCCGCCAATTTGCCGCAGTTCAGCGCGCGCCAGGGTAGATTTCGAACCCATAGGCCGCGCGGACATCGTCGAGCAGCGCGCCGGTGGGCGGCGCGTAAGTCAGCCGCTTGCTGGTGAAATGGCCGGTCAGCTTGCGCATATTGACCGCGAGCTCGCCCATCTTGACCAGCGCGATCAGCCCGTTGACGACCGGTGCCCGGTCGACCTCGTGGACGCCGGCATCGGCGAGGATCGTCATCACGATGCCGCCGGCCGGGATCACGCATTCGGCGCCGTTGTCGAGCCCGCGGCGCGCGGCGGCGCGGAAGCGCTCGATGACCGCCTGCCGCGCGCTCTCGTCCTCGAAGGCGCGGTCGAACTCCCCGGCGCGCTCGATTTCGATCTCCTCCATCGAGGCGAGCCGGTCGGCAAGCCCGGTAGCCGCGATGTTCTCGCCGACCCGCTGGGCGAACTTTGCGTTGGCGTTGACCACCGAAAAGCGCGCGCCCATCAGGCAGGCGAGATGGACCGACGCCTCGCACAGCCCGAGAACCGGGATATTCAGCAGCTCGCGCAGCGCATGCAGGCCGGGCTCGAAGATATTGCCGATGAGGAACGCGTCATAGCCTTCGCGCTCGGCCCTGAGCCCGTTTTCGAGGATTTCGCCGGTGTCGCGGAATTCGAGATAGCGGTACTGGTCGGCGATCGCCTTCCCCGGCGCCAGGCCGCGCACGTCGATTTCCGTCCCCGGCGCTGCGGCCTTGCTGAGGATCGCCGCCAGCTTTTGCGCATAGGGGCCGTCGGTCGACCGGCGGCTCGCGCCAAGGCTCTGGTAGAACAGGCGCATTGTCCACTCCTTCGTCGTTCCCGCGAAAGCGGGAATCCAGGGCGAGTGACGTTGCCGCGGCCCTGGACCCCCGCCTGCGCGGGGGTGACGAAATTAAATCACACGCCGAACGTGAAGCGGCTGCCCGTGCTCGACTGCACGACCTGGTTCGGCATGGCGCGCACCGCGGCGTCGATGAACGGTCGGCCGGTGCAGTGCATCGGCACGACCACGTCGGGCGCCAGCGCTTTCAATTCGGCGACCGTGTGTTCGATATAATCCGCCGGCGCGGCGCCGAGATGAAACCCGCCGATCACCGCGTGCAGCTTCTCGACCCCGGAGACCGCCTGCGCGGTCTTGACCGTATTGACGATGCCGCAATGCCCACAGGACGAGATCACCACCAACCCGCGCCCTTGCACGACATAGCAGGTGGCATGCTCGTCCGGGTGCTTGTCGAGCACCAGCCGGCCGCGGCGCTCGGCGTCACTGAAATGGTCGAGGGGGGTCGGCTCGACCAGCGTCGTCGGGGTCACCTTTTCGAACGACTGCCAGGCGATCGGGCCGCTGGTGAACGGGCCGCTTGGTCCCTTGGCCAGTGCGTGCGCATGCTCGCAGCACACCGTCTCGACATGCGCCACCTCCAGCGCCTCGCCATCGAGCGCACCGACCGAGATCGGGTCGCCGCCGCGCGCGCCGGTCCATTTCTCGCGGAAGGTCAGGTCGCCCGCGCCGGTATAGAGCTTGATGTCGTCGTGCAGCCCAGGCCGGTAGCGCTCGACGAAACCCACCATCCCGCCGTAATGGTCGCGGTGCGAATGGCTGAGGATCAGCCCGTCGAGCTTGTCGGGCGCAATCCCGAGCAGGTCGAAATTGCGGTTCAGCACCTCGGGGGTGAAGCCGAAATCGAGCAGATATTGATGCCGCCGCCCGGACGCCTCTGATTCGAGGTGCAGCGACAGACCCCACTCGCAGGCGAAGGTTTCCTTTTCGCGGCCGGGCATGCGGCCGACATGCTCGATCCGGCAGAACGGGTGCTCGGCCTTCGGCATGAAGATGTCATGGTATAAATCGACGACCAGCCGCACCGACAGCGACTGCACGGTCGGCGCTTCAAATGGTTTGGCGGCGGTAATGGCCATAACGAGCGTCCTTACGCCTCCGAGACGGGGCCTGATGCCATTCCTCAAGATGACGGGATTTTTCGATGTCATCCACAGACATTTATCATCCTGCGGAGGCGTGAAGCGCCGTCTCGAAGGACGCACGGCCGTATGCTATTCGATGACGGCGGCAATGTAGGAAGGTCGATGAGACGAGCCGTTGCGTTAGCCTGTGCGTTCTCGTGTGGCGTCTGGTTCGCCGTCCCGACGCGGGCCGCCGATCAGGTCGGCCCGCCGATCTCCGCCGCGCCGGCGCCGAAAGCGGAGCCGCCTCCCTATACTCCCCCTGCCCGCAAGCCGTCCGGTCCGCCGAAATCCGCGGCCAGCGACGCAGCGACCTATGAGCAATGCATGAAACTCGCGCAGAACGACGCTGCCGCCGCCCGCGACCTGTCGGAGCATTGGCAGAGCCGGGGCGGCGCGCATCCCGCAGACCATTGCTATGCGGTCGCGCTGGTCGGTCTCAAACAGTACAAGGAAGGGGCGACCCGGCTCGAAACCCTCGCCCAGGCGATGGTGCATGCGCCGAATTCGCTGCGCGCCGAGGTGCTCGGGCAGGCGGCACAGGCCTGGCTCCTCGCTGGCGATGCGGCGCGGGCCTACGCCGCCGATACGGCGGCGCTGAAATCTGCTGCCGGGTGACGCCGACCTGCTGGTCGACCGCGCCGAGGCGGCCGGCAGCGAAGGCTGGTACGACAAGGCCGCCGCCGATCTCGACCGGGTGCTGATGAGCGACCCGAACCGCGCCGACGCGCTGATCTACCGCGCCTCGGCCAACCGCGAGCTCGGCAAGCTCGACGCGGCGCTGGGCGATGTCGACAAGGCGATCGGCCTCGCGCCCAACTCGGTCGCGGCCTTACTGGAACGCGGCAACATCCTGCGGCTTAAGGGCGACGACAACGGGGCCCGGCGCGACTGGGTCATGGTATCGCAACTCGCCCCCGGCACCGCGGAGGACGCCGCGGCGAAAACCAACATCGAGCGGCTCGAACTCAAAGAGAACCCGGCGCCACCCGCGAGCGGCCGGCGATAACCGGCGGACCGCAGGACGGCAAGCACGCGATCGATGGCGCTTTACCTACCCGGGCTCACGGGTCTCTTGGCGGTAGTGATCACCTGGGGCGTCGCCGCGGTCTTGCTGCTGATCGGCACGGCCGCGGCCGGTCGAAACGCGGCTGCGGAAGTCCGCGTGATCGCCGGATGGGGCGCGTTGTGTGTCGTGTTGACCCTTTGTGGCGTCTTTGTGCCGGTCAGTCTGCGTGTCCCGGCGGCTGCGATCGTGGTTGCCGCGGTGGCGGTGCAGCTTGTGCCGAGCCGTCGGGTCAGCCGTCAGGATGGGGTGGCGCTCGGATGCCTATTGCTGCTGACGCTGCCGCTTTGGGTGGTGATGGCGGGGGTACGGCCGTCGCAGGTCGACAGCTTTCTCAACCTGCTGCCCAACGTCGATTACCTCGTCGATTACGCGCGATTGCCGACCGCGGCGGGACCGCCGAGCTATTCGTTCCTGCCGGCGGCGCCTTACAACACGCAGTTCCTGGCGTTTCTCGGCGCGCTCGTCTGGCCGGACTATCCGGCGGCGGGAATGTCGCTCGACAATGTGATGCTGCGGCTGATCGCTGGACTCGCGATCGGCCGGCTGCTGATGCGGCGGGCCGCGATGCCGGGCTGGACCGCCACGGCGCTCGGCATGCTGCTCGTCACCTTGGCCGATCCGGGGTTTGTGCCGCGCTTTCATTTCTCGGCCTATGGCGAGACGGCGCTGGCGGTGACGGCGCTGTTCGCCACGATCCTCTTCATCGAGGCGAATGAGGGACGAGCGCATTGGCGCGAGTTGGCGCTGGTCCTGGCAGCGATGATCAACACCAAGCAGTCGGGGATCGGCCTGGTGCTGGCCATTGCCGGGGCGGCGGTGGTTACGGTGATCGCCGAACGGCCCGCCCGTTTTCGGCGGGTTATTGGTGCGACCGCGCTGGTGCTGATGCCGGCCGCCTTGTTGTATGTGGTCTGGCGCTACTATGCCGCGCACGCTGGCGTCACTGAGTTGGAGCCGTTGCCGCCCGGCGCCTGGAACTGGTCGCTGCTGCCGGCGACATTCAAGGCCATCGCCGGGTCAATTGCTGAAAAGCCGACCTTTTTCGCGCTGGAACTCCTGTCGTTTGTCTGCCTGGCGCTGCTGTTGCGGGCGCGGGGCTGGTCGCCGGCGGCGCGGTTTCTCGCGTTCAACGCGGTCGCTTTCGTGCTCTACAACGGGTTTCTGATCGTCACCTACATCGCGCATTTTTCGGCCGAGATGGCGGCCGAGGCGCATTCCTATTTCCGCTATAACACGCATCTCTCGCTGCTGTTGGTGGCCTCGCTGGCGCTGGCGGCGTGCGAACTGTGGCCGGTGCGCTGGGCCGGACCGCGGCGTGGGCGGGCCGTGGCGGCGGTTGTCGTAGCGTTGGCCCTGCTGGCCCCCGTCGCGTTTGCCGAGCGGCTGCGCTTTGATCTTGCGATGCCGCAGCCTCTGGTCCGCGACCTGGCGGCGGAACTGAAGCCGCATTTGCGGGATGGCGACCGGCTCGCGCTGTTGCTGCCGGGCGATGACGGCGAGGTTGGCGACCTGCTCGCCGGCGACTTGGCAAGCGAACCCCCGCGGCGGCGCGGGCTCGATCTGCTCCGCGAAAAGACGGCCGATGCCGCCACCTTGGATGCCGCCGCAGCGCGCGGATACGATCTAGCCCTCATCTCGTGCACGCCCACCGGGCTGATGGGATCGCCGCCAGGCGAGGCGGCACTGTTTCGTTACGATGCCGATGGCTGGCACCTCGCTGCACACTGGCCTTACGCGGAAGGGAGGGCGCTGTCGCGCTGGCAGCGCAACCGGCATTGGCCGGCGCTCTGCCGCTGATCAGAAGCAGCCGGGGGAAAGTGCGAAGAGCTGAAAACGCGGCGCCGACGCCATCGGCTTGAGGCAGGCATCGGGTGGAACCCTTAAGGCGTCACGGTCGGCGAAAATGATAAAGTCGTAATCCCGGAGCACCGGCGCCACTGCGGCGCGGGCGCCGGCGTCACCTTCGACAAACGCCGCCCACAGCCGGGTCGGTGAGGTTCGCGCTGCGAGCGCATCATAGGGCGGACGCAAGATCAGGGGCTGCTGCGTCGGATAGGCAAAAATCGTCGGCACGAAAGCCTCGCGCCGCGCGGCTGCCAGTGTCGCGACGTGCAGCTGCGGGATCGCGCCGGCATTTATATCGCGCAGCGGGTAGGCGACGGCGAGCTTCGCCCCCTGCGGCAGGGTGTCGATGACCGCGATGTCCGCTGCGTATAGCCGGTCCGCGTGGAGCCACACCGCTTCGATCACCGCCATTCTGGCGATGAACAGTGCGCCGGCGGCGATGCCGAGGAGGCGAGCCGCACGCGCCGGCAGGCGTGGCGCGCTGGAGGCGATCACCAGCAGGAACAGCGCGACCGGGATGCGGCGGTCGACCCCCGAGCCAGTCATCATCTGGCTCGGCAGCAGCAGGTAGGCTGCGAAAAGGATCGCCAGCGCAATCCCGAGTTGCGGCGCGATCCACAGCCGTCGGCGCCAGGCCAGCGCGCCAAACAGGGCGATAAACAGCGCAAAGCAAGCGATGTCGAAGGGGCGGCTGTAATTGTCGAACACGCTGAACAGCAGATCGGCCTTGCGGGCAAAATTCCCGTAGCTGACCGGCCCGCCCGTACCCGACGGCTGGAAGAACAGAAAGAGGATCGCCGGCAGCACGAATGGAATGGCGTCGATCGCCAGCCGTGTCGCGAGCCCACGGTAATCGCCGGCGCGCCAGAGCCTCAGCATCGGCGGCAGCTCGATCCCGACGATCGCCAGCGTATAGATGCCGAATGCGGCGATATGGCTGAAGAAGCAGGCAAGCGCGACCAGCGCTGAAGCTCCGGCGCGCCACGCCGGTTTCTCGTCGAGGCTCAGCCACAGCGCGAGGCCGCAGATCGCCAGACCCAACCCGAAGAGGTAGTTGATAAAACCCCACAGCAGGATGCGGTCGTAGAGCAGCAGAAACGCCAGCAGCGGCCACAGCCGCCAGCATCCGGTTGCGGCGCGGTTGAGCCACGCCGTCCCGCCGGCGAGCAGCGCGAAGGTCAGCACCAGGAACAGTTTTCCGGCCATGTCGAGCGGGACGATCTGGGCCAAGGCCGGGACAATGAGGTCCGCCGCCAGATCCGGCAGTGGTGCCCATTGCACGGCGTAGAACTGGTTGCCGCCCTCGGCGATCAGGTGCAGCCGGGCGAGATGGTTGGGATAATCGACCAGCGGTGGCAGCACGGTCGAGAACAGCGGCACGCTCGCCACCACCAGGAGGATGACAAAAGCGGCCGCCACCGTCCGATAGTGCGCCTCCAAGCCTCGGCCTTGCCGTCAAACGCCTTGGCCGGGCTTGACCCGGCCATCCACGAATAAGTCGCAGCTACTCGTGGACCCCCGGGTCAAGCCCGGGGGAGGCATGATTTTGGTGGGTGATGGTGGGGACAGCGTCAAAAATCGAGGTCGGCGTAGTGTTTGGGCGGCGACAGGCCGGGCACGTGGTCGGCAAGGATCGCGCGGAAGCTGGGCCGGGATTTGATCCGCGCATACCACTCGCGCGCCAGCTCGTGCTCGTCCCACGGCACGTCCCCGAGATAGTCGAGCGTCGACAGATGCGCCGCCGCGGTGATGTCGGCGACCGAAAAGAAATCGCCGGCGAGCCAGCGGCGGCGGTCGACCAGGTAGCTGATGTAGTCGAGATGGTGCGGCAGGTTGGCATGGCCGGCGCGAATTGCTTGCGAGTTCGGCTGGCCCTCGCGGCCGATGCGCTTCAGCATTTTTTCGCCGACCAGGTTCTCGGTGACCTCGCGATCCATCTTGATGTCGAACCACGCGACGAGACGGCGTACCTCGGCGCGATCGGCGGGATTGATGCCGATCAATATCTTGTCGCGATAAACCTCATCCAAATACTCAACAATCGAGTCCGTGCCGGCGAGCACGGTGCTGTCCGGCTCGATCAGGACCGGCACTTCGCCGGCGGGGTTGAGCGCGAGGAATTCCGGCCGCCGTTCCCACGGCTTTTCGGCCTTCATCGTGAAGTCGAGATTCTTTTCCGTCAGCACGACGCGCACCTTGCGCGAGGTCGGCGACAGCAGCGAATGGTAGAGGACCCGCATGCGCGCGATATTACCGACCGCCGCCGCGGGTGAACAATGTTGATCGTGCAGTTCGCGGCGGCGCCTAGGCGGCGGCGCTGCTCACCGGAAGCGGCTCCGCCTCTTCGGTTGGATGGCGCGCACGCAGGGCGTCATCGCGGCGCTTGCGGGCCAGCGCGGCTTCGCCGCCGCTGGTCGCGTGGTAGAGGTCGAGCGTTTCGAGCTCATCTTCCTGCGGCGCGATCGCGATGTCGCTGTAAGTCCAGCGGTCGGGCGCGCGCAGCACCTCCTTGCGGATCGCGCTCCACTCGCGATAGAGCGACCAGTAGCGCCAGGCTTTGCGTGCGGTCTCGGCCCAGTAGCGCGGGTAGAACATAAACACCGGCTCGCGCTTGAGTTCGAAGCGCCGGTCGCGGCGCGACTTGCGCCGCAATGCGCCACCCTCCAGCGGGTGCACGTCCTCGAACGCGACCATCAACCGGAACCACAGCAGCGTCGACAGCGTCGTGCCTGGCCGGCCGTGCGGGTTGGCGGCGATGCGGCGCAGGATCGTCCGAACGTGGTCGGCCGAATAAAACGAATCCCAGGCCGCGCGATAAGCGTCCTCCCACTCGGCGTCGGACATTTTCGAGTGGTGGGTGACGCGGTGGTCGAGGTCGTATTTGTTGAGGTCGCCGTCCATCCAGGCGCCCTGCTTCCACAGGTTCTTATGGTCCTCGGAACCGGGCAGCGGCGTCAGGAAGAAGAATTCGAGCACGTCGACGGGCAGTTCGCGCTTGATGATCTCGAGGTCGCGCAGGATCGAGGCCTTGGTGTCGCCCGGGAAGCCGGTGATGTAGCCGGCATAGGTGATCGCGCCGGCGGCGTGCCACATCTGCAGCATCGCGCGGTATTCGGTGATCTTGTTCTGGTGCTTCTTGGCGCCGAGCAGGTTGTCGGGGTTGATATTCTCCAGCCCGATAAACACCCGCCGCACCCCGGCGCGCGCCGCCTTCTCAATAAAGCCGGGGATCCGGTGGCACAGCGTATCGACCTGGATGGTAAAACCGATATCGAGCCCTTGCCCGCGCAGCTCGATCATCCGGTCGAACAGCACTTCCCAATTGCGGTTGCGGGCGAAATTGTCGTCGGTGATGAAGAAGCGCTTGATGCCCTGCGCGCAATTCTCGCGCACGCAGTGTTCGAGGTCGTCGGGGGAGCGCCAACGGCTTTTACGCCCCTGCACGTTGATAATCGTGCAGAACGAGCACTGATAGGGGCAGCCGCGGCCGAGATCGATGCTGGAGAGCGAACCGGAGGTCCGCCGCACATGCTGGCGCGGCAGGATCGGCGCCGGCTCGTTTTCGAGCGCCGGCAGATCGTTCATATGGTTGTAAAGCGGCTTCAGCGCGCCGCTCCAGGCATCGCGCAGCACCTCATCGAGCCGCCCGCCCTCCGCCTCACCGGCGAAAAACGAAATCCCAATCGCCTGCGCCTCGCGCAGCTCCGGCGGTAGCTCCGGCAGCATGGCGATGCAGCCGGAGACGTGAAACCCGCCGATGCACACGGGAAGGCCCGCCGCGAGAAACGGCCGCGCGAGGTCGACCGCGCGCGGGAACTGGTTCGACTGAACCCCGACCAGGCCGATCAGCGCCTTGCCGCCGGCGCGCCGTATCTCACGGATGATGCGCTCGGGCCGGACGCGGCGGTTGGTCTCGTCATAGGTGTCGAGGCGGAATTCGACGTCGGGCCCAAGCACCTCGCGTTGCCGTGCGTCTTCCGCAAGGCCGTTGAGGCATGCGAGCGTGTTGGAGGGGATGGCCGAGCGGTGCCACTGGATCGGGTAACCGACATCATCGTAATGCGTCGGTTTGATCAGGATGAAATGAAACAGCGCGGAGCCGCTACCGGCCAAGGTTCTCACCCGAACGTCTTATGGGGCGGCCAAACCGCCGATGGCGCAGGTTAGGCCTTACAAAGCCGTAAGGCGACTCTTTTGCTTGGGTTATTCCGGGTCGCCGCGCTCGCGGTCCCGCGGCCCCATGAAGGAGGTCACGACGCCGTGCAGGGTGCGCAGCTCCTGCTCGGTCGGGTAGGCGCGCTGAAAGAAATTGCGCAGATTGCGAAAGAGGCTCGGCCGCTTCTCGGGCTGGCGGATAAAGCCGCTCTCGACCAGCGCTTCCTCGAAATGATCGAAAAAACGGACAAGCTCTTCTTTGGTCGCCGGGCGGCTATGGCCGGTGTGCAGCGTCTCGGCCGGCGGGTCCTCGCGGGCGATAAACCACTCGTAGCCGATGATCAGCACCGCCTGCGCTAGGTTCAGCGACGAGAAGGCCGGGTTGAGCGGCACGTTGAGCACGGTGTCGGCCAGCGTGATATCGGCGTTGACGAGGCCGGTGCGCTCCGGGCCGAAGACGACACCGCAGGGTTCGTCGGCGGCGAGATGCGCGCGGATTTCCGCTGCCGCGAGACGCGGCGTCACCGCGCGTTTCACCATATAGCGGTCGCGTGCGGTCGAGGCGTAGACGTGGCGCAGATCGGCGACCGCATCTCTCAGGCTGGGGAAAAGCCGCGCCCGGTCGAGCACCGTGTCGGCGCCGCTCGCCGCAGCGACGGCCTTCTCGTTGGGCCAGCCGTCGCGCGGCTTCACCAGCCGCAGATCGTCAAGCCCGCAATTCGCCATCGCCCGCGCAGCCGTGCCGATATTCTCGCCAAGCTGCGGTTCGACCAGGATGATCGCCGGTCCGCCGGTCAGTTGCGGCTTCTTATGATCGGTGCCGGCCATGGAGCTGCGCAGATATTAGGGCTAATCAACTCTGGTGTAGACAGTTCCGCCACCAGGAATATCCTCGAGAACTATTCCTTCGGCAGCGAGTTCGTCACGGATGCGGTCGGCGTCGGCGAAGCGGCGCTCTTTGCGGGCGAGGCTACGCTCTGCGATCCGAGCATCAATATCTGCCTCAGCCATGCCGCGACCGAGAAACTCCTTGGGTGATTGTCCGAACAGTCCTAACAACTGGCCAGAGGCGGTAAGCGCGCCTTGCAGATGTCCGCGTTCAGCGTCATCGCTCGCGCGGTAGATCGCTCCCGTCAGCTCGTGCAGATGCGACAGTGCGAGCGGTACGTTGAGGTCGTCGCCGAGAGCTGCAAGGAACTTTTCCTCAATTGCACTAGCCGTCTGAGTGCCCGGCAAATCCAGCGCCCGATAGAACCGAATCAATGTCTGCCTTGCCTGCAGCAGTCTCGCCTCGGTCCAATCTAAGGGGTCCCGATAATGCGTGCCGAGCAGCGCCAGCCGGATGACCTCGCCTGGAGCCTCGGCGCGCGCGTCGCGCACCGTGATGAAGTTG
This sequence comes from uncultured Alphaproteobacteria bacterium, assembly GCA_963778385.1. GTDB lineage: Bacteria > Pseudomonadota > Alphaproteobacteria > ATCC43930 > CGMCC-115725 > DATARH01. The sequence goes on along the minus strand of CAVZUA010000002.1, from coordinate 125,938 downwards.
CCCTCGGATTTTGCCATTTTTGCGCCGCCGACGGTCAACATCCCGTTGTGCAGCCAGTAATTCGCGAAGGGGCGGCCATCATGCGCGCAGACGCTCTGCGCGATCTCGTTTTCGTGGTGCGGGAAGACGAGGTCGAGGCCGCCGCCGTGGATATCGAAGGTCTCGCCGAGCGTGTTCTCGCTCATTGCCGAGCATTCGATGTGCCAACCCGGCCGGCCGCGGCCCCACGGGCTGTCCCAGCCCGGCTGGTCCGGAGTTCGACGGCTTCCACAGCACGAAATCGCCGGGGTCTTCCTTGTAGGGAGCGACTTCGACCCGTGCGCCGGCGATCATGTCTGCCCGGCTGCGCCGCGACAGCGCGCCGTATTTCGCATAGGAGCTGACCCGGAACAGCGCATGACCCTGCGCCGCATAAGCGTGACCGGAGCCGATCAGCCGCTTGATCAGCGCGATCATCTGCGCGATGTACTCGGTGGCCCGCGGCTCGACATCCGGCGGCAAGCTGCCCAGGGCCGCCATGTCCTCATGGAATTGCGCGGTCGTTCGAGTCGTCACCTCGGTGATCGTCTGGCCGCTCGCCGTGGCGGCGGCCATGATCTTGTCCTCGACATCGGTGATGTTGCGCACGTATGTGACGTGCTCCGCGCCGTATTCGTGGCGCAGCACGCGATAGAGCAGGTCGAACACCACGACCGCGCGGGCGTTGCCGATATGGGCGTAGTCGTAGACCGTCGGGCCGCAGACATACATCCGCACATTATCCGAATCGATCGGCGTGAAGGGCTGTTTGCTGTGGGTCAGCGAATTGTAGAGAACGAGGGCCATGGCGGCGACGAGGCCTAGCAGATTGCGTTTTTCCGGTCCATGTCGGCGCGCGATGCGACGGCACGACCGGCGTTGCGTCCTTCGAGACGCGCTTCGCGAGCGCTTTTTAGGATGACGGGGTTCGTGATGCCAACGTCATCGTTAGGAACCTGCGGAGCGCGTCTCGAAGGGCGCATGTCCGGCAATATGGCGACGCGGAACCGTCATCGAAAGCTGAAACAAGAATTTACGTTGGGCCGGCGGCGCTGCGGAAAGCGTGCCGGAAGCCGGCAAACGGGGTGAACCAACAAATGCAGGATGTCCAGCCGGGTTTGAAGCGCGGCGGCGCGATCGCGCTGCTGCGGACGCGGCGCTTCGGGCCGCTTTGGGTGACGCAATTCCTCTCGGCGTTCAACGACAACGCCCTGAAGAACGCGCTGGTGCTGATGCTCGCCTACCGGCCGGAACTGGCGCGCGGCGTGCCGGCGTCGATGCTGATCCCGCTGGCGGGTGCGCTCTTTATCCTGCCGTTCTTTCTCGGCTCGGCGACCGCCGGCGAGTTGGCCGACGCGCACGACAAGGCGAAGATCATCCGCATCGTCAAGTTGACCGAGATCGTCGTGATGGCGATCGCCGCGGTGGCGGTGCTGACCGAGAGCGTCTGGACGATGCTCGCCCTGCTGTTTGTGATGGGGATCGAGGCGACGTTTTTCGGTCCCCTCAAATACGCGATTCTCGTCGACATCCTGCGCTTTGATGAGTTGCTCGCCGGCAACGCGCTGGTCGAGGCGGGGACGTTTCTCGCCATCCTCATCGGCACGATCGCCGGGATGCTGATCGCCACGAGCCATGGCGCGCATACCGTGGCGGTGTTGATCGTGCTGATCGCGGTCTGCGCCTGGGCGGCGAGCCGGGCGATCCCCGCGACCCGGCCGAGCGCGCCCGAGGCGCGGATCGAGCTCAATTTCATCACCGCGACCGGCCGGCTCATTGCCCGCACCCGGCACGAGAAGACGCGGTTCCGCTCGATCCTCGGGATTTCCTGGTTCTGGCTGGTCGGTGCGACCTACCTCTCGCAATTCCCGACCTATGTGCGCGCCTATCTCGGCGCCGAGGAAGCGGTGGTGACGTTGTTTCTCACCGTGTTCTCGGTCGGGGTCGGGGTGGGGTCGCTATCCGCCAGCCGCATCCTGAAGGGCCGGATCAGCGCCGCGGCGGCGCCCTGGGGCGCGCTCGGCATGGCGCTGTTCTCGGTCGATCTGTGGCTGGCGAGCCCGGTGCATGAAATCGCGGCGCAGGCGCCGTTGACCGCGATCGGGGAATTCCTCGCGACGCCGGGACATTGGCGCATCCTGGTCGACCTGCTCGGCATCGCCGCGTCGGGCGGTGTGTTCGTGCTGCCGCTCTACGCGTTGTTGCAGACCGCCGGCGACGCGCGGCGGCGCGCCCGCGCGATCGGCGCCAACAATGTCGTCAATGCCGCGGCGATGGTGCTGTCGGCGCTGGCGGTTATCGCGCTGCTCGCGACAGGCGTCAGCGTGCCGGGCCTCTTCCTGCTGACCGGGGTGGCGACATTCGCGGTGGCCGCGCTGTTCTGGCGGCTGCGCGGGGCGCTGGTGCCAACCCCGGGGATGCAAGCGGGCGAGGGGGAATAAGAGCTCCGGCCGTTAGAGCCGGTAGCGACACTCCGCCGGCAGCGGCACGCCGTGAAAGTCGCGGCGGTTGGTGTCGAGGTTTTCGAGGTTCACGAACAGGCATTCGTCATGGACGAAATGCGGCCCGGCGTGCCACGTGCTGACATGCAGCTTGATGAGCCGATCGCCGGGAATGCGGAAGGCGACGATGTCGTCGAGCCGCGGGCGGGCGTCGTCGCTCGGGTCGCCCGGCGGTGCGACCCCGATCAGCCATTCCTTGCCGCCGAGCGACCCCAGGCATTGCGTCACGCGACGGTGCCGCGCGATCCGGCTGAAGCCGAGCCCGACATGCGGCAGGTGCATGATCCACAGCCGCGGCTCGCCATTGCCGAGGACGAGCTTTGCCTCGCGCGGCGAGGTTTCCGGGTCGTGGCCGGTCTCGGAACCCTGACCGCCGGTCCGTAGCGGCGCGACCACCTGACCGTAAGGCGCAAAGGTCTCCGGGCTCAGCTCTCTGACATCCAGCATATGCAGCGGCAGCACAGCGGCATCGTTCATGGCTCCCTCCAAGTTTCGCGGCTTCGATTACTCCACCTTGATCGCGTCGGCGCCCTGGATGCGGGCGGCGAGCGCGGCCGACAGAAACCGGTCAATGTCGCCGTCGAGCACCGCCGGCGCGTTGCCGATCTCGACGCCGGTCCGCAGGTCCTTGACCATCTGGTAGGGCTGCAGCACGTAGGAGCGAATCTGATGGCCCCAGCCGATATCGGTCTTTGACGCATTCATCGCGTCGGTTGCCGCCTCGCGCTTCTGCAATTCGATCTCATAGAGCCGCGCGCGCAGCATGGAGAACGCCTGCGCGCGGTTTTGGTGCTGCGAGCGCTCGTTCTGGCAGGCGACGGCGACGGGCTCCGAACCGGGCGCGGTGTACGTCAGGCGCACCGCGCTGTCGGTCTTGTTGACGTGCTGCCCACCGGCGCCCGAGGCGCGGTAGGTGTCGACGCGCAGATATTTGTCCTGGATTTCGATCTCGATCTTGTCGTCGATCACCGGGTAGACCCAGGCCGAGGCAAAACTGGTGTGGCGCCGCGCCGCCGAATCGAACGGTGAGATGCGCACCAGCCGGTGCACACCGCTCTCGGTTTTCAGCCAGCCATAGGCATTGGTGCCCTTGATCAGCACGGTGGCGGATTTGATGCCGGCGCCTTCGCCGGCGCTCTCCTCGACCCATTCGGCCTTGTAATCGTGCGCCTCGGCCCAGCGTACATACATGCGCAGCAGCATCTCGGCCCAGTCCTGCGCCTCGGTGCCGCCGCTGCCGGCATGGACCTCGAGGTAGCAGTCGTTGCCGTCGGCTTCCCCTGAGAGCAGGCTTTCGAGCTCGCGTTTGGCCGCCTCGGCGCGCAGCTTTTCGAGCGCCGTCTCGGCCTCCGTGACGACGCTCTCGTCGCCCTCGGCCTCGCCCAACTCGATGAGCTCGACCGCATCGGTGTAGTCCTGCTCGATGCGCTTGTAGCCGCCGATCAGGTGTTCCAGACGGCTGCGCTCACGGGCGATCTTTTGCGCCGCTTCGGGGTCGTTCCAGAAATTGGGAGCCTCGACCTTTTCGTTCAGCTCGGCGAGGCGACGGTTGGCGACATCCCAGTCAAAGATGCCTCCGCAGCAGCGTGAGCGATTTCTGGATGTCGTCGACGACCGCCTGAGTTTCCGCGCGCATGTCCTCGTTCCTTGGGGATTTATGCCTTGAAGATGGGATGATGCTGGGTGATTTCCACGGGACGGTACGGGGTGAGCCGGCCCATCGCAATCCGTTCCTCGATCAGCGCGATCGACCGGTCGATATCGTCCCAGGGCAGATCGCGCAAATCCCACATCGCGTATTGCCACCATTTCAGCGTCAGCAATTTTTCGATCGTCTTGTCGGGGAAGCGGGTCTTGATCGGCCGCGCCGGAACGCCGCCGACAATCGTATAGGGCGGGACATCCCTGGTGACGACGGCCCCGGCCGCCACGACCGCGCCGTCATCGATGACCACGCCCGGCTTGATAAAGGCGCCGTGACCGATCCAGACGTCGTTGCCGATGTTGATGATGTCGAATTCCGCCGAATGGTAATCCTTGACGAACTGCCGCTGGGCGATCTGGTCGATGTGCCGACGAAACGCATCGCCGCGCAGCATACTCGCGACAAACCCGTGCTCGTATTGGAACGGGCTGGTGCTGAGCCACTCGGTCGGATGATCGCCGCGCCCGAGATTGACCGCCTCGGCGATCGAGCAGTAGCGGCCGAACTTGCTGTTGTTGACAAAGCCGTTGACGAAATAGGTGAAGGCGCCGACCGCGGAACCACTGAGTAGCGCGACCGACTGCAGGTTGACCGGCGGCTCCAGGATGAACCATGCGGGAAGATTGTATCCCGCGCTCCACTGGTTATTGATGCCGGCGGCGATCAGGTAATCGATATGCGCCTGGCCGATGATCACAACGCGTCGCTCCCGTCCCTGCAAGCCCGTATATTTTATCCGTTACGCTTTCGGCAGGTTTATCCTAGAAAAATCGGTCTTTGCGGCAATGAATGACCTGACGCTGCCGTCGCAGTAGTTGGGAACCTGGGCGGCCTTGTCGCCGACGATTTCATAGATCGACGTAAACCCGACAGCATGCAGCGCCTCGCCAAGCGCCCGATAGGTCGGATGATATTCGTATGGCAACTCGCCTTCGGCCGAATAGGACACGTCCTTGTTGCACACCAGGTGAAACGCCGAAATCGGCTCTTTATGCGCCAGGCTGTCGAGGACCAGGTACTGGCGCGTCAATTGGAACAGGTTCCGCAGCAGTTCCAACGGAAAGGTCACGTGGTACAGCAAGCCGCCGCAGAACACGATATCCGCCGGCGTCGCCTGCAGGATGTCGCGCGCGTTCAAGACCGAGAACGAAACGTTCGGAACCGCAAAACTCTCCTTGAGGAAGTTCGCCTGACGGATGTTTTCCGGCCGCAGGTCGACGCCCTGCACCTGTCCGAACCCGTGTTCGGCGAATTCGAGCGCGAAGACGCCGCAATGACAGCCGACATCGAGCACCGTCATATCCGCCGCCGCATCGCCCATCAGTCGCGCCGTCGTATCGACCAGCAGGCTTCCCCGGTAGCGATGGTAATTCCAATCGGCGGCGTCGCGGACACAACGGGTCGAGGCGTGGCGGCCGAATTCGACCTGGTACGCCCAAGGGGCGTGGGTGTCGATCATCGCTCGACTTGGAGCGCGCCGTTTTTCATCGGCAAACCGACGCTCGAACGCGAAGGGCTCGACGGAGGTCGCGACCGTCAGCCGGGGAAACAGGAACTCGACCGAGTGCAACCCATTGCCGTCGGCCCAGAACCACCATTTCGTGAAGCGGTCGCGATGCCCCTCGGGCGCCAGGCCGGCGAACTCGGTGTAGATGTCTTGGTGATAGGGGAGGGTTGCGGGGTCCGGATCGAAGCGCAGGATCTTCACGTTAGTAGAGCCCGCCGGTACCCGAAGCCGGTTGCCGCGCCGGTGTGAACTCGCCGCTGATCAGACCGGAGCCTTCGCCCGGTACGCCCTGGAGCCCGATCTCGCGATCCTTGTCCGGGGCGGTTCCGGGCTTGTAGGCGAACCATACCGAGCCCTCGCCACCGGACGCCGGCAGCATCGAATCGGGGTTGACGCGGACCATTTGCAAGCCGGGCGGGATGCGGAACTCGGTCGCCGGCGCGTCCTTCGTCGCGGCGATCATGTAGTCGCGGAACACCGGCGCGGCGACAACCGCGGCCTGCTGGCCGCGGCCGAGGCTGTCGTGATTGTCGTAGCCGATATAAACCCCCGCTGCGAGGTTCGGGGTGAAGCCGACAAACCAGGTATCGCGCCACTCGCTGGTGGTGCCGGTCTTGCCGGCGATCGGTTTGCCGACCGCCGCGACCCGCGCGCCGGTGCCGCGCTGCACAACGCCCTGCATCATCTGCACGACCTGATAGGACGAGGCCGGATCGGCGATCTGCTCGCGAGTGTCGGGGATGACAGGCGGCGGCTGATGATCCCACTCGACATTGTTGCAGCCGGCGCAGGGCCGCTGATCGGCGCGGAAGATGGTCACGCCGTTGCGGTCCTGCACGCTGTCGATCAGCGTCGGCGTGAGTTTTTTGCCGCCGTCGACGAGCATCGCATAGGCCGCGGTGAGGCGCAGCGGCGTGGTCTCGCCGGCGCCGAGCGACATCGAATATTCACGCGGCATATGATCCATGATGCCGAAAGCCTCGATGTTCTGGCCGACGGCATCCATACCGAGGATCGAGCCGAGTCGCGCCGCGACGGTATTGAGCGAATGCGCCAGCGCGACCGCGAGCGGTGTCGGCCCGCGGAAGCTCTCGGACTCGTAATTGCCCGGGGTCCACGGCGGCATGCCCGGCCCCTGATCGAGCGAGAGTGGCCCGTCGAGCACCAGGGTCGACGGTGTGAACCCGTGTTCCATCGCGGTCAGGTAAACAAACGGCTTGATCGACGAGCCCGGCTGCCGATGCGCCTGGGTGGCGCGATTGAATTGGCTGATCTCAAAGCTGAACCCGCCGCTCATCGCCAGCACGCGACCAGTATGTGGATCGACCGACACCAGCGCACCCGAGACATCCGGGATCTGGCAGAGATTGAACAACGGCAGCGCTTTGGCTGGAGGCGCCGCGGCGGCGACTTTCAGCGCCGTCGCGGGTTTCTTGCCCGGCGGCGGTTCGGGAGCGGCGGGAAGGGGCTCGACCATTACGACATCGCCGGGCTTGACGACGTCGGCGGCGCTGCGTGGAAAAGCGCCGAGCGTCCCATCGTCGTGCAACGGCTGTGCCCATCGCATCTGCGAGAACGGGATGCGGCCGCCCGAGCCGTCCTTGAAGCCGATCTCCGCGCCCTCCGCGTTGGTGTTTTCCACCATCGCCAGCTGCCAGCTCAATGCGTCGGCACCCGGCGGCAGCGGCATCGCCGCCAGCTTTTCGTGCCAGTCGGTGCGGATGTCGATGTGATCGACCGCGCCGCGCCAGCCGCCATGTGCGCGATCGAAAGCGACGAGGCCCTGCCGGAGATTCTTGTCGGCGGCTTCTTGCAGCCGGCCGTCGAGGCTGGTGCGCACGGTCAGCCCGCCTTCGTAGACCCGCTTCTCGCCAAACTTGGCGATCAGCTGACGCCGCACCTCTTCGGCAAAATAGGGGGCGGTGGCGACGGCGGTGTCCTCGCGATGCCGCACGATGACCGGGTCGGCCTTCGCCGCCGCGATTTCCGCCGGGGCAGCAAACCCCGCCTCCGCCATCTGGTCGAGCACGATGTCGCGCCGGGCGCGTGCGGCTTGCGGAAAGCGCACGGGGTTGTAATTGCTCGGCGCCTTGGGCAGCCCGGCGAGAAAGGCCGCCTCGCCGATGGTCAGCTCGTCGAGCGGCTTGTCGAAATAGGTCAGGGCCGCCGATGCAACGCCGTAGGCGCCGCCCCCGAGATAGATCTCGTTCAGATAGAGTTCGAGGATGTGATCCTTGGGGAGCGCCTCGTCGATTCGCGTCGCCAGCAGGATTTCCTTGATCTTGCGCTGGATCGACAGCTCGTTCGACAGCAGCATGTTCTTGGCGACTTGCTGTGTGATGGTCGAGGCGCCGACCGGTCGCCGGGCACTGTGCCAGCGGCCGATATCCGTCACCGCCGCGCGCAGCATCGACATCGGGTCGACGCCGTGATGGCTGTAGAAATTCTTGTCCTCGGCGGCGAGAAAGGCAGCGATCACCCGTTTCGGGATGACCCCGATGGGCACGAAAACACGTCGCTCGGTGGCATATTCGGCGAGCAGCCGGCCGTCGCCGGCGAGTACGCGCGTCGTAATCGGCGGCTGGTAATTGGCGAGCTGCTGGTAATCCGGGAGGTCGCGGCCGAAATACCAAATCGTCAGCCCCGCCATCGCGCCGCCGATCATCGCCAGCAAGACCGCGCAGACAAAAACGAAACGGACGACTCTGGTCAAGGTACGCAAACGACGCGCACTCCATTGGCGCCGCTTTGTCGGTGCGGCTCACGTCCCGATTTCTTCTCGGGATCCCCTGCTAGCGGCCAGTCGCCGCCCTTATGCGCCAAGATTTGGGCCTTTCCAAGGCCGATTTGGTTGAGCGCCGGGCGGGATCGGCAACCCACGGCGCCTAAATGGTCGGTTTGTCGGCCGTTGTCAGCCCCGGTCGGACGAAAACATTGTGGTTGAGGGGCGGCGCAAGTACATTAGGCGGTATGAAATTCGCCGACCGGGCGGCGCCCGGCGGCGTTGGGACGCTCGCCCGCGCTACCGGCCTGTCGCCGCCGCGCTGGGCGAGGCAAATTGGCTGAAACCCGAGGCCAGGCAGCAGGTTATCCACCGCGACGCCGATGACAGTTTTACGCGACGCTCCGATAAGCTCTCCAGGGACAAGCGCCCAAGGCCTCCTTGCACAATGGACAGCGCCGCCGCCCGCTTTTGCTGCGGGCAAAGAAGCGCGTCCCGGAGTTTGCCCGAATGGGAAAACGCATGCTTATCGACGCCGCCCATCCCGAAGAGACGCGGGTGGTGGTTCTCAGCGGCAACCGGCTTGAAGAATTCGATTTCGAGTCGTCGACCAAAAAACAGGTCAAAGGAAACATCTACCTCGCCAAGGTCACGCGGGTAGAGCCGTCGCTCCAGGCGGCCTTTGTCGATTACGGCGGCAACCGCCACGGCTTCCTCGCTTTCAGCGAAGTCCATCCCGACTATTACCGGATACCGGTCAGCGATCGCACCGATCGTGACGAAGCGAACCGCGGGACCGGGGAGCGCGAGGCGAGCGAATACGACGCGCCGCCGGTCCCGGAGGCGACGCAAGCGTCCGAAGGTGGTTCGGAGGCGCCAGTTGCCGTCGAATCAGTCGCCTTCATCGCGGAAACGCAGCCCTACGAAGAATTTCCGCCGACCCCACTCGCCGCCGCATTGCCTGAAGCGGTGCCGGTGGCGGCCGCCAGCGAAAGCGACGTCGACGCCGAACCGGAGCCGGAAGCGGCACCCGAACCGCTAGCGGAAATGTCGCCGGAGACCGAAGAGGAGCGCGGCGAAGAAGATCCGCCCGGCGCCGTGCACGATGTCGAGATGGCGGCGCCGATCGAGTCGGTGGTTTCCACTGAGACGTTCTTCGAATCCGCTTCGCCGCCGCCGGCGGGAGAAGTCGAGACGCTGGAGGACGACGTCGAGTCGGAGGCCGAGGAGGCGGAGACCGAGCGTCGCCGGTCGTGGAACTCGCGACATTACAAGATCCAGGAGGTCATCAAGCGCCGCCAGATCATGCTGGTGCAGGTCGCCAAGGAAGAGCGCGGCAACAAGGGCGCGGCATTGACCACCTATCTGTCGCTCGCCGGGCGCTATTGCGTGCTGATGCCGAACACCGCGCGCGGCGGCGGCGTGTCGCGCAAGATCACCAGCCTCAGCGACCGCCGGCGCCTCAAGGAAATCCTCGAAGACCTCGAAATCCCGGAGGGGATGGGGGTCATCGTCCGCACCGCCGGCTCGGAGCGCTCGAAGGCCGAGATCAAGCGCGACTACGAATATCTGATGCGGCTGTGGAGCGAAATCCGCGAACTCACGCTCAAATCGACCGCGCCGGCGTTGATCTATGAGGAAGGCAATCTGATCAAGCGGTCGATTCGCGACCTTTATGCCCGCGACATCGACGAAGTCGTTGTTGAGGGTGACGAGGGCTACAAGACCGCCAAGGCCTTTATGCGCATGCTGACGCCGAGCCATGCCAAGCGCGTCCAGGCCTATCGCGACCCGCTGGTCAGCCTGTTCCACCGCTACCAGGTCGAAAGCCAGATCGACGCGGTGCACTCGCCGATCGCCCAACTGCGCTCCGGCGGCTACATCGTCATCAATCAGACCGAGGCGCTGGTCTCGATCGACGTCAATTCCGGCCGGGCGACGCGCGAGCGCAACATCGAGGAAACCGCGCTGCGCACCAATCTCGAAGCGTCGGACGAGATTGCCCGCCAGCTGCGGCTGCGCGATCTCGCCGGGCTGATCGTCATCGACTTTATCGACATGGAGGAGCACCGCCACAATTCGGCGGTGGAGCGCCGCCTCAAGGAAGCGCTAAAGAACGACCGCGCGCGCATCCAGGTCGGGCGCATCAGCCCCTTCGGGCTGATGGAGATGTCGCGGCAGCGTCTGCGCCCGTCTCTGGCTGAGGCGTCGACCCAGCCCTGCCCGCATTGCGGCGGCAGCGGCTTTATCCGCTCGACCGAATCGACCGCGCTCTATGTGCTGCGCGCGATCGAGGAGGAGGGGGCGCGCGCCCGCTCGGCGGAAATCTGCGTCTACATACCGACCGGGGTGGCGCTCTACATCCTCAACCAGAAGCGCGATTCGCTGGCGCAGATCGAGGTGCGCTACGGGTTCAAGGTCATCGTCGGCCGCGACGATTCGCTGATTCCGCCGAATTTCCGCCTCGAACGATTGCGCGCTTTCGCCGCCGGCGAGGCGCCGCCGCCGCGTCCGGCTGCTCCGCCGCCGCCGGTTGAGATCGACGAAGAGGACGAAGACGAGGACATGGCCGAGACCGCATCGCAGCCCAACGGCGAGGATCGCGAGGCGCAGTCCGAGGAACGCGGCGGGCGCCGGCGTCGCCGTCGTCGCGGACGGCGCGGCGACGACGGCCGCGAGCCGCAGCGGTCGGAGGTCGCGGCCTCCGGCGAGGAGGGCGACGAGGCCACCGACGAGCCGGCGCCGGCAGCGACGGCGGAGGAAGCGGCGAACGCCGAGCGCGAGCGCGACAACGAGCGTCGGCGGCGTCGCCGTGGGCGGCGCGGCGGGCGTTGGCGCGAACGCGGCGAGACGGCGGCCGCCGATACCACGGCTGGGGAAGCCGTGGAGGCCGAGGCTGAAGCTGAAGCGATGGTCGAGGCGGCCATCGAAGGCGGCGAAATTCCCTCCGAAGGCAGCGAAATCCCGGCGCCTCAGCCGCCCTACGAGGAACCGGAGCCGGTGGAAACCGTTGTCGAGGTTGCCCCTGCCGAGGCGATGGTTGAGGCCGCGATCGAGAGCGCGGAAATTCCGCCGGTCGAACCGGAACCGGAGCGCGAGTTGGAGACCGTTGGAGCCGGGAATGGCGCGACGGCGAAAGCCGAGGCCGAGCCGGAGCCGCCGCCCTCGCGGCGGCAGCCCGTGGTACCGGAAGGCGTCGACATCCACCCCATTACCGAGAAGCCGGCATCGCCACGCCGCGGCTGGTGGACGCGGCTGATCCAGTGAGCCTCCTTGCCGGGCGTTACTGTCCGCAGGTTGGTTTCATGTTGCGCGCGGCGACGATGGTGCTAGTCGTCCTGGCGGCTTGGCCGCGCCCGGCCACAGCGGAGGAACTCCTCCGCGACACCGAGATCGAAGCCGATGTACGCACGATGGTGGCGCCGATCTGGCGGGTCGCCGGGCTCGATCCGAGCGGCGTCGGCATCTACATCGTCGGCGACAGGCAGCTCAACTCGTTTGTCGCCGGCGGCCAGGCGGTCTTTATCAACAGCGGCATCATCGAGCGCGCCGACTACCCGAACATGCTGATCGGGGTCATCGCGCACGAAACCGGCCACATCGCCGGCGGCCACATCCTGCGCGCGCTGGAGATGGCCAAGAACGCCAGCATCGAGACGATCATCGCGATGGCAGCGGCGATCGGCGCGTCGGTGGCCGGCGGCAGCGGTGCACCGATGATCGCTGCGGCCGGGGTCGGGCAGCGTGCCTATATGAGCTTTTCGGTCGCGCAGGAGGCGACCGCCGACCATGCGGCGCTCAATTATCTCGACCGGACCGGGCAGTCGGCGCGCGGCTTGTTGAAATTCTTCGAGATCCTCCAGGCCGGCGAGCCGCTGCACGGCGAGGCGACCGACCCTTGGGCGCGCACCCATCCGCTGACCTCGACCCGGATCGACTACATCCGCCACCATGTCGAGACGTCGCGCTCGGCCGACGCCCCGGATACGCCGCAAAACATGCAGTTGCTGAAGACGATAAAGATGAAGCTGCACGCGTTTCTCGACGACCCGTCGGCGACGCTGCGCGCCTACCCGGAAAGCGATCAGTCGCCCGACGCGCGCTACGCCCGGGCGATCGCCTATTACCGCATCCCCAAGCTCGACAAGGCGTTGGCGGCGATCGACGCGCTGATCCGCGACTTCCCGAAAAACGCCTATTACCAGGAGCTCAAAGGGCAGATGCTGTTCGAGAACGGCCGCATCCGCGACGCGATCGCGCCCTATGAGCAGGCCGTTAAGCTCGACCCGCAGGCGGCGCTGATGCGGATCTCGCTGTCGCAAGCCTATATCGAGAGCAACGACCCGTCGCTCAATAAGCGCGCCATTGCCTATCTCAACGACGCCGCGCTGTCCGAAGGCCGCGAGGGGACATTATGGCGCCTGCTGGCCACCGCCTACGGCCGCGACAACAATCTCGGCATGGCCGCGCTGTCGCTGGCCGAAGAGGCGCTCGCCAACGGCAAGAAAAAAGATGCCCGGGAACAGGCGCAACGGGCCAAGCAGAACCTGCCGAAGGGCAAGCCTGCCTATGCGCGGGCCGAAGAAATCCAGCGTGAGGCCAAAGAGGATAGCGACTGACCGTCGCTTCGCGTTTTCTCCAGTTCGGAAAGCACCCCCATGTCCCTGCGGTTCCGCTTCGCCGTTTTCCTCGCAATCCTGTGTTTTGGCCCCCTGTGGCGGCCGGCTTGGGCGGCCGATTTCACCCCCGACCAGAAAAAGGAAATCGAGACCATCGTCCGCGACTATCTGAAGACGCACCCCGAGGTGTTGGTCGATGCGATCCAGGCTGCCGAGGACAAGATCAAGGCCGACGCCAAGGACAAGGCGGCGCAGGCGCTGACCGCGCATCGCCGCGACGTGTTCGACGACCCGCAATCACCGATCGCCGGTAATCCGAAAGGCGATGTGACACTGGTCGAGTTCTTCGACTATCGCTGCCCCTACTGCAAACAGGTCGAGCCGGCGCTCGAAAAGTTGATCGGCGACGACCGCCAGCTGCGCTTTGTGTTCAAGGAATTTCCCGTGCTCGGGCCGGATTCGGAGGTTGCCGCCCGCGTCGCGCTCGCCGCCAAGAAGCAGGGCAAGTACGACGCGTTTCACCGCGCGATGATGACGACCCCCGGCCGCATCGACGAGGCGACGATCTACAAGGTCGCCGGCTCGGTCGGGCTCGATGTCGACAAGGTCAAGCAGGACATGCGGTCGCCCGAGATCGACAAGGAATTGAAGGCCAATCTCGACTTGGGCAAGGCGCTCGACCTCGACGGCACGCCGTCTTTTATCGTCGGCGATACGATCATCCCCGGCGCGATCAGCGCCGGCGATCTCAAGCAGTTGATCGCCGATGCGCGCGGCAAAAAGTGACACGGCAGATGGATCTCGACGAACTCGGACTGCCGCCCGGCGCCTTTGCCCGGATCGACGAGGAGGATGACGAGGCCTTCTACGAGCTGGCGCGCCTCGTCCATCACATCGACGACCATGCGATGCGAATGCTCACCGGCCTCTACCGTGAGATTTTGCCGGTGGGCGGGGTACTGCTCGACCTGATGTCGAGCTGGGTCAGCCATTTGCCGCCCGACATCACCTATGGCGAAGTGATCGGCCACGGCATGAACGCCGAGGAACTGGCGGCCAATCCGCGGTTCAGCCGCTGGTTCACGCAAAACCTCAACCGCGATGCCGTTCTGCCGCTGCCTGACAACAGCATCGACGCGGCGATGATCTGCGTGTCGATCCAGTACCTGCAGCAGCCGGTCGCGGTGCTGCGCGACGTGGCGCGCGTGCTGCGGCCGGACGCACCGATCGTGATCGGCTTCTCGAACCGCTGCTTCTGGACCAAGGCGGTCGCGGTCTGGCGCGGGCTCGATGACAACGGCCACGCGCGGCTCGTAGAACTCTATCTGAACCACGCCGGCTTCGAGCGCATCGAAACCCGCCGCCTCTGCCCCTGGATCGAAGACGAGCAGGACCCGATGTACGCGGTGATCGGCCGCAAACCGACCTGAGACAGTCGGAACCTCCGTTGTCACCCAGACGCAGGTCGGGGTCCCGGCTTCAGCCGCTCCAACCGCGGAAACCTGGATTCCGGCCTTCGCCGGAATGACAAACTTGGAATGCGGGGTGTAGGCTTCTTCCCACTGAATTCAAGGAGAGGGCGATGGAACTGGTCACGCTGTTGCCACTGGGCGACATCGGCGGCTCGCCGGCGGTGTTGAAGGAATACGCGCAGGCCGCCGAGGATGTCGGGTACGATTTCGTCGAGGCGGCGGATCATGTCCTGGGCGTCAATGCCGCGAGCCGGCCGGGCTGGGACCGCAATACCAATGACGATCTGTTCCATGACCCGTTTGTGCTGTTCGGCTATCTCGCCGGGGCGACGCCGAAGCTCGGCTTCTCGACCGGCGTGCTGATCCTGCCGCAGCGCCAGACCGCGCTCGTCGCCAAGCAGGCCGCCTGTCTCGATGTGCTGTGCGGCGGGCGGTTCCGGCTCGGCATCGGCGTCGGGTGGAACGAGGTCGAGTTTGTCGGGCTCAACGAGAATTTCCACAATCGCGGCCGCCGCTCCGAGGAGCAGGTGCAGGTGATGCAGAAATTATGGGCCGAGCCGCATGTGAGCTTCGAGGGCCGCTGGCACCGTATCGAGGACGCCGGGATCAACCCGCGCCCGGCATCGGGCAAGGTGCCCGTTTGGTTCGGCGGCCACCATGAGCGGACGCTCGAGCGCATCGCCAAATGGGGCGACGGCTGGATGCCCAATGCCTATCCCGCCGACCAAAGTGCGCTCGACGTGCTCGCCACCCTGCGCAAACTCACCGAGCAGGCGGGGCGCGACCCGGCCGCGATCGGCATCGAGGTGTGGACCTCGATGGGTTCGGGCGGCGAGGCGGACTGGGCGAAGGAAGCCCAGTTCTGGAAGAAGGCGGGGGCGACGCATCTCTGCCTGACGACGAACTTTCACCGCCGCCACCATCACCGCCTCGCCGGTCACACGCTGAGCGACCATATCGGCGCGCTGAAGCGGTTCCAGAGCGCGGTCGCCGACGCATTGTAATGAGTGACCCTCACCCACCCATCGCTTCGCGATGGGTCTCTCCCTCTCCCGTAATACGGGAGAGGGGCTAGGGGTGCCGAGTGCAGCGAGGCGGGTGAGGGGCGATCAAAGGGAGGAACACCGATGGCTATTTCCGTCACACCGCTCCACCCGCATATCGGCGCCGAGGTGTCGGGCATCGATGCGTCGCAGCCTCTTGACGAGGAAACACTGGCGACGCTGTGGGAGGCGATCGACGGGCATTCGGTCGTCGTCATGTATCACCAATCAATCGCCGATGCGCAGTTGAAGGCCTTTGCCGGCCGGTTCGGCGGGTTGGAGATCGGCCGCGCGGCGTTGCAGCCCGGCAAGCGGCGTCTCGACATCCCCGAGATCGGCGACATCTCGAACCTCGACATCGAAAGCAAGGTGCGCGATCGATACGACCGCCGCCGCCTCGACATGCTCGGCAATCGGCTGTGGCACACGGACGCGTCATACATGCCGGTGCCGGTGGTGCTCGGCATGCTGTTCGCGGTGGCGGTGCCGCCGGCCAGCCCGCTCGGCGGCGGCGAAACGGAGTTCGCCGACATGCGCGCGGCCCATGACGCGCTGTCGGACGACATGAAGACGGCGATCGACGGCCTTGTCGTCGAGCACGACATCTTCTGGTCGCGCGGACAGATCGGCTTTACCGAATTTCCGCCCGGCGAGCGCGAAAAATACCCGCCCTCACCGCAAAAGCTGGTGCGGCGGCACCCCGGTTCGGGCCGGAAGACGCTGTATCTGTCGGCCCATGCCTCGCACATCGTCGGCTGGCCGGTGGCGGACGGCCGGCTGCTGCTGCACGACCTCAACACCCACGCGACGCAGCGGCAGTTTGTCTACAGCCATAAATGGGCCACCGGCGATCTGGTGATCTGGGACAATCGCTGCACGATGCATCGTGGCCGCCCGCATGACGAGACCGCACCGCGCGACCTGCGCCGCGCGACGACGCTCGATGTTGGATCGACGCTGGAAGAGGCGGCCTAGAGCGCGGTCGATACACAGGGGGACCGGTGATGATCGCGAGAGCGCTTATGCTCCTTGGGTCGGCGGCGCTCATGGTGATGGTGCCGGTTGCGGCCAGCCGGGCACAGGTCGCGCGCGACGGGTTCTGGAATGTCGAGGGCCGGGCGATATCGGGCATGCCGTGCGGCGACTGGATGGTGCGCCTCGCGGTCGAGCAGGGGCGGCTGACCGGGCTGGTCGGCGTGGGGCAGGGCAATGTGATGCTGCAGAACCTGGTGCTGCGGCCGGACGGCAGCTTTTCCGGCAATACGGCGGCGGGGCACATCAATGGCCGCGTGGTGCGGGCGTATCAGGTCAGGGGCCATTACAGCGGCGATCTCGTCACCGTCACGCTCAGCAACGAGATTTGCCCCGACCGCCAGGGCCAGGGGCTGCGGCATTGGACCGGCTATTGAGCGATCTTTTTGGTCTGCAGTGGAGGGAGCCGCGATGACCGATCTCGCACACCAACTCGGGATTGAGCCGCGTCGTTTCGCGGCGAAGTGGGGATGGTTTATCGCTCTCGGCGTCGGCATGGTGTTGGCCGGCGGTTTCGCCTTCGTCGACACGATCATGGTGACGATCCTCAGCGTCATCTTTATCGGTGCCGCGCTCCTCGTGGCCGGCATTTTTCAGATCATTCACGCCTTCGCCAACAAGGAATGGGGTGCTTTTCTGCTCGCCTTGCTGTGCGGCGCGCTCTACGTCATCGGCGGGTTGCTGATCATGGACGAGCCGGTGAACGGATCGCTTGTTATTACGATCTTCGTAATGGTTTCGCTTGGCGTCAGCGGCGTGCTGCGCATTGTCATGGCGTTGCGCCACCGCGAGCTTCGGGGCTGGTGGCTGATGCTGCTGGGCGGACTGATCGCGGTCGGCGTCGCGGTGTTGCTGTTTCTCAGCCTGCCCTGGTCGAGCCTCTGGCTGCTCGGGACGCTGATCGCGGTCGAATTGATCTTCAACGGCGTTGGCTGGATCAGGCTGGGCTTTGCGCTGCGGGCCGAGGCGCAAGCCTAAAGCGGGAGGCTCACCACCCGTAAAGGTCGCCGCGTTCGACGCCGTCGTGCCAACTGGCCGGGCCATCGGCCCAAGTCAGCAGGCGCGCGCCGTAGCGGCTGGTCAGCATCACCTCGGTGTCGGCGTTGATCGTCACATAGCAGCCGGAGCCGGCGGCCACGCCACCGAGAGAAATCTCGCCGGCGAGCATAAAGAAGTCGACCATCCCGGTTGCCGTGTGCGACGGGATGCGGGTTCCCGGCGCCAGCGCCAGCTGCATGAACCGTGCGCGGTGCGGCTGGCCGGCGTAGTCGTAAAGCATGCGGCGGGTGATGCCCGGCACCGGGCCGGGGATCGCCGTCAGCGCGTCGGCGTCGACCAGGATGTCGGCGGGCTGGCCGATCGTTTCCTCGATGCGTTCGCCAGCCTCGCTGGCTGCGGCGCCGAGTTCGTCGAGCACGCCATCGGTGTTGCGCGGATAGAGGATCGGCCCGTCGACCCGCGCCACGACGAGCGCGGCGTTGTAGCAGATCACGTCATGCACGGCGCCGGTCAGGTTGATCACCGCCTGGCCGCCTGCCATGCGAGTGGCGTGATCGACCAGCGAGCCGGACAGCATGAAGCTTGCGGCGGGCCCCAGATGGCGATGGATGCCCGAGCGCGACAGCGGCTCGAACCGCACCCCGCCAAACCAGCGGCCGGCGCTGCGATCGCTGCGGATATTCTGTTGCCAGATGCCGCTCGGGCCGGAAGGCGACCATTGGGTTGCGGACATGTCATGGACTGCGATGCCGCTCGTCATGGTTTCCCCTCCCGTGACCCCATGCCTTGCAGCTTACCAAGCGAGGGCTGTCGTCGCATACCGGCGCGTGGCGGGGATCAGTGCACGGGCCAGTAACTGGGCTGGCCGTAGGTCGGTGGCATTCGGTCCCGGCAGCGGAGCGTCTCACCGAGCCCGCCCTGCGGGCAAGGCGCCTGTCCGCTGGTATAGGGGTCGTAGCTCCATGACGGCGGATACGCCCGAGCCGGCGACACCGGCGGTGAATAGATATAGGCGGGCGGATAAGGGTAGGGCGAGTACTGCGCCTGCGCCGGCGCGACGAGGGCGGTAACTGCCAGGCCCAGCGCAGCAAGGAGGAGGGGTTTCATCGAGGTCACCATTGCGCTTCAGATTCAAAGTGGGGCGGCAGCTCTTGATGAGCAAGCTTCCCCCACTAACGATTTCGTTCCGGCTGATCGCATGCTGCCGAGAGCGGCTTGGTGGCGAGAAAGGCAAAGGAAAAACCGATCGGGCCGATGCGCGGGTAGGGAATGACCTCGAGTGGAACCAGGCCGTTTTCGGCGAGGACACGGAAGACATGTGCTTGCGGTAGCGCGTGCATTTCCATCGCGCCGTCGGTTGGTCGCGATGCGGGGCGGGCCGTGTCGAATTCGTAATTGTACAAGTGGCAGGGCAACTGAAAGAACGCAAAACCGCCGGGGCGCAGCCGCGACAGGCACGTCCGCAACAGCATCAGCGTCACCGGCGGTGGATTATGCTGGAGCGTCAGTATCGTATAGAAAATGTCGAACGGCGGTGGCTCCTCTAAAAATTCCTCCAGTGCCAGCAATCGTACGTTTTCGAAGCCCAGCGATGACAGATGCTGGCGCGCGATCTGCAGATGCGACGGACTGAGATCAACGCCGATATATCGCTGGAAGTGTCGGGCTAGATGCTCACTGACGCGGCCAACGCCGCAGCCGAGCTCCAGCAGCGTCGCGTTGGCATCGATGACGATGCCGTTTCGCCGACAAGCCGCGGCAAAATCATCAAATTCGATACCACCACTGGCGTAGAACGCTGTGCGTGCGGCTTCGTCGAGCGTCTCCTTCCGGTATTTGTTCTCGGTGAGGACCGACCAGAAGGCATCGGTCTCGCCGAAGCCGTACCACGCCCTCTTGGTGCCGGCGATGAGCTTGGCAAGAATGTCGGGGCCGGCCTCGACCTCGATCGGGCAATCCGGCTGCTCGATGAATAATTGTGAACCCTTGTCGATCTGGCAGCGCCGCCCTTCCGCGCTGTCGGCGAGTACTCTCAAAAACTGCCACAGCTCCAAATTCAGCGCGAGGTACGATCCGATGACCGCCTCGCTTTCCGGATCGCGGTCAAAAAACAGCCGATAGCCTTCGATAATTTGATCTCTTGTAAGGCGTCCGCTCATCGATTGATGTCGGAGGGCAGGGCCAGAAAGCCGTGATCGCCAAAATCTGCGAGGAGCGCTTCCGGCCGGCCGGTGATGTCTTCAAGGCGGTTCATCTGCAAGGCCTCCAGAAAACGCAATCGCGCGGCCAAATCGTCCTCCCGGCAGAAATAAAAGCCCCTGACCCCAATGCCGACCACTCGCTGCGGATCCTCCTCCGCCTCGTTGGAACTCGCGATGCTCACAGCCTCGACGCCAAGGTGGATCAAGTCGTTCGACAAATCTTGGCGGGGGATGTTGATCGCCACCCAGCGTTCTTCGCCGCGTTCAAGCTCACCGCTGCGGGCGCTGCCTTCGGCCTCTAGCCGCCGCACGCGGTATCGCGCGCCGGCGCCGGGGGGAGCGAGCAAGCCGAGATACACAACCAAGGCGCCCTCCTGCGGCGGCGGGCGGAACGCCAGCCGAGCCAGCCCGGGCTTGGTCCAGGCGCAACGACTTTCCGGTCCTCGCCAGGCCGAACCCATCCGGTACATCTCGCCGCCAACCATTCCTGGCCAGATGCTGGTTTGCCGGTTCCGCGCCAGCGAATAGTAGAGCCCCGCTTGCGCGGGCAGCGGCAAAATCCAATGCTCCAGCTGCCCGATATCCGACAGCTGGTGCTGCTCCGAGAGCGCGATGGCGTGGTCGACAATTTCCTCGCCGATCGCTAACCAGCTACGTACTTGGAAGCCCGCGCTGATCTTGGCTTCGCGCGCGCGCCGATAGTCGGCGTCATCGATGAGGCGCTCGACCTTCGCCAACATGTCCGCGGGCGACAGCAGATCGAAATAGTCGACCAGGTCGCCGCCCACCTCCGGCAACGACGAGACAGCCGTGGTCACGACCATCTTGCCAAAACTCAGGGCCTCAGTGACCGGCAACCCCCAGCCTTCGTAGGCGCTCGGATAGATGGTGAACAGACAGTCGCGGTAAAGCCTCGTTAGTTCGCCGTCGGAAACCCGCTGGATGACGCGCACCCGCCGTCGCAGTTGGTCGCTCGCGCTCAACCGGCTCATCGCGGCCTCGACCATCCATCCCTCATTGCCGACACAGACCAGGGTCGGGGTGCCGCGGTCCCCGCGTTTGCGGATCAACTCAAGCCAGACATCGAACGCCAGGAGATGATTTTTTCGCGACTCGATCGTTCCGACAAACAAGACGAAGGGGCCGTTGGGGATGTCGGCGTGAGCGGAGGCCGATGATTTCTCGACAGACCGATTGCTTGACGGTGCATGGAAGCTGCCGTCGAGCCGGACGACCCGCGGTTCGTTGATCGAGTGCCCCAGGAGGCCCGCGACTTTCTTCAGATCGGCGGCGGTTGAATGCGAATTTACGAGATATCCATCCGCGTGAAAGAACACCCCGGTAATCCAGCTAACAAAGTCCTGGGTCAATTCTTTGGTACAGTGTTCAGGCGTGATGATCGGGATGAGGTCGTGAATAAACGGAATATACTTGACGCCGTATTGAACTTTGGCGAGCCGAATCATCAAAAAATAATTGGTCAGCCACCATGAAGTGCCGATGTTAATTAGGGTTTCATAGCCGCGGAACTCGTATGGCAAACCCAATTCAAGGGTCACGTTGAGTTCGCTCAGCGCGTCTTGCCAGACACGCTCGCTGGGCGAGCCTCCCGATAAGGCCAGCGCGGTCAGTTCGTGAAAGAGATACGGTGGAATTTCGATCCAGAAATCGTGGCGTTCCGTAAAGCAGACGACGACGTTTTCCGCAATGCTCCGATCTTGCTGCAGAAGGCTGGAAATGCTGGAGATTTGGACGCGTTGAATACCCGTCGGCGCACGCGCCTTCTGGAAATATTGGATCAGGTCGCTGACATCGAACAGGACGGTCTTTGTCCCGGCGCCGTTGAGGGCCGTGCGGTGTGCGGCCGGGGCCGGGACACGTCGCAAGCGCTGTATCCGCGTCGGCGACCACCCGAGCAACATCAGTTCACGCGCCGCGTGCGCAAACAAAGGCGCCATCGACAGGGCTTGCGCGTAAGCTTGCGCCGCCTCGTCTAGCCGGCCCTGCAATTTCAGCAGATGCCCGAGCTGGAGGTGCGTATCCGGAAGGCCCGGGTCAAGCGCCAGCGCCCGACGGTATGCCTCCTCCGCTTGCCGCCGGTCCCCCGCTTCTTTCAGCGCATGTCCATATTGGACCCAGGCAGCGGCATCGTTCGGGTGCGTCGCGAGGCCTTCGGCATAAAGGAGTGCGGCCTCGGGCCAATCCCTGGCCCGCATGGCGTCGCTGGCACGTTCCAGGAGCTTGGCGGAGCCTTTTTTGCGGCCGCCGTTAAAATTAAGCATGCTGCTCCGTTCCGCGCGAAACTGCCAATCGATCGTAAAGCGTTGCCAAGGCTTTGCAAAGACTTGGGCGACGCGCCGGGACCGGCGTCGAGAATGATTGTCAGCCGGCACTTGCCGTCCGGTACACAGCGGAAACGCTAATGCTTGCCCGCGGATACATAGACGCAGCTGGCGCCGTCGCAGATCTCGGGATCGATTCGGTTGTCCCTGATATTGTTGCGCAATTCCCGGATCTTGCGGCCATTCCAAATCTCCGCCAAGGAGGCGGCATCGTTCAGGTTGCCAAGCGGGCGCCTCGCCCAGCAGCACGGCGATACATCCCCGTTCGCCGCGATATTCAACCAATGCCAAGGCGTTCGACAGTCGCCGTATCCCGGGCCTCTTGGCACGGGCGGCGGTACTGCGTCCGCCGGGGCTTCGGCGGTCGCCATGAGCTGCTCGGCGTTCGGCGCTGAGCCCTCTTCGCCTGGATCGAGCGTCTGCAACCGCGGGTCGACGATCAGCTCATAGTTCAGCGCCGATGCTGCGGCGATCGCGGCGTCCATGCATTTGCGAACATGTTGCGGCTCGGTCGTCGGCAGGTTCGCCCGATAATCGAAAACCCAGCCATCCGGCTTTGTCTCGACCCAGTCGTAAGCATCGCCGCCATTCAGGTGCATCAGGATCACCGCGTCGATCCCCAGCCGATGCGCCAGAGCGACCAGCGGCGCCGCCTCGTGGGCATTTGCGACAAAGACCGTCATATTGGCGGTGAGGCGCAAATCACTGCGCCCGCTGCGCTGCCGCGCGGCGACCAACTGTCCCGTATTGTCCAACAGCTTCTGGAAATTGCCGCCTCTAATCCGGCGATACATCGGCTCGCTCGCGGCATCGAACGACAGGCTCACATGGGTGATCGCGCTGTCCATCAGCAGCGCGATGTTGCGCTCGTTGAACAGGAGGCCGTTGGTATGAATCTCGATATGGCGTCCGCCGATCCGCGAAAACCCCGCCGCCAGCTGCCAGAATTGCGGATTGAACAGCGGCTCGCCGCCACCGCCGTGCAACTGCACGGAATCGGCGCCGGCGGCGAGCGGCTCGATCTTGCCGATCAGGGCGCCGCCGAATTCTTCCTTGCCGGCATTGTTGTCGCCTGTCTGCGCGTGATGGCTGCCGCACATCACGCAGCGCAGGTTGCACCGGTCGGTGGCGGCGATGCTCAGTTCGGTCGGCAGATGGCGAACCGTCGTCGGCATTTCGATATCGGCGCAATCGCGCCGTGCGCGGTTGGCCGCGACGCCGCTGAGCAATTCGACCCGATGCACGCAAAGGCCGAATTCGCGCGCGTCGCCCGGCGCTCGCCCGGTTTTTGACAGTGACAGGCGCAGCGTGCCGGGGCTCGCGGCGACCCGATCGAGATCGATCACCAGCTTGGCGCGCCGCGGATGCACGGGTCGCTCGATCCAGCCATCCGGTCCGCTGACCAGGCAATCCGCCACGCCGAAATCCCCCGGCCGGGTATATTCGACCGCGAGGCAGTCCGCCGTCTCGCCGACATGAATTTCGAATTCCGGCTCGGTCCAGCGGTAGCAGCCCAACTCGCCCTGTTCGAGATAGTGCCAGCCCTGGCCGAGCCGCAGCGCGCCGCTCGGCTGGCCATTAAAGCTTATCGGGATTTCCGCGATCACCGGCGCGGCGGCGGCTTCCATCCGAACTTTCCATTGGTGCCGAGCGTAAAGCGCCAGCAGCGACGGAGCACTCTGCCAGCGTGGCGGCACGGCTTCAATGACGCTCGCGCTGTGTGCGACGATGGGCTGTGCCCTTCGGTCAGCTCTCCGCATGCGCCGCGAGCCGTCCGGCGAGGAAATCCGCCAGCACAGTAGCGACCACGCCCGGCGCTTCGACAAGGATCGAATGGCGGAGAACCGGCAGGATGCGCAGGATCGACCCGTTGATGCGTTCGTGCATCAGCCGGGCCATGCGCGGGTTTGAGCCTTGGTCGTGCTCGCCGGTCATCACCAACGTCTCCGCCGTGATGGCGGGGAGGTGCTCGGCGAGATCGGTCTCCGCCAACACGCGATAGGCCGCCGCGTAGCAGGCGGGGTCGTTCGCCTGATTGCGGGCGGCATAGGCGGCGAGCAGTTCCGGATTGGCGGCGCGGAACGCGTCGGTGAACCAGCGGTCGAGCGAGGTGCGAAAGTGATCGCCGGCGATCCCGCTGCCGACCATCGCCAGCCGCTCCTGCACGCGCCTGCGTTCCTCTTCGGTGCGCCCGGCAACCGTGCTGATCAACGCCAGCTTGCGCAGGCGCTGGGGATGATCGAGCGCAAAGCTCTGCGCGACGAGGCCGCCGAGCGAATGCCCGGCGACGTGGGCCCGTTCGATCATGACCGCGTCGAGCAGCTTCACCAAATCGTCCGCGAACGCTTCGGCCGTATAAGGGCCCGGCGCCTTGTCGGACTGGCCGTGGCCGCGTTGGTCGTAGCGGACGATCCGGTAGCGGTCGCGCAGGCGCGACGCGACGCCGTCCCACACCTCTAGGCTGGCGCCGACACCGTGGATCAGCACGAGCGGTTCGCCTGCGCCCTCGACGACGCAGCGCAGCGCGATGCCGTTGACCTTGATCTTCATGGTATCCGTCATCCTTGTTCCTCCGGCCGCGCCGCTCTTCCCGCGCGGCGATCATCGGGCTTAAGGATGCGCCGGGCGCAGCGGTGCGATATAGGGGCCTCGGCGAAAGGCTTATCAAAGAGCTGGGGACATGCGGCAGGCCGCACATCGGGTGGGCTGGGCCTAAGATGGACGCTTTCGTAACCGGCGCGACAGAGAACACCAGCACCCGCCGCAGCACGAACGCCTTGCGGACGGCGATCCTGTCGTTTCATCTGCCGCCCGGCGCACGTCTGGTGGAGCGCGACCTCGTCGGTCGCCTTGGCGTAAGCCGGACCGGCGTCCGCGCCGCCCTGCAATCGCTGGAGGGTGAAGGCTTGGTCGTGCGCGGCCGGCGCGGCATCTTCGCCGTTGCCGACCTGTCGGCGGATGCCGCGCGCCAGATCTATGAGGTCCGCGCCGCCTTGGAGCCGGCCGTGGCGCGGCTCTTTGTCGAGCGTGCCACGGACGAGCAGATCGCCCTGCTGGGGCAAGCCGTGACGCGCGCCGAAGCGGCGGCGCGTTCGCTCGATGGCCATGCTTATGTCGCGGCGTTTCACGGCTTCTATGCGGTGCTGCTGGCGGGCAGCGGCAATGAGATCGCGCGGCGCATCCTCGACACCCTCGAAGCCCGCATCACCTATCTGCGTTACCTGACCACGCTGCGGGCGCCGCAATCGCGTCAGTTGCGCACCGTAGCCTTGCTGCGCGGAATTTTCGACGCGGTCGCCGAACGCGCGCCGGAACAGGCCGCCCGCCGCTGCGCGGCCTTCGTAAAGCGGTCGGCGCGTTTCGCCCTCGAGGTGCTGGCGAAGGCTTCCTGACCGCAAAGGTCTATTCGGCGGCGACAGCCCTGTCCTCGCGCAAGGTGGCGCGCACCGCCGGAATTACTTCGGTGCCCAGCCGGCGGACGCATTCTCGAGCCGCCGCATGCGGCAACCCCGGCCATGAACACTTGAACACGACGCTCGAAATACCGGTCTGCCGGTGCAGGTCGAGTATCTGCTCGACGATGCGCTCGGGCCGGCCGAAATACACGCTGCGATCGCGCACGAATTCGTAGGTGAGGCGCTTTCTGAGCGCGCCCTCCTCCTCAGCGGCTAGCGTTTCGCCCGGGTTGAGATAAACGCTGGGACCGCGCCAATTCGAGAAGTTGAGCGCCTCCATCAGTGGCCCGCCGGCGATGCGCAGCGCCTCTTCCTCACTGTCGGCGACAAAGGTGTCGCGCATGATCGCGGCGCGCGCGCCGAGCGGCAGCTCCGCGCCCGTCGCGGCGCGGAGCGTATCACGGTAGACCTGCAGACGGTCTCGCACCGAAGCGGCCGGCGGTCGCCACATGATGATGCCGAGGTCCTGCTGCGCCGCGTGCCGGATCGAGTTCGAGCGAGTTCACCATCTCCCACATCGGTAGCGGGTTCTGACGGGCCCGTGGGTAGATCGAGAGCTTGGTGAGCTCGCC
Organism: uncultured Alphaproteobacteria bacterium; assembly: GCA_963778385.1. Lineage (GTDB taxonomy): Bacteria > Pseudomonadota > Alphaproteobacteria > ATCC43930 > CGMCC-115725 > DATARH01. The sequence goes on along the minus strand of CAVZUA010000002.1, from coordinate 99,750 downwards.
GGTCGCGGGATCGATGTAATCGGGATCGGTGACGGTGTGCGCTCGGTCGGCGCGGAACCCCGGCGCCGGAAACTGGTAGACCTCTCCCTTGAACGAAAAGCGCTCCTGGGTCAGCGCGGCCTTGATCACCGAGACCGCCTCGTCAAACACCAGTTTGTTCTTGGCCTGGTCGTTGGGGTTGGCCTCTGGGTTGAGGTTGGCGGCCTCCAACCCGTAATTGCCCCGCCCGAACCCGATCTCGACGCGGCCACCCGTCAGCTGGTCCAGCAGCGCGATGTCCTCGGCGGCGCGCAGCGGATGCCAGAAGGTCACGATTGCCGCGGCGATGCCGATGCGCAGGCGGGTGGTCCGCGCCGCGAGGTCGACAGCGGTCATCAGCGGGTTAGGCAGCAACTCGCGGCCCCACACGCTGAAATGATGCTCCGGCATCCACAGGACGTCGAAATCGGTCTCGTCGCAGATCGCGGCCAGTTCCCGCAACTCGTCCAGCAGTTCGCTGTAGTCGCGCCGCTTGGTCAGGTCGTGCAGGTTGTGGAACAGTCCGAAGCGCATGCGGCGTCTCCGTCGAGGGGTCCACTTGGTATACCAAACACGTTTGGTATACCATTTCGGTGGTCGCGAAGCCAAGCGCGCCGGGCCTGACGATGTCCGGGCGGACGGATGGGGAGGGAGGCCATGGGACCAGGGGTCATCGGGCGCCGCGAGGTGTTGGCGGGGCTCGCCGGTGGGATGCTCGCGGCGAAGTCCGCCGCCGCGCAGACGCCGTCGCGCGGCGGTACGCTGACGGTCGGCCTGGCGAACGACGCCAAGACCTACGACCCGATTTTCTCGGTCGCCTATAGTGAGCGTTACGTCCTCTATCTGGCGTTCGACACCCTGGTGCGGTACGGGCCCGACTTCTCGATCAAGCCGGAATTGGCGGAAAGCTGGGACACGGCGGCGGACGGCAAGCGCATCGTCTTCACGTTGCGCCAGGGTGTCAAATTCCAGGACGGCACGCCGTTCGACGCCGCGGCGGTAAAATGGAACATCGACCAGCGCCTCGACGAAAAGGTGAATTCGCCGCAGCGGCAGCTGCTGGCCCCGATCGTTGCTTCGGTCGAGGTTGTCGATCCGACGCACGTCGCTTTCAACCTGAAGGACCCGTCGCCGGTGCTGTTCAGCCTGCTTGGCGAGCGGCCCGGGTTTATGGTGTCGCCCACCGCCTGGCAGGAACGCGGCACGGGTTTCAGCAGCGCGCCGATCGGTACCGGGGCGTTTGTGTTGAAGGAGTGGACACACGGTAGCCGCGTGGTGCTGGAGCGCAACCCCGACTACTGGCAGCCCGGTCTGCCTTATCTGGATCGCATCGTGGTCCAGGACCTCGCCGGCTCGGTCATCGGCGTGCAGCGTCTGCTGACCGGTGAGATCGATTACGTCGATCAGCTGACGCCGGCCGATGTCCTGCCGGTGCAAAACCGCGGCGGTATCGTGCTGAAACCGATCACGGTCGGCCGTTGGTACTTCCTGCAATGGCATGTCAACGAGCCGCCCTTCGACAATCCCAAGCTGCGGCAGGCCTTCGCGCATGCGATCGACCGCGCGCGGCTGAACGAGATTCTCATGCGCGGCCAAGGATCGGTGTCGGACGGGCCGACGCCAAACGGCCTGTGGTGGTACGACCCGGCGCTGAAGTCCTATCCGCACGATCCGGCTCGGGCAAAGGCCCTGCTGGCGGAAGCCGGGCATGCCGACGGCCTCGAATACGTGCTGTCGACGCCTCAAGTCACGGTCTTCCAGCAGGTCAATCAGCTGTTGCAAGAGCAGTTGGGCGCGGTCGGCATCAACCTGCAGCTGCAACCTATCGCCGCGAGCGAATGGTATGCGCGCGTGGTGTCGGGTGCGACCAACCTGACCCCGACGCGATGGACACAGCGCGCCGACCCCGACGGGTTGCTCTACATCCTCTTTCACAGCAAAGGCTTCGCCAACACGACGAAATACCGGAACGAGCGCGTCGATGCGCTGCTCGACCAGGCGCGGGCGATCTACGACCAGGCCGCGCGCAAGAAGCTTTACGCCGAAGCGCAGCAACAGATCGTCAGCGACCTGCCGGTCGTGCCGCTGATCTTCGGCGCCGAGTATGCGGCCATGCGCGCTGGGGTGAACGGCTTCGAATGGATACCCGACCAGATACCGCGTTTCCGCGACTTGTGGAAATCAGCCGGCTGATCGAGGGGCGTTTATTCACAAGCCGCCGAACAGCGCGGCGTAACGCTCAGGTTTGAAGCCGATTTCAAGCTTGCCATCGGCTTCGAGGATAGGTCGCTTGATCATCGACGGCTGGGTCGCCATCCGGGCGATCGCCTTGTCTTGCGTCAGCGCTTGCTTGTCCGCGTCATCGAGCTTGCGAAACGTGGTGCCTGACCGATTGAGCACGGTCTGCCAACCCGCGGCGCGGCACCAGTGCGTGAGCTGAGCTGTCGTCACCCCTGCCGTCTTGTAGTCGTGGAAGTCGTACGCGACACCGCGGTCGCCGAGCCACGCGAATGCCTTCTTCATCGTGTCGCAGTTTTTGATGCCGTAGATGGTGACGGTCATCTTGTGATCACTCCCACTCGATCATGTTAGGCCATGGGACGATATTAGCCTAACGACAAGGCGGTATGAGGCCGCCGCACCTGAGCCGGCGTAGCCGCTAGATCATTCAACGGCTCGTTCCTGAAAGTCGCAGTTGATCTCCCTCTAAGTTGCTATCGTGCCTTCAGCCAACGATCGGTCGCCCACAAGCCGGCGAACAGTGCCAGAAGGCCCGCCTCTATGGAGAGGTAGACGGCGACCTGGATCATCGGCCGGCTCCCCGCGCTAGCTCCATCGGGAATACGATCGACGCAAGGAATAGGGCGGGCAACGCGACCGGCGTCGCGCCGCCAGCCGGCGTATCGTCATTATCGTGTATGATCCGAGGGCGCCATCCGGTTTGCAAGCTATTGAAAGGCCTTGAATTATAAATAATTTCCCATCGGCCGTAGGTTTTCAATAAATGGTTATTCTAGATAAGTGCCCCTGATTTTCAGATTTACACGGAAATTATAAAATTGATCTCCGTGCTTGAGCGTCTTATATTATTAGTAATTTAGGGAGATCATCCCGGTTGGAAGCAGAAGATTTTCCACTTCCTGGCACCCTTGCTGCTCGCGGTATCGGCTGCACTTGTCCTGAGTCAACGCGGACCACGGGCACGTTCGACGACCCCTGGATTCTGGATGTCAAATGCCCGTGGCACGGCGAGCAAGCATTCGAGGAGCATGTAAAGGGGGCTCGGCACTAGAGGCGAACCGGCGTCTTCCCGTGTCTGTCATTCGGCGCTGAGCGACGTCGGCGGTCCGATGCGCGGCACCTTGTAATAGGCCGCAAGAGTCCCATTTATAAATAGTCATCCCTTGGGTTCGGCCTGCATTTCGTAGCTCGACAGAGCGCCGAACCGCTTCCGTCAAACGCCGATGGTTGACCCGACACCCGAGAGCGAGTGCCGGCCAATTCGCTATGAAAGGCAGTCCATGGCTACCGGAACCGTAAAATGGTTCAACTCCCAGAAGGGATACGGCTTCATCCAACCCGATGACGGGTCGAAGGACGTATTCGTCCATATCTCTGCCGTCGAGCAGGCGGGGATCGGCCATCTGAACGAAGGGCAAAAGATCGGCTACGAGCTAGAGAGCGGCCGGAACGGCAAAAGCTCCGCTGTAGCGCTCAAAGTGCAGTAGGTCGGGAGATCGGCATCGCTCCGAGCGGTGCCGTTTCCTTTTGGAGGTTGGCGATGGCGCAGCACAAATACTCCATAGGGCAGAGCGTCAGGTTCAATCCGGATCGTTACGCCGATGCGGGCGCACGCGGCGCGTATACGATTGTAAAGACACTCCCAGAGGCCGGGGGCATTCTGCAATATCACGTGAAAGCAAAGGTCGACGGGCGAGAGCGCGTTGTCCGCGAAGATCAACTCGAGCGGTCGTGAGAACCCACCCCTACGCCGAAGCGCTCTACGAAGTAGTGTCGCTGGATGCCGGCGGATTCGGCGTGAGGGTATCGATTCCGGATACCAGCCCGACGATGGTCAGCGGCTTCGACACCGAGGCCGCGGCCGAGGCCTGGGTCGCCTCGCACAAGAGCCGCGTGCAGGCTCAATCCCAACCGAGGACAGTTTTTCGCAGGTCCACGCCCGCAGCCACTACCAAGTAGGAGCTGTATCGCCAAGCAGGAGCTGTAGCGAATGCGCAAACCCAATTACCGCTTTGAGCGCGCCGAGCGAGACCGGATCAAGCGGGCAAAAAAGGAAGAAAAGGCCGCCAAGCGCCAGCAGGAACGGACACCGGCCGAGAACTCGGCTGAAGCTGACCATTCGAATGCATCGGCGGTCGGTGTTAACGACGAGAGATTGGAAGGCGGCCCGCCTGATTAACCGCGGCGGCAAGAGCCTCCGACACGTCGGTCGACTGGGCAAAAGCGGCAAGTTGCTTCCCCATGCAGATCGGCCGGTTGCTTGGGGTTGGACTTGACCCCAGCGGATCGCCGCTACATATATCAAGTGCAGTGTTCGTGCTTCGCACCGAACCACGTGATTGGGCCTGCGTGAGAGCAACCCACCATCCGGTGGAACTGGCCCGATCTTTGTACCCTGCCTAAACTAGACAGCCCCAATCGCGCGGGTCGTCTCCGACCCGAGCGGCGCGTTCATGTGAGCGCGTCGGTATTCGACCTGAAAGGCTGCAATCGTTTTGACTGATTTTTCTGATCTCGGACTTTCCCAACCCATCCTTGCCGCGCTGACCGCAGCGGAATACTCGAAACCCACACCGATCCAGAGCCAAGCTATCCCGCCCGTCCTTAGCGGCCGCGATCTATGCGGCATTGCGCAGACCGGAACGGGCAAGACCGCCGCATTTGCGCTGCCGATCCTCCAGCGGCTCGCGGCGACCCTGCGACGAGCGGCGCCGCAGACCTGCCGCGCCCTAGTGCTCAGCCCGACACGCGAACTGGCCAGCCAGATCGCCGACAATTTCCGCAGCTACGGGGCGGGTCTGCCGCTGTCGACGGCCGTGGTGTTTGGCGGCGTTCCCATCGGACGGCAACGCCAGCAATTGGCCCGCGGGGTCGATATCCTCGTCGCCACGCCGGGACGCCTGCTCGATCTGGTCGATTCCAAGTGGCTGGCCCTGTCGAGCGTCCAGATTTTGGTTCTCGACGAAGCCGACCGGATGCTCGATCTCGGCTTTATCCACGCGCTGAAGCGGATCGTGAAGCTGTTGCCACGGCAGCGCCAAACCCTGCTCTTTTCGGCGACGATGCCGCGAGCCATTGAGGCTTTGGCCGACAGCTATCTCGATGACCCCGTCAAGGTGGTGGTTGCCCCTGCGGCGACGACGGTCGAGCGCATCGATCAGGGGGTCGTCTTCGTATCGACCGATCGAAAACGGGACCTGTTGGCGACGATGCTGCGCGACCCGGCCTTCGCCCGCGTTCTGGTGTTCAGCCGAACCAAGCACGGCGCCGACCGCGTCGTTCGTCACCTAGCGGTGACGGGCATCGAGGCGGCCGCGATTCACGGCAACAAGTCTCAGCCGCAACGCGAGCGCGCGCTCGCTGGATTTCGTGACGGCCAATCCCGTGTGCTGGTCGCCACCGACATCGCCGCACGCGGCATCGATGTCGATGGCGTATCGCACGTCATCAATTTCGAACTGCCGAACGTGCCGGAGGACTATGTGCATCGCATCGGGCGAACGGCGCGAGCCGGCGCGGCCGGCATTGCGATCGCGTTTTGCAGCGATGAGGAGCGCCCGTATCTGCGCGACATCGAGAAGCTGACACGATGCTCGCTTCGGCCAATTCCTGCTCCCTCGGAGTTTGTGCGGAGCAATCCCGCCGAGCATGCGGTCGAAGCCGCGCCGCCGAGAAAGGGCGTGCAGCACGCTTCCGCGCGCCGTAAACCCGAACCTCCCCGTCACCCAAGACAGCGGCCCACCGGCGGCGATCTTCCAAGGGAAGAAGCAGTTCCAGCCGGACCGTTGCCGGCATTCCTGCGCCGCCCGCCGACCAGCGGAGCCAATCCGGGTCATCGCAGCGGCGCCGGTCGTCGCGGTGCCCCGGCGGTTCGCTACGATCGTGCGAGATGAACCCAAAAGTCCGAGGATCGAGCAATGGCTAAGCGCCCCGGGACTCGTCGCGTCGAGGAGTTTGTGTTCTTCGACGTCCTCTACGAGGATGGGACGCAAAGCTCGAACCGCAAGGTGCCATGTTCGGAACTCGACGAACTCGACGGCGACCTGCGCGCCAAGCCCTATATCGAGGAACAGGATCGCAAGATCGCCGAGATGTCCGGGAAACCGCGGGGCCCGATTAAATCCGTAAGCCGCGCTAGTCGCCGTTAGCCACGCCAACCGTAAAGGGTGCCCCAAATATGCAGGTCTTCGTGCGCGACAACGACGTCAACGCGGCGCTACGCGTCTTGAAGAGGAAGATGCAGCGCGAGGGCACCTTTCGCGAAATGAAGCGTCGGCGCTCTTACGAGAAGCCGTCGGAACGGCGCGTGCGTGAGCGGGCGGAAGCGGTTCGCCGTCATCGCAAGGCAATGCGCAAACGGCTCGAACGCGAAGGCTATTAAACGTGGCCGGGCGGAGCGCGGGGCCGACGGCAGGTCGTCGATCGAGAAGCGCCGAGATCGAACCCGAACCGGCGGCGGCCCCATCCGAGCGATTTTTCGCCGACACGACCCTTGGCTTGACCGAAGCGCTGATGGTGCGCGGGAAGGAGCGCGGCTACCTGACCCAAGACGAGGTCAACGCCGCTTTGCCGCCCGACCGGATGTCCTCGGAGCAGATCGAGGACGCGATGACCACGCTGTCCGAACTTGGCATCGACGTCGTCGAGAACGCGGACTTTGACGAACCCGCGCCTGTTGCCGAGCAAGGCGCCGCCGAGATGCGCGGCAATATCGGCGCAGACATTGGCCGCAACGATGACCCCGTGCGTCTGTACCTGCGTGAGATGGGCTCGCTGGGACTGTTGTCGCGCGAGGGTGAGATCGCCATCGCCAAGCGCATCGAAGCTGGCCGCGAGATGATGATCGGCGGCATTTGCGAGAGCCCGCTGACCATGTGCGCGCTGATGCTGTGGCGTGACGCGCTCAACGACGGAACAATGCCGCTGCGTGCGGTCATCGATCTCGATGCCACCTATGGCGATCAGATGATCGATCAGGCCGCTGCCGACGCTGTAATCGTCCTTGGGCGGCCGATTGCCGACAGCCAGGTCGATGAGGGAGAGACCGAAGGCGAAGATCAGACGGCCGCAGTGGATAGCGGCGACGCTGAAGACGACGAGAGCGAGGCAAGTTCGGTCTCGCTGGCGATGATGGAGGCAGCGCTTCGGCCGAGCGTCATCGCCATCTTTGACCAGGTCGCCGGTATTCACAAAAAGCTCGACAAGTTGCGGGAACAGCGCATCGCGGCGATCGTCGACGGCAATGAGTTGCCGGCTCCGGCGGGAAATCGCCATGACAAATTGAAGAACGCGGCGATCGGATTGTTGCGACGCATCCGCTTTAACAACGCATGCGTCGACCGCCTCGCGGAGCAGCTTTATGACCTCAACCGCCGTCTGGTCGGCGAGGAGGGCCGGTTGCTGCGGCTCGCCGAGACCGTCGGCGTCAAGCGCGCGGAGTTTATGCAGCACTACGTCGGCGATGAGCTGTCGACCGATTGGCTTCAGCGGGTCGCGGTGTTGCCAGGTTTGGGCTGGGCGCGTTTTGTAGGGAAACACGCGGATGAGATCGCCGCGCATCGGCTGGCAATCTCACGCATTGCGATGGAAGCCAAGCTGCCGATCGGCGAATTCCGCCGCGTCGTGCAGACCGTGCAGCGCGGCGAACGCGAGGCGAGCCGGGCGAAAAAGGAGATGGTCGAGGCCAATCTTCGTCTCGTCATCGTCATCGCCAAGAAGTACAGGGCCGGCGGGCTGCAATTTCTCGACCTGATTCAAGAGGGGAACATCGGCCTGATGAGGGCGGTCGATAAATTCGAATACCGTCGCGGCTACAAATTCTCGACCTACGCGACGTGGTGGATCCGCCAGGCGATCACCCGCTCGATCGCAGACCAGGCGCGCACGATCCGCATCCCGGTGAATATGATCGATAATCTGCGGCAGCTGACTCGGGCATCGCACCAGATGGTCAGCGAGATCGGGCGCGAGCCGACCCCCGAGGAGCTTGCCGATAAGCTGGCAATGCCGCTCGGAAAGGTCCGACAAATCTTAAAGCTTGTTCGCGAACCGCTCAGCCTCGATACGCCGGTCGGGGACGACGAGGACGGCCGTCTCGGAGATCTGATCGAAGATCACCGCGCGATCTCGCCGGTCGCTTCCGCGATCGCCGCCAACTTGCGCCGGGTCACGACGGAGACCTTGGCTTGCCTGACCCCGCGGGAAGAGCACATCGTGCGCATGCGCTTCGGCATCGGCATGAACACCGATCACACGCTCGAAGAAGTGGGCAAACGCTTCTCGGTCACCCGCGAGCGCATCCGCCAGATCGAGGCCAAGGCGCTGCGGAAGCTGACGCACCCGAGCCGTTCCCGCCGCCTGCGCAGCTTTCTTGACGTCTGAAGTACTGTCGGCGGCCGGTCGCCGCCGAAGGAGATTGTTGAGCATGCCGAAGATTTTCAAGACGCGTGCGGAATTGGCGAAATTGCTGCTGAACGAAGCGCGGCAGAGCGGCAAATGCCCCGACCTTGCGGACATTTTCATCACGGGGCCGCATCCCGAGCGCGCGGTTACCTGGGGCTTCGGAATCGCGCCGACGGGGCGGTCGACGATTTCGCCCGAATGCGGGGTGGAGTTGCGGGCGATCGCCGGGCGCCTGCAATCGGAATTCGATCTATCCGCGGACTAATGCCTCGGCCGATCGCAGCCACCAATTGGTAAGGCCGGCTTATTACCCGCCGCGTGTCGAACGGGCTTGGCAATGGCACAGGAAAAGCCAGCCCGGGTTTGGCGAATCGAGCTCGAGAACGGTGGGCGCTCGACGGCTTATGTCAGCCAGGCGCAGGCATGGGCGGTGTTGGTGAACTTTCCAATCCTCGCAATCGCCAATGGGCCCGGAAGCCTGCCCAGTATTTCTTCTCCATTTAGATCGCGGGTATTTCCCGATGCCGATGAAAAGGTGAATCGTATCTTTTCTTGAAATTTTTTCATGTGAAGATTTCATAGGGGCAGTTCACATTTTCATCAATTAATTGCGTGTAGTTGTAAAATTTAGGATCGACCCCATTTAAGAGGGGCCGTCTATCAACAAACAACCCAGCCTGTGGCAAAGCGGCGCTTAATTATTTTGTGAAGACGGCATTCTGGAGAAGGCCCGCTGCTGATGACCACGGCCCCTATACGGACCCTTGCCGGCGACGCCATAGCACTTGCGCGATGACGTTGCGCCAGCCCTTCCTTCCGCTGCAGCCCGGTTTCGATAGATTTCTATTCGCGACGGTCGGAGATGAGGTCGACGGGATGCCGTTGAGCGTGATCTCTGCCCTTACGCGCCTCGGCCTTGATCCATGGCAGGAGGCCGGCCGGCTGTCGTCGCTGGGTGATCGCGAGGCGGTCGAGCAACTGGCACGGCTGATCGAAGAACTGCCCGGCGGTTCACCGCCACGGGACGAGGCGCGAAAAATTGCCGGTGGTCTGATCAGCCTGCTTCCGACGCGAGACGCCAAACGCGCGGTATCTCAAGTCCAAATTCGCCCGCGTTTCAAGAAACCGAACTTGCCGGGCTCGCCGCAGCTATGGGTGGGCTGTTTTGTGCTCGCAGCGGCAGTGCTGGTCAGCGCCATTGTTCACGGCGGGTTGCCGTTCGGTATCGGCAGCCCATAAGCCGGCGCAACGACACGCCTCTCGCATACGAAGCCATGATAGGAGCCTGAAATGTCGGTTCGTCTGAAGATCGAAAACAGCAGCGAGGGGCTCCTCGCGACCGTTTCCCAGCGCGACGACGCGGGCAAAGTGGTTGGCGCGCCCTCGGTCTTTCTCGTCGGGACCAAGGAAGAAGCAAAGCAGCAGGCGAAAACGCTGGCGCGCTCACTGGGCTTGAAAGTTTACGGCATCGTCGACAAGAGCAACCCGGTTTGAGCAGTCACGCATCTGTGCCGGGCGGCAAGCGTCATTGGCGGCTTGTCCTGCGGCGAGGCGGAAATAAAAGATGCGCGGTGAAGGGCTGGTTTTTACCGCCGATCGTCATTCCCCTTGCGGGTGTTGTGGCGGTGCCGGCCTACGGGCTGCCGCGACGGCTGCTCTAGCAAGCGATCTCAGCGCAACGCCGCTCTTGGAACAGATTTTGCGGCGGACAGCGCTGACTCCATGAGGAACGAGCATGCAGATCCGGGTCGGCTATGAGCTGGTGTACGATTGTCCGCAACCGACCCCGATGCTGCTGATGCTGAACGTTCACTACACGCGGGCGGCGGATCTGGTGACGCCGGACCGGATGGTCGCCGACCCGCCGGTTCCGACCCATTCCTATCGCGACGGCTTTGGCAATTGGTGCACCCGGATCACGGCCCCCGCCGGTCGGGTTCAGCTGTCCGCCAGCGCTATCGTCAATGACACGGGCCAGCCGGACGCGATACCCAGCGTCGCGCGCCAGCACCCGGTCGAAGAGCTGCCGGACGACACGCTGGTCTTCCTGTTGCCCACCCGCTATTGCGAAACCGACCGGCTTTTGGAGACGGCCTGGTCGCTGTTCGGTACGACGCCGCAAGGCTGGGACCGGGTCCGGGCGATCCTCGATTACGTTCACCAGCACATCACCTTCGGCTATGAGCATGCGCGCAACAGTCGGACGGCTTGGGAAGCTTGGTGCGACCGCACCGGCGTCTGCCGCGATTTCGCGCATCTGGCGGTCGCGTTCTGCCGCTGCATGAACATCCCGGCGCGCTACTGCACCGGCTATCTCGGCGATATCGGCGTGCCGCCAGACGACGCGCCGATGGATTTTTCCGCCTGGTTCGAGGTTTATCTTGGCGGTGCATGGCATACTGTGGACGCCCGCCACAATGCCCCGCGTATCGGCCGGGTACTGATCGGCCGCGGACGAGACGCCGCCGATGTCGCAATCAGCACCACCTTCGGCCCCAACACACTCAGCAGATTTCAGGTGATTACCGAAGAGATCTGACCGCTTCCACTACCGCGCGTGACATCGGTGTAAAACGCTGCAGGTAGGCCCGCTACCGAACGGTAAGGAGTGACTACACTGATAATGTGTCGAGTTTATCGACGGTCGGCGCGTAGAATGATGGCCGGTCAGCGTCGCAATTCCACAACTGAGAGGGTAGGGCGGGTACGAAAGCTATAGCCATCCACGGCTCTAGCCGACCTTCCTTCGACTTGAGCGACGCAAGGATTTCTACAAGAGCGTCCATGAGTGGAGGCGCGTAGCGCGAGCGGCCATCGTCTTATGCGGCAGTAACCCTAACCAATTCCAGGGCAATCACCGCACTTTGGCTGCCGTCACGACCGCTTACGACGGCATATGGAGATGATCGACAGTACCTCGGTGCGCATGCGTGAACATCTAGTCGAGGGCTCTCAGCACCGCTTCTCGGCAACCCTCCGCCTGCCACATTCGGATGATAACCTTCACTAGGCCATCCGTCAGGTTCGCGGACTCCAAGTGACCCAACTTGGCTCTCAAAATGTAAAGAAAATCGTCGGCCTGATCATTTTCTATATCCAAGTAAGTTTGCCGATCTTGAACAATCATGGCCACCTCGATGTGTCAGTAGGCTCCGGCCTCAACAAGATACTTCATACGCTTGGTCAGACGCCAACACTGGCGTTCGTCAGTTCGCGTGCACCGATCGGATGATGAATGCGTTTGGAACGCTTTCAATGAATAGGGGTGCGAATGTGGTGGATATTTTGATATTTCCGTCGCGCTCTCCATCTTCCAGGTTCTGACGAGATATGCTGGGCGTTGCGTTTCAAAGCTGCCAGGCTAGTTTTGGCGCACCTAACGGGTCTTACAGACGCCAGTAGGAAGCGCGTTGACAATCCGCGTGTCCCGAGATGAAGCTTTTTGTCGGTACCTACATCCCAAAAAACCCGTCAAGAGGCGATGTAAGCGCAGAGACATTTGGACGAAACCGGTGTTATTTTAGGGAAGCTCAACCGAGTGTGATGGGGCCGGTGACGATATTCGCCAGGTCGCTTTCCAAAGCACCTCAAAAACGTTCGGGAAAGATGTGAGGCGTCACTGAACCCCACACGCTCCGCAATAACCTCAATTTTGTCTTCAGTCCCAAGTAAGAGTTGCCGAGCAACCTCCACTCGCACTTGGGTCATATATTCCTTGACAGACGTATTCAAATCATTTCGGAAAAGATGAGCGAGATGATAGAAGTTCACATTTGCATGTCGAGCAAGATGACGCCCGTGAGCAATCTCCGCGTAGTGTTTCCCAAAATAATCGACAGCTCGCTTAGTAGGTCTTTGGAGCGAAAGAGGGCGATATTTCCAACTCATGGTCAGTATACCCGTGATGACTGCCTGAAAGAGATCCGTAACGCTTTCCGATGCGGCTATGATCACTTTGATGCGAGGCCCAAAGAACGCAGTTCCCAGATCTCCGAAATTTCGTTCCGTTCCTAATGCAAGAACAGGTGTAGTCGGCAAATTCACTTGTACTGAATGAATGAATGCGATAGCGCTCTGTGACCATTCTCGAACATCAACCATCACCGCATCGAAGAACTCCTCGTTCAGTAGGGACTGAGCCGCTTCAACACCGCAGGCCGCGCTAATCTCGATTTCGCCCCGCAGGCCTACGACCAAGGACCCTAGTCGGCCGAGTCGTTCATAGTGCGGGGTACAACCTGCTCAGTTTGACCCGCGCGTCGGCGGTGGTGAACTGCCAATTCGCCTTGGCGTGCTTCCTGTTGCGGTCAGCTTCCCATGCCTCGACTTCGTCCTTCAACACCCGCTGATCGGGGATGCGGCGGTCGAGGCATTGGGAGGAGAGAACGCTGAGTTCAAATTCCGCCATGTCGAGCCAACTCCCGTGTTTTGGTGTGTAGTGCCACTCGAACCGTTCGACGAGCCGGCGGGCTTCGGCGGGGGGAAAGGCTTCGTACAGCGAAGCTGGCTTGTGCGTGTTCAGGTTGTCCTGGACGAGCACGATTTTTGCTGAACCGGGGAAGTGCGTGTCGGATAATTCCTTGAGCACCTGGGCATAATCCATCGCCGTGTGACGGTCGGTGACCTTGACGTGCCGCCAGCCTTCCAGTGGCGCGAACATCATGAACAGATTGGCCGTCCCATTGCGTCGGTATTCGTAATCGTGCCGGCCGGGCCGTCCGGGTTTCGCCGCGATCGGCACGCGCGTTTCGGCAATGAGTTGCTTTGAGGTCTCGTCGAGGCAGACCAGGGGACGTTGCCGATCATAGGGCCGTTGATAAACCTCCAAGACGTCTTCCATGGCGGCAACAAAGGCGGCGTTGGCGTCCGGCGGGATGACCCATTGCTGCTTCAGATGCGGCTTGAGAGTGTTTTTTTCAGCGTCCGCCCGATCGTGTTGTCGCTGGCCCGTTCGACGATCTTCAGTTCGACGACCGCCTCTTCCAACAGTTGCAATGTCCAGCGTGCGCGGCCGGCCGGCGGTTTGGAACAGGCCAACGCGATTAACCTGGCCTCGGCCGCCCCATCGAAGATCCGCCGCCTCGCCGAATTCGCCGAATGCTTGCGAATCAGGGCCGCCTCCAACCCCTCTTCGACCAGCCGCTGGCGCGTCCTGGCAACCGTGGCGACACTGGTCTCGAGCGCCGCTGCAATCTCGCTGTCGCTCCAGCCTTCACCACCGTCCGAGGTATCGGCTTTCAACAGAATGCGGGCCTTCAGCAGCTTTTGTGCCGGATGTTTCCCGCTATGGATAAGGGCGTTGAGCTTCTCCCGCTCCGTATCGCTGAGTGTCACAATGTATTTCTTTACTGCGCTCTCTTTGCTGCCCACGTCTCCGCTCCGTCGCTGGTGACGCGGACATCAATTCAGAGAACCCTCACAAAATCAATGACGGAAGCGACTAGTGGATCGGCGCTGACGGATGATTCCAGCCTGCGCGCGGATATGCGAATCTGGCTGGATGAGGAAAGGGATTGAGGTCCGGCTTGGTCCGGGCGACCGTGATCGGCTTGAGGCGATTGTCGGCAGGGGAAGCAGTTCGCAGAAGCATGTGTGGCGGGCGCGGATTGTGTTGCTGAGCGCGGTTGGGGTCGGCACGATGGCTATCCAGCGGCTGACCGGCAGAGGCAAACCAACGATTTGGCGCTGGCAGGCGCGCTTCATGGCCGAGGGGGTGGATGGTCTGCTGCACGACGCGACGCGGCCCGCCGGCAAAGCGCCGCTGCCTCCGGCGACAATCGAGCAGGTGGTCGCAATGACGCTGGCCGAACCGCCGGGCGAAGCGACACACTGGACCTGTCGGGCGATGGCCAAGGCCGCCGGTGTCAGCCATCGCAGCGTGCAGCGGATCTGGGCAGCCCACGGCCTGAAACCGCACCGGATCAAGACTTTCAAGCTCTCGACCGACCCGAAGTTCGCCGCCAAGGTGCAGGATGTCGTCGGCCTCTACGTCGATCCGCCCGAGCACGCGGTGGTGCTGTCGGTTGATGAGAAGTCACAGATCCAGGCGCTCGATCGCACCCAGCCGGGACTGCCGATGAAGAAGGGCCGCTGCGGGACGATGACGCACGATTACAAACGTCACGGCACGACAACGCTGTTCGCCGCGCTCGACGTGCTGGAAGGCCGCGTCATCGGACAATGCATGGCGCGCCACCGGCACCAGGAATTCATTCGCTTCCTCAACAAGATCAATCGCGAGATTCCGGCGGGGCGGGAACTCCATCTGATCGTCGACAACTACGCCACCCACAAGCATCCGAAAGTCCGTGCGTGGCTCGAACGGCATCCACGGTTCCACTTCCACTTCACTCCGACCTCGGCGTCATGGCTCAATGCCATCGAGGGCTTCTTCGCCAAGCTGACGCGACAACGGCTCAAGCGGGGGATCTTCAAAGGCATCGTCGATCTTCAGACCGCGATCAACCGCTACCTCGCCGAGACCAACAAAAATCCGAAGCCCTTCACCTGGACCGCCGATCCCGACGCGATCATCGAGAAGGTCCGGCGCGGGAAACAGGCTTTAAGCACTTTTGGCGTGGCCCGATGAGAGTCAGTTTGCGGAGATCCCTGCTTGCGATCGGGCTTGCTTCATTGCTGGGCACCCGGCTCGCGTCGGCCGGATCGCTAGTCGAGTTCCCCAATGTTTCTGAACAGGCGCCTAAGCTGGTCGGCTATCTCGCGCGGCCAGACAGAGGATTGTCCGCACTCCTCGGCGGCGGTGGGGGCGCCCCCAGCGTCGTCCAATACCCAGCGGTTGTTGTGCTGCATGGCTGTAGCGGCATTTCCAGCCACTCGGCCAAGGTTGCCGATCGCCTCGGTTCGTGGGGTTATGTGGCGCTGGCGGTCGACAGCCTGGGGCCGCGCGGCGTTGCCGACCGCTGCACCCGCAGCGGGTATCAGGAACAGGCGTTCGACGCGTACGCAGCGTTGCGTTACCTGGCGCAGCAGTTTTTCGTCGATGCGACGCGGATCGCCGTTCTCGGCCATTCGATGGGCGGTATCGCGACTCTTTACGCCGTCGATCGCGATATGGCGGCGTGATCGACGAAGCCGCGCGCGTCGACGATGACCTGCTCGCTGCGACCCGTCCGATGCTCGCGGTCTCCAACGGCTCCCTGTTCGCCCTGACCACCCCAGCCGGCAAGCGCGGCTGGTTTTACGAACAATGGCTGCGCGGCATGGGCTGGCAGCGGATCTCGATCAAGAGCACCGACTGCCCGCGCATCGACCCCGCCTTCCTGGAAGCCGAGCGCGAAGCGCTCGGTCCTCTGCTGTTCGGGCAAGAGTACCTGTGCGAATTCTACGATGACGGGATGCAGGTTTTCGCAACCGAGCTAATCGAGCGGGCGATGCGCTCTGACGTGCCGACATTGTTTCCGATATGCAGC
Organism: uncultured Alphaproteobacteria bacterium; assembly: GCA_963778385.1. Classification (GTDB taxonomy): domain Bacteria; phylum Pseudomonadota; class Alphaproteobacteria; order ATCC43930; family CGMCC-115725; genus DATARH01. Next base: position 83,659 of record CAVZUA010000002.1, on the reverse strand, counting down.
TGACCGAATTTTCCGCTACGGATCGCTTCTTCATCGGCGTTGACCCCGGTCAGGCCGTTGACCCGACCGCAATCGCTGTTACGCGCGTCCTAACCGACCGCGCGATGCCCGTGCACCAGGTGATCCATCTGGAGAGGCTACCGCTGCGCACGCGCTATCCCGCAATCGTGTCCGCGGTTGCCGATCTGTTGGCGCGGCCGTTGCTGCGGAGCCGCTGCGAAGTGGTCGTCGATTTCACCGGTGTCGGCCGCCCGGTCTCGGACTTGTTTGTCGAGCGCGGCATCGCCCACACCGGCGTGACGATCACCGGTGGTAATGCAGTTGCGGTTGAAACCGAACCTGGTTTCTGGTCGGTGCCGAAGGTGACGCTGGTCTCCAGCGTATTGACACTGTTAAACGCCGACCGCCTGCATATCGCCGAGGCCCTAGCCGAAGCCAAGGTTCTTGGTGCCGAATTTCAAGCGTTCCATGGCAACCACACCGACACTGGCGCCTGGCGCTTTGGCGCGCGAGCGGGTTCTCACGACGACTTGATCCTCGCGCTCAGCCTTGCATGTTGGCGGGCCCATGACAGTCGCTCGATCAAAACCATTCGCTACCTGCGGGGAATGAGCCGTCAATTCTTTGGTGGCGTCCGGTCCATTGACCTGTCTCCGGAGCCCGCTGACGCCGAAGACGATCTACATCCTCGTCCGGGGGAGCTCATTGTGGTCGTGCGCGAACGGGTCTGGCTCCACGGGAAATCCCGATACCTTGAGTTTGGACGCCAAATTATGAGCGAGGACGACGCTGCCAAACTCGCGTCGCTCGGGTATCTCGAATGACCGATGCCGAGCGCCTTGCGACCGCTTTTTCACGGCGGTAACAGGGGTTCGAATCCCCTTGGGGACGCCAATAAAATCAAAATATTAGATAGATAAGATCAGTGCCGATCGACCAATTTGTCCAAGATTTGTCCAATGAACAACCACGGATGCCCGTGGACAGTCATGGAACACCGACCGGCTGAAGGGCACGGCTAATCGAGGGAATCGATCAGATGCAGATTCGCGATCAGGGTGGCCTGCCATCTTAATGACAGGCCAACCCGAGAACGCCCGGACCAGCCATTTATTTCTTCAGCGCTCCGCGTGCCGCATCCTTGGCCCCGCCTATGGCATTCTGGACTTTGCCTGCGGTCTTCTCGGCGGCACCCTCAGCCTTCGTTTTGGTGTCGCCGGTCACCTTGCCAACGGCTTCCTTGATAGACCCCTTTGCCTGATGCGCGGCACCCGCAACCTGGTCCTTGTCCATGGTCCTGTGGCGCGATGCTGGAAGAAAATCGCGCCAATCGAGGGAAGCGCGGCACGTGACCAAAGGCGACGGACCGCGCTGGCACGTTCCCAACGCTGCGTTTTTCAACACAACGTCCCGTTTTCTTGCGGGAAGCAACAGAGTATCTGATTCAACTTATTGGTTGTCTTCCTCCTGGATCTAGCGGATGACTGTCCTCGCGGCAACGAGGAGAGTCGTATGCTTAGGCGAAATGCGCTCGCGTCGTTGGCCACGCTGGCATTTTGCGGTATCGGATCGACGCTGCATGCCGCGGAAAGCGCCGCCGGCGATCGTACGGTAGCGCTGACATTCGACGACGGTCCCCATCCTGATCTGACGCCGAGGTTGCTCGATATACTGGAGCGCGAGAGGATCTCGGCAACATTTTTTGTCATCGGGTCGTGTGCTGCCCAACGTCCGGACATCATCCGCCGGGCGTTCGGCGCCGGTCATGAGATTGGGAATCACACCTGGAGCCATCCCGTGCTCACCCGCGTTTCGCTCGCGCAGGCGGCAGAAGAGATTTCTCGGACCGACGCTCTGCTAAATGATCTGACGGGAGACGTCCCTAACACGCTCAGACCACCCTACGGGGCCATGAATGATAGGCTGAGCGAATTGGCTTTACCTCACCCCTTTATGCTGTGGGATGTCGATACGCTCGATTGGAAGACCCGAAGCACGCCTGCGGTCGAACGGGCGGCAGCCACAAGTGAAGGCGGCATCGTGCTGTTGCACGATATCCATCCGACGACCGTGGAAGCGGTACCGGCCATTATTCGGAACTTCAAATCGCGTAGCTATCGTTTCGTGACGATTTCGTCCTACGTAACTTGGGAGATCACTGATCCTTCCTGGTTCGATCGCGCGTGATCGAATAAGGCGTTCAGCCGCGGCGTCGCCGGAACCGCAGCTGTGTCGGCGATGGCTCTGTATCTTAAACGGGCGACAGCCTTTGGAACGCATTCGAACCTAAGCAGCGATCTTTTACGGCGCGTCTCGCCCATTCCCGTGCGCCCTAGCGAGGGTCTCTTAACTGAACTGATAGCAGACGCTCACCACGGGCGACGGGAACTGGTCTTGATGCCCCGTACAAGACATTCGTCGGGACCTCAGGTGGGGGTCGACACCGGCCATCGGCGCCCCGGCCGCCGTGATCAGCCGGGCGCCCGCTCCCGCCATCCCGGATGGCGCGACCGGACCACCCAGGCAGATTCTTGTTTATGGCAAGTTGCGGCTTTGCGCTTGAGTAGACAGCGCCAACGCCCGATGCTGCGGGTTCGAGGATCGACCCGTAGAGACGGACGGGGGGCAACATGGACTATCCTTATGATGTTGGCTCGTACTCCCGGAAAGTGACGACCGCTTCGGCGGATGCGCAGCGCTGGTTCGACCGTGGCCTCAACTGGTGTTTTGGTTTCCATCACGAAGAGGCTATCCGCTGCTTTGAGAAAGCGCTGGAGATCGATCCGAACTGCGCGATGGCCCATTGGGGTATCGGCTACGCCGCCGGACCGAACTACAACTACCCCTGGGAACTGCAAGACCCCGCCGGTAAGGCCGCGGCGCTCGCTCGCGCGCATGATTCCGCCCGCACGGCGCTCGCCGTCAGCGACCATGTTACGGCGCCCGAACGCGCACTAATTGAGGCCCTGCCGGCTCGCTATCCGCAACGCGATCCCATCGACGACCAGCGTCCCTGGAATGATGCCTTTGCCGATGCCATGCGCCTCGCGCATCAAGCGCACCCCGATGACCTCGATCTACGCGCGATCTTTGCGGAAGCGATCCTCAACCGCACACCTTGGCGCATGTGGGACCTGCGTACCGGCGAGCCGGCGCCTGACGCCGGCACACTCGAGGCGCGCGAGGTGCTTGAGTCCGCTCTTCGCGATCTGCCCGGGGCCGTGAATCATCCCGGTCTTTTGCATCTGCACGTCCACTTGATGGAAATGTCACCGCATCCGGAGGTGGCGCTGGCAACTGGCGACCGATTGCGCGAGTTGTCACCCGACATGGGCCACCTGACGCACATGCCCACCCATATCGACATACAGTGCGGCCATTACCGAGACGCGATGCTCTGGAACCAGAAAGCGATCGTCGCCGACCGAAAGTTCTACGACCGCGCCGGTCCGATGAATTTCTATTCGGGCTACCGGGTCCACAATTACCACTTCGCCGCTTACGGGGCGATGTTCCTGGGCCAATACGCCCCCGCCATCGCTGCCGCCGATGAGCTGATCGAAACGATGCCCGAGGAGATGCTGCGCATCCCCTCACCGCCAATGGCGGATTTCTTCGAGAGCTATGCTTCGATCCGACAACATGTACTGATCCGTTTCGGCAAATGGCACGAGATCGTCGCGCAGGATCTGCCGGCCGACCGCGACCTTTATTGCAACACCACGGCGATGATCCATTACGCCAAGGGCGTTGGCCACGCTGCGCTCGGCGAGGTCCCGGCAGCAGAAGTGGAACAGGTGCTATTTCGCGAGGCCGCGAAACGGGTGCCTACGTCACGGTACCTGCACAATGTGCCTTGCGTGCAACTGCTGGAGGTGGCCGAGGAGATGTTGGAAGGCGAGATCGCCTACCGCCGCGGCGAGCACGACGCAGCCTTCGCCCATCTGCGCGCCGCGATCGCGCGGGAGGACGCGTTACCCTACGACGAGCCTTGGGGCTGGATGCAGCCAATCCGCCATGCGCTCGGTGCGCTTCTCCTGGAGCAGGGGCAAGTGGCAGAGGCCGAGACCATCTATCGGGAGGATCTCGGCCTCGGCGGAACCCTGCCACGCGCCCAGATCCATCCCGACAATCTATGGGCTCTGCGCGGGTTGCTGGACTGCCTTCAGCGGCGCGGCGAGGTTGCGGAGGCCGCGCTGATCAGACAGCGACTGGACTTCGCCGCCGCGCGCGCTGACCAGGCCGTATCGGTGTCTTGCTTTTGCGCCCGCGGCAGCGCGACCTGAGCGACAACTCGGACGCGGCTTCGCTGCTATCCCGGGGGCCGGTTACGGCGGCTTTCCTCATTGCGGCCCCCCTGCCACAAGTCATAACGCCGCTGACGCTGCCACGGGAAATCGTACGACGATGTGTCGCTTCTGCTTGTCGCGCCGGACCTTCCTGGCAGCGCCCGCCATTCTGGCGTTGACGCCCACCTGCACGGCGACGGCAGGCGATGAGCCAATCGAGCCGTGCATGCGGTTGGCGAACCCGCCGGCGGATCGTCTGACGGTTGCTCTGACCCTGGATGCTTGCCCGGGCGCGTTCGATGAGCGGATCGCCACCGCGCTGGTCGAAAGCGGCATCCCCGCGACGATTTTTGTGACCGAGCTTTGGCTGCGTCGCAACCCAGCCGGCCTGGCGTTTCTACTGGAGCATCGCGATCTGTTCGGCATCGAGAACCACGGCAAGCTGCATATCCCGCCGGTCCTGGGCAACCGTAGTATCTTTGGCATTCCGGTCGCCGGCGATCTCGCGTCCGTTCAGCGTGAGGTCACGGAGGGCGCAACCTCCATCGGCAACATGACGGGTGCGGCGTCGCGCTGGTATCGCGCGGCAACTGGTTATTACAGCCCGTCCGCGATGTTGGCTGTGCGGGATCTTGGGTTTGGTATTGCCGGGTATTTGCTCAATGCGGATGTTGGCACCTCGCTGCCGGCCCACAACGTCGCCGGCCGCATCGGTAACGCGACTAACGGCGAGGTCATCGTCGCACACATCAATCGACCGGATAGACCGAGTGGCCTGGGCGTGGTGACCGGGATCAGGGAACTGCAGTGCCGCGACGCTAGCTTCCTCCGCGTTGATCAGCTCGCAGCGGCAGATCTCGCCTACATCTGACCAGCTGGATCTGAGGCGGCCACGGCACGCCGGCCGAGGTCGCCGCTGATCTGTTGCGTTATCGGGGAGCGGCCGGTCTCGAAGCCTTCCAGATCAATTTCCACGGGAACCGCAACCTTGGCCAGTTGCTGCAATCGATGGAGTGCTTCATGCGCGACGTCGCTCCTGCCGTCTCCGGCAGATTGCGGCCCTCCGGGTCCCTATGCGCGTTTGATCGCCCGAATAATCACAATGAGGATGATCGCGCCGACGACCGCCGCAATGATCGACCCGATCAGCCCGCCAGCGGCGATGCCAAGGACGCCAAACAGCCAGCCGCCGATCACCGAGCCGATGACGCCCACGATGATGTCGCCGACAAGGCCGAAGCCGCCACCCTTCATAATTTGCCCGGCGAGCCAGCCCGCAACAGCACCGATCACTAAGAAGATGATGAGACCCATGAGCGTCATGCGGCTGCCCTCCCCATAGCGCGATAATTGACTCATATTGTAGCCGATAGTCGCACGCCGCACCCATGGTGCTGTCCGCAGGGTGGTGGCGGGGTGCTTCGCGCCTGTCGCCGATGTAGCCTGGTCGCCCGTAAAGAACGCCAGAAGTGGTGGTCTTCTGCGGGTTTTTGGGCCTTGGAAAGTAGGCATCGAGCCGACCCTGATCGCGATCCTGTCGGACATCAACATGCCGGGGATAAACGGTCTGACTTTGTTGGGCGAAATCAAGCAGCGGTTCCCCGCCCTGTCGGTGATGATGGTGACCGCCTATGACGACGACGAGCGCCGCCGCAAGGCAAGCGAGCTGGGCGTCGCGGAGTTTCTCGCCAAGCCAGTTGATTTTGGTCTGCTCAAAAAAAGGAGCTGCGGCAACTGCCGGTATTGAGCATCCAGAAATACACGAACCCGAAGATGCCCATCGAAGCCGCACCAATCATGTACATGTTCTTGCGGCCGATCTTGTCGCTCAGCGCACCCGCGCACACCACCCACAAAAAACCGATGAACGTCTGGGTGATCACCCCCATAAGCACGAAATTGCGCGACTGACTGAGAACCGTCGTGGCATAGGTGAAGATGAACGTGCCGACGATAAAACCCGGTCCCTGCTCCGGCAGGCGCAGCAGCGCCGACAGGATCACCTCTTTTGGCTGACGCTTGAGTACTTCGAGCACCGGAACGCGCTCGATGCGGCCTTCCTCGAGGACCTTGCGGAACACCGGCGTCTCGGAGATTCCGAGCCGGATCCACATACCGATGCCGACCATGATGATGCTGATCAGGAACGGGATGCGCCAACCCCATACCTTGAATTGATCGCCCGACATGTAGCTGAAGACGAGGACAGCGATATTGGCAAGGAACAACCCGCAGGGGGCGCCGAATTGCGGCCAGGACGACAGGAAGCCGCGGTTTTTGGTGGAGCGCGCCCATTCCATCGCAAGAAGCACCGAACCGCCCCACTCGCCGCCAACACCGATGCCTTGGATGAGACGCAGCAACGTCAGAATCACTGCGCCCCACATGCCAATGCTGTCGTAGGTCGGTACAAGACCGACGGCGGTCGTCGCAATGCCGGTCAACAGCAGGGTGGCGATCAGTGTCGCTTTGCGGCCGATACGGTCGCCCCAATGACCGAATATAGCGGCGCCGATCGGCCGGCCGACAAACCCGATGAAGAATATGCCGAACGATTGTAGGACCCCCATCAACGGGTCGGACTGCGGAAAGAAGATCGGGCCGAAAACGAGAGCGCTGACCGTGCCGTAGAGAAGAAAATCGTACCACTCGATCGTCGTGCCGACGGTACTTGCGATCAACGCGCGGCGCAGTTGGAAACGATGCTCTGCTTCGGACAGGTTGTCGAAAACGACATCGGTCGCCGTCATGGCATAGCCTCCCTATTCACCTACTTTTCTATCTGAACTTATGAGACTGACATCCCCCGAATTCCCAGCCCTTGGACGCGATTTTCCGTCTCGGCGAAGCTTGCCGCAATAGGATTTGGCCGCTGCCGACCTATGAGAGCCAAAACCACCGCGGCGCTCGGCCTCGGGGGCCGGAGTTGCGCATCTCGCCTTGGGGGCAGGTTGGGCCTGCCGGAAAGCGAAATCCTGCCTGCACGGGTGTATAAGGAGTCCGCAGCGGCAATCGCCAGCGAGGCGCGCGATAATGTCACGCCCGCTTCCGCCGCCAGAACTCGCCCGACATTGGCGCGATGGACGCCGAGGCGACGGGCGCGAGCCCGTCAGCTTTGAGACGGCGGATCTCAGCCACCTGGACGCGCACCGTGGGTTTGCGGCCTTTGTATTTACCTTCGGCCTTGGCCGCCGCAATCCCTTCGCGCTAATGGGTGTGAACAGACCAACCACGATCCCGACGAGGACGCCGACCATGCCGACGACGAGGCTCGCGACAAAAGCCCAGCGCTCAGCGCACGGCTTCCTCGCCGACCCCGAGCGTCTCCCGATGGCGATCTTCAACCCGCCGGGCGGCTTCGGCTTCCTCGTGCGCGATCCAACCTTCGACATAGTCGCGCTGCGGGTTCTCCAGACTGGGCACGAATAGGCGGACCTCAGCGTTTTGACCGGTGCCGATGTTGTCCGGGGCGAGATAGAGCTTCACGCGGTGAGGCCGCGCTTTTCTAGTACGGCGTCCCAGCGCGGTGCGAGCGGGTGATCAGTCATCGGGATCAGCGCAAGCCGCAGCGGCGGGCCGCCGATGGCGTGGCCGAGATCGGCGACGGCGGCTATCACCGGGGCGTCGTGCAGATGCGCATAGCGCTCGGTCGTGCTGTCCTGGGAGTGTCCCAGGATGCGCCCGATCACTGGCAGGCTGAGGCCGCGCGAGATCAGCAGCGAGGCGGCGCTGTGCCGTAGATCGTGCAGCCGCACATCGGCAATACGGCCTCGGCGCGTATCTGGGGCCATGCGGCCACCTCGGTCCATGGCTTGCCCCGGCTGTTGGTGAACACCAGCGGCCCGGTGCGCGGCAGGCGGCTTAGCTCGGCGACGGCTTGCGGCGATAGCGGCAGGCGGTGCTCGCGGTTGGCTTTGACGCGGGCGGCAGGCTTCACCCACACCCCAGCCGCCTTCATGTAGGCCTCGACATAGTCGCCGGCCTTGGCGCCGTAATCCATGTGATAGCCTCAGGGATCACCGCGACTCCAACAGCCTCGGCTTCATAACGGCGGCGCGAGGGGCAAGCCCTTTTAGGACCTCTCCACGCCGAGGACAACGGCGACAAGGGTCGCAACAACATCCACCTGAGCTATTTCGGCGAATCGACCAACTTCCGCGCGGTATGGGATGGCGGCCAGAGGCGGCAACGCTAGGCGGAAATATCTCGGCGAGCGACATGGCGACAGACATGGGCACCCGCCGGAATGGCAGCCCAGCTTGGCGTTGTGACCGTCCGATGGGCCAACGACAGCCATGCCCTGGCGGAGGTGGCTTACCAAAATCTGCCCTCAACGCCGCGGCCTCGAGACTGGTATCGCAGCTATCAGAATGAGGAGTGGCCGGTGGTCCAGGACCAGTTGACCCGTGCCGGGGTCCGGCTGGCCGAACTGCTAAACGAAGAATTGCAGTGAGCCGCAACCGCTTGGAATCGGAAACCCAACTGTCCCGACGGCGGCTTGGGGGGCGCGGGAAAATCTTCGGGTTCGCCCTCCTACCGACCCCGTAGCCGGATTTTTACGGGCGCGTGCCCCACGCGGATCGTCCGGCACGTCCCAGAACATCTCGCAGAGCTGCTCGCGGGGGCATCGGCTCAGAACAAGATGAGCGAGGAGCGCCCCGGCCTTGTGGGACGGTGCCAACATTGCCGGTGCGCCGTCCCGGATTACCTCAAGACCGCCAAAGACGTTGATTTCTAGCAAAGCGACGTCCTTTGCCGGACTCCGCCAGAAACGTTCTGGGCACGCTCGTTCTCGTGAGTATCCCGTAACCACGTTTCCTCAGCAACTTTCCACGCCTGCTCACACGCAAACGCAAACGGCCGGAGAGCAATCTCTGATCGGTGGCGGCCATCGGGCGCCATACAGCAGAGGGAGTTCTAAGCGATGGACGCCACGCGGACCGAGCGGCTCACCCGCTGTATCGCGGCTTCCAAACGGGTTCGTTGGGACATCGACCTCGATGTGATCCGCGGCCGCGCTTTTGATACGTCCGAGAAATACCTACCCGACGGGCTGTCGCTGATCGCGAAATTCGCCACCCTATCGGAGAACGAGAAACGCTTTGTCAGCCAGATCCAGGGGCGCACTTACGCAAAGGTGTTCGGGCTGGTCGAGCGGTTCATCACCGCCAAGGTGCTGGAAGTCAGCCAGGATTACTGGCTCGGAGACCAACTCGCGCTCGAAGCGCTGATCCGGTTCAGCGACGAGGAACTGAAACACCAGGCGTTGTTCCGCCGTATCGACGAGATGGTCGGTGAGACCCTGCCCGCAGGCTATCGCTTTGGCGTAGACCCGGACGCCGTGGCGCGCCTGGTCCTCAGTAAAAGCACCTGGGCGGTCTTGGCGCTGACGCTGGATATCGAGCTGTTCACGCAGCTCCACTACCGCCAGAGCATCGATCCCGACGACCAGCTATCCGAGTTGTTCAAGGACGTCTTCCGCTGCCATTGGAAGGAGGAGGCTCAGCACGCGATCCTCGACGAGATCGAATGGGTGCGTCACGACGCCGGCATTACAGACGCCGAACGCGATAAGGCGGTCGACGAATTCATCGAGCTGGTTGCCGCGATCGACGGCATTCTGCAAGCACAAGCCACGGCCGACACGCGCTATTTCGGGTCGACCTGCGGCCGAGGCGTCGGCGAGGAGGAAGCGGCGTCGATCGAGGCCGGGTTCCTCGAAGCCTACCGCTGGCAATTCATCCATTCGGGTGCTGAGCATCGCTACTTCGGCAATGTCCTCACCAGCCTGATTTCCGACGACCAGGGTAGGCGCATTCAGGCGGCGCTCGCCACCCTGCATTGAGCTTGCCGCGGACGATCACAACCACGCGAAGCAGAGGAAACTAAACATGACTGCCCAAGCAAAGACCGCAGAACCCACCGTCGTCAATGGCATCAATCTCGACGACCTGTTCGCTTTGATCGGTGGGATCAAGCGGGATGCCTCAAAAGCCGAGACCAGCTGGCGTGTCGCCACGACCTGGCAGGGCCAGGCCCGGAGCCGCTCTGAAGTCACGGGGTTCCGGATCGGCGGCCAAGATGTGGCACGCCGGTTCACCTTCGAGATCGATGAGCCATACGAACTGGGCGGCTCGAACCGGTTCGCCAATCCGCAGGAGCACCTGATCGCGGCGCTCAATGCCTGCATGACGGTGGGGTACGTGGCCCAATGCGCGGTGCGCGGGATCACCCTTGAAAGTCTGGCAATCGAGACCGAAGGGGAGATCGATCTCCGCGGCTTCCTTGGCATCGATCCCAACGTGCCGAACGGTTACGAGAGCCTACGCTACACCGTTCGCATCAAAGGCGACGGCACCAAGGAGCAGTTTGCCGAAATCCACGACGCGGTGATGGCGACCTCGCCCAATTTCTACAACGTGTCGCGGCCCGTCGCCCTCAAACCGACCCTCGTGGTCGGATAGCCGACACAACATCCCCGGACGGGCCCGCCGCGCTGCTGCAGCGAGCCCGTCCCCATAGCGCATCGCTGCGCGTCCCTGAAAATCGAGGATCCGATCATGGCTACCTTTACCGGTACGAATGCCAACGAGACCATCACGCCGAACTTTGTCTCCCCCACGGTTTCGACGAGCGGCGGGACTCTGCCGAGCGACGCCGCCGACATCATCGACGCCGGCGGCGGTAACGACGTCATCGATGCCGGCGGTGGCGATGACGTCATCCTCGGCGGCGCTGGAAACGACACCGTCATCGGCGGCCGCGGCAACGACGTGGCCCTTCTGGGAAGCGGCAACGACACGTTTGTCTGGAACCCGGGCGACGGCAGCGATGTGGTCGAGGGTCAGGGCGGCTTTGACACGCTGCTGTTCAACGGCGCCAACATCGACGAGAACATCGACATTTCCGCAAATGGCTCGCGGGCGTTGTTTACCCGTGACGTCGCCAATATCACGATGGACCTCAACGGCATCGAGCGCATTCAGTTCAACGCCTTGGGTGGTGCCGACAAGATCACCGTCAACGATCTGTCCGGGACCGACGTAAAGCAGGTCGCGGTCGACCTGGCGGCGCAACCCGGGAGCGGCACCGGCGACGGTGCGGCGGACACGGTGATCGTCAATGCTACCCTCGGCGACGACCACATCAGCGTCGCCGGCAGCGCCACCGCGGTTACTGTCAGCGGCCTGGCTGCCGAGGTGACCGTGACTGGCGCCGAACCGGATCTCGACAAGCTCCTCGTCAATGGTGTCGCCGGATCGGACACGCTGCAGGTCAATGGCACCGACGCCGCCGATACGATCGGCGTGGTGACTGACGGACAGAATGTGGCGGTGACCGGCGTCGGCGATATCATCGTCGAGGCCAACGGCGTCGAAGATGTGATCATCAGCGCTGGCGCTGGGAACGACATGATCAACGCCTCGGGCCTCATCGCCGGCCTGACCCAGCTGACGATCGACGGCGGCGCCGGCGACGATTTTATCGTCGGCAGCCAGGGCGCGGACACGCTGCTCGCCGGCGCCGGCGACGATACCGTCATCGGCGGCCGCGGCAACGACGTGGCCCTTCTGGGAAGCGGCAACGACACGTTTGTCTGGAACCCGGGCGACGGCAGCGATGTGGTCGAGGGTCAGGGCGGCTTCGACACGCTGCTGTTCAACGGCGCCAACATCAACGAGAACATCGACATCGCGGCGAACGGCTCGCGGGCGCTGTTCACCCGTGACGTCGCCAACATCACGATGGACCTCAACGGCATCGAGCGCGTTCAGTTCAACGCCTTGGGTGGTGCCGACAAGATCACCGTCAACGATCTGTCCGGGACCGACGTAAAGCAGGTCGCGGTCGACCTGTCGGCGCAACCCGGGAGCGGCATCGGCGACGGCGCGGCTGACACGGTCACGGTCAACGGCCGCGACGCCAACGATCACATCAGCATCGTCAGCGACGGGGCCGCGGTTGTCGTCAATGGGTTGCCAGCGCAAGTCACGGTGACCGGGGCCGAGGCGGCGCTCGACACGCTGGTCGTGAACGGTCTCGACGGCAACGATAAGATCGATGCTTCGGGTCTCAACCTTAACCAGATCAACTTGCAGATCGACGGCGGGGCCGGCAACGATACCCTGATCGGCAGCCACGGTGCCGATGTGTTGCTCGGCGGCGACGGCAATGACCTGGTCACCGGGGGCGCCGGCAACGACGTGGCCTTTCTCGGCTCCGGCGACGACAAGTTCGTCTGGAACCCCGGCGATGGCAGCGACATCGTAGAAGGCCAGGACGGCAACGACACGCTCCAGTTCAACGGCGCCAACGTCAACGAAAACATCAGCGTCGTCGCCAACGGCTCGCGCGTCCTGCTGGCCCGGGATGTCGGCAATGTCACGATGGACCTTAACGGCATTGAGCAAATCCAAATCGATGCCGCGAGTGGTAGCGACAACTTGATCGTCAACGATCTTTCGGGCACCAGTGTCGCCCAAGTTGCTATCGATCTGGCCGGCACACCGGGCGGCAACAGCAGCGACGGTCAGGCGGATACCGTGACCGTCAACGCGACCGCCGGGGGCGATGTCATCTCCGTTGACAAGAGCGGCGGCGCCATCATGGTGAGCGGCCTCGCCGAAACGGTGACAATCACACATGCCGATGCCGATCTGGATCTCCTGTCGATCCTGGGCGGAGCCGGCGACGACGTGATCGATGCGAGCAACCTGCCTGGCAACCAAATCGGTCTGACCATCAACGGCGGCACCGGCAACGACGTGATCCTCGGCAGCCAGGGCGGCGACTCGGTGATCGGCGGCCAGGGCAATGACGTCGCTGCTCTTGGTGCCGGAAACGACACGTTCATCTGGAACCCGGGCGATGGCAGCGATGTCGTCGACGGCGGATCAGGCTTCGATACGCTGCTGTTCAATGGCGCGAACATCGGTGAGAACGTCGCGATCTCGGCAACGGGGTCACACGCCCTCTTTACCCGCGATGTCGCCAATATCTCGATGGATATCGATGCGATGGAACGCATCGATTTCCACGCGTTGGGCGGTGCGGACAACATTGTCGTCAACGACCTCACCGGCACCGGCGTCAAGCAGGTAGCGATCGATCTGGCCGGCACTCAGGGCGGCAACACCGGTGACGGGGCGGTTGACACGGTTACGGTCAACGGCAATGCGGGCAACAATCAGATCACGGTGACCAGCGCAGGCACCGCACTCGTGGTCGACGGCTTGTCGGCGCAGGTCACGGTCGATCATGCCGAAGCCGCCAACGACCACCTGATCATCAATGGCGGCGCGGGAAACGACACGATCAATGCGTCGGCCGTCCCGACGGGAAACGCGGCGCTGACGCTGGCGGGCGGCGCCGGCAACGACGTGTTGGTTGGTAGCGGCGGCAACGACGCCTTTTTGTTCACCTTCGGCGAAGGCGGGCAGGATGTGGTCAAGGGCTTCCAGGCCCACGGCGCCGGCGCACAAGGTGACGTTGTGGCGCTGTCTGGCTTTGTCGACCAGTCGTTCGCGCAAGCAGTCGCCGACGGACATATCGCGCAATCGGGGGGCGACGTGGTGGTTTCCGACGGGACCCACATCGTCGCGACATTGCAGAACGTCCTGCTTTCCTCGCTGCACGCGAACGACTTTGCCTTCAGCTGAGTAACACCGACTGGCCTCACCTGGTGCTGGTGCTGCTGCCGCTCCGAGCGGTGGCAGCACCCGCCTTCTGATCTTCGAGCGAACCATGATCAATCATTTGTCATCCCAGAGCGGCGGCGAGGCGGCACGTCACCCGGCCATTACGGCGGCCTTCAAGGATTGCCGCCGGGTTCTTTGCGGCGTCGCGCTGTTCTCCGCCATGGTGAACCTCTTGATGCTCGCCGGGCCGCTTTACATGCTCCAGGTCTACGACCGCGTGTTGGTGAGCCACAGCGTCGCGACGTTGATCGCCTTGTCGGTCCTGCTCGGCGGCGCCTTGGCCTTGCAGGCCCTGCTGGACCTGATCCGCAATCGGATGGTAACGCGCTCGGCTGGGTATCTTGACCAGCATCTCGCTGCCGTCACGCATCTGGCGGTTATTCAACTGGCGGTGGTCGGCAAACAGGCAAACGAGGCGCATGACCCGGTCCGCGAACTCGACCAGGTCAGGAGTTTCCTGACCGGACAGGGTCCGGTCGCCATTGTCGATCTGCCCTGGATACCGGTCTTCCTGCTGATCTGCGGCCTGATCCACCCGTGGCTCGGTATCATCGCGCTGGTCGGTGGCATTTTCCTGGCGAGCGCTACACTGTTGACGGAATGGGCCAGCCGCGGCCCGTCGCGGGAAGCCAATCGGAGCGCGCGTATTCGGTCGCTGACACTCGAAGCAGATCGCCGTAACGCCGAGACCACAAGTGCGATGGGGATGCAGGCGGCGCTGTCGCGGCGCTGGCTGGTGCTGAATGCGGTCTATCTCTGTGCGGTTGAGCGGGCCGCAGATGTGATCGGGCTGTACAGCTCCCTGTCGCGAACGATGCGTCTGATGCTGCAATCGGCGGCGCTTGGCGTCGGCGCCTATCTTGTCATCCAGCACGAACTGATGCCCGGCGCGATGATCGCTGCATCGATCACGATGGCTCGCGCCCTAGCGCCGATCGAAACTGCTATCGCCAATTGGCGAGGCTTTGTCGCGGCGCGGGACAGCGTCGGTCGGCTGACGCGCGCGCTCGCCACGTTTGGCGCCGATCCACAGAGAACATCGCTGCCAAAACCATGCAGCACCCTGGCGGTGGAAAACCTCACGGTCGTGCCACCAAACGGCAAGGCCGCCACCGTCAGCAATTTGAACTTCGCGGTGACGGCAGGCGAGGTTCTCGGCATCATTGGTCCGAGCGGCTCCGGCAAGACCTCGCTCGCGCGCGGGTTGGTGGGAGTATGGCGAGCGGCGCAAGGGTCGGTGCGCATCGACGGCGCCGCGCTGGAGCAATGGCCACCGGACGTTCTCGGCCCGGAACTTGGCTATTTGGCGCAGTCGGTCGATTTGTTCGACGGCACCATCAGTGAAAACATCGCTCGCATGGCGGAACGGCCGGATGACGCAGCGGTTGTCGCTGCGGCCCAGGCCGCCGGTGCCCACGAGATGATCCTAAGCCTGTCGGATGGTTACGACACGCGCATCGGCCATGGCGGCGCTACCCTGTCCGGCGGCCAGCGTCAGCGTGTGGCCCTGGCCCGAGCCCTTTACGGCAATCCGTTTCTGGTCGTTCTCGACGAACCGAACGCCAACCTCGACGGTGAGGGGGAAGTGGCGCTGCTACAGGCGATCGAAGACATCCAAGCCCGTGGCGGCATCGTCGTCCTGATCGCCCATCGCGCCGGCATGCTGTCGGTTTGCGACAAGCTCCTGGTTCTGCGGGACGGCACGCAATACGCGTTCGGGCAGCCAGACGACATTCTGGGCCGCGTCACGCGCCAACCGAGCGTTGCCGCGACGACACGTCTAAAGATTGTCGCGTCGGCTCCGGAGAAACTCCAATGACCGTGTCAGACCGCGTGCCGCCGCAATTGGCCATCCGCAGATTACAGCTTGTCGGCTATTCCGCGATTGCCCTCGCGGTCGGTGGCTTTGGCGGTTGGGCCGCGACCAGCGAGATCGCCGGCGCAGTCATCGCCAACGGCAATATCGTTGTCGAGAGCAACGTCAAGAAAGTGCAGCACCCGAATGGCGGCGTCGTCGGCGACATCCTGGTCAAGGAGGGAAGCGAGGTCGAGGCCGACCAGGTGCTGATGCGTCTCGACGACACGCTGACGCGGGCAACGCTGGGCGTGGTCCAGTCGCAGCTCGATCTCTACGTCGCGCGCGAGGCGCGGCTCCTGGCCGAGCGCGACGGGCTGCCCGGGATTCCAACTCTCGACGCGTCACCCGGTGGCTTCCTGACCGAGGCGTTTGCCGGTGCGCTTGCCGGTGAGCGGCGGCTGTTCGAATCGCGGCGCGTCGGGTTGGAAGGACAGCGGGCGCAGTTGCATGAGCGGATCACGCAAATCGGTGAGGAAATTCGCGGCCTGACGGCGCAGCAGGAATCGAAGGGGCAGGAGATCGATTATATCGCCGAGGAACTGAGCGGCGTCGAGCAACTCTACGCCAAGAACTTGGTGTCGATCGCGCGCCTGAAGCAATTGCAGCGGGACCAGGTGCGGCTGCAGGGCGAACGCGGCCAGCTGATCGGCGAAATTGCGCGCTCCCGCGGCAAGATAGCCGAAACCGAGCTGCAGGTGATCCAACTCGATCAGGACTTGCGTACGGAGGTACTGAAGGATTTGCGGGAGACGCAGGCCAGGATCGCCGAATTGCAGGAGCGCGCCAATGCTGCCGCCGACGAACTGAAGCGTACCACCATTCGGGCGCCGCAGCCCGGGATCGTCTACCAGCTTCAGGTGCACACGATCGGCGGCGTGATTGCAAAAGGCGATACGATCATGCAGATCGCGCCACGCTCCGACCCGCTGATCGTCGAAGCGAAAGTCGCGCCACCGGATATCGATCAGGTCGAGATGCAGGCGCCGGTGCGGGTTCGCGTCAACGCCGGCAATCGCCGCACGACGCCGGACCTCGATGGCAATGTGACCTTCCTATCGCCTGATCTGACCAGCGAAACCCTTGCGACACCCGCCGGCTTGCCGAAACAGCAATACTACCTCGTACGGGTGACCTTATCGGCAGCGGCGGGAAAGGCCCTCGGCGACCTGCGATTGGTGCCGGGGATGCCGGTCGAGGTCTATATCCACACGCAAGACCGCACGCCGCTCGACTATCTAATGAAACCCTTGCACGAGCAGCTCGCACGGACCTTCCGCGAACGCTAGTTGGATCAACATTCGAAGTTCGTTGGTCGCTTGAGGATCATTCCTCTTCCGAGGCCAGCGTACCGGTGTTCCGCTTCAGGTAGCCGTGCTGAACTCGCGGATCGAGTTGCTTGGTGGTCGGTCGTCCTCACCGCACACCAAGAATTTGGCGGTGGTTCCGATGCTATCTGGATGGCACTGCCGTCTGTCGCAAATCGCTCAATTGGGAGAAGTCCAATGCCGACCACCCCATCTTTCGAGGTCGACTTTCTCGAAGCCGGCTCGTCCGATCGCGTCGTCATGTTGGTGCACTCAAGTGCATCGGGTGCGCGCCAGTGGCGCCGGTTGATGGACGACCTAAAGGGTCAGTTTCGGATCCGGGCCGTCAATCTATTCGGGTATGGTAAAACGCCGCCATGGTGCGGAGAGACAATGCAATCGCTCGACGATCAAGCGAGCTTGGTCGAAGCCGCAATACCAGCAAACGCTAGGGAGATTTATTTGGTTGGCCATTCGTTCGGAGGAAGCGTTGCGATGAAAGCGGCGACCCGACTGGCCGGCAGGGTTTCCAGGCTTGTGCTACTTGAGACTAACCCGTTCTCTCTCCTCGCCCAAGCCGGCCGCGTCGAAGCGTTCGCCGAGGCGATGGGCTTGCGCGACTACATCAAGAAATTCGGAGCACTTGGCGACTGGGCAACGGCGGCGGCGAAATTCGCCGACTACTGGGGCGGTGCCGGATTATGGCGGGAGATGTCGTCAGAGCGGCGCACCGCATTTGCGGAAGCGCTCAAGCCGAATTTCTTCGAGTGGGACGCGGTGATGAACGAGCCCACATCCGCAGAGCAATGGGCCATCCAACTGCCACGCACCACACTGGTGGTCTACGATCCCGATACGGTTTTACCCATCCGAGAAATAACGACAATCCTGCGTCAATCCTGTCTTGCATGGACCTACAAGGAAGTC
This sequence comes from uncultured Alphaproteobacteria bacterium, assembly GCA_963778385.1. Classification (GTDB taxonomy): domain Bacteria; phylum Pseudomonadota; class Alphaproteobacteria; order ATCC43930; family CGMCC-115725; genus DATARH01. Next base: position 65,583 of record CAVZUA010000002.1, on the reverse strand, counting down.
CCGGGAGCCGGCCACATGGCGCCCCTGACGCGACCGGATCTGATCAATCCTCTCGTCACAGCATTCCTGCACCAGTGAACGCTTCCGCGAAAGTACTGGTGTTAAGGAAGCTCACCGGCGGCAACGCATTCAATGCGTGTGTGCCTCTGCAATTGCACCTGGCTTTCTTAAATTAAACTTACAACTTATCATCGCCGCAAATAATCCCAGAGCGGGAAAGCGCCTTCGCTGCGTCTACGGGCGTCCTAATGGATCAAATCTGACGCTTGATGCCGGGTCAGAAGGTCTGCTGACGGTGCAAAGCGGCGGTTCGCGGCGCTGACGGTGTATTATGTTACACACTGCAGGCCAAACTTAATGCTAAGCTACGCATTCGCGCTGGCGACTATTTTTTTAAAAAATGCCCAACAATAGCACTTTCAAAGGGGAGGCCAGGAGATGAGGGGACTTCTTGCGGCTCGCCGGCGTGAAGCCGGGTTCACCCTGATCGAGTTACTGGTCGTGATCGCGATTATCGCGATCCTTATCGGCTTGCTGCTGCCGGCTGTGCAGAAAGTGCGTGAGGCTGCACAAGCGATGCAGGGATCGCCCCGGTTGAGACAGTTGTCGCAAGACCTTACCTCACTGGCCGATCACTCGGTAAAAGTGGAGGACAGCATCTTCAAACTGCACGCCGATACGGTGAATCCGCAGGGCAGTACGGTGCCGGGTGCCATCAACGATCCGTCCCTGAATTTGAAAGATCTCAACGATATTTGCACGGCACTGACCAGCAATTTGGAGTTTGCCGATACCGTCAAAGCCGAGATCAAGGCGCTTCTCCCCATGCGCTCCAGCAACGAGCAAGAGCGGGACCCCAATGGTGAGCGACGGCGGTTGCTGGATGTAGAAACCCAGGTTGACGCAATTATCGACGCCGAAAATCGGATGAAGGCGGGCATACCAGGGCAATGCGCTTCCGGTTCCCCGGGACGCTGACCCGAGCGCTGAGGGAGGCAAATGAAGGGGCGAGTTACTCAGTTCTTGAGCGCTCAGGGACCGAGTAAACCCCAATGCCGAATAGCCCAATGATATCAGTGGTGTTCGTCAGCTATCTTCGTTAGACCCATACTCAGCCCCATTGGCCGTTCTCGAGCAGCTGCTGCGGCTCCGGCTCAGCGTCAATCACCTTAGCATTGACGATCTCCATCAGCTGCCGCAGATACTCGTCGGCGTCGTCTCGTGAAGAAATAGCGATCATGAGGCGGTTGGTTCGTCACTTCCGGTATCTCAATAGCGGCCATATCCTCTTCGAGTTCGCGATCCCGCGGATGGGCAAGCGGGCAGACGTGGTGCTCTAGCAGGTCCTGCAAGATTTGAAGGTCGCGCGAATTGACCGCGCGTCGGAATTTTTTACAGCATGCCAACCGAATACAAAGCGGGCCTGATGCCGAGGAATTTTAACCATGAACTCGCGCAAAGGTCGGGAAGGTAGATCGAGCGCAGCAGCGTTGAGTGTCGAGAAAATTTACACATCTTCCCTCACCCGATGGTTGGGATGCGCTAACCCCTTGGTATACATTCCTGGCGTGATTTTTGCTTATTTACGAGAGACAGAACACTGGCAGGGTGAAAGCATGCGACGGCAGCTTTTAACGCCATTGATTATGCGCAATCGGGATCAATCGGGCCGTTCAATTGGCGGCATTGTCGCCGCGGCGCTGATCACCTTCTGGGTTCTGGCGCAACCAATCTCGAGCGCTCAAGCGACCACGATCTCGGTGGAAGCGGCGTTCAGCGGCCGAGTGATCGGTTTTTTCAACGGCACGGATTATGTTGGTCCGCTCGGTCACTGCGACCCCAGTTCCAACAGCCCGTGCAGTCATACTTTCCTCCCCTCGACGGCCACCGTCACCGGAACAGTCACAGAGACACCGGGGATGTTCAACTTCGGCAATGGTCCGGTGCCGGCTATCACCACGACGCAGAGTTTTCAGGGATCGGGCGCGTTCGGCTCATTCACGACAACAACAAGCAGCGTTACGCCCGGCTCGAGCTTCTGCGACCTTTTCTGCCTGTCGGTCAATGGACTCGGAGGAACAACCGCAACGGGCTCGCCGGTGACGGGTAGTTTGGGTTTGCAACCCAATTACTCGGGTGCCCCCCTCAACGCTACAACCCTTCCGATTGTCTATCCGTTCAATTTTACCAGTGACGGTCTCAGCACGGGCGCATCTGGTGGAACCTTCCAATCTGGAAATCTCGGGTTCCAGCCTGCCAACACCTGCGCGATCTTCGGTGGATCAGTGGATGGCATGGGCCGATGCAACGTCGGCTCAGTGCGCGGTTTCGCCACGACAAGTCCTCTCACGCCGCCGCCCACCGTGCTCCAACTCGAGCGGATGAATGCTGATTTCTACAACAATGCGACGCCAACCGGCGTTGGGCCATATAGTGTGTTGGCAACGCCGGCCACCGTTACGAATGGATTTGCCGCCGTCGCATACGTGAATGGCGATCCCAATAATTTCGGACAGATCGTCGTGATACCACAGGCGACCGCTGGTCATACCGCGGCCCAGGCTGCTTACGAGTTTCTGGCCGACACGGCTTTTGTGAACGGTCAAAGCAACACCGCGCTCGATTCGCAGGTCCAGCAATTCGCCGATTTTCTCAAGAACATCGCGCAGCAATATCCAACCTCACAAATCACTGTGAGCGGCTATTCCTTGGGAGGCGGCATCGCACAGATCGTTGGACAGTATGCCGGCGTGCAAACAGTAACCTTTGACTCGCCGGGCGCGGCGCAGTTCCTCACTCACTTTTCAAGTCTTTCGAGCTTGGGTTCGCTCGACATTCTTTCTCCTTCTGTGGGCAACTGGGATTATCGGTATGAAGGCGATCAGGTTTCATTCGTCGGCACGCAGGTCGGCCAGTCTATGACTGTCATCAATCCGCTGATGACAAACTCCAATGGCGTTTCCACGGGATCCCCAAGGTCAATATTTCCACAGGTATTTGCTGACCAGAACCATGCGCTGGCACTGATGGACGCCCAGTTGATCAGCGCGCCTGAAATGCCGGGCGATACGTCCAATCCTTCGATCGTCATCGCCGGCAATCCGGATCAGAATTTTTTGAATCAGATCGTTGATGGAGCATTCATCAGCCTTGGCGTTGAGGGTTTCCACAACCAGATACAAAACGCTCAAGGTTTCGCAGCGAGCTACGATCCTGGCCCCGGATACGACTACTCGCTCGTCATCAACCCGGGCTCGCCGAATGTCACGTCGCTGCTGCTGCCAGTCGGCATCGACCTCTCGGGCGACAATGTCGGTGGCTGGTGTCTTATTTTCGGCACCCAGGGGGGCCTATCGGGATCCGAGTGCTCAACTTCCGGTCTGTTTAGCTTCACGCCAGGAGTTGACACGCTCGATTTCCATCCGATTGACCCCTCCGGAGATCCTATCTTTTATTCTGACCCCTTCATTTTCGCTCTGACGTTTGATGGTCCGGGCACGTTCGATGCCACCCTCACGACTTCCGAGACGCCCGTGCAGGGCGGCCCGTCCTCGAGCGTTCCGGAGCCGCCTTCGATCATTCTCTTCCTGACATTCCTTGCAGCTGCGACGCTGCTCAGCACGAGGGTGCGCCAGAACATTGGCGGCTTTCTGTCCTCGCGGGGGCTGTGAACGCGTCCGCGCCGACGAGCTGATCGATGAGGCAGGCGAGCGCCCGCTTTGGGTCGAACTGACCCCTTGCCCGCTGCTGCAGCGAAACGGCTGTAACCGGCGCTCAGCAGGCATACAGCGAGAGCGGCCTCGATGTCGGATAAGCGGCGCTCAGCTGATGTTCGGCAAGCGACGGCTTAGCGACCGCTGAACGCCGTAAGCGGCCCTTGCCCCGACCGGTGTGAGCCCCGCCGAAATTCTATTTGTCGGACAGGGGCACTGGACCGAAGATGCGGCAAGAATGGCGGAGTCGGGAACGAAGGAGGCGAGCCATGTCTGTCTGGATGGTTGAACGAGAGTTGCCAGGGATCAGCATGGAAGCTCTAGCCTCGGCGCAGGGCGCGGTGATCGCCGAGGCGGGCAAAGCCAGTGCACAGGGAACGCCAGTGCGCTACCTACGCTCGGTGTTTTCGCCCCAGGATGGGCGCTGCTGCTGCTTGTTTGAGGCTGCCACCGCCGAAGCCGTGCAACAGGTCAACGATGCCGCCGGCCTGCCGTACAACCGCATCGTCGAAGCGCTCGATTTGCCCGCCCCCGTCTGATCTGTCGGGGTGCCCGGACATCGGCTGACTTCGTACCGACAAACGGTAAGACCCCTCGCGGGGGCACCAGATGACCGTGACCATTGACGACGGAGCTGCTGGTCTTCGTCGGCGCATCGAGGAGCTAGAAAAACAACTTGACCAGTCGTGCGCCGAGCGTGACGAAGCCTTGGCGCAGCAGCGCGCCGCAGGCGAGATCATGCGGGTCATCAACACCTCGCCGGGCAATCTCGCGCCAGTGTTCGATGCGATGGTGGAAAAGGCGACCGAGCTGTGCGGGGCGGCCTTTGGCGTTTTGTGGGTGCGTGACCCCGCCGGGTTTCATGCCGCGGCACTGCATGGCGTGCCTCCCGAACTCGAGGATCGGATCCGCAAGGCCGTCAGTCCACACCCGCAGACCGGGCTTGGCCGGATCCTTGCCGGCGAGAGTTTGGTGGTCAATTTCGACCTCGGCCTGGTTGAGGGTGGGCTGGAACCCGCGCTGGCCGATTTTGGAGCCGGCTGCTGGTCGATTGAGGTGGCGCTGCGCAGTCAGGACGCCTTGGTCGGCGCTCTAACTGTCTACCGGCGGGACGCGCGCGCATTTTCCGATCGTCACGTCGTTCTGTTGCAGAACTTTGCTGCCCAGGCGGTGATCGCGATGGAAAACGCGCGGCTGATCACCGAGACGCGCGAGGCTTTGGAGCAGCAGACGGCAACGGCGGAGGTGCTAGGCGTCATTAATTCGTCGCCGGGCGACCTCGCGCCGGTTTTTGAGGCGATGCTCGAAAAAGCCTTGGATTTGTGCAGTGCCGCCTTCGGTGTGTTGTGGACTTATGATGGTGAGTTCACCCACGCGGCTGCCATTCGCGGCGCGACGGCGGAGTATCGCGAATTTCTAAGCGCGCCGCATCGGCCGGGGCTGGGCAGCGCGCAACTCCGGCTGATCCAAGGCGAGCGCTTCGTCCATGTGGCGGATTTGGCCGACAGCGACGATTACCGCTCGGGCGATGCCTTGCCGCGCTCCTTGGTTGACCTTGGAGGTGGGCGCTCTCTGCTGGCGCTGCCGCTGCGCAAGGACGGTGCCTATGTGGGTGCCATCATGATCTATCGCCAGCAGCCGATTCCCTTCTCCGACAAGCAAATCGCACTGTTGCAGAACTTTGCGGCGCAGGCGGTCATCGCGATGGAGAACGCGCGCCTGATCACCGAGACGCGCGAAGCCCTGGAGCAGCAGACCGCTACCTCAGAGGTTCTTCGGATCATCAATTCGTCGCCCGGCGATCTCCAGCCGGTATTCGATGCGATGCTCGATAGGGCGATGCGGTTGTGCGGTGCGGCGTTCGGCGTTTTGGCCGTGGTAGAGGGCGAACAGACGCACACCGTTGCCGCCCAGGGCCTACCCCCCGCGCTTGCCGAGTGGCGCAGGAACCATCCAGTCATCAGTCCCCAAAATACGCTGCTGGCGCATGTCCTGGCGGGAGAACCGTACGTCCACACTCTCGACCTGAAAGACGATGATCTTTATCGGCGCGGCGAGCCACTGCGGCGCGCCAATGTCGATCTGGGCGGGGCACGTACATCGCTGTACGTGCCACTGATGCGAGACCGCGACGTACTGGGGACAATTCACATTTACCGCCAGGAAGTGCGGCCATTTTCCGACAAGCAGATTGCGGTATTGCAGGGCTTTGCGGCACAGGCAGTGATTGCGATTGAAAATGCCCGATTGCTCGACGAAATCCGGCAGCGGCAGGCCGAGTTGCGGGTGACCTTCGACAATATGGCCGATGGTGTGGCTATGTTTGACGAAGACCTGCGATTGGCCGCGTGGAATAGAAATTTCCAGCAGATCGCCGACCTACCCGAAGCCTTTTTGGCCGAGCGTCCAACGTACACTGATTACCTCCGTATCCTCACGGAGAGGGGTGAACTCGACATCCTCAGAATTGACGAGGAACTCAGCCGACGCCTCGAAAACACCGCGCAGGAATTGCGCCTCGAACGAACGCGCCCGAGTGGGCAGGTAATCGAGGTTCGCCGGAACGCTGTGCCTGACGGTGGTTTCGTTCTGATCTATTCTGACATCACGGAGCGCAAGCGATCCGAGGCCGAAATCCGTGCCGCTCGGGACGCCGCCGAAGCCACCCTTCGTGATCTGAGAGCCGCCCAGGCCAATCTGATCCAAGCGGAGAAGATGGCGTCTCTGGGCCAGCTAACCGCCGGAATTGCCCACGAGATCAAGAACCCGCTCAACTTCGTCAACAACTTCGCCAACCTCTCGGTCGAACTGCTCGACGAGTTGAAGGAGACCGCAGGTCCGGTCCTCGCTCACGCCGACACTGACACTCGTACTGAGATCGATGAAACCATCGAGCTACTGACCGGCAACCTTGAGAAGATCGCCGAGCACGGCAAGCGCGCTGACAACATCGTCAAGAGCATGCTGGAGCACTCGCGCGGCGTCAGCGGCGAACGGCGTGAGGTGGACCTCAACAATTTGATCGAGGAGGCGCTCAACCTCGCCTACCACGGCGCACGCGCCCAGAACCAGGACTTCAACATCAGTTTGGAACGCGACTACGCGCGGGGCCTGAGGCCAATCGAGCTGGCACCCCAGGAGATCACACGGGTCTTCCTCAACCTCTTCGGCAATGGGTTCTACGCCGCCAACAAGCGGGCACGTGCGAACGGCAACGGATCATTCCGTCCTGTCCTTGCCGTGGCGACCCGCGAGGCCGAAGATGATGCCGTCGAGGTCAGGGTGCGCGACAACGGCACCGGCATTCCGCCCGAGATCAGAGACAAGCTGTTCCAGCCGTTCTTCACCACCAAGCCGACCGGCGAGGGCACCGGGCTGGGTTTATCGATCAGCTACGACATCGTCACGCAACAACATGGCGGCACCATCACGGTGGAAAGCGAGCTGGGGTCGTTCACCGAGTTCACCGTCCGCCTGCCACGCCACTAGCCGAACCGCAGCACCTTGGGGGATTGGATGGGCGTCAGCGTCCTCGTGGTTGATGATGAGCCGGATGTCGCCGACCTCTTTCGTCAGCGCTTTCGCCGTGAGGTGCGCGACGGCACTTATGTGATCCACTTTGCCAACTCGGGCGAAGACGCCCTCCAGCAGTTAGGCAACGGGATCGAGCCGCAACTGATCGTCATCCTGTCGGACATCAACATGCCAGGAATGGACGGCTTGCGGCTGCTTGGCGAGATTAAGCAGCGGTTCCGCGACATCCCGGTGATGATGGTGACCGCCTATGGCGACGACGAGCGCCGCCGCCGTGCTGGTGACCTCGGTGCCTGCGAGTTCCTCGCTAAGCCGGTCGACTTCGACGCGCTCAAGGCGCAGCTACGGCAGCTTGCCGCCGCACCATAGACCCGAAGCGTCGGTCATGGCCCCTAAAGAGGGGGTGTCCCCTAGAACTTGTTGATGCAACTCATCGCCGTGTTGAACCGCAGAGCCCGCCGCAGCCGCGGCAGCTACCCGCCATTTCACTGAGGCGGGGCTTCATCCCCCAGAACTGCCCCCGCGTGATGATGAAGGTCTGCAAAGCATGGTGAACAGATCTTCGCCGGAGCCAGGGGCAACGGCGGAGTGGCGCCGATTGTGTTGAAAAAGTCCGGCCTCAGTGAAATCGGGCGGCTTTGGCGCAACAATAATTCAAGCGGCGTGGGTGTATTGAATCATTGATGCGCGCAAGGATTCAAATGAGAAAGAATATTTCTCGCGAATTCTGCTTGCGGAGTTTTTCAACACAATCCGCCGAGAGCGGCCGTTCGCCGAGCCAACGAAGTCGGCCGGGCTTCGACCCTGACCGCCATCCTAGCGCCAGACGCATATCCACCGAGATGGCGACCATCGGCGGGTTGAAGCAGTCCACTCCGCTACTCATTCACTGCGCTGCAAGATGGGCAGTTCCGAGCGGGTAATGCTGGGGGACTCCTGCTTGGTGCAATTTCGTCTCATACTGCCGGAGTGACAGCGACCGCACCTTGGGGAGAGGGATGCCTAATGCAGCGGCGCCGTCTGCTTGCGCTTGGCCTAGGGTTGCTACTGTTGCCCTGTGCGGCGTCAGGACAGGAGCGAACCGTCCCGGTGCTCGGGTGGCTGAGCCCGGCAACAACGCAATCTTACCAGATGCCAGGGTCGGACAGCCCCGGACTAGCACTGTTACGGGCCTCGCTGGCGAAGTACGGCCTGGTAGACGGCAAGAACATTCGCGTCGATATGCGGCTGGCCGACGGCAAGATCGAACGCCTTCCGGCCCTGGCCAAAGAACTGGTAGAGAGCGGGGCGACCGTCTTGCTGGCCTTCGGCGAACCGGCCGGGAAGGCAGCACAAGCGGCCACAGAGACGCTTCCTGTCGTTTGCGTCGCCGATGATCTCGTCGATTCTGGTCTGGCGCTAGCTTGTCAAAGCCAGGCCGCAATCTAACCGGCGTCAGCATCCTGGCGACCGAACTCGATGCAAAAAAGCTTCAGGTGCTCAAGGAACTCCTACCGGACGCGAAACGCTTCGGCATCCTCAATGACCCGACAACAAGCGGCCCCGCTCGCCCGTTGGCGATGGCGGAAATGGCCCGCCAACTCGGTGTCGAGGTAGTGAGCGCCGATGTCCATGGACCTGATGACCTCGCTCGTGCCTTTGACATGCTCCAGGAGGCGGGGGTGGAGGGAATCAACGTCGTTGCGTCTTCAATGCTGACCGCTATGCGACAGCGGATCGGCGAACTCAGCACGCAGTCAAAGATTCCGACGGTCTGCCAGTTCCGCCAGAGCGTCATCGAAGCCGGCTGCCTTGCGAGTTATGGGATTACGATCCCCGATCTTTACGCGCTCTCTGCCAGTCAGATTGCCAAACTGTTGCAAGGCAAGAAGCCGGAGAGTTTGCCGGTGCAGCAGCCGACAACATTCGAACTGGTGGTGAGCCTTAAGAACGCGCGAGCGTTTGGCGTCTCGGTGCCGCAACCGTTGCTCCAGCGCGCGGATGAAGTGATCGAATGACGCGATCCGGCGGTCCGATAGTGCGACCTCGAATGTCGCAAAAGGGGCATCATGCGAAAAATCCGCAGAGTTGATGGCGAGGGTCTGCTTCGGGGTCTGCAACGGACCTTTGAATTCGGGTACGGGGGATGATCGTGCCATCGCACCGATATCGCCACCTTGCCCCGCTCGTCGCACTCACGGCACCGCAGCTTCCATTTCAAATCAATGATGGTCTGATGGTCCCGCACCCCTGCTGTCCGCAGCATCGGCGCGGTCAGCATTTCCGAGTGCCACAGGCGCAGGTGATTTCCACAAGATCGCGAGGGCCGAGGTGTTCAAGATGGGCTTCCTGGGTGTATCCGGGGGATGTCGGAAAGAAAGGCGATGGACTGTCGCGATTCTTTACACTTATCGGTGGGAGAGAGTTATCCGGTTTCCGTAAGTGCATGAAAAACCGCTTAACTCGATCGCGGCCTGAAACTTGCGAGTGAATTTAGACACGAACTAGAAACGCAACGAGGACGATCCGGAATCGGGCAAATGTCGGTTAGGGGCAGGGAGGAATTGGTAGATGGCAATCGTGAATTTCAAGAACATTTCAACAGCAGGCTTTGATGATGATGCGCTGACGACCGCCACGCCCGGTGAGCACATTGTCAATTTCGGTAACTTGACGACGACCGGTGATTTCGCAAACGGGATCTATGCGGGTGCCAGCGACGTATCGATCCGCAATTTCGGTTCAATTGAAACATTTGGTCTCGGGGCCTACGCCATCTTCGTCGAGGGGGACAACGCCCGCGTACAGAACTTCGGAAGCGTGTTTACGCACGCCGACGACGCCATCGATGTTCTTGGGGATAACTTCTTTATTGTCAATTACGGAGACATTCACGCTGAGGGCACTGCCATGGTAGGGGTCGCCTCCAATGGCGGCGTGATCATCAATGTCGGTACCGTGTACAGCGACGCTTTCAATGCAGCTGAAGTTCTCGCCATCGGTGATGCGGTGCAGCTGATCAACGCGGGCACAGTGATAGCCGGCGGTGAGCACATGGCGGCGCTGGAAGTGCTTGGGTTTGGCGGCGCGCCGACGAACCTCCTCAATCTCGGACATGTTTTGGTCACCGGCGACGGAACCTTCGGCCTTGAGGTCCGCGACGTCGGCGGTCATGGGACGAATAAGGGCGACATTGTGGTAACAGCAGATGAAGCTGTGGCCATGGCGACCGCGGGTGACGGCAACGTGCTCGAGAATTCTGGGTTAATCCAAACGCATGGGTCCTTCACGATCGGCATGGAGGCGCGTTTTGCCGATACTGTCGATCTCGTCAATGACGGCCGCATCGTCACCCAGGGCGATCTCGCTATTGGCGTAGCGCTGGGCCTAAGGAGTGCCGGATTTGGTCCGGCTGCGAACGGCGAGATCGTCAATCGGGGACTGATCTTTACTCAGGGTGATGGTGCTGCTGGTGTCATCATTGCGGACGACGGCGATCATCTCATCAACAGCGGGCGAATCACAGCCAACGGTGGGGCCATTGATTCGCTGGGCGTGACGTTTCATGCAGCGGGCGTAGTCGTGTCGGGTGATGGCGCCATCATCGAGAATACGCTGACAGGGGTCATAGAGAGCAAAAGTGCCACATCGGCCGCCGTTGAGCTGAACGTGGTGGAGCGCGACGGCTTTCCAGTGGCGTCCATGCATTCGGAGCTGGACAATTTTGGCCTCATAAGGGGCGACAGTGTCGCGGTGCTCGGCGGCGCTGGGCACGAGTTGGTGATCAATCACGGCCAGATCGTTGGCGACGTTGTTCTGGGGGATGGCAATGACGTTTTCGTTGACGGCAAGGGGGGCAGCCTCACCGGCGACCTGTTCCTCGGCGGCGGGGACGATTTGGTGCAGATTGAGAAGGGTTCGGGGTCAATGCATATAGCCGATTTCGCGGCGGGTCCCACATTCGGTGATATCATCGACATATCTGCGTTCTACTCGAACTTCACCGACCTGATGGCACACAGTCGGCAGGTCGGCACCGACGTAGTGATCGGTCTTGGGCATAATAACCAGCTGGTGCTTGAAAACGAGAAGCTTAACATGTTCAATGCGGGTGACTTTCACTTTTAAGCTTGGCTTTCTATCTAGGGGAGGCAGACGCCAGCCTTTCATCAAGGCCCCTATTCTGGCAGGACTTTTGTCAGGCCGATGACCCACTGCGCATTTTAGGTCACCTAAAATACGACACCGCCATTGCCCGTGTTTGAGTGCCGCAAAAGCGCGGTGTTCTCCGCCCGCTATCCTTTTATGGTGGCACCGCCTTTCGGCTGTCTACAGCACGCGCATGGCGGTGGTTTTGCGGGTTTACCCGCTAGGTTACTAGGTTCTGCTACGTAGCAGAACCTATCACGTCATCAGCAGCGGCAGGCTGCCGAAGCTGGACCGGTTGGCCGCAGCCAGCTTACGATGTAGCGCGACCAGCCGTTGGAGGGAACCTACTGTTCTGCATCACCGGTGCGGGTATGGCCACGTTGAGATCGATAGTTGGTCTCTGGGCCTTCTCGCCGTCATCGCGCTGTTTGTGCTCGGCGTTTGAGGCGCGAGGTGCCCCTGCATCCGGTGAGAGCGCCCCGCCTGTATATGCGCACCGGGACGGGATGGCCGGCCTCGTCGGCATAGGACAGCACCGCGCCGATGAGGTCGCTCTGTGGCGACACCTTGCCATTTGGCGGTAGTGTAAGGGTGCGGCTCATTCGCCGCACAGATGCCAATCACCGGCTTTGCGTCGCTACTGCCGCTCCCACGTCCGGGTGCCGTTCGCGCCGGCGATCTCGATGCTGTGGGCGTCGACGACCCGGTAGGCTCCGCTGTCGGTTCTGCCGGTGATGGTGGAGGTGCAGTGCCATTTTTGGTCGGCGTAGCCGCAGACCCCGTTGTCGTCGGACCGCGCCTCGTAACGATAGGTGCCGTCGGTGTTGTTCTGGATTGTCGCCGTCCAGGTGAGGCCGGTCTGAACGACGCTGGCCCGCCAAACCCCGAGCATGACCGGGTTCGCCGGATTGATCGTCACGCCCGGTTGATCTGGCCGAAAGAGGGCGGTGCCGGCCGCGCTCGTCACTTCGATCCCGGTTGCGTCGATCGCGCGATAGGTGCCTGCGCGGACGCGTCCGGTCTTCGCCGCCGTCGTGCGATACATGCCGTTGCCAGCTTGAAATGTGCCGTTCTCGGCCTGCGTCATCACCAGGTGAAAGGCGCCGTCCGCCGCGATAACGTCGACTAACCGCGTCTGGTAATCGTCGATCGGTTGAGTGCGCGTAAGGGTGCCGACGACGGCCGGATCGACCGCCGCATGAGCGGCGGGCGGCGGCCCAGAGAACTCTACCGGCGTCGTCGCTTTTCTGGCCGTCGCGAAGTGCCAAAACCGATTGCCGTCACCGCCAGTATCGCCAACCCGATAGCCCCCAGAGCGAGCCGACGCCACCGCGGTGTCGGCGCCGCTAGGGCAGGGGCATTCCGATCCAGCAGCGCGTCCGCCGGCGTCGCCTCGATCTCCAACAATGCTGTTACCGCTACCACCAGGCAGCGCAAATGAGCTTCGAGCGGCGGCGTCAACGCATCGAGCCAGTGCACCGTTCCGATGAAATATTCGAGCGACCGGTCGGGCGTAATATTCTCGATCCGCAGCGGGAGCACCGGTACGCTCTTGTTTACCGCTCGCTCCACTTCCCGATAAATCTGCGGCGAGCGATTGGCGTTCTCGGAGAAGATCAGGATCATCACGCGGCACTGGTTGATCGCGTCGATGATCGCCGCGCTCCACTCCTTGCCGGGTGTGACGTCGCGCGGCGCGATCCAGCAGCGAATGCCGGCCGCGTCCAGCCGAGCACAGGCCGCGTCGGTGGTCGGTTGTCGTGCGTCGAATAGCTGATGAAGGCGTCGTCGTAGGGCTTTCACGCGGAGATTGAAATCCCAGTTCCGTCCCGTCAAGCGAGCGAGGATCAGGCCGTCGGCGCTTGCGGTTGGCGCTATGAGGGCACGGACGCGGCGGTGGCAGAACCGGGCGAGGTAGCAGCCGCGCGCGCCAACATCCGCCCAGGCGAGCAGAGAGGTGTTAGGTTGGCGCCGCTGCATCCCGCTTTGGGCGTGAAATGACAGACTGCGAAAAGATTAGCCGCAATTTGCAATCCGGCGAACGCCACCCGGAGCGGCCGGAAGAGGCAGCTATCAACCTGGAAGGGCTCGCGCTTCTTGGACTTGACAACCAGACACAGCTTTATTGGGACGGAAAGCCGGTCGTCATTACGCAGCGGCTTACTCTTTCTAGGTGGCAAAAGGTCTGGGCCGCACTCGCTGCTATCGCGATCATCCTTGGTGGGCTGGGCGCGCTCGCGATCGGCGTCGACGCCGGCCACAGTTTCGGCTGCAAGCTCGAGTGGTGGTCTGTGGGATGCCCAAGAGTTGCTCCAGCCCCAGCGGCGGCTCCCGTCCCTGAACCACATAGACTGGTGCCGGGGAGGCCCTAGAGCCGCGACCGTAGGGGCTATGATCGTGGTACATGGCAGGATCGTGCACTACTGCGCAATCCCGTGAACTGCCGCGGACTATGTGGGGGCGAGTGGCGGTAACCGCGAGGTAACCGCGAACCTCGGTCCGAGAAAATATCGCGGCAGTGGTGCCGAAGACGAAGGTAAGGGTACTGGCCAACGCGTAGATGCTTTTACCGATCGTCAGGAGACTTCCCTTCATGCTCGCCGCGGTCGACGGCTTCGACGCGCATGACGCCGGCTTTCTGACCGCCGCTAGTTCGCGGTAGCCAATGTCTGGCCCAACGGCTAAAGCGGGGCAAGTCCAGATCGCCTCGCTTAAGCCGCAAGCCGCCGATCGACCAACCGACCTCTCGGCCCGGAGGCACAGCGCGCCGCCCACGTCCTGTCACGCGTTTTTCCACGGCCTCGGGCATGAAGAGCCGGAGGTCGCCTGCCGAAGCGGGCGGATGCTGTCGTTGATCTTCCCTGTGGGTAACGAGCGGTACGCCGCCGTCGCCGAACGTCACGATTGGCGGAGATTTCTACCCGTTGGCTGCGCCGAACGCTGACGGCGAGGTCGCGCCCCGAACCGACATTCAAGCTGGGCGCAATAGTGCAATTCAGGACTACGGCGAGGCGCGTCGGGAAGCGGTCAGTCTTCGGCTTGGATAGTTACCGGCATACGAAATTAGCCGCGTCGTTAGCATCGCCCCTTGGGGGGCGATGCATCGGTTCATCGATGGCGAAGATCGGATGCAACAGGCGCTGCTACCGCGCAGCCTGGAGGATTACGTCGACGAGGAGAACCCGGTGTCTCCGCTGATCGCGGCGATCAGGACCTGATCGCCTCGCTCAAGCCGCAAGCGCCGATCGACCAACCGGCGTCTCGATCGTCACGGACGGGAAACACGTCGCATCGGCCACGTCACATGACGCGTTTTCCATGGCCTCGGGCATGACCTGCCGCCTAAGCGGTCCGCGCCAGACGATGGGTCTGATGACGAATAGCGAAAACAACAGCCTGATCAGGTCATTGACGCGGCGACCCCGCTACGTGTCAGCAGCGCATCAGCGTTCGTCTGCCAGTATGGGGTCGCGGTTGCTGTTTCCCACGACCGGAAATTGGGGACCGATCAGCGCAGCACCCGGAGAGGTTTTGGGAGGTTCCAAAGTAGCCGCACTCAAACGCTCTGTGGGCCGCCTTCGATAACGCGGAAAGCCGGTTGGATGGCCCCGAGCGGTACGTTGTAGGCCACAACCGGCTGGCTGAGGCCCTTAAGGGCGAGCGGGCCAAGCTGTTCAGTTGCGACGCTTCCCTTTAATGCGACGTTGACGAGTTGACCGAGCAGAATTTGGCCGTCCTTGGCCTCAGCACACAGACGGGCGGCGACATTGCACACGGTGCCGATTGCGGTGTAGCCGGAGCGTTCGGAAAATCCGATCTGGCCCAGCGTCGCATAGCCCTGCGCGATACCGGCTCCAAAGCCCAAATCACGGCCACGCTCCCGCCAGTCGGCGATCAGCGTGTTGGCCGCTGATCGCATCGCTATCGCCATTTTGACCGCCCGCTCGGCCGGGTCGGGGCACGGTACAGGATCGTTGAAGAACACCATGATCCCATCACCCGAGAACTGGTCGAGCGTGCCCTCGAACTGGCTCACGAGCGGCCCTAAAGCGCCATGGTATTGACGCAGGAAATCGAGGACCTCCTCCGGCTCGGCGGTCTCGGTGAAGGCGGTGTAGCCGCGCAGATCGCAGAACACGACGACGATCTCGCGGCGATGGCTCTCCAGGATTTTCTCGTCACCGTGAGAGACGATGAGTTCGGCAAGCTGCGGCGCGAGAAACCGCTTCAGCCGTCCGACCCGGCCCAACTCGTCAACCTGGGCGGCGACCCGCGCCTCCAGGTCGCGGTTCAACTCCCCGACCTCCTCGGTGCGCTGGCGCAACTCGCCGAGCAGCCGCGCATTTTCCATCGCGATCACGGCCTGTGCCGCGAAGTTCTGCAGCAGCGCGATCTGCTTGTCGCTGAACGGCCGGACTTCCTGCCGGTAGAGGGTAATGAAGCCGAGGGCCGCGTCGTCCTTGTGCAGCGACGCTACCAGCACGGTGCGGGCACCACCAAGATCGACGAGGCTGCGGCGATTAGCATCGCCTGCCCGGTAGGCCTCGTCGTCCTTGAGGTCGAGGACGTGAATGACTCGCTCTCCTTCGAGGACGCGAGCACCAAGCGATCCCCGACCAGCGGGCGACGTATTGAGCCTGCGGTGCTCGGCGAAGGTGGCAGGCACCCCACGAATTGTGGCGGTTCGGAAGCGCCCGCCGTCATAGGTTCGGAGTTCTCCAAACGCGGCCTCACACAGATGCATCGCTTTTTCGAGGATCGCGTCGAAGACCGGCGTCAGGTCGCCGGGCGACGAGTTGATGACCTGCAACACCTCGGCGGTCGCGGTCTGCTGTTCCAACGCCTCCTGTGTCTCGGTGATCAGCCGCGCGTTCTCCATCGCGATGACCGCCTGCGTCGCGAAGTTCTGCAAAAGGGCGATTTCCTTATCCGAGAACGGGCGGACCTCAAGACGGCCCGCAGCAATCACACCAAGAAGCTCGCCGTCTTTGCGCAACGGCACGTGCAACAGGGTCCGAACACCGGCAATCTCGTGACCCATAGCGAGGTCTGGGTCACCCCCTGTCAGAACGGCATCTGACGAATCGGAAATCTGGAAATACGGCACGCCCTGTAAAAACGCCGCGCGCATCCCACTAATCCGACCACTTTGACGGCGTTCGCGCAGCAGGTTGGCAAAGCGATCCGGCAAGCCGCGCATCGTGACTGCACGGATGCACTCGCCATCGTAGATTTGGAGACTGCCGGTCGCCGCGTCGCACACGGCGTGGGCTTTTTCCAAAATGGCGTCGAACACCGGCGTGAGATTGCCGGGCGACGAGTTGATGACCCCCAGCACCTCGGCGGTCGCGGTCTGCTGTTCCAACGCCTCCTGTGTCTCGGTGATCAGCCGCGCGTTCTCGATAGCGATGACTGCTTGGTCAGCGAAGGTGCAAACCAATTCGATTTGCCGCTCGGTGAACGGCTGCACGCGGGAACGAGCGAGTGTGAGCACGCCAATCGGCTCACCCTCGCGAAGCAGCGGCACACTGAGCATCGTCCGTCTGCCGCCGACAGTCGCGATCTGTGGCAATGCATGGTCCGGTTCGGCGGCGATATCGGCTACATGCACCACGCCGCGTTCCAGCAAGGCTCGACCCGTAATTGTGTCCCGACCGGGTTTGAACGACAGGTCTCGAACCATCGCCTGCCACTCAGGATTGATGTCGAAGTGTGCCACAAACCGGTAGACATCGCCCTGTCGGGTCGCGATCCCGCCCCCATCAGCATTGCACAGCCGCGTTGCGGTTTCGACGAGGGTGTCCAGCACCGGCTGCAAATCGAAGGTGGAACGGCTGATCACCTTCAGCACGTCGCTGGTCGCCGTCTGGTATTCCAGCGACTGTTCGAGGTCACCGGTGCGCTGGCGCAATTCGCCGAGCAGCCGCGCGTTCTCCATCGCGATCACCGCCTGAGCGGCGAAGTTTTGCAATAGAGCGATCTGCTTGTCGGTGAAGGGCTGCACTTCCTGCCGGGCGGCAAAAATCATCCCGAGTAGAGCACTATCCTTGCGCAGCGGTACGATCAGCCCAGTTCGCGATCCGCTGCCCTCAAACGAGGCTCGTGGGCCGGGGTCATCGCTCTCGGCCAAGTCCGGGAATTGCAAAAAGGGCGCGCCTTGCAGTAGCGAGGTGACTACCCGATCTGAGAGGGCAATCCCTCGTCGCAGTTCGTCGGCGTAATCCCCCTCGTGACCGCGTATTGCAACGGCCCGAACATACTTGCCGTCATAGAGGCGCAAGCTGCCCAAAGTCGCGCCGCAGAGATTATGTGCCTTCTCCAATATCGCGTCGAACACCGGAGCGAGATCGCCGGGCGAGGCATTGATGACCTGGAGAACTTCGGCGGTGGCGGTCTGCTGCTCCAGCGCCTCGCGCGTCTCGGTGATCAGCCGTGCGTTCTCCATTGCGATGACAGCCTGGGCCGCGAAATTCTCCAACAGGGCGATCTGCTTCTCAGTGTAGGGCTGAACCTCACGACGATAGGCGGCGATATGGCCAAGCAGTTCGGTGTCCTTGCACAGCGGCACGTAAAGCGCCGTATGCAGCCCCTGTTCGGCGGTGATCTGCGCGCGCACCGACTGGGGACGATCCCTGGCCGATGCGGCCATATCGGCGATCTGGACAAACCGCTCTCCGGCGAGCAGGCGGAGAGAAGGCGCTCCTTCACCCGGCTCGTAGGGCTGCCGCAGTAACTCCGCCAATGCGTCGGGTACTCCGCGCAGGGCGACGGCCTGGAATTTTCCCCCGTCGTGGAGGTGCAAGCTGGCGAACGCGATCCCGCACAGCCGCATCGCCCGCTCCAGCATCGCGTCGAACACCGGCTGCAGATTGCCCGGCGAGGAATTGATGACCTGTAGCACCTCGGCGGTCGCGGTCTGCTGATCCAGCGCCTCGCGCGTCTCGGTGATCAGCCGCGCGTTCTCCATCGCGATCACTGCCTGATCGGCGAAGTTCTGTAGCAAGGTGATTTGCTTGTCTGAGAAGGGCCGCACCTCCCTGCGGTAGACATGGATCGTGCCGAGCAGGGTGTCCTCCTTGCGAAGGGCCACGGTCAGCAGAGTACGCATACCGCCGCCATCGGCGATTTCCCGCGCGACCGGCTTTTCGCGATACTCGTCGGTGTCCCTGCAATCGGGGATGTGTACGAACCGATCCCCCCCGATGATGCGCCCCATGGTGATCGAGTCGGTCGATGGTCGGAGAACCGGGGTCTGGTGGAGAAACGCAACCAAATCTGAGTCGCCTCGTGTGGCAACATGGTGGAACAGTTCGCCGTCATAGGTCCACAGGACGCCGAACGCCGTTTCGCAGAGACGCTCAGCCTTCTCCAGGATCGCCTGGAACACTGGCGCTAGGTCGCCGGGCGAGGCGTTGATGACCTCAAGCACCTCGGCGATTGCGGTTTCCCGCGCCAGCGCCTCGTCAAGCTCGCGCCGTAGATCGGCGATGATCTGCTGCGGATCAGCTAACGTACTGTCAGGCGTCGGACTCATTCGCGGACCTCGTGGGAACGAGTTCCCAACGGGATCATACCGTGATCGGTGCGGGCCACCATGTTGTTCTCGCTATAAGGATGTCGTCGGCAAGGCCGTGACCGAAGCAGGCGCGCCAACCGCGCCGCCAGACGCCCTACGGAGCCGTACAGACGCCGGAACGGCCTATCCCTTATTCCCGGGGTACCCGACAGCCGATTAGGCGCGTCCTGGGGCTTCAGCGCGCCCGCAGCGCGACGACGTTTGCGCCGACCAGCCGCTCGACATGGTGGCCCCAGGCGTCGAGTGCCGCCTTGCACTCGTCGAGGTAATCAGCCGATCACGATAACTGCACCGCCGGATGCCCCAGCGGCCCTAACAGTGGCACGCAGAGAGGATGCCCGACACGCTGTCCGGCCCTTCCTGGTCCGCCGCGTGGCGTTACCGCACACGGGTGCGGCGTCCTTTGATTACGCGGCCCAAGTATCCCGACACTCCGTCGCTCGGGATTACACGCCCGCGACAATGGCCAGTTGTCGGCGAACTTTACCCGCACGCTCGGGCAAACGCCGGTGCTCGATCCGGCTGAAGCGAGTCCAACTGTTTTGGCGGGCACGGCGAAATCACTTTCCCTGCCGGTTGCCATCAATGATACCGCTGGATCAAACCTTGGAGGAGCGGGCTACCGGATCATCAACAACAAGTTGAGCGGCATCGCCATCAACAACAGCGAGGCTACGGACAGGGCGAGCGCGCGCTCGGCACGGCTCCATTTATTCCAATCGCCAATCAAATCGGTTTTCCATCTCATGCCGGTAAGTTAGGTCGTTACCGGGCAAGGCCGCTTGATAGTTCCGGCCAAAATGTTGATACGCCCGTCAGCTAATCCACCCACCTCACCGTCACGACGGCCTCCCCTTCGCATCGCATTCGCCCCCGCTGCCGCATGAAAAACCCCGCTCAGGGGGGCTGAGCGGGGCCGGTACGCACTATCGACAACGTACTTTTCAAACGGCGCGGGAAGAACAACTCCCGCGCACTGCGAAGATACGAACTGCCGGGCGCGCCCGCTTGATAGTTTCGGCCAGAAAGTTGATCGCTCGTGCCCAGCGACGACGCGGCACGGCGGTGTCCCGTGCTTAAATGCCAACCAGCCAGCTAGTCGCTTCCGTCATTGATTTTGTGAGGGTTCTCTGAATTGATGTCCGCGTCACCAGCGACGGAGCGGAGACGTGGGCAGCAAAGAGAGCGCAGTAAAGAAATACATTGTGACACTCAGCGATACGGAGCGGGAGAAGCTCAACGCCCTTATCCATAGCGGGAAACATCCGGCACAAAAGCTGCTGAAGGCCCGCATTCTGTTGAAAGCCGATACCTCGGACGGTGGTGAAGGCTGGAGCGACAGCGAGATTGCAGCGGCGCTCGAGACCAGTGTCGCCACGGTTGCCAGGACGCGCCAGCGGCTGGTCGAAGAGGGGTTGGAGGCGGCCCTGATTTGCAAGCATTCGGCGAATTCGGCGAGGCGGCGGATCTTCGATGGGGCGGCCGAGGCCAGGTTAATCGCGTTGGCCTGTTCCAAACCGCCGGCCGGCCGCGCACGCTGGACATTGCAACTGTTGGAAGAGGCGGTCGTCGAACTGAAGATCGTCGAACGGGCCAGCGACAACACGATCGGGCGGACGCTGAAAAAAACACTCTCAAGCCGCATCTGAAGCAGCAATGGGTCATCCCGCCGGACGCCAACGCCGCCTTTGTTGCCGCCATGGAAGACGTCTTGGAGGTTTATCAACGGCCCTATGATCGGCAACGTCCCCTGGTCTGCCTCGACGAGACCTCAAAGCAACTCATTGCCGAAACGCGCGTGCCGATCGCGGCGAAACCCGGACGGCCCGGCCGGCACGATTACGAATACCGACGCAATGGGACGGCCAATCTGTTCATGATGTTCGCGCCACTGGAAGGCTGGCGGCACGTCAAGGTCACCGACCGTCACACGGCGATGGATTATGCCCAGGTGCTCAAGGAATTATCCGACACGCACTTCCCCGGTTCAGCAAAAATCGTGCTCGTCCAGGACAACCTGAACACGCACAAGCCAGCTTCGCTGTACGAAGCCTTTCCCCCCGCCGAAGCCCGCCGGCTCGTCGAACGGTTCGAGTGGCACTACACACCAAAACACGGGAGTTGGCTCGACATGGCGGAATCTGAACTCAGCGTTCTCTCCTCCCAATGCCTCGACCGCCGCATCCCCGATCAGCGGGTGTTGAAGGACGAAGTCGAGGCATGGGAAGCTGACCGCAACAGGAAGCACGCCAAGGCGAATTGGCAGTTCACCACCGCCGACGCGCGGGTCAAACTGAGCAGGTTGTACCCCGCACTATGAACAACTCGGCCGACTAGCTAACCGCCGCCCCAAATAGATGACCCCGATTACCGCAACCCACGAAGCAATGCTGAGTGCCACGATCAGCGGCAGGCTGCCTAGCGGCAGGGCTAGTCGCGAAAACGCGTATGGAAGATGCGTTTGTGCCATCTCAGCGCCTCGGAAAAACCATCATCCCGCGACAGTTTGGCGCAACTAACGGATTCGCCGGTAGTGAAATAACGAAGGGCTGGGTCCCGCGTTAACTGGCCATGACCAGTGACGTGACCTGTCACGTCGTCACGTCAATGCGTCCGCAGAACGTTTCGCAGGTTCCCCTATGGCCGTACAAATCTCCGTCGCAAGCAAATCCAGGCTGAATCGGCTGATACCCTGGGTCCTGGCCGTTGCGGTTTTGAGTGTGCAAGGAGCTTGGACCATCTTCTTGGGTTGGGCGGCGCTGGATCGTGCCCCATGGGGTGGTGTAGGAGCGCGGGGTCGCTCCAGGTCTCCGGCAGGGTTGGCCGGTTTTGTCAGGCGGCCACGGCGGGCAGCTTGACGAAGGGATCGTCGCTCAAAGGTGCCATGGTTTCCAGCGTCATGTAGCGGGCGCGCTGAACCGCCCACTCATCGTTTTGTTCCAGGAGGATGGCGCCGACGAGCCGGATGATGGCCTCGTCGTTGGGGAAGATGCCGACGACCTCGGTGCGGCGCTTGATTTCGCCGTTGACGCGCTCGATCGGATTGGTCGAATGCAACTTGGTGCGGTGCGCCGGCGGGAAGCTCATGTAGGCGAGCACGTCGCTCTCGGCCTGATCCATCAACTCGGCGAGCTTCTTGACCCTCGGGCGCAGTTGGTCGGCGACCTGTCGCCACTGGGTCCTGGCAGCCTCGGCGTCGTCCTGGGCGAAGGCGGTGCCGATGAAAGCCGAGACGACGCGGCGGCCCTGTTTGCCGGCATGGGCCAGCACGTTGCGCATGAAGTGAACGCGACAGCGTTGCCACGAAGAGTTCAGAACCTTGGCGATGGCGGCCTTCAACCCCTCATGGGCATCCGAGATGACGAGTTTGACGCCGCGCAGACCGCGCCGCGCGAGCTTGCGCAGGAAGTCGGTCCAGAAGGTCTCGGCCTCCGACGCGCCGATCGCCAAGCCCAGCACCTCGCGCCTGCCGTCGCCGTTGACACCGACCGCGACGATCACCGCGACCGAGACGATGCGACCGTCGCGCCGCGCCTTCACATAGGTCGCGTCCAGCCAGAGATAGGGCCACTCGCCCTCCAGGGGCCGGTCGAGGAAGGCCGCAATCTTGCCGTCGATCTCACCGCACAACCGGCTCACCTGGCTCTTGGAGATGCCGGTCATCCCCATCGCCTTGACCAACTCGTCGACCGAGCGCGTCGAGACGCCTTGGATGTAGGCTTCCTGGATCACCGCGGTCAGCGCCTTCTCCGCCATTCGGCGCGGCTCCAGAAAGCCGGGGAAGTAGCTGCCCTTGCGCAGCTTCGGGATGCGCAACTCGACCGTCCCGGCGCGCGTCTCCCAATCGCGATCGCGATACCCATTGCGCTGGGTGAGCCGATCGATGCTGCGTTCGCCGTGGCCCGCGCCAGTCCGGCCCTCGATCTCCAGCTCCATCAAACGCTGCGCGGCGAAGCCGATCATCTCACGCAGCAGATCAGTATCCGAACTCTTCTCCAAAAGCGCCTGAAGGCTCATCATCTCGTCGGTCATCGTCGGGTCCTCGGTTCGGTGGAAGGGGCCAACCGAAACCCTACCGATGTCCTGCGATGACCACCGCCGTGGATAAGTAGCCCGTCGCCGCCAGAACTCATGGCGGTCGTTGCGGCGGGCTACTTACCCACAGCTCCTACACCACCCCAAGGGACACGACCCGGCGCTGTGTTTATTGTGGTAGCCCTTGGTCACTCTGTCACTGCCGCGCGCTACATCTTGCGAGGGCGAATCGGAAACGACCCCCAAAGATTTTGGTGGTGGGTCAGTCTGATTGTAACAGCGGCCCGCCGAGCGTCTTATCGATGTGGTCGCGGATTTCTTGGATCGCGGCGGCTGCCGTAGTGTGCTCGCGGCTACGCGTATCGAAGGTTCTTAAAAGGCGCGGGCCAAGGGAACCGCGCCGCCGCGGCGGTGTTGCGCAAACTAGGGGATAGAGGTGTACGGTGCCGAACGATGGCCGACGGTCTTTGGCGCATGCGACCACAGGAGTTGATGTCGAATGCCGCCCAGGTAAGGACGGCGCAATATCGTCAGCAAGCAACGGCGCTTCGTGAGATGGCTGAGAAAGAAACCGACAAGCTAAAGCTCGACCTATTAGAGCTAGCCGAGAAATACGACGCGCTAGCCGAGAGCGTGGCGGCCCAGCACTAGCGTTTGCGCCCGCGTGATAATTCCAATCCATAAAGTTGATACCGTGAGTTTTTTGCGCCACTGTGAGCGGCGTCACACACGTTTGTACTCTCTCCATGCGATCAAAACGCAGGGGGGCTCAGAAATGAGCATCAAACCCGTGGAGCGTCTTCGCCGCACCGCGCACATCGCCTACTCACGTCAAATGCCCACCAGATGGCTGATGGCTAGCCGCCCCAAATGGATGACCCCGATTGTCGCAACCCACGAAGCAATGCTGAGTGCCGCGATCAGCGCCACGGCTCGTTTCCAAGGCAGGCGGTTACCTCGGAGCCTCGTCGCGTCGGGGCATAGAAGATGTCTTGCCCATCTACGTACCCTCGGTAAAAACACAATGAGGGGAGCCACTGAGACTGCGGCATTTGGGCGCATCCAACCCAACTCGCGGAAGTAATAATGATCCGCAAAGGGTTGTGTGCAGCCCTCCAATATAGAACGCAGGGTGGAAGGTCATGGCGCGGGTCAGTGATCTTTTAATCGCTGTCGGTTTGATTGCTCTTACCTTGCCGCTGATGGTCATCGTAGCGATTGCCATCAAGTTGGACAGCCCCGGCCCGGTGCTCTCGAAGCGAGAACAGTGGGGGTCACAAGGCCATAAATTTCAAATGTTTAGTTTCCGCACCGAAAGCCATGCCCTGCAAGGGTCTAATCGGTTGTCGGACCAGCCACCCCAGTTCACTCAAATTGGCGCGTTTCTTTACTGGATGCGCATCGACAGCCTGCCGCAGCTCATTAATGTCCTGTGCGGGGACCTGACGATCATCGGCACCGGATGGCGACATTCTGACTTTGCCGACTAAGCGCGGTGCAGTCTGTAGCGCCGCCTTCGGGGCGCGAGGCACGGTAGTTCCAATCTTGCCCACTGGGCAAAATCAGCGACCGCGCAGACCGACGACGTTGTTCTTGGTCTCCACCCGCTCTGGGTAGACCAGCGCCTCGACCTCCCGGCCCTAGCCATCGAGCGCCGCGTGCGCTCGATTTTGTATTCGGCGCGGTTGTAAATCCTCGCGACGCCTTTGATCATGCCGCTGACATGGTTCAGCGCCCGGTCGAGCACGTGCGGCGGCCATGCCGGTGGCGCAGGTGCGCCGCAAATCATGATACGTCCACGGCTTGGACGACGCCTATCGAGAAGCCGGGTTCCAGGTCGGGTCACAATACGTGGACAATGTCCAGTACTCCCAACTAACATATTGTAATTGCTTATGTTAGAGGTAATGTTCCCGACGGGATATTGATTTATTTGATATGATAAAAAGAAAAGATGGTCGCGGGCATACCGTAGATTGGAAACCAGAAAAATCTCCACACCCGCACCCCATGCAGTCGCGAACTTGGACGAAATTCAGGTCAAATAAACCGAGGGAGGCCGCAGCGATGACTAAATGTCGGCTCTACATGGCGCCGATCGCCCTGATCGGCTTGATGGCTACGCAGGCGCCGGCCGCCCCAGCTCTCTCGAGCGGCACAATGGCGCGCAATAATGCCGTTGCAACGGCGGAAAGGACGGATGCGCCGCTGGTGCTTGTGCGCGGCGGCGGTCGCGGCGGCGGTGGTGGCGGTCGCGGTGGTGGCGGCGGCCGCGGCTTTAGCGGTGGCGGTCGCGGCGGCGGCGGCGGGTATCGCGGCGGCGGTCGCGGCGGTTACGCCGGCGGCGCTCGCGGCGGCGGCGGGTATCGCGGCGGTTACGCCGGTGGCGGGTATCGCGGCGGTTACGCCGGTGGCGGTCGCGCTGGGGGAAGTTGGGCCGGCGCTTCCGCGGGCCGTGGAAACTTCAACAGCGCTAACATCAACCGCGGGAACATCAACACCGGCAACGTCAACCGGAATGTCAACGTTAGCGGCGGGGGCTATTATGGCGGCGGCTACGGCGGGGGCTATTATGGTGGAGCAGGTTGGGGTGGCGTCGCCGCCGGGGTCGCCGTAGGTGCGGCAGTCGGTGCCGCCGCCAGCTCGCCGTACTATTATCCGGCAGCTCCATATTGCCCATACCCAAATTACCCGAACTGTGGGCTTTGACGGTTGCAGCGCGACGGCGCTTCGCGGGCGCCCTTTTGGATCTCGGACGGCGTTGGCAAGGCCGATATAGGCCTATCACCTGAAGCGAATGATCACGATCTTCGGCGCGGGACCGCTGATTGGCGGCGATCAGAACCTGACCCAACCGGCGCCTCGACCGTCACAGCCGGGAAACACACCGCGTCGCTCATCCGTTTCTCCACGGTCTCAGACAAAACCAACGGGCGAAGCGCTTTGCGAGCGGGACATCGGCCTAGCAAGGGTTCAGGTCCAACCCGCTGGTCGATCCAGCGAGCCATGAGAAGGCCGAGAACCCGTATCTAGTGCTCTAGTCGCTTCCGTCATTGATTTTGTGAGGGTTCTCTGAATCGATGTCCGCGTCACCAGCGACGGAGCGGAGACGTGGGCAGCAAAGAGAGCGCAGTAAAGAAATACATTGTGACACTCAGCGATACGGAGCGGGAGAAGCTCAACGCCCTTATCCATAGCGGGAAACATCCGGCACAAAAGCTGCTGAAGGCCCGCATTCTGTTGAAAGCCGATACCTCGGACGGTGGTGAAGGCTGGAGCGACAGCGAGATTGCAGCGGCGCTCGAGACCAGTGTCGCCACGGTTGCCAGGACGCGCCAGCGGCTGGTCGAAGAGGGGTTGGAGGCGGCCCTGATTCGCAAGCATTCGGCGAATTCGGCGAGGCGGCGGATCTTCGATGGGGCGGCCGAGGCCAGGTTAATCGCGTTGGCCTGTTCCAAACCGCCGGCCGGCCGCGCACGCTGGACATTGCAACTGTTGGAAGAGGCGGTCGTCGAACTGAAGATCGTCGAACGGGCCAGCGACAACACGATCGGGCGGACGCTGAAAAAAACACTCTCAAGCCGCATCTGAAGCAGCAATGGGTCATCCCGCCGGACGCCAACGCCGCCTTTGTTGCCGCCATGGAAGACGTCTTGGAGGTTTATCAACGGCCCTATGATCGGCAACGTCCCCTGGTCTGCCTCGACGAGACCTCAAAGCAACTCATTGCCGAAACGCGCGTGCCGATCGCGGCGAAACCCGGACGGCCCGGCCGGCACGATTACGAATACCGACGCAATGGGACGGCCAATCTGTTCATGATGTTCGCGCCACTGGAAGGCTGGCGGCACGTCAAGGTCACCGACCGTCACACGGCGATGGATTATGCCCAGGTGCTCAAGGAATTATCCGACACGCACTTCCCCGGTTCAGCAAAAATCGTGCTCGTCCAGGACAACCTGAACACGCACAAGCCAGCTTCGCTGTACGAAGCCTTTCCCCCCGCCGAAGCCCGCCGGCTCGTCGAACGGTTCGAGTGGCACTACACACCAAAACACGGGAGTTGGCTCGACATGGCGGAATCTGAACTCAGCGTTCTCTCCTCCCAATGCCTCGACCGCCGCATCCCCGATCAGCGGGTGTTGAAGGACGAAGTCGAGGCATGGGAAGCTGACCGCAACAGGAAGCACGCCAAGGCGAATTGGCAGTTCACCACCGCCGACGCGCGGGTCAAACTGAGCAGGTTGTACCCCGCACTATGAACAACTCGGCCGACTAGCTTTTTCTTCCCGGAACCGCTTTCTTCGGTGAGCGACGAGGCGGGCGCAAGGGCACACCAACGGCAGAGGGTGTCTAGGGAACTTGCCTTTCGGCGTCTGTAAAGCGCAACGGCGACGGCATGAGAACGCCACGGGGCGAGGCCGGCACGGCGCCGAAGCGGTTACGAAGCGCTAGTGATGCCCACCGCCGTGACCACCACCGCCGCCGTGACCACCACCGCCGCCGTGACCACCACCGCCGCCGTGACCACCACCGCCGCCGTGACCACCACCGCCGCCACCGCCAAAATGCGACCCACCGCCGCCGCCGAAATGGCCGCCGCCGGGCGCGAACTGCGCATGCGCTACATGTCCGCCGCCGCCACCGCCAAAATGCCCCCCGCCGCCGAAATGCGCGCCGCCGCCATGCGGACCGCCGCCGAAATGCGCGCCGCCTCCCGTCCTCGCGCCCGCAAAGCTAGCGTGGCCCACATGTCCACCGTTATGTCCGGCAGCGGTTGCCGCGGTCCCGCCGAACCGCCCGGCGGAGTGCCCACCGCCAAGGTGTCCAGCCGCGCCGAAGCGGGCCGCGGCCGCGCCGGTCGAGCCGGCGCCGCCGTGTGACACCGAGCCGCGCCCGGCCGCTGCGGCCGCGCCGACCGCGGCAGTGCGGGCGGCGCCAAACCGGCCGGTCACCGCCTGATCGCGATAGGCGACGCCGCCACGATGCGCGGGATCGTGAACCCAGGTGTTGCCAGAGAAGGACGCACGACCGCCCGACACTGTCGCAAAGCGGGCTCGATCGACGGTAACACCATGATGCCCCCAATCGAACCACGCCCAGCCCCAAAGCGGGCCGAATGCGGCGACCTCGATGACCGGCCAGTAGCCGATCGCGAAGCCGGGCTCGAAGGCAAAGCCCGCCGGCGTCGGGAAGTAGTCGGGGGGATAGTCCGGCCACGGCCAGGGACCGTACGCGACACGCGGGTTGTAGACCGGAATGCAAACCCTGCTCGAATCAGACGGCAGGATTGAGATCACATCGCCGCTGGTCTGGATCACGCAATGGCATTGCGGCGTGACCTTGAGGTTGCCCGCTTGCATCGCGTCGTGGCGCAATGCCTGCACCGCGTCCATCACATCAGCCTGCTGGGCGAGGAAAACGTTCCCGAGCGCCTCGGTCCATTCAAGTTTCTCGGCCAGCAACGCCAGGAGCTTCGGAAACGGTACCAGAGCCTTGACGCTGGGATCCCAGTTCTGCTGCTTCAGCGCTTCGGTGAGGGCGCCATCCTTTAACGCGGCGTTCGCCGGAATGCGCGCCCAGCGATCGGCTTCAACGATCTCGAGCGGGTAGGTCGTGGCCATCAGCACTTGGCTCAGCAACGGGTCGGGATAGAGTGCGATGGGCGCGATGAGTTGTTCGAGTTGCGCCTTGCCGAGCGGATGCACGGCCGGCGTTGCGGGGCCCGGCACCGGCGCGGTGGCTTGTGGGGTCACGGCGGCATTCTGCTGTGGTTCGGTTGTAACGATCGGAGCAGGAGCCGACGGCGCGGCCGGTGCAGGGCCCTGCGTCGCCGGCATGTCCTGTGCGGCGGCGGAGCCGGTGAGCGCACAGATCGCGGCCAAGGTGGCGAGTTGAAGTCCTCGTCGGGTCGTCATCCGCGGCATCGTTCTCTCTCCGTGCCCCATTAGGATGGATAAACGCCTCTCATATCGCGTTTGTTCCACGATGATGCGCCGATCCCAACTCATCTGATGCTGTATCAGCAGCGTATTCGCCGCAACAACGGCCAAGGCAACGCGCTGGCCGCGACCGGCTTGGGCGCCCCCGAGACCGCGGAACCCGCGCGCGTCGCCGGGGGTGCCGACGTGCCGCGCTCAATCCAGCGGGATGACTTCGGGTGACTCCGACGCTTTCACAGCATGCGCGGACGGAGCCGAGCCACGAGAATGGTGCGGTTTATCCCCGTTGGCCGATGCTCCCGCCTTTGAGGCCGGAATAAGCAGTCGCGCACCCGTCTTCAGCTCGTATGGAGGCTGCAGGCGATTGGCCGCGATGATCGCTCGTTTTGATACGTGATACGCCTCGGCAATTCCTCCAAGCGATTGTCCAGATTTGACCGTGATGGTTCGTCCGGCCCCCAACGCTGCTTTCGGTTCGCTGCCAACTGGAGGTCCTGCAGTCAGTGGCGGCACGCCGATTTTGGCTGGCTCCGGTGGGTTCGGCGCTGATGGGGCGCACGAGGCGACAAGTATCAACATCAATGCCAAAGAGATGGTGCGAGGTCCGAATTTCCGGTGATGACCGTGCATGTCGCTTCGGCTCCCCGACTTGCAAGATATCCGAAGCGTACTCTCGTCACCGTTGGGACCTAAGTGGCAGGCCAGATCGTCAGCCAATGCGCCGTCTTGCTGGGGACAATCACAAGAGCCTGCGGCCCATGTGTGAGGAATTGGAATGCCCACAAGGCGGGATCTATCAATTTTTTGGCCTGTATTATCAAGCGGGACTGCCGGAGGCGGCCCATCCTTCAGCCATGAGGAGAACGGTTGAGAGGGGCCTGTCGAGGCTCCCATGGCTTTGGGGGGTCGCGGAATGATTACCGTACAATCGGGCGCCGTTACCCGGCGCCTATCCGACGACAAGCGACCGCCGCGGATTCGCGAATTCCCCCCGCATGGTCGCTGCCAGTGGATCGATGATCACGGTAAGTTTTGCGCTAAGCCCTCTAACGGCACGTGGTGCCCGGAGCACCGGAAACGAGTGTACACAACACCAGGAAATAGGTGATCCCTTTGCGCGGGCTGGTGACGGGTGGCTCTCGCTAGACTTAGACTATACCGGCTAGCATCACGAAGTGCGGCGAGCGGGTGCGGACACTCTACCCACCACCTGAGCGTCAATGAACGCTGTCGTCGGGCTCGGCCGGCTCGTAATCGATCGCCGGCGGCTCGTTGTCGATCACCTTGTTCTCGACCAGGGCGATGATCCTGGCGAGGTACTCATCGGCGTCATCGACGTAGGCGATTTCGACCTGCTTGCGTTCGATAAACATCCCGAGGTGCTTGCCGATCAGCTCTATCGACCGGTTCGCCGCAGCACGATCGCCGGCGCGCATCGCCATCACGGCATTCATGCGCAGCTTGCGCAGAACCCACTCCTCGTCGAGGCCGACGCGCTCGGCCGCAGACATCAGCGCCTTGTCGACAGCTTTCGTGCGTGCGGCCAAGATCTCATCGACACGTCGTGAAATGTCGTCCCGGTGTCGTAGGCGCCCAGCGTTGGCGCGGTCGGGGGAAAACCCAGCGATTTCATGGGCCTTGAACGAACTGTGTCCGGTCGCGATGGCTTGTGCAAAAGCCTCGTGGCGGATGTTACGGAGTACGCCCATAAGGTGGTCGTGTCCCTTGGGGTGGTGTAGGAGCTGTGGGTAGTAGCCCGCCGCAACGACCGCCATGAGTTTGGCGGCGACGGGCTACTTATCCACGGCGGTGGTCATCGCAGGACATCGGTAGGGTTTCGGTTGGCCCCTTCCACCGAACCGAGGACCCGACGATGACCGACGAGATGATGAGCCTTCAGGCGCTTTTGGAGAAGAGTTCGGATACTGATCTGCTGCGTGAGATGATCGGCTTCGCCGCGCAGCGTTTGATGGAGCTGGAGATCGAGGGCCGGACTGGCGCGGGCCACGGCGAACGCAGCATCGATCGGCTCACCCAGCGCAATGGGTATCGCGATCGCGATTGGGAGACGCGCGCCGGGACGGTCGAGTTGCGCATCCCGAAGCTGCGCAAGGGCAGCTACTTCCCCGGCTTTCTGGAGCCGCGCCGAATGGCGGAGAAGGCGCTGACCGCGGTGATCCAGGAAGCCTACATCCAAGGCGTCTCGACGCGCTCGGTCGACGAGTTGGTCAAGGCGATGGGGATGACCGGCATCTCCAAGAGCCAGGTGAGCCGGTTGTGCGGTGAGATCGACGGCAAGATTGCGGCCTTCCTCGACCGGCCCCTGGAGGGCGAGTGGCCCTATCTCTGGCTGGACGCGACCTATGTGAAGGCGCGGCGCGACGGTCGCATCGTCTCGGTCGCGGTGATCGTCGCGGTCGGTGTCAACGGCGACGGCAGGCGCGAGGTGCTGGGCTTGGCGATCGGCGCGTCGGAGGCCGAGACCTTCTGGACCGACTTCCTGCGCAAGCTCGCGCGGCGCGGTCTGCGCGGCGTCAAACTCGTCATCTCGGATGCCCATGAGGGGTTGAAGGCCGCCATCGCCAAGGTTCTGAACTCTTCGTGGCAACGCTGTCGCGTTCACTTCATGCGCAACGTGCTGGCCCATGCCGGCAAACAGGGCCGCCGCGTCGTCTCGGCTTTCATCGGCACCGCCTTCGCCCAGGACGACGCCGAGGCTGCCAGGACCCAGTGGCGACAGGTCGCCGACCAACTGCGCCCGAGGGTCAAGAAGCTCGCCGAGTTGATGGATCAGGCCGAGAGCGACGTGCTCGCCTACATGAGCTTCCCGCCGGCGCACCGCACCAAGTTGCATTCGACCAATCCGATCGAGCGCGTCAACGGCGAAATCAAGCGCCGCACCGAGGTCGTCGGCATCTTCCCCAACGACGAGGCCATCATCCGGCTCGTCGGCGCCATCCTCCTGGAACAAAACGATGAGTGGGCGGTTCAGCGCGCCCGCTACATGACGCTGGAAACCATGGCACCTTTGAGCGACGATCCCTTCGTCAAGCTGCCCGCCGTGGCCGCCTGACAAAACCGGCCAACCCTGCCGGAGACCTGGAGCGACCCCGCGCTCCTACACCACCCCATGGGGCACGATCCATTTTCGCTCGCGATCGGCTTTCGCCCCCGCAACGTTGCGATGATTGCTCCCGCGCCGTCGCGGGGCGTGCAGAGTGTTTCCGGCTGATGCGTACGACGCTCTCCCGGCAGATCGCCCTGGCCTCGGCCGTAACATGCGTCGGCATCCCGGCGAGGAGGGGCCGGTGATCGTGGCGGCTGAGCCCCGCTGTGGTCGTCATCTCGTCATCGGGCGGGCGATTGGTGAGACGTCCCTCATGTTGCATGCCATTTCAACGCGGCCAGCACAGCGGTCCCAAACCGGAGCTTCGAGGAACGCCGCCATGCGGCATCTTTGCGCGGACCAGCTGTAACAAACGCGCCGTCTTCGCGCCGGCCTCGGCAGCCTTGCGCAGCGCCTCCGACTGGTAGCCATGGCGGCGATCTATGCTTTGGTTAGTTCGGAGAGGACAGCCGCGGCGGCGTGGATCTCGACCCGTTCGTTCAGTCGCTCGACGCGAGCCGATATTTCGGTGGTTTCTGTCATTAATCAATTGGCATACTCGTCCTGCCATTTGATGTGCCAAGAGGCGGTCTGCGGCGAGATGGGGGTAAAGAGCGGGGGTAATATAAGGAGTACTCTTTCTTACTTACTTATATAGGGGGTCTGGGGGTGGGGGTCGGGAGTGGAGCGGGGGTCTGCATTTCTGCCATTTCGCCTTTTAGGTGTGGGGGTGAAATGGGGGTGAAAAGCGGGGGCGGGTTGTCGAGGTCAAGCCGTCTCAGCTCTCGCAGTATGAGCCGGAAGGTATCGTGTGAGCCTTTCTTGTTCTCCGGGACGAACCTGTCAGGCCAGCGCACGACATCCGGTTTTCCCACCAGCACATTCACGCCGAGCAGGGCTTTGCCGGCCGCCTTCATGATTGTCGTCATCCGCGCCACGTCCCGGTCAAGGCGCTCGAGCGGCGCGATGATTAGAAAGCCGTCATGCACCGAACAGCATACCTCGATACCGGCCTCGGTTGCCGCAATCATCACAATGCGCATCAAATCGGCACCAACACTTTGCACGGGGTGATTTGACATCGCCCGCATCACCGCGGCACGGCCACGGCGTTCACCGTCAGCATCAACACGTAATCCATCGACCCAAAGCGGCCAGCCAAGCGAGGTAAAATATCGGCGGCCGGGTCGTAGCACCCCATTCATGATGCTCTGTCGCCAGCGGGCGAAATCGGGATACGTGTCGAGATAACGTTTCCGCATGGCAGCGGCGTCAGCCCGAGGAATTTGTAGGCGGGCAGCCAGGCCAAATTCGGTCTGCCCGTAGTTCATGCCCAATACCATTGTCTTGAATACATCGCGTACGCGGCCATGCGTTTGTTTGGTGGCGCCTGGTTCGGCGCGGCCTTGTTTTACGGCCTGCTGCAAATAGATGTCGTTGTAATAGTCGGCGAGCATCCGCCGATCACCGCTCAGAGCCGCCGCAATGGCAACCTCCTGAGCGCTGTAATCCAGGTAAGCGACACCGTAGCCCCGCGGCGGTTTGATCAGAAACCGCGCCCATCCGGGCAACAGAAAGATGAATTCGCGTGCCGGCGGCGCGTTTCTGCCGGTGATGGTCCCGACGGGGTTGGCGAAGAAGCGGCTGCGCCCGTCAGCATCGGCCGACAATCCAAACCGTGAAAGTGTGTTCAACGTCCGCAAGCACTCACGCAAGGGCGCAAGTTGCGGGTAGCGCTCCTCATAATCTTTCAAGACGCTGTCGGCGAGCGAAGGGCGGCGAGTTTTTTTGGTGACGGGGAGCCGGATATTTTCCCGGATCAAATATTCAACAACCCGATCCTGGCGGAGACCGCCGTTATCAAAAATCCCCCAGCCGTGGCGGGTTTCGTATTCCGCGATCACTGCCAGATAGATTGCCTCCCGGTGTTCCCGGATCGCCTGTAACAGGGGCACATCGAGCGGGATCCCGGTCCGATCCGAACGGGCTTGCGCCGCCATAAATCGGCCGCGAAACAACATCTCCTTGGGGTGGAACTTCGCCAAATCTTTGGCCATGCGCGAGCGCAATAACGCCAGCAGCGCGTCGGTATCGGTTTCGCAATAGTCGAGCAAGGCCACCGGTTCGGCCTCGGCGTAAGGCGGCCCGCGCAACGCCAATTGCTGCATTTCCGCCTTTTCGACGGCCGATATGTGATCGATCTGGTAGTAGGCCATCGCGTCGATCAGGCGCGTCTTCTCTTTTCGGCCACGTTTGCCGTTGGTAATCGCGCGATATTCGAGCCACAGATCGACGATGTTGTGTGGCATCGGCCAGCCGAGCTCGATAAAGCACTGCAATTCGGCTGTCGCATTGTAAGCGACGAACAGCGTATCCGGCCCGA
Organism: uncultured Alphaproteobacteria bacterium; assembly: GCA_963778385.1. Taxonomy (GTDB): domain Bacteria; phylum Pseudomonadota; class Alphaproteobacteria; order ATCC43930; family CGMCC-115725; genus DATARH01. The sequence continues at coordinate 31,166 of CAVZUA010000002.1, read as the reverse complement.
TGTCGAACGGCGGCGCCTTTAGTGCGAACAGCTCGGGGTACCATAGCCGGATCGGCCCCTCTGCGCCGTATAGCGGCTTAGCGACAAGGCATCGAAGGGCCGGCCCGAACGTGCCATCAGGTTTGGCACCGTATTCGGTGTCGCAGCACCAGACCTGACTGAAGCCAAACATTTAACCGGGCGCACCGAGCTGCTGCTGTTGCGATGCGGGCGTGCCCTTAAGGAGGTGCCTACACAGCGGGTGCCCGGCGTCCCGAATGATCCATTTCGTTAGCCCCTTCGCGATCACTTCGTCAAAGGATTGGTCCGGGAATTGTGGATCGCCAAAACCATCCTCCTCACTCATCAGGTAGTGCACGAACTTGTTGCCATTCCATTCAATGCGAACCCAGCGGTTGAGTGCGTTCTCCTGCGCCTCAAGATGAGATGCGTCACTGGCAGCTTCGCGTGGCCCAGGCTGTGGTGCCGGCCACAGCCCGACAACTCCTTCCGTCGTGACGTATTGTCGGATCACGAAGAGCTTGCATGCCGGCTTTAGCCGTGGATAACGATCGAGCACAGACTGCGGGATCACATGCAGATTACCGCGGTTGTTCCGGCTGTCTTTTAGGCCCCACACAAACTTTTTCCGGGTTGGGTCGGGATGGCAGTGCACAACCTCCTGCGGTCCCGGCCGCCCAAAGCGTACCTCATCCGTCACCGCCTCCTCGCGGACCGCGAAGCCCTCCCGGTAATCCACGAACAGATCGGCCGGCAACTGCTCGAGGACGCTCTGCCGGCTGTCGAGGTTCGGCAAATCGACTGCGGCATCGATTTCATCAGCGGCCAGCGCGGACGTGTCGATCCGCGCGTCACCATTCCCTATCTTGGTTTTTCCAAGCTCATGGTCATCTAGGGTCGCCATAATTTCCTCCATCAGAACGGTGATGAGTTGTTGAAAGGATTCAGCGCGCGGTGACGACCGCGCCTTCCGGTGGTCCTTGATGCGCAGCCCAGCCCCAAGGCGTTGTCGCTGCCCATCGCCGCGATGACTTTGGCAAGGTCAAACGGGGTCGGGACGCGAACAACTTCGGCGTCGCCCGACGCCATTAGACATGGCAAGCCATCAGAGACGATCCGGCCGTCGACGAGCGCGATGCGCTTCGACAGCAGCGAGCCGCTCAGGTCATGTTGTCTCAGCAGCTTGGTCAAAATAGTAATGCGCGCGCCGCCAATGCCGTGAAGGTCGACGGCCATCTCGGCGGCGCTCATGGCCCAGAATCCCACTTCGGTTCCGCATCGGCCCAGAGCGCTGCGGCGATCTCGCCTACGATCATTACGGCAGCCTCCGCGCTGCATGCTGCTCTTGCTCCTTTGCGCACTGGCGCTCGATCAGCCGGCGATAGCTGTCGATTACTATTAGACGCCGCTTGCCCAAGGTGAAGGATGCGATTGAGCCGTCGCCGATGAGTTCGTACACCCGCGACCGGCCAATGCCGCTGATGCGGCAGAACTCGCCGATCGGCGCCGTGATCATACGATCCAAGGTTTGCATATCCGCCACCGGTCAACTAGACGATGGCGATCACTAACTCAAAATGTCACGATCTACTATGCCGCATTCGGGGCCAAAATGCCCTTATTCCTACAGCGATTTTGGAACAATTCGGAACAGAGCCAAAGGCCTAGCGTTTCGTATCGTTTTCGGGCTCGTCCCGAATTCCGAAGCCAACGCCTCTAGCTTTCCGTTCTCCAGAAGATTGCGCTGGTGACAGTATCTCTCGACCATGGCCTTTACGACACGATCACGCTCGACCGGGGGGCGTCCGCGAGGGCAGGTGACTATTGGCGCGCCGAGCCTCCGTTCACTTAAGTATTCCCTCGTGTATCTATCAATGTCGTCTTTACAGACCATGAAAATCACGATTTTTCCGTTTACTGGCACGGTATCTTCTAGGAAAGTCCGGCGGATATGCGTCTGGCGCCAGTATCGGTCGTCTGAGGGCAACCGCCGAATTACATCACCGTCAACAGAGTACACCGCGATATGTCCCTGTGTTACAGACGCATGAAAAGAACGCAGCAGGTGTTCCCGTTCGTCCTGGAAATCTCGCGTTACTTTGGTCTCAAATCTTGGAACGCCGCTTGCTGCTTCTCGCTTCCAAATCGCAACTCTGACAGCCTCGCGCATTCGCGCCAGCGCGTCTGTCAACCGCAGCAGGTCGGCTAGAACCGGCATCGGCTCGCCGTGCAAGTCCTGTGCGGCCTTAACCTGCCGCCGCGAATTGGTCGTAGTACAGCCATCGCTTCCACGTCAGTGATCGAGATGAGGCACTAGCGCCCGATCGCCGATATACCGGCTGTGAGTGCGTTCTAAACATGGCGGTGCCGGCAGGGTAGACGCAGCGGAAGGCCGGTCGGTAAACCGCTCTCGGCCATGCATACAATATTATCGCGTGGCCCGAAGCGGCGACAAGATGACATTGGTATCAGGAGCCCCAAAGGTCGGTGCGGTACGCCGAATGGTGTCGGCAACGAAAGATTGCGCGAGGTGGCCGTAATGCCGTTCGACCATCCGCGTACCGGCATGTCCAAGGTTCTGGGCGACGACGAGCAAGGGAGCCCCGGCCATGATCGATAGGCTGGCCCACGAATGCCGTAGCGAATGGAAGTCGAGCGAGGGCAGGATTCTCGCGCGCTCGCAGGCTGTCTTTAGAGGACGGTGCTGGTGGGATTTGCCCCACAGCGTGCCATTGGCCTTCATAAAAATCCGATGATCCCCCGCGCGTCCAATACTTAGTCGCTCGAATAGAGCGCGCCCTTCATAGTTCAATACGACGTGGCGCGCGCCGCCGGCCTTGCTCGTGCGAATATGAACGGTCCCGCTGTCTCCGTTGAAGTCGGCGACGGTCATGGCCGCCAGTTCGCCGTAGCGTGCGCCGGTCAGCAGCGCCGCCTCGACGATGTTGCGGAAATCCTCGTCGCAGGCGTTTAAGAGCCGTCGCGCCTCGTCGGTGTTCAAGTATCTCACGCGCGCTGCATCGGCCTCAGGAAAAGGCCGGACGCGCCGCCAAGCGTCATCTGACGGGGTCTTGCCCTCGCGCCATGCGTGATTGAGAGCGGCCTTCAAGATCGTCAGCGTCCGGTTTGCGGTGGAGCGGCGGCGACGGACCGCCTCAGCATCACGGGGATCGGCGCTGCGGCCTTTCATCGTCCCTGCCGCGACCTCCTGGGCACTGCGCCGCAGACGCGCCGGCGCCTCCGCCAAATCCTCGTGCCATCGCCGCAAACGAGCGGCGGAAAGGCGCTCGACATTGATGTCGCCGAGATCGGGCAGGATCAGCGCCTCGGCCCGATACTTCGAGTCACGGGTCGTCTTGCGATGCCGCAAGAGCCAGTCGAGGTAATCGGAGATGGCGTTGCGAACCGTGTAAGGCCCTTTACGCTGATCGGCTTCGAGCCCTGCGCCTTCGCGGGCACGCCGACTGAACAGCTTGCGAGCCTCAGCCTGGGCCTGTGACCAGGTCAGTACCGTCGCGCCATCGGCATCGAGCACATCATCGGGGCGACCTTCGAGGCTTTCCACCTTGTAGACTTCCGCGCCGATATACCAACGCATCACCCATGCGGCACCTCGGACGCCTTTGCGGTAACCGAGATGCAAGCCTTGATCGAGGGAGCGGTAATAGGGTTTGCCAGAGGGCTTGAGCCGCTCACGTGCGGCCCGGGTCGAGAGATTGACTTCGCGAGCGGTGCGGGACACCAGTCTTCCTTTATGTCCAAGTTTTGTCCAATATACGGCATTGGACATGGGCGGACAATGGCAGACATCCTGACTAGGATTTTTCTGCAAGTATTTATGTCATATGGATAATGGTGGACATCCTTGGACGCTCATAGCGTCCCTTTCACGGCGGTAACAGGGGTTCAAATCCCCTTGGGGACGCCAGTTATATCAATCAGATACGAGATATTTTGCGCTTGTCGCGTGCTGTCGTACGGCAAAAATACGGCAAAGACGCTATCGGAGCGGGGCGGATTGCGGTGGAGTTTCTGGCCGGCCCGACGCTACAGCGAGCCCACGATCGGGGTCGCCGCGTTTGAGCATCAAATCGGCGCGCCGAGCAGCTTCGATCTCGGCATTCTTGCCGTGGCGTCGGGAGATGGCAAATCTCGACAGGCACAAAAAGCCTTTCCAGGTAGCTCGCGGCATCGACGGTTCCTGGCATGTCCGGTCTGACGACTCAACGGGTTTGTAGTACCGCTGATCCCTCTCGACGATCCTGCTGATACGGAACACTGTTCAACCAGAGGGCACGGTCTTGTGCTTTTCAGTATGACCGAAGGGGCGAGCCGGTAGCCGCTGGTTGCGGGGTGAGCAATACGCCAAACCGCCAGGTGCGGTGCATCTTGAGGAACTCGTCTGGGTACGGGTCAATCGTGAACATGACCGCGTGCCGACGCGCCAGTTCCTCCGCGTCTTTCGGAATGGGCAGGGCGACTGGTCTGCCGAGATAGCGGACGGCGAGCAAAACCGCGTTCTCGTTTTCGATCACCATCCGACTGTCGGCGTGCTTGGCATCCTACGAAGCACCGGCGTTGATATCGCGGATGAAGTCGTCGACCAGGGCGCCGAAGGCTTGGACATGCGCCAGCATGCACGGCGAGCCGACGATGACCGGTGAGCACCACAATTACTGGACCCTCCGCGAAGTCGTAGCTGGCGCTGTAGACATACATCAGGCCTCGCCAGGTAGCTCCAAGCCATCCAGGTGCAGTCTGCCCCACTCGAGATACCCCAGCCCTCGCCCATCAAGGCGGCCAAGCGCCGAATTCCCTCGGCCCCCAGAAACTCTTCAAAATCGGCGACGCCGCGGCGGTTTGTTTGGTGCCGTCGCAGACGCAATGCTGCAGTGCACAAATTTGGGATTGCTCGCGAGGGGTCCCCAGTCTAATTAAGCATTGTGCACTGCAATATGGTCCAGGCGAGGATTTCTACGTGATGAACACCCAGAAGCACACGGCAAGCGCGCAACCTCCCGGGTCCTCGAACACCAAAGCGGTGCCGATGAAAGCAACTGAAAAGATTGTCCCGATCGCAGTGGATCCCATCGCAAGGACGACCAGCGCCATGAGCGAAACCGTCAAGGCGACTGTGGAGACCATCGCGGCCGTAGCCGAGGAGGTGGTCAAACCCGCCGCCCCTACCAAGACGACGACAACCAAGCCCCTGTTGGGAATGAATACTATGATCAAAAGTACTGAAGACTTTGTCGCGCTCGGCCAGGCCAACATGGAAGCTTTAGTCAAATCCGGTCAGATCTGGACCGCCGGGGTGCAGGAACTGATGAAGCAATTTGCTGAGACGGCAAAAGCCTCGTTCGACGAGTTGGTCGCGACCTTCAAGGCGATCAGCTCAGCAAAGTCGGTGACGGAAGCGATGAACCTGCAGAGCAAGTTCGCTACGAGCGTGGCGGGACGGGCATTGGCCGAGTTCGAACAAGTTCGTCGACGTGTCGATCAAGCTGACCGAGCAGACGCTAGCGCCGATTACTGCTCGTGTGACCACCTTCGGTAAGGGCGCCTAATCGGCTACGCCTTGCAGCATTTGGAGTGGTCGACGTGTCCGATCCGAGTAAGTTGCGCGAACTCGCCGCTTGGTACCGCGACTTTGCCGAGCGCGCCGGCAGTCCGTGGATCTGGGAGGCGCGACTGCGGACGGCCGAGGATCTCGAGGCGCAAGCGGGTCGGACCGAGCCGGGGGACGACCGGCAAATATCGGTCTCTCCCTAAGGGCTGTTCGCGTCTGGTGACAGGAATGACGCCTATCAATATCAACACACTCTGGCTACCGCCTAAAAATCCTTGAAGACGTTGAACGCCGCACCCAGATCCAAAGTGTCGTTAACGAGGCAGGAGGGTGTTCACGGACATGACGCCACCCGGGAGTTGCCAGTTGCCGACCGCTTGGCATCGGCGACCGAGCGCAAAGTCCAAGATTTAGCTCGGCCGTTGATCCGAGCGCGAAGGCAGACTTCGCAAAACCGGCCCCCGCTTGTCGCCGTCGGCATAGCCTCGGCGAGCGGGGGTCTCACATTACAAGATCACTCGCGCGCGGTTCCTGTCACCTAGCCTTCCATCGTAAAGCCGACCTTCAGGGTCACCTGATACGATAGTTTGCCATCCTCAATATTGCCCCGGGTCTCGACCACTTCGAACCAGCCCAGATTACGCAAGGTTTTTGATGCACGCGATACCGCGCGGCGGATCGCATCGTCGATGCTTTGGTCCGACGACCCGACGAGTTGAATGACCCGGTAGATGTGCTCGTCCATGACACCCTCCCTGATGCAGCGGTAACGTTTGCGGTTCACCTTTGCGATGCACGTATTTCTGCGAGATAGCTTCCGCATCGCGGGTTTGGCGGTTGTTCGCTTCTCCGATTGCCCGTCCGGCGAACTGGTCCTACCTCACCGGCTCACTGGAAGCCAGCTAGAGGCCAGGAAAGACCCTCGGCCACTGTCCCGGGGCTAGGAAAAATGTGACACAATCGCCGCTGTCTCGGGCCGCCTCGGGCGCGCATGACGATGATCCTTCGCCGCGGGGCACGTCCTCCGGCGAGGTGTCGCCGACATGAGCTGTGGCGATAATCCTTCGATGATCGCCCGCTGGGGTTGATTGACGCTGTACAAGCTCGAGCATGGTCGCCTCCCGTTTTGGCCGACTGAAACTTGTCGGCGTCCGAACGCACAGACAGCAAGGCGGCAGAACCCCAGGTACCTATGGCAGTTCTTCTCGGGGACGATCTCCTGCTGAAGCCTTGTACGCTGCGGCCACGGTCGCCAATCGATGTCGAGCCGGCGTGTCCTCCCGTTCAAATCCGGTGGGGCGGTTTCTCCGTTCCCGCGATCATGGCTGCGTTACTAGCCTTGCGTTACATGTAGGTCAGCTATGCGCAAGCTTCAAGCTGCGGTGGGCGATGGCGTTTTGAGAGGAGAGACCTACCGGGACATCCTCAAGAGCGGCAGCACCCCGCAGAGTGGAAGCCGGCGCGACGGGCGCAGATCGACCGTGACGGGCGCTGGACGTTGAAGCGCGGGCGCAAGCGCGAGACGCCGGCCGATCGAGCTCGGCGGGCACAAGCGCCAGGCGGAGATCGCGGTGTCGATGTTCAGCAAAAAAATTACGTCGGCATCGACCCGCACCATATCCGCTTATTCGGGGATAACTTCAGCCCGATCCACAAGCAACATCCCGCGGGCCGCTTGGATATTGCACCAGATACTGGTGATTACACCCAACAGTGCCGAGGCATTTCTCGGCGTGTTGCCAGACGCGCACCGAACCCAGATATTGTGTCTGCTCCTGCTATCGGCGTTGAGGTTGACGATGGCCGACATCGTCCTCATCAACCCGCGCTTCGAGATCTCGTACTGGGGCCTGGAGCACGCCCTGCCGCTCATCGGCAAGCGCGCCAACATGCCGGTCGCCTGCCTGCCGCTGCTGGCCGCCCTGACGCCCGCCGGGCATCGCCGTCACGCTCATCGACGAGAACGTCGAGGACGATCGACTTCGACGCGGTGCGCCCGCGCCGACATCGTCGGCGTGACCGGCATGGTGCGTCCAGCGGCAGCGGATGCGGGAGATCCTGGCGAGCTGAAACGGCGCGGGGCGTTCACCGTGGTCGGCGGCCCCTGGGTCACGCGTCAAGCGAAGACTACTTCGCCGGCCTCGCCGACGTCATCTTCGTCGGCGAGGCCGAGGAGACCTGGCCCCGATTCCTCGGCGAGTGGGAGCAGGGACGGCACCAGATCGCGCTACGAGCAGGCCGAGAAGACCGACATGACGACGGTGCCGACGCCGCGGTTCGACCTGCTCAAGATGCGGCACTACGCCTTCGGCAGCGTCCAGTTCTCGCGCGGCTGCCCGTTCCAGTGCGAGTTCTGCGACATCATCGTCACGTTCGGCCGACAACCGCGGATCAAGACCTCGCCGCAGATCATCGCCGAGCTCGAGGCGTCTACGGGCCCAGGGGCATGCGGATCGTCTTCATCGTCGATGACAACCTGATCGGCAACAAGACGGCGATCAAGGAAGTCCTGCGCGACGTGATCGCCTGGCAGGAGCGAACGGTTATCCGCTGACCTTCTTCACCGAGGCGTCGATCGACCTGGCCGACGACCCCGAGCTGATGCGGCTGATGGTCGAGGCCAACATCATCAGCCGTCTTCGTCGGCATCGAGAGCCCGAACGAGGCGTCGCTGCGCGAGACCAAGAAGTTCCAGAACGTCCGCGCGGGGGGCACGCATGGTCGAGAAGGTCCACCGCATCCAGGACGCGGGCATGGAGGTCTGGTGCGGGATGATCCTCGGCTTCGACAACGACGACGAGACGCATCTTCGACGCCCAGCTCCGCGTTCATCACCGAGGCGCGGATCGTCAACTGCGATGGTGGGTATGCTCTACGGCGATCCCCAAGACGCCGCTGTACGACCGGCTGGCGGCGGAGGGGCGGCTCGACCTCGCCGGACGAGCCCGAGTTCGGCACCAACGTCATCCCGCTCAAGATCAGCCGCGAGGAGCTGCGCGACGGCTATGTGCGGGTGATGGAGGAGCTGTACGAGCCCGACGCCTATTTCGGGCGGCTGGACGACCTCTACCTGACCGGCGGGCTCCGCGCCGAGCGCGGATGGCTACGTTTCGCCGAGCGCCATCCCTGGCATCGGTACGCGCGACAGCTCCATCGTCTGGTGGAAGCGGTGGCGCTCGTGCTCCGCCTGTGGTGGCAGGTACCGGAAAGACGATTGCGCCAGATCTATCGGAGGCGGTTCACGTATTTGCTGCGCGATCGCCCGGATCCCAGCGTGATGCGCATCTATGCCATCAAATGCGCGATGCATTATCACGCCCATCGCTTGGTCGAAGCGCTGCAGGAGAACAAGAGTGGGCTGTTCAATACGTTTTGATCGAAGCTCTTCCCTTTGATCGAGCGCCTTCCGACGCTCTAGGCAATGCAGGTTTGAACCCAAAACGCCACCCTCAACCCGACAAGAGGGGCGTTGGCTCCTCATCAAAACCCGGTAATTCGAGGTGTCCGGCTGGTTGACGTTATACTAAGCACAATAACCCTGGCAGGGGCTCGTGATGTCATTAGCTTTGCTTGTGAAGGGTGAACATCGTCTCGGGTGATAGTGCGGTATTGAGGAACTGCTCGATCATGTAGACCATCGCCGCAGTTCGGCTTGGAGGCACTCGCTGCCGTCCGCGCCAGGCGTCGATTTTATCGACTAGCTGGGGTTCGACCCGAATGTCGATGTTTGCTGTTTTCTGTCCCATGCAGGTGAAATAGGGTCTCTTCGGACGCCAGACTTGATAATATCGGCCAAAAGATTGATAGTCCGTCCCCATTTGACGACACGCGTCTGCTGGCCTCCTGTAGCGCTATTCCAACGCAAATCGCACCGGCATGCTGCGAGCCGAGCTTGAGCGGGTCTGGCATCGCCTACGACCGCTTATCATCGATCGCATTCCCTTGTCCGCCCATCGCCGCGTGGTGGGCGGTTCGGCTCGCCGCTCGTGCCGTCACGAGTGCATTGGGTAAGGCCGGAGATGGTTGTCGAAGTGAGCTACGCCGTGTGGACGCCGGACGCGCTCCTACGCCATGTCGTCTATCTTGGGGAACGCCGGAGATAAGGCAGCGATCGAGGTGCGCCGAAGTCTTTCCAACAGCCGGTAGGACAGGGACCACGCAACGCGCTGAGCACCACCACTGCGGCCTACGATCGACGGAGTTGGTGGTGAACCCGACAGGCCGACGATGGCTGTGCAGTGACGGCTGTGCATATTCAAGATCGTCCGCATTACCAACCGGCCTCACGCATCACGGCAGCGCATGCCCCAGTGCTGGGAAATGTCAACTTTTTGGCCCGGATTATCAAGCGGGGACATCCGGCGACACCCAATTTTCGGGCTTCTGAGGACATCCCGTGAGAGCCGATCCGATGATGGCGGTATTGTATCGCATCCATTTTTTTGATCACGCTGGCGACATCTACCGCACGATACGCGCCATGTACGACAGCGATGCCGAAGCCATCGCAGAGGCACACGCCAGGAATGCGTCGCCGCAACCCGCGGCGGCCAGTTTCGAGGTTTGGCAGGATGACCGGCTCGTGCACCAACATCGAAATTAGCTCATCGTATCGTTCAGGCGGACTGGTCTTCCCGGAGCCCAGCATCAACTCATTACCTCCGCCTCGGAACTCGATAGCCGTTAGGGCGAGGCAACAAGGTCGATGATAGGTCGAGATTTAACGCTTGGTACTCGCTCCAGATGTTCCGCACCGGGGTAGGTAACGGATCTCAGTTCGGGCCGCCGCGAATGACCCACTAGCATCGACAGCAGTCCCGGCGCGCGAGCCCACGAACACGCCCAAGCTGTTATGCGTTGCCACCTTGAACAGGATGCCCCTCGGCACGCCATCGCAGCATGCCGCCATTGAGGTTAGCAATCTCAGTAAATCCGGCTTGTTGCAGTATCGTCATCGCTTGTGCCGATCGGCTTCCAGCACGACAAACCGCGACGATTGGCTGATCGCGTCTTAATTCGTCAACGCGTTCCGCGAGCTGGCCTAACGGCATCAGGGTTGCCCCCGCGATATGGCCGAGCGGCCCCGTAAACTCGGCGGGCTCGCGAACATCCAGGATCTGGATCGGGCCGTGATGGTCCTCGACGCCGATGGGGATTAATCTCCCAAACGCCAGCGAAGTGTTAGCGTGCAGATGGGCCCAGGTCGGTCGCGACTGGCCCTTCTCTTTTTCGTCTGCCGCAGCGAAGATTGGCCGGGACTGCCACCTCCAGAAGTTTTGGATGGGCCAGCTTGAGGTTCTTCATGTACCCGACGAAATCATCCCCCCAGCGTCACCGCCTAGGCGCGGGTTAAAACGACGCTCTTCGCCGACACTGGTCACCGTTAGCCCGCGATAGTCATGCGCGGGGTAAAGGAGGCAGTAATCAGGCAATGTGAAAATCTGCTCACGCACGGAGCGGTACATCACCGCGGCATCGCCTTCTTGGAAGTCGTCGACCACTGCCACGGATCAGCAGGCAGTCCCCGGTGAACGCTCTACTGTGATCGTCAAGCACATAGGTCAAACATCCACCCGTGTGCCCTGGCGTCGCGCGCACCAGCAAGCGCCGGTCGCCGAAGGGGACCCCTCCGTCTTGGACAGATAATGGTCAGCGCCCTCAGCACCACTTGTCTGCCCTACCATGATTTTGCTGCCGGTGCGCTTTTCATTAATTGAGGCGCCGGTGACGTGATCGGCATGGACATGGGTTTCCAGCGTCGCAACCAGCGTGAGATCAAGCTCTTCGATTAGCGCGGTGTCACGCCGCACTTGCTCAAAGACTGGGTCGATGAGCACCGCCTCACCACCGACGCGGTTTCCCAGCAGATAGGTGTAGGTCGACGATTGCGGATCAAAGAGCTGGCGGAAAACCAACATCGAACGCTCCCCAACGTCTCGGTGCTGCCGCGATACCGATGGCGGCTATACCGGGATTAGGTCGGCTGGTGGACGTAGCGCAGATACGGCTTCACCTCGCGGAAGCCCGACGGATACTTCTGCTTAGCTTCGTCGCTGGGAATGGCGGGAGCGACAATGACATCCTCGCCCGGCTTCCAGTTGACCGGCGTCGCCACCTTGTGGCGCGCGGTGAGCTGCATCGAATCGAGCATGCGCAGCACCTCATCGAAGTTGCGGCCGGTGGTCATCGGGTAGGTCAGCATCGCCTTGATCTTCTTGTCGGGGCCGATCACGAACACCGATCGCACGGTAGCGTTGTTCGCCGGAGTGCGGCCCTCGGCGTGTCGCCGGCGTCGGCCGGGCAGCATGTCGTAGAGCTTCGCGACTTTGAGTTCCGGGTCGCCGATCATGCGGATAGTTGACCGCGTGGCCCTGGGTCTCCTCGATGTCCTTCGCCCAGCTGGCGTGGTCGCTCGACCGGATCGACGCTGAGGCCGATGATCTTGGTGTTGCGCTTGTCGAACTCCGGCTTCAGCCCGGCCATGTAACCGAGTTCGGTGGTGCAGACGGGGGTGAAATCCTTGGGGTGGGAGAACAGGATCGCCCAGCCGTTGCCGATCCACTCGTGGAAGTCGATCGGACCTTGGGTCGTTTCGGCCGTGAAATTCGGGAGCTTCGTCGTTGATGCGCAGCGACATGAACTTTCTTCCCATCTCTATGCCTCGGGGCCGACCAGCTCAGATGCCAGCCGGGCTGGTGGTCCCATATCAGAAAAAAGCTTGGATGTTTAAAAAAAGCTTGGATGTTTACCCGTCCGCCAGCATCAGGTCGCAATCGACCACGCCATCAGACAAGGACGGCAGCTCCTCGAAGCGGTGCGCCAGGTCGGCGCCGAGGGCATCGTATCGAAGCGGCTGGGCAGTCTGTACCGCGGGGCGGGTCCCGCGACTGGCTCAAATAATGGCGCAGGTATCAAATCTTTGGCCGGAATTATCAAGCGGCGCGCCCCAGCAACTCGTACCTTCCTGAGTGGCGCGGTGCTTCCTTCTGGCCGCGTCTTTTAAGAACCTTATAGTGCGTACCGGCCCCGCTCGGCTCGATCCGAGTGGGGTCTTTTCATTGGTGCAGCCCCTCGGTGGCATCCTCGTCGGCGCTCGTCGCTAGCGTCTGAGGTTTGCTTCACGGCTAAGCAAACTCCGTGTAGCCCCGATCAATCTTCTGGCCGGAATTATCAAGCGGGCCTGCCCGACAAGGCCCCATCTCCCGATGTGTGGCGCGGTTAGAGTGCCCTGTAGGGAGATATCAATGCTGGTTCCCACTGCGAAAGTGGTTGAAGCTTTCCGGCCGCTATCGCCAAGCGCCGAGGCGCTGCTGACGCTGCCCCTGGATGCCTGCCGCTGGCCCATGGACGGCCCGCGCTGGTGGTGCGGCAAGCCCGCGGCCTGCGGCAGCTATGCACCGGGCACGATCGCGATAGCCGCAACCAGGAGATGAAACCGCGATCGCCGCGGACTAGCGGGCCGATGCAATGGGGGCAATGGGATCACGCGCCTCGCCGGCCTCTAGCCGAGTAGTCGCTGGTCAAGTATCGGTGGATCTATTCCTTGCTGGGATGAGCAAGGAATTTCGCCCGTGGAAGATCGACGAGGCGCAGTTTCTGCGGCGAGCGTGCAGGATTATGTGCCGCCGGAGCACCTGTCGCGATTAATCGTGGCGCTGGTCCGGGAGGAACTTGATCTTTCGGCAATAGCCGGCAGTTACCGGAGCGTGCTCGGGCAGCCGCCGTTCGATCCGCGGATGATGACAGCGCTGCTGCTGCACGGCTATGCCAGTGGTGTCTACTCGTCGCGCCGATCGCCAAGGCAGCGGTGGAACGTGTCGACTTTATGATGATCGTAGCGAGCGACCCGCCGGACTTCCGTACGATCGCGGAGTTCCGCAAGCGTCACCTGAAAGGGTTGGCGGCGTTGTTTGTGCAGGTGTTGAGGCTGGCCGAGAAGGCGGGGCTGGTGAAGCTCGGCCACGTTGCGCTCGACGGCACCAAGATCAAGGCGAACGCCTCAAAGCACAAAGCGATGAGCTATGCACGCATGAAGCGGCGGGAGATCGAGCTGGCGAGCGAGGTTGATCGCTGGCTGAAAGCGGCGGCCGCAGCCGATGCGGAAGAGGACAAGCGCTACGGCGACAAGCGCGGCGATGAAATGCCCGCCTGGGTAGCCGACAAAGAAAAACGGCTGGAGAGGATCCGCGCGGCCAAGGCGGCGTTGGAAGCCGAAGCCAAGGCCACAGCCGAAGCGGAGAGGCGGCGTCGGGCCGAGGTGGAGGAAAAACGCATTGCCGAGGGGCGCAAAAAGAACGGCCGAACTCCGGCGCCGCCCAGTCCGGAACCCGACGGCAAGACGCAGCGCAACTTCACCGATCCCGACAGCCGCATTCTGCTGACCAAGGATGGGTACATCCAGGGCTACAACGCACAAGCCGCTGTCGATGCCGCGGCACAAATCATCGTCGCACACGACCTGACGCCAAACATGAGCGACCAAGATCAACTCGCGCCGCTGATCGATGCCATCAAAAACAATCTCGGCCGCCAGCCCAGAGAAGCCTCCGCCGATGCCGGTTACTGCAGCGAAGCCAACTTGGCGGCCTTGGCGACACGCGGCATCGGTGCCTATCTTGCGACCGGACGTGCCAAGCACCCGGCCCGCGCCAAAAGAAACAGCACCGGGCCGCTGACGCAGGCCATGCGGCAGAAGCTGAAGCGGGCGGGACGGCGCAGCCGTTACCGATTGCGCAAGCAGATCGTCGAGCCGGTCTTTGGTCAAATCAAGCAGGCAAGAGGCTTCCGACAGTTCCTGCTGCGCGGTATCGAGAAAGTCAAGACGGAATGGGCGCTCATCTGCATCGCTCACAACCTCACCAAACTCACTCGCCTCGCCTAAGCCCAAAACTCGTCTCAAACCACTCAAATCCCAGAGCTATCTGGACAGGCTCCTAGCCGGAGTGAACGGGAATAGCCGCTAGCTGGGGTGCCGCTCAATTCATCAGGCGCACCCAATTACCCAGCGCCGTACCGTCGCGGAGCGATGTGACATGAGGGTCCCTCTATATCGGCCCTGGTACCGATTTCGGTGCTACGACCGGAGGCCGATTTTCCGTCCCCGGCCAGACCGTGGGGTATCGCGCTTCGCAACAATCCGCCTCGTGGTGCTGCTCAGCATTGTCATTGCGATCTTTGCTAAGGAGGGGTTGGGGCTCGACGTGCCGTGGGCACCTCCGACCACAGTCAGGTCCGGCAGTCGGTCAGCCAGCGGGCCCGCGGTGTCCGGCGGAGGCCCGTTCACGCTATGCAGCGAGAGAAGGCAGGCGGCGTGCGTCGTCGATGGCGATACAATCCACTATGCGGGGCTGAAGATCCGGCTTGAGGACATCGGTGCGCCTGAGACCTACCAATACAAATGCGCTTCTGAGCGCGCTCTCGGCCAGCGAGCGACAAACCGGCTATTGGAGCTAATCAACGCCGGGCCATTCGAGCTCGTGAACCGTGGCGACCGTGACGAGGACCGTTATGGCCGCAAGCTCCGCACTATTGAGCGCAACGGGCGCTCAGTCGGCGAGATCCTCGTCGCCGAGGGGCTGGCGCGGCATTCGGATGGTGCTCGCCGCAGCTGGTGCGGATGAAATGTATGTAAACCCCAACGCGCTCACCGGCTGTCGCCAGCGTCTCTATCGGCGCGCCAGCGTGCCGGCGGCAAATTATCCAGCGAGCGTGCCCGGCGACGGCTATCTTTTGGAGTGGAAGTTATTCAGCCCGTCCCTACTTGCCGACCGCTTCCGCCAAGCCCCGCTCAGATTGCGCTCTGAGCGGGGCCGGCAAGGGGGCGGGACAATCATTGGGATCGCAGATGGATTACTGGGTTTACGAGAACTGGACAATCGATAAAGCCATCGTCCATGAAGCCGCTTGCCGCTTTTGCAATGACGGGCGTGGCATCCATAGAGCGGATGAGGGTCATAATGGTCACTGGCACGGCCCGTTCAACAGACGTACCACGGGCGCCGCTTGGAGCGGGCTGGCCGCGTATCGACACCAGGGCATAGACGTTCCACTTGATGACGGATGGGGTTACGTCTTGGTCCCGCCATCCGTCATCGATGGCAATCCCCCTACACCATGGGCGGGACGCCACGTGAGGAGCCGCCAGCGCGGGAGGCAATCGCAGATCTCCCCGAGTGGATCATCCCGTAAATGACGTACCCCGGTGGCGGCGCGATGTTTAAAGCACGCGGAAACGTCTGCTCAGAACGGCGGCGGGCCGACGATCTCCCAGCCGTGCCGTTCGGCAACCGCGCCGAACTCCTGCTCGTTCATCGGGTCCACCGGCCGTTCCACCATCTCCTCGAACAGCTTTCCGGCCCTTCCGGGAGTGTAGATGAACAGCACGCGGCCTGCCTCGGCGCCGGTGCTCTTCCAGGCATGCGCAACCTCGCGTGGCATGAAGGCGCAGGTGCCTGGCCCGCCGACCGTGACGGCGTCGCCGATCTGGAAGGTGATCTCGCCGCTCAAGACGTAGGCGACCTCGTCGCTGTCGTGATGGAGATGCATCGGGGTCACGGTGCCGACCGGCGCCACCTCCTCGAACATCATCACGCTCTCGTCGGTCTGCCGTTTTGTAGCTTGAGGGTGGACGAGCGGCCGGGGGCCATCTTCCACGCTCGCCCCTTCCCGGGCATTACGACCAGGCCGTTTGCATCCATCGCTGCCTCCCTGTTTTGCTTGAGTTTACCACATAAATCAGGTCCGAACTGTACGGCACATCTTGAAACGCCTGCAGGAGCCGGCGCGGATCGACTACCGGGGCAAGCGCGGTCTGGAGATCGGCGCAACCTAAACCGCCTCGCCTTCGTATGATCCCGCAAGCACGGGCGGGAGGATGAGTTGATTATTTCGCGCGTGGTATTCGCAGTCGTCGTCGCGGTGGCGCTGCCCGTTTGGTCGCAGGAATTGCTCCCAATCAGGCCAAGCGATGCGTCGACGCCTGGCGCCGTCGGCTCAACCGATGTCGACGATGTTTGCGGCAGGGGGCCGGACGGTCGCACCTACAGCCAGCGGCACCGCCAGACCAGCGCCGAGATGAAGCGGGACGCCTACGAGACCTATGGCGTTCAACGAAATGGGCGCGACTTCGAGGTCGACCATCGCGTCCCGCTGTGCATCGGCGGCGCGGATGATCAAAGAAACCTGTGGCCGCAGGAGGGGTTCCAGCACCCCAACTATCACGACAAGGATCGTCTAGAGGAGCGGGTATGTCTGATGGTCTGCCGCGACCACAGCTTGAGCCTGCAAGAGGGCCAGGCGATTTTCACGGGCGATTGGGTCGCGGCCTACCAGCGGATATTCGGCCAATCGCCGCAATAGAGGTCTAGGGCGTCTTATGAAATGGTGCCGGCAAGCGGTGGCTCATGCTGCCGTAGATCGTAGAACCCGGACGGATCACCGAGAACACACCATCGGGCCACGAAGGCGGCGGCACAGGTCGGGTTGCTGAGGTAGACCGCCACCGCATCGTTGACCACCCCGCGCATGCCAGCCGGTGCGATCGACCAACCGTCGACGCCGCAGTTGTCGTCGAGCCATGCCATCATCGGCGTGTAGCGCTGGCCGATCCCGCCGGGCGGCACCTTGACGGCGATCCGCACCGGAAACCGGCGCTCGGCGTTGGCGACCATTGCTCGCCAGTTGCCGGGCATAGTTCAATGCCGGCGGCAGTTTTCGTCCGCCATCTCGGCGAGGCAGCAATAGGCGCCGGCTTCGTTACCTTCATCGAGTAGCGGCTTCGTTGCCAGGAGCACGGCAACCTCGTACTCGCCCGGTACCTGGTAGACCTTCGTGTCTGGCCGAACCCGGCGAGCATCGCCGAGCGGCATCGTCTGCGGCCCGCGTTTGGGATCGTACCAGACCAGTACCATCGGGCCTGACTTCAGTTCGGCGATCAGCTCGCGCGCTCCGAAAGTGATCGGCGTCGGGCGGGGAAAATCCTTTTCGATGAGCACGGGGATCGCTCCTGCGCTGTATGTCGACCGTGAGAACATAATAGGAACATATGGCTGGTCGTCAAGCGCCACCATGGTACTATCGGCCAGGCGATGGAGGAGTGAACATGTGTGGTCGGGTGAAGCTTGAGGGCGATTTCAGCCAGCTCAAGACCACGTTCAACATCCCCGACGATTACCCGGCGCCTAACTACGCGCCGAGCTGGAATGTCGCCCCTACCGATAGTCTGCCGATCGTCCGCTACAACGCCAAGGAGGCGCATCGCGCGCTCGACCTGATGCGTTGGGGTCTCCTACCCTATTGGGCGAAGAACCTGAAAGTCGGCGTCTCAGCCATAAACGCAATGGCCGAGACCATCGATACCAAGTCGATGTTCCGCCAGGCATTCGACCGGCGCCGCTGCCTGGTGCCTATCGACGCATTCTATGAGTGGGAGAAGCTTGGGCCGAAGGAGAAGCAGCCCTACGCCATCGCGCTCGCCGGCGGCGGCTTCATGGCACTCGCGGGGCTATGGGAGAACTGGAAATCTCCTGGCGGCGAGTGGGTGCGGAGCTTCACGATCATCACCACCACGCCGAACGAGCTGTGCGGTCAAATCCATGACCGCATGCCGGTGATCTTGCCGCCGGCGGCGTGGTCGACTTGGCTTGGCGAGGAAGTCGCGGAGCCGGAACAGCTAAAGGCACTGCTCGCACCTTATCCGGCTGACGACATGACGATGTGGCCGGTGAGCGGTCGCGTCGGCAATGTTAAAAACAACGACCCGTCGCTGATCGAGCCAATCCAGCTGGGCCAGACATGAGCCGTCATCTTGGCGGTCTCGCTAAAGGCTGTTGTGCCCCCGTCAGGCAACTTCCGATCTGCGGTCACGGCCAGATAGCAGCTCTCGGTTAGCGCCGCGTCGGAAGCAGGTCGGAAATTTGGTGATCAGATCGCCGAGACGACGATGCCGTTCCTTCAGCACGGTCAGTGGCTGATCAAACATGGCCGCCTGGTAGAACTGCCGAGCTTCGGCGATTTCGCTCCAGCGGCACGGATGACTTGTCGACATGGCCGCATCTCCCTCAACCGTTGGTTCAAAGATATGCCGGCCAGCCGCAAGTGAATGTGAGCCAGCTCACACTCTAAAAAATTTTGGTGAAAAAATTACCGACCTTCCACATGCCGTAGCTCGCCACGAGCTCGTGCATGGGTGCCGGCTTCTGTGTAGCCCGATACCGGGAAATGGGATCAAAACTTGACGATAGGCCGGGATCGCGCCGGCGGTGCGTCGGACGGTGACCGGGGCACTGAATGGACTTGCTTCGGAAAGTGGAGAGTTCCCCGATGATTTAGGAGGAACTCGACGATGCAGCAGCGACGGTTTACGAAGGAATTTGCGGAGGAAGCGGTCCGCTTGGTGCAGACCAGCGGGCGAACGCAGCGCGAGATCGCCGGTGATCTGGGAATTGGGCTATCGACGCTGGTCCGCTGGATCGGGCGGAGCCGGGATCGGCACGCTGTCGACCCCGCGGCGGCGGAGAGTGATGTCACAGCCGAGCTGGAGCGGCTGCGCCGGGAGAACGAGATCCTTCGCCAGGAGCGGGACATCCTGAAGAAGGCCACCGCTTTTTTCGCCCGGGAGGGAAGTCGATGAGGTTCGCGCTCATCGATGGGGCGAAAGCGGCATTCCCCGTCCATCGCCTTTGTTGCGTGCTTGGTGTCAGCCAAAGCGGTTATTTTGCCTGGAGAGGTCGGCTGGCCTGCCACCGCCAACGCGACGACATGGTGCTGCTGGCGCATGTCCGGTCGGCCTTTGCCTTGTCGAACAGCACCTATGGCAGTCCCCGAATGACACGGGAACTGCGGGATATCGGCCTAGTGGTCGGTCGTCGCCGGATCGCCCGGCTGATGCGCGACAACGGCCTGCAGGCTCGGCAGAAGCGGCGGTTCAAGCGGACCACGGACAGCCATCACGCTTGGCCGGTCGCGCCGAACCTGCTTGATCAGGACTTCACGGCAACCGGCCCCGATAAGAAGTGGGGTGCCGACATCTCCTACGTGTGGACCCGCGAAGGCTGGTTGTACCTCGCGGTTGTCATCGACCTGTTCGCTCGTCGGGTCGTCGGCTGGGCAACCGGCGACCGGTTGCATCGGGACCTGGCTCTGTCTGCTCTGCGCAAATCCCTGACCATGCGTCGTCCGGCAGCCGGGCTGGTCCACCATTCAGACCGTGGCAGCCAGTATTGCTCGATCGATTATCAGGCCGAGCTGCGCAAGCACGGCATCATGATCTCAATGTCCGGCAAGGGAAATTGCTACGACAACGCCATGGTGGAAACGTTCTTCAAGACCCTGAAATCCGAGCTCGTCTGGCGGACCGTCTTCTACACCCGCCAAGAAGCCGACCAGGCCATTGGCCGCTATATCGACGGGTTCTACAATCCCGTCCGGCGCCATTCCGCCCTCGACTTCACAAGCCCGGCTCAGTTCGAAAAAACGGCCGCCAAATGAGCCAATCCCTCTCCACTAAAGCGGGGCAAGTCCAGAATGCTTTTGTGTCGGCCTTGCCGGTTGGACAATTGATTTTGGCGTTTGGGTCGTGGTTGGGGGCTCCGTTACCGGTACGGGCGGGGTCGGTGGAGGCGGCTCGACTATCGGCCGCAAACCGACTCCGAATGTCGGAGATTGCCCCTGCGCCGCCTCAGGTTGCGGCATCTCTGGTTCCGTTGTGGTCTGGTCTGGTGGAGCGGCCTGGCTACCAACCGGCCGCAAGCCAACAGCCAGAGTCGGATCTGTCGCAGCAGTAGTGGCCGGAGTGGGTTCGGCAGGCGGGCTGCGAGGTTTTACTGCCTCCACCGAGACCGATGTCCGGTCTCGCTCGCTCAGCCAATAGCCGCCTCCAATGATGAGCCCAAATAGCGCCGTTACCGCAAACAGAATTAGAAACCACCGGAAGCGCGCTTCCGGCTCGGCGGCCATGGGCATTCGTCGCGTCGTGGAGGGTGGGAGCGGCTTCGCTTCCCTCGGAAGGATGGGCTCCTTAGGGGGCCACGGCGCCACGCCCACGCCCCATCAGAAGTTGTCGTCGCATCACTGTTCCCCCAACAGTGCATGATCGTCCCTCAAAACGCCATGCTGCGGCTAGAGGCTCCGACTTCCGACGGCCTCGCGCATGATCGAGCACTGGCGCTTGGGCATCGCCCTGTCTGAAGAACCTCTCGTCACGGCTGTCCGGGGCCTCACGCTGGCGCCTCTCAGCAGCAATACCACGAAGGCGCCGCCGGTTCTCTCAGCCGCAGCCTCGGTGGCTGAAGCCCGGAAACGCTCTAACTGGCGCGCTGCGCTGCCCTGAGCAGCTCATAGACCACGCCGCTGTCAACCTTGTCCGCGATCATCAGTGCGCGGGCAATCGGGTCGTGCAAGAGTTCCGATAAAGCTGCCTCGCCATGGAGATAGCCTCTAACCAGAGGCCGGGCATTGGTCTCTATCGACGTTGGAGGAGCGATGCGCGCCATGACGGCCCCCAGGTTTGCTAGGTTGGATTGAAACCTAAGCGCTTACCGCGGCTTCCAATGTGACCTTGCACACAGTCCGAATTATTTTTTTGAGAGGCTGCCTATGACGCTGATCGCCAGCGACACCGCCAACATCGCGCTGAACGATACCCGGTCTCCCATGCCTTAGCTTTTGCAGAGGCGCGGCACATCCGGCAGCAACTTTAGCCGGTGATCCGCACGATGACTTGGACACTCCCAATCAGGTATTGGCGGTTTAATGGCCGCGTGCGACGGGTTTGGTCCACTATGCTGTGGGGGCGAGCATCGATCACAGTATGATCGGCTCGGGGAAGACGGCCCGAAGAGGTCCGCAAGTGAGCACGATGCCTGAGAGCGCACTCGCCGATCCGCAGCAGATCATCGCCGATCTTCAACGCGCGAATGCGGAATTGCAGCGCAGGCTTGACGAGAGCAAAGCCGAGACGCGCGAGGCCCTAGAGCAGCAGACCGCCACCACCGAAGTCTTGCAGGTTATCAATTCCTCGCCCGGCGACCTTGCGTCCGTCTTCGACGCCATGCTCGAAAAGGCGATGCGGCTCTGCGGAGCGGCTTGTGGGCATCTCTACACTTACGACGGCGACCGCTTCCACCCGATTGCGGTACGCGGAGAACCGCACTTCATCGAGTGGTGGCGTCAAAACGGCCCCATCCGGCCGGTACCGGACAGCCCTAGCCCGCTGGGGAGGGTCGCGGGGGGCGAACGTATCGTTTGCGTTGACGATTTCCGGGATGGCGCGGCTTACCGCACCATCCCCGCATTCCGTGCGGTGGTCGACGAAAGCAACACCCGCAGCGGCGTTACGGTGGCATTGCGAAATGACGTCGCTCTACTCGGAGCGATTACGATCTACCGCCAGGAGGTTCGCCCGTTCACCGAGCAGCAGATCGCCCTTCTCCAGAACTTCGCGGCACAAGCCGTCATCGCGATGGAGAACGCGCGGCTGATCACCGAAACTCGCGAGGCACTGGACCAACAGACTGCGACCGCCGAAGTGTTGGGGGTCATTAACGCCTCGCCGGGCAACTTCGCGCCGGTCTTCGATGCGATGCTCGAAAAAGCGATGCGCCTGTGCGAAGCAGCGTTCGGCACTTTGGTGACGTTTGACGGGAAGTGTTTCCAAGCCGTAACGCACAGAGGCGTTCCAGCTGCGCTGGTCGATAGTCTCCGCGCGCCGCAACGGCCCACACCGGGCGCCGCGTTTGCGCGGCTGGTTGGCGGGGAAGCGATCGTACACATCGCCGACATTGCCGATGACGATGCTTACCGGTCTGGCTACCCGGGTCGGGTGGCGATGGTCGATGTCGGTGGTGCTCGCACCGCTGTCTGGGTTGCGTTGCGTAAGGACGAAGCGCTTCTCGGCGCTTTAGTGATCTACCGCCGGGAAGTTCATCCCTATTCCGATAAACAGATCGCGCTGCTGCAGAATTTCGCGGCACAGGCGGTGATCGCGATGGAGAACGCGCGGCTGCTGGGCGAATTGCGCGAGCGCACCGACGATCTGCAGCAGTCGCTCGAATACCAGACCGCCACCAGCGATGTACTGAGGGTGATTAGCCGGTCAACCGATTTGCGGCCGGGGCTTGACACGTTGGTCGAGACGGCCGCGCGGCTGTGTGCGGCCGACACGGCCCATATCGTGACTCACGATGGGGAGGCATACCGGCCTGCGGCGACCTTCGCGTATGCGCCCGATTTCGACTCATTTGTGCGCGGGCTGTCGTTCTCACCCGGCCGTGGCACCATCGTCGGGCGTGTCCTGCTGGAGGGCGAGATAGTCCATGTAGGGGACAGCTCCGCCGATCCCGAATATAGGGTTACGGAAGCTGTGCGCAGGGGCGCGCACACTCAGCTCGGCGTGCCCTTGCTGCGCGAGGGTGAGCCGGTCGGCGTCATCGTGCTAGTGCGCCTCCGGGTCGAACCGTTTACCGAGCGGCAAATCGCGCTGGTGCGGACGTTCGCCGACCAGGCCGTCATTGCCATAGAGAACGCGCGGCTCATTACTGAGACGCGGGAGGCTCTGGAACAGCAGACAGCCACCGCCGAAGTCTTGCAGGTCATCAATTCCTCGCCCGGCGACCTCGCGCCGGTATTCGACACGATGCTGGAAAAGGCGCTACACCTGTGCGAAGCCTCTTGCGGACATTTCCGCACGTTCGATGGCGAGTTGCTCCATCTCGTTGCGGCCCGAGGCGTTCCTGAAGCCTACGCGGAATTTCTTCATACGCCGGTGCGCCCGCATCCCGGTAACCCGCTCGGTCGCATGTTGCAGGGCGAGCGAATGATCGTGAACCTGGATGCCGCGGATGAAGAGCCCTACCGAACAGGGGACCCATTGCGGCGCGCATTTGTCGATCTGGGAGGCGCTCGCAGCGCCGTACAGGTGGCGCTCATCAAAGACAATAAACTCCTGGGCACACTCACGGTCTACCGCCAGGAAGTACGCCCCTTTTCCGACAAGCAGATCGGGCTTTTGCAGAACTTCGCCGACCAAGCGGTTATCGCGATGGAGAACGCCCGCCTCATCACCGAGACGCGCGAGGCTCTCGACCAGCAGACCGCGACCGCCGAGGTGCTGGGTGTCATCAATTCCTCACCCGGCGATCTGACCCCGGTGTTCGAGGCCATTTTAGAGAAGGCCCACCATTTGTGTGGTGCAATCCAGGGCAGCTTGCAGCTTCTGGACGGATCGCATTTTCATGCCATCGCGACCCGTGGTCTGTCGTCGGAATTTGCCGGCCGGTTACGCGCCGGCAGTTGGGAACTTGGCTCGCCCGTGACCAAGGCGCTGATCGAAGGCGCGCGGTTTACGCAAACAGATCTGGGTACGCTCGATCATCCGATCGCTCGCCGCGCCGTGGAGCGGGGCAATACGCGCACGCTGCTTTGCGTACCGCTTCGTAAAGACGAAACCTTGTTTGGGATGATCGCCGCGGCGCGGCCCGAGGTTCATCCGTTCACCGAACGGCAGATTACCCTATTGGAGAACTTCGCGGCGCAGGCGGTCATCGCGATGGAGAACGCTCGGCTCATTACTGAGACCCGCGAGGCGCTAGAGCAACAGACCGCGACCGCCGAGATCCTCCAGGTCATCAATGTTTCTCCTGGCAACCTCATCCCTGTGTTCGAGGTGATCCTCGACAAAGCACACAGCCTCTGCGGGGCGGTGCAGGGCGGTTTGGTCACTCTCGATGGGGAGATGTTTCGCCTTGTTGCCGAGCGCGGAATGCCAGCGCAGTTCGCCCAACTATTGCGCCAGCCGTTTTCACCGCGCGGGCCTCAAACAAGGCTGCTGCGTGGCGAACCGTTCGTCCAGATCGCCGACATGGCGGCGCGTGAGTGGGCTGACCCGAGCGATCCAATACCACGTGCCTCCGACGAGGCCGGCGTCCGCACCCTGTTGATGGTGCCGCTCCGCAAGGACGCTGACCTGCTCGGCTACATTACCGCGCACCGTAAGGAAGTCCGCCCGTTCAGCGATAAGCAAATCGTTCTGTTGCAAAACTTTGCAGCGCAGGCCGTCATCGCGATGGAAAATGCCCGGTTGCTCGACGAAATCCGCCAGCGTCAGGCCGAATTGCGGGTGACCTTCGATAACATGGGCGACGGCGTGGTGATGTTCGACGCCGAGCATCGATTAGCCGCGTGGAACCGCAACTTCCAGGAATTGCTCGACCTCCCTGATGCTTTGCTGGCCGATCGGCCGAGCTATCCCGACTACCTCCGCATGCTGGCCGAGCGGGGCGAATTCGGCACCGACGATGTTGAGGCTGAACTTGCCCGTCGCCTCCGCGATACCGACCAGGAGTTGCGCCTAGAACGCGCGCGGCCCGATGGCCGGGTGATTGAAGTCCGCCGCAACGCCGTGCCAGACGGCGGCTTTGTGCTGATCTATAGCGACATCACCGAACGCAAGCGGTCGGAGGCCGAAATCCACACTGCGCGTGACGCAGCCGAGACGGCCTATGCCGAACTCAAGGCCGCTCAGGCCAACCTGATCCAGGCCGAGAAGATGGCGTCGCTGGGCCAGCTCACTGCGGGCATTGCCCACGAAATCAAGAACCCGCTCAACTTCGTCAACAACTTCGCCAGCCTGTCGGTCGAGCTGCTCGATGAGTTGAAGGACGAAGCCGAACCAGCACTAGCCACTCTCGCTGACGACAAGCGAGCCGAGATCGACGAGACGATGGAGATGCTTTCGGGCAATCTCGAAAAGATCGCCGAGCACGGCAAGCGCGCCGACAACATCGTCAAGAGCATGCTGGAGCACTCGCGCGGCGTCAGCGGCGAACGGCGAGAGGTGGACCTCAACAATCTGATCGAGGAGGCGCTCAACCTCGCCTATCACGGTGCTCGCGCCCAGAACCAAGACTTCAACATCACGCTCGAACGTGATTACGCCCAGGGCCTGAAACCAATCGAGCTGGCGCCCCAGGAGATCACCCGCGTCTTCCTCAACCTCATCGGCAACGGGTTTTACGCCGCCAACAAGCGTGCACGTGCGAACGGCGACGGGTCTTACCATCCCGTCCTCACCGTGGCGACCTGCGAGGCCGAAGACGAAGTCGAGGTCAGGGTGCGCGACAACGGCACCGGCATCCCGCCCGAGATCAGAGACAAGCTGTTCCAGCCGTTCTTCACCACCAAGCCGACCGGCGAAGGCACCGGACTGGGTCTATCGATCAGCTACGACATCGTCACGCAGCAGCACGGCGGCACGATCACCGTGGACAGCGAGCCAGGGGCTTTTACTGAGTTCACTGTGCGCCTGCCGCGCGGTCGGCAGGCCGCCGGCACGGGGGTCTCGGCATGAGTTTTAGGAGGGTGTTATGAGCGATCAGACCGTTACCCGGGCTCGGCTCACCGAGACGGTCTATCAAGAGGTCGGCTTGGCTCGCAACGAGGCGGCCGCGCTAGTCGAGGCGGTGATCGCCGAGATATCCGGGGCGCTTGAGCGGGGAGAAATGGTCAAGATCTCATCGTTCGGAACCTTTGCCGTTCGCCAGAGGGGGCCGCGCGTTGGCCGCAATCCCAAGACCATGCAGGAAGTGCCGATCAGCCCACGTCGCGTCCTCGTCTTTCGGGCGTCTCGTGCGCTAAAGGACCAGATCAACCACGCGGTGGCGCTATCGGCCGCCACCGGGAACGACAGGGGCGCGCCGATCCATGCCGGATTGGCCAAGGCTTTGTGAGATGAAATGAGCGAAGGTTGCACGATCCAACTGCTGCGCGTCTCCCAGGCCAGCAGCACGAGCGCCACGGCATGAGCGTCAGCATCCTGGTGGTCGATGACGAGCCCGATGTGGCGCTGCTGTTCCGCCAGCGCTTTCGCCGCGAGGCACGAGACGGCACCTATGTGATCCACTTTGCCAATTCGGGCGAAGACGCCCTCCAGCAGTTAGGTAAAGGGATCGAGCCACAGCTGATCGTGATCCTGTCGGACATCAACATGCCGGGGATGGACGGGCTTCAGCTCCTGCGCCACGTTAAGGAGCGGCGACCCGACATGCCGGTTATGATGGTAACCGCTTACGGTGACGATGAGCGACGCCGCAGGGCGCGCGAGCTTGGGGCCTTCGAGTTCCTCGCCAAGCCAGTTGATTTCGATCACCTTAAGGCTCAGTTGCGGCAACTCGCTGCGCCGAGGGGATAAGTGGAGATGACCGGCCCCCGTTTGGTGGTCCGGATGGAATGTTAGTTTAGGGTTGGTCTTGGCACCAGCGAGAGCATGGCCGGCGGAGGTGGTCGGGGTTGCGCAGACGGCCATGCGGCGAGAGCTGGCACGAACACCTCCGGAGCAGGAGCCTTGTAGCCGATCGAGGCGTGCGGCCGGATAGTGTTGTAGTGCCGCCGCCAGCTCTCGATGACGATCTGCGCCTCGCGCAGCGTGTAGAAGACCTCGCCGTCGAGAAGCTCGTCGCGCAGGCGCGCGTTGAAACTCTCGATGAAGCCGTTCTCCCATGGACTGCCTGGTGTGATGTAGGCGGTCTGTGCACCGACAGCGCCGATCCACTCCTGCACCGCCTTGGCGACGAACTCGGGGCCATTATCGGAACGAATATGCCCGGGCACGCCGCGCAGGATGAACAGGTCCGAGAGCATATCGATGACGTCGATCGACCTGAGCCGGCGCGATACCCGAATGGCCAGGCACTCGTGGGTGAACTCGTCGATGATGTTGAGCAGGCGGAACTTGCGCCGGTCATGGGTGCGCTCCTCGACAAAGTCGTAGGACCAGACGTGGTTGGGGCGCTCGGCACGCAGCCGGATGCACGATCCGCAGGAAGCACAATAATATTAATCAGTTATCTCCGTGTTATGAGCACAACCCACAAATTACCCCAGATGGGGCACTTTGCCGTCCCAGGTGACGCTGGGAGAGGGATTGCATCACTTACATTTCAGAACAAAACATGAATATCGGACTTTAATTTCGTCCTGTTCGAGGCGTTGATCCGGAGAGCGCGCAACACGGTGCTGGCGGAGAGTATATCCGCATGAGTTTATTGTTTTTAAGTAGTTTAGATCGGAAATGTGAGGAGACCCACAAATAGCTCAACAACACGCTGGCCGCTTTAGCGCCTTGCGCCTATGCTCCCGACATGGCTGCGCGCAAGAAACCCGAGCGTTCAAAGATCGCCAGCGACCCCAATCGACCCCTGATCGAGCGCTCGCTCGCGATGGGGATATCAATGATTCAGATCAGCAAGCGCTACGGCTACTCGGTGCCGGCGATCAGTCGCTACCGAGATCGTATGCCGCAACAATTGAAGGCAGCGATCATTGCGGCTGCCCTAAAGCCGAAGGAAGCGGACCTCGACCGGCTCAAGATCGAGGAGAGCGAGGGCATCCTCGGCAACCTGGCGCATCAGCGGGCCCGGCTACTGCTCTGCCAGGACGAGTGTATGGAAGCCGGCGCGGCCACGCAGGTTGGCTATCTGTCGAACATTATCCACAAGAACATCGAGCTGGCTGGCCGCTACCTCGGCTTGTTCGCCCAGCACCACGTCAGCGCACAGGTTAACATCCTGGTCAGTGAGGACTACCTCCGTCTGCGCCAGGCATTGACCCTGGCGCTTCGTCCGTTCCCGGATGCCCGCCGCGCCGTTGCGGAGGAACTGCACAAGCTCGAAGGCGCTATCGCCCAGAAGATGCTGGAACAGCACAAAGCCTCCCAGCAGTCGCCAAAGCGGTCGCCGGTGACGGTGGATGTCGAGCCGGAGCCGGTCGCGTGACTGCCTTTGCTTCTTTCCTCTTTCACAGGGCCGCAAACAAACTGGTGTATGCGGGGTATCCGTCGAAGTCCCTGATATCAAAAAATTTGAGCTGGTGGGTTTTAACCCGGATACACCGGAACAAAGCGCCCGCCGATGATCTCCGCCGGTCTTGCCCTTGATTTCGCCCGCGCCCTCGACCCGACGCTAATCGCCCGCGATGTCGGGCTCGACCAGCTCGACGACTGGCAAGCTCGCCTGATCGACGATCCGCCAAAGCGCCTGCTGTGCTGTTGTGGCCGGCAGGTCGGAAAATCGACCGCGGCAGCGGTTTGTGCGCTTAGCAGCGCGATCTACAGCGCACCGAGTACGATCGTGCTGATTTCCCCGAGCCTGCGCCAGTCGGTCGAGCTATACCGGGCCTTCCATGCCCTGTGGCAGCGTCTCCCTGGTCGCCCCGCGGCGCAGTACGAGACACTCTCCCGTTTGGAGCTGGAGAACGGCAGCCGCATCATCAGCCTGCCCGGGTCTGAGAAGACCGTCAGAGGCCTCGCCAGCGTCGACCTGATCGTGATCGACGAAGCCGCGCGCGTCGACGATGACCTGCTCGCTGCTACCCGTCCGATGCTCGCCGTCTCCAACGGCTCCCTGTTCGCCCTGACCACCCCAGCCGGCAAGCGCGGCTGGTTTTACGAGCAATGGCTGCACGGCGTGGGCTGGCAGCGGATCTCGATCAAGAGCACCGACTGCCCGCGCATCGACCCCGCCTTCCTGGAAGCCGAGCGCGAAGCGCTGGGTCCTCTGCTGTTCGGGCAAGAGTACCTGTGCGAATTCTACGATGACGGGATGCAGGTTTTCGCAACCGAGCTGATCGAGCGGGCGATGCGCTCTGACGTGCCGACATTGTTTCCGATATGCAGCTGACCGAATTTTCCGCTACGGATCGCTTCTTCGTCGGCGTTGACCCCGGTCAGGCCGTTGACCCGACCGCAATCGCTGTTACGCGCGTCCTAACCGACCGCGCGATGCCCGTGCACCAGGTGATCCATCTGGAGCGGCTCCGCTGCGCACGCGCTACCCCGCAATAGTGTCTGCGGTTGCCAACCTGTTGGCGCGGCCGTTGCTGCGGAGCCGCTGCGAGGTGGTCGTCGATTTCACCGGTGTCGGGCCGCCCGGTCTCGGACTTGTTTGTCGAGCGCGGCATCGCCCACACCGGCGTGACGATCACCGGCGGTAATGCAGTTGCGGTTGAAACCGAACCCGATTTCTGGTCGGTGCCGAAGGTGACGCTGGTCTCCAGCGTATTGACGCTGTTAAATGCCGATCGCCTGCATATCGCCGAGGACCTTGTCGAAGCCAAGGTTCTCGGTGCCGAATTTCAAGCGTTCCATGGCAACCACACCGACACTGGCGCCTGGCGCTTTGGCGCGCGAGCGGGTTCTCACGATGACTTGATCCTCGCGCTTAGCCTTGCCTGTTGGCGGGCCCATGACAGTCGCTCGATCAAGACCATTCGTTACCTGCGGGGCATGAGCCGTGAGTTCTTTGGTGGCGTCTGGCCCATTGACCCGTCTCCCGAGCCCGCTGACGCCGAAGACGATCTCCGTCCACGTCCGGGGGAGCTCATTGTGGTCGTGCGTGAACGGGTTTGGCTGCACGGCAAAGCCCGATACCTTGAGCCCGGACGCCAAATTATGAGCGAGGAAGACGCGGCCAAATTCGCCTCCCTTGGGTATCTCGAATGACTTGCTGAAGCCCTCGGCAATACGACTGGCAGCAAACCGTTCGCGCTTCGCCGTCCTTTAGCCGGTAATGCAGCGGTCGGCAGAGCAATGGGCTAATTAGGCGGTCGGATCGGGTCCGAAAGCGTCCTAGACGCGGCGCTGGTAGCGTACTTCTTTAAGGAGGCGATGGTGCTCGGCGAGCGGTTCGACCGGTGGTAATGCAAGTCCGCCCTTTCACGGCGGTAACAGGGGTTCGAATCCCCTTGGGGACGCCAACTATATCAATCAGTTACTGGAGTGATCGCATTGCTTTCTTGCGCTTTTCTACCGCAGAGATCGGGCGATGGCCATCATTGACGACTATGCTGGCATCGCGGCCGAACTGCGCCGCATTCGGGCCGAGAAGTGCCGGAGCAAATCTGGCACCCGGAGGATATCTGGGCGGCGTTTGTTGATCCAAGGCGAAAATCAAGCGACTGAACTTCGTCGGCGCAAGGCGCATCGCTGATCCGCCGATTTTTGCCTAAATTTGAGTGAGCATATCCCTTGGGGCGTTTTTGGACCGGTGCGTCGCGTGTCCCTCGCCGATGTGGTGTATGAGGACCGTGGGGCCAGCCGGTATCGGAAGAGCCGCCACAGGCGGCGTTTCAATGAATGATTAAGGCCGATGCTGAATGCTTTTTTCCGCGCGCTCGGTGACCTGCTCTCGTCGCCTCTACGAAAAGTCATCACCCTGAAGTACTTGGCGATTGGGATCGCTACCTTCATCGCCCTTTGGATCGTTGTCGCGTTCGCCCTCGGACACCTGCCGACAGTTGGCTGGAGGGCGGTAAATTGGCTGATTGATCTGGTGGGCGCGGTTGGCGTGTTGCTATTGAGTTGGCTGCTGTTTCCCGCCGTCGTGACGATGACCATCATGGGGTTGTTCCTCGAACGCGTCGCGGCTGCGGTCGAGGCAGCGCACTACCCTGGTCGTGGACCACCCCGTACGCAGTCGATTAGCGAGGCGGTATGGGGTGGTGTGCGGTTGATGATGTTGAGCCTTGCGCTGAACCTGCTGGCGCTCCCCGATCTACCTGTTGCTGCCGGGACTGAACATTCTCGTCTTCCTGGCGCTAAACGGATACC
>CAVZUA010000001.1:0-35970 GCA_963778385.1 uncultured Alphaproteobacteria bacterium | reverse complement strand
TAGACGCGAAACCCGTCTTCACATTTCGTCTCCCTGTCGTTCCCCGCGCTTATCTAAGCTCGATAAACGCGACCTCTGGCCGCTTATCCAGCACGCCATCTAAGCTCGTGCCCGCACTGGGCGCTGGGCGGAGCCTGCGGCTTCGTCAGCCCCCTCCTGCGAGATGTCGCGGTTGGTGTAGTCCGGTAGAAAGACCGTGGCCGAAACGCTGACGACCGCACAGATCAAGATGTAGATCGCCACCGGATAGCCGGACCCGGTCGCCGCGAGGAGTGCCGTCGCGATCAACGGCGCGGGCCCGCCGGCGATGACCGACGAGAGATGATAGCCGAGCGAGGAGCCGCTATAACGCAGACGTGGGCGAAAGCATTCGGCGATCAACGCGGCCTGCGGCCCGTACATCATATCGTGCGGGATGAACGAGAGCACGATGGCGAGAAAGATCCAACCAGGCACGAGGGTATTGAGCATCGTGAAATAGATGAAGCCGGACACGCCCATCGTAACCGCGCCGATCAGGTACATCCGTTTACGGCCGATGCGGTCGGAGATATGGCCAGACAGCGGAATCGTGATCACCGAGAGGCCCGTGGCAACCAGCAGCGCGGTCAGCAGGAGATCGCGCGAGCTGTGCAACACTGTCGTGCCGTAGGTGAAGATGAAAGCGGCATAGACGTAAAATGGACCCTGCTCCGCCATCCTGCAGAGGGCCGTGAGGATGATCTCCTTCGGCTGCCGCCTGATGACCTCGATGACTGGAGCGCTCGCCACTTGCTGCATGTCGAGGATACGCTGGAACACCGGGGTTTCAAGAAGGCCAAGACGGATGTAAAGGCCGATCGCGACCATGACGATGCTTAGCCAGAACGGAACGCGCCATCCCCAGGCGAGAAACTGATCACCGGAAATCGCACTGAAGGCGAGCACCGCCATGTTCGCGAAAAACAGTCCGGCCGGGCCGCCCCATTGCGGCCAGGATGTGATGAAACCGCGATGTTTGTCGGTTCTCGCCCACTCCATCGCCATCAGGGTTGCCCCGCCCCACTCGCCGCCGATGCCCACTCCTTGGATGAAGCGGACGACGGTGAGGATCACCGCGCCCCAGATGCCGATCGAGGCGTAACCGGGGACGAAACCCACGGCAAAGGTTGACAGGCCGGTCAGCAGCAAGGTCGCGATCAGGGTCGCTTTGCGTCCGATCCGGTCGCCGTAATGGCCGAAAAACGCCGCGCCAACCGGTCGCGCGACGAAGCCGACGGCATAGATGGCGAATGCCTGCAAGGTTCCAACCAGCGGGTCCGACGCCGGGAAATACAGTTTCGCGAAGACGAGCGGAGCCACTAGGACATAAAGCAGGAAATCGTACGCCTCGATCACGGTTCCAACCGTGCTGGCAATCACCGCGCGGCGCAATTGCGTGCTGTGCTCAGCTGCGGACAGGCCACCAGTCGCCGAATTGGCTGTCGTCATCGCGTTTCCTCCCTGCGTCGTGCTCTCTCAGCGGCCGAAGCCGCATGGGCACGTGTTTGATGATCGATTTTATCAGCCGCTCCCGCACGCGGACAGAGCGGGCTTGCGAGGCTACCGAACCCGCGCGGACTGCGGCTTCGTCTACACAGCGGTACCCGCGGCGAACTCGACGCTGCCAACCCGGTAGGAAATGTCCCCTTCCCGGTCGACCGACGATCCGCCGGCGCAGGTCGGGTCGATTGAGGCACCCGGTCCGGCGGTGCGACGACCGCTTTCGGTTTCGCCCATTACAACGCGTCCTGGCAGTGGTCTCCTGAACTCACGCAGACCGTAGTCGGTCGGCCGCCGCGGACCCGGCGGCCACCAGCACGATTACATTTGCGCCGGATGTCGGAGGCACGGGCTGTCGGCTCATTTATACGATGAGGATATGCAAAAATTATAATTTGACGATACATTATTGTATAAGGCTCTTATCCGCTCCCTCCGACGAAGGGCCGCCGCGATGCACATCCACGTCATCCACGAAAACGCCATCTGGCTTGCGCCGTTGGCGACGGCACTCGACGAGCGCGGTCTGCCGTGGCGCGACTGGTTTCTCGACCGCGGTGTCTTCGATCTGTCGGTCCCGCCGCCGGACGGCATCTTCTATAACCGGATGAGCGCCTCGTCGCATACCCGTGATCACCGCTATGCCGCCGAGTTGACCGCCGCAGTGCTGGCCTGGCTGGTAGCGCACGGGCGACGGGTCATCAATGGGCCGCGTGCCCTCGATCTCGAAATCAGCAAGGCCCGGCAATATGCCGCGCTCGAAAAATCCGGCATCCGCACGCCGAAGACAATCATCGTCGCCGGTGCCGAACAGCTGGCCGGGGCCGCGCGCCGGCATTTCGACGGCGGCCCGGTGATCCTGAAGCCGAACCGCGGCGGGAAGGGGCTCGGCGTGCGCCTATTTCACACCGCCGAGGTGCTCGCCGGGTACGTTGGAAGCGCCGATTACGAACCACCGGTCGATGGGCTCCACTTGTTGCAACAATACATCCGCGCACCCTTGCCGCGGATCACCCGTGCCGAGTTCGTCGGCGGCAAATTTATCTATGCGGTCGAGGTCGATACCAGCGAAGGGTTCGAGTTGTGCCCGGCAGATGCTTGCGCCGTGAACGACGCCTTCTGTCCCGCGGGCGAGGAGCCACGCGCGAAATTCACCATCGTCGACGACATCGAGGCCGGGCTGCGGCGGCGCTACGAAGCATTTGTCGCCGCCAACGCAATCGAGGTCGCCGGGATCGAGTTCATCGGCGATGCCGACGGGGCGGTTTATACGTACGACGTTAACACCAACACCAACTACAACCCGGAGGCTGAAGCTCGCGCCGGCCGCTCCGGCATGGGCGCGCTCGCTGGCTTCCTCGGCGACGAACTCGCCCGTAGCTCCCATGCCCTTGGTGTGGTCAAATAATGGCATGCCGATAAAAACAGGTGGCGCTTGTACCGCCGAATCGCGGTTAGCCGTGGCGATCCTGAAGGCGCCTATCCGCCAATATAGCGGTCATCAAACTACGGCGGGACGAGGCGCCGCCGCCCGACAACTTTAGTGGATAGGTTGCGCTTGTCCTATGCCCATGAGGCCGCCAGCGACAGTCGCACCCTCACCGTCGATCCGCTGAGCGGCTGCTACAGGGCGTGAAGCCGGCGCGCGACATGCTGAACGCCGGGTTCGGGTGACAGTCTGCGCCGCCGACAGCCTGTTCCTCTATAGCTCCCGGATTTGCGGCTCGAGTGCGACGAGACATGGATATCGCAGTGTCTCTTCCGTTCATCGCCTCGGGATTTGGCGTCGGCCTTCTTGTCGGCATGACCGGCGTCGGCGATGGATCGTTGATGACGCCTCTCTTGATCCTGCTGTTCGGCGTTCAGACAACGACAGCGGTCGGCACCGATCTCGGCGGCGACTAAAGGCGACGGCAATGATCCTGAGATTGCGGTCGGCAAGGCGCTTTAGTCAGCCGCAAATAGAGGAGATGCGGCGCGTGATTGAGATACCGCTCGAAGATCGCGAGTTGGCACGCCTGGACGGCAAGGTGTTGAGGATCAGAGGGCTTTGTCCGGTCAGTGTTCCATGACTGTCCACGGGCATCCGTGGTCGTTTATTGGACAAATATTGGACACATTGGCCGATCGGCACCTAACTTATCTATATAATACGTTGATATTATTGGCGTCCCCAAGGGGATTCGAACCCCTGTTACCGCCGTGAAAGGGCGCCATCTAGAATAAATTGGCCTGGCAAATTCAGCCTGCGGCCCGGTGGACCGATCCGGCCGCGCCGTTTGGGAACAGCGCTGACACTCGTTCAGGAATGCGGATCGCTCGACCGTTGGTTGCTATATGGTTGCTAGATCCCGAAGGTTTGCTCGCAAGTTATACCGTAACCAATTGATTTAATTGGAGCGGGCGAAGGGATTCGAACCCTCGACCCCAACCTTGGCAAGCGTGAAATTACGGTGTCGCTATGTTCGGTTGCAGTGCGCGGGAATTCACCGGAGTGCGCGGCATTCCGCGATTTCGGGTGATGCCAGGCAATTTCAATATCCGGCACTCCAGCGGATTCCCGTGAACTGTCGTGAACTGGGGTGGAGGCACGAGACAGTAACCGCGAGGTAACCGCGGCCGGAAACGGGCGTCAGCGGTGGAGGGCTAGTTCGGCCCGGGAAGCGAGCATGTCCGGTGATATCCATCATGCCGGATTCTGCCGCGTAAGCCCCCGCGCCGGAATCCACTCAGGCCGAGTTTCCACAATTTCTCGGCCCGGAGACCAGGGGTACAGAGATGATGCCCGAATCTCGCTTCCCCAAAAATTTTTGCTGCCGATGCCTGATGCCATGCTCGTGCTGGCGTTTAGCGTGGCCTTGATAGCTGGTCACTGAGCTACCCGCTCAAGCGGATCGGTCCACCGCATCGCAGGCTGAATTCCCAAGGCCGAATCTATCAATTTTTTGGCCGAACTTCTCATGCAGCCACGAGCATCGGCTCAACGGCGCAACCGCTGCTACTGCGAGCGGCTGCAACGGCAACATATCGAGCCCGAATACCCGGTCGAGCAACCACATCCCGGCGAGCAGCGCCGCCGCGAGTGACGCCGCCGGCGTCACGATTCGGCGATATGCGGCCTCATGCCGCAAGGCAAAGGCGATCGGCACCAGGAGCAGCGCCAGGGCGATCTGCCCGGCCTCGACCCCAATGTTAAAGCTCGCCAAGGCCAACGTCATGCCGAGGGGCGGCAACCGCATCGGGCCGAGCGCGCTGGCAAAGGAGAGGCCATGAATAAGGCCGAACAAAAAGGCGACCTGCCAGCGCAGCCGCGGCAGGATCGGATGAATATTGTCGACCGCCGCGAGCATGATCGTCAGCGCAACAGCGGGCTCGACAAACCGCGCCGGTGCCTTGACAAGGCCGAGCACCGCGAGCGTCAGCACGATCGCATGCGCCAGCGTAAAGGCGGTCAGTGTCTTGATCGTTTCGAACAGGACCCGGCCGAGGCCGTCGATCGGCACCCACCCGGCGCCGCCGGGCCGGCGCATCGCCGCAGTGACAAGCAGCACGGCGATGAACAGCAGGTGGTCATAACCGAGCAGAATGTGGTCGAAGCCGAAGCGCACGAACTGCGCGATCTGATCGCTCAACCGGAGCGGACCGGCCTCGATCGGAATCTCGGCGTGTTCCGGCGTCAGCACCTCGCTGCGAACCTGGTCGCCCGCGGCGATGGTCAGCAGGCCGCGATGGCTCGGGTCGATGTCGAACAGCAAGCGGTAGCGAAGCCTCAACTCGCCGCCACCCGGACATTCCACGGAAAACGGCAGCACCGCATAGGCCGAGCCGGCGTGGTGGTCGACCATGAGGCTCGTCGGGGTCAGCCGGCAGGATCCAACCCGATCAACCACCGTCAGGTGGCCGAAGGCATAGGCTTCGACCTCCCGCGTTTTCGCGCGCAGTTCGCCCCAGGTGATGTCCCCGTCCTGATCGACATCAAGCCCGACCACGACATCGAGATCGCGCAGCGCTATGTCCCATTGTCCGGTAACCGCACCGGTCTTGCTGATCTCGATCCGCAGGTAACTGTCGGATGCGAGATGGGCGTGAGCCTCGGTTCCCGCCGCAAAGAGCGCCAATAACAGGATCAAATATCGCGGCATCATCCTCGCCCGGCGTGGCCGCTTACCGAGAATGCCAGCATCATCAGGCCGATGGCGGCGATCCAACTCGCTCCGGCCCGCCGTGCGACGCCACCCCAGTCGCTTTCAAGGCGACGGGCGGCGAGCAGTGCGTAACTCAGGACCGAAGCGGCGGCAATGGAACCGCCCAGCGAAAACAGCGAGACGGACAGGCCCGACACCGCGTCGGCGCTCGCGCCACCGCAGGCCAGTCCGGCCACCAGCGCCAGAGAGATCAGCGGCACCGCGCCCACCCGCAAGCGGATTGCGCCCGCCAGACCGACCACCATCATCAGCGCCGCCCCCGCGGGCGCCAAATTCAACCGCGTGCCGGCGAAGATCCCGGCGCCGATCAAGGCCCCGGCCAAAACAGCGACAAAGGACGCGCCGATGACGCGTGCGTCCAGTCGCTCGTCCTGAAAGCTCGTCCAGATCGCCAGACCGAGCAACAGCGCGAGCTGATCGGGCGACGTCAGCAGGTGCGCCACCCCGGACCAGAAACCGCCGACACCGAGCAGCGCGGTGTGCGCGTTCGCCGGAGCGGGGATCAGATAGACGGCGAGGCTCGCGACAATCGCTTTTATCCGCGGCGCGCCGAGCGCCCGCTCACGCCGACGCATATCCGTAGACGAAATAGCAGCCGGCGACGGCGACCGCGCAGCCGCACACGCGAATGACGGTGACGCCGCGTGGCCAGCGCGCGAGCACCCCGATCGAAATGCCGGTCAGGTGAAGCAGCCCGGTCGCGACGACAAAGCCGATCGTAAAGGCAAGCGCATCAGCAGTGCGCGGCAATTCAACGCCATGTGCATGCCCATGCGCGATGGCGAAAACCCCGACAATCGTCAGCGCCGCCCAGATCGGCAACCGCCGTGCCGATGCCACGAGCGCGCCCAGCACGACGACGGACAGGGCGATCAACAGCTCTCCTCCGGGTAACGGCACCCCGACCACCCCGAGCGCACCGCCAAAGGCCATGATAAGCGGAAACGCGATGGGCAAGAGCCAGATCGCCGGCGCGCCGAGTTCGGCGCCCCAGATCCCGACGCTGACCATCGCGAGGAGATGATCGAAACCGGTTAGGGGATGCAAGAAACCGTCGGTGAGCCCGCTGCCCATGCCGACGGTGACATGCGCGTGCGCAGGAATTGTCAGCAGTCCTATCGTCGTCAGGGCTGTCGCAAGCCCTATTGGTATCGTCGTTGCGCGGCCCAAGTCGGACTTCTCCAGCGCGGTGCGGCACGACTTACCGTGCGTTCATTTTGCCCATGATTGGTGGACGAGCAAAACCCTCTCGCGATTAACCAAAATGATGCAACTTTTTTTTGGAAGAGCGCGTATCTTCGTACGTATTTGCGAAAGCCCGTTCAGGGAGAAGATTGATGACCAGATGGTTTGGTCTCCTGTTTCTTGGAGCGATGTTAAGTCTGTCGCCCTCGTTCGGATCACCCGCGAACGCCGCCGACCATCGCGACGCGCCGACGGTCGACGAGTACAGCGCGATCGATATCAACGACGTGTTCATGTTTCGCGCAGATCCGCCTTGCATGACGGCAACCTGCACGTCGAACCTCGTGGTCGCGTTGAGTACCCAGGCGGTTGCCGACCCGCTGTTCGGGTCGTCCTATCACTTCCAAGAAAATGCGCTGTACCAGCTGAATTTCACGACCCGGTCGGATGCGCGGCCGACCGCCCATATCGACTTCGTGTTCGGGCCGTTTGGCAACGGTCCCGATTGTCCTACTCCGCAACCAGCATGTCAAACGTTCAAGGCATTTTTCCCGAATGATGTCGTCGTGGAGGGGCTGACCACGCAGGGAACCTCGGGCGCCACGCACAATCCGCCGATGATCAAGAAGGTCAATGCTCATCCTCACGGTACTATCACAGTATTCGCCGGGCCGCGTGAGGACCCGTTCTTCTTCGACCTGGTCGGGTTCAACCGTTCGATCGCCGCTTCTGCGAATAAATTCACCGGCGTCGACGCGTTCAAAGGGAAGAATATCAACGCGATCGTCGTCGAGTTCCCGGTCGACATGGTCTTTCCGAAAGACAAGTGCGTCGCACCGACGAACGCCGTGTTCTCGACACCGTGCGGTCTCTGGGCCGTCACCTATCTCGGCAACGTCGATGGCGATGACAACGATCGCCACCACGAGCACAACTGGTCCGGCGGGCATCAGGACCAGGATTTGCGCCAGATCGATCGAATGGGCAATCCGGCGGTCAACACCGCGCTGATCCCGGCGCCTCTGAAGGATGTGTTCAACTTTGGCGTACCGCAGAACGACGCGAGGGATTTCGCCCCAGCGATCCTCAAGCAGATACTGACACTGGATAAGAATTTTGGGACCTGCCCCCAGGTGGCGACGAGTGCTGCATCCTGCAACCCCAATGTCCCGCTGCTGGCGTCCGTGGCGGTACCGGATATTCTGAGGTTTGCTTCCAACCTACCCGACGGGTATCCCAACGGGCGGCGATTATTCGATCGCACCACCGATACGTTGCTCAGCCTGATCCTGCAGCTTCCTGGTTTCACCGACGGCACAAGTACCAAGCACTATTGCTTGCCGTCGACCGATTTCCCGGGCGATCCGACAGCGTTCCCGTTCCTAGCGCCGCCGCTTCAACTGACCGACGGGACGCCGCCGCTCGATCAACCAAGCCCGCTGCCCTGTCCCTAACAGGGCAGTTGAGGGCGGCGGCCGAGAGCCGCCGCCCTTCCTGTTTGACAATATGTGGCGCGCGGCGGGCTCAATTGTTTTCCTTGCTGCCGGACTGTTCGGCCAATCGCCAGCTGCGGCCGCCCCGTTTGTTCCGGCGGACGACAACCTCGTCCTTGAAACGGGGCTGCCGACCACCGACCCGCGCACGCGCGAAATGCGTGCGCTCGCGGCTCAAATACGTGACCATCCCAACGATCTGGCGACCGCGATGTTGCTGGCGAGCCGGCAACTGGCGATGGGAGTGGCCGAGGCCGATCCGCGCTTCATCGGCTACGCCCGCGGGACATTGAAGCGATGGTGGC
Source organism: uncultured Alphaproteobacteria bacterium (assembly GCA_963778385.1). Classification (GTDB taxonomy): domain Bacteria; phylum Pseudomonadota; class Alphaproteobacteria; order ATCC43930; family CGMCC-115725; genus DATARH01. The sequence continues at coordinate 27,261 of CAVZUA010000001.1, read as the reverse complement.
AGGACGATGCAGCCACTCCACCGCTTCGAATTCTGCGCGCGCGGATATTGCAGGCGCAGCATGAGTTTGCGCCAGCAACGGCCGATTTGCGCGCCGCTTTGCACGAAGCGCCCGATGCGGTGCAGGCGCTGTTGGTTCTGGCAAGCATCGATGAAGTTACCGGAGATCTTGTGGAAGCCAAGGATGCATGTGCGCGCTTCGCAGTCCTGCGGCCCGGCTTGGCGGCCGCGGCTTGCGCCGCCAGCATCGATTCGCTGAGCGGTGCCGCGAAGGCCAGCGAAACCGCGCTCGCCGACGCGATCGACCGATACCCGACGGCCGATTGGAATGAACGTCTTTGGGCCTATACGATTCTCGGCGAGATCGCGGCGCGCCAAGACGATGCGGCGGCCGAACGGTATTTCCAGCAGGCGTTGGCCCTGAACCGGCGCGATGTCTACGCGCTGACGGTCTACGCCGACTACTTGCTCGACCGGGGGCGTGCGGTCGAGGTCCTTCGGCTATTACAAGGCTTCGAGCGCGTCGATGCACTGTATCTGCGCCTTGCTCTGGCGGCGCAGGCAAGCGGGGACTCTCGCTTTCCCGCGTATCGCGACGACGTCGCGGCCCGGTACGAGGCGGCGCGCCGACAGGGCGACAGCGTGCACCTGCGCGACGCTTCGCGTTACGCGCTCGAGATCGAGCACGACGGCACAAAGGCTCTCGAGCTCGCTCGGCAGAACTGGTCTGCGCATAAGACCCCTTATGATGCCCGCGTCTTGATGGCAGCTGCCATCGCCTGCCACGATCCGGCTGCCGCCAAACCCGTCATCGATTGGGTCGCGGCCATAGGGCTCGAGGACCAGTCAATCGAGCGGCTTGCCCGTAGTCTCGCCTCCGCCGGCTAAAAGACCAATCAACATCACCCCTGAAATTGTTACGCTGCAGGGGAGCCCATCGTTGTCGCGAAATGAATGTGCGTATTGTTCGAGCCCCAGCCCGCGCAGCCACCCTGCAACGTCCATGCGGTGATCCTCCGCGCCGAGGAACGGCACCCATCATGGATGAGGATAGACCTCCGCCCGCTGAGCTACCAGCGGCCTGCTCCGTGTGCGGGCGGCGCGCGCGGCCGCACATGGCGCGAGGATCGCGTGATCGCTGGCGACGGCCCATCGAGACCGAGCCGGGGACCTTCACTTGGCCCTGTGCCACGTGGTGCCGGTGGCGGGTCGCATACCCATATCGGTCCAGAGAGCCAGGCGCGTGGGGCGGAGTTGCGGCGGCGCAGACGCCGCTGCCGGGATCAACTAAGGAGTGACGCCAGGCGCGGCGGGGCAGTAGGCTCGATTTTGCGGCGCTCAAAACGAGGAGAAGTGTGAGGTGGCATCCGATCTAGTGAGCGAGTCGCTTTCTCCGCACTTGCGCGTGAGCGCGGATCAGTTATGGGCGCGTCTCGAGTTTGCCTTCGAGGATAACGCAGGGTGGCTTCAAAGCCTGCGCCTTGAGGACGAAGGCGAGGCAGTCGATCGCTCCAGTCCTCGGGAGTTCGTCTACGAGTATCCGTCTGAAGACCCATGGCCCGAAAGAGAAGCTGTTGATCTCTCTAACCCGAGTGTCGGTGAAGAAGAGGCCCGGCTAACGATTAAGCACCCGCTCCTCATCCCTTTTCGCAGAACCGACGATGCCGAGGAGCTTAGATCGTGCTTCGAGCAGGCTCGAGCCGCCATCTCAGAACTTCGCGCCCTGTTCAAAGCCCGTGCTGCGACGCCCGAATTTTTACTTCAATGGGGGGTGTTTCAATACTGCTGCGGTTTTGTCAACGCCGCCTATTTTTCACGGGGCGACGATCTCGGGCCTATCCGATCATCGAGGCGCGGCGCCCAAGCAAAATCGAAATCCTCGCAACACAAATGGGTCGCACATCTTTTGCTGCGGCAGATTGAGGCCGGGCGAGATCGTCAATTGGCGGAGCGTGATGTGGCGCAGGCTGTGCGTGATCTTCTCAGCGCCGGTAAGTTTCCAGCTGGATTTTCGCCAAAATGGTTTCAGGACATCCTCCAGCCAGACGACCAACTCAGGACCACGTATTGCCGGAAGCACTTAACGATGCCCGAAATCCGCGCCCTGGCAGCAGAGCCGACGGATGACATTCCGACTACCAGCGTCCAGGTTCCCAGTACCTAAGGTTTGGCCAAAGGGCTGCTCGACCGCCGAAAAAATCTGAGTATTTATTCGTCCCCGCTGGTTCACAGACACACCGCGGAGACGGAATATGAAACCTCAGGCCGACGAGGAGCGCGTCGAGAAGCTCCTCACCTTTAGAGCCGCAGCAGATGCGTTAGGGATTCCCTACTACAAGATCCAGCGAGCTGCAAGCGCTGGGCTCCTGCCCACTTACCGCCTCTTGAACGGCCGGCGCCTGTTAAAGTTGAGCGATTTGCGAGCGGTCATCGACGCCACCCGCGAGGGAGGCGGTCAATGAGCGCCAGCGAATTCATCCGGCACAAATACGGCACCGAATTTTCGGGTTATCTGTCGGTTTGGGACAGGCGTACCGGTCGGACCAGTTACTTCAGCGCTAGCGAGAGAGAGGCGCTGGACAACTACATCGCGGTGTGCGCCGCGGCCGCCGACGTCTATGTCGCCCTGGGCCTCCAGGCCGAGCGATTGGAACCGCATCGACGGGGGAAGAGCGAATCCGTCATTGCCCTCCCCGGCTTCGTCGCCGACGTCGATTTTGCTGACGCAAAGAATTCGGCAAAGCGCTACCCCAAGGACGAAGCCGAGGCCTTAGCGATTATCAGCACATTTATTTTCCCTCCGAGCGCGATTGTCCGAACAGGTAATGGCCTTCACGTACACTGGGAGCTAAATGCGCTGCATGAATGCCGCACGGAAGAAGAGCGGGTCAGCGCCAAGCGCATGTGGACGGGCTTCCAACGTTTCCTCGCTGATCATTTCAAGAAGAATGGTCGAGAGATCGACAGCGTTGGTGACCTGACCCGCAACTATCGGGTTCCGGGCACCCTCAACCACAAGACGACCCCGCCAAGGTCGGTCGAGCTTCTCGAATGTCACCCCGAGCGGCGATATGCGCTCGCGGATATCGAAGCCGCGCTCGGCGACCTGACGGCGTCACCAGCGAATGCCCAAAAGCCGGATCGAGAGAACACACCCGCCGACCATGCGGCGATCGTCGAGGAGTGCTCTTGGTACCGCAACGTCGTCGTGAACGGCGCCGCGACCTGTGGCGAGCCGGATTGGTATGCGGGTGCCTCGATTACCGCGCGGTGCAGGGACGGCGAGCGTATTTTTCACGAGTACAGCAGCCGGCACCCTGGTTACGATCAGTCCGAAGCGACCAACAAGCTGCGGCACGCGCTGGCTGATGCCGGACCGCGGACCTGCGCCAGCATCGACGCCGATCTGGGCCACGCGGGATGCGCTACCTGTGTCCACATGGGCGGCATCACGTCGCCGATCCAACTGGGCTCGGGACGCCGCATCTATGACCCCGGCGACAACGGCCCCATCCCGATTGGCTACAACAGAGAGGGTCTCTACGTCCTTCACGACCCCGTGCGCAAAATCATCGTCTACGCGTCGGGCAATCAGCTCTTGTCGATGCAATACCTTGTGGGCTTGGCACCATCGGATTTCTGGCGGTCGCGCTTCCCCGCGCAAAAGCTGTTCAATCAAATGGCCGCGGGGGAGGCGCTGATCGCCGCCTGCAGACGCGCTGGTCCTTTTTCGCCCGCGAAGGTGCGGGGCCGCGGTATCTGGCTGGAAGGCGATCGGATCATCCAGAATCTAGGCGCGCCAGTACCGGAGGGCACGACGTACCGATACCTCTGTTTCGAGCCGATCCGCTTGGACGGAACCATTGGGTTTGGCCCGCAGCGCTTACTGGAACTGCTGCAGCGCTTTAACTGGAAAAATCCCAAGGACGCCACTCTGTTGCTCGGCTGGTTGGCGTTGGCGCCGATCTGTGGCGTTCTGGGCTGGCGGCCGCACGTCTTCGTGCACGGCCCGGCCAGAAGCGGCAAGACGACGATCCACGTCGTAGCTCGCCAGATACTTTGGCCCCTGGTCGTGTCCACCGAGGGCAGCAGTAGCGAAGCCGGCATCCGACAGACCATCGGCCCCGACAGCCTGCCCGTGATCATAGATGAGTTTGAGAGCGACCACGCGATCCCGCAGCTCAGGTCAATCGTAAGGCTGGCGCGAAGCGCCTCGTCAGCCGAGAACCCCATCCTGCGCGGGACGCCGGAGGGCAGGGCGATGCAGTTCAGCCTGCGCACCACCTTCTTCTTTTGCGCGGTTAATCCAGTCGGCATGTCGCCTGCCGACGAAAGCCGGATCGTGCTGCTCGAACTGTTGATGCACGAAAACGACACGAATGTTGCCCAAGCGATACGCGAAGACGAGGTCTTCTTCCGTGACAAGGGGCCTGGGTGGTGCAGCTATATGATTTCGCTCGCACCAGAGATCCCGCCGGCGGTCGAGGTGCTGGAACGTGCAATGCCAAGCGGCGATCGGCGGCATCGGCAAAACATGGCGACACTGCTGGCCGGCGCCTTCGTGGCGCTCCACGGCCGCCCGCCAACGGAGGAAGAGGCTCAGGAGCTCGCAAATGAATTCGCTGGCACGGTCGAGGTACATGCCGAAGCGCTCGACCGCGACGATGCGCGGGAGTGCCTCGATCACCTCTTTGCTTACGTGGTCGAGAGATTTCCGCTCGGGCACTGGCTCGGTGTTGTGCATTTGAAGCGAGACGGAGACGGCAACCACCTCATCGACGCCATACGGGTGACCGGGACCTTCGGTTTTGCAGTGCGAACGGAGGGGAACGAGCCGGGACTGTTTATCCGCAACGGGTCGCCCGGCATCGAAAAGGTCTACATCGGCACGAGATGGGCTGATCGTGCCTGGATGCGCGCGCTGCGAAAATTGGACGGCGCCGTCACCACGAAGAATACGATCTACTTTAGCAACGTCGGAGAGGGAGAACAGCACAAGCATCGGGCGATTGGCATCCCGCTTGACGTCATCCCCGAGCCATTTGCCAGCCCTGCCGATGAGGAAAGGTTTTGATAGGCACGGAGGACGGGAACGGACGACGCAAAGACAGGGGGAGGGGGGGTGGGCTGTCGGCGTTGCCCTGCCCGTCTCGCGGGTGGCTACCCCCTCTCCCCGTCTCTTACGAGCGTCCGTGGCGTCCTGCGTGCCCATTGGCCACTTCTCAGCCAACGGCGCCTGCCCGCGATTTCAACCCGGTCGGACTATGAATTCCTGGGCTCGCGCGACCGGCTGTTCCGGCATTTCGGCAAGGCCTGAGCCGCACGGTTACAGTCGAGGTTACAGTTTGTACTCTCTGAAGCAAATCAAAGCTGCTTTCGCGATTTATTGTTGCGGTTACTTCGCCGTGATTTCGTCTGGCTTTGTTCCTCATAGTTGGCCTTGATCATGCAGCTCAACATCAGCATTACAAAGCGTGTTCGCCGCCGGCGTTATCCCAGCGGCGTGGTCGGCGCCTGAGCCGCTATGTCATGAACTACCGCGACCCCAAGACCGGGCAGCGCCGGCAAGAGTTCTTCGAGCGTGCGAAGGACGCCCAGCGCCGGCGCAGCGAGTTGCTCGGTCAGGTCGCCGCCGGCAGCTATGTCGACGAGCGTGCCGCGCCGACGGTAGTCGAGGCGGTCGACCACTACCTCGCCGACCGGGCGGCCAAGGTCAAGGCGAACACCTTGGCGGGGCAGCGGATCGTCGCGAAGCACATCACCGGCCCGTGGCTCGCCGGCACGCGCGAACAGCGCGCCGCCTACGCCGCGACCGGCCGGGTGCCGAAGGGCGCCCGCCTGCTGCCGATGCTCGGCAAGGTCAAGCTACCCGAGCTCACGACCGCGGCGATCCGCGCCTGGCACGGCGAGGTGGCGCTGCACTGCGGCGCCTACACCGCCAACCGCGCCGCCTCGCTGCTGGGCTCGGTGCTGGCGCTAGCCGAGGAGGACTTCGGCGTGCGCGCGCCGTCGATGCCGAACAACCTCGCCCGGCGGCGCAGCCGCGAGAAGAAGGCGATCCTGACGACCGAGCAGATCGCCGCGCTGATCGCCGCGGCGCGGCAGGACCCCGAGCACGGCCCCTACTGCGCCTTCCCGTTCCTCGCCGGCACGCGGCCGAGCGAGCAACTGGGCCTGCTGTGGGACGAGATCGACTTCGAGCACGGCGTCATCCGCATCCGCCGCATCCAGGAGCGCGACGGCTCGCTGACCGAAGTGACGAAGACCGAGGCGGGGACGCGCGAGATCCCGATGGGGGCGACGCTGCGGGCGCTGCTGCTCGACTGGCGGGTGCGCTGCCCGCGCCGGGGCGGCGAACTGCACCGCGTGTTCCCCGGCCCGGGCCGACTGCAACCTTGGCCCAAGCCGCGCCTCGGCGGCGGCGGGGCTCTGCTCTACCAGAATTTTCGCAAGCGATACTGGCAGCCGGTGTTCGCGAAGCTCGGCCTGCCTTACGTCACGCCGCACTCGGCGCGCCACAGCTTCATCTCGACGCTGCAGGCGCAGGGGATCGAGGTCGGCTTGGTCGCCAAGCTGGCAGGGCACGCCAGCGCCGTCGTCACCCTCGGACACTACACCCAGGCGGTGCGCGGCGGCGAAGCCGCGGTCGCGGCGCTGGAGCGGGCGTACCAGGCGGCGGGTTGACGGTGTAGGTGAAGGAGAGTAGTGGGCCGCAGTGGTGAACAACAAGCTTTGTGACTAAGTTCGGCAACTGACAATTCTGGTGACACATCTAGTGCCGCTGTGTCGGGGTGTGGTACGATAGAGACGATCCGCCGGCAGCTGAAGCCGGCGGATCGCGAGGAGTATTTGGCAGCTGATCTGGAAAGTGCCACTGACACCACAATCTACCATAGAGGAGAAGGCGGCGCAAGGTATCGTCACTAGTGAAGTGTGAGTGGTCCTGCCGGATCTCGTCCGGAGGACTATCGAGTGGATCAAGACACACAAACGGCCGCCGCGGCTCTCGGCGGCAGCGGGCAGCCGCTCAACGGCAAGCAGCCCGCAGACATACGGCTGATGGCGAAGGTATACCGCGACCGCGGCTGGGCGCCGATACCGCTGAAGCCGAGGGCCAAGAACCCGATCGCGCGCGATTGGACCAAGCAGGTCACCGACGACAACACGCAATGGCCGGGCAACATCGGCGTGCGCCTCGGCATGCCGTCAGGCGGGCTGGTGGACCTCGACCTCGATTGCGAGGAGGCGCGGCTGCTGGCGCCGGCGGTGCTGCCGCCGACCGGCGCCGTGTTCGGCCGCCCGGGCGCGCCCGGCTCGCACTGGCTCTACGACTGCGGCGGGGCCGCGCCCGACACCGCCAGCACGGGATCGCGGTTCGCCGCGGGCAGCGCGGATCCAAAGCAAAAGCAGAAGCCGCTCTTGGAGCTCCGCTCGACCGGCGGAGAGACGATGTTCCCGCCGTCGATCCACCCGAACGGCGAGCAAGTCTCCTGGGAGCGGTACGAGGCCCCAGCGAGGATCGACGCCGCGCTCCTCACGAACGCGGCCGAAATCCTCGCCGCGGCGTCGCTGCTGCTCCAGCACTTCCCCGGCGAAGGCGGGAGGTTCTACGCTTACGCCGCGATGATCGGCACGATGCTGCGTTGCGGCGTCGACGAGAGCACGGTCGAAGCGATTGTCTCGGTCTTCACCGAGCGGTTCGGCAGCCCCGAACGAACCCGCGCGCAGAGCGTGGCGGTTCTGGCACAGCGGCTGGCGAATGACAGCGGCGCGGTGCCCGGCTTCAAGCGCCTCGAAGAGGCCTTCGGCAAGGAGGTGGCCCGTCGCTGCCGGGACTGGTTGCAGACCGATGCCGACTGGTTATGCAACAAGGGCGTGATCATCGCCAACGCCCTGCACAACATGCAGCTGGCGATGCGGCGGCTCGACGTGCGGCTGCGCTACAACGAGTTTGCCGATCAGATGCTGGTGACGGTCGACACCGGGGCGGAGCAGAACCTCGAGGACCAGGTCGTCAACCGGCTGTGGTTCCAGGTCGAAGAGGAGTTCGGGTTCGTCCCGCCGCTGGAGCGCTTCCGCACGTTCCTCAGCGACGCGGCCTGGCAGAACCGGTTCCACCCGGTGCGCGAATACCTGAGTGGTCTTGCCTGGGACCGCAAGCCGCGGATCGACAGTTGGCTGTTCGACTACGCCGGCATCGGCCGCCGCGACGACGACGGCTACAACCGTTATGTCGCGGCGGTCGGCCGGCTCATCCTGGTCGCCGGGGTCCGGCGGATCCGTCAGCCCGGCTGCAAGTTCGACGAGATGCTGGTGCTGATCAGCGAGAAGCAAGGGACGGCCAAATCGACCTCGCTGGCTATCCTGGCGCGGCGGCCGGAATGGTTTACCGACAGCGTCGACCTCGGCATGAACGACAAGGAGGCCATCGAGCAGATGCGGGGCAAGTGGATCGCCGAGGTGCCCGAGCTGCGCGGCAGGAAGCGCGACGTCGACCGCATCAAGGCCTTCCTGTCCCGCCAGCACGACCGGGCGCGCCTGGCCTACGGCCGCTTCAGGACCGAGGTCGGGCGGTCGTTCATCCTGTTCGGGACGGCCAACGACGTGAGGTTCCTACTCGACAGCACCGGGAACCGCCGCTTCTGGCCGATCGTCGGCACGAACTTCGACACCGAGGCGCTGGAACGCGACGCCGACCAGCTGTGGGCCGAAGCGGCCGCCGCCGAGGCGGCGGGCGAGAGCATCCGGCTGGCGCAGGAACTGTGGGCGGCTGCCGAGGCGGTGCAGTTGGAGAGCCAGGTCGAGGACCCGTGGGTCGAGCTGCTCCGCACCGCCTTCGGCGACTGGCAGGGCCGGATCCGCGCCGATAGCGTCTGGCTCCTCCTCGGGGTCGAGCCCGGTCGCCGGAGCCAGTACGACAACGAGCGGATGGGGGCCGCGATGCGCCAGCTGGGCTGGAAGCGCACCGAGAGTCCGATCCGCTTCCAGGGCGGCACCGCGCGCGGCTACACCCGAGGCGACGGCGTCGAGGAGATCACGGTCGACTGCGACCCGCATTTCGGGTCCGTCACGGCGTCGCTCGGCGTCAGACCCAATGTCAAGTTCTGCCGCACCTTCAACAACGGTGTTCTGACACTGGCTTATTCACCGTCTGATGAGAAGAATTTCTAACGGAGCTGTTCCGTTTCAGACCCTTCGCATCGGTCAGACGGAAGGTCGACAGAGGATGGCGAGCCGCGGACAGCGGTCAAGGGCGGAGAAAGAACATGAAGCGATCAGCTGCCCTGTGACGCTAGGGTAATCTCGACGCGGCGGTTTTGCGCGCGACCGCCTGGCGTCGTGTTCGGCGCGATCGGATCGGCCTCACCGTACCCCTTGGCCGAGAGCAGTTCGGGCTTGACACCGTGCGAGGTCAGGAACTGCATCACCGCCTCAGCGCGCTTCTGCGACAGTTCGAGGTTGGAGGTCACGCCACGCTTCTTCAAAGCCGCACCGATCGGTGCATCGTCCGTGTAGCCGTTGACCACCAGCGGGTTCTGTTGGGTGGAGGCGAGTTGGGATGCCATCTTTGCCATGACTTGCTCCCCCTGGGGCGCGATATCCCAGCTGCCCGGCTTGAACAGCAGGTCGCTGTTGACCGTGTACTTGATAGCCCCTTGCAACCGGGTGACCTGCGCCCGCTGGGCGCTCACCTGAGACTGCAGCTGCTGATTTTGCGTCTGCAGCTGCTGGTTCTGCGCCTGCAGCGCGTCATACGCGCTTTGCGAGACGCACGCGGAGAGGGAAAAGAGCGCCGCAAGCGGCAGCACCGGCGCCAGGCAGCGCTTCAGACATTGCAGCGTCATCGTTCGATCCGTGTCGGTTGGAGGAAAACCCTTATCGCATGACGCGATCGGCTTGTTTGTTCACATTAACGCATAGCTGCGCGAAAAACTGTCACAGTGCCCTGGCCGCGCCGGGCCGTGTCGGGTTGTGACCCTCGATATAGCGCCAATGCCTGGTCGGCTTCTGCGGTGAAACGGTCCGCCAGACGAGCTCGGATTCAGGGTCTTGAAGAACGTTTCCACCATGGCGTTGTCGTAGCAATTTCCCTTGCCGGACATTCGATCATGATGCCGTGCTTGCGCAGCTCGGCCTGATAATCGATCGAGCAATACTGGCTGCCACGGTCTGATGGTGGACCAGCCCGGCTGCCGGACACCTGGTCAGGGATTTGCGCAGAGCAGACAGAGCCAGGTCCCGATGCAACCGGTCGCCGGTTGCCCAGCCGACGACCCGACGAGCGAACAGGTCGATACAACCGCGAGGTACAACCAGCCTTCGCGGGTCCACACGTAGGAGATGTCGGCACCCCACTCTTATCGGGGCCGGTTGCCGTGAAGTCCTGATCAAGCAGGTTCGGCGCGACCGGCCAAGCGTGATGGCTGTCCGTGGTCCGCTTGAACCGCCGCTTCTGCCGAGCCTGCAGGCCGTTGTCGCGCATCAGCCGGGCGATCCGGCGACGACCGACCACTAGGCCGATATCCCGCAGTTCCCGTGTCATTCGGGGACTGCCATAGGTGCTGTTCGACAAGGCAAAGGCCACCGACATGCGCCAGCAGCACCATGTCGTCGCGTTGGCGGTGGCAGGCCAGCCACCTTCCAGGCAAAATAACCGCTTTGCTACACCAGCACGCAACAAAGGCGATGGACGGGGAATGCCGCTTTCGCCCCATCGATGAGCGCGAACCTCATCGACTTCCCTCCCGGCGAAAAAAGCGGTGGCCTTCTTCAGATTCCCGCTCCTGGCGAAGGATCTCGTTCTCCCGGCGCAGCCGCTTCAGCTCGGCTGTGACATCACTCTCCCCGCCGCGGGTCGACAGCGTGCCGATCCCGGCTCCGCCCGATCCAGCGACCAGCGTCGATAGCCCAATTCCCAGATCACCGGCGATCTCGCGCTGCGTTCGCCCGCTGGTCTGCACCAAGCGGACCGCTTCCTCCGCAAATTCCTTCGTAAACCGTCGCTGCTGCATCGTCGAGTTCCTCCTAAATCATCGGGGAACTCTCCACTTTTCCGAAGCAACTCCATGTGGAATGCGGCGCGAGCGGTGCGGTCGCTGACCAGCGGGCAACGCGCGAGGGCGAGCAGACCCTCGATCGGCCCTTTGGTCGCCTTGCGTCACCCCCCGTCACCCCCATCGTCACCCCCGGGGGGGTGACGCCGAGCGCGGCCGTCGGCGGCCCCCTCCGAAGGATTGTCACCCCTGTCACCCCTCTCTCTCTTCTTTTTTTGGCCCCGCGCACTGCCGGCCCGCTCAGGCTTAGCCCGCGGCGCGTCGTCGCCGCACTGCGGGCCCCCTCACCGATGGGGGGTGACAGGGGTGACGGGGGGTGACACGACGCTCGGCGTGCGGCAGCGGCGCCGCGGCCGTCGCTCTCTTAACAACCGCGCGAGGCTTGACCCTCGGTGCGATTGCAGAGGCAGCGGGCGGCGTGCCGGCGCGCGAGTGCGTGGCGAGCCGACAGCGCCTCCGGGCCGCGTCGAGGGCCGTCGGTGCATGGTGACGGCGCCGGCTATCTCGGTGCCCGCCGATTTTCGAGCCGCGTCCCGTGGCCGCCGTCGGCGACGCCGGCCACCTCGGTGCCCCCTATTTTCGAGACGCGTCCCGTTGCCGTCGTCGGCGCCCGACGAAGGAGAGCCGACGATCGCTGCCAGCAGCTCGGTGGTGGCTCGGCGGCGGAAACATTGTTACCGGCTCATCGGCGTCGACACCGGCGGGAGATTTTTCACCTCGCCACAGCGCGTGCTCAGTTCTCCGCCCGTGCATGAAACAATGCGATGCCGCGCAGCATGTCGACGGCGCGCGCCAGCTGATAATCGTCTGCCGTGCCGATGACCGACGGATCGACCGTCGCCTGATCGGCGGCATTTTCGGCGTCATCCTCGCCGCCCGCCGGATGCTCGATCTTGGCAGCCTCGACCACGATGTCAGGATCGATCCCCTTGGCCTGGATCGAGCGACCCGACGGCGTGTAATACCGCGCCGTTGTCAGGCGCATCGCGCCCTGGCCGGGCAGCGAGATGATCGTCTGCACCGAGCCCTTGCCGAAGGATCGGGTGCCCAGAAGGATCGCCCGATGCTGATCCTGCAAGGCGCCGGCAACGATCTCCGAGGCCGAGGCGGAACCGCCATTAATCAGCACGACCATCGGCAGTCCGCCGGTGATGTCACCCGGGTGTGCATTGTAGCGTCTTGTATCGTCAGCGTGCTGGCCGCGGGTCGAGACGATCTCGCCCTTTTCAAGAAAGGCATCGGATACCGCTACCGCCTGATCGAACAGCCCGCCGGGATTGTTGCGCAGATCGAGCACGATCCCCGCCAGCTTGTTACCGGCCTGCTGCTTCAAATTCTTCATTGCGTCGTTGAGTTCGACATCGGTCTTCTCGTCGAAAGTGCTGATGCGGATATAGCCGATGCTGTCGCCCTCCATACGCGAACGCACCGACTGGATACTAATCATCGCGCGCACCAGCTTCACATCGAATGGGGCACCTGCCCCGCGCTGGATCGTCAGCGTGACCTCGCTGTTCTCCGGGCCGCGCATCGCTTTCGGTCATCTCCGACGGGGTCAGCTTCTGCACCGGCTGGCCATCGAATTGGGTGATGAGATCACCCGGCTTCAGCCCGGCGCGCGCCGCCGGTGTGTTGTCGATGGGCGACACCACCTTGATGAGGCCGTTCTCCATCGAGACTTCGATCCCAACCCCAGCGAACTGCCCCCTGCTCTCGGCGCTTAGTTGTCGGAGATCCCCCGCATTAAGGTAGCTGGAGTGGGGATCAAGCGAGGTCAGCATGCCGTTGATCGCGCCGTCGATCAGGGCCCCGTCGCTGACTGCATCGACGTAATCGTTGCGGACCAGTTCGAACACGTCGCCGAAGAAGCTTGAGTTCCCTATACGTGTCAGCCGGGCTGGTTGGCGCGGCATCGACGTCTCGCCCAAGCGGCAGGATAAAGAGCGCAGCGGCGAGAGCCGCGATCAGTCCGTGACGTTTCATGCGGCGTGGAGCCACCAGATCAGCCGAGTGTCGAGGGGACATCTGTCATACGTCGGTTCGTGGCCTTCCATACCCGAACCCGAGAAAGCTCGGGGATCGTGATCAGCTCCCGGGGAGCCTTATTCGCGAAGTCTCATAGCCTGTCCCGCGGTCAGAAAGGGCGCATGAAGGCCATTTCTGGCCGCCAGCTATGAGCGACCGTTATCGGTTGCTCAAGGGAGCGTCGCAGGAACGCGTGACAACAAGGCGGATGCTCTGAGCAGCCGCTGGCTGCGACGACGGTTGGGCTCGTCGCTGTCCCGCCGCCCGCTAATGCGGTTGTTCTGCTCGAGAGCACCTCGGGCCAGTTCATGTCGCGACTCGCTTGTACTCCCAAGGTCTCCGGATTATTTCGCCCACCTGCCGCCGGACGCGCTGAACGGCCTTGCCGGGCGACCGAGGGAGTCATTATTCTGTAACGATAGTAACCCATTAAAGGCACAGAGATATTTTGGTTGAGCCGGAACTAAGAGCCCCCACCCAGCAGGACCCTAACGTGAGCAACAGAGACAGAGATTTTCGCCCCGCCCGCCGCCGTGATTTCGCCGACGATGACTACCAGCCCCCTTCCCGTAATTTCGGATATGCGCCACCGCGTGGTCCGCAATTCGACAGTCCTTCCGGCCCGCCTGTCCGGGCGACTGTCAAATGGTACAACCCGGATAAAGGCTTTGGCTTTGTCGAGTTGACCAACGGTTCGGGCGACGCATTCCTGCATGTGAGCGTGGTCGAGCGTAGCGGCCGCGGAAGCGTGCCGCCGGGCGCCACACTCGAGGTCCGCGCCGGTCCAGGTCCAAAGGGGCCCCAGGTGACGGAGATCCTGAGCGTCGATGCCAGTACTGCCATGGCAGAGCAGCCGCGCCGTGCACGACCGGAGCGACCTGCCTATGCACCGGCCGGGGAACGCGCCACAGCCGAGGAGATCGGCACGGTGAAGTGGTACAACGCCATGAAGGGGTTTGGCTTCGTCGGTCCGGATCGCGGCGGCAAAGACATCTTCGTGCACGCTTCGGCGCTGGAGCGTTCCGGCCTCATGGGGTTAGCGGAGGGCCAGCGCGTTGCCGTCGATGTCGCGGAGGGTCAAAAGGGGCCAGAGGCGGTAACCGTGCGGCTAGCCTGAACTGCGACACTGGCCGAAGCCAAGCCGCGTAGGCACGGCGGACGGGAACGGACGCTTCAGAAGCATAGGGGGAGGGGGGCTGTCGTTGCGCCGCCGCGGGTCGGGCACGCCGCCGTCATACCCCCTCCCCGCTACTCTGGCGACGTCCGTACCGTCCTGCCGTGCCTACACCTCATTGTTCGGCATAGTGCGGACATTATTGGCCGACGGGCAGCAGCTGCCGGCGCGCCGGTCAGGAATGGAGGCGGTGCTGATGCATTACCGAGGCTTCGCAATCGTATCCGAGTGGACGGCACTTAATCGGCTACGTCCGGCGACAATTGCTCACCGCGGATGAACCGTGGGTGCCAGCCCTCCGGCGTGCTCCCGCCGGCAGCAGCAAGCGCCGGTGTATGACGGGGGTGGATCAACAGGAGAAACGCGGCGAACGGCGTTCGGAAGCACCAGAGCCGCGCAGCTGGCGCAAGCTTAACAAGATCCAAGCCCAGGTCGCCCAGGAATTCGTCGCGCCGCACGTGCGGGAAATGCTGGTATATCAAAACGGAGTGACGGCGGTTGTATGCCGTGCCGATCTCATCCAGGTAGATGAACTTGGAAGACCGTCGAGGTTGTTCCCTCGCTTTTGCGGGAGCGACCCCGTTGTCGGGGTCGAAAAATACCAGGTCGGCTTCTGAGAGGTGGTGCAGCGCGCACTCGAAGTACGCCTTCCGTTCGGTCTTATTGGTTAGGAGCTGATTGAAGAAGCGAGCCCCCGGTATAACTCCGGCACTTTCGATCGCGACCAGGCGACTGACCTCCTCCTGCCCGATGATCACCTGCAGCTTATCGAACAGTTCGGGGTCATAGCGCTTCCACTTGTCGGGGTCTTTCACGTAGTGCCGCAAGTTTCCGGCATCGGGGGGCGTCAGCATCCAGCACACGCCGATCCGGACAGCGCCGGACTGGGCGAGATGCCGCAGCAGGGCGTATTTCCGGTAGTCGTTCACGTCGCCGACGTACTGCTCCTTCATCGCGCCCCCGGCAGACGGCATCCAGCCGGGGCAAACCTCGCATAATTCGCGTGTCGTTTACATACTATAGTTGATAAACCAGCGTTGCTGGGTCGGCTGACCTTTCGCGCATGGACATGCGCCTGCTGGTCGGCAGCAACGTGAAGCGAGTTAGGCAAGAGAAAGGGCTGACCCAGGAGCAGCTCGCGGACCTGTCAGGTTTCAGTCAACAATATATCAGCGGGTTAGAGCAGGGCCGGCGTAATCCCACCATCGTCACTCTCTACGAGCTGGCGCTCGCTCTTGGCGTCAGTCACCTTGAGCTGGTTCGACCAATCGAAGAGGCCAAATAGGTGCCTGCCTTCGTGTCGGATGGGCATCCTACCGGATGAATGGTACCGGCGAGTGGCAGGCATCAGCTTACCGTTGCGCGAGTGTGGCGCGATTCTCTATCCCGCTGCGAGCAGCAGCTGCCGACCCTTGGCCTCGATCTCCCCGCGCCAGACGAGCCGGTCGAGCCAGTGCGGCGGGATGCCGCCGCGGCCCCACAGCGCCCCGGCGATCTGCCCGGTGACGGCGGCGACGGTGTCGGCGTCGTCGGCCAGGTTCGCCGCGAGGAGCACCGCCTGCGCGAAGTCGTCGGCCTGGTCGACGCACCACAGCGCCGCCTCCAGCGTATGGACGACGTATCCGCTCGAGCGGATGGCGGAACGTCCTTGCCCCGCCACGATCCTCCGGCGACCGCGCCGATCGTCGGCTCCGCACTGTGCCGGGGGCGCAGCACCGCGGCCTTGTCGCCGGTCGCGAGCGCGTCGAGGAGGATTTCGGCGAGGACGGCGCTGCCTTCGACCGCGGCCGGGGCGCCGTGCGTCGTCAGGCTCTGCGCCCGCGCCGCCGCGACCGCCTGCGCCGGCTCGTTCGCCCAGCGCAGCGCCACCGGCGCCAGCCGCATGATCGACCCGTTCCCCGCCGTGTTCGGGTCGGTGGAGCCGGCCACCGGATCGCCTGTTTTCATGAAGCGGTCGAGCGCCTGGCGGGTGGTGATGCCGATGTCGAAGCAGCGGCCGTTGTGCGAGTTCTCGCCCCCGCGCCACCACCGAACGAAGCGGCCCATCAGGTCGCGCTGATCGAGACCGCCGCAGGCGATGAGGCTGTCGGCCAGGCACAGCGCCATGCTGGTGTCGTCGGTCCACTCGCCCGGCAGCAGGCCGAACGGGCCGCCGCCGACCATGTCGGTGACCGGTGGCTTCGCGTCGCGCCGCTCGAACTCCAGCGTCGTGCCGACCGCATCGCCGACGGCGAGCCCGAGCAGGCAACCGAGGGCGCGATCGACCATCAAGTCATCGGTCATTGGGGCGCCCATCGGCCGGCAACCTCGCACATGATCTTCCTGGGCGGGTGTCTCGATCGCATCCGGCCGGACGTGTCGGACGGCACGGATTGCCGCGTCGGGATCGGTACCCAATTCGACGAGCAGCCGAGCCGCGATCATTCCGGCGCGGCCGCGGCCGCCGCGGCAGTGGACGAGTACACGGCCACCGCGGCGAACCACTGCGCGCAGGTCGGCGCCGCCGGTGACCCAGCGGGTCTCGAACCGTTGGTTGGGCACCGAAAGATCAACGATCGGCAGGTGAACCCAGCGCATTCCTTGTTCCTCGACCACGCTCGGGAGATCGAGGACTTCGAGCAACTCGAACTCGTGGGTTTCGATCAGCGAGACGACCACCTCCGCGCCCCAGTCGCGGATCATCGCGACATCGATGTCGAGATCACCGTCCCAGCCGCGCGACGGGTCTTTCTTGCCGGGGCACAAGGTCAGGCCGATCACCCCGGGAACCCCCGGTACCGACACCGCGGCGACCTCCAGCGGGTTGCTCAGGCTAGTCTTCATGACGAACGCTCCTGCGGCGGAAAATATCGTCCGGATATTATGGGCGGGGTCCTCGCGTGATATACTGGTGCTGTCTCGCGCTGACTGTACGTCGAGGTCCCGGTGATTTCGACTGATGATACCGCCACGACCAAGGTCACCGTTCGAGGAATACTCAAGCTCTATCCCGAACTGACTTACGGCGGGTTTGTGATCGGCGGCGGGCCGAAGCGCAGCCGCAAGGAGCGTGCCGCCGAGAAGCGCCGCGCCCGGCGCAAGATGCTGACGCTGTTCCCCCTCGACCAGTTTCGCCGGGCAATCAGCTGGCTCGACGAGCAACCGAGAACCCGGAAGATCAACCGGCGGGCGGGCAGCAGCTACGGCCTCAAGGAGGAGGTTGAGCTGGACGGCCAATACGTGAGCAGCGGCATGTTCATCGCGGCGGCGATCGCCTGCGGCTACCAAGTGGAGCGGGCTGGCTTCAACTCCCGAGACGCTTGGCTCAACATCGGCCAACTGCGGCTGACGAACCCTAATCTCGAAGCCCTACGCACTCATCCGGAGGCGGTCCGGCTGATCGACCTTCGCAACAAACAAAACCAACCACCAGCGTCGGCGCGATAGCCTCGATCAGCCGCCTCCGCTGCCGCCGCGGCAGCCTCGCGTCGCGCCGCACCCGCCGCACGAGCAGCGCCAGTCCCTCCTCGGTCTCGTAGAGCGTGCAGAAGCGCAGCAGCTCCTCGATCGCCTCGCGCGAGGTATAGTGCCCGTCGAACTCGATCTCCGGCAGCTTGCTGGCGTGGCGGACAGTCAGGTGGCCGTCGTCGCCGAGCGCGAGGACGGCGCGGGCGAGGTCGACGGCGTGGCGCACGGCGGGGGTCGAGCGGGTCCGGATGCGCAGGTCGCCAGAAGCAAAGCTGAGGTCGATGATCATGATCCGCGGACACGAGAAAGTGTCCGAAAATCAAATCATTGCAGGGATATGGGGCACAATTATTGAGGTGATGTAGGATGTCGGTGGAACGTCGGCTCTGGGGAGCTGAGTGGCCGTTTCCGATCGGCGCAATTCAGCAGGACCCAGTCTTTGATGGATGCTCGCGCCGACGGCGGGGTAGCGCCGGAAGTGCGAATTCGCAAAGCAACCAATTGGGATTGCTAAAGCGAGTTCAGGAATGCAACCAGGTCGGATTTTTGCTGATCCGTAAGGCCGATTGAGAAGCGCTGATTGTAGAATTCCACGGCGTCGCTCAGTGTTGCCGCGGAGCCGTTATGAAAATACGGAGCGCGCGCCGCCAAGCCTCGCAGGATCGGCCCCTTCAGCTTGCCGATATCGGCACACTGGCCGGTGATAGTGGCACGACCAATATCGGTGACCTGAAGGATTTTGCCGGCTAGCGGCCCCTTAGTGCACCAGACGGTAAAGACCGGCAGCCCCGAAATATCCAGGACCGGCGGTGCATTAGAGCCGGCGTTGGCTATCCCGATATTAAGCGGCGCTTTCACCGAATGATCCCCGACGTTCGGTGTGTCGTGGCAGGTACCGCAGAAGCCGCTGATGCTTTGCTGGTTGAGCACGTCGTTCAGTCCGCCGACGCCGGTGATATTGATCGGCACGGTATTGAAGACTTGTTCCCCCCGTGCGATCGCGCCACGGGCGTCAGCCACATTGTTGCGACCCGGCAAATTCGCCCACGCGTCGTAGAGGTTGAAAATGATCGATGTGAACGGAGTGTTCTTCGGGTTGTTGCCGAGCGGGTCATTGATCCCGATGAAAAAGCTGGCGAGTTGCTGAGCGATAGCAACAGGCCCGCCACTGGCTCCCGCCGCCGCGAGAAAGCCCGCATCCTTGTCGACGATCTGTGCGGCAAAGACGCCTGCGTTAGCTGGTGTATTGGTGCACAAACTCGGGGTATCGGCTGTCGTGCAGCCCTCGAAGGTCACGATTTGCTGTTGCTGAGCAGCACTCGGCGCCGCGCTGGCCTGCGCGTGAATCAGCGTCGCGTCAACCGCTTGGCTAAACAGGCTTGGCTCGCGCCCGTCCCACATGATCGTGCTGAGGAAGCCTAGATTGGTCGTCGGCAGTGGGCGGCGATATGACGACACAGTACCCGTCGTAGAGCTGGTCAGCCCCGTGGTCGAGGCCGTGTTGCAATTGTAAGGGTCGTCCACCGAAAGAATTTGGAACTGCAAGATGGTGCTCGAAGGCATCGGTAGCCCGATCCGAACCAGCCCTTTCTTCAAAAGCAGGTCGAACGCTTTTCGGCGTTTGCCTGGGGTAGAGACATCGTCAGACGGACACGTGGCACCGTCTACGAGACGGAACAGCGGGTCATTTGGGTCAGCGTCAAACCGCTCTTGCACATGCTGCGCGCTGACGGTCCACCCATCCTGCGGTTGATGGCAGGTGAAGCAGGTGCGGTCGTTTGTTCCCAGGCTTTGAAAAAAAGCACTTTGGTCGGTTTGCGTCGGGCCGTTGGGTTGGAATGTTGCAATTATACCGCTTAGGTCAGGGTCGTGTTCGAGCTTTGGGATGACCGGTGGCGTCTGTTGGCTGCTGCCGGCCCCATCGCGGAAGAGAGTGCGCATGCGCTGTGCGTGAGCAACCTCGCCGGCCAAGGTAGCGGCCGTCGCCGGATCAGGTACACCGCTGTCAGCACGGACGGGACCACTAACAACCCCAGAGATGGAGAGTATTAACAGGGCACTGGCCGCGCAAATGTGCCCGCGCTCTCGAGACGACCGGTCGCGCATCTCTCCCCCTTGCACTGCTTGTTTGTGACTGGCGGTCACGATCAGAACCGCTCCAGAGCTGCACCGAACACGTCCGGATAGAGAATTGCGGCAACGACCGAGAGTATTGCTAAGCCAAACAAGAGCGCGAAGCCTTGCCATGGCATGGTTCGGGCTATCGGCGGTTCCTCCCAATGCCGGTTTGTAAGGTCAACCAACACACCGTCGAACATCGCTCCCTCCTTGGCGGCGGCTCGAGGCATAGGAGAGGCGGGATCGTGATCGCTGATAGCGCCAGCACTGGAGAATAGGATTAAACAGTCCTCTAGCATTGCGAGCACAACGAGCAGTCTCTCATGACCATCACGCTCCGGCCACCTTCTCTTAAGCTGTACGGCATAGACTCTAGGGTGCAGCGGTCTTAAGGTCTTTGGGCCAGCCGGTTCAGGTTCTGAAATCGGAAGCAATTTGATGCAGCTTTCGGATAATCCCGAGGACGCCTGCTTCGGTCGCTTTCGGCTCGATCTTCGACGACGTCGCCTGCTGCATGATGGCGAACCAATAGAACTCCGTGGCCGCGCACTCGACATCCTCTGCCTGCTCGCATCGGCAGAAGGCGCCGTGGTCAGCAAAGACGAACTGATGACGCGGCTGTGGCCGGGACGTACGGTCGCGGAAAACAACCTGCACGTCCACATCTCGGCGCTGCGCAAGGCACTGGACGAGCGCGGCGGCGGAGATAGCTACGTTATAACCGTGCCAAGCCGCGGCTACCGGCTGGCGCACTTGAGTGGTTCTCAGCGGGCGGGGTCGAGCGCGCTACCTTCCGCACAGCCTCTGCCGTTGCCCGAGAAACCCTCGATCGCGGTTTTGCCCTTTGCCAATTTGAGCGTTGAACCCGAGCAAGATTCTTCCGACGAAATCGCCACCGACAAACCGCGACCACGTTCCCAACTCCGCCGCCCGGTCATTTGGGTCGCCCTGCTGATACTGCTTGCGGTCGGGACCGCAGCTTGGCAGGCGAAGTCCCGTTGGCTCCTCGGCACTTCGGCGGTGCAGCGATTGTCGATTGTCGTGCTGCCGTTCACCAATCTCGCCAGTGACCCTGCACAGCAATATTTTGCCGACGGCATAACCGAGGATTTGACGACCGATCTGTCGCGGCTCGCCGATATGCTCGTGATTTCGCGCGATACGGCCTTCACCTATAAAGGCGAACCGGTCAGTGCAAAACGAATCCGCAGTGAGCTTGGCGTGCGCTATATGCTTGAAGGTAGCGTTCAGCGTTCGGACAACCAGGTACGCATCAACACCCAGCTCATCGACACGGACACGGACACGAACCTCTGGGCTGCGCGGTTCGACCGCAACATCGCCGATCTCCTGGCGGTGCAGAGCGATATCACGGCGCGCATCGCGATCGCTCTTACCGTGAAATTGGTTACATCGGTGGCAGCCCGGCCGACGGTGCATCCCGACGCACTCGACCACATCTTCCGCGGACGCGCGGCGATCTACCGGCCGGCGTCCCGACAGAACTTCGCAGAGGCGATTACGGAGTACCAGCAAGCGCTCACGCTCGATCCCAACTCCGTCGAGGCGCAGAGTAGGTTGGCCACTGCTCTTTCCAGCCGACTGCTCGACAACATGAGCGACACGATCGGCGCGGATATCGAACAGGCGAACCACCTCGTCGAGCAAGCCCTGGCAGTGGCACCCGAGAGCCCGCTCGCGCATTTTGCCAAAGCTCAGCTGTTGCGCGCGCAGCATCGTTGCGAAGCGGCAATCCCGGAATACGAGACTGTGCTCACTGCCAACCGCAACGTGCTGGCCGCAATAGGCAATATTGGCCGATGCAAAATCTACCTCGGGCTGTTGGACGACGGAGTGGCGCTTGAAGAGCAGGCGATCCGCCTCAGTCCGCGCGATCCCTTCCTCGGCGTGTGGTATTTCCGGATCGGCCAGGCGAGACTGCTGCAATCGCGCGTCGACGAGGCGACCGGTTGGCTTGAAAAGGCGCATAATGAAAATTCGGCTTACCCGTTCGTTCACGCTTGGCTTGCCGCTGCGTATGGCCTCAAAGGCGATTTGCCGCGCGCCTCCTCCGAACTTGCGGATGCCCGCAGGCTCAGCAGGAACGGGGCGCCCACAAACGTCTCAGCAGCGCGGGCCACCAGCGCAAAGGACTTTGCACCGGGAACCCAAGGCCTGCTGGAGACGACCTATCTCGCTGGTCTGCATAAAGCCGGGGTACCGGAGGAATGAGGAGTGGAAGCAATCGATCCGGGAGCGGTTTATGGCCGCGCCCCATCGACCATTGGGGGGGGCGGGCCGCTATAGGGGCATGAAGAGACTCGTAGAGGAGTTGATGCCGACGGTTCGTTTGGGTCGACCCTTGCCGAGTGCGAGTGCCCCCTTTCCTGTACAAAGCGGACGATCCGCCTTGGCTTTGTATGGCTCGACTCGAGTGTGGCTCCAATTTTGAACTTGTAACCCTGTGGTAACCTCGCGCCTCCCTGGGCCCTCGAAATTTCCCTCTTTTCGATCTTCCCGATACGCGAAAAGCCGCGGTTTTCCGCGGCTTTTGGGCATTTTCGATACTGGAGCGGGCGAAGGGATTCGAACCCTCGACCCCAACCTTGGCAAGGTAGTTCCTAACGGTTGCCCCGGTTTGTTTTCGTCTGTCTGAGTTTGACAAATTATCGTAGAAACAGGGTTTTATGGTTTCCCTCGATTGCCGGGGTTTGATAACATTTGCGCTGTGGTGGTTGCTATGCGGTTGCTAGAACGGGACTGATAGCAACCCGCCGAAGAGGCAGCGCATGAGCGAGAGGAAACGGATCGGCTTGCGAGAGGTGCGAGCGCTCGGCCCCGACGAAATAGTCTGGGATGCGGGCACTGGCGCGGTAGCGGGCTTTGGCGCTCGGCGCCAGAAGGGGACGGCAGTTACCTACTTCGTCAAATACCGCACAGCGGACAGGCGGCAGCGGTGGCAGGTAATCGGCCGCCACGGCTCGCCGTGGACACCTGAGGAAGCGCGAGACCGAGCCCGGCGGCTCTTGGGTGTGGTCAAGGATGGCGGCGACCCGGCGACCGAGAAGAGGGCGACCCGTGAAGCTAAGACGGTGGCAGAGCTATGCGATCTCTATCTTGCCGACGCTGAGGCCGGCCGTGTCCTGACACGCAGCAAGGAGCCAAAGAAGGCGAGCACGCTCTCAATCGATAAAGGCCGGGTCCAGCGCCACATCAAGCCGCTCCTCGGCAGCCTCACGGTTGCCGCTGTCACGCGCGATGATGTCGAGCACTTTCTCCATGATGTTGCCGAGGGGCGCACCGCTGGCAAGACGAAAACGGCGAAACGACGCGGTCTTGCCCGCGTCACCGGGGGGCGAACTGCGGCAACCCGCGCAGTGGGATTGTTGGGTGCGATCTTCACCTACGCCGTGCGTCGTCGAATGCGTCCCGACAACCCCGCGCACGGCGTGGAGCGCTTTGCCGACCGGAAGCGAGAGCGTCGCCTGACCGATGACGAATATGCTGCGCTGGGAGATGCGCTCCGCAAGGCCGAAGTCGAAGGTATCTGGCCATCTGCGATAGCCGTAGCACGCTTCCTCGCGCTCACGGGCTGGCGCAGCGGCGAAGCATTGGGGTTGCGATGGTCGGAAGTTGATCTTGCTCGACGCACTGTGAATCTTGCCGACACCAAAACCGGGCGCAGCATCCGGCCGCTGGCGCATGCCGCCTGCGATGCTCTTAGGGCATTGCCGCGTGGAGCCGACGACCGAGTTTTTGCAGCATCACGCGGGCGTGCCGGCACGCTGCTCCACTTCAAGAAGTTCTGGCCGCGAATCGCAAGGCTCGGCGGATTACCATCCGAGATAACTCCCCATGTGCTGAGGCACTCGCTGAGTTCCCTCGCCGCCGATCTTGGCTATTCAGAGCCGACGATCGCTGCGCTGGTCGGGCACAAGGGACGGTCGATTACCAGCCGGTATGTGCACAGCGCCGACGCGGTGTTGCTTGCAGCGGCTGATGCAGTAGCCAACAGAACAGCAGAGCTAATGTGCGATGTTAAGCCCACCACTCAGCTGGTGGAGTTGCGGGCGGCGCGATAGCTCTTCATCCAGCCGCGGGATAATTCTCGATTCGTGTTAATTCGGCTTGGAGTAAGGAACCCGCGGTGAAAACCACTTGGGATCAAGAAGCCCGCCGGTGGGTTCCTCTGACACCGGAACCGCGGGCCAGGAAAAATTCACCGCAAATACGGAGCGGAGATAAAGTCGAGAACATCATCAAAGCGCGGCGGAAGGTGCTGAAGTGCGAGTGCGCAAAGGCTTGGCCAGAAGGCATGGACCTGCCTTTTCGGGCCGAACTGATCGATGAACTTCTCGTCGTTGCGAACCTCAGCAAGACCGATCCGCAATTCGAAACAGTTATTCGCTCACTTGAATGGATCATTGCGCTCAGCAGAATGATGACGGCGAGTGATCTGTCTGCCTCGGCAGTCACTAAGAGATTGAGATCTATAGAGCTGGCAAGAACCTCCCAGTTATCAGGAAAGCTGGGGGACAATCTTCCAGCACAAGTTCAGCATGCCCTTTGGGCAGCGGCCTCCGACGAAGGCGTAGCTGACCCTGACGACCTGATGCATCGGATCGTGAGCGAGGGGGAAGATGGGATCGAAGGCGTTCGTCGATGGGCAAGTATAGCCGCCGCCTTTACGCGTTCCCAGGCCGAGGCCGCCGGTATGTTAAAGGCTCGCCCAATCGGTGACGAAATTATTGTAGAAATACTTATGATACGGACTAAGACACTTTGCCGTCAAATTTCATGGTCTAGGACCTTTGGTGTTGCATCAGGCCCGCTAATTCGATTTGTAATGGTTTGTCTACGTATCGTGAAAGATGAGATCGAGTTGACTTTTAAACTTGAGCCTAACGCGATCGCTCAGCGAATTCAAAGACTGCTTAATGACGCCGGATACTGCCGCGCCCGCTCCAAGATGCTAAATTGTTAGGTGCCCGTGGAAGAAACTATGAAGCGACCACCGGCAATCCGGTGGCGATCATCCTGCGCCCCGGCAGGACGCTGGACGGCGGCGAGGTGGGCGTGGTGCTGCCGTGTAATAGGCCATATCTGCGCCCGCTGGCCGGCGGTCGACGTCGCGGTGTGTGGCGACGGCGCTCGGCCGACGCCATGGCGGGTGCGAGCGTCAGCGCATCGGCTACATCTTCAGCCTCTCCGGCAACCCGGTGCCGCTGCGCCAGGTCGGCCCGCTCGCCGAGGACGCGGCGCTTCGCCCGCCTCGCGGGCGAAGCGGTCACCCGCACCAAAATCGCCCCTATAAGGCCGGCTTCGCCGATCTCGCGGGCAGTATCACCAAACTGAACAGTGTGGGCGAAGGGGCGGGGATCCTCCAGCACCAACCCTTCGGACGCCACCTCAAGAGAACCCTCGTCACAGACGGCACCAAACATCGCGCCCTGGGTCCCGCACAGCATTCCTCTGAATGGGGCGGGCTAGGGTGCGCCGTGAAAACCAAAAGTGTTCATGGTGATCGCCGCTTGCCCTTTAGCAATCATTAGCCATCGTCATCAAATGGACGTATGCGATGGCAATTCCGATCAACAACGATGCGCCTTTAACACGCGAAGCAGTTGCCGGCGCCTTAACTGAGGCAGGTTACCCGACAGCGCCAGCGACCTTGGCCACCAAAGCATGCCGCGGTGGTGGGCCGCCGTTCCGACGTTACGGTCGCGTGCCGCTCTACCAGTGGAGTGATGCGCTCGATTGGGCTCAGTCACGTCTGGGACCCATCATTCGCAATACCGCCGAAGGTGATCTGTCGGCGCCATGACGAATGCAACCGACTGTCTCGCGGCTTGCAAGCGGCAGATGCCGTCGATGCATCTCGCCGCCGTGGGCGGGCCGGCGAGCCTTTCGCGGGCCTCGACGCCGTGACCGGCGAGCCCGTCACGACCATCCATGCCGGCCAACAGTTCGCGGAGTTCGCCGCCGGGTTGGTCGGGATGATCGAGATCAACGGGGATGTGCCATGAGCCCGCTCAACTCCGGCGGCGGACGCGACGATCAAGTCGACGCCACGGTTCAGCCGGACCCGTGCGCGATGCGAGCGCACCTCAACCGGCTCTTTCGCCGCGTTCCTCACGAATATCCCGGCGGCCTTATCGAGATCGCTTGGTCGGACCCGGACGGCGCGATCAGGTCCGCTAACACGTTCCCGGCAACACCGGAGGGATCAAGGAGGCCATCGCTCGCGCCAAAGAATGGAACGCGGGCCGATTTCGCCGCAATGTGTACGTCGGCGTCAACCCACGAAAGCCCGGCAGCCCGCCATTCGGCAGGGCCAGTTCGGATGACGTGGAGATCGCGTTCTTCCATTTCGCCGACGCAGACCAAGCCCCAGCACCCAATAGGCTCCTGGAAGCGCCCCTGAGCTACAGCTTCGCGGTGGTGACCGGGCGAACCCCCGAGCCCCGTGTTCACTCATATTGGGAACTTTCTGAGCCAACTCGGGATCTTGATGCGTGGGCCGCGCAGCAGTCTGCGATCCGTGATTATTTCGGTACTGACGCTGTCGCCGATCCCCCCCGGATCATGCGCCTCGCCGGCACGGTCAGCTATCCGCCACCGCGAAAGGTCGAGCGCGGGTACGTGGTGGACTGACCGAGATCAACACCCAATACTCCGGCGACGATGAAATCGAAGTCGAACGGTCACCCATGACCGCCTCGGCACTCGCCGATGCTTACCCGCAACTGCCGCAATTCGACCCTGGGAAGGGAGAGGTTCACGGAGATGTCGGGCGCGGACCGTTCGATAATGGTTCCGACCGCCGGTCGTCCGATTTCTTGCTCGGCGAGATACGGGCAAACCGCGAGTGGCACAACAATACCCTCAAGCTCGTTGCGCACCTTGTCGCCCGTGGAACCGACGATGCGGTGATCTTGGCACTCGCGCCCGAGATTACGTTGACTGGCTACACCATCAACGAGACCCGTGCAGATCTTGAGCAGATGATCTCCGGCGCGCGGCGCAAAAGGGTGGGCTCCGCCGGATACGGATGCCGAGGATTGTCGCGCACCACCCGTGCGTGATTTTCCGGTGATGGCGAAAGAGGCGTTCATAGGTCTTCCTGGCGACATCGTTCGGATGGTCGAGCCGCACACCGAAAGTGATCCCGTCGGTCTCCTGCTGAGCGCGCATACCTGCTTTGGCAACTGTATTGGCCGTGGGCCGCATTACCGTGTGGAGGCCACCGAGCACGGCACCAACCTGTTCCCCGTGGTGGAAGACGGCGACAGCGCGAAGGCACGAAAAGGAACAGGTGAGGACCGAGTTCTTTCGTTTTTTCGTCACGTCGATGAAGAATGGGCGGGCGGTCGCGTGCACACCGGGCTGTCGTCCGGCGAGGGCGTGATCTGGGCGGTGCGCGATCGCATTTCCAAACTCTCAA